>NZ_JACHBR010000001.1:1200000-2400000 GCF_014200435.1 Sphaerisporangium krabiense | reverse complement strand
ACGCGGGGCTCTCCTAGGAGGAGCACCACGATGGCGAAGCCGGCACTGCGCAAGCCGAAGAAGAAGGTTTGCCTGTTCTGCCATGACAAGATCTCCTACGTCGACTACAAGGACACGGCGCTGCTGCGGAAGTTCATCTCCGACCGCGGCAAGATCCGTGCCCGCCGGGTGACGGGCAACTGCACCCAGCACCAGCGCGACGTGGCGACCGCGATCAAGAACGCTCGTGAGATGGCCCTGCTGCCGTACACGAGCACCGCGCGCTGACAGGAGGCTTGGGAGACATGAAGCTCATTCTCACCACCGAGGTCTCGGGCCTCGGCGCCCCCGGCGACATCGTCGAGGTCAAGGACGGCTACGGCCGCAACTACCTCATTCCCCGCGGTTTCGCCCTGCGCTGGACCCGCGGCGGCGAGAAGCAGGTCCAGTCGATCAAGAAGGCGCGTGACGCCCGCGACATCCGCGACCTGGACACCGCCAAGCAGGTCGCCGGGCGCCTCGGCTCTCTCCGGGTGACGCTGAAGACCCGCTCCGGCGAGTCCGGCCGTCTGTTCGGCTCCGTCACGACCGCCGACATCGCCGACGCGGTGAAGGCCGCCGGCGGCCCCGAGCTGGACCGCCGCCGTATCGAGATCACCAGCCCGATCAAGAGCGTGGGCTCGCACCGGATCTCGGTGCGGCTCCACCCCGAGGTCGCGGCGAACATCGACGTCGAGGTCCTCTCCGCCTGAGCGGTGTGCGACCACAGACGCTCGTGAGGGCCCTTCTCCACCGGAGAGGGGCCCTCCGGCTTTCCCGGGCGGCCTCCGGGGCGGGGCGCCCCCGCCGTGCCGGGTGGGGCGCAGGAACAGTATGGTTTCAGCATCAATGGCCTGGTATGGGCGAATCTTTGGTCACCGATATCCTGAGCGACGAATTCGCTCGTCAGGACCCCCTCTGGAGGCGTGAATGCTCCGTCCCTCGATGCTGCCGGTGCTCGGCGCGCTCGCGATGGTGGTGGTGGCATGCGCTCCGGCCGACGACACCACCTCCGCGTCCGGCTCGCCGTCCTCGGCCGCGCCCTCGGCGTCGGCCTCCTGCGCCAAGGACCAGCTCAAGCTGCTCAAGCCCGGCACGCTGACCATCGGCACCGACAAGCCCGCCTACGAGCCCTGGTTCAAGGACGACGATCCGTCCACCGGCGAGGGCTTCGAGAGCGCCGTCGCCTACGCGGTGGCGGGCAAGCTCGGCTTCGCCAAGACCGAGGTCGCCTGGACGGTCGCCCCCTTCAACTCCGCGTTCGCCCCCGGCGCCAAGCAGTTCGACTTCGACGTCAACCAGGTGTCCATCACCCCGGCGCGCGCCAAGGCCGTCGACTTCAGCGACGGCTACTACACGGTCAAGCAGGCCGCGGTCGCGCTGAACGGCTCCAAGTACGCCACCCCGGGCTCGCTGGCCGACCTCAAGGACGCCAAGATCGGCGTCCAGGTCGGCACGACGTCCCTCACGGCCGTCAAGAGCGCCATCCAGCCGACCGCCCAGCCGAACGTCTACAACGAGCAGATCGACGCCGTGAACGCCCTGAAGAACAAGCAGGTCGACGTCCTGGTGGTGGACCTGCCGACCGCGTTCTACGTCACCGCGGCGCAGGTCGAGGGCTCGAAGATCGTCGGCCAGTTCGGCAGCGACCAGGGCGCCGCCGAGCAGTTCGGCCTGGTCTTCCAGAAGGGCAGCGCGCTGGTGCCGTGCGTCAACGCGGCGATCGGCGAGCTGCGCTCCACCGGCGAGCTGGCGAGCATCGAGACCCGGTGGCTCGGCTCCGCGGCCGGGGCCCCGGACCTGAAGTGAGCCACCCCGGCGAGTCGCCGGGCCCGCTCGCGGCGGACACCGCCGGCGTGCCCGGCGCCTGGGTGAAGAGCGAGCGCCAGCGGGAACGCGAGCGCCTGCGCCGGCGCCGCGAGGTACGGTCCGGCTCGGTCGCGTCGGTCTCCACGGTCGTCTTCGTCGTGCTCGTGATCTGGGTGGTCACCGCCTCGCCGGGCTGGCCACGGGTCAAGGAGACCTTCTTCGACGCCGAGCGGTTCGCCGACGCCTTCCCCGACGTGCTGTCCGGCTTCCTGCTCAACATCAAGATCTTCCTGATCGCCGAGCCGCTGATCCTCATCGTGGGCCTGCTGGTGGCCCTCGTCCGCACCGTGCGCTCGCCGCTGTTCTTCCCGCTGCGCGCCCTGGCCGTGCTCTACACCGACGTCTTCCGCGGCATACCGACGATCCTGATCATCTACCTGGTCGGGTTCGGCCTGCCCGCGCTCGAACTGCGGGGCATGCCGTCCGACCTCGCCGTTCTCGGCATCATCGCGCTGACGCTGTCGTACGGCGCCTACGTGGCCGAGGTGTTCCGGGCCGGCATCGACTCGGTGCACCCGAGCCAGCGCGCCGCCGCCCGGTCCCTGGGCCTGACCCACGCCCAGTCCATGCGGTTCGTGGTGCTGCCCCAGGCCGTGCGCAGGGTCGTGCCGCCCCTGCTCAACGACTTCGTCTCCCTGCAGAAGGACACCGCCCTGGTCGCGACGATCGGGCCGCTGGAGGCGCTGCGCCAGGCGCAGATCCACGCGGCCGACACCTTCAACTACACCCCCTACCTGGCCGCCGCGCTGCTGTTCATCGCGCTCACCGTCCCGATGGCCCGCTTCACCGACTACCTGGCGGCCAGGTCCCAGAGGCGGCGGGGCGCGTGAGCGGCACGGACGCGGGCGAGGTCCTGCGCGTCGCGGGGGTCTGGAAGCACTACCACCGGCACAGCGTGCTGCGCGGCGTGGACCTGTCGGTGGACTCCCACGAGGTGGTCTGCCTGATCGGCGCCTCCGGCTCCGGCAAGTCCACGCTGCTGCGGTGCGTCAACCTCCTGGAGACCGTGGACGACGGCACGATCCACCTCGACGGGGACGAGATCACCGACGTGCGGACGGATCCCGACCAGGTGCGCAAGCGCATCGGCATGGTCTTCCAGTCCTACAACCTCTTCCCGTCCATGACCGTGCTCGGCAACATCACGCTCGCGCCGAGGAAGGCGCACGGCGTGGCCAGGGCACAGGCGGAGGAGGAGGCCCGCGAGCTGCTGGCCCGGTTCGGCCTGGCCGACAAGGCCGGGGCCTACCCCGACCGGCTGTCGGGCGGCCAGCAGCAGCGCGTGGCCATCATCCGCGCCCTCGCCACCCGGCCGCGCCTGCTCCTGCTGGACGAGGTGACCTCCGCCCTCGACCCCGCCCTGGTGGGCGAGGTGCTCGACATCATCCGCGAGCTCAAGACGACGGGCATGACGATGGTGCTGGCCACGCACGAGATGGGGCTGGCGCGCGACATCGCCGACAAGGTGTGCTTCCTGGACGGGGGCGTCCTGCTGGAGCAGGGGCCGCCCGAGCGGTTCTTCAGCGAGCCCTGCGAGCCCCGCACCCGCGAGTTCCTCAGGCGCGTGCTGGAGGCCAGGCGCCTCTGAACGCGGCCGGACTCCGGTGACGCTCGGCCTAGGCTCCCGTGACGAGCCAGGCGCGGCCGTACGCGCGCGCTCCCAGGGTGAGCAGCCGGGCCGCCATCCACACCCCGAGCGCCAGCCACAGCGCCACCAGGCCGCCTCCGGTGTGGACGACGGCGTACGCGGCGGGCAGGTAGGCCGCCGTGGTGAGCGCGGACGCCCAGGCGAGGAAGCGCCGGTCGCCCGCCCCGATCAGCACCCCGTCCAGGACGAACACCACGCCCGCGACCGGCTGGAGCGCCGCCACCACCCACAGCACCGACACCAGCGCGGCGGCCACGGCCGGATCGGCGTCGAACAACCCGGGGAGTACCGGGCGGGCCAGCGTGATCACCACGCCCAGGACGACGCCGTAGCCCACGCCCCAGATCACCATGGTGCGGGTGGCCGACCGGGTCAGGTGGACGTCCCCGGCGCCGAGCGCCCGCCCGGTGATCGCCTGGCCGGCGATCGCGATCGCGTCGAGCGCGAAGGCCGTCAGCGTCCAGATCTGCGTGGCGATCGCGTGCGCGGCCAGCGGCGCGTCCCCCATGCGGGTGGCGACCACCGTGGCGACGATCAGCACGACCCGCATGCACACCGTGCGGATCAGCAGCGCGATCCCGGCCGTCCCCGAGTCGCGGATCCCCGCGGGGTCGGGCCGCATCGGCACGTGGTGCTCCCGTGCCGCCCTGACCACCACCAGGACGTAGACGACGGCCCCGAGCGCCTGGGCCAGCACGGTGCCCCAGGCCGACCCGGCGATGCCCCAGTGCAGGACGAGCACGAACACGGCGTTGAGCAGGGCGTTGAGCGCGAAGGAGCCGACGGAGACGGCCAGCGGCGTGACCGTGTCCTGGAGCCCCCGCAGGACGCCCGTCCCGGCCAGGATGACGAGCATGGCGGGCGTGCCGAGCAGGCTGACGCGCAGGTACGTCACGGCCTGGGCGGAGACCTCGGGGGAGGCGCCGAACAGCTCGACGATCCAGGGGGCGAGCGGCCAGCCCGCCGCGATCAGCACGACGCCGATGCCGGCGGCCAGCCACAGTCCGTCGACGCCGCGCTTGACGGCCCGCGGCAGGTCGCCCGCGCCCACCTGCCGTGCCACGGCGGCGGTCGTGCCGTACGCGAGGAAGACGCAGACGCTGACCAGCGAGGTGAGCGCGGCGCCGGCGACGCCGAGCGCGCCGAGGGCGCCGGTGCCGAGGCGGCCGACGATGGCGTAGTCGGCGAGAATGAACAGCGGCTCGGCCACCAGGGCGCCGAAGGCGGGGACGGCCAGCCGGAGGATCTCCCGGCCGCCGACGCGAGGGGTAAGAGCCACTCGCCTATTTTGCCCCTTACGTCCCCGTCGCTTGTGTCCGGGGTCACCGTTCCCCGCGTGTCACACCGAGCTTTCTTTCTTCCACAGCTCGTGGACAGTGTTTTCCCTGCTCATGCGGGGGTGTGTGCAGAGGGGTGCTGGTTATCCACAGAGTTGTCCCCAGCGTGCCCACATGTCGTGCCCGGAAGTCCACACGTTATCCACAGCTCATCCACACCGTTGTCTACAGCATGCGTTGCCGGTTCTCGCGGAACCGGCGAAACTGTCACCCCGGCTACTTCGGGGGGCCGGGAACACGCGAGGAGGGCGCCAGGTGAGCAGTGAGATCGCACCTGCCTTCGACACCCCCTTCGAACGCACACCTCCGAGCAACATCGAGGCCGAGCAGTCCGTGCTGGGCGGCATGCTCCTGTCCAAGGACGCCATCGCCGACGTCGTCGAGGTCCTGCGCGCCGACGACTTCTACCGGCCCGCCCACCAGATCATCTACGACGCCGTCCTCGACCTCTACGGGCGCGGCGAGCCCGCCGACTCCGTCACGATCTTCAACGAGCTGACCCGGCGCGGCGAGCTCGGCCGCGTCGGCGGCGGCGCCTACGTCCACACCCTCACCAACGTCGTCCCCACCGCCGCCAACGCCGGCTACTACGCCAAGATCGTCCGAGAGCAGGCGGTGCTGCGCCGGCTCATCGAGGCCGGCACCCGCATCGTCTCCTACGGCTACGGCGGCCACAACGAGGACGTCGACGACCTGGTCGACCGCGCCCAGGCCGAGATCTACGCGGTCACCGACCGCCGCACCAGCGAGGACTACCGCCCCCTCTCCGAGATCATGCCAGGAGCCCTTGACGAGATCGAGGCCATCGGCAGCCGCAGCGGCCAGATGACCGGCGTCCCCACCGGCTTCCAGGACCTCGACGCCCTCATGAACGGCCTCCACCCCGGCCAGATGATCGTCGTGGCGGCACGCCCGGCGATCGGTAAAAGTACCCTGGGTCTGGATTTCGCGAGGTCTGCTGCGATTCGTCACCATATGACCACCGTGGTGTTCTCGCTGGAAATGTCGCGGAACGAGATCACGATGCGCCTGTTGTCGGCGGAGGCTCGGGTGAGTCTGCAGACCATGCGGTCGGGGACGATGAACGATGACGACTGGACGCGGCTCGCGCGGCGGATGAGCGAGGTGGCCGAGGCGCCGTTGTTCATCGACGACTCGCCGAACATGTCGATGATGGAGATCCGTGCCAAGTGCCGGCGGCTGAAGCAGCGGCATGACCTGCGGTTCGTCATCGTCGACTATCTCCAGCTCATGAGCTCGCCGAAGCGGACCGAGAGCCGTCAGCAGGAGGTGTCGGAGATCTCGCGTGCGCTGAAGCTGCTCGCCAAGGAGCTGGAGGTGCCCGTGATCGCCATCTCCCAGCTCAACCGTGGTCCGGAACAGCGCACCGACAAGCGCCCCCAGGTGTCCGACCTGCGCGAGTCCGGAAGCATCGAGCAGGACGCCGACGTGGTGATCCTCCTGCACCGTGAGGACGCCTACGAGCGGGAGTCGCCGCGGGCGGGCGAGGCCGACCTGATCGTGGCCAAGCACCGTAACGGGCCGACCGCCACGGTGACCGTCGCCTTCCAGGGACACTACAGCCGCTTCGTGGACATGGCCCCGCACTGATCCGCGGGCTGACCCGACGATGTCGTGGCGGGCGTGGGGCAGGTCCCCCGGACCTCAAGTAACCTTGAGGTCAAGCGAGGGGAAGCGGAGCGTGTCTGACATGTCGGATTCGGCGGCGCCGCGGGGGCCGGAGCTCAGCGTGGGCGAGCTCGCCGCGCGGAGCGGGGTCAATGTCTCCGCGTTGCACTTCTACGAGAAGCAGGGGCTGATCAGCAGCCGTCGTACGACCGGGAACCAGCGGCGGTACCGGCGTGACATGCTGCGCCGGGTGGCGCTGATCCGCATGGCGCAGCGCGTCGGCATCCCCCTCGCGGACATCGCCGAGGTGCTCTCCCTGTTCCCGCCGGACCACATCCCCACCCGCGCGGACTGGCAGCGGATGTCGGAGCACTGGCGCGAGGAGCTGGACGAGCGCATGCGCCGGCTCCAGCAGCTCCGCGACGACTTCACCGACTGCATCGGCTGCGGGTGCCTGTCGATCGACCGGTGCCCGGTGATCAACCCCGGCGACGAGCTCGGACGGCAGGGCCCGGGGCCGCGCAGGCTGCTGAAGGGCTCTCAGAGCACGACGCGCGCGTGCGTCGTCAGCCGGCCGTCGCCGGACAGCATGTGCAGCGCGAACCCCGGCGGCATGTCGAACGACAGCGGCGGCATGGCCGCCGACTCCTGCGGCAGCAACGCCTGCGAGGCGACGCCCGGCGCGACGTAGACCGGGCGCCCGGCGAACGTCGTCGCGGCCGCGGTGTGCGCGTGCCCGACCAGGACGCCCGCCACCCGCGGGTGGGCCCGGACCAGTTCCTCCAGACGCTCGGGCTCCAGCAGGCCGATCTCGTCGACGTACGGGATGGCGACGGGCACGGGCTGGTGGTGCATGCCGATCAGCACCGGACCGGGGGCCGCGCCGAGCACCCCGGCCAGCCAGCGCAGCGTCCCGTCCTCCAGACGGCCCTCGTTCCGGCCGGGGACGCTGGAGTCGCACAGCGCGACGGTGACGTCGCCCACCTGGAGGACCTGGTCGACGGGCTCGGCGCCGCCGGAGGCCTCGCCGAGGAACACCTTGCGGAACTCGGCCCTGCTGTCGTGGTTCCCCGGGCAGACGATCGAGGGGTAGGGGAAGCGCAGCAGCTCGCGGGCGATCTCGTACTCGTCCGCGGCGCCGTGGTCGGCGATGTCGCCGGTGACGAGCACGGCGTCGATCGGGCCCGCGAGCCGGGAGACGTGGCGGACGACCCGTTCGGTCCGTTCCACGCTCCGGGGCGAGCCGTCTATGTGGACGTCGCTGACGTGGGCGAGCGTGATCATAGGGTCGAGGATGTCACAGCGCCGCCGGGGACGTCCGCGCGGCCGACCTGAGGACTTCGGCGGTCCGCCGGTCGGCGGGGAAGAACGACTCGATGGCCAGTTCCGCCAAGGTGATGTCGAGCGGCGTGCCGAAGGTGGCGATCGTGCTGAAGAACGCCAGCTCGCCGGCGTCGTGGCGCAGGCGCAGCGGCACCACCAGCTCGCCCGCCCCGGCGAGCTCGGCCTCCTCCGGCTCCGGCTGGTCGCAGGGGTAGGCCCGGATCTCGGCGTACAGGGCCTCCAGCTCGGGGTCGGCGCTGAAGGCGATCTGGCGGCGCAGCCGCCCGAGCAGGTGGGAGCGCCATTCGCCGAGGTTGACGATGTGCGGGGCGAGGCCCTTCGGGTGCATGCTGGCCCGCAGCACGTTCGCGGGCGCGGCCAGCAGCTCCGGGTCCACGAGCGAGGTGAGCAGCCCGAGGCTCACGTTGCCCTCGACGAGGTTCCAGCGGCCGTCCACCACGACCGCCGGGTACGGCTCGTGTCCGGCGAGGATCTGCCGGAGCGCCGTGCGCACGGCGGTCATCCGCGGCGCGTCCAGCGTGGTCTCGGAGAACTCCGGCGCGAACCCGGCGGCGAGCAGCAGGCGGTTGCGCTCGCGCAGCGGCAGGTCCAGCTCCTCCGCGAGGTGCAGGACCATGTCGCGGCTCGGCTTGGACCTTCCGGTCTCCAAGAAGCTGAGGTGCCGGGTGGAGATGTCGGCCTGGATCGACAGGTCGAGCTGGCTGAGCCGGCGGTGCTCGCGCCACTGGCGCAGGAGCTCGCCTACGGGCCGCCGGGAGAGCGCCGTGGTCGTCATGACGTGAGGTTATGCGGGACGGCGGCCGGTGCGCGATTACGCGGCAGGTAACCGGCGGCGTTCCCTCGGCGGAGCCGTCCGCCCGGGGCTCACGCCGTGCGGAGCCGCGTGGTCCCGGGGCAGGCGGTCCGCACGGGTTCGGGGTCAGGCGGTGGAGCCGCCGTCGAGGACCAGGTCGGTGCCGACGGCGAAGCCGGCGCCGTCGGACGCGAGCCAGAGGACGCCGGAGGTGATCTCGTCCAGCTTCCCGACCCGGCCGATGGGGAGCTCGCGCCTGACGCGCTCGGCGCGGTCGTCCTCGGTCTCGCCGGGGCGCATGGACATCGGCGTGTCGTGCGGGCCGGGGCTCACCGTGTTGACGCGGATCCCGTGCCGGGCGTACTCCTTGGCCGCCGTGCGGGTGAGGGCGGTGACGGCGGCCTTGGACGCGGCGTACGCGCCGAGGCCGGGGATCCGGATGTGCGCTCCGAGCTGGGACGACACGTTGATGATCACACCGGATCCCGTGCGGAGCATGGCGGCGATCTCGTGCTTCATGGACAGCATGACGCCGGTGACGTTGGTGTCGAGCGTCCGCGCCCAGTCGTCCTCGTCGATGTCGGCGACCTCGGCCTTGAACAGCACGCCCGCGTTGTTGACGGCGATGTCCAGCCTGCCGTACCGGCGGACGATCTCGTCGACGAGCTCGCGGACCTCCTGCGAGCGGGTCACGTCGGCGGGGATGGCGGCGCCGTGGCCGCCGTCGGCCTCGATGAGCTTGACGGTGTGGTCCAGTGGGCCGCGGCGGCGGCCGGTGACGACGACCTGGGCGCCTTCCCTGGCGAACCCGAGCGCGACCGCGCGGCCGATGCCCGATCCGGCGCCGGTGATCAGCACCACTTTGTCCTTGAATCTCATGTCCTGCCCCTTCTGTACATTGACCGTTCGTTCCAGAATTCGACCATGCGTCGGCAGTGCGCCCTGAGAAGGATCAGTCCAGCAGCGACAGCGCCTGCGCGGCCGCGTCGCGCAGGCGCGCGGGGTCGGGCGAGGCCTTGCCCACGAGCCGCAGGCCCTGCATGAACACCAGCAGGAACCGCGCCAGCGCCACCGGATCCCTGCCCTCCGGCAGCTCGCCGAGCGCGCGGGCGCGGATGAGCGCGGAGGTCAGCGCGGTCTCGATCGCCGTCCAGTTGCCCTCGACGAACCGCGAGACCTCGGCGTCGCCGGGCAGCATCTCGGCCGCCGCGTTGACCACCAGGCAGCCGAGCCCCGCCCGCGCGCCGCACGACTGCTCGGCGTACAGCTCGACCAGCGCGCGGACGGCGGGCAGCGGAGAGCCGGGCTGGGAGACCAGCTCGATCGGGGAGGGGGCGCGCGTCTGGATGTAGCGACGCAGGGCCTTCATGTAGAGCTCGTGCTTGCCGCCGAAGGTCGCGTACAGGCTGGCCCGGCCGATGCCGAGCCGTGCCACCAGGTCCGCCATGGACGTCGCCTCGTAGCCCCGCTCCCAGAACAGCTCGAGGGCCGCCTGGAGCGCGGTGTCCGGATCGAACTCCTTCGTGCGCGCCATGCCGCCGACATTATCAGAACGATCGTTTCAGAAAGAGGCCCGGGTACGGCCGGCCCCGTCCGCCGTACCCGGACCGGTCTGTCACTCCCAGCGGAACGCGCGGACGCCGAGCGCGGTGGCGCCCACCGCCCACACCGCGAGGACGACGAGGTGGAGCGCCTCGGGCGTGGCGCCCGCCCAGGCGTCCCGCATGGCCTGCCCGAAGGCGCCCGTCGGGGTGAAGTCGCCGATCTTCCGCAGGATGTCCGGCATCAGCTCGCGCGGCACCCACATGCCGGCCAGGAACAGCAGCGGGAACGTCACCACCGACCCGATGCCGCCGGCGGCGCGGCTGCTCGGCACGACCGCGGCCAGGCACAGGCCGAGCCCGAACAGCCCGCACACGCCCAGCAGGAACGTCAGCGCGAACAGGGGGAACCGGCCGGGCACGTGCGTGCCGAACGCCAGAGCGCCCGCCACGATCATCAGGATCACGGCGACGACCGACGTCGCCAGGTTCAGCAGGAGCTGGGTCAGCAGCAGCGACCGGGGCGCGACGGGCGTCACGGACATCCGGCGCAGCACGCCGCGCTCCCGGTACACCGCGAGCGCCGCCGGGATGGCGGAGAACGCGGAGATCATGACGGACAGCACGATCATCATCACCGGCAGGTGGGTGTCCACGACACGCTCACCGCCGAGGCTCGGGTCCGGGTCGCGGAACCCCGGGATCGCGTTGCCGAGGATCAGCAGCAGGCCCAGAGGCAGCGCGAGCGTGAAGAACGTCGTGAGCGGTTCCCGCAGGTAGAGCTTGGTCTCGGTCCATAGGAGCGTGCGCAGGGCGCCATGTGGCGCCGAGGAGGTGGTGGCCGGCATGAGAGGTCTCCTAGGAGTGGTCGGTGGCCGCGCGGCCGGTGATGGCGAGGAACGCGTCGTCGAGCGTCGCCCGCTCCACGTGCAGCCCCAAGGGGACGATGCGCCGCTCCGCCAGCGCGGTCGTGACGGCCAGCAGCACGCCTTCGCCGCCGGTGACCGTGACGTTCTCGCCGTCGCGGACGACCCGCGAGACCTCGCCGGCCGACCGCAGCGCCTCGTCGGCGTCCGGCGGGCAGCGGAAGGTGACGCGCTGCGCGCCGTCCAGCCGCCCGATCAGCCCCGCCGGCGTGTCGAGGGCGGCGACGCGGCCCCCGTCGATCACGGCGAGCCGGTCGCAGAGCCGCTCGGCCTCCTCCATGAAGTGGGTGACCAGGACGATCGTGACCCCGCGCGCCCTGACCTGCTCGATCAGCTCCCACGTCTCCCGGCGCGCGTGCGGGTCGAGGCCGGTGGTCAGCTCGTCCAGGATCGCGACGCGCGGCGCCCCGACGAGGGCGAGCGCGATCGACAGCCGCTGCCGCTGCCCGCCGGACAGCTTGGCGAACGCCGTGTCCCGCTTGGCGCCGAGGCCGACCTCCTCCAGCAGTTCCTCCCACGGCGCGGGGCGCCGGTAGAACGACGCGTACAGCCGCAGCGCCTCGTGCACCCGGATCTTGTCGGGCAGGGTGCAGTCCTGGAGCTGCACGCCGACCCTGCGCCGCAGCTCGGCGCGGTCGTCGCGGGGGTCGAGGCCGGTGACACGGATCGTGCCGCCGTCGGGGACGCGCAGGCCGGACAGGCATTCGACCGTCGTCGTCTTGCCCGCGCCGTTCCTCCCGGCCACGCCGAAGATCTCACCCTCCTCGACCGCGAAGGACACGTCCTCGACGGCCACCTGCGATCCGTACCGTTTGCGCAGGTTGGTGATCTCGATGATTGCCATGCGTTCGACCGTAGGAATCGCGGTGTGTGTTCGGAATGCACCTGAGGTCCGAGCGGGGGTGTACCTAGGTACACCTTTGCCGGGCACCCAGCGCCACTACGAACCACGGCGGAGGTGAAGCAGACTGAACCCATGATTCTGCGCACGCTGACCGGTGTCGCCAAGGGTCTGGCCCTGTTCGGGCTGGCCCTGTGGCAGCTGTGGCGGCTCGCCATCGCGGTCGTGGCCTTCACGCTGACCTTCGGCCTCGGGATGGTCTTCGTGTTCCCGGCGAGCGTGCGCATTGTCCGCGGGCGTACGGCCGAGGCGCGCAGGATCGCCGCCAGGTGGTCCGGAGTGGAGATCGCCACGCCGTACCGCCCGGCGCCGCCGCCTCCCGTGCCCCAGGCGGACGGCTGGTACCGCGAGGGACGGCAGCTCTACCGCACGTCCATGGTCCCCCTCTTCAATCGCACGCTGGACTGGATGGTCAAGGACCCGGCCACCTGGCGCGACCTCGCCTGGCTCGCGGCCGAGCCGGTGGTGGGCGGCCTCATCGCCCTGTCGCCGCTGCTGCTGGCCGGGTACGGCGTGCTCCTCGCGAGCACCTGGCAGCCGTTCCAGGTGCTGGCCGGGCTGGTCCTCGTGGTGGCCGGCGTGCTGGTGGCCCCTCGGGTGCCCTGGCTGCACGGACGGTGGACGCGGTCGCTGCTGGCCCCCACGCGCAGGGCCCTGCTCGCCAACGAGGTCCGCCACCTCACCCAGTCCCGCACCCAGGCCGTCGACGCGCAGGCCGCCGAGCTGCGGCGCATCGAACGCGACCTGCACGACGGCGCCCAGGCGCGGCTGGTGGCGATCGGCATGATGCTCGGCGCGGCCGAGGAGATCGTGGAGTCCGACCCGCAGGCGGCCAAGGCGCTGATCGTGAAGGTGCGCGAGGCGTCGGCGGCCTCGCTGATCGAACTGCGCCGGCTCGTCCGCGGCATCCACCCGCCGGTCCTCGCCGAGCGCGGCCTCGGCGACGCGATACGCGCCCTCGCGCTGGACAGCCCGCTGAAGGCCGAGGTGAGCGTCGACCTCCCGGCCCGCGCCGAGGCGCCGGTCGAGTCGGCGGCGTACTTCGTGGTCAGCGAGCTGCTGGCCAACGCGGGCCGGCACTCGGGCGCGGACGCGGTGACGATCGACGTCAGCCACCGGGGCCCCGCCCTGCGCGTCACCGTCACCGACGACGGCCACGGCGGGGCCGACCCCTCCCGGGGCAGCGGCCTTCGCGGCATCGAGCGCAGGCTGGCCGCCTTCGACGGCGTCCTCGCGCTGAACAGCCCGGCCGGCGGCCCCACCACCGCGATCGTGGAGATCCCCCGGGCGTTCCCGGGCGTGGCCGGGGAGAACGCGGTCCCCCGCTGGAAGATCCGGCTGATGTCGATCTGCTACGGGCTGTTCTGGCTCCCGCTGTTCCCGCAGGGCCTCGTCACCATGGGCTTCAAGATCTTCGGTAGTGAGAACAGAAGCTGGTTCCTCGCGCTCTACCTGCCCGAGGCCCTCCAGTGGCCCACCATGGTCGCGATGGTCGTCCTGGGTGGTGGCATGGTTCTGTACGGCAAGTCCGTGTCGGACCGGATCAAGGACGCCGAAGGGAGGGGCTGCGGGTGAGGGTCGTCCTGGCCGAAGACCTCTACCTGCTCAGGGACGGCCTGGTTCGGCTGCTCCAGGCCCACGGGTTCGAGATCGTGGCGGCGGTGGAGTCCGGGCCCGAGCTGCTGAAGGCCCTGCTCGACGAGCGGCCCGACGTGGCGGTCGTGGACGTCCGCCTGCCGCCCACCTTCACCGACGAGGGTCTGCAGGCGGCGCTCGCGGCCCGGCGTTCCATCCCCGGCCTGCCGGTGCTCGTCCTGTCCCAGCACGTGGAGCAGTTGTACGCCCGCGAGCTGCTCGCCGACGGCAGCGGGGGCGTCGGCTACCTGCTCAAGGACCGGGTGTTCAACGCCGGCCAGTTCGTGGACGCCGTGCGCAGGGTCGCCTCCGGCGGCACGGCGATGGACCCCGACGTGATCGCCAGGCTGCTGGCCAGCAACGCCGGCAACGAGCCGCTCGGACGGCTCACCCCGCGCGAGCGCGAGGTGCTGGAACTCATGGCGGAGGGCCGCTCCAACGCCGCCATCGCGCAGCGGCTGTTCCTCAGCGAGAGCGCCGTGTCCAAGCACACCGCGAACATCTTCGCCAAGCTGGACCTGGCGGCCTCCGACGACGACAACCGCAGAGTGCTGGCCGTGCTCGCCTACCTCAACGGCACCCGGGGCTGACCGCGCCCCGGTAAATGTCACCCCCAGACGCTACCGTTCAAGGACGGACGTTTCGAAGGGGGTGGATCACGGTGAAGTTCCAGGTGACCCGCGATGTCCTGGCCGACGCGGTGGCCTGGACGGCCCGCACGCTGCCGGGCCGTCCCGCCGTGCCCGCGTTGTCCGGCATCCTGCTCGACGCGCTGGACGGCGGCCTCACGCTGTCGGCGTTCGACTACGACGTCTCCGCGCGCGCCTCGATCGAGGCGGACGTCGCCGAGCCGGGCACGACGCTGATCCCGGGCCGGGTACTCGCCGAGATCACCAAGAGCCTGCCCGACCAGCCGGTGCAGATCGCCACCTCGGGCTCTGAGGTCATGCTGACCTGCGGCGGCGCCGAGTTCGGGCTGCTCACGATGCCCGTCGAGGACTTTCCGACGTTGCCCGCGATGCCCGAGAAGGCGGGCGCGGTCGGCGGCGGGGTCTTCGCCGCCGCGGTCGGTCAGGTCGCCGTGGCCGCCAGCCGCGACGCCTCGCTCCCCGTGCTCACCGGGGTCCGCGTCGACATCGACGGGGACGTCGTCTCGCTGGCCGCCACCGACCGCTACCGCATCGCCGCCCGCGAGTTCCTGTGGAGTTCGGCACGGCCGGAGCAGCGGGCCGCGGTCATCGTGCCCGCCAAGGTGATGGTGGAGGTCGGCCGCACGTTGCGCGCCGGCGAGGTGTCCATCGGCCTCGGCGAGGGCATCGCCGGGTTCGAGTGCGCCGACCGGGTCACCACGGTCCGCCTCCTGGACGACCAGTTCAAGGACTACCGCTCGCGCCTCACCGACGACTTGTCGATCAGGGCGGGCGTCACGGTCGCGCCGTTCGTCGAGGCCGTCAAGCGCGTGGCGCTGGTCGCCGAGCACAACAGCGCGATCCGGCTGTCGTTCACGCAGGGACAGGTGCTGATCCAGGCGGGCGGCGGCGAGATCGGCCGCGGCGCGGAGGCGGTGGCCGCGGAGCTGGACGGCGAGGACATCCAGATCGCCTTCCAGCCGCACTACCTGCTCGACGGGCTCGCGGGCGTGGAGACCGAGAACGCCCGCCTCCACCTGGCCTCGCCGACCAGACCGGTGCTGATCACCGACGACGCGGACGACCCCGCGTTCCGTTACCTGGTGATGTCCCTGCGGCTGGGCTGAGCCCCACGGGGCCCGCCCAGGTCAGTCCAGCAGTTCCGAGGTGTCGCTGAGCGCGATCGCGATGTGCTCCATGCACGCGTGGCCGGCGCGCTCGGCGGCGGCCGCGTCGCCCGCCGCGATGGCCCGGGCGATGGCGTCGTGGGGGATGTGGCCGTTCTCCAGCGGAGCGCCCGCCGCGGCGATGCTCGCGCGCAGGGCCGCGGAGAAGTCCTTGTACAGCTCGATCAGCACGCGGTTGTGGGTGGCCTCCACCACCGCGACGTGGAAGGCCAGGTCGGCCTCGACGAAGGCCTCGACCTCGGCCTCGGCCCACGCCTGCTCCCTGCGGATCAGGGCGGCCTCGATCAGCTCGATGTCGCCCTTGGTCCGCCGGACGGCCGCGAGCTTGGCGGCCTCCACCTCCAGGGCACGGCGCACCTCAAGGATCTCCAGGTGCTCGGCCGCCCGCAGCCGCCGCGCCATCGCTCCCGACAGCTCGCTGGTGGCGCGGACGTAGGTGCCGTCACCCTGCCGGCACTCCAGCAGGCCCGCGTGCGTGAGGGCGCGAACGGCCTCACGCACGGTGTTGCGGCCTACTCCGAGCTGCTCGGCGAGCACCGTCTCCGTCGGGATCTTGGCGTGCAGGTGCCAGGATCCCGAGGTGATCTGATCCTTCAGCTGCTCGATCACCTGGTCGACGAGCGAAGCCCGCTGCGCCGTACGCAGACTCACAGTCAGCCTCCTCCGGGAAACCAATCATCCGACGAGTCGGTGATTGGTTGAACTTGACTAACCCGGAGTCTACCCGTCGAAGCGTCGGACTGAGCGAGGGAGGGTCACCGTGCGAAGACCGCGGACGTCACGGCTCCGGCCACGGTCGACCGCACGCCGACCGCCTCCAGCGCCTTACGATACGCGGCCGTCTGCTGGGGGCGCCTGCCCGCCCGTCCCCAGAGATCGCCGAGCTCCCGCCAGACCGCCGCGACCTGCCGTCCGGTGAACGCCCCGACCTGCGGGGCCTCCTCCAGCAGCGCGCCCGCGCGTTCCAGAGTCGCCTCCAGACTGCCGTCGGACCGTGCCAAAGCGACATCGGCCAGCACCAGGTGCGCCAGGGCGGCGGTGGTGCACGGCTCCTCCGCGAGCCGCGTCAGCGCCTGCCTGGCGAGCTCCTCCGCACGGCCGGCGTCGCCGGACCTGAGCCGCAGGCGAGCCAGGACGACCAGGCTGCGCGCGTGCTCCGCCGACTCGTCCGGCACCATGGCGAACACCGCGCCGGCCCGTGCCACCAGCTCGTCGACGCGACCGGAGTCGCTGACGGCCTTGGCGGCGCCGACCTCGGCCCAGCGCATGGCGACCCGCGCCATCTGGAGCGCGATCCGCGCCGGCCGGCCGGCCGACAGGGCGTCGTCGGCGAAGTGCACCGCGAGCGCGGAGTCCTCGCCTTCCGCCGCCGAGATGCTGGCCTGCCACAGCGACAGGATCTCGGTGGTGCGGTCCTCCGGCACGGGCACGCCGGTCGAGGCCAGCACCTGC
Source organism: Sphaerisporangium krabiense (assembly GCF_014200435.1). Lineage (NCBI taxonomy): Bacteria > Bacillati > Actinomycetota > Actinomycetes > Streptosporangiales > Streptosporangiaceae > Sphaerisporangium > Sphaerisporangium krabiense. The sequence goes on along the minus strand of NZ_JACHBR010000001.1, from coordinate 2,383,091 downwards.
TCGACGTACGGCAGGCCGATCTCGGCCTCGGCGAGCGCCGCGGCGAGTTCGACGGCGACCTCACCGTGGAACAGTGACAGTTCCATTACCTGTGCCAGCGCCTCGGCGCCGAGGTCACGCGCCCGCATGAGATCCCCGGCCTTTTGGTAACACCGGCATAGCGCGACGGTAAGAGGAACGTCCGCCAGACGTTCCGGGTGCGCGGCGGCTTCGCGGCGCAGGCGCTCGTACGCCTCCACCGCGCGGCCGATCTTGCCCTGGGCCTCCAGAGCGCGCGCCCGCCCGAGCCGGGCGTGCGCGGCGAGCAGCGCGTTGTCCTCGCCTGCGGCCTTGACGATGTCGCCGAACCGGTCGGCGGCCAGGGCCGGATCTCCGTGGTAAAGCTCCAGCTCGGCATGGCGAAGGCCGAGCTCGGTGTCGATCCGCTGGCGCGGCTCTATGCCGTGCAGCAGGAACTCGGTGGTGCAGCCCAGGCGCTCCGCGAGCAGACGGGCCACCACCGGCGTAGGCGTACGCTTGCCGGACTCGATGAGAGAGACATAACTGTCGGATAGGTCGGGTCCCGCCAACTGGGCCTGAGACATTCGCCTGCTCAGCCGCAGTCCGCGGACGCGATCACCGATGGTTCCCTGACTCGGCATGTGATCTCTTAGGGCGGGGATATGGTCAATGGTTCCGCCATGATGGCACGAAGGAGCCGAATCGGGTATACCCACGTCAAGAATCCCGAGGCGAAGTGTGTCTCACGCCTCGGGATTCAGGACGAAAGTGGACTAATCATCGTCGTCAGAACCGGGAAACAGCATCTGACAGACCTCCAGGTACAAGGTCTCGGGATACGGAATGAAGGGGACGGTCGACAGCGCCTGATCTTGACCCGCCGACTCCAGGACGAACTCGCCGTATCCGAGCATGCGGCCCAGCAGGGAACGCTGGAAGCTCATGTCCGTGACCTTGCCCAGAGGCATCATGTCGACGCGGCGGGTTATGAGCCCTCGTGTCAACAGCATGCGTTTGGACGTCACCACAAAGTAGTCAACCGACCACTCCGCCACTTTCCATACGAAGCGGACCAATAAGAGGAGCCAGGCCCACCAGACGATGACGAGCGCCTGCGAGCCCTGGTTCTCTCCGAGCCACTTGCTCAGCAGCCCCGCGAGGACCAGGCCGCCGAAGACCTCGGCGACCGGCCGCAACAGGACGGCCGGATGGCGCCGCACCATGATGACTTGGTGTTCTTGGGGGAGAAGGTAACGGTTGACCGACGACGGAGCAGAGTCTCCGTGGGTCACCAGCCTCATGTCAGCCTCATGTCAGCTTCGTGAAGAATAGCGCCAGCGAATCCGCGGCATTCACCACAGTGTCCATTGCTCCCTTGACCGCGCTTGCCGCGTCAGCCGGTCTGGTGAACAGGTAGAAAGCCACAAACGCGATGGCTGCGTACGTTAGAACCTTCTTGACCTGCACTGCCGCCTCCGATTACCACTCACCCACTGCACCCACCGTATACATTACCCAGCCGTCAGGCTCGGTAAAGCGCATCCGGACCCCTCAGTCTTTAGGGGTCTGGATGTGACCCGCGTCACTCCCGCTCGGTGGCGACCGTCGCCAGCACTTGAAGGTGCTTGCGCGCGATGCGCTCCACGAGACCCGGGTACGCGTAACCAGTGACCTCCATCGCACCGTGGTGAGCCGCTTCGATGCAGCGTGCCACCGTCGCGGCCGGATGAACCCCGGCGAACTCGACCTTAAGCACGGTCTCGACCTGTGTATAGGCGTCAATCTCCGGCCGCTGGTCCATGGGCTCTCCCCAGTGCGCGTCCCGCGGCACCGGGTGCCGGGGAACACAATGACATCGTCATCACCGTGTGTACCCACTGAAACACAGTATGTAACTAGACGTGTGTCAACCAGAGGAAGAAGAAGGAAAAGGATTCGGACGACTCTGATGACCTAGAGGCACGAGGGGGCTCGAACGCCCCAAGAGAGTCAGACGACCCCGTACAGGCGGTCGCCGGCGTCTCCGAGCCCCGGGACGATGTAGCCGAGCTCGTTCAGCCGCTCGTCCAGAGCGGCCGTCACCACGCGCACCGGGGCCGCCGAGTCGGTGAAGACGCTCTCCAGGTAGGCCAGGCCCTCCGGCGCGGCGAGCAGGCAGATGGCCGTGACGTCCTCGGCGCCCCGCTCGAACAGCAGCCGGATCGCCGCGGCCAGCGTGCCGCCGGTCGCGAGCATCGGGTCCAGCACGAAGCACTGGCGGCCGGACAGATCCTCCGGCAGGCGCGTCGCGTAGGTCTGCGCCTTGAGGGTGCCCTCGTCGCGCACCATGCCGAGGAAGCCCACCTCGGCCGTCGGCAGCAGACGGGCCATGCCGTCCAGCATGCCGAGTCCCGCCCGCAGGATCGGCACCACCAGCGGCGCCGGGCGCGCCAGCCGCACGCCGTCCGCGGGGGCGACAGGGGTGGTGACCGTCACGTCGGTGACCCTCACGTCGCGGGTCGCCTCGTAGGCGAGCAGCGTGACCAGCTCGTCCGCGAGACGGCGGAACGTCGGGGAGTCCGTGCGCTCGTCGCGGAGCGCGGTGAGCTTGTGCGCGACGAGCGGGTGGTCGACGACGAGGGTCTTCATGGTGGCCAACCGTAGCCGCTGGGGCCGGGTGAACGGTACGACCTGGTCGGAAACGGCCATCTCCCTACGGGCGGGCCCTGGTCACCCGTTTTTGATCACAATTTGCCCGACGGGCGTACGGGGACCCGACGATTCTGGGAGCATTGCCAACCGTACGAACCGCGTCGGTGGGGTGAAGATGACAGACGTAGACGCTCTTGACTTCGCCATCGTGGTCTATCGCGAGGACGACCGCTGGGAAGCCGAGATGTTGCCCGTGGGTCTGACGGCCGATCTGCACGGCCTGATCCACGCGCTTCGCCAGCAGCCGAGCATGGGTGCCACGATTGGCCTGGTCGCCGTTGGGGATGACTTCTTCGTGGCATTACGGGTGTTCGGCGAGCGCGTCGACGTCTTCCTCTCCGACATCACGGCGGCGTGGGACTGGCCCCTGGCCCAGCAGGTGCTCGAGTTCCTCGACGTTCCCGTCCCCGAGGAGGAGGAACTCGACATGGTCCTCCCCGCGGGAGACCTGTCGATCTTCGCCGACCTGGGGCTCGACGAGATGGAGCTCGGCGCGCTCTCCGGGGACCTCGAACTGCTGCCTGATGAGGTGCTGTCCAGCATCGCCGCCCGGCTCGGGTTCTCCCAGCCGTTTGAACGTGCCGTCGACTCAGCCATCGGCTGACCTCGGGAGCCCCGATCATGCCGTCGAGACCGTCCCGTAGCTCCTTGTTCGCCGCGGCCTTCGTCCGCATGCCCGACGGCTGGAACGGCGCCGAGGTGGACCTGGCGAACGTCGAGATCGCCGACGACCTCGGCGACGCCGTGCAGGACGCTCTCGGGCTGCAGGGCGACGAGCTCGCCCTGCTCTGCGTCGAGGTCGAGGACGAATGGTTCGCCCTGGTCCGGTACGAGGACGAGGGCGACCCGCGCGCCTTCCTCTCCGACGCGCACGCCGCGGCGGGCGACGCGCTCGGAGAGCTGTTCAACGAGCTGGCGGGCGTCGTGGTGCCGGACAAGGACGCCGACGTCGGGATCCGCCCCGCGGGCGACTTCGAGCTGCTGCGCGACCTCGGCGTCAGCGCCGAGGAGCTGCTGGAGCTGAGCATGGAGGAAGGGGTGCTCCCGGCGGACACCCTCTCGGTGATCGCCGAGAAGCTGTCGTTCGCCGACGAGCTGGACCGGCTGCGCTAGCCGCGCCCGGTCCCTCCCCGTGTCCGTCAGGGCGGACAATCGTTGCTGTGAGCCTGCCATCCTTCGAGGAGCCCATGCGGCTCGCGCTCGCCGAGGCCGTGCGTGCCGGGCGCCGCGGCGAGGTGCCCGTCGGCGCCGTCGTCCTCGGCCCGGACGGCGCCGTGCTGGCCGCCGCGGGCAACGAGCGCGAGGCCGCCGCCGACCCCACCGCCCATGCCGAGATCGTCGCGCTGCGCGGGGCCGCGCGGGCGCTCGGGGAGTGGCGGCTGTCCGGCTGCACGCTGGTCGTCACGCTGGAGCCGTGCACGATGTGCGCGGGCGCGGCCGTCCTCGCCCGTGTGGCCAGGATCGTCTACGGCGCCGTGGACGAGAAGGCGGGCGCGGCCGGCTCGCTGTGGGACGTCGTGCGGGACCGGCGGCTCAACCACCGTCCCGAGGTGCTCCTCGGAGTGCTCGCCGGGGACTGTTCGGCCGTCCTGGCGGACTTCTTCGCCGATCGGCGCCGGTGAACATCTCATCAATGCCGCATAACCGGCGACTGTCCGCACGAGCAGTGTCCAGGATCCGGTAGGCTGCTCGGCGGTGGAGTCGCCTAGTGGCCGAGGGCGCACGCCTCGAAAGCGTGTGATGGGGCAACTCATCCGTGGGTTCAAATCCCACCTCCACCGCCACTACAAGGGCCTCTGAGCTGCTAGAACTCGCTCAGAGGCCCTTCGCATTCAAGATCATTGCAGCACATTTACAGACATGATCTTGAATGCGCGTCCCGGTGGCGGTGGTGCCTACCCCTGATCAAAAGGGGTGCCAGATGGCAGCATGGATACGACGTTTGACCAGTAAGCACACCAGCCGGACCACCTTCCGCGTCTGCTGGCGCGAAGGCGGCGCACGCGACGGACGCGAGGACGGCGAGACCTGCGACACCGAGCGCATCGCCAAGAAGTTCAAGTCCAAGGTCGAGGCCGCCGGGGACCGGCGTCCCGCCGGCTACCCGAAGGGGTGCCGGGGGCTGGAGCTAGCCCCGGCCGAGCCCGAGCTGGAGACCTCTGCGGCGGGGCCCAGCCTCACGCAGGTCGTGTACGACTACCTCGCGTACCTGGGCAAGACGGGCAAGGCCGAGCCGCGCCAGGTCGCCGGGTACCGGCGGCTGTACGGCGGCCACGTCCGCGGCGCGATCGTCACCCTGGAGGACGACACCCGCGTGGGCCCGCTCGGCGGGCGGCCCGTCGCCGAGGTGACGACCGAGCTCGTCCAGGCGTGGGTGTTCTGGATGCGTGGCCGCACCTACTCGCGCAGGGGCGAGCGGATCCCCTACTCGCCCAAGACGATCTCCAACGTGCATGGGGGCGTGCTCAGCCCGGCGCTGTCCTGGGCGGCGCGCAAGGCCTCGATTCCGATCGAGGTGAACCCGTGCGTCGGGGTGATCCTCCCGGAGCGGCCGGGGCGGTCGGTGACGCTGGAGCAGGTGCCGACGGGCCTGGAGATCGCCGACTGGATCGCGATTGGGTATGAGGTGTCTCAGCTCGCCGGGGACATCCTGACCCTGGCGATGGGCACGGGGTTGCGCTGGGGCGAGATGATCGCGCTGCGGCCGTGTGACATCGACCTGCGGCGCAAGCTGCTTACCGTCGCCCAGGTCGTCAAGGAGGACGAGAGGCGGCGCAACTACCTCGCGCCGTACGCGAAGTCGGACGCCGGGCTGCGCACGATCCGGATCCCCGACAGTGTCGTGCTCATGCTCCGCCGCCGGACCAAGGACGTGCCCGCCCAGGGGCTGATCTTCACGGGCGCCCGTGGCGGGATCCTGAACAGCAGCGGCTGGCACCAGACCCACTGGTCCAAGGTCGTGGCCACGGCCCGCGAGCGGCAGATCCAGACGGCCGCGACCCCTCACAAGTTCCGGCACGCTCATGCCCTGGAGCTCCTCGGCGAGAACGTCAGCCTGGACACGGTCTCCAAGCGCCTCGGCCACGAGTCGATCACCGTGACCGCCGACATCTACGGCCACCTGTCGCCCGAGGCCGACGGGCGCGCGGCCGACGTCATCGACAGCGTCATGGCCGTCCCCCGCGACAGCGGCCCGGCGCCCGCCCCCGCGGGCGCGGCACTCGGCGTAGCCGTGCCCGCCGACGTCCTGGCGCTGGCCGAGGTCTACAGCAGGCTGTCGCCCGAGGCCGCCCGGCACGCCGCCGAGGTCATCGGCGCGCTGATGGCCACCGGCCCGGCCGCCCGCCCCACCGTCGTCACGGCCTGACCGCCGCCCCGCGGGCGGCGCGCCCCTCGCCGCCCGCGGGAGCCGTTCACCATTGCGTTTCCATTTCATTCAATCTCGTTGCAATCCATTTCGTTTCGTGTGAACGAAAGGCACTGAAATGCTCGTGCAGCTCTCTGAGGCCATGCCCGCCTGCGCCTACCCCGGCTGCGACCGGCCGGCCGCCATGCCCTCGACCAGCGCCCGCCGCGGCGCGCCCCGCAAGTACTGCGACGTGGTCGACGAGAACGACCGGCGGCTGCACACCGCGCTGTCGGCGTTCCGCGAGCGCGAGCGCCGGGCCCGCGCCCAGGCGGCCGGCGGCCGCGGGCGCGACGTCGTCGATGACCGGCCCGTGCACACCTCCATCGGCCGCGCGAGCAGGCTCCAGGCCGAGATCCGCGCCGACATCGAACGCCTCGCCGAGCGCCTGGCCGGCATGCTGGCCGAGCTGGAGCGCGCCGCCGACATCGAGGCGGCCGAGGCCCAGATCGAAGCGGCCTAGGCCGAGGCGGCGCGACAGGTCGCCGAGGCACGCGCCGAGCTCGCCGCCGAGGTCGAGCGGCGCCGCCTGGCCGAGGCCGACGCAGAGGAGGCGCGCCGCGCCGCGCGGGAGGCCGACGAGCGCCTCGTCGAGGCCGAGGAAGCGATGTGCGCGGCCCAGGAGGACGCCCGCGAGGCACGTGAGGCACTCACCCGGGGCCTGGCCGAGGCTGACCGTCAGGTGCGTCAGGCGGCGCGGAAGGTGGCCGAGCACGGCGAGCAGGCGGCGGCTGTGGCCCGCAGCGAGGCGGAGGTGCGGGCGCAGCTGCAGGCGGAGCGGAGGGCGGCCGCCGCCCGGTTGGCGGCCGCCGAGGAGAGCATAGGCGAGCTGCGCTCCCGCGCGGAGCGTGCCGAGCGCCTGGCGGAGGAAGAGCGGGCCGAGCGGCGGTGCCTGGCGGCCGACGTACGAGCTCGCGGCGCACGGCGTCGGCCTGGCCGTGGCGAGCATGCGGCGCGAGCGGCCGCGCGACGGCTCACCAGCAGCTCCTAACCCATGGGTCAGATTTATCTTCCCCGACAACATTTCCACCGTCATGGGTGGTTCACGCAATGTTCACCGGGAACGGTGCTACGGCATCGAAGAACCTGCGAGCAGGTGCGGCGGCATGTAAGCCAGACCTTGCGCCGCCGCACCGCCGGTGGGGGCGGCTCCCGAAGGGGCGACCGGGAGCCACGCCGGATGCGCCGCGCGTGCAGCTCAGTCGCTCAGCTCGGTGGCACCGTGGCCGGCGGCGATCGCGTCGATATGCCGCGCGAGCTGAAAATCCCTCTCTGTTAGCTGGTTGCCCGCATCGTGAGTCGTGATCTCGAATCGGATGCGCTGCCAGGTAATGTGGATGTCCGGGTGGTGGCCGATTTCACACGGGCCTTGGCCGCCACGTACATCGCAAGGTGCACGCATTCGTGATAGGTGTGCGTGAAAGTGCGCGTGATGGAATTTCCCTCTCGCTGCCACCCCGGATGGAACCCGAGAAGCGTGCTGATCTCCCGTTCACTGAGAGGCTGCGGCATATCTACCTTTGCTCTCCATTGACGTCACAGCGGCTGAGCACCATATTGGCGAGCTATTTCGTTGATCCGTTCTGCCAGCGCGAAGTCGAGTTCGGTAACGACATCCCCAGCGGTGTGCGTGGTCATGGCGAACCGCAGTCGGTCCCAACGGATGTCGATGTCTGGTCGGTGCTCCAGCTCGATGGCCGCCACACCCACCGCGGCGACGATACGAATCGCCGTGTCGTACTCAACGGCGTAGGTTCGGCTGATCTCGACGGTGTCGCCAGTCCATCCGGTATCACTGAGACGCTCTGTCACACGTTCAGGTGTGAGGGGCGTTCGTAGACTCACGTACTACCTCCCTGGCCTGCTAGGGCTGGCTTGACGGGGCCCTGCGTCAGGCTGAGCGTAGGTATTCACCGAGCTCGGCAATGGCAGGGTTACTCGGCCAGCGTGCGGCCATCCACCGGTGCGTCTTTGCGATATCGCCGCGGGTCTTCCGGCCTCCTGTGGCGGAGATGATGCGCAGTGCCACACGCAGTGCCGCTGCGGACTCTTCGGCTTCCCCGCTGGCTGCACGCGCTGCAGCGGCCTGGACGCGGTACCACGCGACCCACTCGGAGTCTCGAATTTCTGTAGGAAGCCCCTCAATACCCACGGTGATGAGGTCGGCTGCCTTAGCATGCTCGGCGGGCGAGTCTGCCAGATAGGCCAAAATTAGTCCGCGTTGCATAGTCAACAAGTCGGAGCTGTAGAAGTACAGGCCGTCGGGATCATCTCGGTCGGTGGGGCCGTCGAGCACTTCTTCCGCGCGGCCTATTGCTCGTAGCGCTTCCTGTTTCTCTCCGAGAATTGCTAATGCACGTCCACCTTGCTGAATAGCGACTGCCCGAGTTCCTGCAGCGGAAGCGAGCTGCCCGGCGGCCTCTGAAAGGCTGGCCATAGCGACGATGTCGTCTGTTGCCCATGCCAGATGCCCGCGCATGGACAGTGCTGTGGCGGCCAGGTTGTTTTCGCCTGCCTGCAGGCCGAGTCGTAGTGCCTGGTCATACAGCGGGCCGGCTGCTCGGTGAGCACCGGTTGCGGTGCTTAACCATCCGGCAAATTGTGACGCTTCGGAAGCGATCGCGGACAGATCCTTTGCTAAAGGCCCACGCGTTTCTTTCAGTAGGCGGAGAACTAGGTCAAGATGGCTTCGCGCGGCAGACAACACGGCGCTGGATCCGACGACATCTTCGATACGCCGATGGCTGGCCAAGGTAGCTGCAAGGCCCTCGACCACGACGGAATCCAGTCGCATCGGGTTCTGAGTGACGTGGACGAGCCTGTCCTCATCGTCTGGGTTGAGCGCCCCCGAGCGGACAGGAGAGGGGGCCAGGGCCACAAGTTCGCCCCCCGCCTCCAAGGAGGCGTCGATTCTCTCAGCCGCCTGCAGCGAGGGCCGCCTGCGGTCATTGGCCACCTTGGACAGGTACCCAACGTCGTAATGCACCGCTCTTGCCAGCCCGCGCAGCGACATGCCGCGCTCAGCCAGGAGGGCCCGCATCCGCTCGCCGAAGGTGCTCGTCATTGGCCTGTCCCGGTGTTGACCGCCTGTTGACTTCGTTGACCTGTCCCTGCAGGGCAACAGGTCAACTCTCCCAACCGTAACCGGCCGGTTGCTTGCATGGCAGCGAAGCCACGCAAAGACCTACGCGGACGCGGCTCGATACAGGACGTCCGGGGGCTCCGTGGCCATGAGCTGGTGTGGCGGCGCGGTGATCCCAGACCTCCTGCGCCGTCGCACCGTCCACTGCAAGAAGCAAGACGGGCCCGTCCGGCGCTGCAAACGACCGGACGAGCCCTTGACCGGACTCTGGAGGTCCGACCCGTGAGCAATCGTAGAGGCCCCTTAGCCAGAACGCCCCGACTCGTCCGCATCCGCCACCGCGCCGACGCCCCGCCCAAGCCGCTCGGCTGCCGCTGGTGCGGGCACCCGCCGTACGCCCATGACGCGGGCAGCCTGCCGCACCGTCACGGCCACGAGTGGGAGCACCCCACCACCGCGCAGATGCGCGCCCGGCTCGACGCTCGGCGCCGCCTCGGCCTGGCCGGCCGCTTCCCGGCCGCCGTCCCCGCGCGCCCTGCGGCGGTCCACCCGCCGGCGGCCGCGCCCCGCCTCGCGCGGCACGCCCGTCCGGCCGTGCCCGCCATCCCGCGCGGGGTCGGCCGGGCCCCGGACACCCCGCCTCCGGTCGGCGCGCGCGAGCCGCATCGAGTGGGAGCGGCAGCGTGAGGCGGCCCAAGGGGCGCCACTGCGCCGAGGGCGAGGGGCAGAGCCCGCGCGTGAACCTCCAGACCCCGCACCGGTGGGACCCGGCCAAGACGGCTGCAGCCGCCATGCTCGACCAGGCCGAGCCCGGCTGGTTCATCTTCTACGGCGTGGGCACCCGCCGGTTCGTCGCCATCGCGATGTGGAACGCGCCCTCCGCCCTGCGAGTCGAGGCCCCGACCCTCGACGAGCTGCGCGAGCAGATGCGCGAGGCCGAGCTCGGCGCCACCGCGGCGCTCAGCCACGGGCGGACGTGGGTCGCATGACCGGGCAGGACGGCCCCGCCCGAGAGCCTCGCGAGGAGCAGCTCGTCGACGGCCAACCACGCGACCCCTACGGTCTCGGACCGAACGCGCGCCGTTCGGTGGGCGGGTACTTCCCTGCCGCCACCGGGCGCCCGGCGGAAGACCCGGCGCGGTCCTCCGGCGAGGACGGCCGTGAGCGTTACGCCGTCGCGCTCGTCGTCCCGTCCTGCGTTGAGCACGCCGTGCCGTGGGAGCTCGCCGTCCCGCGCGCCACGGCCACCACGGCGTGCGGCGTTCAGGCGCGGGTCGCGGAGATCTCCGGGACACGGCTGATCTGGGAGCGGGGCCGGATGATGTGCCAGGAATGCGCCGCGGTGGTCACCGGACGACGGCCGCCACGGCAGATAGGACCGACGTCGTGACGCTCACCGCGACCGAGGGCAGCGCCGGGCACGGCCCGCACGTGCCCAAGCCGAACGACGACGCCGAGCGCGTCACCTGGCAATCGGCCACCGCCGCCGAGGACCGCCGTCGGGTCCTGCGCTGGACGTGCGAGTGCAAGCCGGTGATCTACTACCTCGTCACGGCGGGCGGGCGGGGCTACATCGAACGGACTACCGCCGGTGGAGAAAGGGTGCAGACCCCTCGTATGCGGTACGTCCAGATAGCCGACCTATGGGAGAAGATCCTCTTGGGCAAGGCCGTGTGATGCCCCAGCGCCGCGACACCTCCTGGCACGCGGAGTTCCTCCGCCTGGTGGGGGAGGGACTGAGCTTCCGGGTCGCCATCCGGAAGCTCGGCAAGGCCGAGGCCGGCCTGCACCAGCACTTCGAGGCCTACCCCGAGTTCCGCGCGGAGGCCATGCGACTGCGCGGCCCGCGACTGCGCGGGGCGCTGCCTGACACAAGCTGGCATCCGCACCTGCCCTACCTGCTAGCCATCGGCCTCTCCATCCCGAAGGCGGCCGCCAAACTGAACAAGAAGCCGGAAACGGTGCGCATTCACCTGCGCCGGGATGCGAAGCTGCGGGCTGCAGTGAATGCCGCCCTGTGTGAGGCAGGGCGGCCGGAGCTAAGACTGTCCCCCTGGGGATAAGCCGTTACCGGGGAGATGGTGCCGTCAGTCGCATGGTGCAATCAGCTGGGCACTCCGACTGATAGGGCGTGACTCCGTCATAATACGGTAATTACTTCCGTGCCCGGTCTTTATCTGGTGGCTGGATTCCCCAGCGGGTGCGGAGCCGCTGCACACCTTTATGAAATACCCAGGCTGTGGGAGCCGCTAGGAAAGCCGAGCCCCACCCTTGCTCGATCACGACGTTGATCAGAGCTAGAATCACTATGGCGCTCAGTGGTATCCAGGTGCGGACGTCAGATTCGAGTACCCAACTTGCCCAGCGGAGTAGAACTTCGCCCCTGCATCGCCCTGGGACTAGCAACTCACGGCGTAACTGCCACACTCGTCCCAACTGCTGGAACGCATAAAGCAGCTGCATAGACTTGGTCGCTCTTGCGCTGGCGAGGTCCCATAGCTCCGCTTGCAGCTCCTCTACATATCGGCCCCGGTGTGCAGCGGGCAGCATCCTTGCTGTCAGGTTCGCTAACCGCTGGGCGTTCGGAGTGACATGCACCTGGATACTCGGCGGCCTCGGCACCGCCCGAGTGCTGGTCATGAGGGCGTTGGGAAGACTTAAGACATATTGTTTATAATCCATAGTCGCCTTTGTGAGCGCAGCGCACGCCATGTGATCATTGGGGAAAAGTTCGTAAGATTTGTCCTGGTGCGAGTGGAGCATGTTGACAAGTGTTAAAACGCCGCTCTTTATGTTTTGATGGTTAGCTTCGGGCTGGCGTAGCAGCTCCTCGAGTACACCTATCGTGTTCCGGCATTCTCCGAGGATGGCGAGAATCTGAACCGCTTCTACGTGGGGCTTGTATGGTTCTCTGGCGATGTAGGGGTGCATGTGTGCCATTGCAATGCCTAGAGAGCTAGCGGCTCGCACTGCAGGGGTGGATGTACAATACTCATTCACGAGGCGCCGCCGAGATGTCTTGTGCGGAGGATCGGCGGATTTCTGGGAGCCTTCGCCGAAGAACGATCAAGAGCAGTACGTGCGCGCTCGGCACCATTTGGAGTCAGTTTGTAGTACCGCCTACGTGGCCGACCCTGCTCGTGAGGATCCGCCTCCTCCCATCGCGAATCCAGCCACCCCAGCCCTTCGAAGCGGGCAAGGATGGGATGAATGGTGCCGCTCGGGAGGCCGGCGGCGGCGCACAGTTCCAGGCCGTACATCTCGCGTGATGGATCTTCGAGTAATGCCCGTAGCACCAGCTGAGTGGGCAGGGTCATCCGGGGTGTCGTACCCATGCTCGTACTCTACCTAGCCCCAAGCGTAAGCATGACGAGATCGGCGGATGAGAGTCAGGCCAGGACCGAGTCGTCTCGCGCTGCCTTCTGAAGCGCCGTGCACGCGGCGAGCTTGTTGTCCGCGGTGTCCCACAACGGGTGGGGTGCGCACAGCCTGTCGAGGAGACTTCCGCGCTCGGCGCGGGCGGCGAGCAGTTCCTGGTGCTGCTCAGCGCTGGTGGCTGCGACGCTGGCCACGATGTCGCTCGCGGCGGGGAGGTCGGCTTCGACCTGGCACACCTTGGCGTTCGCCGGCGACGACCTCCTAGAAGGTGACGGTGGTCATCTGGCCGTACCACCATTCGGGCAGCGCTGAGTCGGCGTGCACCAGCGCCAGCCACGGGTACGGGGCGACCTTCGCGTCCCGGTACACGCGCAGACAGACCCCGCCGAGTGCGGCGTCCAGCTCGGCGGCCTCCAGTAGCGTCGCGTGGAGGCCGGTCTCCTCGACGAGTTCCTCCAGGCGGGTCTGCAGTCGCTTTGTCGGTGTAGGTGATGGTGACCATCTCGCCGAACAGGAGGTTCGCTGAGGTGACGCAGATGTCAGAGGCGAGGGGACGTGGAGCTTGATGCGGGGCTGTTGTCCGCTGGGGCGGGTCCCCCAACCATCGTTCAAGGCCGCGGCGGACGGCGGCCTTCCAGCCGCCGGTTTCGAAGGCGAAGAAGCCGGTGGTTTCCTGGGCCTGCTGGCCGCCGTACACGGCGGCGAGTGCGTCGGGTTCACCGGATACCAGGCGCTTCATTTGGATAGTTTGGTATGGACGGTGGTGGGGGTGGGAGGCGGCCATGAGGCGTTTCCGCCGCTCGGCAGCGGCATAACGTCATCCACCCAGGTCACAATTGGGTTGTTGTAGCACCTTAAGGGCGGCCCAGGCGGCACGATCTGCACATGGCGGTGCAACGGACTGGTACGCGAATCGAGATTCACAAACTGGGTAATCTGCGACTCTTCCGTGAGGATATGGAAGATATCGCGAATGCCTTGGCCGAGTTGGGCGATTTAGAAATTATTTGTGACAACACTTATCGGGCGGATAGGGGTGAGGATTTTTCTGGACTTCCTGAGAGGATTGAAAGCCTTCAATATGTGGTCGCCGTTGATGATGTCCGAAGTGCGGTCCGTGATCCCCGGCGAATCGAGGTCGAGCTTTCGCGTTGGACCTCCTACGTCAGACTCGTGGAACCGGACGTGCTGTGTGAGGGCATTCTAAGTCGTATTCGCACAGTAGTGTCTAGGCCGTCCAGGCGTCGCATCAACATAAATCACCGCGGGCTCATGGCTGCACACACGATATTCACCCTGGGGCTCGCGGCCGTCACTGCCGCTCAGGGTGCTACATGGATTATTACGAATAAGATATCATCTGGCGGCATCAATTATCTTATCGCACCCTTTGGTTTGTGGGTGGCCGTCTCATTGGGCCTCATGTTTCTTTTGGCGCGAGGAAGAGGGCCTAGGGTGTCCCTTCGAAATTACTACCGTTCTGATCGCCCATCCTTTTGGCGAAGAACGCGGGATGACTGGTTGGTGCAGATCATTGGCGGCGCGTTGTTCCTCGTGCTGGGCTTTATCCTAGGAAAGGTGGCAAGCTAGCGGACGATGACGTCGAGGGTGACCTCGGGAGGCTGTTGACGCCGGCGTAGATGGTGACGCCGCGGACGCCTCGTACGGGACGTCGTCGACCGTGAGGGGGCCACGGCCGTCGGCCCAGCTTTCGCGCAGCCCTCAGCTGAGCACCATCGCGATATCAGCGAGAGCTTGCCTATGCACGGGCCGTTCCGGGGGCGGCATGCTGTGCTCTCCTACTCCCAACCGAGCCCCAGACCGGGGCTCATGGGGAAGGAAGTATTCGTGTCGAAGGCGAAAGCTCAGGCGGACGAGATGTTCGACGCGATCAGGGAGATCCGCCGGGAACTCGACGCGGGAAGGATAAGGATGAGGTCGGGCGCCTGGCGCTGCAGTTTCACGGGGGCCGAGAGGACTGGCCATCCTGGAGCCTTTTCGTGCTGGCTCTAGGCGCCATCGGCGAGGAGCGGCAGACCGGCCACAAGCGCCGCAAGGCGCGCCTCATTGTGTGAGGCCGGCCGATAGAAACTGATGTGTGGGGCCCGGCGTTCGGGGGAACGACGCCGGGCCCACGATCATGGGGTGGGTTGATGGTCAAGGAGATGAGGCCATGACCTGGGCGATAGCAGTTTGTCCGTGGTCGTGTGGCCTGCCTGGTGCGTACGGTGGCGCCGTCCACATCGAGGCGAGGAGGGGCGATGGAGCCGTTCGCGCGATCGACCGACTACGAGACCGAGGCGCGTAAGGCATTGCAGAAGGGCGACACCGCCGCGGCGCAGGTGTGGGCCACGCTGCAGGTCGCGACAAAGCTCGGCGACGTCGAGGACATGCTGAACGCGCTCTATGAGAGCACTGGGCGTGAACTGTCCGCACTGATCGGCGTGCTGAACGACCGGGAGTAGACCAGGACGAGGACGCGGGTCTGGAGATGAGGTCCACAGGAGCCGAAACCGAGGAGGCCGATGTGGACAGCACGATATGGGTTGCGCTCTTGACCGGAGGAACTGCGGTTCTAGCGGGCTGGGTGGCCAGCCAGGGCAACGCCCGCGCTGCGAGGATTCAGGCCGAAGCGTCCGCCCGAGCCCAGCAGCACGGCGACGTTCGGCAGGCTCGCCGTACCGCCTACCTGGAGTTCATCGAACAGGCCCACATCGCCGGTGAGCTGTACTACAGGCTCGGTGACGTGTACATCCAGGGGATGGATGCGGCGGAGCAGGCGGTGAGGATCCAGGAGTTACGCAACAGCCTGCGAGATGCCTTCGATCCGCTGGCCAGGTGTGCCCGGGTGGTTCTGCTCGAAGGGCCCGCAACGGTAGCCGAGGCGTCGGAGGCTGTCACGCAGGCGGCAGCGGACTGCAATTCGATGCTGTGGGAGATCGCCCAGGGACAGGAGGGGGCGCGCTCACGCTTCGATCAGGCGCATCACCGTTACCGCGAGGTGGTCGAGTGGTTCATCCGTCAAGCGCGTGCCGCGGTGAGCGGCTCTTAGGGCAGCGCCAGTCTGGGCGTGGCGCCCTGGCATGACGAAGGCCCAGCCGCCGGGGCGACCGGGCCTGTTCGATAATGATCCTCACCGTATGCGACCGCATCATTCCACCCCGCGCGACTCGCGGGCGAGCATGAGTTCGATCATGTCCGCGGGCACTGGTCGCGGTGACCGAACCAAGGAAGCTCGCGGCGTGTCAGCGTCCGCCCGGGCTGCTCAGCCCCGGCGATGGGTCGACCGGTCATCGGCCGCAGAGGGTGGGCTCGTTGATCTCCAGGTCGTTGATCAGGCACAGGGCCGCGCCGAGGGCGTGAGCCACCAGGCCCGCGGCGCCGGGCCGGGCCGGGGCCGTCTCGTCCGCGTGGTGGGCCGGCTCGCCGGGGAGCTCGCCGAACTCGACGCGGAACGTGGATCCCTCGGCCCGCGCCTCCGGGCCGAGAAGCGCGGCCACGGCGTGCGCCTTGGACGGCGGGACGGCGAGCGTGAGCGAGGCCCATGCGGCGCGGTCGAGCCGTACGCCGTCCTGCGGGCCGCAGAAGAGCAGCGCGTGCAGGACGTCCTTGGCCTCGCGCAGCAGCGCCTCGGCCTCGGGCGAGCGGTGCGCGGGAGCGATCAGCGCACCGCCCCGGGGCGGCGGGTCGAGCAGGTAGCCCTCGGCCTCCAGGACCTCGCGGCGCAGGGACCGGTAGCGGGCGGTGAACCCGGGCAGGGACGTCGCGTCCAGGCCGAGCCGGCGGATCCGCGCCGGACGGTCGCCCTCGGCCTCCGGAGAGGTGACGGGGTCGAGAGGCTCCCCGTTCCAGGGGGCGCACCCGTGCGCCTCGGGGAGAGGCACGGCGGCGTGCGCGTCCGCCTCGGGGCCTCGGGGAACCTGCCGGGGGATGGCGTAGGAAACCTCCTCCGGCGGCAGGACCAACGCCATCAGCTGGTCCACCAGCCAGTCGGCGGGCTGTTCGCGCAGACGGCGCCGCACCCGTTCGCGCAGCTCTCCCGCGAGCTCTTCCCGGAGCTGGGCAACGATCTGAGTGACATCTCGCATTGGATAACCGCCCCGACGCCTGCGTTCCCTGCGGCCAGTGGCCGTGTCGCCTCTGCGACGGTCGCAGCTTAGGAAGCCGGGCGGCGGCGGATGACGGGTACGGGAAGTGTTTTACCTAAGAGAGCGGTGGTTCGGCCGCGCGTCCCTGCAGGCCCTCGCCGGCGGCGGCGAGGGAGTCCACTTCCAGGACGCGGGCGTGGAGGACCGAGCGCTGGTGGAGCGCCGCGCGGAGCGCGCGGTGCAGGCCGTCTTCGAGGTAGTACTCGCCGCGCCACTGCACGACGTGGGGGAAGAGGTCACCGTAGAACGTGGAGTCCTTGGCGAGCAGGGAGTGCAGGTCCAGCACCGCCTTGGTGGTGATCAGGGAATCGAGCCTGACCTGCCGGGGCGGGATGCGCGCCCATTCGCGATGGGACAGGCCATGCTCCGGGTACGGACGTCTGTCACCGACTGACTTGAAGATCACCCTATTGAGTTTAAGAGAGTTTTCATGCTCTGCCTGCTTCGGTGTCCTGTGTTGAGGTGCGAAAAGCGCTCAGATGCCGCCGGAGAAGGTGTCGCACGCGCCAGGATCGCCCGACTTGTAGCCGGTGCCGAACCACTTCATCCGCTGGTCCGCCGTGCCGTGGGTGAAGCCTTCGGGGTTCACCCGGCCCTGCGCCTTCTCCTGGATCCTGTCGTCGCCGACGGCCGCCGCCGCGTCCAGCGCCTCCTGGATGTCGGTGTCGGTGAAGGGCTTCTCGTAGAAGCCGGTGTCCACGGCGTTCTTGGCCCAGACGCCCGCGTAGCAGTCCGCCTGGAGCTCGAGGCGTACGGAGCCGCTCTCGGGGCCCTGACGGTCGTCGCCGACGCGTTCCATGGTCCCGAGCAGGTCCTGCACGTGGTGGCCGTACTCGTGGGCGATGACGTACGCCTGGGCGAACGGCCCGCCCTTGGCGCCGAACTTGCTCTGCAGCTCGTCGAAGAAGGTCAGGTCCAGGTACACCCGCTTGTCGGCCGGGCAGTAGAACGGGCCGACCTGCGAGGTGGCCTGCCCGCATCCCGTGCCGACGGCCTGGGAGAACAGGACGGTCCTGGCCGAGGTGTAGGAGGACCTGCCCGCCTGGTCGAACGCGTCCTTCCAGTACGCCTGGATGCTGTTGACCACGCCGACGACCCGGCAGTTCTCCGACTGGTCGGCGTCGGAGCCCTTCCGGCACTCGGAGCTGAGGTCGGAGGCCGGCTGCCCGCTGGTGGAGTCACCGCCGCCGCCTCCGAGGATGTCGCCGGGGTTGACCCCGAACAGCAGGGCGGCCAGCAGGGCGATGACCCCCACCGCGCCGCCGCCGATGGCGAGTCCGCCGCCACGGAGGCCGCCCCCGCCTCCACGATTCTCGACCTGGGAGGCGTCTAGGTCGACATCGTCCCGGAAGTCCATTGGCCGATCCTTATCTGCGTCCTTGTGCGCGGCTTCGGGTCAGAACTGCGGCTGCTACTGCCCTGTTGCGAAACGATCATGCATGGCGCAGGTGAATGGCCAGGTAGAGCCACTTCTACGCGAACTCAACGGGGAAAGAAAGGCGCGCCGCGGCCACACCCGGCGGCCCGGTCGGTTCTCCGTTGGTTCAAGTCCGGCACCGCCGCACGCCAACGCTCGGCAGGGATCGGCCCTGCCCACGCGCGGCTTCCGGGGGCGTGCCCGGCCCGCTGATTAGCGTGACGGGCAGGTGATCATCGGGAAGGGGGCGGCCTTGGGTCCTGCCGACGACATCCCGCCGCCCGCGTACTTCGTGAGAAGCCTGCCGATCATGCCGACGGGCGCGTGGCTGCGGGCCCACCTCGTCTCTCGCGGCCCGTACGCGGCCGGCCTGCTCCTCGCCATGGCGGCCGGTTTCGGCCTGGCCCTCGGGGTCACCCCGTCGTGCCCCCATCCCCTTCAGCCTCCGCAACGGTCCGGCGGGCCCGGCGTCCCTCCGTACCCGTCCCTCATCCGTCCGGCGCCGCCGAACATGCTGCGTACGGGCACACCGTGAATCGTATAGGACGTGCATATGCACGTGCATCTGTACGTTCCCCGCGACTGCGCGTAATATGTTGGACCTGAATGACGACCGGCGTGCCCACAGAGGTGCCGCTCACGTCTGCGGCAGAGACGCGGGGCCATCGGCGGATACATCGGCCGGCCTGCACGAAGAACCGATCATCTGTCCAGGGAGCGCCATATGGTCAGCGAGCACGCCGTCAGCGGGAAGCAGACCGGGGCGGCGCTGACCTGGCCGCGCGGCGGGCCGACCGTCCTGCGCATGGCGCTCGGCCACCATCTGCGGCGCCTGCGCGAGGCGAGGGGCATCACGCGCGACGCGGCCGGCTACGCGATCCGGGGCAGCGAATCCAAGATCAGCCGATTAGAACTCGGCCGGAGCCCCATCAAGACCCGGGATCTGGCCGACCTGCTCACGCTCTACGGCGTCACCGACGAAGGCGAACGCGAGGCCCTGACGGCCATGGCCCGCCAGGCGGGCCTCCCGGGGTGGTGGCACGAGTACGCCGGTCTGCTGCCCGGCTGGTTCGAGCCCTACATCGGGCTGGAGGAGGCCGCCTCCGTGATCCGCGCCTACGAAGTGCAGTTCATCCCTGGCCTGCTGCAGACCCCCGACTACGCGCGCGCCGTCATCCGGCTCGTCCACGGCGCCGAGCCCGTGGACGACATCGAACGCCGGGTCGGCCTGCGCATGAGGCGCCAGCGAAGGCTGCTGCGCGCCGACGGGCTGCGGCTGTGGGCGATCGTGGACGAGGCGGCGCTGCGCCGTCCGTTCGGCGGCGCCGACGTGCAGCGCGCCCAGCTCGAGCACCTGATCACGGCCGCCGCGGCGCCCAACATCTCGCTGCAGGTGCTGCCCTTCGCGGTCGGCGGGCACGCCGCGGCCGGCGGCCCGATCACCATCCTGCGCTTCGCCGAGGCGGCGATCTCCGACGTGGTGTACCTGGAACAGCTCGCCAGCGCCCTGTACCTGGACAAACGAGCCGACGTCGACGACTACACCGCCACCATGAACGAACTCACCGTGCAGGCCGCCCCCATCGGCGAAACCCCCACCCTGATCAAGTCCATCATCGACGACCTCTGACGCCCGCCCCCGGACAGCACGAAGGCCCCGGCTGGATCGGTCAGGGGCCTTTCCGTCGTTGGACGCGCGTCCGCTGCTGGTGCCTGCTGCTGTGCTCCTGATGCCTGTGGAAGACCCTCAGGTCGTCACTGTCGTGCCCCGCGCGAGGAAGGAGGGAAAAAGGCCGTGACACTGGCTACGGCGTCCCTAGGCGCTCTGCGCCCCATTCAACGCCGAGCGCGTCAATGCCGCACCACGCCGCCCGCAGGGCCGCGATCATAGGGGACCGCTGCGCGGAGGCGGGGATCCCCGGCCAGGCCACGTCCGCGCGGACCCCGGCCGGGAGTCACTCGGGAATCGGCTCGAGAAAGAGGCGGATCGTGGTGCCGTCGAGTCCGCGGATTCGCACGCAGTTGTCTCGGTTGAAGCACCGGCCCCGGATGATGTCCACCATTTGCCCGACCGTCATGAACCGGTCCGGGTCAAGGTACCCGATTTCCTCGAACTCACTGGTCGTGTGTTCAGTGGCTTTCTCATTATCCTGCTCTTTCGGTATGAGCGAATTCGCGCACAGCAACGGCCACGAGCGCCGGAACAGTTCGACGGCGGCGTCCTCTACTTTCCGATAGAGCGAACCGCCTGTGTCGTACGGGTGGACAGGAACCTCCTCCTGCGAGAGCACCGGACCCGTGTCGACTCCTTGGTCGACCATGTGCAACGTCGCACCGGCCGGCGTGCCATCGATAATCGACCAGATCGCCGTCCGCCGCCCCCGGTTGTAGGGCAGCAGGGAGGGATGCAGGTTGACGATCCCACGCGGAAACGCGTTGATGAGCCGCGACGTGAATATGTGCGCGAAGTACAGGGAGATCCCCATCTCCGCGCCGAGTCCTGCGATACGACGAGGCGTCTCCTCCTTCTTGAGGATGTCCCCGGTGAGCACCAACCCTGCTCGCTCCAGGTCGGGGAACAGGTCCCTGATTTCGTCGGCGCGACGCTGCTGCCCGGGAGCGTTGAGGACGACGGCGGCGATCTCGGCATCAGGCCTGCCACGCAGCCAAGTTGCGATCTCAAGACCGGTCCGATCATTACAGAACAGGACAATCCGCATACTTTTCTCCCTCGAGATGTGGTTTTCAGCTGTGGGGCCGCTTGCCGTTCTCCTATATCGCCCTCGCGCCGATACGCTTGGCCACCTGCCGCGACTGGACAGCAGATCGTGCCCGACGTACTCGTCGAACCGGCGGCCACGCCGCCATCAACTCCCGCGATCGGATCCGTCGCTTATCCGCATGGCGAACAGCCGTGCCTGCTCTGTGGTAAGTGGCCGGCGGCATGCCGTCTGGGCAGGTACTCACGTGCTGGATGCCCGCAGGTCCAACGGTACTTCGACGGTTTCGGTTCCGGGCGTGGCGACCTTCAGATACTTCTTGGCGGTTGGCCCCGTATTGAAAATGAGATCGACGACACTCACGTGATGGTGGAAGGGAGGATGGAGTTGTGGATATTCGCGGTACCCTTCGTAGTCGAACCACAGGACGTCGATTCCTGCGTTCCGGAGGAGTGACTCGTCAAGGTAGACACGAGCCGCCGGTCCGCTGACGTATTGCGTTGCGCCCGACTTCTGGCACAGGTCGAGCAGGCGTTCGGTTTTCGATCCTGTCGCGCCGTAGTCGGCGGACGGACGCAGATCGGTGTGAATGTCAAGGATGGAGCAGATTCCTTCGAGGAAATGCCTGTTGATCTCGGATAGGCTGCTTGTCTCACATTCCAGGTACATCTTCTCCAGGACCGTGGCATATTCATCGAAATAGGGGGCTCTTCGGTATGCGTGCATGAGTGTGCGCCAGTGCTTCACGTTCCAGGCCGGGTAGACGATGGTCGATTCATTGATGAGTTGACTCCGACTGCTTTGCCTGACTGGAATCGAGAGCCAACTGGGGCCCGCAGCCGTCTTTATCAGGTTTCGGTTACGCCAATCCCGATTGGTGTACTGAACATCGTCGAGCAGAATGAACTCATCGACATGCGCGATGAGATCAAAATACCCTTTCCAGGGAATGTAATTCGATTGCACTATTGCAACACGCTTCATCTACTTCGCGCTTTCGCCTTATGACGTAATTTCTCGTCCGGCCAGCATAGCGAATCTTCGATCCACCCTCAATGAAGACGGTGAGCCCGAGCGGCATGACCGCGATGGGCGTCAAGCCTGAGATGTGCCAATCGTTCATCCGAAGAGCGGAAGAACCCATGCCGCGACAAGAGGTGAACGTTCGAATTTACCCGGAAACCGCCGGAAAGTGCGGCCCCGCGTATCCTCGCCGACTTTGCTGAAAAGCACGGGATGCGTTACCTGAAAATTGCCGGAACGGGAAAAACGATTAGCCCGGCTCGTCCCATACGGCCCTGCGACGCCGCGGCGGCTCCCAGGTCCGCACGTCGGCTAGCGGATCGCCATCGGCCTGCCGACGTGCCCAGTTGGGCGGGCCATGCGACTCGTCCAACCCAAACAGAAAGCCCCCGCTACGGCGGGGGCTTTCTGCTATGCGTGGATGATGTCGATTGACGTTCCGGGGATGTTGTCCATCCGCCTGCGGCCGGGGCCGGGTGGGTGAACCATGATCCGCTTCACGTACCGGCCGAGAACCGCCACGTAGGCCGGTAAGGATCTCCCCGGCGTCCGCCATTGGCATCAGGCCGTCTACGGCCGCTTGACGAGTCTCGGCGATCCGGCTTTCAAGCCCGGCAATGTCGGCCGACATGTCCCGCGTGGGGACGGCGTCGCCCGCTTCCGGCTTCGCTACTTCCTGCCGGAGCTTTTCGGCCACATGCGCCCGGGCAACCGTTTCAAGCCATTCCATGTTTCGTGCCACGCCCCCGCACCCGCCACGAGCGGCCGATACGCACGCCATGCGCAGGACGCGCTCAGGGCCACGCCGAACGACCATGGACGTTCCGCGAATGCCGCACCCGGTGAAGCCGGGCGGCAGCCCGATCCATCACTGTTCAGGGCGGCCCAAATGGGGTCCGACCAGGGGACTGCCGGTCAGGCCGAACCCTGGTGGAGCCTCGTGGACGGACCGGCGGTGCCGTCGCGTCCGTATTCATCAGCCGGCTGCGGCGTGTGCCGACGAAGTGCCTGCACGAGTACGTGAAGACCCTGCCGGCCGGTGGTGGCCAGCGTGACAGGACGGTCGCCTGAAAGGGGGCACTGAACGGGACGTGAGCCGAACGGTGCTTCGAGCATCTGCCTGGGCGCTGAAGTGGCACGGGCGCGTGAGCGTGGGAGTCAAGGACGACGGGATGCCCGGCCGACACGTGCAGCGCAAGACTCAGGCCGAGGCCATCAAGGCGGGTTCGCGAGCTGGAGAAGGCACGCGACAGCGGAGGAGTTCGCAAGGCCGGTCAGCGCTGGACGGTCGCGGAAAGTTTCGAACGTGCGACCGAGTGAGGAAGGATGGCTCGTGTCGATGATCATGGGGGAGGGGACCTCATGAATCGGGGTCCCAGGTACCTTGCGGACCTCCGCGCGCGGGGCCAAGGCCCCGGAGGGCGGGGGTGAGGCGCGGACGGTCAGGTATGGACACCGGCAGGGGCATCTGACACGATCACCGTCCGGCTCTGACCCCGTGGTGGGGGTGGTGGTACCTGTGCTTCGCCCCGTCGCCATCGTGACGGCGTCCGCACTCGGCTTGGCAATCGTGCTCACCTCCGCCAACAAGGCGGCTCCCGGATGGGAGGTGTGGGCATGCCTTGCTGTGGCATTGGCCGCCGCCTCCGGCGCCGTCTTTGCCTATGGTGTCCAGCGCTGGAGAGAGTTGACGGCGCTGCGCTCCGGACACGTCCGCGAGTTGTTCCGACCGCTCGGCGCCCTGTTTCTGGTGGTCTTGCTGCTGGTCGTGCTCGCCCTGGTCCTGTCCCCGAACCCCTTCTCAAGCTGGCGGGGCTGGGGGTTATCGACGATCGCGTGTGTGGGCGCTCTTCCGGCCACGGTGACGATGCTGGGCATCCGCCGATCGGCCGGGACGCTGGATGGCGGACCAGGCACCCGAGTAGCCACGCTGATCAGCTTCCGGCGGCTGCTCCGGCGACTGCTGGGCGCCGTCGGCCTGCTGGTGGCGCTGGCGACGCTCGCGCTCGGCGCTTCTCCCGCCCCGTTGTCGTCCCGTGGAGTCGTCCTGATCTTCGGCAGCAACGGATCACTGCTGGTGGCCCTGGCGTACGTTCCGGCCCGCGCCGCGCTTCGGGAGGCCGCCACCCGTCTCTGTGACGATCTGCTGCCTTTCGGGGACGCGGACGACGCCGCGACAGTGATCAGCCGGGCCGATGAACGCGCGAAACTGGAGCAGGTCCTGGAGGTCGACCACAACCTCATGACCGACCTGCAAACGGGCCTGGTGATCCTCGGGCCACTGCTGTCCAGCGCCGCCACCGCGTTCCTCCCAGGGTCCACTGGGCCAGGGGGATGAGGCGATGGGCGTGGCGTGCTCGGCGGTGGTTTCAGGAGGGCCGGGCGGTGGTGTGGGTGCGGAGTTCGGCAAGCGTGAGGGGCTCGTCGTGGGTCATTCTGCCGATGACGGTGTGACGGGCGTCCTGCCAGGTCCAGTCGGCGCCCAGCTGGTCGTTGGCGCGCTGCAGCACCTGTTGCGCCCCCGGTACGTCATCGGGCGGATCTGGCCGCGGCGGGTGCGCCGAAGTGGCTGCCCGGGGCCGGGAAGTCGTCGGCGGCCAGGTAACGGCCGAGGTGGCGGAAGGCGTCGGCGGAGGCCAGGACCGGTCGGCGCAACCGGGTGCGCAGGGCGGCGACGTAGATGAGTCCCCCCGCCCGGTCGATGTCCTCCAGGGCGAGCAGGAGAAGTTCGCTCACCCGTGCCCCAGTGCTGACGTAGAACTCCAGCAGCGCCCGGTCGCGGTCGCAGCCATCCCCGCGACCATCTCCTGCCACCGCGTGGCCGGGATCGCGTCACCCTCGCCCGCGAGCTCCGCGCGGCCGGTGTCGCGGTCACCCTCGTGGTACGGGGCGGCCGCCTGATCATCTTCGTCAACCGAGACGGAGACTGAGACGGAGACAGCACGAAGGCCCCGGCTGGATCGGTCCGGGGCCTTCGTGTTTGTGCTGCTCAACCAAGCGCGGAGGATAGGAGATTCGAACTCCTGAGGGGTTGCCCCCAACACGCTTTCCAAGCGTGCGCCCTAGGCCAACTAGGCGAATCCTCCGTCGAGAAGCTTACCGGACTTCGGCGGGGGCGTGGACCACGGTGGACGGGCACGAAACGGTCTCGGTGTGGGGGGCGGAGGCTCGATCGGCGTTCTGGGGCCACGAGCACTGCCGGGCGCGGCTAGACTGTGACCGGACCCCTCGCGCGGCGTCATCCTGTGAACCTCCCCAGGGCCGGAAGGCAGCAAGGATAAGCGGGCTCTGGCGGGTGTGCGAGGGGTCTCTTCGCTGGGGCCACCGTCGTCAGGCGCGCGATCCGATCGCCGCGCGTGACGCCCGCGGGCCGCCGGCGCTTCGCACTCCGACCCCCTAGGCGAGGAGACGGCATGAGTCTCGCTCTCTACCGCAAATACCGGCCTGGGACGTTCGCCGAGGTCAAGGGTCAGGAACACGTCACCGAGCCGCTCCGACAGGCGCTGCGCACCGGGCGCATCAACCACGCCTACCTGTTCAGCGGCCCGCGTGGCTGCGGCAAGACCTCCAGCGCGCGCATCCTCGCCCGCTCGCTGAACTGCGAGAAGGGCCCCACGCCCGACCCCTGTGGCGTCTGCGAGTCCTGCGTGGCCCTCGCTCCCACCGGGCCGGGCCACCTGGACGTCATCGAGATCGACGCCGCCTCGCACGGTGGCGTGGACGACGCCCGCGACCTGCGCGAGCGCGCGTTCTTCGCGCCCGTCTCCGCGCGGTTCAAGATCTACATCATCGACGAGGCGCACATGGTGACCCGCGAGGGTTTCAACGCGCTGCTCAAGCTCGTCGAAGAGCCTCCGCCGCACCTGAAGTTCGTCTTCGCGACCACCGAGCCCGAGAAGGTCATCGGCACCATCAAGTCGCGAACCCACCACTACCCCTTCCGGCTCATGCCGCCGGCGACGCTGCGCCAGCTGATGGAGGAGATCCTCGGCTCCGAGTCCGTGCCGTACGAGCCGGCCGCGCTGCCGCTGGTCGTGCGCGCGGGCGCCGGGTCGGCCCGTGACTCGCTGTCGATCCTCGACCAGCTCCTGGCCGGCGCGGACGACGCCGGGATCACCTACGCCCGCGCCGTCTCGCTCCTGGGGTACACCGACGCCGACCTGCTGGACGAGATCGTCACCGCGTTCGCGCGGCGCGACGGGGCCAAGGTCTTCGCGGCGGTCCACCGGGTCATCGAGGGGGGTCACGATCCGCGCCGGTTCGCCGCCGACCTCCTCGAGCGCTTCCGCGACCTGGTGGTGATCGCCAACGTCCCCGAGGCGACGTCCAGCGGCCTGCTCGACCATCCGGCCGACGAGCTGGAGCGGCTCGCCGCGCAGGCGGCCTCGATGGGGCCCGCCGAGCTGACCCGGGCGGCCGAGGTGTTCAACGCCGGGCTGACCGAGATGCGCGGCGCGACGTCCCCGAGGCTGCTCCTGGAGCTCATGTGCGCCCGCGTGCTGCTCCCCGGCGCCGAGGGGGGCGAGGCGGCGATGATGGCCCGCCTGGAGCGCCTGGAGCGCGGCGGGGTCGTGGCCGCGGCGCCGGCCGCCGTCGCGGCGTCCGCCGAGCCTCCGCCCGCCCCGCGGCCCGTGGCACGTGCCGAGCCCGCCGCGCCCGCCCCGCGCGTTGAGGAGGCGGAGCGGGCCGAGCCCCGCCCGCCCGCGGCGCGTCCCGCGGGCGACGACTGGCCCGCCGCGGCGAAGCCGGGGTCGGGCGGGCAGCCGAGCCGCCCGGAGCCCGCCTCCGATCCCGCCCCCGCTCCCCGGGTGGCCCCGCAGGGCGGCGCCCTGCAGCACACCTGGCCGCAGGTGCTCGACACGCTCAAGCGGCGTTCCCCGGCGGTCTGGGCCAACGTGAGCACGCACGCCGAGGTCATCGGCGTCGAGGGCAACATCGTCACCCTGGGCTACAGCCAGGTCGGCGCCATGCGCTACTTCGTCAACGGCACCAAGGACACCGTGGTGGCGGCGGCGATCGCCGAGGTCATGGGCGGCACGTGGAAGGTCGAGGCCGTCGTCGCCGGATCGTCGGGACCCCCGGCGGGAGGCGCGCCGGCGCGGCATGCTCCGCCCGCGGCCCGCCCGGCGCCGTCCCGGCCCGAGAACGCTCCCGCCCCGCAGGCGCCCCCGCCCCCGTCTCCTGCCCCGCAGGCGCCCGCGCGGCGGCAGCCGGCCGGGCGGCCCCAGGCTCCGGCGGCGCAGTCCGATGACGACCCCTGGCCGGACGCCCCGCCCCCGGACGACGTCGGCGGCCCTCCCGGCGGCGGACGCGGCCCGGCGAGCGGGGGGCTCGCGGCGGCGCGCTCGGCGGCGAACGCCGCGGCGCAGGCCGGTCCCCGGCAGGCGGGCGCGGCCGGCTGGCCGGACGCGGTGCCCGGCCGTGCCGGCTCCGGGGTCACGGACGCCGACGAGGTCGACCCGCTCAACGACGCGGACGCCGACGCCGACGCGCTGACCGGCATGGCCCTGGTCCAGCGCGAACTGGGCGGTCAGATCATCGGCGAGATCGACCACGGCTAGCGTCCTTGCCGATTCCTTGTCGGGGGTTGGCGTTTCATGACCCGATCCGGCGCGCCGTTGGCACGCGCATGGGCGGAAGCGGAAGGTCCTGCCCTCCATGGGGAGCGGGGGTTGACGCCGGCCGCAGGCGCTCGTGACCCGGCGGGAACCGGCGGCGTCCGCGCGTCCCGCGGCGAGGCCCGGCCGGTCCGGGGCCGAGGAGCGCTCCCCGGCGCGCGGCCGGTCCGCCGCGGCGCGCCGGGAACCTCGTCCCCACAGGCACACCCGGCCCCGCCACCGCCGTCACCTCCCCGGCTCCGACCTGCGGCGGGCCGCGCGGGCGCGGCGCGCCCGGCGGGGGCGGCGGTCCGAACACCACCGTGCGCCAGTGCAACATGCGTGGCAAACCCCGTAGGCTCGTGCCACACGCGAAGCCATGAGGAGCGCACGATCGTGAATCCAGGGGATGTCAATCTGCAGCAGTTGCTGGAGCAGGCGCAGCTCATGCAGCAGCAGCTCGCGACGGCCCAGCAGGAGCTCAGCGACGCGCAGATCGAGGGGTCCGCAGGAGGCGGCCTCGTCGTCGCGACCGTCAACGGCAGCGGTGAGCTGCTGGAGCTGAAGATCAGTCCCAAGGCCGTCGACGCCGGCGACCCGCAGGACACGGCCGACACGATCGCCGACCTGGTGATCGCCGCGGTGCGCGACGCCGTCCGCGCGGCCAGCGAGCTCCAGCAGGAGAAGCTCGGCCCGCTGGCGCAGGGGCTCGGCGGGGGCGGATTCCAGCTGCCAGGGTTCTGACCGTCATGTACGAGGGGGTCGTCCAGAACCTGATCGACGAGCTCGGCCTGCTGCCCGGCGTCGGTCCGAAGAGCGCGCAGCGCATCGCCTTCCACCTGCTGGCCGCGGACCCGGTCGACGTCAAACGCCTGGCGCACGCGCTGCTGGAGGTCAAGGAGAAGGTCCGCTTCTGCCGGGTCTGCGGCAACGTCGCGTCCGAGGAGGAGTGCCGGATCTGCCGGGACGCCCGGCGCGACCCGCACGTCATCTGCGTGGTCGAGGAGCCCAAGGACGTCGTGGCCATCGAGAAGACCCGCGAGTTCCGCGGGCGCTACCACGTTCTCGGCGGGGCGATCAGCCCTATCGAGGGGGTGGGTCCCGACGATCTGCGGATCCGCGAGCTGATGACGCGGCTGGCGGACGGGCAGGTCACCGAGCTGATCCTGGCGACCGACCCGAACCTCGAAGGGGAGGCCACGGCGACCTATCTCGCGCGTCTGGTCAAACCCATGGGTTTGAAAGTCACACGATTGGCCAGCGGACTGCCGGTGGGCGGAGACCTCGAGTACGCCGACGAGGTCACTTTGGGCCGCGCTTTCGAAGGACGGAGGTTGCTGGATGTTTGACGAGTGGAATGCTCTGGCCGACAGCGTCGCGGCGCACACGCAGAACTACCTCGACGGGCTGACGAGGCTCGCCGGCGGTGAGGGCGGTGACGCCATACTCGCGATGCTGCTGGTCGAGGTCTCGCAGGTCAGCCTGGCGGGCGCCCAGCTCGGGGCCGTTCAGGACGTGATCCTGCAGGGCAACGTCGAGCCCGCGACCGGTCCCGACCCCGACCTGGACGGCATGCGCACGGCGCTCGCCACACGCCTCGGCCCCGTGGACGACTACGTCGAGGTCTTCGACCCGTACAAGGACACCGGCGTCACGCACTACCGCCTGTCGGACGACCTCACCGCGGTCGCCGCCGACCTGGTCCACGGCCTCGGCCACTACCGGGCCGGGCGTCCGCTGGAGGCCCTGTGGTGGTGGCAGTACTCCTACTTCAACACCTGGGGCAACCACGCCGGCGCGGCGCTGCGCGCCCTGCAGGCGCTCGTCGCGCACACGCGCCTGGACGTCGTGGAGGAGTCGACGATCGCCTGATCCGCGAGGGCGGTCCCGCGCGGAGGAACGGCCGTACAGACGGCGTGAAGTGCCCGGTTGTCCACATAGTGGGTAATTCAGTCGGCTCCGCAGAGCGCCCAAGTAGACTGTGAGCTCCGCAGACCGAACCTTTGGGAGACATCCCGTGGCGCTCGTTGTCCAAAAATACGGTGGTTCCTCCGTCGCCGACGCATCGCGCATCAAGCGTGTGGCCCAGCGGATCGTCGCGACGAAAAAAGCCGGCAACGACGTCGTGGTCATCGTCTCGGCGATGGGTGACACGACCGACGAGCTGCTCGACCTCGCCCAGCAGGTGTCGCCGCTGCCTCCCGGCCGCGAGCTCGACATGCTGCTGACCGCGGGCGAGCGCATCTCGATGGCCTTGCTGGCCATGGCGATCGCCAACCTCGGCCACGAGGCCCGGTCCTTCACCGGCTCGCAGGCCGGGGTGATCACCGACTCCACGCACGGCAAGGCGCGCATCATCGACGTGACGCCCGGCCGCATCCGCGAGGCCCTGAACATCGGCCAGATCGCGATCGTGGCCGGCTTCCAGGGCGTCTCGCAGGACACCAAGGACATCACGACGCTCGGCCGCGGCGGCTCGGACACGACGGCGGTCGCGCTGGCGGCGGCGCTGGAGGCCGACGTCTGCGAGATCTACACCGACGTCGACGGCATCTTCACCGCCGATCCGCGCATCGTCTCCGCCGCGCGCCAGATTCCTCGCATCGCCTACGAGGAGGCCATGGAGATGGCCGCGTGCGGCGCCAAGATCCTCCACCTGCGCTGTGTGGAGTA
Organism: Sphaerisporangium krabiense; assembly: GCF_014200435.1. Taxonomy (NCBI): domain Bacteria; kingdom Bacillati; phylum Actinomycetota; class Actinomycetes; order Streptosporangiales; family Streptosporangiaceae; genus Sphaerisporangium; species Sphaerisporangium krabiense. Next base: position 2,352,956 of record NZ_JACHBR010000001.1, on the reverse strand, counting down.
CGCCCGGCGGTTCGACCTGCCGATCCATGTCCGGAGCTCCTTCAGCAGCAGGGAAGGCACCTGGGTCGTCTCCGACCCCTATACCGAAGGAAACGTGATGGAGCAGCCGATCATCTCCGGCGTCGCGCACGACCGCAGCGAGGCGAAGATCACCGTGGTCGGGGTGCCCGACAAGGTCGGCGAGGCGGCGGCCATCTTCAGGACGCTCGCGGACGCCGAGATCAACATCGACATGATCGTCCAGAACATCTCGGCCGCGGCGACCGGGCGCACCGACATCTCCTTCACGCTGCCCTCCGCCGACGCCACGGTCGCCGTCACGGCGCTCAAGCGCATCCAGAGCGAGATCGGCTTCGAGAAGATCCTCTTCGACGACCAGATCGGCAAGGTGTCGCTGGTGGGTGCGGGCATGCGCTCCCACCCGGGCGTCACCGCCACCTTCTTCGGCGCGCTGGCCGACGCCGGCGTCAACATCGAGATGATCTCCACCTCCGAGATCCGCATCTCGGTCATCGTGGGGCAGGAGGACGTCGACGCCGCCGTCACCGCCGCACACCGCGCCTTCGACCTCGACGCCGACCAGGTCGAGGCCGTCGTCTACGGAGGTACCGGCAGATGAGCGTCCCGTCCGACCACACCGGCCAGGAAGGTTCCCCCGCAGTGAACACCAAGCCCACTCTCGCCGTCGTCGGGGCCACCGGGGCCGTCGGCACGGTGATGCTGGAGATCCTGTCCGGCCGTCCCGACGTATGGGGCGAGATCCGCCTGATCGCCTCCGCGCGCTCCGCGGGCAGGCGGCTGCGGGTCCGTGGCGAGGAGGTCGAGGTCATCGCCCTCTCGCCCGAGGCGTTCGACGGCGTGGACGTCGCCATGTTCGACGTGCCGGACGAGGTGTCGGCCGAGTGGGCGCCGATCGCGGCGGCCCGCGGCGCGGTGGCGGTGGACAACTCCGGCGCCTTCCGCATGGACCCGCAGGTGCCGCTGGTGGTGCCGGAGTGCAACCCCGAGCAGGTGCGCGAGCGTCCCCGGGGCATCATCGCCAACCCCAACTGCACGACGCTGTCGATGATGGCCGCGCTCGGCGCCCTGCACCGCGCGTACGGCCTGCGCGAGCTGGTCGTGGCGTCCTACCAGGCCGTGTCCGGCATGGGCGTCTCCGGGCCCGAGCGGCTCTACGACGAGGTCGAGGCGGTGGCGGGCAACCGCACGCTCGGCACGGTGGCCGGCGACGTCCGCAAGGCCGTCCCCGACCTGGTCGACTCGCCGTTCCCCGCGCCGCTGGCCTTCAACGTGGTCCCGGCCGCCGGGTCCTACAAGGGCGACGGCTGGTTCTCCGAGGAGCTCAAGGTCCGCAACGAGTCCCGGAAGATCCTCGGCATCCCGGACCTGAAGGTCTCGGCGACCTGCGTGCGGGTCCCCGTGGTCACCACCCACTCGCTGGCGGTCCACGCCACGTTCGAGGGGCCGGTGACGGTCGAGGACGCCCGGGCGGTCCTGGGGGCGGCCCCCACGGTGGTCGTGCTGGACGACCCCGAGAACGGCGTGTTCCCGACCCCGGCCGACGTCGTCGGCACCGATCCGACCTACGTCGGCCGCATCCGCCAGGCGCTCGACTTCCCGAACACGCTGGACATGTTCGTGTGCGGCGACAACTTGCGCAAGGGCGCGGCGCTCAACACCGCCGAGATCGCCGAGCTGGTCGCGGCCGAGTTCCAGGGCCGCTGAGCCCGCCGCGGTGGGAGTCCCCCCGGGGGCTCCCACCCCGCGCCGGCGAGGGCGTCAGAGGAACGTGATGTCCCAGTGGCTCGGCTCGTCGGCGTACACCGTGTGCCCCTGCGGGCGGCGTTCGGAGTAGGTTCCCGCGCCGTCGCCGCGCACCGTGCCCCGCTGCTTCGCGCGGATGTACCGGTCGACGCACTTGTTGTGTTCGATGTCCAGCTTGTAGCCCTGGCCGTGGCTGCGGGGACCGTGCGCGTGGCCGGCCTCGGTGCCTCCGGTCACGACGAGCGGGCAGCGGCTGCGGCGCTTCAGGTCGACCACTCCCCACAGGGTGCCGAGCCGCACGGTGTCCAGCGAGGTGCAGGAGCGCCGGTGGCGGTTCGCGCAGTGCCCGGACGACCGCCGCCCGAGCCCCGCGTGGCGCAGCCGCCGCGCGGCCTGGACGTGCCCCAGGCGTACGGCGTGGTAGAGCCTGTGCTGCCGCCACAGGGCGGCGCCGAGCACGCCGGTGCGCGCCTGGGCGGCCGCCGCGGCCCGGCCGAGCCGCGGGGCGTTGGTCGCGTAGCGGGTGGCGGGCAGCGCGTTGTTCAGCGTGCGGACGCGCGCGGCGTGGCGCGCGGCCGGTGACGTCGCGTCGGGCCGGTGCCGGGCGGCGTCCGCGGCCCCGTGCGCGGCGGCCGGCCGTCGTGGGGCGGAAGCGGAGGCGGGCCGCGCCGAGGCCAGCCCCGTCACTGTGATCTGCACGGCGAGCAACGCGCAGGCACCGAGCCACGCGGGCCCGCGTCCACCGGGATGCAAACCCATATTCGTCCTCTGTCGCAGGGCGCCCCTCCGCCACGAGGATCTATCCCATTCGGGGAAAGTGCTGACTCCACTACTCTGCGTGTTTTTGCGCGAAAATGGCGGACAAGCTGGCCGTCTGTGACCTTGACGGGCTGCGGGCCGTACAGTGGCCACGTGGCCGAATCGACGCCCAGAGCGCGCGGAGGAGAGAAGACCCGGGATCTCATCGTCGAGACGGCCCTGCGCCTCTTCAGGGAGCGGGGGTACGAGGCGACGACGATGCGGGCCATCGCGGCCGAGGCGGGCGTCTCCGTGGGGAACGCCTATTACTACTTCTCGTCCAAGGAACAGCTCGTCCAGGCCTACTACGATCGCGCGCAGTCCGAGCACGAGGCCGCGTGCCGCGATCTGCTGGCCTCGGAGCGCAAGTTCGCCGCGCGGCTGAGCGGCGTGCTGGGCGCCTGGGTGCGGGTGTCGGAGCCGTACCACGACTTCGCCGTCAAGTTCTTCAAACACGCGTCAGAGCCGAGCAACCCGCTCAGCCCGTTCAGTGGGGAGTCCACCCCCGCGCGGGAGGCGGCGGTGGCCGTCTACCGCCGGGTCGTCGAGGGGTCGGACGCGCGCATCGACGCCGAGCTGCGCGAGGAGCTGCCCGAGCTGTTGTGGCTGGCGTCGATGGGGATGGTCCTGTACTGGGTGCACGACACCTCGCCGGGGTGCGCGCGCACGTACCGGCTGATCGAGGTGATGGTCCCGCTCATCGACCGGCTCGTGGGGCTGTCGCATCTGCCCGGGCTGCGCGGGGTGACCAAGGATTTCCTCACGGCGATGCGCGAGCTGCGCGCCTGAGACGCCGGCCCCTTCGCCGACCCCTCTGCCGGGCCCTCTGCCGGGATGGTGACAGTGCCCTAACCGGACACCCCGGAGGAACCGGGCGAAGGGGGCGCACGTTATCGGAGTACGCGCGGGGGTAGTCGGCGGTGGACGTATCCGACGGTGCGCGTGCGGCACGAACGGAGGGGAGCCGGCATGGTCAAGGGTCGCGGAGGTTCCGTGGGCAGGGCCGGGCGCGCGGCGGCGGCCTATCGCGCCTACCAGGAGGTCTCCCGGGCGGGGTCCCACGGCCTGGGCGCCCGCCTGAAGGCACTGCCGAGAATGGTCTCCGGCGCGATGCGCGGGGACTACCGCGATCTCGGCAAGGGCAAGCTCGCCCTGATGGGGCTCGGCATCGTCTACATCATCTCGCCGATCGACGTCATCCCCGACTTCCTCGCGCTGATCGGCGTGGCCGACGACTTCGGCGTGTTCCTGTGGCTGATGACGTCCCTGCTCGGCGAGAGCGGCCGCTACCTCGACTGGGAGCGCAGGAAGGTCGTCGGCGAGGTCGTCTGAGGCCCGGGGTCAGAGCTCCTCGCGCAGCAGCCACGCCCGCGACGGCAACGGGTGGCCGAAGAGGCGGGCGGCGTTGCCGTAGGCCACCCGGGCGATGTCGGCGGGCGGCAGGCTGCCGAGGTTGCGGGCCAGGGCCTTCTGGACGTCGGGCCAGGTGGACTCCGAGCGGGGGTAGCCGCTTTCGAGCAGGACGTGCTCGAGGCCCACGGCGAGGCGCACGCCGGACAGGGCGTAGTCGTCCAACGTGCCGAAGTAGAAGTTGCGGCGCAGGACCTCGCTCGGCTTCAGGCCCCCCTCCCAGGTCGCCTCGCCGGCCACCGGGTGGTCGAGGGCGTAGTCGGCGCGGGCGGACAGCATGGGGAGCCATCCGACGCCGCCCTCGACGATGAGGATGCGCAGTTTGGGGAAGCGCAGCGGGACGCCCGACCACAGCCAGTCGGCGCAGGCGAACATCGCGCTGGCCGGGATCATCGTGGTGATGGCCTCGATCGGGGTGTCGGGCGAGGGCACGGGCGACCACGACGAGGCGCCGGTGTGCAGGCACAGGACCGTTCCCGTCTCCTCACAGGCGGCGAAGAACGGGTCCCAGTGGCCGGTGTGGATGGACGGCAGGCGAAGGCGGGTCGGGAACTCGGGGAAGACGACCGCCTTGAAGCCCCGCGCGGCGTTGGCCCGGATCTCCTTGGCCGCGACCTCGGGATCGGGGAGCCAGGGGAGCTGCAGGGCGATGATGCGCTCGGGGTAGGTGCCGGCCCAGACGTCGCAGTGCCAGTCGTTGTAGGCGCGCGTGAGGGCCAGGCCGAGATCCTGGTCGCGGGTCTTGGCGAAGGCCATGCCGGACTGGACGGCGAGCATGCCGGGGAAGTTGATCGCGGCCCAGATGCCCGCGATGTCCATGTCCGAGATGCGGGCCTCGATGTCGTGGCAGCCGGGGCGCATGTTCTCGAACCGCACGGGGTCGAGGGTCCACTGCTCGCGGGGCAGGCCGGCGCCGACGTCCATGCCCGCGCAGGAATAGGTGCCGCCGCCGTACCGCCAGACCTGGTGGCCGGCCTCGGTCTCGACCACCTTGGGGGCGACGTCGGCGTACTTCTGCGGGAGCCGTCCCTCGAAGACGTCCGGCGGCTCGATCAGGTGATCGTCGACGCTCATGATCACATAGTCGCGCCGCCTTGGCTCGGGGTCAGGGGGCAGCGATGTGTTCACGAGGAAAACCGTATGCCGCAGGAATAACACCACACAAGCTGGGAGGTCTCCGGTTGGTATCCGTTCGCAAGCGGAGCGACGCCCGGCGCTGCTGGACCTCTGGCCAAATATCGTGATGAGAGCGCATTTATGCGGTCACGAAGCCGTGACCTGCCGGGCGATCCCAGGGTAGGTGGCGACCAGCCCCTCGGACCCGAAGGCGATGTCCGCCCGGAACCCGTCGCTCTCGTACCGCACGACGCCACCGCCGAGCGGCGTGTAGCGCTGGGCGTCCCGGACCACCGCGAGGTGCGGCACGCTCACCCACGCCATCGTGAGATCGACGGGATCGCCGCCGCCGAGCATGGCGTGCCGCAGCACCGGCATGCTGTTGGTCAGCGGCGACAGCCCGAGATCGCAGTCCAGCGCCCCGTCGAGCAGGGAGGCGTCGCCGCCGGGCTCGGCGCCCTCCAGCGCTCCGGAGGCGTCCGCGCCGATCGACCAGGCGCCGTCCACCCCCCGCCGCAGGTCCAGCGACCGCGTCCACCCGGCGCCCTCGCTGCGGACGGTCAGGACGGCGGTCACGTAGCGCGGGCCGGTCAGCAGCTCGTACTCGAGCCGGTAGGGCACCGGACCCCCGCCCACGGCCGTCCCCACCGCCGAGAGGCGTCCGCCGGAGAGCTCCACATGGGCGTACTCGGCGCCCTCGTCCTTCACCCACACGATCGACGGCATCGGCCCTCACCCACCGGTGCCGGTAGTCGGGACGACGCTCGTCGCGGGCTGGTCCTCGGCGGCCTTCAGGTCGCGCGCCTCGCGGCGGATGAGCGCGATCCACCCGCCGATCGCGATCGCGATGAACAGCCACCACTGCACGCCGTAGGCCAGGTTGAGGCCGCCTCCGCCGCCGACGTCCGGCGCGGGCACCGGCTCGGGGGCGCTCGCCGCGGCGGGCCGCTGCTCGGTCAGCTCGACGAAGCCGCCGTACAGGCGGTACGGCACGCGCCCGGCGATCGCGGAGGTGTCGATCAGCAGAACCTGGCGCGGGGGGAGGCCTGCGCGCTCCTCGATGCCGGTGCTCTCCTCGGTCTCCGCGGGACGTAGCCGGCCAGTGACAGTTACCTCACCGGAAGGGGGCGGCGGCACCTCGGGAGGCGTCTCCGCGGTGGCGCCGACCCGCACCCAGCCGCGGTTGACGATCACCGCGGCGCCGTCGGCGGTCACCAGCGGGGTGATCACGTAGTACCCCGGCTTGCTGTTCTGCGTACGGCGCCTGACCAGCAGCTCGCCGGCCGGATCGTAGTGCCCGGAGACCGTCACGGCGCGGAAGCGCGAAGAGTCGGGGACGGACCCGCCGGGCTTGTCCAGCGAGGTCAGCGGCACGGGCGCCGCCGCGAGGTTGGTCGTCGCGACGTCGCTTGCCGCCGACCGTTCCTCGTACCGCCCGAACTGCCACCGGCCCAGGAACACGAAGGCGGGGATGAGCACCAGGACCAGCACGTGGAAGGCCAGCCAGCGCGGTGTCAAGAGGAAGCGGTACACGCCCTTCAGGGTAGGCAAGGCACCGGGTGGTCCTTCACTCGGCCACGCCCGCGACCAGCGCACCGGCCCCGTGCCATGGGCGTGCCCGGCGGCGGTGAAGGCCCTTCCAGCCTCCGATCATGTTCTCGTGGAACCGATGGCGGCGGGGAAGGTCATGCCGTACGGTCGGTTGGGTCGCCCGCCTGCGGCATGCCGTCGCGCCGGTCCTTGAGGAGCCTTCTCGAACATGACCGCGTCCACTCTCGTCCTGTCGCCCGTCGCGCGGCCCGCCATTCCGAGGATTTCCGTGCTGGTCCGGCACGCGGTGCCGCGCGTGCTGGAGGGCATGATCCTCCCGGTCGCGATCTTCTACGTGGGCTATCTGGCGGCGGGCGAGCTCGGCGGCGTGGGCATGGCGGTGGCCTGGGTGTACGGCGGCGCGGTGCTGCGGCTGATCAGGCGGCAGCCCGTGCCGGGAACGGTCCTGCTGGCCATGCTGGCGGTCACCGTGCGCGCGGTGCTCGCGCTGGTCACGGGCGACCTTCTGATCTTCTTCCTGCAACCCACGCTGGGCGTCTACGCCGCGAGCCTGGCCTTCCTCGGGACGGCCGCCGCGCCGCGCCCGCTGATCCAGCGGGTGACCACCGACCTGGTGCCGATCCCGGAGCACCTGACCGACCATCCCCGCATGCGGCGGTTCTTCGTCCACCTGTCGCTGCTGTGGGGAACGGTCCAGTTCGCCAACGGCTCGCTGAGCCTGTGGCTGCTGCTGAGCGAGTCGATCGAGACGTACCTGATCGTGCGGACGGCGGCGGTGGCCGTGCTCATGGTGCTGGCGGCGCTGGCCTCGCTGCTGGCCTTCCGCCGCGTGCTGCGGATCGTCCACCGCTGAAGCGGTCAGCCCGCGAGGCGCGCCCCGGGGCCGTGCGTCGGGGTCACCTCGCGGGGCGAGGTCACCTCGTGGCCTTCGGCGCAGCTCAGGTGGACGCCGACGGGCGCGCCGCAGTCGCGGTGGGTGAGGACGACGGGCGGGCCGGACTCGGCCATGTGGACGTCGCCCCACTGCATCAGGCTCACGAGGATCGGATAGAGGTCGAGGCCCTTCTGGGTGAGCCGGTACTCGTGGCGGACGCGCCTGCCCGGCTCGCGGTAGGGCACCTTGCGCAGCAGGCCCTCCTCGACCAGCCGGGACAGCCGGGCGCTGAGCACCTGGCGGGGGGCGCCGGTGCCCTCCTGCATGTCGGCGAACCTGCGCACGCCGTTGAACGCCTCGCGGAGCACGAGGAAGGTCCACTTCTCGCCCACGATCGTGAGCGTGCGTTCGATCGAGCAGTTCCGTACGCGGAAGGGGGTACGCGCGCTCATGCAGGCATCGTAGGCGGTCATGTTTCCTCCCTTCACCACGGCTAAGTCTATTTGACAAACCCAGGTGACCCCGCGGAGTCCAGGACGATGACGGACGCCGAGGTGTGCGTCGCATGCGGTACCGTCGGGATCATCGCGCCCGTCGGCCCCTGTGAGCCGTCCAGGCCGCGGCGGACTCCCGAGGTTTGCAGAACAAGGTTCTGTTGAGTCACCATTGACGCTGTGAAGAGCGCGAAGAACGGACGTGACGGCCGCACCCGCATCATCGAGGGCGCCCTGCGACGCTTCAGCCAGGACGGGGTCTCCTCCACCACGCTGGCCAGCCTCCGCGAGGAGAGCGGGGTCAGCGTCGGGAGCTTCTACCACCACTTCGCCAGCAAGGAACACGTCTTCGGGGTGCTGTACTCCGAGATCGCGACCATGTACCAGCAGGCGTTCGTCGACGAGCTCTTCCGGCACGACACCGCCAAGGACGGCATCGAGGCGATCGTCGCCATGCACATGGCCTGGTGCGGACGCCACCCGGAGCGGGCCCGCATCCTGATCAGCGAGCGTCCGCCCCGCCGCGAGGAGCCGGGCGGCCCCGAGGTCGCCGAGGCGCGCCGCGCCTTCTTCCGCCGGGTGTCGGACTGGTGGCGTCCGCACATGAAGAACGGCGTGCTGCGGCCCGTGGAACCGACCATGTGCTACGTCCTGTGGCTCGGACCCGCGACCGAGATGTGCCGCCTGTGGTTCTCCGGCGCCCACCAGCCCACCGAGGACGAGATCAGGATGCTCGGCGAGGCCGCGTGGCACAGCCTCAAGGGCACGTCCGGCGCGTCCTGACCCGGCCCGGGCGCGCCGCCGACGTACAGTGAGGCGACCCCCCTGACGACCCGGGGGGTGCCGCGATGCGAGTGGGCCTCGGCCTTCCGATCGCCGACGTCGACGAACTGCTCACCTGGGCACGCCGCGCCGAGGCGGCCACGTTCACCACCCTGGGCCTGCTCGACCGCGTCGTCTACGGCAACCCCGAGCCCATGGTCACCCTGGGCGCGGTCGCGGGCGCCACCTCCACGATCCGGCTGATGACCGAGGTGCTGGTCGCGCCGCTGCGCCGGCCCGCGCTGCTCGCCAAGCAGGCCGCGACGCTCGACCGCCTCTCGGGCGGGCGTTTCACGCTCGGCCTCGGCGTCGGCGTCCGCGACGACGACTTCCGCGCGGTGGGGGTGGACCGCCGGAGCCGGGGGCGCGTCCTGGACGAGCAGGCGAGGGCGCTGCGGCGCGTCTGGGCGGGCGAGCCGTACGGCGAGGGGGTCGGCCCGATCGGGCCCGCGCCCGCCCGGCCCGGCGGCCCCGAGGTGCTGTTCGGGGGGTTCGTCCCGGCCACGGCCGAGCGCGTGGCGCACTGGGGCGACGGGTTCCTCGGCGCGATGTTCCCTCCGCCCGAGATGGGCAGGTTCTTCCGGACGGTCGAGCGGGCGTGGCGGGAGGCCGGGCGCGAGGGCCGTCCCCGGCTGGTGGCGCAGGCCAACGTCGCCCTCGGCCCCGACGAGGTCGTGGCGGAGGCGCGGCGGGAGATCCGGGCGTACTACGGGTTCCTTGAGAGGCCCGGCCATGTGGTCGAGGACATGCTCACCACGCCGGAGGCGGTCGGGCGGGCCGTCCGCGCGTTCACCGACGCCGGAGCGGACGAGGTCATGCTGTACTGCTGGTCGCCCGACCTGGGGCAGATCGACAGGATCGCCCTCGCCCTCCCCTGACGTCCGCCGGGTGTCTTGTCCCGCGCCTCGCCGCCCCGTACGGTCGGACCGGCGGGCGATCATCGGGAGAGGGCATGGGCACGGTCGTTCTGGACATCACGATGTCGCTGGACGGGTTCGTCGCGACCCAGGACCACGACACCGAGCGGCTGCACGCGTGGGTGTTCAGCGACGCCGGCCAGACCGTCTTCGGCCCCGAGGTGCGCGAGCTGATGGAGACCTCGTGGACGGGCGCGGTGATCGCGGGCCGGCGGACGTACGACGTCTCGGGCGGCTGGGGCGGCGACCCGCCGGTGCCCGTCCCCTATTTCGTGATTTCGCATGACGTGCCGGACGACGCCGGCGAGCGCTTCACGTTCGTGACCGACGGCGTGCGCAGTGCCCTGGAGCAGGCGCAGGCGGTCGCGGGCGACGGGGGCGTCTACGTCATGGGCGGCGCGGACATCGCCCGGCAGTTCCTGGCGGCCGGGCTGCTGGACGAGATCCGCGTCCACCTCGTGCCCGTGCTGCTCGGCGCCGGCATCCCTCTGTTCGGCGGCGTGGGCCCGGTGGAGCTGGAACCGCCCCGGGTGCGGTGCTTCCCCAGGAGGACGGAGCTGACCTATCGGGTGGCCGGGAAGGCCGCCTAGGCGACCTGCCGCAGCTTGGTCGGGACGTGCCACACGTCCTTGTCCAGGCTGATGTCCAGGCGGAGGTCACGGCGGCGGCGGCGCAGGCCGGGCACCTGGAAGCGATCCTGGACGGAGAAGCGGCCCCGCCAGGGATAGCCGAAACCGATGGCGTCCGGCATCACACGCAGATCGTCGCGGTTTCCGCAGGCAGGACACGTCCAGGCGACGAGGTCCATGCCGCGGTTGTAGTCATGGCAGGCGACGAAGTATTCACCCGGCCGGAACCGGGACTCGCACGCGTAGCACGGAATCAACACGGGGATCCGCTCCTTGCAACTCCTGGTGAGGGTCTCGCGCCCCTCTGTGGTACCTGTACCCCCTTGACCGCCGCTTGCGAAGGGCTTATCCGTCCCGGTGCCCCAGGCTGTTCGGCCGATGTCCCGCATGGTCCATCGTGATGGGTTCGTGATGTTGATCCGGCATTGATCGGATTTTGAACACCGGGCGGGAGCCTTGCGATGTGCACGGAACTTGGGGGGTTCGAGATCCGTGACATGTCCGGCCGGTCGTCCGGAGTGAGGCGGCCGGTCGTCGCGAGGCGCCATGCCGGTAGCCAACCGGGCCCCCAAGGCGTCACGCGGCGACAGACGGCCGGCCGGGCACTTCAGTACGGATTCATCTAAGCTCCAAGCACTTAACGGCGGATATGAGCTTTCCATAATTCCGTCAGCGTTGAGTGCCTATCCGGATACTTTCCGCTGAGCCGCGTGGATCGCGTGCTGCTCGAAAGGGACACGGTAGGTCAAAGGTGATCAATCACGTGCGAATGACCCGGCTCGACGACGACCCCTTCAGCGTGCGGGAGCTAATCGCTGACCTGATCGAGCTTCAGCAGGGCGCGAAGGTCGTCGGCCTCGGGGGATCCGAGCCGGGTGAAGATGTCCAGGGCCCGCTTCAGGCAGTCGCCGCTCCTGCGGACGCTGCCGAGCCCGGCGAGGGCACGGCCCAGCACGGTCAGTGACAGGGCCTCGCCGTACGGGTGCCCGATCTCCCTGCTCAGGGTCAGCGCCTGCTCGGCGTGCCGCGCGGCGTCCTTGTACCGCTCGGCGTTGATGAACGTCTCGGCCAGACGGCAGCAGATCCGCTGCTCCCACACCTTCTGCCCGCCCGCGCGGAAGAAGTCCAGGCACTCGGCGTGGTGGACGACCGCCTCGGTCAGCCGTCCCACCCGGGACAGGACGACGCCGAGCTGGTAACGCGCGCGGGCCATCCCGGCCCCGCTGCCGAGCTCGGAGAACAACGCGAGGCCCCGCTCGGCGGCGCTGATCGCCTCGTCGGTGCGGCCGAGGCCCAGGTGGTCCCGCGAGGAGTAGCTCGCCACCAGCGCCTCGCCGCCGATCGCCCCGCTCTCCTTGAACGCCTTCAGCGCCGAGTCGAACCAGGCCAGCGCCTCCTCGTGGCGGCGGCGGCGCCCCGCGACGACCGCGAGCGCGTTGTAGGTCTCGCCGGTGACGATCGGATCGCCGATGGCGTCGGCCAGCTCCAGCGCGGCGCGGAACTCGGCGTCCGCCTCGCGCAGCCGGTTGGCCCCGAACAGCACGCGGCCGAGGACGTACCGGCAGCGCAGCTCGCCCGGCCTGTCGCCGATCGCCTGCGCCGAGACGAGCACCGTGGTCGCGCGGCCGTGGAACTCGCGGACGAAGGCGCCCGACTCCAGCAGCGGCTCCATGGCCAGCAGCAGGTCGGCGGCCAGCCGCAGCGTCTCGGGGGTGCGGGCCGACTCGGCGGCCTGCCCGATCGCGGCGAACAGCGTCTCGGCCTCGACGGTCAGCCACAGGACGGCCTCGTCGGCGCTGGAGAACGTGCGGCCCGTGATCCCGGTGGCGGTCAGGTGCCGCCAGATCACGCTGCCCTCGTAGGCGAGCCGGTGCGCGGCCTGCGCCGAGGCAAGGTAGAACCCGAGCAGCCGCCGCGTCGCGGGCCCCCCGGCGTCCGCGCCCTCGTTCGCCTCGGCGTGCCGGCGCGCGAACAGCCGGAGCAGGTCGTGGTAGCGGTACCGGCCCGGCGCGGGCGCCTCCAGCAAGCTCACGTCGACCAGGGACTCCAGCATGTCCTCGGTCTCGATCATGGTGAGGTCCAGCAGCGCGGCCGCCGCCTGCACCGAGATGTCCGGGCCGTTCGGCAGCGACAGCAGCCGGAACGCGCGGGCCTGCCCCGCGTCCAGGTGGCCGTACCCGAGGGAGAAGGTGGCGTCCACGGCCAGGTGGCCGATGCGCATCTCGTCCAGCCGCCGCCGCTCGTCGGCCAGCCGCGGGACGAGCGAGGCCACGGTCCACCCGGGCCGCGCCGCGAGCCTGGCCGCGACGATGCGGACGGCGAGCGGGAGGAAACCGCAGATGGCGACCACGTCCATGGCCGCGGCGCGCTCGACGGCGACGCGCTCGGGCCCGGCGACGGCCGCGAACAGGCTCAGCGCCTCCTCCGGCTCCATCACCTCCAGGTCGACCAGGCGGGCGGACGGCAGGTCGGCCAGCTTGACGCGGCTGGTCACGATCGCCGCGCAGCCCGCCGTGCCCGGCAGCAGGTGCTCGACCTGCTCGGCGTCGCGGGCGTTGTCGAGCAGCACGATCATGCGGCGGTCGGCGAGCAGCGAGCGGAACAGCGCGCCCCGCTCGGCCAGCCCGTCGGGGATGATGTCGACCGGCAGCCCGAGCGCGCGCAGGAACGCGGCCAGCACCGACTCCGGGGCCGTCGGCTCCTCGCCGTAGCCGCGCAGGTCCGCGTACAACTGCCCGTCAGGGAACACCTCGTGCAGCGAGTGGGCGACGTGGACGGCCAAGGCGGTCTTGCCGACGCCGCCGATGCCCGACACCGCGGCCACGGGCACGCCCTCGGCCCCGCCCGCGCTGGTCAGCAGCGTGCGCAGCCGGTTGACGACCTCCCTGCGCCCGGTGAAGTCGCTCACGGCGGCGGGGAGCTGCGCGGGGCGCGGCATCTCCTGGACGCCCTCGTACTCGGCGTCCTCGGCGGCCGGCGCCTCGGCCGAGGGGGCGCGCGCGTCCCTGCCGGGGCCGTCCCCGTCGGGGGAGGGCGCGCGCCGTGTCCAGGCCAGGCCGGGGTCGGCGGCGAGGATGCGCTGGTGGAGCGAGGCCAGTTCGCGGCCGGGGTCGATGCCGAGCTCCTCGACCAGGGCGCGGCGGATGTCGCCGAAGACCGCGAGCGCGTCCGCCTGCCGTCCGCAGCGGTAGTAGGCCAGCATGAGCTGCCCGCGCAGGCGCTCCCTGAGGGGGTGCTCGGCGATGAGCGCGATCAGCTCGTGGACCACGTCGGCGTGCCGGCCCAGTTCGAGGTCCAGCTCCATGAGGGTCTCGACCACGCCGACGCGGCGCTCGACGAGCCGGCCGCGCTGGCTCTCGATGTACGGCCCGACGGCGCCGGCCAGCGGCTCGCCCGACCACAGGCCGAGCGCCCGGCGCAGGGTGGCCGCGGCCGCCGCCGGGTCGTCGTTCCTGCGCTCGGTCTCGGCCTCGGCGACGAGACGCTCGAACTCGGCCAGGTCGAACGCGCCGGGCGGGAGCCGCAGCGCGTACCCGCGCCCGACCGAGGTGAGCAGCTCAGGGCGCATGCGAGGGGAGCGGTCCGGTTCGAGGACGGCGCGCAGCCGGGAGACGTACGTCCGCAGCGCGCCGAGCGCCCGCGGCGGCGCGTCGTCCCCCCAGATGGCGTCGATCATCTCCGTGGGGGACACCGCGCGGCCCTCGCGGAGCAGCAGCATGGCGAGGATGGACCGTTGCAGCGGCGTGCCCAGCTCCAGCTCCCGGCCGTCCCGCCAGGCGAGCACCGGTCCGAGGACCGCGAAGCGAAGGCCAGCCTCGTCTCCCTGACTAGCCATGTCCGAGTTCCCCACCCTTTAGCCGATTCAATGCAAAGCATAGATCCCCCGATGCTTTCAGCCCTATGCGGCGGCCCTGACGTTAATCCAGGCGTTGATTCCGCGTCGTTTTCCGGTCAGCTCCTACGCAACCCCACGCAACTCCCCCGGCCGGTCGGGACCCGGTGCGCACCAGGGCGGGCGAGCCGGACGCGTACGACGTCCGTTGATTCCCCGTTAATTTCGCGTTGACCGGGCGGGTTCATGCTGAGGGCAGTCGAGCGCGGCCCCTGTGCGGGGGCGGTCGCGCGAGGCGCCGGCCATCTTCGCCGGATCCGGCTCCTGACACGGATCCGGCAGGGCCGCATATTCAGCCCTCCCCGGGCGGCGTTCGCCGGCGCCGGGACGACGGGCTCTCGGGGATTCACCGCACGGCTCGGCTCCACGGAGCCCCTTCGCGGTCACCGGTATACGGCGTGACCACCTTCTCAAGCGACCTGCAGGCGGCGTAAGGCCGTTGTAAGCGTCCTGCAGGCGGTCGGGCTTTCACTAATCACGTACCACCCCGGCAGCAGGAGAACACCGGGGAACCCTCGAACAGGAGAACCAGATGCGCCGCTCCATCCGCACCATCCTCGGACTCGCCGCGGCCACCACCGTCCTCGCGGTGGGTGTGCCCGCCCTCGCCACCTCGGCGAGCGCCGCCACGACCAAGGTCAGCGCCTCCGCCCTCGACGACTTCGAGGACAGCTGGGGCTACGACTACAGCAAGTACTTCCACGGCTCGCGCGCCAAAGCCCGCGGCGACGTGTGGGTCGACGGTGCCGACCGGCTCCACGTCAGCGGCCGGCTGTACGACAAGGACTCCCCGCGCTGGCTGTGCGGTTACGTCCAGGTCAAGTTCGAGAACGCCGACGGCGACGAGTCGATCGACTCGGCCATCAAGTGCGGCTCCAACGGCTACCGGACCTTCCACTTCTGGGAGAGGGACGTGGACAACGCCCAGGTCCGGGTCTGCTACTGGGACGACAACCGCGACAAGAAGGTCTACTGCGGCCGCTGGGACTACGTCTACGAGGCCGACCAGGACGACGAGTGAGCTCTGCTCACCGGCAGCACGAGCACACCGGCGGGGCTGAACGAGGATCGTCACGGGGGAACGTGGGGATCGCGTAAGGGCCGGCAGGGAGCACACGGCGGCACCACCCTGGAGGGGACTCACGCGGCGGGAACGTCCGGCGGGGAACCGGCGGGGGGATCTCGGAGGCGGCGGTGAGGGCGCCCATGGGGGGAACCAAGGGAAACCCTCACCTCCGCCTCCGGGAGAAGACCTGAACATGCGGAGAGACAGCACGACATAGCGACATGTAGGGCATATGCGGCATATGCGGATAAACAACACGGCCCGCCGGGAAAGCGCGAAGCTTCCCGGCGGGCCGTCCGTTCCATGAGTTCATCGAAGGGAGAGGGGGGTCACGCGGCTTCCAGGAGGCCGAGCCTCGTGCGCATCCGTTCTCGGACCGCCGGCCATTCGGAACTCAGGATGGAGTAGTACGCCGTATCTCGGACCGTGTCGTCGGCGCCTCGGCTGTCCGCCCGCCGCACACCGTCCAGGTGTGCGCCGAGGGCCTCGATGGCGGCCCGGGATCGTTCGTTGCGTACGTCTGCTTTCAGGGTGATGCGGTGGACCTGCCAGGTCTCGAAGGCGAGCGAGAGCATCAGGTACTTGCTCTCCCGGTTCACGCTGGTGCCCTGGGCCGATGCGGCCAGCCAGGTGTAACCGATGTCCGCCACGGACGGGACCTCGCCCACCGCGCCCCGCGTGCCCGGAGGCCACGGCAGGGGGCCCTGCCAGTACTCCAGGTGCATGAGACGGGTGGCACCGACGACGCGGTCGGTGTGCAGCCACCGGATGGCGAACGGCAACGTGCGGCCGTCCGCCTGCTCAGCCAGAGCGGCCTCGACGTACGAGGTCATCTCTTCCCGGCCTACGGGAACCCGAGTGAAGGCGTAGGTGGAACGGTCTTCACTCGCCGCGATGACCAGGTCGTCGACCACCGCGAGGCTGAGTGGTTCCAGGCGCACGGAGCGCCCGGACAGGGTGACAAAAGCGGGCATGAGCACATGATGGGGGCTCCCCTGCATACGCTGGGCGAAATCACATGGAACAACTTGGCACGCCCACGGGAAGGCGATGCTGGGAGTGGTGAAACCGCAGGTCAGAGTAGCTATTTCACCCGTCGGGGCGGTCGGCGGGAAGGTAAAGGTTCGGCAATGGCGTCTAGGTGACGGCCGGGGCGAGCGCCGCGGGGATCCAGGCCGCGAAACGGCGTCGCCCGGCGATCCCGGCGAGGGCCTCGTCGAGGTGCGTGAGCGCCGCGGCGACCCACGGCAGGTCCAGCGGGCGCTCGGCGGTGAGGGCGGCCAGCCGCCGCTCCTCCGACTCCCCGTACAGCAGGCTCGTGGCGACCCGCACGCGCAGCGCGCCGGGGGGGTCGCCGAACGCCGTGCCCGGCAGCACGCCCACGCCGTGCCCGTCGAGCAGCGCCGCGGCGAGCGCGCCGGAGGTGGCGAACCGGCCCAGCGGCGCGAGGTCCGGGTACAGGTAGAAGCCGCCTTGCGGGGCCGGGACGCGGGCGCCCGCCGCGGCGAACCTGGCGGCCACCGCGCGGGCCACGACGCCGTGCAGCCGGCGGCTCGCGGCGACGCGCTCGGCCAGTTCGGGCGGCTCGGCGTAGGCGTACGCGGCGGCGTGCTGCACCGGGGCCGCGGGGCTCGACCAGATCTCGGAGGCGATGGCGAGCAGCCGGTCGCGCAGCGGCGCGGAGGGGAGCCGCGCGACGCCGATGCGCCACCCGCCGAGCGCATGGCTCTTGCTGAGGCCGCTCGTGACGACGGTCCGCTCGGGCGCGACGGCCGCGGGCGACAGGAAGGCGGCGCGCTCGTCGTGGACGAGGTCCCGGTAGATCTCGTCGGAGACGATCGTCAGGTCGAGGTCGCGGGCGAGCCGCGCGAGGCGGCGCACGGTCGCCTGCCCGGCGAGCCGTCCCGTGGGGTTGTCCGGCAGCGTGACGAGCAAGGAGCCGACCCGGCGTCCCTCGGCGCGCGCCCGCGACACGGCCTCGGCCACCCGCTCGGGGTCCGGCGCCCCTCCCTCGCCGGGAGGCGCCGGGACCATGATCGGGCGGACGCCGGCCAGCCCGGCCTGGGCGGCGTAGCTCACCCAGCTCGGCGCGGGGAGCACGACGTCGCCGCCGATCGCGAGCAGCAGCGCGTAGAGGAGGGGCTTGCTGCCGGGGCCGCAGACGACCAGGCCGGGGTCGGTGGGGAGGTCGCGGCGGGTCCAGTAGCCCGCGGCGGCCTCGCGCAGGGACGGCGCGCCCGCCACCGGGCCGTAGCCGTTGTCCGTGGCGGCCCGCGCGAGGCGTTCGCGCAGCGCCGGGTGGACGGGGAGCCCGGCCTCGCCGAAGGCCAGGTTCAGCACCCGCTGCCCGGCGCTCCGTCTTCGGGCAATCTCCTCATTAGCCGCCAGTGTGGCGGAAAGCGTGATGTTCACCGCCATAACCTCCTCGCATCCGGGGACGTGCCCAGCGTGCGCGGGTACATCCATCAGGACAAGCGAGGCTTTCCAGGGGTGACCGTAAGGAGAACCGATGCTGGACCTGCGGCGCCTGGCCCTGCTCTGCGAGTTCGCGCGCCGGGGGAGCATCGCGGCGACCGCGGCCGCGCTCGGGTACAGCGCCTCGGCGGTGTCCCAGCAGCTCGCGGCCCTGGAACGCGAGAGCGGCTCGGTACTGCTGGACCGCACCTCGCGCAGCGCCGAGCTGACCGACGCCGGCCACCGCCTCGTCCGGCACGGCGAGCGCATCCTCGCCATGGTCGAGACGGCCGAGTCCGACCTGTGCGCCCACCGGGCCACCCCCTCCGGGCGCGTGGTCGTCACCGCCTTCCCGACCGCCGCCGTCGCCTTCGCCCCCGTGCTGGCCCGGTCGCTGCGCCGCCACACGTCCCTGGCCCTGCGCCTCAGGCAGAGCGGGCCCGGGCGGGGCATCCGGCAGGTCGAGGCGGGCGAGGCCGACATCGCCCTCGTCGACGACTGGCACGGGCAGGCAGCCGTCCGGGACGGCGACGTGCTGCGGGTCTACCCGCTGCTGCGCGACCCGCTCGTGCTGGTGGTCCCCCGGCGCCATCCCGTCGCCGACACCGCCACGCCGGTGGACCTGCGGCGGCTGCGCGAGGAGCCGTGGATGGCGACGCCCGAGGGGGAGCCGTCCCGCGTGGCGGTGGACCGCCTGCTCGCCGTGGCCGGCGGCGCCCAGCCGGTGCCGTGGGAGTTCGAGGGCCTCGGGACGATCCTCGGCCTGGTCGCCAAGGGCATCGGCATCGCGGCCGTGCCCGCCCTGGCCCTCGCGGCCGGGGTGCGCGGCGTCGCGGTGCGCGAGCTGCCGGGCGAGCCCGTCACACGTGAGGTCAAGGCGGTGGTGCGCGGGTCGAGCGTGAACCGCCCGTCGATCGCGGCGACGCTGCGGGCCCTGCACGTGGCGGCACGCTACCTCGCCGCCGGCCTCGCGCCGGTGCGCGCGTCGGCCGGCTAGCCCCGGGCATGCCACGGGGCCGTACGGGCGGGGATGCCGTACGGCCCCGTGGGAGGTGGTGGAACCGCCGGTCAGCAGTCCACCAGATCGGGGCTCTGGTTCAGGATCTGCGAGCGCGCGGTGACGAACTCGGCGTGCGCCTTCTCGGCCGCCGGGTCGAACACCGCCACGCGGTGGCAGTTCTGGAACGCGAGCCGCACGCCGAAGTGGCGTTCGAGGGCGCCGCGCATCGCGTCGCTCGCCAGGCAGCGCAGGAGCTGGCCACGGGCCGCCTCGTCCGGGGGCGGGGTGTGGTTGTCGGCGAACTCCGCGCCGGTCTCCTGCCGTTGCCGGATGAGGCCGGTGATGAGCGACCAGGCGTAGGGCAGCGAGTCGCGGACGCAGGCCACGAAGGCCGCGTCGTCGACCTCACCGGCGCGGGCCTGGTCGAGAAGGTCTGGGGGAACGGTCAGCGACATGGGAGGTTCTCCTCTCCAGCGGGGACGGATCCGACGGTAAGCGGGTGGTGCCGCGGGCTGAAGGTGGCGCGGGAGCGACAGTCACGTGGGACGCGCGGCCGGGCGCCGGTCTCAGCCTGTGGCGAGGGTGGGGCGGCGGCCGTAGACGAAGTCGTGGTCGATCTGCTGGAGCAGGTCCTGGCCGGTGGCGCGGTTGGCCCAGGCGTGGGCGTTGCGGGTGTGGAACTCGATGGTCTGGCGGCCGAACTTGGCCCAGTCCTTGGGGGTGGCGTCCAGGTGGTCCTTCAGGATCGCCAGGGCGTGGTGGCCTTGGGGTTCCAGGTCGTCCAGGGTGAAGGGGTGGCCTTGTTCCATGGCGCGGATGGCGGGGGAGTGGGGGAGGGTGACCAGCAGGGCGTCGCCGACGTGGCGGCGTAGGAAGTCCACGTCTTCGGGGGTGTGGATCTTGTTGCCGATGACGGCGAGGGGGACCTGGTAGTCGCGGGCGTGTTCGGCGTATTGGTGGTAGACGCCGATGCCTTGGCGGGTGGGTTCGGCGACCAGGTAGGTCATGTCGAAGCGGGTGAACATGCCGGAGGCGAAGGAGTCGCCGCCGGCGGTCATGTCGACGATGACGTGTTCGCCGGGGCCGTCGATGAGGTGGTTGAGGTAGAGCTCCACGGCGCCGACCTTGGAGTGGTAGCAGGCCACGCCGAGGTCGTCCTCGTTGAAGGGGCCGGTGATCATCAGGGCGAGGCCGCCGAGTTCGGGCAGGGTGGTGGTGTGGTGGCGGGTGAAGTAGGGGTCGTCGATGGTGATCAGGCGGGAGCCGGAGCCGGGTGGGGTGGTCTTGACCATGGCGGCGGCGGAGGGGATGCGGGGGTTGTCGCCGCGCAGGTAATCCTTGATCGCGGTGATGCCCGCGCCCAGGGGGGCGGGCAGCCGGGCGGGGCTCAGTCCAAGGGCCAGGCCCAGGTGCTGGTTGATGTCGGCGTCGATGGCCACCACCGGACCGCCGGCGCGCGCGGTGTACCGGGCGAACAGCGAGGACAGGGTGGTCTTACCGCTACCACCTTTTCCCACGAAGGCGACTCTCATGGCTCGGATCCAATCTGATTATGAAAACCATTGCAAGTACCGTGGCGCCATCGCGCCACGCGTCCCTGCTCTCGTGGACCTCCGTGGCATGGCGGAAGGGCATGGCCCGGACGGCACGGTGGAGTGCCGCGCGGCGCCTGGAGCTGTGGCGGGGATCGCGGTGACATGTCGCGGGCGGCCGGGGAGGTGGGACGTCTTCTGTGCTGGTTTCTTTATCGCACGCACCGGAACGCACCACAGGTCCGTATGTCGGTGCGAATTTTCGGGGCTCGGTCAGATACTTCGACAACAATAGTTGCGGGGCAGGGATCGACCAGAGGTCGGAGGTCTACGCGCAGGTCCTGGGGTACATAGGGTGCTGTGACGGGAGGGACGCGATACACCGATGCGGATTTTCTCTCGGTTATGGGGCGTATCGGAGCTGGGGTGCGGCCCCGTCATCGACCGGCGAGCGATCCGGCCGCGACGTGCCGCGGGCGGGTCACCGATGAGGTGACACGGTTACCCGTCCCGCCGGGACGCCTGTTGAGTAGGGTTCCTCACATCCTGTGGTGTTCGGACAAGGGGTGACAGTGACGGCCACTTCGTCTCCGCCGTCGAGCGGCGGACGCGCCGACGACAGAGTGCGTGCCTGGCTCCTCCACGGGCTGCTCCAGTCCGACCGCCGCTCCGTGGGGCAGCACGCCGACCCCGCGCCGCACGAACAGCACCGCTGGTGGCAGGTCATGTGCCTCACCGGCGTGGACTATTTCTCGACGCTCGGCTACCAGCCCGGCATCGCCGCGCTCGCCGCCGGCGCCCTGTCCCCCGTCGCCACGCTGCTGCTCGTGGCGCTCACCCTGTTCGGCGCGCTGCCGACGTACCGCGCGGTGGCCGCCGAGAGCCCGAACGGCCTCGGCTCGCTGTCCATGCTCGAAGG
Organism: Sphaerisporangium krabiense; assembly: GCF_014200435.1. Classification (NCBI taxonomy): domain Bacteria; kingdom Bacillati; phylum Actinomycetota; class Actinomycetes; order Streptosporangiales; family Streptosporangiaceae; genus Sphaerisporangium; species Sphaerisporangium krabiense. The sequence goes on along the minus strand of NZ_JACHBR010000001.1, from coordinate 2,331,718 downwards.
GCTCCTGCCCGGATGGCGCGGCAAGCTGCTCGTGCTGTTCCTGCTCGGCTTCGTCGCCACCGCGTTCGTCATCACGATCACGCTCTCGGCCGCCGACGCCACGGCGCACATCCTGCAGAACCCGTTCGTCCCCGACCTGTTCGACGGGTGGAAGGTCCCGATCACGCTGTTCCTGGTCGTCGCGCTCGGCGCGGTGTTCCTCGGCGGCTTCAGCGAGGCCATCGGCCTGGCCGTCGTGCTGGTGGCCGTCTACCTCCTGCTGAACGTGATCGTGGTGGCCACCTCGGTCGTACAGGCCTTCGCGCACCCCGACATGATCGGCGACTGGCGTACGGCGCTGACCACCGACCACTCCGGGCCGCTCGCCATGATCGCCGTCTCGCTGTTCGTGATGCCCAAGCTCGCGCTCGGCCTGTCGGGCTTCGAGACCGGCGTCGCGGTGATGCCGCTGGTCAAGGGCGACCTGCGGCAGCGGATCAAGGGCGCGAGGCTGCTGCTCACCACCGCCGCCCTGATCATGAGCGTGTTCCTGATCTCCAGCAGCTTCGCCACCAGCGTGCTGATCCCGCCGGAGGAGTTCAAGGAGGGCGGCAAGGCGAGCGGGCGCGCCCTGGCCTACCTCGCCCACCAGCACCTCGGCGACCTGTTCGGCACGGCGTACGACCTCAGCACGATCGCCATCCTGTGGTTCGCCGGGGCGTCCGCCATGGCGGGACTGCTCAACATCGTGCCCCGCTACCTGCCGCGCTACGGCATGGCGCCCGACTGGACGCGCGCCGTGCGGCCCCTGGTGCTGGTCTTCACGTGCATCGCCTGCGGCATCACGGTCTTCTTCGGCGCGGGCGTCGAGGAGCAGGGCGGCGCGTACGCCACGGGCGTGCTGGCGCTGATCCTCTCGGCGGCGGTCGCGGTCACGCTCTCGTCCTGGCAGAAGCGCAGGCGCGGGAGGACGGCCGGCTTCGGCCTGGTGGCGCTGGTGCTCGCCTACACGGCCGTGGCCAACATCGTCGAGCGGCCGGACGGCCTGAAGATCGCGTTCCTGTTCGTGCTCGCCATCGTCGTCACCTCGCTGATCTCCCGGGCGACCCGCTCCACCGAGCTGCGGGTGAGCGCCATCGAGCTGGACGAGAAGGCCCGAGGCATCATCGACGTGCCCGGCAAGATCCGCATCATCGCCAACGAGCCGGACGCCCGCGACGCGCAGGAGTACGCCGACAAGGACCACGAGACCCGGCGCAACAACCACCTCCCCGAGGAGGAGCCCCTGATCTTCCTGGAGGTCACGGTCGAGGACGCCTCGGAGTTCCACTCCGAGCTGTGCGTCCAGGGCGAGGAGCGGCACGGCTACAAGATCCTGCGGGTGCAGGGCGCGACGGTCCCGAACGCCATCGCCGCCGTCCTGCTGCACATCCGCGACGAGACCGGCAAGATGCCGCACGTCTACTTCCACTGGTCGGAGGGCAACCCGATCGCCGCGCTGCTGCGCTACCTGGTCTTCGGCGGCGGAGACGTCGCGCCGCTCACCCGCGAGGTGCTGCGCCAGGCCGAGCCGGACGACACCCGGCGCCCGCCCGTGCACGTCGGCTGACGCCGGGGCCGCTCAGCCGTCGGTGCCCGGCGGGCGGTAGTACTTGAAGACCGCGTCCATCGTCGGCCTGAGCCGGTTCCACTCGGCGTCCGTGGCCGACCAGTCCAGGACGCTGATCCTGTCGCCCGTGACGATCATCCGCTGCACCTCGCGGTAGGCGACGCCGCGCACCGCCCAGGAGTGGTAGCCGGGGCCGGTCCAGGTGCTCTCCCATTCCGCCGCCACGGTCCCGTGCTTGGACGGCACCTTCTTCAGCCGGACGCGCTGGTACTTCCTGACCGATGTGGACAGCGAGGACTCGACCTCCTCCAGCAGGTCCACCGGGCTCCTCCCGCGCGCGTCGATCACCTCGATCCCGAGGTGCGCGATGCCGTCCCGGTCGGCCCACGTGTAGGTGTCCTCCTGGATCGACAGCCGCCAGCCCTTGGGCACCCCCGCCTTCCAGCCCTTGCCGGGGTCGTACCACTTCAGCTTCAGCCGCGCCGGCGTGGGCGAGGCCGAAGGCGCGGCGGCCGGGGACGTCGACGCGCCGGCCGGCGAGGCGGCGACCGGACCCGCGCCCGCGGGGTCGGACGGGCGCAGGAACGCCCACCCGCCGATCGCGACCGCCGCCACCGCGGCGGCCGTTCCCATGGCGAGCAGCCTGCCCCGGCGTCGTACGGGGGCCGGCGCCGCCTCGGGCGCCGCGATCTCGTCCAGCAGCCGCTTGGCCTCGGCGGCGCCCATGCGCGCGGCCGGCTCCGCGGTGAGCAGCCCCGCCAGGACCGGGCGCAGCTCCGCGGGGGCCTTGGCCAGCTCGGCGTCCTGGACGAGCAGGGTGGAGAGCTGCCCGCGCGTCCCTTCGAACGGGGGCCGTCCGACGACGGTGGCGTACAGCGTCGCGCCGAGCGACCACAGGTCGGAGGCGGGCTCCGCGGGCCGGCCGCCGCGGCGTTCGGGGGCGAGGAAGCCGGGCGAGCCGGTCGCGCCGCCGCGCGAGGCGTGCGGGTCGTCCAGGAGGGTGGCGATGCCGAAGTCGCTGAGGACGATGCGGCCGTCGTAGCCGATGAGGATGTTGGCCGGTTTGACGTCGCGGTGCACCACGCCGGCGGCGTGCGCGACCGTCAGGGCGGTGAGCACCTCGGTGCCGATCGCCACCGCGCGGGCGACCGAGAGCGGGCCCTCGCTGGCGATCACCCGGTCGAGCGAGCGCGACGGGACGAGCTCCATGATGATCCACGGGCGGCCGTCCTCGTCGGCCACGTCGAAGACGCTGACGATGTTGCGGTGGTCGAGCCGCGCGGCCATGCGGGCCTCGCGGGCGGTGCTGTGGATCATGTTGAGCCGCTGACGGGAGTTCAGCGTGTCGGGGATCAGGACTTCCTTGACCGCGACCGGCCGGTCCAGAAGCGTGTCGTGTCCCTCCCAGACCATGCCCATGCCGCCCTGGCCCAGCGCCCGCATGAGCCGGTACCTCTTGACGACGAGCTGCCCTGGAGTTCCCATCTGCGATGCCCCTTCGCGGGCGATAGAGCAAGAAATCAGCAGATGCGCAGTCTTCCACAGTCGTGTGGCCGCCGCGCCGCAACGGGCCGGGACGGCATCACGAAAGCGGGGGCAGGGACCCGCTGGCGATGTGCGCCAGCGTGATCTCCGTCAGCGTCGTGTTCTCGTACGCCCGAAGCGCCGTCCACACCTCCGCCAGCGGACCCGCCACGCCCGGGAACCTCTCAGCGCCCGTCGGCACGCCCTCCACCACGACGATGATGTCCGCGAGCGTGATCTCGCAGGCCGGCCTCGCGAGCCAGTAGCCGCCGTCGGGGCCGCGCTGGCTCTCGATGAGCCCCGCGCGCCGTAACTGGAGCAGGATGTTGTCCAGGAACCTGCGCGGAATGTCCTGCGAGCTGGCGATCCGCTCGGCGGGCACGGGGCCCGGAGGAGCGGCCGCCAGCTCGGCCGCGGCGCGCAGGGCGTACTGCGTCCTGGCTGAGATCCGCATCAGCCCACAGGTTGGTCGAGCCCCCAGCGGCGCCGGAGAGCGTTGTCGGCGGCGCCGAAACACATGTCCACCACGATGCCGATGATCAGGATGACGATCATCGTGGCGAGCAGGCCGGGCGCGTCGGACAGTTCTCGTGCGTTGTCGAGCTGTTCGCCGATGGACGTCTGGTGGGCGATGATCACGAGCAGCTCGCCCGCCATCAGCGAGCGCCACGCGAACGCCCACCCCTGCTTGAGACCGGACAGGAACGAGGGCAGCGAGGCGGGCAGGATAACGTGCCGGTACAGCGCCAGCCGCCGCAGCCCGAGGATGTGCCCGGCCCTCAGCAGGATCGGCGGCGTGTAGTCCACCCCGGCGATCAGCCCGTTGGCGATGGACGGGGCGGCGCCGAGGATCACCACGAACAGGATCGCGCTCTCGCTCAGCTTGAACAGCAGGATCGCGAGCGGGAACCACGCGATGGACGGCATGGTCTGCAGGCCCGTGATCAGCGATCCGAAGGCCGCGCGCAGCGGGCGCACCCGGGAGACCGCCGCGCCGACGACCAGCCCGACCAGGACGGCCAGCGCGAACCCGAAGATCGCCCGGCGCATCGTGACCAGGACGGCGTCGTAGAACTCCGGGTCGCCGAGACGCGTCCACAGCTCGCCGAGCACGGTGATCGGGCCGGGGAGCACGTACTCGGGACGCCAGCCGCTCAGCACGACCAGCTCCCACACCGCGAAGACCAGCAGGATGGCGGAGATCATCGGCCACGCGCGTGACCAGATCCTGGACGCCAGGCCACGCCGCTCGCGGGTGGACAGCTCAAGGGCGTCCAGGCCGGCGATGCTCTGGGATACCTCTGTGGTCGTCATCCCTCACCCGTCGCCTCTCGCCGCGGCGCCCACCGGCTGCGGCGCCGGCTTGGCGTGCCGCAGCACCTCCTGGCGCAGCCGGTCGGTGATCGTGGTCGTCATCTCGGCGACCTCGGCCGAGTCCGTGCGGCGCGGCCGGGGCAGGTCGACGGGGAAGTCGTGGATCACCGTGCCCGGCCTGCTGCTCAGCAGCACCACCCGGTCGCCGAGGCGCACGGCCTCGCGCACGTTGTGGGTGACGAACAGGACGGTGAGCCGCCGCTCCCGCCAGATGCGCTCCAGCTGGTCGTGGAGCAGGTCGCGGGTCATCGCGTCCAGGGCGCCGAAGGGCTCGTCCATCAGCAGGACGTCGGCCTCCTGGGCGAGCGACCGGGCGAGGGCGACCCGCTGGCGCATGCCGCCGGACAGCTCGTGCGGGCGCTTGCCGCCGAAGCCGGTCAGGTGGACGATGTCCAGCAGCTCGGCCGCCCGCTCGCGGCGCTCCTTCTTCGTCGTGCTCTTGCCCTTGCTCGTCACCCGCAGCGCGAGCTCGATGTTGGCCGAGACGGTGAGCCAGGGGAACAGCGCGGGCTCCTGGAACATCATCGCGACGCGCCCGCCCTGCGTGTCGATCGTCCCGGCCGTGGCGTGGTCGAGACCGGCGACGAGGTTGAGCAGCGTGCTCTTGCCGCAGCCCGACGCGCCGAGCAGGCACACGAACTCGGCGCGGTCCACCGACAGGCTGACCCGGTCCAGGGCCAGGAGCTCCCGGCCGTACACCTTGGAAACCGCGTCCAGCCGGACCGCGGGCCCGTGCCCGTCGGTCCGGCTGGAGCGCAGCTCCTGACTTGGAGCTGTCACTTCGACTCCTCACCCGGCAGCCCGCCGGTCGTGGACCGGGGGCGCCGCGTCGGCTCGTTCGTTCCGCGGACGGCCGGGCCCGCCGTGTGGTGCCCGGTCACTTGTCGCTCACCGCCTGCTCCCCCTTGGCGGCGAGCACCTGGTTCAGGATCGTGAGGTCGTAGATGCCGTTGAGGTCCACCGGGTCGAGCAGCCCGACCTTCTGCGCGTGGTCCGCGCTGCCGATCAGGGAGGACGCGATGGGGTCGTTGGTGAAGGTGATGTTCTGGAAGGCGCTCTCCAGGACCTCGTTCTTCAGCGGCTTGCCGGAGAGGTCCTGAAGCTCGGCGTTGATCGCCTCCTTGGCGCCCGCCGGGTCGGACTTGATGTAGGCGGTCGCCTCGACGTGCCCCTCGATCAGCTTCTTGACGATGTCGGGGTGCTCCTTGAGGAACTGCTGCCTGACGATCAGGTGGGTGATGACGAACTGCTTGTTGGGCCACAGGTCGGCCTCGTTGACCAGGATCTTGCCCTTGCTCTCCTGGATCAGGCGGCTGGCGAACGGCTCGGGCACCCAGGCGCCGTCGATGTCGCCGGTCGCGAAGGTCTGCAGGGTCTGGGCGTTCTCCTGCGGGAGGATGGAGACGTCGCCGCCGCCCTTGGTGTCGGTCTTGAGGCCCTTCTCCTGCAGCCAGTAGCGCAGCGCGACGTCCTGGGTGTTGCCGAGCTGCGGCGTCGCGATCTTCTTGCCCTTGAGGTCCTGGACCGAGTTGATCTCGGGCTTGACCACGAGGTACACGCCGCCGGACGCGGCGCCTGCGACGATCTTGATGGCCTGGCCCTTGGACTTGGACCAGGCGTTGATGGCCGGGTTGGGGCCGATATAGGTCGCGTCGATGGCGTCCGAGAAGATCGCCTCGGTCGCGGCGGGGCCGGCGTTGAAGGTGGCGGTCTTCAGCGTCACGTTGTCGCCGAGGGCCTTGGTGAAGAAGCCCTTCTTGACGCCGACGAGGGCGGTCGAGTGGGTGATGTTGGGAAAGAACCCGAGCCGCAGCTCGGTCTTGGTCGTGCCGCCCCCGCCGGCACCGCCGGAGGCGGTTGTGGTGTCGCCACCGCCGCCGCAGGCCGCCGCGAGGGCGGTCACCGCGACCGCGGCCAGCGCCGCCGTCATCCCCCGGAGCCCGCGCACCTTCATGTACCTCTCCTCAATTCCTACTTAATAAGTCGGGTAGGTGATATAAGACGACATGCGGTGCCCGGTGTCAAGCGGGTGTGACGACATGGGTACGCGTTGTTACCGGTTCGTGTCCCTCGGGGCAGCCGTCAGGAAGAGGTTCGGCACGCGTGCGGCAGTGGTCAGAAAGGCCGCGTTCACGGCGGCCGGCCGGCGCCCCGTGCCACGGGGACCGGCCGTGATCATCTCGGCGTGGAGGTCACCAGACGACGGGCATCTCCGCGAAGCCGCCGGTCGCGCGGTCGGTCCTGACCGGGATCCTCTCCAGCGGCACCGCCAGCTCCAGGGCAGGGAACCGCCGGAACAGCGTGCCGAACACGCTGCGCAGCTCCACCCGCGCGAGGCTGGCCCCGATGCAGTAGTGCATGCCGTGCGCGAAGGCCAGGTGCGGTTCCTCGCCGTGCCGGTGGACGTCGAACCGGTCCGGCTCCTGGAAGACGCCCTCGTCGCGGTTGGCGGCCATGGTGCCGACGATCACCGCGTCGCCCCTGCGGATCGTGACGCCGCCGATCTCGACGTCCGTCCGCGCCCACCGGGTCACGCCCAGGTCGGACGGCGCCGACATGCGCAGGATCTCCTCGACGGCCGCCGGCACGAGGGAGGGGTCGGCGGCCAGCGCGTCCCGCTGGTCGGGGTTGGTGAGCAGGTACGCCACGCCGTGGTCGATGCGGTTCACCGTGGTCTCGTGGCCGGCGAACAGCAGCATCGCGCCCAGCTCGGCGATCTCCTGGTCGTCGGCCTCCATCGTCGCCAGGTCGGAGAACACGTCCTCGGCCGGGTGGCGGCGCTTGTCGACCATGAGCTCGTGGATGTAGCCGCTCAGCTCCTCCAGCGCCGCGTGCGCCTTTCCTGATGCCGACATGTCGGTCATCGCCTCGGCCAGCACGCCGAAGCGCTCGCGGTCCTGGCGGGGCACGCCGAGCAGCTCGGAGATCACCAGCGCGGGCAGGGGCACGGACAGGTGCGCGTGCAGGTCGGCGGGAGGCTTCTTGGCGGCGAGCTCGTCGAGGAGCTCGTCCACGATGTCCTGGACGTGGCCGCTCAGCAGCCTCATGCGCCGCGCCGAGAAGGCGGGCGTGAGCAGCTTGCGCATCCGCTCGTGGTCGGCCTTCTCGGTCTCGAAACCGCCGCGCGGCACGCCCGCGATCACCGCGTGGGACACGCGGGGGGCGTTCTCCGGATCCGGATGGGTGCGCCCGAACCGGTCGTCTCCCAGCAGCGTCCGCACCACGTCGTAGCTCATCGCGAACCACGCCTCGTCGCCCGTGGTCGTGCGCACGCGGATGATCGGCGCGGTGGCCCGCAGCTCGCGGAACTTCGGCGAAATCTCCAGCCGGGTGCGCCGCGGGAACGGCAGCTGGGGCAGATCGGACACGGTGGGTGCCCCTCTCCTCGACGAACGTCTCATGACGGGTACCGCGAGCAGGCTCATATCGACGGTCGCACCCGGACGCCGTTCCCGCAATGCCGATTGTCAGGAATTGTAAGGATTGATGATGACAACCGGTGATCTTTCATCCTCGATGCGTCCGTTTCATGGACGACGTCGGAAATCACCGCCGGTCCGGCACGGCCGTGAGCCGGAGTTCACCACGCCGCGGCCCCGTGGAACGAGGTCGGCGACGGGCGGTACCCGAGAAGCTCCCGCGCGGCGGAGATGTCCAGCGTGCGCTCCACGGCCAGGTGGCCGGCCGCGTAGCGGGTCAGACGCGGCGGCGAGGGACGGCGCAGGAGGCGGAACGCGACCTCCATGACCCCGGCCACCGGCGTCACCAGCCCGGCGGGCAGGTAGGACGGCTCGGCGTCGATGCCGCGCTCGCGCAGGATCCAGCGCAGCGCGTCGTCGAGCACCACCGGCTCGGCGTCCGCGATGTTGAAGACCCCTCGCTCCACCGGCCCGGACGCCGCGAGAAGGCACGCCTCGGCGAGGTTGGCCACCGAGGTCAGGCTGACACGCTGGCGCCCGTCGCCCACCGCCCACAGACGCCTCCCGCGCACCGCGCCCAGCACCCGGGGCAGCAGCGTCGGATCGCCGGGCCCGTACACCGCGTGCGGCCTGAGGACGATCGCGTCCGCGCCCGCCGCGCGCTCGGCGCGGGCCTTGGACGCGCCGTAGGCGTTGGCGTACCGCCGGGCGGGGAGATCGTGCTCGCGGGCCATCACGGTCGGCCGGAACGGGTCGTACACGCTGGCCGTGCTGACGTGGACGAACCGCACGCCGGGAAACGCCCGGCGCACCCGGGCGGTGCCGGCCACGTTCACCCGCGCGAACTCCCTGGCCGGGCCCCAGTCGGTCACCGTGCCCGCGCAGTGGATCACCGCGTCCACCTCGGGCAGGTCGCCGGGCGCGTCGGCGGTGACGTCCCACGAGCGGTACGGCACCGTGCCCGCGCGCACCAGGTCGCCGAACGGTCCCGCGCCGATCCCGGACGCCGCCCGCCGCCCGAAGGCGTGCACCCGCCACCCCCGTGCCACGGCCGCGCGCACCACCACGCCCCCGGCGAACCCCGACGCGCCCGTCACCACCACCTTCATCCCACGCCACCCCGCGTCCCCGGCCCTGGCCTCATCCCGCGCCACCGGCATCGGGCGGCACCCGCGTCTCCTGCCCCGCCACGGCGGCCCGCAGGGCGGCGCGGTCGAGCTTGCCGGTGCGGCCGCCGCGCGGGAAGTCCTCCAGCACCGCCACCCGGTCCGGCAGCGCCCCCGCGTCCACGACACCCGGCAGCGCGCGGCGCAGCGCCCCCGCGTCGAAGCCCGGCCCGGGGACCACGGCGAGGACGACCTCCTCGTCCCCGGTCTCCGGGTCCGGCACGCCGACGATCGCCGCCTCCGCCACCCCCGGCAGCGCGCCGATCGCGGGCTCGTACAGGCCCGGATAGATGTTCACGCCGTCCCTGAGCAGCATGTCCTTCTTGCGGCCGAGCAGCACCAGCCGCCCCTGCGCGTCGAGGCGGACCAGGTCGCCCGTCGCGACCTCGCGCAGCGGCGGCTCGCCGAGGTAGCCGCGGGCGAGCTGCGGCCCCGAGACCAACAGCTCCCCGTCGCCCGCGATCCGTGTCCGTACGCCGGGCAGCGGCGTGCCGAGCAGATCGCCCTCCGGGCAGGCCAGCTTGTCCTCGGCGCGCGCGACCGCGACCGGCAGCGCCTCGGTCAGGGCGTACACCGACAGGATCTCGGCGTGCGGCGCGGCGTCCCGGGCGCGGCGCAGCACGGCGGGCGGGCTGGGCGCCGTGCCGAGCAGCAGGCAGCGCAGCCGCCGGGGCAGCGCGGGGGCGTCGCGCAGGTCGCGGTCCAGCCGTACGGGCACCTGGAAGGCGTGCGTCGCCCCGCGCGCGGCCAGCTCGGCCGCCCAGGGACCGGGGCCCGGCAGCGACCACGTGGCCCCGGCCGCCAGCGCGGGCAGGCCCACCATGAGCTGGTCGGTGTGGACGACGTCGCCGTCCGCCAGCGGGACGGCGGCGCGGAACAGGGCCGACCCCGCGGCCAGCGATCCGCGCGTGTGCACGACCCCGCGCGGCCGCCCCGTGGTCCCCGAGGTGAAGGCCACGACGGCCGGCTGCGCCGCGTGGGACGGTTCGCGCGCCTCCGGCGCGCCCGGTCCGAGGGCACCCGGGCCGGCCGGATCCTGTGCCGCGAGGTGCGGCAGGCGGCCGGACGAGAGGTCCGCCGCGCCGAGGGAGCGCAGGCGGGTCGCCCCGCGGGGCACGCCCGGCAGCCAGGGGCCCGCGTACAAGTGGCGCACCGGGCGGCCCGGCACGGGGTCGCGCAGGTGCGGGAGGTGGAGGCCGCGACGGGCGGCCAGGGCGCGCAGCGGGCCGCCGAGCGTGTAGACCAGGGAGTCGGCGACCACCCAGCGCGGCGGGGCGAGCTTCAGGCGTGCGGCGGCCACGGCGGGGGCGAGCCCGGGGTCGGCCAGCACGAGCATGCCGCCCGCCGCGACCGCGCCCAGCGCGCAGACGACGGCGTCCGGCCCCGGCCGCACGGCGAACAGCACCGCCTCGCCGGGCGCCAGGCCGGCCATGGCCCCGGCGACGGCGTGGACGCGGCGGCGCAGCTCCCCGTACCGCAGCGTCCGCCCGCGCCCGTCGATGATCGCGGCCTGGCCGTTGCGCCCCGGCCCGTCGAGGACGTCGCCCACGACGTCGCCTGTCCACACGTTATCCACAAGTTATCCACAGGTGTCGATAGGTGGGGATGAGCACGCCCCGGGCCACCTCACGGCCGACCACTCGCGGCCGGTGGGCCAGCACCGTCCCGGCCACGGCCCGGATCTCCGCCATCGCCAGCGGATGGCCGACGCAGAAGTGCGGCCCCGCCCCGAACCAGAGCCGCCGCAGCTCGGCCGGGTGCTCGGCCGCCGGGTCGAACGGGCCGTAGGCGCGGGCGCAGTTGTGCGTGGCGATCACCACGCGGTCCCCGGGGCGCACCCGGACCCGTCCCACCCGGGCGGGCGCCGCCACCGAGCGCAGCATGACCGGCGTCGGCGTCGTCACCCGCATGGCCTCCTCGACGACCCGGTCCAGGTCCTCCGGCGCCTCGACCGGCGTGCCGGAGTCGTGCAGCAGGGCGACCAGCCTCGGGACGAACGTCGCGACGGTCTCGGTGCCGGTCAGGAAGAACGCGCCCGCCGCGCCGCGCGCCTCGGCCTCCGACAGCCCGAGCGCCCGCATGCGCCCCATCACCGTCGCCGCGTCGCCCTTCGCGTAGGCGTCCACCGCGATGGCGCCGACCCGGTCCAGCACCCGGCGCGCCACGGCGACCTGCCGGTCCGTCAGCCGCCGGGAGCGCAGTGAGATCATGGACGCGACCCGCTCCCCGTCGGCGAACAGCGACCGCGCCTCCCGTGCCGGCACCTCGCGCATGCCGATCAGCCGGCAGATCACCGCCCCCGCCATCAGCCGCATCTCGTCCACCAGGTCCACGGTCGCGCCGCGCGCCAGCCGCTCCGACAGGTCGCGCAGCGGCCCGGCCAGCACGTCGTCCACCAGCGCCGTGACGTGCGCGGGCGTGAACAGCGGGGCGAGCCTGCGCCGCAGCGCCGCGTGCGCCTCGCCCTCCATGTTGAGCAGCACCGACGGCCCGAGCACGGGCGTCCACAGGTCGCCGGGTGAGCCGGGCCCGTCCTTGCGGAACCGCGGGTCGGTCAGCACCGCGCGGGCGGTCGCGGCGTCGTTCACCACCACCCCGAGCCCCGGCACCCGCACCACCGGGCCGAACCGGGCGAGCAGGCGGACCAGGGGATAGGCGACCGGATGGGCGGCCAGGTAGAGCCGCCGCTCGGCGGCCATCGCCCGCCCCGCGTCACGGGGCCTCACCGGACGTCGACCACCTCGGGCCGGTAGTGGTGGTCGGCGTACCAGGCCAGCGTCCCCGCCAGCCCGTACGCGCGCAGTCGCCGCACCGAGCCGTACACCACGACGTCCCGCCGGGTGCCGTAGGCGCGGGTGATCGCGCGCACGCGGTTGACCAGGGCGCGGTCCTCGTGGACCTCTTCGATCGCGGTGCGCGGGAACCCGCCCGCCCGCTCGTACAGGGCCGCGGTGATGCCCACGGTGGCGCCGGGCATCATGACGTACGGCCCGAGGTAGGCGCCGCGGTTGCTCGGGCGCAGGCGGCCGAACAGCGCCGCCGCCTCCACCACGGACGGCAGCAGCCACCGCTCCCAGAACTTCAGCCGGAACTCGTCGGTGCGGGGCCGCAGCAGGCCGCCCACCATCTCCAGGCCGTCGGCGAACCCGCGCTTCATGGCACGCACCCAGTCGCGCCGCGGCAGGCAGTCGGCGTCGGTGCGCAGCAGGTGGGTGGCGCCGCGCGCGATGGCGTGCCGCATGCCGGTGTCGGACGCCGCCCCCGTGCCCTTGCGCCGCTCGGTGACGATCTCGATCGTCAGGGAGGAGCCCGCGGCGTAGGCGCGGACGACCTCGGCGGTGCCGTCGGTGCTCATGTTGTCGACCACGACCAGCGTGAACGCGCGGTCGTCCTGGTCCTCGAGCGCGCGCAGCGTCGCCTCGATCCCCTTCGCCTCGTCGTAGGCGGGGACGATCACCCAGAGGTCCATCGGTCCGTCCTCACAGGTCCGCGAACAGCACGCCGAGGCTGATGCCGCCGCCGAGCCCGAGCAGCGCCACCCGGTCGCCCGGCCCGGCGCCCGCCGCCGCGAGCTGGAGCGGCAGCGTGGCCGACGCGCAGTTGCCGTGCTCGGGCAGCGTCACGACCAGCCGGTCGCCGGGGATGCCGAGGGCCTGGGCCAGCACGTCGAGGTAGGGCATCGCCACCTGGTGTACGGCCACGACGGAGAAGTCATCCCAGGTCAGGCCGGTGCGCTTGAGCGCCGTCAGGAAGAGGTCCGGCCCGGCCAGCTCGAACGCCTCCTTCAGCCGGCGCCCGTCGCCGCGGAAGTAGGTGTACTCGGGGTCGCGCGGGTGCGCCGAGCCGCCGCCGGGCAGCGTGCCCGCCGACCAGGCCGTGGAGTCCGCGGCGAAGGCGCGGTAGAAGATGCCCCGGCCGGGGTCGGCGGTGACCAGCACCGCGGCGCCGGCGTCCGAGAGCGTGTACCCGGCGAAGGCGTCGGCGAACTGCGCCCGGCTCTCGACCCGCCACCGCACGGCACGGGAGGGCAGCTCGCCGCTGCACACCAGGACCGTGCGGTGGGCGCCGGTGCGGATCAGCGCCTCGGCCACCTGGATGCCGTTCAGCAGGCTGTTGCAGGCGTTCTTGACGTCGAAGACGGGGCAGGACAGGCCGAGCTTGGCCGCCACCATGTGCGCGGTGGCCGGTTCGACCATGTCCTGCGACGCGGACGCGAAGATGAGCAGGTCGGGCTCCCCGGGCTCGGGGAGCCGGCGCACGGCGGCGACGGCGAGGTCGGACGCCTGCTCGTCGTCCGCGGCGAGGTGCCGCCGCCTGATGCCGGTCATGCGCTCGATGACCCCGCGGTACGGGACGTAACCCTCGATCCGCGACTCGACCTCGTCGCTGGTCATGGAGCGTTCCGGCAGGTACGCCGCGACGCCCGCGATACGGGCCTTCATCGCGCCCCCCGTACTCGATTGTCGTGAAATTTCCCCCTGCTCGGAATCTACCTGCTCTTTACCGCGGCACGATCGAAGCGCGGCCCGGCTCTAGATCGCCGGGATGAGGTCGAAGCTCACGGCCGCGATGACCACGAGGCCGAGGGCGACCCGGTAGATGATGAACGGCGTGAAACGGTGCGTGCTGATGTACCGCATCAGCCAGGCGATCACGGCGTAGCCGATCGCGAACGACACGATCGTGGCGAGGATCGTCGGGCCCCAGTTCGGCGTCGTCTCCCCGTCGCCGATCTTGAAGAGCTCGAACACCCCGGACCCCAGCACCGCCGGGATCGCCAGCAGGAACGAGTACTCGGCCGCCTCCTCGCGCCGGTAGCCGAGCAGCAGGCCCGCGCCGGTGGTGCCGCCCGAGCGCGACACGCCCGGGATCAGCGCCAGCGCCTGCGCGAGGCCGTACGTCAGCGCGTGCGGGGTGTTGAGGTTCTTGTCCAGGGTCAGCTCGTTGCGCGCCATGCGGTCCGCGACCGCGAGCAGCAGGCCGAAGACGATCAGGCAGGTGCCGACGAGGCGCAGGTCGCGCACGGTGGTCTCGATCTGCTCCTTGAAGATCACGCCGCCGACGCCGAGGGGGATGCTGCCCACGATGATGTACCACCCCATGCGGGCGGCGGGCTCCGCCCGCAGGTCCGGCTTCCCCAGCGAGCGGGCCCAGGTGGAGACGATGTCCCAGATGCGGTGGCGGAAGTAGATGAGCACGGCGGCCTCGGTGCCGAGCTGGATGACCGCGGTGAACGCGGCCCCGGGATCCTTCCAGCCGAAGAAGGCCGACACCACCCGGATGTGCGCGCTGGAGGAGATCGGCAGGAATTCCGTCAGCCCCTGCACCACCCCCAGCACGAGCGCCTCGAACCAGCCGATCAACGAACACACCTTTCGGAAGGGCCGGGACGCGGCGAAGCGCCTGGCATGTGCGGGGACCAGGCGAGGTTAGCCGAATTCCGGTCCCCGGGGCTCGGCCGTACGGCCGATATATGGTCGGCCGTACGGCTTCGGTGCCTTCCTGCCCCCGTGACCGGTCGCGGGGAGCGAGGGTGTGCCGCGCCGGACCTCAGGCCGCCACCAGCGACCGGGACAGCTCGCGGGCGAGCTCGGTCATGCCGCACTGGCGGACGTCGTCGATCATCATGCGGAGGTCGTTGGCCACGCGCATCGACTGGACGTCCGAGGCGAGCGTGACCGCGCGGCGGGCCTGCTCGGCGCCCGCCTCCCGGTCACCCTCGCGGATGCGCAGCACGGCGAGACGCGTCAGGCACCGCAGGCCCGTGCGCGTGCGGCTCTCGCCGAGGCGGTCCAGCGCGGCGCTGAGACGCGCGCGGGCGCGGGCGTCCTCGCCGAGCTGGAACAGCGCCAGCCCGAGCGCGCTGTCGTGGTGGCCGGGAGAGACGGTGATGTGGTGCGCCCAGTCGGGCGCGAGCGCCGGCTCGGCCCTGGCGAGGGCCTCCTCGGCGAGGCCGATGTGCCGCAGCCCGGCCGCGCGGTCGCCCGCGGCGGCGCAGTGGCGGGCGGCGACGGCGTGGAGGTTGGCGCGCTCGGCGCTGGAGATGCGTTCGTCGCCGAGCGCCATGCGGAGGATGTCGACGCCGTCGCGCGGGCGGCCGAGGTCGGCGAAGGCCACCGACAGGTCCAGCATGGTGTGCGCCCGCAGGTCGCGGTCGGAGCCGCGGGCCGCGGAGTCGAGGGCGAAGGTGAGGAGTTTGGTGGCCGGTTCGAGGCGGCCCTGGTCGTAGGTGGCCCAGCCGACGCGGTCGGCCAGGAGGCCGATGGCGGAGCTGAGACGGTCGCGGGTGGACTCGGCCATGGGCCGGTCCCGGAGTTTGACCGCCCACTCGAGGGAGCCGCGCGCCATGGCGATGGCGGCGTTGCCCCCGCGGGCGAGGTCCATGCGCATGTACAGGTCGGCGGCGGCCTCGACCGCTCGCACTTCGGGTAAGCCGACGAGGTTTGGCGGTTCGGTCGACAATCCGTCAAGCAGGCGTGTCAGAGGCTCGCCCGTGGCGACCCCCACCGAAGCCGCCGCGATGACCGAGAGTAGGCCCCTGCGCTTCATGTCATCGACGGTACCCGTTTCGGCGTCGCGGGAATGGGGGGTTTCCGTTGCCATGAACCGAACCGGCGGCATACCCAGAGCGACCTCGTAGTGGCGCATGATGGCCGGGGTGGCCTCGCGGTCCCCGCGTTCCACCCGGCTGAGGTGGCCTGCGGAAACGCCGGTCAGCGCGGCGAGCCGGCCGAGGCTGAGCCCGGCGTGCCTGCGCGCGGCCCTGAGATCCTCGCCGATGGTCATCGTTACTCCAGGTGTTGCGGCAATGACGGTGCGGCACCATGGCAATGATGACACCGTGTCACCGATCCCTCACACTGACCGTAGCGCGGATGCGTCTCGCGCAGACCGATGACGCCATAAAGGACAGGCCCATAGGAGCGATTGCCGGTGCTTGTGGGCCTACTGATGCGAACCGAGGTCGGGCCACGTGCGACAGATCAGAGCATTCCACCTCCGCCGGCGCCACGCCGCGCCACCGCCGAGCCCCCGGGCAGGGGAGGCCCGGTGAACCCCGCGCCGGCCGGCGCCTCCGGGTGGGTGGTCTTCCGCTCCGACGCCGGGCGCTTCTGGGCGACCCGCCTGCGCTTCGACGACGCCACCGAGGCGGCGGGGGTGTGGCGCACGGTGGACGCCGACGACGCCACCACCCTCGCCGAGCTGATCGCCGAGCAGGAGCAGCGCGCGCGCTCGGCGCTCTGACCGGCCTCAGACGTCCACGCGGGTCTCCGGCTGCCCGGGCAGCTCCCACCAGGTGTGGTAGACGCCGTCGCGATCGACCCTCCGATAGGTGTGCGCGCCGAAGTAGTCGCGCAGGCCCTGGATCAGCGCGGCGGGCAGGCGCTCGGCGCGCAGGGCGTCGTAGTAGGCCAGCGAGCTGGAGAAACCCGGCGCCGGGACGCCACGGCGGGCGGCGGCGACGGTGACGTCCCGCCAGGCCCGCTGGGCCCGCGACAGCTCGTCCGCGAACGACGCGTCCGCCAGCAGGGTGGGCACGCCGGGGTCGGCCTCGTAGGCGGCGCGGATCCGGTCCAGGAAGCGGGCCCTGATGATGCACCCGCCGCGCCAGATCGTCGCCATCGCGCCGAGATCGATGTCCCACCCGTACTCGGCGCTGCCGGCCTGGATCTCGTTGAAGCCCTGGGCGTAGGCCACCACCTTGGAGGCGTACAGGGCCTGCTCGACGTCGTCGGCGAAGGACGACTCCAGGCCGTCGCCGGACGGGCCGGGCAGGACGCGCGCCTCCTCGCGCATCCCGGCGTGGCCGGACAGGGAGCGGGCGAAGACGGCCTCGGCGATGCCGCTGACCGGCACGCCGAGGTCGAGCGCGGTCTGGACCGTCCAGCGGCCCGTGCCCTTCTGTTCGGCCTGGTCGAGCACGACGTCGACGAACGGCTTACCGGTGGCCGCGTCCCGGTGCGAGAGCACCACCGTGGTGATCTCGATGAGGTACGACTCCAGGCGGCCGGTGTTCCAGACGCGGAACACCTCGGCGATCTGCGCCGGGGACATGCCGGCGCCCTGGCGCAGGGTGTCGTAGGCCTCGGCGATGAGCTGCATGTCGGCGTACTCGATGCCGTTGTGCACCATTTTCACGAAATGTCCGGCACCGTCCGGTCCAACGTAAGCACAGCACGGCACCCCGTCGACCTTCGCCGCGATGTCCTCCAGGATCGGCCCGAGGTGCTCGTACGCCTCGCGCGACCCGCCCGGCATGATGCTCGGGCCCTCCAGGGCGCCCTGCTCTCCGCCCGAGATGCCCGTGCCGACGAAGTGGACGCCGCGCTCCCGCAGCGCCTTCTCGCGGCGGCGCGTGTCGGCGAAGTGGGCGTTGCCGCCGTCCACCAGGATGTCGCCGGGCTCCAGCAGGGGCGCGAACTCCTCGATCACCGCGTCCGTCGAGGCCCCCGCCTTGACCATGATCACGATCTTGCGGGGGCGGGCCAGCGAGGCGACGAAGGCCTCGGGCGTCTCGGCGGGCAGGAACTCGCCCTCGGCGCCGAACTGCTCGATCAGCGCCTTGGTCTTGGCCTCCGTCCGGTTGTGCACGGCCACCGGGTAGCCGTGCCTGGCGAAGTTCCGCGCAAGGTTCCGGCCCATGACACCGAGTCCGGTGACTCCGATGACCGCGCGCTCTGTCGTCATGTCCGATCACTCTCCTTCCGATCAGCGATACGCCGTGGAGGGCCGCGAGGTTCGACGGGACGGCGGGCGCGTCGCGGCGAGGATCGGCCGGCGACGGCTGGGCGCCCGGGGCCGTCCGCGGCGTTTCCGGGGCGGATCCAATTGTGAAGGAGGGCCGTCGCGGGGCCGCGCGCGAGGGTCAGGAGCGGAGCAGGCGCTCCAGCGGGCTCTCCTCCAGGTTGTAGAGCAGGTCGCGGCAGTCCTTGTAGACGGCCTCGGCCCCGGCGTCCAGCAGCGAGGCCGTGTCGATGCCCCCGGACCGCACGCCCATGCACGCGGCCCCGGCCGCGCGGGCCGACAGCGCGTCCCAGACGCTGTCCCCGATCATGAAAGCCTGCTCGGCGGCCATGCCCGACTTGTCGAGCGCCTGCCGCACCGGCTCGGGGTGCGGCTTGGACTTGTCGACGTCCCCGGCGTGCACCAGCACCGCCACCGCGTCCTCCGCGCCTGTGATCTTCACCAGCCGCTCGGCCTGGTCCTTGGGCGCGCTGGTCGCGACCACCACGGTCAGCCCCCGGTCGGCGAGCGTCCGCATCAGCTCGCCCGCGCCGGGCACGGGGCGCACGTCGTCGAGCCGTGGTTTGTAGATCTCGGCGTGCGCGTCGGAGATGGCCTGCGCCTCCTCCTCGCTCGCCTTGGGCAGCAGGTAGTCGAGCAGGGCCCGGTCGGCGCGGCCGATGGCCCCGTGGATGTCCAGCATGAGGACGTCCCTCCGGTTGCGCCGGAAGGCCTCCCACCACGCCACCACGTGCAGGTACGTGGTGTCGACCAGGGTGCCGTCGAGATCGAAGATAACCCCGCGCCGCATCGCTTCACCATCCTGGAATCACCGGGTCGTGGCCCGTCCCGCCCCGTGGGAACGCCCGGCCGCCGACGCCCCCGCGACGGCCACGTGTCCGGTTCCGTACCCCGGAGAGCGCCGGTCCAACAGGAACCGTCCGCGGCCGATCAGGAACGGCTCAGGCGTCGGAGCAGGAGTCCTGGGTCGCGTCGATGCCCTTGAGCTCCTCGTCGGAGACCGGAGCGGGCTTGAGGCCCTTCCAGTCCGCGCCGATCACCAGGACGAGCCGCGTCGTGGTGACGTCGGCGACCATGGCGTTGCGCGACAGGACGAGGTCCCCGGCGAGGGTCGGGACGCGCGACTGCCCGTCGGCCGCGTACTTGATCGTGGTCTTCGGGTACGGCTTGACCTTCGCGTCGCCGACCTTGACCACGTTGTAGCCGCGCTGCTCCAGCGCGGCGGCGACCTGGGCGCCGAGGCCGGCGCGGGCGGTGCCGTTCTGCACCGAGATCTCGATCTTGGCCTTGGGCACCTTGGCCTCGCGGCCGGTCTTGATGGCCGACCCCTTGACCTTGGTGTCGGTGGCGACGAGCCGGAAGAGCTGCCTGGCCTGCGGCTGCACCCACTCGACGCGTCCCGGCTGGGTGAGCGAGTAGCGCCACGGCGTCGTGATGAAGTGGATGTCGCCGGCGGCGAGGCCCTGGGCGCTGGTGGCCAGGTCCTTCATCACGCCGAGGGTCAGCTCCGGGTCGGTCGTGACCGACTTGGTGGCCGCGTCCAGGAAGCCGAACAGCTTGGCGGGGTCGGTGAGCGTGGCGCCGCTCATCGCCTTCTTGACCATGGAGGCGAGGAACATCTGCTGCCGCTGGATGCGGCCGATGTCGGAGCCGTCCCCGATGGAGTAGCGGACGCGCACGTAGCCGAGGGCCTGCTCGCCCTTGAGCGTCTGCCGGCCCGCGGGCAGGTGGAGCAGGGCCTTGGTGTCGTCGATGGGCTTGGGCACGCAGATCTCGACGCCGCCGAGGGCGTTCACCATGCTCTTGAAGCCGGTGAAGTCGACCTTGACGAAGTGGTCGATGCGGATGCCCGTGAGGGACTCGATCGTCTTCCAGGTGCAGCCGATGCCGCCGAAGTTGAACGACTCGTTGATCATCCCGATGTGCGCGCGCTGTCCGGTGAGGCCGTTCTTGGCCGGGCACGAAGGGAGCTGTACCAGTGAGTCACGCGGGAAGCTGATGAGGAGCGCGTTGTCCCGGCTCGGCGAGATGTGTGCGAGGATGATCGTATCGGTGCGCTCGCCGTACTCCCGGTGGCCGTACTTGACGTTGGCGCCCGCCCGTGTGTCGGAGCCGACCATCAGGATGTTCAGCGCCTTGCTCACCTTGGCCGGGCGCGTGCCGAGGTCCTTGGCGTCGACCGTGACGTGCTTGATGTTGCCGCTCAGCTTGGTATAGGCGCCGATGAGCGTGGCGCTCGCCGCGACGGCGACCCCCGCCACGGCCGCGACCAGGCACCAGAGCCATGAGGTCCACCACCGCTTGCGGCGACCGGTGGCCGGGTCGCCTGCGGGCTGGACAGGGCGCACATCGACAAGCCCGCCGTTCATCGTCCCCACGGAAATGGCCAGGGCTGGTGGCCCGAGGCCACGCGCCGACTCCAGGCGCCGGATCCTCGTGCCCGGCAAGCCGCAGGCCAGTCTAGCGAGCACCAGGATATTTGTGGCCCGGTGTCGCAGTATTCGCAGGAAATCGTCATTTTTCCAGGTGAATCGCGGACTCCCGCGGCACCGCGCGGGCGAGACGGCGCCCCACACGCTGGGCCGGTCGCTCCACGAAACGGTGGCCGAGCGCCGCCAACCCGAGCACGAGCGCGAAGAGCGCCGCCTCCCACGCCAGCCGGGCCGGCAGCGAGATCTGCGAGGGGTCCATGGTGAGCCGCCGGACGACCTGCAGGATCAGCGGGTGCAGCAGGTAGATGGAGTAGCTCACCAGCCCGAGCCAGACCAGCGCCCGCGAGACCGCGCGGTGGCGCAGCGCGAGCCCGGCGGCGAACGTCAGCCAGGCGCCGATCAGGGCCGCCGACCAGCTCCACTTGAACGCCTGCTCGGCGCTCTCGGACATGCCCCAGCCCGGCCCGAGCAGCACGGCGGCGGCGACCGAGACGACGGGCACCAGCGCGAGCATCCAGCGCGTGCGCGCGGGGGCCTCGGAGTGCTGGAGGCGGTAGACGGCGGTCCCGGCGAACATGGTGGCGAGGATGACCAGGCTCTGCCAGGCGCCGACCCTGCTGTTGAAGGTCAGCAGCACCAGCGCGAGGGCGGCGATGACGACCGCGCCCCGCGTCCGTACGTTCCGGTCGGTGCTGACGACGGCGGCGATGCCCCCGAGCAGGGCGACCGTCGCCACGCCCACCACGGCCACCCCGAGGTTCCTGGTCAGCCAGCCCGCGGGGATCAGCAGGCCGGCGAGCAGGCCGCACGCCGCGAACGACAGGGAGGTCCCCGCGCCCGCGCCGCGTGAGCCGAGCACGAACATCGCGGTGACGAGCAGGTAGAACGCCATCTCGTAGGAGAGGGTCCAGAAGACGTTGACCACGCTCGGCACCTGGAGCAGGTCCTGGAGCATGGTGAGGTGGGCCAGCAGCGCCGTCCACGGCCGCTCGGCCGTCTGGCCGGGGATGACGTTCCACACGCCGGCGACGGCGAACGCGGTGCCGACGGCCGCCGCCACCGCCCACAAGGGGTAGATGCGGAAGAACCTGGTGATCCAGAAGCCGCGCACGCTGGCGCGCCGCTCCAGCGAGACCGGGACGACGTAGCCGCTGATCAGGAAGAAGAGCAGCACCCCGTACTGGCCGAAGTCGAACCACGGGCTGACGGCGCCGCGGACCTCGGGCAGCAGGGCGTCCAGCGAGTGCTCGAACACGACCACGAGCGCCGCGAGCCCGCGCAGCGCGTCCAGCCACGCCTGGCGGGCGATCGGCGGGGCGGACGGTGACCGGGAGACGGAGTCAACGGATGGTGCGGAGGTTTCGATGCGACCGTCGACGGGCATTTGGACCGCGCTACCCCGGATGTCCGCTTCCCTAACCACCGGTTCACCTTACTGGGTCAAACACGGTGAAAAGTGAGAATAGCCGCATAAGGGTATAAATCACGCCTTAGCTAAGGGTTAGGGGCGGCTATCCAGGGGTGGTCTCCGGGTCCGCGTGCCGCAGCAGGCCGGTGAGCACGTCCTGCAGCGTGACCACCCCGATCACGGCCCCGCCGTCGTCCCCCACCGCCGCGAGCTGTGCCCGCCGCTTGCGCATCGTCGCCAGGACGTCGGCCAGCGAGGTCTCGCGGTGGACGACCGGCAGCGGACGGGCGGGCAGCGGCTCGTCCGGCGCGTACCCGTTCAGCGCGTCCAGCACGTGCAGGTACCCCGACAGCCTGCCCGGCTCGTTCCCGCGCACCGGGAAGCGCGAGTGGCCGTGCCGCCCCGCGTACTCCTGAAGGTCGGCCGCGGTCGTGGTCGCGGGCACGGTCACCGCGTCCGCCACGGGCACCATGACCGAGGTGACCGGCCGCGCGCGCAGCGCCAGCGTGGCGATCATGCGGTCGTACTCGTCCTGGTCGAGCAGCAGGTGCCGGCGCGACTCCTGGATGACGGCCGGCATCTCGTCGGAGGTGAAGACCGAGCGGACCTCCCCGGTCGGCGGGATCCTCAGCGCCCGCAGCACCGCCACGGACACCGCGTTGATCGCCACCAGCACGGGCCGCAGGGTGCGGGCGACCGTGCGCAGCGTGGGCACCAGCCACAGGGCCGCCTCGTCCGGCCCGGACAGGGCGAGGTTCTTCGGCACCATCTCGCCGATGATCACGTGCGCCGAGACGACCACGAGCAGGGCCAGCGCGAAGGCGGCCGGGTGCACCAGGGCGTGCGGGACGCCGAGGGCGGCGAACAGCGGCTCCAGCGCGTGGGCCAGCACCGGCTCCCCCACGGCGCCGAGGGCGAGCGAGGCCAGCGTCACCCCGAGCTGCGCGGCGGCGAGCATGAGCGGCACGTCGTCCATCGCGCCGAGCACGGCACGCGCCCGCCGCGAGCCGCCCCTGGCCAGCGGTTCTATCTGCGTGCGCCGCGCGGAGATCAGCGCGAACTCCGCGCCGACGAAGAAGCCGTTGACCCCGAGCAGGGCCACGATGACGAGCGCGTCCACCAGGCTCACCGGCCGCCTCCGGAGGTGGTCATGACTCCTCGCCCGGCGCGGTGAGCGTGATGCGCTCGATCCTGCGCCGCCGCACGACGTCGGCCCGCAGCCCCCACCCGTGCACGGACACCCCGTCGCCCGTCTCGGGGAGGCGGCCGAGCCTGCTGATCAGGAGCCCGGCGAGCGTCTCGTAGGGCCCCTCGGGCATCTGGAAGCCGGTGCGCTCCTCGACCTCGTGGGCGCGCAGCCCGGCGGGCACGGCCACCGACGCCCCGGGCGCCAGCAGCGCGGACGCCGGCTCGGCCGAGCCCTCCTCGGGCAGGTCGTACTCGTCGGCGATGTCGCCGATCAGCTCCTCGGCCAGATCCTCCACCGTGACGATCCCGGCGAAGCCCCCGTACTCGTCGACCACGACGGCCATCTCCTGCCCGGCCGCGAACAGGCGCTCCAGCACCGTGGCGAGGTCCAGGGATCCGGGGACGAGGACGGGCGGGTGCCCGATCGCCGCGACCGGCGTGCTCGCGCGCCGGTCGGCGGGGACGGCGAAGGCCCCGGCCACCGAGGCCACGCCGACGATGTCGTCGAGGTCGCCGCCGGAGACGGGCAGCCGCAGGTGGCGCTCCCGCCGGGCGATGGTCAGGAACTCGGCGACGGCGGCGCCGCCGGCCACGGTCACGCAGTCGGTGCGCGGGGTCATCGCCTCGGCCGCCGTCCTGTCGCCGAACCGCAGCGCGCGGCGCAGCATGGCGGCGGTCCCGCCGGGCAGGGCGCCGGCCTGGGCGGACAGGCTCATCAGCAGGCTGAGCTCGTCCGGCGAGCGCGCCGAGGCCAGCTCGTCCTGCGGTTCGGCGCCGAACGCCCGCACGATCGCGTCGGCGGTGGCGTTGCACGCCTTGATCAGCGGGGCGAACACGGCGGAGAAGGCGCGCTGGGGAGGCGTGGCGAGCCGGGCGACCATCATGGGGCGCGACAGGGCGGCGTTCTTCGGGACCAGCTCGCCGAGCACCATCTGGCCGACCGTGGCGATCAGCAGTCCCAGCAGCGCGGCGACGGTGCCGGCCGCCGGGCCGCGCAGGCCGGGGACGGCGCCGAGGGCGGGCCGCAGCAGCCCGGCGATGGCGGGTTCCGCGGTGACGCCGAGCAACAGCGAGGTGATCGTGATGCCGAGCTGCGCGCCCGAGAGCTGGAAGGACAGCCGCCGGATCGCCGCCTGGACGCCCTGCGCGCCGCGGTCGCCCGCGCCCGCGAGGCGCCGCACCTCGCCGCGCTCCACGGTGACCAGCGAGAACTCGGCCGCGACGAAGAGGCCGTTCGCGAGGACGAGGGCCATCGCGCCCAGCAGGAAGAGCAGTTCGACGATCACGGTGCGGCCTCCCGCGAAGCCCGCCAGGAGACGAGACCATGCGACAGATGCAGTTATCCGCGGAAACCGTATCGGAACGGGCGGGTGGCCGTCCTCTCGTGAGCCCCCTGCCGGAGGCGGCCGGGCCCCGCCGGAGAACCGGGCGGGGACCGGGCGCCGGGCCCGTCGTCAGCCGTTGTGGATCACGTGCTCCGGGGTGATCCGCACGTTGACCCGCTGCTCACCCGGCTGCCGGAACGGGTAGGAGTCGGCGTTTAGGTACTTCTTGGCCAGGCCGTCGATGACCTCGTCCGCCCCCTCCAGCTCCAGCCGGGCCGTGCCCGAGACGCTGACCAGGTGGTAGGCGTTGTCCGGGTCGAGGACGCCGATGGACACGTGAGGGTTCTCGCGCAGGTAGCGCTCCTTGGCCCGCCCCACGGCGGTGTTGAAGACGACCTCGTCGCCGTCAAGGTCCACCCACACCACGGTGCTGTGCAGCGCCCCGTCGGGCCGCACCACGGTCGCCCACGCGTGTACCGGCCTGCGGAGCAGGGCCTTGGCGTCGTCGTTCAGCTTGCTCATCGATCTCTCCCGATCTACAGAGGTTCCGCGAGCCCGAACGCCGCGAGGCCGCGGATCATTCCGCGCCGCGGTTCACATGTGAATGGGCGGGCACGATTCCTCGAAACGCTCAATCGCTTAGCGAGATGAACGACCTCACCGACAAAAGAGCTCGAATGAGCGGGGTTTCGGAGGGGGAAAGGTCGTCCGCGGACCCCGGTGGTCCCGGGAGGAGACGCCATGTCAGGAGAGAGGCTCACCGAGGCACGCTGGACGCACGTCGCCCTGCCGAGCGCCGACCTCGACGCGTCCGTCGCGTTCTACACCGCCATGACCCCGCTCGTCGTGGTCTCGACCCACAGCGACGAGCAGGGACGCAACGCCTGGCTCTCCAACCCCGGCCAGGCGGAGACGCCGTTCGTGCTGGTGCTGGTGGAGTTCGCCAGGGACAGGGGACGGCCGAGCCCGCAGCTCACGCCGTTCGCGCACCTCGGCATGGAGGTGCCGCGCCGCGAGGACGTGGACGCGGCCGCCGCGCGGGCGCGCGCGCTCGGGTGCCTCCACTGGGAGCCGCGGCTCCTGCCGCCGCCGGTCGGCTACGTGTGCGCGCTGACCGATCCCGACGGGAACGTCGTCGAGATCTCCCATGATCAGAAGGTCTTCGAGGAGGTCCGCTCGCTCTGGGGGTCACGCGGCGCCGGAGGCTGACCCGGGTGGGTATCGGTTCCCCCCTTGACCGGTGAACCGCTTCACCTGGACCGGTCCCGACCAGCGCTTTCGCCGCCTGGGGCCCTTCGCGGGGCCGCGGAGCGACGTAGACGAAACCGTCTTCACGCATCTCCGTAATGAAACCGCCACTCTTTCCCGCACATCGGCTCTACCGTCTACTTAGTCTGATGCGGGACTCTTGTCCGTGAGAAAAGCCGGTTATTGTGAATGAACGGGCAGGTGATTGCCCGATCATTCGAGCGGCACAGGGCACGAAAAGAGGGTCAGGTCCTTCGCACGCCACCGGAACCACCGTTCCCGTGGCCGGGGAGAGGAAGCGCCGTGCATCAGATCATCGCCGTGGGGGCAGGCGAGCCGGATGCGCTGGGCCGCGCCGTTCCACCGCGGCCGGCCCGTCACGGACCGGTCGCCAACCGGGGAGGCCCCGCTCCAGGCCGGGATCGCTGAGATCGACGACGTGTTGTCCGGACAACCCTTCGCCGCCTCCGGACGGCGAGATCTGAAAATCTCTTTACAAGAGGTGATCGATACCGTGGTTCCGCCTACCACCGCGATCGCGGACGTACTTCAGCTGCGAGGGCTCACCGGGTGGCTCAGCCCGCCGCTGCGTCCCATACACCGATC
Source organism: Sphaerisporangium krabiense (assembly GCF_014200435.1). Classification (NCBI taxonomy): domain Bacteria; kingdom Bacillati; phylum Actinomycetota; class Actinomycetes; order Streptosporangiales; family Streptosporangiaceae; genus Sphaerisporangium; species Sphaerisporangium krabiense. The sequence continues at coordinate 2,305,695 of NZ_JACHBR010000001.1, read as the reverse complement.
GCTCGGCCTGCTGGGCAGGGCCCGCACCGTACGACTGGCGCCGGGACCCGGCGTCGACGGGCTGGATCCCCTGCACCGCATGATGGACGAGGACCTGGAGGACCGGGTGATCGTGGTCGCCGGCGCGGAGGCGGCGGCCGGAGCGGTGTGGGGAGAGATCCTGACCCGCGCCGCGCTCGCCCGTGGCGCGACGGGCCTTCTCGTGGAGGGCGGCGTCCGCGACGTGAACGCCTTCCGCGACCTCGGCCTGCCCGTCTGGGCGCTCTACGAGGCCACGGCCGGGCCCGGGCCCGACGTGCACGTGGCCTGCGTCGGCGGCCCGGTGGAGATCGCCGGGGTGGTCGTGGACGAGACCACGTCCATCGTCATGGACGGGTCGGGCGTGGTCGCGCTGCCCTCCACCGACGTCTTCCCCGACTCCTACATGTACGCGGACGCCGAGGAGGACGTGGTCAGAGCCCTGCGCGACGGCGCGTCGCTGGCCGAGGCCAACCGGTACAAGGAGGACGTGGTCCGGACGCTGCGCGACGGGCGCGCGCTGGACGACGCGGGGGCGCGAGGCGCCGGAGCCTACGACCCCTACGGGGGGCACCGGGCCTACCGGGGACACGGGGACTATGAGGGCGTGGTCGGCGAGCTGCGCCGTTCGTGAGGTCCGTCCGCGCCGTGCCGGTCGGGCTCCGGCACGGCGGCGGCGGAGGATCCCCGGTCACGGGGCCTCCGCCGCGGTGGGTCAGGCTCAGCGCTTGAACGCGTCCTTGACGTTCTTGGCGGCGTCCTTCACGCGCTCCCCTGCCTGCTTGACCTTGCCCCTGGCCTCGTCCGCCTCGCCCTGGGCACGCAGCTCGTCGTCGCCGGTGAGGTCGCCGAGCCCCTTCTTGGTCTTGCCCTTGAGCTGCTCGGCCTTGTTGGCCGCCTTGTCGTCGGCACCCATGACATGCCCCCTTCGGTGTACGGGTCCATCCCCTTCGTTGACTGTCCGGTGTGCGAGGCAATAAACGCCCTGGCAGCTTCCGCACTCCCCCAAGTCATGACATAGAGCAATAAAAGCCCTTGTGGTGCTGCGAACCCCTGAAACCCTCGCCGCGGACACCGGATGCGGTGATACTTGATCACAAGATGACATCGTGGGTTCGGCCCCCGAAGCGAGGAAGTCAGGAGCATGAGCACACTCCGACGGCGCCCGGCCGTGTACGCGATCATCGCCGCCGGCACGTTCGCCGTGCTCCTGGCGGCCTTATGGCTCGGAGGCGGCTGGCCACAGCCCGACATCCCCGGCCTTCCCTCGCCGGGCCCCCTCACCTCCTTCGGCCTGCCGATCGTGCGCGTCGTCCACGACGCCTGCGCCGTGGCGACCGTCGGGCTGCTGCTCGCCGCCGTCGCGCTCGCCGGCGGGTCCGACGACCGGCGGCGCCTCACCCGCATCGCCGGCCAGTGGGCGCTCGCCTGGGCCGCCACGGCGGTGGTCACGCAGGTGCTCACCCTCTCCGACCTGCTCGGGCTGCCCATCGGCGAGGCGCTGGAGTCGGGGTTCCTGATCAACTTCAGCACCGAGGTGCCGCAGGGCGAGGCGTTCCTGATCGTCACGCTGATCACCCTGGTCATCGCCGCGGCCACCACGCTCACGCTCGGCCCCCTGGGCCGGGCCCTGCTGCTCGCGCTCGCCGTCTTCGCCGTCCTGCCCCCGGCCTACGTCGGCCACTCGGCCTCGGCCGCGGACCACAACCTCGCCGTCTCCAGCCTCATGCTGCACATCGCCGGGGTCACGATGTGGGTGGGCGGCCTGTTCGCGCTCGTCCTCGCGCTGCGCGGGTCCGACGACCTGCCCGCCGCGGTGCGCAGGTTCAGCGCCCTCGCGCTGTGCTGCTTCGTCGCGGTCGGCTTCTCCGGCGCGGTCAACGCCTGGATCCGCATCGGCGACCTGAGCGAGCTCTGGCAGTCCCGCTACGGCCTCCTGGTCGTCGGCAAGATCGTCGCGCTCGTCGCGCTCGGCTGGTTCGGGCTGCGGCACCGCCGCCGCACGATCGCCGCCCTGGAGGCGGGCACGGCGTCCCGGCCGTTCCTGCGCCTGGCGACCGCCGAGGTCGGCGTGATGGCGTGCACGCTCGGCCTCGCGGTGGCCCTGTCGCGCACGCCGCCGCCGGGCGCGGGCTCGGCGCACTCCTCCCACGAGCTGCTCGGCTACACGCTGCGGCCCTTCACCGCGGGCCGCCTGATCACCGACATCCGCCCCGACCCCATCGTGATCCTCGCCGTCGCCGGCCTGGCCGTCGCCTACCTCCTCGGCGCGCGCCGCTGGGCCGGCGGCTCCTGGCCGGCCGGCCGCGTGGTGGCGGCGCTGGTGGGCCTGGCCGTCCTGCTGTACGCGACGGCGGGCGGCCTCGCCGCCTACGCTCCGGCGATCTTCTCCGCGCACGCCCTGCAGTACGCCCTCGTGGGCACGCTGGCCCCGGCCCTGATCGCGCTGTCCGCGCCGCTCGTCCCCCTGCGCGAGGTGTGGACGCCGCTGCGCGCCGCGGTCGAAGGCCCGCAGGCGCGGGCGCTCACCCACCCGTGGGCGGCGTTCGGCCTGTACGCCGCCCCCTACCTGATCTTCTACGCCGCCGGGCTGTTCGAGCCCGCGCAGTCGAGCCTCGCCGTGCGCCTGGCCGTCTGGGTCGTGCTGTTCACGACGGGCACCTGGTTCTTCTGCGTCGCCCTCGGCCTGGACCCGCTGCCGCGCGCGATCGGACCGCTGCAGCGCATGCTCATGCTGGCCGGCGCCCTGGCCGTGCAGGCGTGGATGGCCGTCGTGTTCCTCGCGGGCCCCGTCCAGGGCCAGGACTGGTACGAGGACCTGGCGCTGCCCTGGGCGCCCGACCGCGCGGCGGACCAGCTCCGCGGCGCCGCGCTCGGGCCGGGCGTGGCCGCGGTGACGATCGCGGCGCTGCTCGTCGTGCTGGCGGTCCGCAGGCGCGTCGCCGCGCGTCGCGTCGCCTCCGATGCGCCCGTCGCCGCGCGGCCGTGAACGGGCCCCGTCCGGCATGATCACATAGAGTGACGGCATGGCGCCGTCACCGCTGCCGGGCCCGCTGGCCGACCTGGCCCCGCTGCTGGATCGCTACGGTTACCTGGCCGTCGGCGCGCTGATCTTCGTCGAGGACTTCGGCATCCCCGTCCCGGGCGAGACCGTGCTGATCGCCGCCTCCGTCTACGCCGGGGCCGGGCGCCTCGACGTCGTGGTCGTGGCCGCCGTCGCGTTCGCCGCCGCGGTCCTCGGGGACAATCTCGGGTACCTGATCGGGCGCACCGGCGGGCGCGCGCTGGTGCACCGCTTCGGCAAGTACGTCTTCCTGCCCCCCGAGCGGTTCGACAGGGTCGAGGCGTTCTTCCGGCGCAGGGGCGCGCCGATCATCGTCGTCGCCCGCTTCATCGACGGGCTGCGCCAGGCCAACGGCCTGGTGGCCGGCGCGACGTCCATGCCGTGGCGCCGCTTCCTGCTCTACAACGTCATCGGCGCGGTGCTGTGGGTCTCGATGTGGACCGCCGCCGGCTACCTGGCGGGCTACCACATCACCGAGCTCTACCAGGAGTTCACCCGGTACGAGACCTACATCGTGATCGCCGTCGCGCTCCTGGTCGTGGCGCTGATCGCCCGCCATCTGCTGCGGCGCCGCCGTCGCAAGGATCCCTCATGACCGGGGGCGGCCCCCCGACGCCTCCCGCGGGGCTCGCCCGGCGGCTCGGCGTCGGCGACGCCGTGGTGATCGGCCTCGGGGCGATGATCGGCGCGGGGGTGTTCGCCGCCTTCGCCCCGGCCGCGGCCGCCGCGGGCGACGCGCTGTTACCCGCGCTCGGCCTGGCCGCCCTGGTCGCGTACTGCAACGCCACCTCCTCGGCCCGCCTGGCGGCGCGCCACCCGCTCTCGGGTGGCACCTACGTGTACGGCCGCGAGCGGCTGGGCGAGGTGTGGGGCTACCTCGCCGGGTGGGCGTTCGTCGCGGGCAAGACCGCGAGCTGCGCCGCGATGGCGCTCGTCGTCGGCGCCTACCTCTGGCCGGGGCACGAGCACCCGGTGGCGGTGGCCGCCGTCGTGGCGCTGACCGCGCTGAACGACGCGGGCGTGCGCAAGGCCGCCTGGGCGACCCGCCTGATCGTCGCCGTCGTGCTCCTCACGCTGGCCGTGGCGGTCGCGGCCTGCCTCGCCGGCGGCCGGGCCGGCCTGGCGGGGCAGGAGCCGCTCGCGACGACGGCGGGCGGCGTCCTCCAGGCGGCCGCGCTGCTGTTCTTCGCCTTCGCCGGGTACGCCAGGATCACCACCCTCGGCGAGGAGGTGCGCGACCCCGCCAGGACCATCCCGCGGGCCGTCCCGATCGCCCTCGGGATCACGCTGCTCGTCTACGCCGCCGTGGCCGTCGCGCTGCTCGCCGCGCTCGGCCCCGACCGGCTGGCGCGCGCCACGGCGCCCGTCGCCGACGCGGTGCGCGCCGCCGGAGCCGGGCCGCTGGTCCCGCTGGTCACGGTGGGCGCGGCGACGGCGGCGCTCGGGTCGCTGCTGGCGCTGCTGCTCGGCGTGTCGCGCACGGTGCTCGCGATGGCCAGGGACGGCCACCTGCCCCGCGCGCTCGACGCCGTCCACCCGCGCACCGGCGTGCCGCACCACGCCCAGACCGCGACCGGCCTGGTGGTGGCCGTGATCGCCGCGGTCGCCGACGTGCGGGGCGCGATCGGCTTCTCGTCCTTCGGCGTGCTCGTGTACTACGCCATCGCCAACGCCTCGGCCCTCAGGCTGACCCCGGCCGAGCACCGCCCGCCGCGGGTCGTCCCCGTGGCGGGCATCGCGGGCTGCCTGGCGCTGGCTTTCAGCCTTCCGGCCGCCTCGGTGGTGTCGGGCGGCGCGGTGCTCGCCGCCGGCCTGGCCGTCTGGGGCGTCCGCAGGGCGCTGCGGCGTTAGAACAGCCAGTCGAGCAGGCCGCCGCCGCGCTCCTTCTTGGTCGGGGTCGGGGCGGGCTCGGGCGCCTCGGTGGTGGGCGGGGGCGTGGGGGACGGCTTCTCGGTGGGCTCGGGGTCCTCCGAAGTCTCGGGCCGGGGGACCTGCGGGTCCTCGGTGCCCTTCGGGCGGGGATCGGGGGCGCGGTCGCGCGTGTGGGTCGGCTCGGGCCGGGTCGTCGGGTCACGCTCGTCCCGCGTCGGCGCGTCGGTGGTGGTGCGCGCCGCCGGCGCCGTCGCGCCGGGCGTGGGCGAGGTCGGCGACGGGGTGGCGCTCGGCTCCTCGGCCGGCGGCTCGGTCGTGGGGTCCGTGGAGGAGGGGGCGGGCGTGGTGCCGTCGCTCAGGGTCGGCAGCGGCTGGCCCGCGGGGGCGCAGTCGGACGGCGACGAGCACGCCGCCTCGGGACGGGAGCCGACCGAGGACGAGACGATCCAGCCGCCGGAGACCGCGAGGACCACGATCGCGACCATGGCGAGGATCAGCCGCCGGTTCTGGCCCTTCTTCTCCTCTTCCGCGTCGTCCTCGCCGGTCCAGCCGGACCCGAGGAAGCCGGTGCGCGGCTCGTCGTCGGGGTCGTGCTGGGTGCGGTCGGCGTCCCAGCCGTCGTCGGGGCTCGCGTAGCCTTCCGGACGCTCATAATCGTCGGCTCCGTCGAAACCGCCCTCGCGAAGGTCGTGGTCGCCGTCCAGCGCCCGGTCGCCGGGCCCGTAAGGAGCGGCGACGCCGAGCTCGGCGTGGTCCGCGCGCTCGTGCTCGGGGCGCGGGTGTTCCGGCGTGTCGTCCCCGGGGACGGGGGCGGACTCCTGATCAGGGCTCCAGCCGTCGGACAGTACGTCTCCGGCCCGGGGCTCCGGCTCGCCGGTCCACGCCACGCCCAACGGACCTGTCTGCTTCAGAGGCTCCTCTTCCTGCGGGCGCGGGGTGCCGTCGCGGTCCATACCGAACCTCTCTGTTTCTACATTTCGGCCGCGCATCTTCTTAGCAGCTTCGACAACGATCTGTCCGGAAACTTCACAAATTTCCCCAAGATTCGCAACCATTTCATGACTCTCCTGTGTCACGGGAGTCACAGGTCCGGAGCCCCGGATTCGCCGCCTGACCGGCGGAACCTGCCAAGCTTGACCCGGTCCCCGACGACTGGAGCCTGCCGTGATCGACGAAGATCGTCCCGCCCGCGTGCTGGCCGGGCTGCGGGAGTTCTACCAGACCCCTCCGCCCGTCACATCCCGCCGCGGCGCCGAGGCCGCGCTCGCCCTGTTCCACGACGTGGCCGCGACCGTCCCCGCGTACGCGGACTTCCTGCGCGAGAAGGGGGTGGACCCCGCCGCGATCCGTACGGTGGAGGACTTCGCGCGCGTCCCCCTGCTCGACAAGGACTCCTACCACCGCCGCCATCCTCTGCCCCGGCTCTGCCGGCACGGCAGGCTCGACGCCTGCGACATGGTCGCGGTCTCCTCAGGCTCCTCGGGCGCGCCGACCGTCTGGCCGCGGTCCGTGCTCGACGAGCGCCTCGTCGCCGCCCGCTTCGAGCAGGTCTTCCGCGACGCCTTCCACGCCGGCGAGCGCACCACCCTCGCCGTCATCTGCTTCGCGCTCGGCACCTGGGTGGGCGGCATGTACACCGCGGCCTGCTGCCGCCACCTCGCCGCCAAGGGCTACCCGATCACCGTGGCCACCCCCGGCAACGACATCGGCGAGATCCTGCGGGTCGTCGGCGAGCTCGGGCCGCACTTCGACCAGGTGGTCCTGCTCGGCTATCCCCCGTTCGTCAAGAACGTCGTGGACGCGGGGCTCGCCCAGGGCGTCGACTGGCCCGCCCGCCACGTCAAGATGGTGCTCGCCGGAGAGGTGTTCAGCGAGCAGTGGCGCGACCTGGTCGGGCGCCGGGCGGGCATGACCGACCCCTGCCACGACTCGGCGTCCCTCTACGGCACCGCAGACGCCGGCGTGCTCGGCACCGAGACCCCGCTCAGCGTCCGGGCCCGCCGGTTCCTCGCCGGGCGTCCCGACGCCGCGCGCGAGCTGTTCGGCGACTCCCGCCTGCCCACCCTCGTGCAGTACGACCCGGAGAGCCGCTACTTCGAGACCCGGGACGGCACGCTGCTCTTCACCGGCGACAACGGGGTGCCGCTGATCCGCTACCACATCGCCGACGAGGGCGGCGTCGTGCCCTTCGACGCGATGCTGGAGTTCTGCCGCGCGCACGGCTTCGACCCCGCCGCGGGGCACGGGCCCGGCGAGGCCGTCCCCGAGCTGCCCTTCGTGTACGTCTTCGGGCGCTCGATGTTCACCGTCTCGTTCTTCGGGGCCAACGTCTACCCCGAGAACGTCACCGTGGGCCTGGAGCGGGCCGACATCGGCGAGAAGGTCACCGGCAAGTTCGTGCTGCGCGCCGAGGAGGACGCCGATCGCGACCGCCGCCTGTCGGTCGTGGTCGAGCTGGCCCCCGGCGTCCGGCCCGACCCGGCGCTCGTCCCGGTGATCGCCGCCTCCATCCGGACCGAGCTGCTCCGCCTCAACAGCGAGTTCGCCCACTACGTGCCCCCGGAGCACCAGACCCCCGCGGTCGAGCTGCGCGAGACCGGCGACCCGGAGTACTTCCCGCCCGGCGTCAAACATCGCTACACGCGTCCCGCGTAGCGGAACCCGCGCAACCCGGCGGAGAACGATCCGTGAGGTGAGTTTTGAATTCCTTGACGCTTCCCGGCCCGCGTCGTGGGCAGTTCACGACCGGATCGTCACCGCCGGCGTGCCCGTGGCCGCACGGAGCGCGCCGTCGGCGGGCCGGTACACCCCCGGTGCCCGCGGCGTCGTACGTTAGGGGTTAGGTGGTCACCATGCGTGAGAACACGCAGGTGGCGGGCAGGGCCGAACGTCCCGCCGCGAGGCGTCGTAAGACCCTGTCGGGTCGCTCGTCCATACCCGACGCTGGATGGAGATTCCCTGACAGGGAGGTGCACTATGCGATCCTTGGCCAGGTGGACGGCGAGGTGTGTTCGCCGTTATCGGTTCGACCACAATCCGCTGCGCCGGCGCTCTGACCGTATCGAGGCCGTCGCCGTCCTGCTCACCCTGCTGGTCCTGGTCGCCAGCGTGTGGCCCGCCCTGCTGGCCGGTCGCATGGTGTACCAGCGGGGGTTGACGGCCGAGCGTGTGGACCCGGAGGTGCGCCAGCAGGTCACCGCCGTGCTGCTGGAGAACGGCACCGCCACCAACCCTGTCCCGTCCCAGGGAGCCGTGATCGGGGTCAAGGCCAAGGCCCGCTGGTACATGCCCGACGGCAGCGTCCACCAGGGCGTGGTGGCGGTGCCCGCGCACGCCAAGGCGGGGTCGTCGCTGGAGATGTGGGTCGACGCGCACGGCACTCCCACCACCGCCCCCCGCACGCACGCCCAGACGGTCGCCGACGCCGTCGTGGCGGGCTTCGGCGTCGTCGCCGGGATCGGAGGGTTGCTCTTCCTGAACCTCGCCCTCCTGCGGTGGATGCTGGACCGCCGCCGCTACGTCGAGTGGGAGAAGGAGTGGACGGCCGTCCACGACCGCTGGCGGCGTCCCAGGCAGCCGTGACCGCCCCGCCCCGGCACGGCCGGACGGCGGGGTTCACGGGGCCGTAGGCCCGCGCGGGAGGAGACACCCATGAGCGGACACGTTGTCGTAGGGGTCGACGGCTCGCCCTCCTCGGTGACCGCCGCCCGCTACGCCGCCGAGGACGCGCGGCGGCGCGGCGCCGGGCTGCGCGTCGTCCACGTCAGCGAGCCGTGGATGTACGTCCAGCCGCTCGCCACGCCCCCCGGCTTCCAGGACTCGCTGGAGGAGGCCTCCCGGGCCGTGCTCGCCCAGGCCGCCGACGAGGCGCGCGACCAGGCGCCGGACCTGGAGATCGAGACCGTGTCGCGGGTGGGCGACGTGCGCACCGAGCTGCTGCGCCAGTCCCACGACGCCGAGGCCCTCGTCGTCGGCACCCGGGGGCACGGCGGGTTCCTCGGGATGGTGCTCGGCTCGGTGTCGATCGGCGTCGCCGGGCACGCCGGCTGCCCGGTGATCGTGGTCAGGTACGACGAGGAGTCCCGCGAGCACGGCGAGATCGTCGTCGGGCACGACGGGTCGCCGGAGTCCGAGCCCGCGCTGCGGTACGCCTTCGAGGAGGCCGCGCGCCGGGGCTGCCGCCTGCGCGCGATCTACGCCTGGGAGCAGTCCGCGTGGCTGCCCATGCCGGCCAGCCACACCCCGCACATGGAGCGGCTGTACGACCTCGGCCGCAAGGCCGCCAAGGAACAGTTGCTGCCGTGGCGGGACAAGTACCCGCAGCTCCGCGTGACGGAGTCGATGCCCTGGGCGCACCCGGTCGAGGCGCTGTCGGAGGCGTCGGCCACCGCCGACCTGGTCGTCGTCGGGTCGCGGGGCCGGGGCGCCCTCCGGGCGGCCGTGCTCGGGTCGGTCAGCCACGGCGTGCTGCACCACGCGCGCTGCCCCGTCGCGGTCGTCCACGTCCGCCCCGGCGGGCCGGGCTCGGAGGAGGCCGCCCGATGGGAGGAGCGGGGCACATGAAGCAGAGCGTGCGCCTCGGCCGCGTCGCGGGCATCCCCGTGGGGGCGCACTGGTCCACGCTGCTGATCATGATCCTGATCGGCGGAGTGCTGGCGAGCACGGTGCTGCCCCAGGCGAGCCCCGGCCGGCCGGCCGTCCACTACTGGGCGGTGGCCGCGGCCACCGCCGTCCTGTTCCTGGTCTCGCTGCTCGCGCACGAGCTGGCCCACGCCCTCGTCGCCCGGCGCAGGGGCGTGCCGGTCACCTCGATCACCCTGTGGCTGCTCGGCGGGGTCACCGAGTTCGCCGGGGAGTCCAAGACGCCGAAGGACGAGTTCAGGATCGCCGTCGCCGGGCCGCTCGTCAGCCTGATCCTCGCCGTCGTGTTCTACCTCTGCGTCCTGCCGGTGAGCGGCCCTCCGCTGATCGTGGCGGCGGTGCGCTGGCTGGCGCTCATGAACGCCGTGCTCGCGGTCTTCAACATGCTGCCGGGCGCGCCCTTGGACGGCGGGCGGGTGCTGCACGCCTTCCTGTGGCACCGCGGCCGCGACCGTGCCCGCGCCGACCTGGCCGCCTCACGGGCCGGGCAGGGCCTCGGCGCCGGCCTCATCGGGCTCGGGGCGCTGGAGCTCATCCTCATGGGCTGGACCGGCGGGCTCTGGATGATGCTGATCGGCTGGTTCCTGATCACCGCCGCCCGTGGCGAGGGCATGATCAGGGCCGCGCACGAGGGCCTCGGCGGCTGGCGGATCCGCGACGTGATGACCCCCGCGCCGGACGTCGCCCCCGCCTGGCAGGACGTGGAGAGCTTCGTGGACTCCACCGCGCTGCGCTCCCGCCAGAGCGTCTTCCCCGTCGTCGATTTCGGCGGCGCGGTCACCGGGGCGCTGCCGCTCCAGGCCCTGACGGCGGTCCCGGCCGGGCGGCGCCGCGACACGCGCGTCTCCGCGCTGGCCCGTCCCCTGAGCGCCGGCCACCTGCTCTCTCCCGACGACGACGCCACGCGCATCCTGGAGCCGTCGGCGTCGCGGGTCGCGGGGGAGCTGGTGGCCGTGGTCGTCGAGGGAGGGCGCGTCGTCGGCATCGTCACCACCGCCGACCTCGGCCGGGCGCTGCAGCAGGCCGCCCTGCGCGCCCCCGCGGGGACCGGCCCGCGGCCCGACCAGCCGGGCCAGGCCCTGCGCGACGGTCCCGGCGGCTGAGGCGCGGCCGGGGCGTCACCCGTCGCGGAAGCGCAACAGCAGCATCGCCGCGTCGTCGTGCAGGGGCGCGTCGACGTGGTGGACCAGGTCGAGCCTGAGCGCTTCGAGCGCGGCCTCGGGGTCGTCGTCCTTCAGCAGGAACGCCCGCTCGGCCAGGGGATAGAACCGGCCCGCGCGGTCGCGTGCCTCGATCACCCCGTCGGTGTAGAGCAGGACCTGGTCTCCCGGACCGAACGCGACCTGGTGCGGGTTCGGCCCCTCGACCTCCAGGACGGCGAGGCCCAGCGGCGGCGCGCTGTCCGCGGGCTCGGCCAGCGTGATCTCCCCGTCCGCGTGGATGATCAACGGCGGCGGGTGCCCGTAGTTGAGCAGGGTCAGCTTCCCGGCCGGGTCGGCGTCCACGAGGATCGCGGTGACGAACTCCTCGCCGGACAGGCGCCGGTTGAGCGCCTTCTCCAGCCGCCCGCTGACGCCGCGCAGGTCGGGCTCGTCGTGCGCGGCCTCGCGGAACGCGCCGAGCACGAGCGCGGCGGTCTCGACCGCCTCCAGGCCCTTGCCCTGGACGTCGCCGACGATGGCGCGCACCCCGCCGGGGCCGGTCACGACCTCGTACAGGTCGCCGCCGATGCGGGCCTCGGCGTTGGCCGAGGTGTACGACACCGCCGCGCGTAAGTGGCCTGCCCGGCGCGGGACGGGCCTGAGCAGCACCCGCTGGGCGACCTCGGCGACCGAGCGCACGGTGGCGAGCTCGCGTTCGCGCCGCTGGCGCCCGACCGTGGCCAGGATGCTCGCGGCGGTCACGCCGGTGATGGAGACCAGGCTCATGGTGCTCTGCCGGTCGCCGAGCAGGTCGTTGTAGACGGCGAGCAGCAGCGAGGTGACCAGGGCGATGACGCCGATCAGCACGGTGCGCCGCACGCCGCCCACGAGGCTCGCGAACGCCGGGCCGACGGCGAGCAGCGAGAGGTAGCCGAGGTCGGGCCCGGTCAGGACGTCGACCGCGGCGACGATGCCCAGGGACGCGAAGGGCAGGGCGGCCATGAGCGTCTGCGTTCTGCGGTTCTCCCGGGTCATCGGCACTCCGCGGCCGTGACGCTCCGGGGGCTGACGTCGCTCGTCACAGGATGCCTCCGCGGGATTGGTCATTTCTGTCGATTTTCGACCAGACTTCCCGGTGCTCCGCGGCCACTGTAACAAGACCGGGAATCGGCGAACAGCGTGGCGACCTTACGTGAGGGTCACAGGTATGAGTGACACGGGCCCCGTTACGACGTCCGGAGAGACGCCGCGGGAGCCCGATATAGGGCGCGGCGGGGCCGGGGGCGCCGTCCGCATATGCGGAGTGTGAACGTGATGACCCAGGGATGATTCTCAACATTTCGCGCCTACGTGACCAAGCACTCGACGACCTCACAGGACCAACGAACCGGACGCCCGGGGGCGTCCGAAAGCCGCACCGAGCCTGCCCGAGCGCGATTCGCGCCGGGAGGTCTCTGAAGGGCTCATGAATCGAACCTTACTCTCGGATCAGCCAACTGGGACTGATTCGATATAGGTCTTGTGGTTTCCGCGCCACGGCCGCCGGTTAAAGCTCCGCGATAACGTGATAGGCCGAAATATGCGGATTGAGCGGCAACTTATGGGCGGTCATTCAGGACGCCGCCGCGTCCCGTCCCGTACGCCTCAGCTCCAGGTCGTCCAGCAAGGCCCGGGTCGCCGCCGTGACCGCCGCCACGGCGCGCTCGAACGCCTCCGCGTTGCGGGCCGAGGGGGCGCGGAACCCCGAGATCTTGCGGACGTACTGCAGGGCCGCGGCCCGCACGTCATCGTCGGTGACGTCACTGGTGTAGGGCTCGCGCAAGGTCTTGATACTCCGGCACATGCCATGGACCGTACGTCATGACGGGCGCGCGAGCGCTCACGGGCGCCGGGCGCGGTGCCGGCGCACGGCGTCGCGGTTGGCGCAGCGGGGCGAGCAGTAGCGCTGGCGGCCGCCGCGCGACACGTCCGCGTACACCCGGGAGCACTCCGGGGCGGCGCAGCGGCCGAGCCGCGACATGCCCCGTCCGGTGAGGTGGAGCGCCGTGCCCACCGCGACCAGCGCCCGCAGCACCTCGCCGAGCGGCAGCGCCTCGTCGCGGTAGTGCAGGTGCCAGCCCGTGCCCGCGTGGTCGCTCAGGCGCGGGTGCGCGGCGGCGGAGGCCAGCAGCTCGTTCAGCAGGGCCGCGCGCCGGCGGTCGTCCTCGGCGTCGACCACCGCGCACCACTCGCCGATGAGCGCGCGCGCCGTCGCCAGATCCTCCGGGCGGGGTGACGGCCCGTCCAGTCGCAGCCCGGCGGCCTGGCAGCGGTCCACCAGGTCGTCCAGCGAGCTGGGAGGGGTGTTGGCGAGGTCGGCGATGAGCTGCACCGGATCCTCCCCGTAAGGGTTGAGATGCACAATGGCATTACAGCACACTCGAAACATGACCGACCATGACGGCCACACCTGGCGGACGCGATCACACCACTTCACCAGCGAGGGCCTGGTCCGCTACCAGTCGTGCCACTGCGGGGCCTGGCGGGTCCTCACCGGGCCCGCGGGCGGCGCGACCGTGCTGGCGCGCCCCGCCTCCACCTCGCCGGAGCGGTGAACCGCGGCCGTTCTTTCCCTGGGAAGCGGACAAACTCCCAGTCAAAGGCGGTTACCGGGCGAGTCTCGGCGGGGATGCCCTAACCGTCCCGACTCCTGGAGGCCCGCCATGGCGCCACAGACGATCGCCGCCCCGCCCCGCCCGGTCCGGCCGATGGGCGCCGCCCCGTCCCGTCCGGCCCGGCCGTCGGGCGTCCGCTCCGTCTTCGAGGGCCTCGTCCACCGCCTCGGCCACCGCCTTCCGGGAGGGTGCATGTACGAGGTGAGGGTGCCGTTCATCGGGGTGACGATCGGCATCCCCCCGCCGGAGAGGCTCACCTACTACGCGGCGCTCGCCGTCCTCGTGGCCTTCAACCTCATCGACTGGCCGCTGGCGCTGATCATCGCCGTCGGGCACTTCCTCGCCGAGCAGAACCTCTTCCGCGCGCTGAAGGGCGTCGGGAAGGCGGCCGAGTCGCTGTAGCGCATGGTTACAGAGCGGTGCAGACCCATACATTCTCCATAATTTGGATATGCTGTCCCGCCGCGCGCTCAACCGCGCCCTACTGGAACGTCAACTGCTTCTCCGCCGTCACGGCAAGACGGCGCTGGAGGCCATCGAGCACCTGGTCGGAATGCAGTCCCAGGCGCCCACCTCGCCGTACGTCGGCCTGTGGACACGGCTCCAGGACTTCGAGAAGGACGATCTGGCCAGGCTCCTGAACGACAGATCGGCGGTCCGCCTCGCGCTCATGCGCAGCACGATCCACCTGGTCAGCGCCCGCGACTGCCTGGAGCTGCGCCCGGTCGTCCAGCCACTGCTCGACCGGCTGTTCCGGACGGGCTACGGCAGGCGTGTCGCCGGCGTCGACCAGGAGGAGGTGCTCGCGTTCGGCCGCAAGCTGGTCGAGGACGGCCCGCTCACCTTCCACGAACTCGCCGCCCTTCTCGGGGAGCGGTGGGAGGACGGCCAGGCGCTGTCCCAACTGCTCCGCGCCAAGCTCCCCCTCGTCCAGGTGCCTCCCCGCGGCATCTGGGGCGCCGTCTCGCAGGCGCGGCACACCACCGCCGAGTCCTGGCTGGAACGCCCCCTCGGCGACGGCTCGGCGATCGAGACCATGGTCCTGCGCTACCTCGCCGCCTTCGGCCCCGCCTCGATCAGGGACATGCAGGCGTGGTCCGGGCTCACCGGACTGCGCGAGGTCGTCCGCGGGCTGCCCGGTCTGCGCACCGACCGGGACGAGGCGGGCGTCGAGCTGTTCGACGTGCCGGACGGCCCGCTGCCCGACCCCGACACGGAGGTTCCGGCGCGGTTCGTCGGCGAGTTCGACAACCTCCTGCTCTCCCACGCCGACCGCGCGCGCGTCATGACCGAGGAGCACCGCAAAGCCGTCTTCACCGTCAACGGGATCATCCGGGCGACGATCCTCGTGGACGGTTTCGTCGCCGGCACCTGGAAGATCGTCGAACGCGGCGACACCGCGGCCCTGGAGATCACGCCGTTCTCCGCCCTCACTCCGGCGACGCGCGACGCGCTCGCCGAGGAGGGCATGAACCTGCTCGCCTTCGCCGCCCCGGGTAAGAGCGACCAGGACGTCCGCTTCTCCCCGGCGGCGCCTTGACGTGCCGTTTGCCGTGAACGTCGCCGCCGCCGGGTAGGCAGTCAACGAGCGGGCGCGTGACGCCGCCGCGACGGGAGAGGGGCGCTCATGGGGGATTCGACCGTCTGGCGGCACCTGGCGGCCGGGGCCCTGGCGGGCGCCGCGGGCACCACCGCCCTCTACATCGTGACCTACCTGGACCAGGCGGCGCGCGGCCGATCGCCCAGCCGGCTGCCCGCGCGGACCGCGGAGAAGCTCGCGGGGAAGGCCGGGATCGGCTTCGGGGACGAGGAGCGGGCCCCGAACCGCGAGGAGGCCGTCGGCGCGCTGCTCGGCATCCTGACGGGGGTCGGGCTCGGCGCGGCGTACGGGCTGCTGCGCACCGGTGTGCGGGAGGTCCCGGAACCGGTCGCGGGCGTGGGCCTCGGCCTGGCCGTGACGGCCGGGGCGAACACGCCGATGATCGCGCTGGGCCTCACCGACCCTCGCTCGTGGGGCGCCGTGGGGTGGCTGTCCGACGTGATCCCCCACTTCACGTACGGGCTGGTGACCGCGTACGCCTTCCGCATGATGACCCCACCGGCACGCGCGGGACGCTGCGCCGCCGGACGTGCCGGTGAGCTCATCGTTCGTCGCTTTCTGTCCTGTCGTGGTCGCGCTCGGTGACGTTGTTCAGATGAACGAGAGATTTACAGAAGGTGAATGACTCGTGAAGTCATGAGCGCCGAGATACGGGAAAGCGGGGCCGGCGTTCCTCGCCGCCATCGCGGAAATCGTCCTGGAACGCGGACTCGCCGCGCCTCCGATCGGCGTTCCGGCGAGAAGATCCCGTGCCGTTCCGGCGAGAGTGCGGCATTCCTGATGACCCGCTACAGGGGAATTCGTGCGCGACCTCGAAAGGGCCGCGCACGAACCCGTCAGCGGACGCCCCTTTTCCCCGTCATCCTGCGGACGACGTCCCGGAGGCGGTCGAAGATCGCGGTCGGCGTGCCGAGCACGATGTTCTTCGTCGCCGACTCGACTCCCGGGTGCGGGTGCGTCGGGGCGAGCGACTCGGCCGCCTTGACCCCGAGCGCGAGCGCCCGGCGCTCGTTCTCGCTGGTCTCCCTGACCAGCTGCGGGAACTCGTCCCGCTCCTCGGCCTCGGCGTGCGCGATGACGCCGGCGCGCAGCTCCCGCAGGCGGGAGTCGAACTGCGGGTCGTCCGTGCCGCGCTGCTCCATGAGCGCGAGCAGCCGCTTGGCCTCGTTCTCCTCCCGCAGCCGCGCCTCGACGACGGCGTCCCCGTCGGCGAGCGCACGCCTGGCGTACGGGTGGACGACCTCCTCCTCGGCGGTCTCGTGCACCGAGAGGAGCCGCACCAGGCGTTCGAAGGCCTCGGCCCTCGCCCCGCCGGTGGCCCGCTCCACCTCGCCGAACAAATCCTTGATCATCTGGTGCTGGTGGACGAGCAGCGCGACCACGTCGTTCTCGTCCATCAACTCCGGAACAGTCCTGCCTTCTGACATCAGGTCCCCCGGCTTTCGTTGGTCATGGAACGGCCGGCAGCCGCCCTCCGTGGCCGCCGGCCGTCACCCGGCACGATCGTTGGGCCCTACTTGGTGCTGTCCGCCAGCTCGGTGAGCGCCACGGCGGTGCGAAAGTATTTGTTACGCCCGAGGTCTCCGACCGTGTTGATTTTGAAGGCTTCCTTGAGGAGCTTGGCGTCGCCTTCGCTGACTCCGGCCAGGGCCGAAACAGGCGCCTTGATGAGCTCAGGAAGGCTCTTGTCCTCGAACTCCTTGTCGAGAATCTTGGCCAAATCCGCGTTCACTACCATGGATCCCCCAGTGGTGCCGCCGACCCGGCGGTGGTGCCGGGCAATTGAAGCTTTCCCCGTAAGGCCCCGGAACACGGACATCTGCCGATAAGAGAGGGTAAAGAGGCAGTAGTTAAGGGGATTGTCAGAAACCTCGCCCGCCCGGCCGTGTGATCAGCGTACGTCCGTGCCGCCCGCCCCCGGCCGTACAGCGCACGTGAGAAGAACCGCCCAGGTCAGGCCGCTGTTACGGTGATCGTGACTTCGACGAGGAGGGGGCCAGGCCGTGTCCCGCGTGAACGATTTCCAGTGGAGAACCGTCCGCACCACGCTGAGGCGCGCGGGCGACCGGTTCGCCCACCTCCTCACCTCCGTCCCGCCGCAGGCGATGGCGACCCGCGACTGGACCGTCGCCGAGACCGGCGCCCACGTCGCCGCCATCGCGCTGCTCTACACGGCGATCGTGCGCGACGACGGCGCCCCGCACCCCATGCCGGAGCTGGCGGGGCCCATCGCCCAGACCAACATCGACACCGTCGCCGACGTCAACGACCTGGCCCTGCGGTCCTACCCCGAGCGCGACCCGTACGAGCTGGCCCGCTGCCTGCGCGCCCACATCGACGAGATCCTGCGCGTCACCGAGCACCTGGACCCCGGCTCGTTCATCCCCTGGCTCGGCGAGGCCCGCGTCCCCCTCGCCGGCGTCCTCGCCCACCTCGTCAACGAGCTGCACATCCACGGCTGGGACATCGCCCGCAGCCTGCGGGCCCCCTGGACCATCCCCCCGCGCGAGGCGGCCCTGTTCTTCGACCTCTTCCTCATCGGCATGATCCGCGAGGACTATGGACGGCTCATGGACACCTCCCAGTCCCGCCGCGCCGGCCGCATCGCCGTCCGCTTCCACTCCCGCCACACCACGCCCGCGAGCCTGGTCCTCCACGACGGCCGCGTCTCCGTCGAGGACCCAGGCCCCCGCGTCGACGCCCACGTCGCCTTCAACCCCGCGACCCTGAACCTGATGCTCTTCGGCCGCATCAGCCGCACCCGCGCCGTCCTCACCGGCAACCTGGCCGCCTGGGGCCGCCGCCCCTGGCTCCTCCCCGCCTTCCTGAAAGAAGTCCGCCTCCCCACCAACCGCCGCCCCCGCCACCACCACGCCGAAACCCCCATAGACGCCTGATCTCGCCCTGTTACGGACCTCGGCTCCGGACGCTGCCGCCCCTCGAACTCCCCGCGCTCAGTCCCGCGCGGCTTGTCCCCTTGCGATGGCATTACGTGGAACCATGTGCGCGCCATCGTCGTTTGATCGTGTGCTTCTGCAGGCATACACGCGAAGGTGACTGGTATGGCGCGCTTGGGTGGGGATGGGGAAGGCGAGGCCCAGGAGCAGCTCTCGCAGGATGCGCGTACTGCCATTGAGCGCGGTTATCAGGTCTATGTCGCCTACATCCCAGAAGAAGTCCCTAGGAAGTACAAGCAGGTTCACACCTCATGGGGAGCGACAGAGGCGATCAATCGCATCGAGCAAGAGGGTTGGCGCTTGGAACGCATGCTTGAAAGCATGTACGGAAACGGTGTGCGCGTCCTCACATGTATGTTCCGGCGGCACGGCCCAGATCGCGTTGAAGACGCCTTATAGGTGGGCCATCAATGTAACTGCGAACCCCAGGGCCTCCAGGCGCGGAGTTGAGGACCATTTCAGGGGCGGCGCGAGGGGCTGCGGTCCGGTGGTCGGTGGGGCGGGAGTGTCGGTGGGGGTGGGTAGGGTGCTTGGTCATGAGTGGAGCGTCTTTGGGGGAACCGGGGTTTTTGCAGGGGGTTCGGGCGGACTACGACGCCATGGCCGAGGTCTATGCCGAGTATGCGCGGGCGTTGCTCGATGTCATGCCGTTCGATCGGGCGATGTTCGGGGTGTTCGCCGAGCTGGTGCGGGACGCGGGGCTGGGGGCGGTCGGTGATCTCGGGTGCGGGCCGGGGCGGCTGACGGCGCATCTGGCCTCGCTGGGGGTGGACGCGTTCGGGGTCGACCTGTCGCCTGTGATGATCGAGATCGCGCGCCGGACGCACCCGGAACTGCGGTTCGAGGTCGGGTCGATGGACGCGCTGGACGTTCCGGACGGCAGCCTCGGGGGTGTCCTCGCCTATTACTCGATCATCCATGCGCCGCCCGAGCATGTCCCGGCGTTCCTGGCCGAGTTCCATCGGGTGCTGGCGCCGGGCGGCCACCTGCTGCTCGGCTTCTTCGCCGAGGACCGGTCCGGGTTCGTCGTGGAGCCGTTCGACCACAAGGTGTCGCTCGCCTATCGCTGGTCGCCCGATCACATGGCCGGACTGCTGCGGCAGGCCGGTTTCGCGATGAACGCGAGCCTTGTTCGGGAGCCCGCCGCGAACGAGCGGTTCCAGCAGGCGTACCTGCTGGCGGTCAAGCCCGCCGGCACCGGTGGATGACGGAGGACGGGCGCACCGCCGGTTCAGGATGGATGGCGGAGTCATTTCAGGGGGACGCCTTCGCGTCCCCCTGAACCTCACGGTGTGGTCCCTTCAGCTCACATCGTGATCACTTGGGTTCTGGCGGCGTGGTCGCTCCCGGGTCACGGGGCGGGGACTTCCTCCACGAGTTGGGAGCTCCACGGGCACCAGGTGTAGTTCGGCAGGAAGGCGCCGCCGGCTTCGTCCAGGTGTTCTTCGACGTAGTCGATCGAGGCGTCGCAGACCTCGGTGGCGGCGTCGAAGAAGTTGATCGTCGCGGGGTCGTAGTGGTAGCTCCAGCCCTGGTTGTAGGAGGCCGGGGAGGGGATGATCGTGCCGATGACGTGCCGCTGGTCGGTGGTCACGCCGTTGATCAGGTCTCTCGCGTGCTGGATCTTCGCCGGGTCGGTGAGCTGGAAGACGAAGTACTGGTCGGACGCGTCGGTGAACGCGAAGTAGGCGGGGTCCGTCGCGGTGCGGCCGGTGGCCGCGGCGGGGGACGTCGCCGCGACGACGCCGAGCATCGCCGCGGCGGTGGAAATGCCGATCTTGGAGAAGATGCGTGGCATGGTGCCTCCGGTCCTTGTCAGGGCGCTTTCCGTGGTCGCGCAGAGCAATGGAACAGATGCGAGATAGGTGAAGGGCGGTACCGGGCCGGCCCTCCGAGTGGTGCTCGTGGGCCCGTCCCGCTTCCCGGTGCGGCCCGTGAGCGGACGGCGCTGCCGCGCCCTTCGCTCGATGTCATGTATAGCCGTCGACGGTGTCCGGCATCGGGGGAACGGCCCGGATGAACGAAGCGTGGAACGAGGGCGGCCGGGCCGCGACCGACGCCGCGGCCGTCCTGACCTGCGGGAGCGTCAGCCGTCCAGGCCGGTGGCGTCGATGCGGGCGAGCCGCTCGGGGTCGGTGAGGATGTCCAGAGCGGTGATCTTGTCGTGGGCGATCGTGAAGGACAGGATCGCGGCGATCCGGCCGTTCGCCAGCGCGATGACGCCTGGGGCGCCGTTGACGAGAACGGGGAGGGGCGCCAGCGCCTGTGCGAAGCGGGTGAACATGATCGCCTGGGAGGCGACCTTGGTCGCGCCCCGGTGGACGGCGCTCGGGCGCAGGGCGCCGCCGTCCGAACGCACCACGACGTCCGGGTCCAGCAGGACCACCAGCCCGTCGAGGTCGCCGTCGCGTGCGGCGGCGAGGAAGGCGTCCACGATCTGACGGTGGCGGGCCGGGTCGGCGCCGGGGGTGGGGGCCGTCGCCTGGACGCGGCGCCGGGCGCGGCTGGCGAGCTGCCGGGCCGCGGCGGGGGTGCGGCCGATGACGGGGGCGATGTCGTCGAAGGGCACCGCGAACAGGTCGTGCAGGACGAAGGCCAGCCGCTCGGCAGGTCCCAGGGTCTCCAGGACCACGAGCAGGGCCAGGCCGACCGAGTCCGCGAGCAGGACCTGCTGCTCGGGGTCGGGGCCGCCGGGCCCGCTGATGATCGGGTCGGGGATGCGCACCTGCCCGCCGGGCTCCTCCAGCGGCTCCTCGCGCCGGGCGGTCCTGGACCGCAGCATGTCCAGGCACACCCGCCCCACCACCGTGGTCAGCCAGCCGCCGAGGTTCTCGATCGCGGCGGAGTCGGACCGGCTGAGCCGCAGCCACGCCTCCTGGACGGCGTCGTCGGCCTCGCTGAGCGAGCCGAGCATGCGGTAGGCGACCGCGCGCAACTGGGGGCGGCGCTCCTCGAAGCGCTCCGCCAGGAATTCGTTCCCGGTCATCTGTCACATCCCTCCGGTGCCGTCCGTCAATGCGATGACGGACGACGACCGGCCGATGTGACGAGCACCGCCGGCGGATGAGAAGGAGAAGATCGTGGACGCTCGGATGAACAACCCGGTGATGGTCCTGCCCGACGCCATGCAGGGTATCCAGGCCCTCATCAAGGCGGTGGGGCGGGGCGGGGTGCCCCAGCCGACGCTGGAGCTGGTCCACCTGCGGGTGAGCCAGATCAACGGGTGCGGCGTGTGCCTGTACGGAGGGGTGGACAGCGCCAAGAAGGCAGGGGAGACGGACGAGCGGCTGCACGCGCTGGCGGCCTGGCGGGAGGCGCCGTTCTTCGACGACGCCGAGCGTGCGGCGCTGGCGCTGGCCGAGCACGGCACCCGGATCGCCGATCGGTCGGGGGACGCGGTCCCGGAGGACGTCTGGGACGCCGCCGCGGACCATTACGACGAGCGGCAGCTCTCGGCCCTCCTCCTCATGATCGGCGTGACCAACCTCTTCAACCGGCTCAGCGCCACCACCAAGCAGCCGGCCGGCATGACCTGGGCCTGACGGCTCGGAGGGGCGGAATGCCCGGCCCGGTGGCCGGGCACACCGACCGTATGGGTAAAAGCGACAAAGGTGATGAAATCTCCGTTGGAGACAAGGTCACGTGGAAGAGCCACGGCGGCACCGCGACGGGAACGGTCGAGCAGAAGATCACCAAGAGGACCGAGCGGGCCGGCCGGGTGGTGGACGCCTCGCCGGACGACCCGCAGTACCTCGTCAAGAGCGACAAGAGCGGCCGGAGCGCCGTCCACAAGCCCTCGGCCCTGCGGAAGAGGCCCTGAGATGGCCGAGGACGAGCGGCGGCGCGTCGCGGACGAGTTCGGCGAGGCCGTCAACATGACCGCCGCGGAGCTGGAACGGTGGCTCGGCACCTCCGAGTCCGGCGCCGTAGGGGACAAGTCGAGCGGCGGCGAGTCCACGGGGCACGCCTCGGGGCGGCACATCGTCGACATCCTCCGCAAGAAGAAGGGGGAGCTGAGCGACGACGACTACGCCCACATGCGCAAGGTCACCGGGTACGTCCACCGGCACATGGCCCAGCGGCCGAAGGGGGACGTCCGGGACACACCGTGGCGGTACTCGTTGATGAACTGGGGCCACGACCCGCTGAAGTGATCCGCCGCATCGCCCGAGCCGGCGCCGGTGATCACGGCGACGCGGTCATGGGAGGAGACGAAGGAGATCGGTGCGTCGGCCATCCGAACACCTTTTCTTCATGTCCGTAATCACTATTTCGGATTTCTGGCGTTCTCCCCTCGCGGCGCGCCGCCCTACCGGCCCTCCACCAGGGGTGGAGCCGTTTGCCAAGGCCGGAGGATCGGACGGGCCTTCGGCGGGACATGGAAATGCCGTTTCAGGCCCTGCGGCAGGGGCAACCGTAAAGAGTCCCCGGCCGATCCAAGGAAAGGAGCGCGGATGCCGACCGCACGAGAGATCATGACGCCGAACGTCGAATGCGTGGAGACGGACGAGACCGTCTTCGACGCCGCGGAGAAGATGGCGCGGCTCGACGTCGGCTCGCTGCCGATCTGCGGACCCGACAACAGGCTCAAGGGCATGGTCACCGACCGCGACATCGTGATCAAGGTGCTGGCCAAGGGCAAGGACCCCAAGTCCTGCCTGGCGGGTTCGCTGGCCCAGGCCGAGGCCGTCACCATCGGCGCCGACGACGACGCCAAGGAAGTCCTCAAGACCATGGCGCACCACAAGGTCCGCCGGCTCCCCGTCATCGACGGCCACTCGCTGGTGGGCATCGTCGCCCTCGCCGACGTCGCCCGCTCCCTCCCCGACGCCCCCGTCGGCGACCTCGTCGACGCCATCACCACCGACTGACCGCCCGCGAGCGTCCACGCGGGTCCCCGGCGCGGCCTCGTCCGCCCGGGGATCTCGCGTGCCCGCGCCGTCCTCATCCCTCCCGCCTCGCCGAGGAAAGGCGAGGTGACAAGGGAAGGCGCGGGGGTAGCGGGGGTTCATGCGAAGAGCGGTGCTGGTCGTGGGGGTGGTCGGTATGGGGTTGGTCGCCGCCCTGACCGGATGCGCCTCGGGGCAGGAGGCGGGGGTGGCGTCGGCGGCGGATCGGTTCGTCGCGGCGGTGCGGGGCGGGCAGGGGGAGGCCGCGTGCGCGCTTCTCGCGCCGGACACCGCGGAGGCGGTCGCCTCGGACGAGGAGACGGGCTGCGCCGCGGCGATCCTCAAGGCCGACCTGCCGGAGGGGAAGGCGGGCTCGTCCGGGGGGAGCGCGGAGCCGTCCGAGGGGGCGCCGTCGGCGGGGGCCGACGGAGCGGCACAGGTGTGGGGGCGGGAGGCGCAGGTGCGGGTGGCGGGGGACACGCTCTTCCTGCACCGGTTCTCGAAGGGATGGCTCGTGCGGGCGGCCGGGTGCACGTCGCAGGGGGAGAAGCCGTACCGGTGCAAGGTGGAGGGCTGAGCGATGCGGACGCTCTTCACCTTCACGATCGCGGTCATCGTCATCGGGCTCGCGTACTTCCTGGTCATCGGGCTGCTGCGCAGGTGAGAACGGTGGACTCCACGCGGCGGCGGTCAGCGGGCGACGGTCGGCGCGGCCGGAGGGAGGAGGGGTGATGCGGCGGTTCGTCCGGGACAACGCGCTCAGTCTGTTCTTTCTGGTGATCTTCGTGGTGGCGCTGGCGGGGCAGTCGCTGGCCGGGAACGCGGCGTACAACGAGCAGCAGGTGGTGGACGGCGGCGCGCCGGTCTCGTGGGCGTCCTACGTGACCTCGTCGGACTTCGCCGTGGACGTGGCCGAGAACTGGCAGTCGGAGTACCTGCAGTTCCTTCTGTTCATCCTGGTGACGGTCTGGCTGGTGCAGCGCGGGTCGCCGGAGTCCAAGCAGATGGGCGAGGAGGGCGCGGGAAGCGACGCCGACCAGCAGGTGGGGCGGTACGCGCCTGAGCGGGCCCCGTCGTGGGCCAAGGGAACCGGGCTGCGGCCGTGGCTGTACGGCAGGTCGCTGGGCATGGTGATGGGCGCGGTCTTCGCGCTGTCGTGGCTGGCCCAGTGGGTGGCGGGGACGGCGAGCCACAACGCCGAGCGGCTCGCCCGGCTCCAGGACCCGGTGTCCGCGCTCGGCTACCTGGGCTCGCCGGACTTCTGGAACCGCACGCTGCAGAACTGGCAGTCGGAGTTCCTCGCCGTGCTGTCGATGGTGGTGCTGTCCATCTACCTGCGGCAGCGCGGGTCACCTGAGTCGAAGCCGGTCGGGGCGCCGCACCAGGAGACCGGCGAGGAGAACTGAGCGTCGAGGAGAGCGGCGAGAAGCACCGGGCTTCGCCGGCCGCGCGTGACCGAGGCCGTCCCGGCCCGCCGCCGTAAAGATGGCATCAAGAATGCGGTGGGCGGCGTAGAGAGGCCGTCAAGACTCGTAGAACCTCGGAAATCCAGCGATTTGCTTGCTTTGAGGCCCTTCGTCATGGAGGGCCAGGAGCATGTTCGTCTGGATTTGAGGAGTAAGGGGATGGCAGACGTCATCTTCGTCGCCCTGACGATCGCGATCTTCGTGGTCCTCGGGCTCGTCGTCAAGGCGGTGGAGCGCCTGTGAGCGCTGTCAACGCCGCGGGGCTGGTGGTCATCACCGCCCTCGTGATCTTCATGATCGCGGCCCTGCTGTTCCCGGAGCGCTTCTGATGTCGTCGACGACCGCGGGGATCCTCTTCGTCGGATCCCTGATCGTCGCCCTGGCCGTGACGCACAGGCCGCTCGGCGACTATATGTACCGCGTCTACAGCGGGACGCGGCACCTGGCGGTGGAGCGCCTGATCTACCGCCTCGTCGGGGTCAGCCCCGGCACCGAGCAGCGGTGGAGCGTGTACGCCCGCTCGGTGCTCGCGTTCTCGGCCGTGTCGATCCTGTTCCTGTACGGCTTCCAGCGCCTCCAGGACAAGCTGTTCCTGAGCCTGGGCTTCCCGCCGGTGACCGGCCACGTCGCCTGGAACACGGCGGTCAGCTTCGTCACCAACACCAACTGGCAGGCGTACTCGGGTGAATCCACGATGGGCCACCTGGTGCAGATGGCCGGCCTCGCCGTGCAGAACTTCGTGTCCGCCGCGGTCGGCATGTCCGTCGCGATCGCGCTCGTGCGCGGGTTCGCGCGCCGGCGGACCGAGAACCTCGGCAACTTCTGGGTGGACCTGACCCGCGGCACGCTCCGCGTCCTGGTGCCGCTCGCGTTCGCCGGCGCGGTCGTGCTGGTGATCGGCGGCGTGATCCAGAACTTCGCCGAGCCGCACGCCGTCACCACCCTGACCGGTGCGAGGCAGACGCTCACCGGCGGCCCGGTGGCGAGCCAGGAGATCATCAAGGAGCTCGGCAACAACGGCGGCGGCTTCTACAACGCCAACTCCGCCCACCCCTTCGAGAACGCCACCGCCTGGACGAACTGGATCGAGATCTTCGCGATCCTCGTGCTCCCGTTCGCGCTGCCGCGCACGTTCGGCCGGATGGTCGGGGACAAGCGGCAGGGCTACGCGATCGTCGCCGTCATGGCCGTGCTCGCCTGCGCCAGTGTCGCGCTGCTGACCGGCCTGGAGATCGCCCACAACGGGACCGTCCCGCAGGCGGTGGGCGCCGCCCTGGAGGGCAAGGAGGTCAGGTTCGGCGTCCCGAACTCGGCCACCTTCGGCGCCGCGACGACGCTGACCTCGACCGGCGCGGTGAACTCCTTCCACGACTCCTACACCGCGCTCGGCGGCATGATGACGATGGTCAACATGATGCTGGGCGAGGTCGCGCCCGGCGGCGTCGGAGCGGGCCTGTACGGCATGCTGATGCTCGCGGTGATCACCGTCTTCGTCGCGGGCCTCATGGTCGGCCGCACGCCCGAGTACGTCGGCAAGAAGATCGGCGCGCGCGAGATCAAGCTGGCCTCGCTGTACTTCCTCACCACGCCGGTGCTCGTGCTCATCGGCACGGCTCTGGCGATGGGCTCGCCCGAGCAGCGCGCGAGCATGCTGAACGGCGGCCCGCACGGCCTGTCGGAGGTGCTCTACGCCTTCACCAGCGCCTCCAACAACAACGGCTCGGCCTTCGGCGGCCTCACCGTCAACACGCCGTGGTACGACGTCGCGCTCGGCCTGTGCATGGCGTTCGGCCGCTTCCTGCCGATCATCTTCGTGCTGGCCCTGGCGGGCTCGCTGGCCAGGCAGGCCCCGGCGCCGGCGTCGGTGGGCACGCTGCCCACGCACCGCCCGCAGTTCGTCGGCATGGTCGTCGGCGTGACGGTCGTCCTCGTCGCGCTGACCTTCCTCCCCGCCCTGGCGCTCGGGCCGCTCGCAGAAGGAATCAAGTAAATGGCTACCCCTGTGGTCCAGGCGCCGGGCCGTCCTCCCGTGCCCGCCAAGAACGCCAAGGTGGGAGGCGGGCTGCTCGACCCCAAGCAGCTCCTCACCTCGCTGCCGGACGCGCTGCGCAAGCTCAACCCGGCCACGCTGTGGCGCAATCCGGTCATGTTCATCGTCGAGATCGGCGCGGCGTTCACCACCGCGCTCGCGATCACCGATCCGTCCCTCTTCGCCTGGGCGATCGTCGTCTGGCTGTGGCTCACCGTCGTCTTCGCCAACCTGGCCGAGGCCGTGGCCGAGGGCCGCGGCAAGGCGCAGGCCGCCACGCTGCGCGCCGCCAAGCGCGACACGACGGCGCGCAGGCTCGCCGGCTGGAGCCCCGGCCAGACCGCACCGGCCGAGGAGAGCGTGGGCGCCACCGAACTGCGGCAGGGCGACCACGTGGTCGTCGAGGCCGGGCAGGTCATCCCCGGGGACGGCGACGTCGTCGAGGGCATCGCCAGCGTGGACGAGTCGGCCATCACGGGCGAGTCCGCGCCGGTGATCCGCGAGTCCGGCGGCGACCGCTCGGCCGTCACCGGCGGCACGAAGGTGCTGTCGGACCGCATCGTCGTCCAGATCACGCAGAAGCCCGGCGAGAGCTTCATCGACCGCATGATCGCGCTGGTCGAGGGCGCGAACCGGCAGAAGACCCCCAACGAGATCGCGCTCAACATCCTGCTGGCCGCGCTGACGATCATCTTCCTGGTCGCCACCGCCACCATGCAGCCGCTGGCCGTCTACTCCAAGGCCGTGAACCCCGGCATCCCCGACTCCCTCGCGCTGACCGGCGACGGCGTCACGGGCATCGTGCTGGTCTCGCTGCTGGTGTGCCTGATCCCGACGACGATCGGCGCGCTGCTGTCGGCGATCGGCATCGCCGGCATGGACCGCCTGGTGCAGCGCAACGTGCTGGCGATGAGCGGGCGCGCGGTGGAGGCGGCGGGCGACGTCGGCACCCTGCTGCTGGACAAGACCGGCACGATCACGCTCGGCAACCGGCAGGCGTCGGACTTCGCGCCCGCCCCGGGCGTCCCGGCCGCGGACCTCGCCGCCGCCGCCCAGCTCGCCAGCCTCGCCGACGAGACCCCCGAGGGCCGTTCGATCGTGGTCTTCGCCAAGCAGGCGTACGGCCTGCGGGAACGCGAGCCCGGAGAGCTGCTCCACGCGGCGTGGATCCCCTTCACCGCCCAGACCCGCATGTCGGGCGTCGACGTGGACGGCCGCCAGGTGCGCAAGGGCGCGGCCACGGCGGTCATGAAGTGGGTGCGCGACAACGGGGGCCACCCCACCGACGAGGTCGGCCACCTGGTGGACGGCATCTCGGCCTCCGGCGGCACCCCGCTGGTCGTGGGGGAGGTCGTGGACGGCAAGGCGCGCGTGCTCGGCGTCATCCACCTGAAGGACGTCGTCAAGCAGGGCATGCGCGAGCGGTTCGACGAGATGCGCCGCATGGGCATCCGCACCGTGATGATCACCGGGGACAACCCGCTGACGGCGCGCGCCATCGCCGAGGAGGCCGGCGTGGACGACTTCCTCGCCGAGGCCACGCCCGAGGACAAGCTGGCGCTGATCCGGCGGGAGCAGGAGGGCGGACGGCTGGTCGCGATGACCGGCGACGGCACCAACGACGCCCCGGCGCTCGCGCAGGCGGACGTCGGCGTGGCGATGAACACGGGCACCACCGCCGCCAAGGAGGCCGGGAACATGGTGGACCTGGACTCCAACCCGACCAAGCTCATCGAGATCGTGGAGATCGGCAAGCAGCTCCTGATCACGCGCGGCGCGCTGACCACGTTCTCGATCGCCAACGACATCGCCAAGTACTTCGCGATCATCCCGGCGATGTTCGCCGCGGTCTATCCGGGCCTGGACGCGCTCAACGTCATGCGCCTGGCGAGCCCGCAGTCGGCGATCCTCTCCGCGGTCGTCTTCAACGCCGTCGTCATCGTCGCGCTGATCCCCTTGGCGCTGCGCGGCGTGCGGTACCGGCCGTCCACGGCCGCCAAGCTGCTCAGCCGCAACATCTATCTGTACGGCCTGGGCGGCATCGTCGTCCCGTTCGTCGGGATCAAGGTCATCGACCTGTTCGTCCACCTCCTTCCGGGGATGTCGTAATGGAACGTCTGCCAAGCTGGATCCGTCAGCACCTCGCCGCGCTGCGCGCGCTGCTCGTCCTCACCCTGGTCACCGGCGTGATCTACCCGCTGGTCGTAACCGGGGTGGCCCAGGGGCTGTTCACCGGCAGGGCCAACGGCTCGATGGTCCAGAAGGACGGCAAGGACGTCGGCAGCGGCGTCATCGGGCAGTACTTCACCGACGCGGACGGCGGCCCCGTCAAGAAGTACTTCCAGAGCCGTCCTTCGGCGGCCGGCGCCGGCTACGACCCGACCTCCAGCGGTGCCAGTAATCTTGGGCCCGAGAACATCGTGGACACCCTGCCGGTGCCCGGGGCCAAGGACGCCGAGGGGAACCCCGACACGGGCAAGCAGAGCCTGCTCACCCAGGTGTGCGCCCGTAGCGCGGCGGTCGGCGCGCTGGAGGGCGTCAGCGGCGCCCGGCCGTACTGCACGCCCGACGGGGTGGGCGCGGTGCTGAAGGTCTTCCCGGCCGTCGGGACGCCCACCCGCGCGGTCAGCGTCAACCAGGCGTGCCCCGCCGCCCCCTTCGCCGCCGAGTACCGGGGAGTGAAGGTCGAGTGCGGCAAGCCCGGCGAGGACTACGCCGCCGGGCGCACGATCGCGGTCCGGGGCACGGCGAGGGCGGTGGTGCCCCCGGACGCGGTCACCGCGAGCGGGTCCGGCCTGGACCCGCACATCTCGGTGGCCTACGCCGACCTCCAGGCGCCGAGGGTCGCGCGGGAGCGCGGCATGACGCCGGACGCGGTGAAGGCGCTGATCAGAGAGAACACCACGGGCCGCGCGCTCGGCTTCATGGGCGAGCCGGCGGTGAACGTCCTCCGGCTCAACCTGGCCCTCGACCGGGCGAAGGGGTGAGCCCAGGGGGTAGACCGGATAGAGGCGCATAAAGAAAAGGAAGGGATGGGCCGATGAACCCGGTCCGCGGCCGGCTGCGGATCTATCTCGGCGCGGCGCCCGGCGTCGGCAAGACCTTCGCCATGCTCGGCGAGGGCCATCGCCGCCGCGAGCGGGGAACCGACGTCGTGGTCGGATTCGCCGAGACCTACGGCCGGCGCCGCACCGCCGACCTCCTGGAAGGGCTGGAGACCGTCCCCCGCAGGACCGTCGTCTACCGGGGGGCGAGCTTCACCGAGCTCGACACCGACGCGGTGATCGCCCGGGCCCCGAAGCTGGCGCTGATCGACGAGCTGGCGCACACCAACGTGCCGGGCTCGCGCAACGCCAAGCGGTGGCAGGACATCGAGGAGATCCTCGACGCCGGGATCGACGTGGTCTCCACCGTCAACATCCAGCACCTGGAGTCGCTGAACGACGTCGTCCAGCAGATCACCGGGGTGCAGCAGCGCGAGACCGTACCGGACGAGGTCGTGCGGAGGGCGGACCAGGTGGAGGTCGTGGACATGGCGCCCGAGGCGCTGCGCCGCCGCATGGCCCACGGCAACATCTATCCCCCGGAGAAGATCGACGCCGCGCTGTCGAACTACTTCCGGGTCGGCAACCTGACCGCGCTGCGCGAGCTGGCGCTGCTGTGGGTGGCGGGGAAGGTCGACGAGCAGCTCGACAGCTACCGCGCCGCCCACGGCATCTCGGGCACCTGGGAGGCCCGCGAGCGCGTCGTCGTCGCGGTGACCGGCGGGCCCGAGGGCGACACGCTGATCCGGCGCGCGGCCAGGATCGCGGCCAGGACGAAGGGCGCCGACCTGCTGGCCGTCCACGTCACCCGCTCCGACGGGCTGAACGGGGCCGACCCGGCGAACCTGCTGCGGCAGCGCACGCTCGTGGAGAGCCTCGGCGGCACCTACCACCAGGTCATCGGGGACGACATCCCGCAGGCGCTGGTGGACTTCGCGCGCGGGGTCAACGCCACCCAGCTCGTGCTCGGCGCCTCACGCCGGGGGCGGATCGCCTCGCTGTTCGCGCGCGGGGTCGGCGCCACGACCACCGTCCTGTCCGGGGCCATCGACGTCCACATGGTCACCCACCCGGAGGTCAGCAAGGGACGGCGCCCGATGCGCAGGGCGGCGCTGACCGGCACCCGCAGGATCGCGGGCTGGGCCATGGCCGTGGTGATCCCGCCCCTGCTCACCGTCGC
Organism: Sphaerisporangium krabiense; assembly: GCF_014200435.1. Taxonomy (NCBI): domain Bacteria; kingdom Bacillati; phylum Actinomycetota; class Actinomycetes; order Streptosporangiales; family Streptosporangiaceae; genus Sphaerisporangium; species Sphaerisporangium krabiense. Next base: position 2,275,139 of record NZ_JACHBR010000001.1, on the reverse strand, counting down.
GCTGCTGCCGTTCCGGGGCGAACTGGCGCTGCCGAGCGAGATCCTGCTGTTCCTGTTCACGGTCGTCTGCGTCGCGCTGGTGGGCGGCATGTGGCCCGCGGTGACCGCGGCCGTGGCCGGGTTCCTGCTGCTCAACTACTTCTTCACCCCGCCGGTGAACCGATTCACGATCTCCCAGCCGGAGAACCTGCTCGCGCTCGGCGTGTACGTCCTCGTGGCGGTGATGGTCAGCGCCGTCGTGGACCTGGCGGCGCGGCGCACCCGGGAGTCGGCGCGGGCGAGCGCGGACGCCGAGGTGTTGTCCACCCTGGCCGGGCACGTGCTGCGCGGCGAGGCGGCGCTGCCGTCCCTGCTCGCCCGGCTGCGCGAGACGTTCGGCCTGTCGTCGGTGACGCTGCTGGAGCGCGTGGGCGATCCCAGCCCGGACGACTACTCCGAGCCGGAGGCGTGGCGCATCGTCGGCATAGCAGGCGCCGCGCCGTGCCCGGCCCCTTCGGCCGCGGACACCGACGTGACCATCGACGAGAACCTCGTGCTCGCGGTGAACGGACGGCTGCTGGACGCCTCCGACCGCAGGGTCCTCGAGGCGTTCGCCGCCGAGGCGGCCATCGCGCTGCGCCAGGAGCGGCTGCGCGAGGCGGCCGAGCTGGCCAGGCCGCTGGCCGAGGCGGACAAGATGCGCACGGCCCTGCTCGCCGCCGTCAGCCACGACCTGCGCACACCGCTGGCCTCGGCCAAGGCGGCCGTCGAGAGCCTGCGCAGCACGGACGTCGCCTGGAGCGAGGAGGACCGGGGCGAGCTGCTCGCCACGGCGGACGAGTCGCTGGCCAAGCTCGACCGGCTGGTGGCCAACCTGCTCGACATGAGCCGCCTGCAGGCGGGGGTGCTCGGGCTCAGTGCCGAGCCGACCGCGATGTCCGAGATCGTGCCCCTGGCGATCGACGACCTCGGCCCGGCCGGGGACCGCGTGGCGCGGGACATCCCGGCCGGCCTGCCCGAGGTGGACGCCGACCCGGCGCTGCTGGAGCGGATCCTGGTCAACGTCATGGGCAACGCCGTCCGCTACAGCCCCCCGGACGCCAAGGTGCTCGTCACCGCGAGCGCGCACGGCGGCCAGGTGGAGGTCCGCGTCATCGACCGGGGCCCGGGGATTCCCGCCGAGGACCATGACCGGGTCTTCATGCCCTTCCAGCGCATGGGCGACCGCGACAACCACACGGGGGTGGGGCTCGGCCTCGCGCTGTCCCGGGGGCTGGCCGAGGCGATGGGCGGCTCTCTCGTGCCCGAGGAGACGCCCGGCGGCGGGCTCACGATGGTGATCGGCCTGCCGATCGCACGGCGGGCGGTGACGCCGGTGGAGGAAGGCGCGTTTATCGGAGACACCACCGGAGACAATGCGAATAGTCACCTGTGACTACGCTATGTCACTGAATCGCGGAGCCTGCTAATGATCAAGACCATTCTCGTCGCCTTGGCGCTCGCCGTCGTAGCGCTGATCACCTTTGGTCTCGTGTCCGGCTTTCGGGAGTCGCCCTCCCGGGGCAAGACCAAGCGCCGCTGACGCGGACGAAGAACGCCTGCCCTCGCGCGCGGGGGCAGGCGTTCGCGTCTCCGGGTCAGTCGCCCCTGCGCCGGGTCAGCAGGCGCCAGCCGGCGACGACCACTGCGGCGCCCGCGACGGCCGCGGCGACGATGATCCATGTGGGCGCGCTCGCGCCGGTGGAGGCGGCGGGCGAGGCGGGGGCGGCGTTCGGCGGCGCCGAGGGGGCGACGGAGGGTGGCTCGGGCGCGCCGAGGGCGTCGATCAGCTCGGCGTCGATCGGTTCGCCGTTCACGACGGGCTCCCCGGCGCGCACCGGAGCGGCGCCCAGGCCGACCTGGCGGTTGCCCAGGCACAGCCCGGTGTGCAGGGGCACGCCGGGGTCGGGCTGCAGCATGCCCGTCTTCTCCGCGGAGGCGAAGACGAGGTACCGGCCCCCGGTGGTGAACTGGTAGCCGCACGCGGGGCTCTCGGCGTTGGACGCCACCTGCACCTCGGTGACCGGCTCCCCCTTGTAGACCTGGTCGGGGCGGAACGTGTAGACGATCGGCGGTGTGGGGCCGGCCGGGTCCCCCTTGACCTGCCGTGAGGCCACGACCGTCCCGGTGAAGACGGCGGCGGAGAGCCGCATCTGGTCGGCCGGCTTCAGGGTGGCGCAACTACAGGCGCACGCGGTGCCGGGGGCCAGCACGACGAAGCCCGCCACCAGGAGCAGTACGGCCAGCACTCGATGTCCCATGGCCCTGAAACGTACCCGTGCCGCGACCGGTTCGCCCCGCGCCGCCCCCGATCCTGCGGCCGGGCCGCCCCGAAAGTTCTTCGGCCCCGAAAGTTCGGGGCGGCACCTCGCGGTGCGGAAGTTCGGGCCGGGAGCCACCCGGGTGCTCTTGGGGCCCGCGTGACGGCATGAGCCCCTTGTCCGGCTTTGGCGGGGCGTTCGCGGACGTGCGTGTGAGGGGCGCGGCGCGCCTCGTCGCGTCGCCCCTCGGTGAGCCGCCGTCCCCGCTCCGCTCGGGGACCACTACGGCTGACGAGCCATTATTGGGTCTACTCTAAAGTTTCTTTACTTATTAAGCTCATTTCGTGGATCTAGAAGTGCGTCATCTGCGTGCGGTCTGCGCCATCGCGGACCACGGGAGCATCTCCAAGGCCGCTGCCGCGCTGAAGACCTCCCAGCCGTCCCTGGCGGCTCAGCTTCGGCGCATCGAGTCGATGTTCGGCAGCCCGCTCTTCGAGCGCGGGCGCGAGGGAGCCACGGCCACGCCACTCGGCGAGTGGGTGCTGGCCCGGTCTCGCTCCCTGCTGCCCGCGTTCGAGGAACTGCGGCGCGACGGAATGAGGTTCGCCGGCCGGAGGGTCGTGCGGGTGGGGTGCATGTCCAGTCACCTCGCCCTGCACATCATCGGCACCCTCCGGGAACTTCTGCCCGACGCCGAAGTGAGCATGCGGACGGAGGAGGCGATGGACGTCCTGCCGAGCCTCCTGCGTTCGCAGCGGCTCGAACTGGCGACCCTCGCCGACTACCCCGGTCTCCCTCTCACACCGCCCGCCGGCGTCGGATACGCCCCGGTCGCGTGGGAGCCGATCTTCGTCGCCGTGGCCGAGAACCATCCGCTGGCCGCGCACCAGGAGATCGAGCTGGCCGACCTGGCCGGCGAGGAGTGGTCGCTGCCGGTCATGATCGAGGTCGGACATCGAGAGCATTTCTCCGATGCCTGCGCCAAGGCGGGATTCGTCCCGAAGATCGGCTGCGAGGCCACCCTCAGCGTCGCCGTGGACCTGATCGCCGCCTCGCGGTGCGTCGGGATGTTCCAGGCGACCAGCAGAGGCTACCCCGGCATCGCCATCCGGCCACTGGCGGGTACACCGCTCAGCTTCCGCCACCTGATCGGGTGGACGGAGGCGGGCCCCGTGGACCCGCAGATCTCTGAGCTCGTGACGGCGGTACGGCGCGCGTACTGGGCGGACGCCGAGAAGGCACCCGTGTATCAAGACTGGCTCAAGCGACACGGACCCCTTCCTCAGCCCCAGGCCCAGGACCCCTATAGCGCGATCGTATAGGAAGCTGTGGGGTTACCCCCCTCGCACCGTGAATGTCACGGTGTGCTTCAGCCCCGGCCGGGCTCCTCCCCTCAACCCCCCAAGGGACAGGAGTCACAAGGAGTGAAATCCCCACTTAAGAGGTCGGCCTCGCTAGCCGTACTGGCAGCAGCGGCCCTGGCCTCGTCAGCACTCGCGGGAGTGACCACAACGTCGGCTTCCGCGGCCAGCGCCCCGGCTTCACCGAGCCCCCAGGCGCGCGCACTCGCCAGCGCGGCGAGCGCGCTCACGACGTACGCGGCGCAGCTGCACGCGACGCCGCAGGACAAGTTCGCGCTGTCCAAGAGCATCACCGGGCTGCGCGGCATCCAGTACCTGACCTACAACCGCACCTACGCGGGCATCCCCGTGCACGGCGGAGACGTCGTCATCTCCACGGACGCCAGCGGGCAGGCGGTGGAGGCGGTCAGCAACGGCATCGAGTCCGAGCTGCAGGTCGCCAACGTGCCCAAGCTGACCGCCGCCAAGGCCGCCGCCACGGCGCGCGCGCAGCTGGCCAAGGTCGAGTCCGTCAGCACGCCGAAGCTCGTCGTCCACGCCCTTCTGGCCAAGCCCACCCTGACGTGGGAGACCGTCGTCACCGGCGCGAAGAAGGACAACGCCCCGAGCGTCCTGCACGTATTCGTCGACGCGGCCACGGGCAAGGTCGTCGACTCCTACGACGACGTCAAGCACGGCACCGGCAACGGTTACTACGTCGGCCAGGTCAACATCGCGACGAGCGGCTCCGCCGGCTCGTACTCGATGACCGACAACACCCGCCCCGGCCTGCGGTGTGGCGGCCAGGGTGGCACGGCCTACACCAAGAGCACCGACTCCTGGGGCAACGGCCAGGGCACCAACCTGGAAACCGCCTGCGTGGACACGATGTACGCCGCGCAAAAAGAGTCGGACATGCTCAAGGACTGGCTCGGCCGTAACGGCATCAACGGCAGCGGCGGCGCCCCGCCCGCCCGCGTGGGCCTCGCCGACGTCAACGCCTACTGGAACGGCAGCTACACCAACTTCGGCCACAGCCAGGACAACCAGCGCCAGGCCACGTCGATGGACGTCGTCGCCCACGAGTACGGCCACGCGATCGACCAGTACACGGGCAGCACGGGCAGCGGTGGCGAGGGCGGCGGTCTCGGCGAGTCGACCGGTGACATCTTCGGCGCGCTGACCGAGTACTACGCCAACAACCCGAACGACCCCGGGGACTACACGGTCGGCGAGAAGGTCAACCTGGTCGGCAGCGGCCCGATCCGGTACATGTACAACCCCCAGACCAACGGCGACCCCAACTGCTGGACCAGCGCGATCCCGAACACCGAGGTCCACAAGGCCGCCGGTCCGCAGAACCACTGGTTCTACCTGCTCGCCGAGGGCACTAACCCCGGCGGCGGCAAGCCGACCAGCCCGGTCTGCACCGGCCCGTCCTCGCTGACCGGCATCGGCATCCAGAAGGCCGGCCAGATCTTCATGAGCGGCATGAACCTCAAGAGCGGCGCGCGGACCTACGCCCGGTTCCGTCTGCACTCGCTGACGGCCGCCAAGCAGCTGTTCCCCAACAGCTGTGTCGAGTTCAACGCGGCCAAGGCCGCGTGGACCGCCGTCCAGGTTCCCGCGCAGTCCGGTGAGCCGACCTGCACGATCACCACGCCGATCAACGACTTCAGCTTCTCGCTGAACCCGACCTCGGCCACCACCGAGGCCGGCCAGGCGGTCACCACCAACCTCAGCACGACGGTCACCTCGGGCAACGCCCAGTCGATCACCCTGCGGGCGAGCGGCCTGCCCGCCGGCACCACCGCGACGTTCACCCCGGCGACCATCCAGTCCGGGCAGACCTCGTCGCTGCGGCTGGCGACCTCCGCCAGCACCCCGTCCGGCACCTACCAGATCACGGTGACCGCCGACGGCGCGGACGTCGACAAGACGGCGAACTTCAGCCTGACCGTCGGCACCGTGAACCCCGGTGACAACGACTACAGCGCCACGCTCGACCCGGCCTCGGCGAACGTAGAGGCCGGCCAGTCGGCCACCACGACGCTGAGGACCCAGGTCACGCAGGGCAGCGCCCAGTCGATCACCCTGTCGGCCTCCAAGCTCCCGGCCGGCGTGTCGGTCAGCTTCTCGCCGCAGTCGATCACGGCGGGCGGTACGTCCACGGTGACGATCAGCACCACCTCCGCCACCGAGGCCGACACCTACCCGATCACGATCAACCTGGACGGCGCCACCGTCGACCGCACGGCGAGCTTCAACCTCACCGTCGGCGGCACCGGCCCGGGTGAGACCACCTGGAAGGAGTGGACCAACTACACCGCCGGCCAGACGGTGACCTACCAGGGCGTCTCCTACCGGTGCCTCCAGTCGCACACCTCGCTGCCCGGCTGGGAGCCGCCGAACGTCCCGGCTCTCTGGGCTCGAGTCTGATCTCCGGGGGCGGGCGGCCTCCTCGCTCGGCCGCCCGCCCGCGGACACTCTGACCACATGACGTCGCCCGGGCTCCAACTCCGCAGGAGCAGGGCGGCGCCGCCGAACCGGGCGGAGCCGTGTCCGCCCGGGGAGGAGTCAGGGCGGCGTACCTCGCGGGGGGGCCGCCGCCTTGACTCCTCCACTGACAGCGAATCCCTCGCCCGGCCGCCTAGCGGCCGGGCGCACGGCTGCCCGGAGCGATTCGGTGGCCTCCGGTGAACCCCTCGACCCCGCGATAACCACCCAGACCTGCCGCATCACCGTCACATCCGGCAAAATATCCGAGATGGTATACGACGGTCTTATGCAAACCTGAGGGGTTCTCCGCGGTAACACTCGCTGTCAATTTGGTAGCAGCACCTACAAGGAGGGACCCCCCATGGAAGAGGAAAAGCCGCGCGGGATCACCCGCAAGACCTTGTTGAAGGCGGCGCTCATCGGCGCCCCTGTCCCGCTCATCGTGGGCAAGGTCGCGCACGCCTCTCTCGCCCGTGACGTCGTGGCGGCCGGTGGCACCACCCTGAGCCCCACGCCGTACAACTGCGACCCGGGCGACGCCCCCACCATCGCCCAGACCGAGGGCCCGTACTTCAAGCCGGGCTCGCCGCAGCGCAGCACGATCCCGGGCAGCGGCACCCCCTTGGTGGTCAGCGGCTTCGTCTTCGGGATCAACTGCCAGCCGCTCGCCAACGTGCTGATGGACTGGTGGCAGGCGGACTCCCAGGGCAACTACGACAACGTCACCTACAACCAGCGCGGTCACTTCTACACCGACGCCAACGGCGCCTACAAGCTGACCACGATCGTGCCGGGCCTCTACCCGGGCCGTACGCGGCACCTCCACGTCAAGCTGCAGGCCCCCAACCGGCCGATCCTGACCACGCAGACCTACTTCCCCGGCGAGCCGCGCAACAGCACGGACACGATCTACGACCCCCGGTTGCTGATGACCGTCAGCGGCAGCAACCCCAAGCAGGCGTCGTACGACTTCGTGCTCAACGTGCAGGGCCCGACCCCGACGCCGACCCGGACGGTGACCCCCACGCCGACCCCGTCGAACACGCCCACCACCACCCCCACGGGTGGGACCACCACCTGGCAGGCGTGGAAGAACTACAACGCCGGCGACACGGTGCAGTACAACGGCTCCACCTACCGGTGCCTCCAGTCGCACACCGCCCTGCCGGGCTGGGAGCCGCCGAACGTGCCGTCCCTGTGGCAGCGCGTGGGCTGAACCCAAGGCCCCAGTGAGAATCCCTGATCTCACTGGTCAGAGCACGGCCACCGCGTGATCGGCAGTGTTGTGTGGACACCCCCGAGGATCACACGGTGGCCGTGCCGTATCTCCTGGGATCTCCCGGCATCCGCCGGTGATCTCGCAGCGTTCGATTCGCAGGCCCCGGTTTCCGCAGACCGGGGCCTTTCGCGTGCGGCGGCGCGTCACCCGCGGCGGCGCGCCCGTGCGGCCAGATGGGCCAGGAGCGCGGCGGACGCCCCCACCGCGTACCAGAACAGGTCGGGCGGGTTGAAGGTCGACCCCAGGACCAGCCGCGCCAGGGCGCTGTGCCGGGACAGCTCCGCCGGAAGGCCGGTCATCTGCGCGAACTCGATCGCCCAGCTCACGGCCAGCGCGAGCGCGCCCGCCGTCACCGGTCTCACCCGCGGCGCCACGAGGACGACCAGCCCGTAGATCAGCACCGTGTAGAGGGCGTCCCCGGCGTACTTCGCCACGTCTCCCGCGGCGACGGCCCGGACCGCCAGCCCCGCCGCGACCGTCGCCGCCACGGCGCCGGCCGCCACCAGACGCGCCCGCGCGCCCTCACGTCGTCCGGCCCCCGTCACGCCGCGCATTCTACGACCGCGCGCCGGAGATGGGGACCTTGAAGAAACTCGGAGAAACCACCGCGCCTCGCCGGACCTGAGGGCGGTACGGTGTGAGGCCGAGATGGCCTTGTCATGGTTCATGGCTGGATCGTGAAGATGTCATGGATTGACCGGGTATGTTGACATCATCAACTGAGTCAAGGCAACACGAGTCTGGTAATCGGCGGATGCAGCACTTAGCGTTTCATCTATGAGCGATCTGTCACCGATGGGGCAGGCGTTGGCGGAGGACGTCTACCTCATTTTACGACTGGTCGGACTTCCGCGTTATACCACTGGATGTTCCAGTGGATTCGATGCTCACCTCGACCACGACGTGGTCCGGGTGATCTGGCGTGTGAACGACTGCGCGAAAACGGCGCTCGGCGCGTTGACGACCCGTTTCCAGAACGGGAGCCAGTCGATTAACTCGCTGGAGCGTCATGTCGTCGTTTCGATGCACCGGACGATAGCCGAAATCCTTCTGGAACTCGGCTACACCCTCATGGTCCTGGAGCCGCCCCCCGAGGAGGAAACACCACCATCCATATCCGTGATCGACGGTCCCAACGTCGCCGAGGCGATCCGCGCGGCGATTCCCGGTGAGATCAGTTCCCTTCCGCAGGACGACGGCGAGCCGGCCTAGCGGGAACGGCGGAACGCACGTCGCGGCGACGCCCGGATACACGGCCCGGCGCGGCGCGGCGGCGTGCGCACCGCCCCGCCGGAATTGCGACTACCTGAGCAATTCCGGCTGTTTCCCGAGGTCAACGCGCGAGGCCGGGCGTTCCGCACCCCGCCGCCGGCCGTTTCTCGCCGACGGCCACCAGCGCCACCCGGGGAACCTCCGCCACCCAGTCCGAGCCGTCCCGGAAGACGGCCGGCCCCACCGTGTCCAGCAGGTGACCGGACAACAGGGCGCGCGCCTCGGCGGCCGAGCCCTTGCGCAGGACGAGCGGGTCGTGGACGCGGTGCACCCTGATCGCGTGAAGGCCGCTGAGCGCGAGGCACCGCTCCATGTCGGCGGCGGTGAAACGCGGGTGGCCCGCCGCGACCGGGCGGCGCGCGCCCCCGGACGGCGTGAGGGGGGCGCCCTCCTCGAAATCGTGGATGACCAGCCTGCCGCCGGGGCGCAGGACCCGGGCGGCCTCCTGGCAGACGAGCAACCGGTCCGCCTCGGGGATCCGGCGCGTGCCGTACGCCAGGAGCACCGCGTCGACGGCCTCGTCCCGGATGAACAGGAACCGCGCCCGCTGGCGCACGGCCGGAAGGCCCGCGCGCAGCGCCTCGATCACCATCTCGCCCGCCACGTCGCTGGTGATCACGGCGTGCCCGGCCTGGGGAGCCATGGTCGCGAAGACCTGGGCGAGCACGCCGTCCCCGCCGAGCGGGTCGAGGACGTTCCAGCCGCGCGGGACGCGCTCGGGGGACGTGACGCCCGCGGCGAGCGTGAACAGCGCGCGCATTCCGCGGGCCCCGGCCATCGGGTCGCGCCGGGCGTGGCGCTGGAGGTCCGCCCTGGCGTTCGCGCCGCCGCGGGCCGGCCGCGGCAGGGATCCGAGCGCGTCGGCGCCGCCCGTCCTGTCGAACCAGAGCACGCGGGCGAAGGCGGGAAAGCGGTCCTCGATGAAATCGAGATAATCTCCGAGGGAGAGACCGGGAAGATAGGGCCGTCGCCGTAACGCCTTGGTGGTCACGAGCTTTCCCTGTTATTCAAGCCCGATATGACGAACACTTCCTATCAGCCTGTCGAGTGACGTGTCAACGCCGGTGATCTGGGAATAAGGCCGTGTGTCGCGGGGAGTGGATCAAGGCCGTGCGGGCGCTTCCCGGCATGTCCTGCGCGTTCCTGATATCGATCTCAGGAAATGTCCGGTATGTGCGTGAGGAATGTCTGCCGATACCGGTCATGAACCTTCGGAAGCGGGCCTTCCACGGGCCGAATTACGGAACGGCCGCCTCGGCGGGCGGGTCCGCCGGCCGGCGCGGGCCGCACGGCACGGTCCGCGACACCCTCGCCCGTGGTGACCGGCCCGGCCTGACAAGGTCACGCCGGGTGCATCGCATACTCTGACCAGGGCGGATACCGCTGGGAGCGTGTATCGGAGGGAGGCTCACGTGATCGTCTGGCTTTCCCTGGCCGCGGCCTGCCTGATCGGCCTCGGCTTCGTCGCGCAGCAGCACGCCGCCTACACCGAGCCGTTGAGCGAAGTGCTGCACCCGCGCCTGATCCTCGACCTGCTGCACAAGCCCCTGTGGCTCGCGGGCATCGGCCTGATGTTCTGCGGCCAGGTCCTCGGCGCGATCGCGCTCGGCCGGGCCAGCGTCTCGTGGGTGGAGCCGCTCCTGGCCACGAACCTGCTGTTCGCGCTCATCGCCGCGCACGTGGTCTACAAGCAGCACTTCAACCTCGCCGAATGGCTCGGCGCGGTGCTGGTGTGCGGCGGGGTGGCCCTGTTCCTCTTCTTCGGCCGGCCGCAGGAGGCCAAGGTCGCCGACCCCGCCGACCCCCTGTCCTGGCGCTGGCTCGCGATGATCCCCGCCGCCGCGCTGTCCGCCCTGCTCGTCGTGATCGCGGTCCGGGCGTCCCTGCAGGTCAAGGCCATGCTGCTCGCCGCCGCCGCGGGGGTTCTCTACGGCATGCAGGACGTGCTCACGCACAGCGCGCTCGCCGTGTTCGGCGGCGGGTTCGGCGCGCTGCTGCGGACCTGGCAGCCGTACGCCGTACCCGGCGTCGCGGTGGTCGGGCTGTTCCTCAACCAGAGCGCGTTCGACGCCGCTCCGCTGCGCGTCTCGCTGCCGGCCACCACCGCCGCCGAGCCGGTCACCGGGATCGTCCTCGGCATCGTGGTCTTCTCCGAGCGCTTGCAGGTGTCGGCCGCCGCGCTCGCGGCGGAGGTGGTGGGATTGATCGCGATGGTCACGGGCATCCTGCTCCTCGGCCGGTCGCCGTTCCTCGCCAAACCGGGGGAAGCGGGGCACCCGCGGCACGCCCGGCGGCGACACTCATGATCGCGGTGATCTTCGCCGTCATCGCGGCGGCGAGCAACGCGTTCGCCTCGGTGCTGCAGCGCCGCGCGGCGCGCGAGGTGCCCGAGCAGAAGGCGTTCCGCCTCGCCCTGGTCCTCGACCTGATCCGCCGCCCGGTGTGGCTCCTCGGCATCGTCGCGCTGATCTCCGGGTTCGTCTTCCAGGCCGCCGCCCTGTCGAGGGGCGCGCTCGCGCTGGTCCAGCCCACGCTCGTGGTCGAGCTGCCGTTCACGATGCTCCTCATCGCCTGGATGTTCGGCATCAACCTGGACACGCGCTCGTGGCTGGCGGTGGCCCTGATGACCGTCGGCCTGGTGACGTTCCTGGCGAGCGCCGCGCCGGGCCCGGGCCATCACGCGCCGGACTCGGCGCGCTGGCTGACGACGACCTTCATCACCGTGGGCGCCGTCATCGGGCTCGTCATGGTGGCGCGGCTCATGCCCGGCGTCGGACGGGCCGTCGCGCTCGGCATCGCCACCGGCATCGGGTTCGCGTTCACGGCCACGTTCATGAAGGAGAGCACCACCATCTTCGACACCGACGCCGGGGTCCTGTTCCGCTCCTGGGAGCTGTACGCGATGGTGTTCACGGGGCTCTGCAGCCTGTTCCTGCTGCAGAACACGCTGCAGAGCGGGCCGCTGGTCGCCGCCCAGCCGGCGCTCACCATCAGCGACCCGGTGTCGAGCATCCTGTACGGCACCCTGCTGTTCGGCGAGTACGTCAGGACCGGGGCGTGGATTCTCCTGGAGGCGGCCGGCATCGCCCTGATCATCTACGGGAGCTACCTTCTGTCCAAGTCGCCCCCCATCCGGGCGCAGGCGCAGGCGGCGAGACGGCAGGCGCGGGAAGGGGCATGATCAGGGACTCCGCGGACGGCGAGCCGAACAGGGCCAGCGCGCGCTCCCGCCGGTCCCCGAGGTCGTCGAGGGCGCGCAGGAGGTCCGCGCCGCGGCGGGCGTGAGCGCTCACCCCCGCCCGCGCCGCCGTCAGCGCGCTGGCGCGGCCGTGCCCGGCGATCGGCAGGTACGAGACCACGGGCAGCCCGGCCGCGAACGCCTCCTGGCACGTCAGCCCGGCCGCGTTGTCGACGAGCGCGTACGCGGCCGCCATGAGCGCGGGCAGGTCGTCGCGCCAGCCGAGCGCGATGCCCGCGCCGCCCGCCGCCAGCCGCCGGCGCAGGGCGGCGTTGCCCCCGCACAGGACCACCGGCGTGTACCTCCCCGAACGCGCCAGCAGCCGCGCCGTCCGCTCCACCCGGCCGACCCCCCACGAACCACTGGAGACCAGCACCAGCCGATCCCCTTCCCGGGCGCCGATCCGCCCCCACACCCCATCCGGCTCCGCACCCCCCGTGGCCACGTGCCGGAACCTCGGGCGCACGACCGGGGCGCAGGGGTACGCGGGCCTGCCGGTCGCGGCCGTGACGGGTCCGGCCGCGGCGGGGTCCGGGCACAGGTACCGGTCGTTGCCCGGGTGCAGCCACATCCGGTGTACGGCGAAGTCGGTGAGCAGCACCGTGCTGCGCGCCCGCAGCAGGCCCCGCTCGCGCAGCAGCCCCGCCATCTGGGCGGCCAGGTGGAAGGTCGAGACGACCTCGTCGCAGCCGCGCATACCCGGCAGGCGCAGCAGCCGCGCCGCGCCGAGGCCGGCGAGCGGCGAGGACGAGGGGCCCTGTTTGCCGGCGAAGAAGACCTGGTAGATGACCTCGTAGAGCCAGGGAGCCCGCCTGATCGCCCACTGGTACCAGCCGCGCAGCAGCGGCCCGAGCCGGAACGGCAGCACCTGGAGGACATCGATGACCTCGACCTCGGCCCCGCGCGCGGCGAGCCGCCCGGCCAGCTCCACGGCGACCCCGTCATGGCCCGCGCCCATGCCCGCGCTCAGGATCACCACCCGCCGTGTCACGGCGCACCCCGCCTGACCCGGCGCTCCCCGGCGGGACGGGACCGGCCGCCGTCCGGGCCGTGCTGGCGCTGGGCGGGGCGGTCGCCGTGTACGCCGCGCCCGCGGCGACGTGGCTGCCCGGCGTCCGCCGGCTGCTGCCCGGGCTCGCGGGGGTCGGCGCGGCCGGGCGCGTCGCGCTGACCTTCGACGACGGCCCCGACCCCGCCTCCACGCCGCGCTTCCTCGACGAGTTGCGGCGGCTCGGCTGCCTGGCCACGTTCTTCGTGCTCGGCGAGATGCTCGAACGCCACCCCGAGCTGGGGCGGCGCGCCGTCGCCGAGGGGCACGAGATCGCCGTGCACGGCTGGCGTCACCACAACGCCCTCGTCACGCGGCCGGGCCGCGCCGCGCGTGAGATCGCCGACGCGTGCGCGCTGGTCCGCGCGGTCACCGGCGCCCGTCCGGCCTGGTACCGGCCGCCGTACGGCGTGCTCAGCGCCGAGACGCTGGCCGCGGCGCGGGCGTGCGGGCTGCGCCCGGTGCTGTGGACGGCATGGGGCCGGGACTGGACGGCCACGGCGAGCCCGGACTCGGTGCTGGCCGCGCTGACCCCCGGCCTGCGGGGCGGCGCCACCCTGCTGCTGCACGACTCCGATCACACCTCGGCCCCCGGGTCCTGGCGGGCGGCGCTCGGCGCGCTGCCCGAGCTGGTGGGCCGCTGCCGCTCCCTGGGGCTTCGCCCCGGGCCGCTGCGCGACCACGGCGTCGTACGCCGTCACGGCCGTGCTCCACGGTGACCGTTGCCGTCACTCCTCTCCAGGTCCCCGTTTCCCTAAAGGCGTGATCGTGCCAACGCTCCCCCTGGGAACGACAGGCCGCGCCGCCCCTTTACCGGCGCCCCGGCCCCATTTCTGCGGCCCGTAAAATATGTCGCAGCGAGAGGCAATGGCTGCCCGTGAGCAGGCATTTCCTCGTTTGATGACGTCTGCGGGCGGAAATTCCGTAGCGGTGTCAGCGCGGCAGGACGGCAAACTCGACGTCGTATCGGGGGTCACCGGTGAAAATTTTCCGGTGGCCTTACGGTTACTGCCGCGCGCGTGTCGCGGGCACCTTCTCGCGGTTTACGGATTCGCACGTTTCGTCGATGACGCGGGCGACGAGGCAAAGCCCGGCGATCGGATGTGGCTGCTCGACCTCGTCGATTCCGACCTGGACCGCCTCTACACGGGCGCGACCCCCTGCCTTCAGGCCGTCCGCGCCCTCGCGCCCACCGTGACGGCGTGCGCGATCCCCGCCGAGCCGCTCAGGAAGCTGGTGCGGGCCAACCGGCGCGACCAGGTCGTCACCCGCTACGACACCTTCGAGGAGCTGCTCGGCTACTGCGAACTGTCGGCCAACCCCGTCGGGCACCTCGTGCTGCACGTCTTCGGCCAGGCCACGCCGGAGCGCATGGCGCTGGCGGACCGGGTGTGCTCGGCGCTGCAGGTCGTCGAGCACTGCCAGGACGTCGGCGAGGACTTCGGGCGCGGGCGCGTCTACCTGCCCGCCAAGGACCTGCACGAGCACGGCTGCGCCGAGGCGGACCTGGCCGGGCCCACCACCCCGCGGGCGCTGCGCCGGGTCCTCGCCGTGCAGACGTCCCGGGCCGCGCGGCTGCTGGACGAAGGCCGTCCGCTGGTCGCCGCGCTCACCGGGCACGCGCGCCCCGCCGTGGCCGGCTACATCGCGGGCGGCCTCGCCACGATCGCGGCGCTGCGCCGCGCCGACCACGACGTGCTCGGCCACGCCGTGCGCCCGCGCCGCGCCCGATGGCTGGCGTCCTGGCTCCGACTACTAGCGAAGGAGAGGTGAGGGGTGAGCGTCGCCCTCGCGTACCGCCGCTGCGAGCGGATCGTCCGCGTGCAGGCCAGGAACTTCTCCTACGGCATCCGCCTGCTGCCCGCCCCCAAGCGCCGGGCGCTCAGCGCCGTGTACGCCTTCGCCCGCCGCATCGACGACATCGGCGACGCCGACGGCCCCGCCGCCGAGCGCCTGGCCCGCCTGTCCGAGGCGCGCGCCGCGATCCGGGCGGCACACCCCGGCCAGGAGGATCTGGTGCTGGTGGCGCTGCTGGACGCGGCCCGGCGCTTCCCGATCCCGCTGCGGGCGTTCGAGGAGCTGATCGACGGCTGCGCCGCCGACGTGCGCGGCACGACCTACGAGGGCTTCGACGACCTGCTCACCTACTGCCGGTGCGTCGCCGGGTCCGTCGGGCGGCTGTCGCTCGGCGTCTTCGGCGCCGAGGACCAGGAGGCGGCCACGCCGCTCGCGGACGCGCTCGGCGTGGCGTTGCAGATCACCAACATCCTGCGGGACGTCCGCGAGGACCGGCTGGCCGGGCGCGTGTACCTGCCCGCCGAGGACCTCGAACGCTTCGGCTGCACGCTCGCCCTGGACTCCTCCGGCGCGTTCACCGACCCGCCGCACCGCCTGGCCGCGCTGATCCGCTTCGAGGCGGGCCGGGCCCGCGACTGGTACCACCGCGGCATGCGGCTGCTGCCCCTGCTCGACCGGCGCAGCGCCGCCTGCACCGCCGCCATGGCCGGCATCTACCGCACCCTGCTCGAACGCATCGCGGCCCATCCCACGCAGGCGGTGGCGAGCAGGTCCTCGCTGCCGGCCTGGGAGAAGGCGATGGTGGCGGCGCGGGCGCTCGCCGGAGCCGGCCGATGAGGCCGGTCGCGATCGTCGGCGGCGGCCTGGCGGGCATCGCCGCCGCCGTGGCCCTCGGCGAGGCGGGGCTTCCCGTGACGCTGTACGAGGCGCGTCCCCGGCTGGGCGGCGCCACCCACTCCTTCCCGCGCGACGGGCTCACCGTGGACAACGGCCAGCACGTGTTCCTGCGCTGCTGCACCGCCTACCGGGGCCTGCTCGGCCGCATCGCCGCCCCCGGCGACGTCCACCTGCAGGACCGCTTCGACGTCCGCGTCCTCACCCCGTCCGGGCGCGCGGGACGGCTGCGCCGCGCCGTGCTTCCCGGCCCCTTCCACCTGGCCCCCGCGATCGCGGCGTACGGGATCCTGCGGCCGGCCGACCGGCTGCGCGCCCTGCGCGCGTCCGTCGCGCTGACCCGCCTGGACCCGTCCGACCCGGCGCTGGACAGGGTCACCCTCGGCGCCTGGCTCGCCGGCCACGGCCAGCGCGCCCGCGCCCGGGAGGCGCTCTGGGACCTGTTCACGGTGGCGGCGCTGAACGTCCCGAGCGAGGAGGCGTCGCTGGCCCCGGCGGTCAAGGTGTTCAGGACCGCCCTGCTCGGCCGGGCCGGCGCGGCCGACATCGGCGTGCCCGCCGTCCCTCTCGGCGAGCTGCACGGCACGCGCGCCATGGCCGCCATCGCCGCGCGCGGCGGCGAGGTGCGCCTGTCGGCCAAGGTCACGGCCGTCGAGCCCGGCCTCGCGCTCGTCGTGGGCGGCGAGAGGGTCGCCGCGTCCGCCGTCATCGTCGCCACGCCGCACGAGCAGGCCGCCAAGCTGACCCCGCACGAGGCCGCGCCCGACCGGGACGACTGGCACGGCCTCGGCGCCAGCCCCATCGTCAACGTGCACGCCGTCTTCGACCGGCGGATCACCGACCTGCCGTTCGCCGCCGTCGTCGACTCCCCGGTGCAGTGGATCTTCGACAAGACCCGCGCCGCCGGGCTGACCCGCGGCCAGTACCTCGCCGTCTCGGTCTCCGCCGCCGCCCGCTGGATCGACGCGCCGGTCGCCAAGCTCCAGGCCGAGTTCGTCCCCGCCCTCGAACAGCTCTTCCCCGCACGGCGCGACGCGCGGCTCGTCGACTTCTTCGTCACCCGCGAGCGCCGCGCCACCTTCCGCCAGAGCCCTGGCAGCGGATCTCTCCGCCCGCGGGCCGCCACCCGGTGGCCCGGCCTCTACCTCGCCGGCGCGTGGACGAACACGGGCTGGCCCGACACCATGGAGGGCGCCGTGCGCAGCGGACTCGACGCGGCCCGCCTCGTCAGGCGGCATCTACGGCAGTGGGTCCCCTCGTGACCCCGGTGGTCCCGGCGGCGGTGGAGGCCGCGCGCGGGCTGGTCGAGCCGGTGCTGCGGGAGGCGGTCGCGCGGCTGGACCCGATCACGGCCCGGGTCGCCGCCTACCACCTGGGCTGGGCGGACGCCTCCGGGCGCGCGGCCTCCCACGGCGGGAAGGCGCTGCGGCCCGCGCTCGCCGTCCTGTCGGCCAGGGCCGCGGGCGGCGACGCCGCGCGGGGGGCCGTGGCCGGGGCCGCGGTGGAGCTCGTGCACGCGTTCTCGCTGCTCCACGACGACATCATGGACGGCGACCGCACCCGCAGGCACCGCCCCGCCGCGTGGACGGTGTTCGGCGAGGCCGAGGCGATCCTCGCGGGCGACGCCCTGCTCGCGCTGGCCGGGGAGGTGCTGGTCGAACAGGACGCCCCGGGCTTCGTGGGCGCGGCCCGCGTGCTCGGCCGCGCCACCCGCGGTCTCATCGCCGGGCAGGGGCTGGACCTGGCGTTCGAGCGGCGCGACGACGTGTCCCTGGAGGAGTGCCTGGAGATGTCGGCGCGCAAGACCGGCGACCTGCTGGCGTGCGCCTGCGCCGTCGGCGCCACCGCCGTGGGGGGCCCGGCGCCGCTGGTGTCGGCGCTGGCCGCGTTCGGCGCGGAGGCGGGCCTGGCCTTCCAGCTCGCCGACGACCTGCTCGGCATCTGGGGCAGCCCCGCGGCGACCGGCAAGCCGGTGCTGTCGGACCTGCGGGCCCGCAAGAAGAGCCTGCCCATCGTCGCCGCCCTTACCGGCGGCGCCCCGGCGGCCGCCCACCTGGCCCGCCTGTTCGCCCGGCCCGGCCCCCTCTCCGAGGAGGACCTGCGGACCGCGGCGCGCCTGGTCGAGGAGGCGGGCGGCAGGGACTGGGCCGAGACCGAGGCCAAACACCGGCTCGACGCCGCCGGACGCCACCTCGCCGACGCGGGCATGCCCTCCGACGTCCGCGCCGACTTCCTGGACATCGTCCTGTTCCTCACCGGCAGGGACCGCTGATGACCACCGTCGACGTCGACCTGCCCGCTTCCAGCGCCGGGCTCGCCCTCGGCGCGGCCTGCGACCACCTGATCGGCCTGCGCTCGCCGCAGGGATGGTGGAAGGGCGAGTTGCAGACCAACGTGACCATGGACGCCGAGGACCTGCTGCTGCGGGAGTTCCTCGGCATCCGCGGCGAGCAGGACACCGCGGAGGCGGCGCGGTGGATCCGCGCCGAGCAGCGCGCCGACGGCACCTGGGCCAACTTCCACGGCGCCCCGCCCGACCTGTCCACCACGGTCGAGGCGTACGCCGCGCTGCGCCTCGCGGGCGACCCGCCCGAGGCCCCGCACATGCGCGCCGCCGCCGCCTACGTCCTGCGCTCGGGCGGCATCGAGGCGACCCGCGTGTTCACCCGCGTCTGGCTGGCCCTGTTCGGGCTGTGGCGGTGGGAGGACCTGCCCGCGCTGCCGCCGGAGCTCGTGTACCTGCCGCCGTGGTTCCCGCTCAACGTGTACGACTGGGGGTGCTGGGCCCGGCAGACCATCGTCCCGCTCACCATCGTCCGCGCGCACCGGCCCGTGCGCCCCCTCCCGTTCGGCCTGGACGAGCTGCGTGCCGGACGGCCCGTGCGGCGGAAGGCGCGCACGGGCCGGGCCGCCGCGTTCGCCGCGCTGGACCACGTGCTGCGCCGGTACGAGCGGGCGCCTTTCAAGGGCGCGCGCCGGGCGGCGCTGCGGCGCGCCGCCGAGTGGATCGTGGCCCGGCAGGAGCCGGACGGCTCCTGGGGTGGCATCCAGCCGCCGTGGGTGTACTCGCTGATCGCGCTCAACCTGTCCGGATACGACGTCGACCACCCCGTCATGCGAAGGGGCATCCAGGGGCTGGACCGGTTCACGATCAGGGACGGCAAGGGGCGCAGGCTGGAGGCGTGCCAGTCCCCGGTCTGGGACACCGCGCTCGCGGTCAACGCGCTGCTGGACGCCGGCGTCCCCGCCGACGACCCGGTCATCGTCCAGGCCGCGGACTGGCTGATCGGTGAAGAGGTCAAAGGGCCGGGCGACTGGGCCGTGCGGCGGCCGGGACTGCCACCCGGCGGGTGGGCCTTCGAGTTCGACAACGACGGCTACCCCGACACCGACGACACCGCCGAGGTCGTCCTCGCCCTGCGCCGCACCCGGCGTCCCGGCGGGCGCGAGGCCGTCGACCGCGGGGTGCGGTGGATGGCGGGCATGGTGTCCCGGGACGGCGGCTTCGCGGCCTTCGACGCCGACAACACCCGCGAGCTCATCAGGCGGCTGCCGTTCTGCGACTTCGGCGCGGTCATCGACCCGCCGTCCGCCGACGTCACCGCGCACGTCGTCGAGGCGCTCGCCCACGAGGGGTACACGCGGACCCGGCTGATGCGGCGCGCGGTCGTCTGGCTGCTCAAGGCGCAGGAGGCGGACGGCTCCTGGTTCGGACGCTGGGGCGCCAACCACGTGTACGGCACGGGCGCCGTGGTCCCGGCGCTGGTCGCGGCCGGTGTGCGCCCGGAGAGCGCCTGCGTGCGGCGCGCGGTCGCCTGGCTGCGCGACCACCAGAACGAGGACGGTGGCTGGGGGGAGGACCTGCGCTCCTACGACGACCCGGCCTGGATCGGGCGCGGCGCCTCCACCGCGTCGCAGACCGCCTGGGCGCTGCTCGCCCTGCTCGCCGCGGGAGACCGCTCCGAGGCCGTGGACCGGGGCGTGCGGTGGCTCGTGGAGACCCAGCGGCCGGACGGCACCTGGGACGAGCCGTACTTCACCGGAACCGGGTTCCCCGGCGACTTCTACATCAACTACCACCTCTACCGGCTCGTCTTCCCGATCACCGCGCTCGGCCGCTACCTGTCCGCCCGCGAACGGGACGGCGCCCTGGCCGCCGCCGGCGGGGACGACCACCTCGCCGCGCGCGAGGGGGACGGCGTCCTGGCCGCCCGTGAGGGGGACGGCGCTCCATGACCCGTCTCCTGATCTGTGCCGCGCTCGCCCTCGAAGCCAGGGCCCTGCGCCACGGTCTCGCCGCCGCGCCCCCGGCGGGCGTGGAGGCGCGCGTGATCAGGACCGGCATGGGCCCGCGGCGCGCCGCACGCGCCGGGTGCCTGCTGCCGCCGTACGACGCGCTGGCCGTGGCCGGTTTCGGCGGCGCGCTCGACGCGGCGCTGCGGCCCGGGGACGTGGTGGTGGCCGACGAGGTGCGGTTCGGCGCGCGCGCCCACCCCTGCGCGTCCGCGTCCCTGCTGGCCGGGGAACTCACGCGGGCCGGGCTGCGCGTCCGCGTCGGGCCGTTGCTGACCATCGGCCACGTGGTGCGCGAGACCGAACGCCGCCGCCTCGCCGCGACCCGCCGCCCGGGCCCCGTGCCCGGCCCCCGCGGGGCCTCCTCACCCGGCCGGGACGTGGCCCTCGCCGTGGACATGGAGTCCGGGCCCCTCACCGAGGCGGCCGGGGGACGCCCGGTGGCCGCGGTGCGCGTCGTCGTGGACGGCCCGGGGACGCCGCTGCTCGGCCTCGCCACCCTCCGCGCGGGCCTCACCGCGCGCCGCGCGCTCCGCCTCGCCGGCCCCGCCCTCACCCGTTGGGCGCGCGCCGTGGAACAGACGGGGCCTCGGCCCGGCAGGACCGAGGACGACATCCGGATCCCGCCTCCCGGGGAGGTGCTGTCATGACGATCCCACTTCGCCAGAGCCTGGCCGTCGGCGGCTACATACTTCGTCAGAAGTTGCGGCGGCGCGGCAAGTTCCCGCTCCTGGTCGAGCTGGAGCCGCTGTTCGCCTGCAACCTGGCGTGCGCGGGCTGCGGCAAGATCCAGCATCCCGCCGACGTGCTGAAGCGGCGCATGCCCGTCGAGCAGGCCGTCGCGGCCGTCGAGGAGAGCGGCGCGCCCATGGTCTCCATCGCGGGCGGCGAACCGCTCATGCACCCCCAGATCGGGGAGATGGTGCGCCGGCTCGTCGAGCGCAAGAAGTACGTCTACCTGTGCACCAACGCCGTGCTGATCCCGAGGAAGATCGACCAGTTCACGCCGTCGCGGTACTTCGCCTGGACCGTCCACATCGACGGCCTGCGCGAGCGCCACGACGCGTCGGTGTGCAAGCAGGGCGTCTTCGACGAGGCGGTGGCCGCCGTCCGCGAATGCCGGCGCCGCGGCTTCCGGGTCACGACGAACACCACCTTCTACAGCGGCGACTCCCCGCAGACCGTCATCGACGTGCTCAACTACCTCAACGACGACCTGGCCGTGGACCAGATGATGATCTCCCCGGCCTACGCCTACGAGAAGGCCCCGGACCAGGAGCACTTCCTCGGCGTGACGGAGATCCGCGCCCTGTTCAGGAAGGCGTTCGCGGGCGGCAACCGCCGCAGGTGGCGTTTCAACCACTCGCCGCTGTTCCTGGACTTCCTCGAAGGGAAGGTCGACTTCCCCTGCACCGCCTGGGCCATACCGTCGTACTCGCTGTTCGGCTGGCAGCGCCCGTGCTACCTGATGTCGGACGGCTACGCCCGCACGTACCGGGAGCTGCTGGAGGAGACCGACTGGGACGCCTACGGCCGGGGCCGCGACCCGCGCTGCGCCAACTGCATGGCCCACTGCGGCTACGAGCCCACCGCCATCTTCGCCACCCTCGGCTCCCTGAAGGAATCACTCCGCGCCATCCACGCCCGCTGAATGGCAGGTCGTGGCGGGCACGTCGTGGCGGGCCGGTCTTTCCTGCCGGTCTCGCCGCCGGATCCTCGTGCTGGTCTTGGTGGGCCGGACCCGCCGCCTGGTCACCCGAGGCGTCCGGCGAGCCCCCGGTACAGGCCGGGCAGGGAGCCCCGCAGCCGCGCCGGGACCCTGAGCCAGGCGGGGACGTACGACTCGGCGCGCCCGCGTTCGACGGCCCTCAGGACGCAGCGCGCCACGCGTTCCGGGGGGATCGGCGGCGGCCACCGGCGGTCGTAGGGGGCGCCGCGCCGCAGGAAGAACGGGGTGTCCACCACGCCGGGAACGATCACCGACACCCCGACGCCCGGCACCGCGCGCAGCTCCTGCCGCAGCGCCTCCGCGAACACCAGGAGCCCGGCCTTCGCCGCCGAGTACACCGCCTCGCGCCCGACCCCGACCGCGCCCGCGATCGACGCGATGAAGACGACGTGTCCCCGCCCGGCCTCGACCATCCGGGGCAGCAGGAGCCGCGTCAGATGGATGGGCGCCGCCAGGTTGACCGCCACCAGCTCGTCCACCCGATCCGGCGGCATCTCCACCAAGGCCCCCGCCCATCCCGCCCCGGCGTTGTTGACGAGCACGTCCACATTCCCGGCACACCCGGCGAGCAGCTCGCCGTCCGCCGTGACGTCGGAGACGACGGCCAGCCCCCCGGTCCGCGCGGCCACGGCCTCCAGCCGCCCCCGATCCCGCCCGGCGACCACCACCTTGGCCCCGGCCCCGGCCATCGCCTGCGCGACCGCCGCGCCGACCCCGGACGATCCCCCCGTGATCAGCACCCGCGCCCCGGCCACCCTCATGACCGCAGGCTAACGGCCATCTCCCCTGATCAACGGCATCGGACGCGCGTGGCGTGGCTCCTCGCCTTCGCAGCGGGGCGCAGGCCGTCGTCCCGGGCGACTTCGTGCTCGTCGCGCACAGCATGGGCGGGCTGGTGGCCCGCCGCGCCGCGGAGCGCCTGGGGCCCCGGCTGCGGGGATTGCTGCTGGCCGACGCCCTGCCGGAGACCGCACCGGTGTACGACACCTGGGACGAGACCACCAAGAAGATCGACCGCATGCTGGCCGTGACGCAGACGCTCAGCCGTTTCCCGCCCCTGGCCCGGCTGTTCAGCGGCAACGTCCGGCGCCTGTTCTCCGCCGGCACCTACCGGACCATGCTCGCCGAGGACTTCACCCCCGCCGGGATCGCGCAGACCCGCGAGGAGATCCGGGCGGTCGCCGCCGCCGTCCCGCGGTTCCGCGCCCAGCCGCCCGCGCTCCCGAAATGCCCGGCGATCGTGCTGTCGGTGACCCGCGCCGCCCGGGGACGGGAGCGTCAGCACGCCGCCATTCGCGAGCACCAGCGCCGCTACGCCGAGAGCCTGCCCGACGGGCGCCACGAGGAGGTCGACTCGGGGCACCTGCTCCAGGCCGAACGGCCGGACCTCGTCGCCGGCCGGGTCCGCCGGCTCCTCGGCCACGACCTGTGATCGTCAGGCCGCCGCGCGGGACGACGTGCGCGATGCCGCGCGGCGGCGGGTCCGATGGGAAGGCGGAGGTCAGGGCTCGATGGGGTCGCCGGCGCCGGTCCGGGAGGGGAGGGTGGCGGCCACGAGGAGGGTGGCGGCGATCAGGACCACGTTCTTGACGACGAACTCCCCCTCCATGGTGAGCATGAGGATGTTGCCGCCCTTGAACGCGGTGTCGGGGCGGACCACCAGGACGAGGAACGTCCCGGCCAGGTGGCATAAGAGCGCGATCAGGACCGGGCGCAGCCACCTGTTGAGAATCAACAGGACGCCGACGGCGATCTCGAAGGCGCCGAGCGCGGGCACCAGGATCGACGCCGGGATGGGGACGAAGGACAGCGTGTCGGCGACCAGGGCGCCCACGGGGGTGGCGTTCGCGACCTTCAGCGCGCCGAACCAGAGGAACACCAGGCCGAGGGCCCATCGCATCAGGTCGGGGGCGCGCCTGCGCAGCAGGGCGACGAGGGCGGCCTCGATACCGGCCATTGGCTGCTGGGGCGGTCTGCGCCGACGGTTCACGGTTGACATCGCGGTCTCCTTCGCGTGTCGCGCCCGCACGTGCCCGTGTCCCGCCGTGGCGAGCATGAGCGGGAGGTGGGTCGAGGTGGGCGCCGCGATCGGAAGAGGCCTCATCGCGCCTGGTCCCCTCGACGACGCTCAACTTTCTTTTAGGAAAGTTTCCTAAGAGTTGTTTTGATCGTAGCTTTACCCCTGATTTGTCACAAGACCTCACATCGTGGTCGGATGCCGCGGCCGGGCGGGCCCTCGGCTCCTCGGAGGCCGCGGTGGATCCGAGGGCGTGGCGCGGGCCGTCGCCGGTGTGCCGGGCGGGGCGGCGGGGCCGGCGCGCGGCGGGAGGAAATCAATCGGGATAAGGGTCAATTCGTGGTCGAGATTGACTGCGTTGATATCCGTGCCTAGTATTGATTTCGCATGGAGCGGCCGGGCCTGAGTTCGCGGCCCCGCTCCCCGGATGAGACGGCAGGAGCCAGATGATGGGTACGAGGACGGCGGTCATGAAGCCGCACGCCGCCCATGGCGCGAGCCTCTCGTCCTGTTGTTGTCGCGCCTAGTCGCGCGTCTTCCCAGCTCACTTCACCCTTCGGTGCTCACGGGCGGTCTATCCGCGCGGCGTGGCGCCAGGTGTCCCCTTTTTCATTCGGTCCATGAAATGGTCTGAATTACTACGCCGGAAACGCTTTCCTGCATTCCTGCGATTTCAGGTCTCGCGCAGGATTTCCAGCATGGCCGTGTGCCCGAGTGGCTCAGGGAACCGCCTGCAAAGCGGTGTACGCCGGTTCGATTCCGGTCACGGCCTCCAAACGGCGGGGCGGCCCCGTACGGGACCGCCCCGCCGTCCGTCACTCCTCGATGGCCCCGCCCACGGCACGCAGGTGCTCGCGGAAGGTCAGGGCCGGGTTCTCCCTGCGCCGTTCCAGGAAGAGATCGAAACGCACCTGCTCGCGCAGCGAGGAGCCGGCGCGGATCCGCTCGGCCTGACGGCGCTCGGTGTCGCGGATCCCCTCCGCGAGCGTGAGCAACTCGCCGACCCGGTCCGCGGGGACGAACAGCACGCCGTCGTCGTCGCCGAGCGCCACGTCCGCGCGGCCCACCGTCCACTCGCCGACGGTCGCCGACTCCAGCGCGTCCTCCGGCCGCGCGTCGAGCTTCAGCGGCCCCGTCGAGGTCGCGCCGATGCTGAAGACCGGCAGGCCGATCGCCAGGATGTCGGCCGTGTCGCGGTGCAGGCCCCAGATCACGATGCCGTCCAGCCCGGCCGCCCGCGCCTCCAGCACGACCAGGTCGCCGACGCACGCCTCGTCCACGCGCCCGCCGTTGTCGACGACCAGCACGTCCCCGGGCGCGGCCTCATGGAACGCCTCCAGGAAGACGTCCACGCTGCCGGCGTGCCGCGCGGGCGCCACCCGTCCCGCCAGCCGCGTCCCGGGCAGCACCGGGCGCACCGGCGCGGGGGCGCAGCGCACCGGAACCTCGGCGCGGATGCACGCGTCCGCGAGGTGAGCCGTGGTCAGCGTGGCGAAACGTCCGCGAAGCTCCGCATGATCCATGATGTGTCCCCTTCCTCGGTGGTCCCTGGACGGCTCAGAACGCGGCGATGGTGGCGGGGGCGCGCTCGGCGCGGCTGAAGGCGCGCAGCACGTTCGTCGGGCCGTGGCGGCGCACGGCCAGGCGCGACAGCAGGTCCACCACCGTGTCCACGGCGGTCTGCGGGATCGGCGGGGTGGGCACGCCCACGCTGACGGCCAGGTCGTCGGAGTGGACGGCCAGCTCCATCATGCGCGTGACCAGCAGGTCGTCCAGCAGCAGCGACCACGGCCCCCACAGCGGGACGCGGACCGGCCGGTTCTCCGCGCGCGGCAGCCCGTCCGACAGCTCCGCCACGGTGGCGTCCACGAGCGCCGCCAGCGCCTCCGGCCCGTCGGCGGCGACCTGCTCGGCGCCCTCCCGGATGCGGACGTTGAAGTCGTCGTCAACGGGCTTGCCGACCCACTCCGCGCGGCCGTAGTGGTCCAGAAGGGAGATGGTCGGCTCCTGCGGGACAGGGGAGTCCAGGATCCGGGAGATGATCAGGATCTGGTAGGCCAGGTGGCCGGCGAGCCCGCTCACGCGGAACTCCGCCAACGCGCTCGGCTTCTCCCAGGCGGCGGCCACCGCGGGGTCGCGCAGCAGGTTCGCCGCCGCGCGGGCCGTTGCAAGATAGTCGTCCTTGATAGCGGTCATCGCGTTCTCCTTGTGAGAATCTCGCCCATGAGCCGTCCGACGGCCGTCCGGACCGGTCCGGCCGGACGTCCCGGGCTCTACATTCCCACAGCCGCACGGCCCTGGGAGCCCCGGTTTCGGCCCGCGCCGCGGGCGGTCACCTGTTCCGCGCCAGCCAGCTCTGCAGCTCGCGGTGGCGGAACTGGTACGCCGTGCCCGCGGTGCGTAGCAGGCCCGCCGCGCACGCCCACCGGCAGAACGACGCCACCCGCCACGGCAGCCGTCCGCGCAGCGCGGCCAAGGGGACGGCGATCGCGTACCTGGCCGCCGTGCCTCCTGCCATCAGCCCGATGGCGATCCCGACGAACAGTCCGGTCCGCAGCCCGAGGGCGGGCCCGCCGATCACACCCGCGATGCCGCCGAGCACGACGCCGAACGCCAGCCCCGCCGCCACCCCCGCCCGCAGGTCGTCGCGGATGGCGCGCTGCGGCGAGTCCAGGTCGGCCCACGACTCCCACGCCCGCCGCCTGTCGTCCAGGCCCACGAAGAACCACCCCGCGGCCCCGCTGAACAGCATGATCGACACCACCACGGCCAGCGCCGTCTTCAGCCCCGTGCCGATCCCGGGCTGGAGCCACAGGCCCGCCTGGCCGTCGCTGCGCGCGATCCCGCCCGCCCCCGTGGTGAGCGCCATGGGCAGCGCGCACATCAGCCCGCCCATGAGCCCGAGGCCGAGACCCGCGTCCATCCCCTGCCTGCGGTCGTGGAAGGAGACCTTCGCCCGGGTGCGCACGCTCGGCGGCCTCCACCACACGCCGAAGACCGGCGCGACGGCCGCGACCGCGAAGCCGGTCAGCAGGAGCCCGACGGCCTGCCAGGCGGCGGGCATCCACTGCCCGTGCGCCAGGTGGGACACCCACGCCGTGACGTCGCCGAAGGACGTCAGCCCTGTCACCGTGGCGCCCGCCGCCAGCATGGCCGCGACGGCCAGCCCCGCGTGGACCAGGCGCGGCGCGAGCGAGCCGCCCATCGGCCACAGCAGGTGCGGCACGATGTCCACCGCCGACATCTCGGTGGGCGCCAGGCGCGGGTCCGGCTCCGGCGCGGAGCTCTCGGACGGGACCGGCACGATGAAGCTCATGTCCCCGGCGAACGCGTACGGCGCCATGGGGACGGCGCGGCGCGGCTCAGGCGGCTCAGGGGCGGGCGGGTGGCGGCCGGCGTACCCGTCCTGCCAGTCCAGGTGGCGCGCGAGGTGGGCCAGCCAGCGTTCGACCTGCTCGGGACGGTGGCGTCCGCCCGCGGCGCGCACCGCGGCGGGGACGAACGCGGCGAGCAGCGCGGGCTCCGGCGTGGCGCCGTCCGCGCGGCCGGCGCCGCCGCGGAGCAGTCCGGCCGCGACGGCGGGATCGGCCTCGATGGCGGTGGCGGCCAGCATCATCCGCCACGGCGTGGCCAGCAGCCGCCTCAGGCCGTCGTCCTTCTCCAAGGCCGCCAGCAGGGGCTCCCAGGCGCGCCGTGCCTTCGGCAGCCGGCCCCGGTACCGCTCGGTGAGGTAGCCGGTGATCTGCTGGACGGTGAGCGGGCGGATGGCCACCGTGCGGGCACGGTCCAGCGTCACCTCGTGCCGGTCCAGGTCGGCGTGGCGGCCCGGCCGGGTGGTCACGACCACGGGCGCGTACGTGTGCTCCTCGGCGGCGTAGAAGGTGTTCAGCGCGGCCAGCAGGGCCGCCGCCCGGCGCGGCGCGGTCCTGGCGTCCTGCGCGGACGGCTCGGGGTCCATCTCGTCCAGGCCGTCCAGCACGGGCAGGATCCGCCGCTCCTCGACCAGCCGCGTCGCGTCCGCGGCGGACAGGCCGTACGCCTTGACCTGGTCGGCGAGCCAGTCCGATAACGGCCGGTCGGTGGTCCAGGACGCGGCGCTCAGCCGCACCGGCACGGGATCCTTCGCGTCCGGGTCGTCCATGATGGCCTTGGCCCGGCGCATCACCAGGTGGATCGCCAGAATCGTCTTGCCCGAGCCCTTGTCGCCCACGATGACGAGCCGGCCGTCGGACAGGCCGTCGTAGAAGCCGGTGATGTCCTCCAGCGTTCCCGCCGCGCCGTCGCCCTCCTCGTCCGTGGTCTCCCGCCAGGACAGCAGCCGCACGGCCGTCTGCCACGTGCGCCGCGCCAGGCCGTCGGCGAGCCCTCCCGGCGGTTCGCCGTCGAGGGCGTCGAAGGCGACGTCGGCGGCGGGGACGACGGGGCCGAGCAGCGCGTCGCGTGCCGCCTTCTCCTGCCGGTGGACCCGCCGGGCCAGCCTCACGTGCGCCGGAGCCCTCGCCTCCTCGCCGCGCCGCGCCGGGTCGAAGCGGGGGAAGACCAGCATGGTGAGGGCGGTGCCCGCCAGGGAGAAGGCCATCGCGACCACGCCCCAGTGACGGCTCCACTCGCGGCCGTCGAAGACCTGGTTCGCCGCGACGCTGCACAGCACCGAGAACAGCGAGATGGCGACGACCAGCAGTGACGCCCTCGCCCAGCGCTTCACTCGCCCAGCCCCCCGCCGTCGCGGCCGCGGCCGCGCGCGCCGATCCGCCGACATCCCGAGGCCACCGTCCGGCACACGCCCGGCGCTACCGGATGGTATGCCCCACTTGTAATCGTCACGCACCGAAGCCGAGACCCACCGCACGCGCTACGTACGGGAAATTCTCGGATTTCCTTTCCCGATCATGCTCGCTGCCGCCTCTTCTAAGAGAGCGCGTACACGAGTGCAGGGAGAGAGGAGCCGGTGTGAGGGATCCCGCGACAGGTGGCGGCCGGGCCCGGAGATCGGATCGCCGGTGGTCGTCTCGATGACCTCCGACGACTCCTCCGTGCGGCCCTCCGTCGACTGGACGCCGAGGGACGCCGGCCGGCCGCCCGACGCCACGCTGGCCGCGATGCGGGCGGGCTTCCTCGCCCTCTTCGAGGACGAGTACCACAAGGTCGTGCGGTTCGTGATGGTCAACGGCGCCGACAGGGAACAGGCGCTGGACGCCACCCAGGCCGCCTTCGCCGAGGCGTGGCTCCTCGTCCAGCGCCGCCCCGAGCAGTGGGAGGCCGTGCGCGACCCGCGCGCGTGGATACGCACCATCGCGCTGCGCACCTACCGGCGGCCGCCCGACCGGCGGCGCGAACCGCCGACCGTCCTGCGGAGCGGCCCGGACGAGACCGTCTGGAGCGGCCAGGACCCCGGCGAGCTGACCGCGCAGACCCTGCACGTCCTGCAGGCCCTGCGCCGGTTACCGGAGGGCGTGCGGACCGCCATGGCCTTCCACATCGACGGGTTCCGGCCGGTGGACATCGCCGCCGAGCTCGGCGTCACCGACCAGCAGGCGCGCGACCTGCTGAAGAAGGGCCGCAAGATCCTCGCGCGCGAGGCGGACGTCATCATGGCAAAGGGGAGGGACCGATGAGCGCCGACCACGACCTACCCGCGGGCGACGAGGACGCCGCCTTGGACGCCCTGCTGGACGCGGCGGCGTCCGAGCTCGACCAGCGCCTGCGCGCGTCGGCCGGGTTCGATCAGGCACTGCTCCGGCTCATGGTCGTCGCGCAGGACCAGCCGCCCCGGGCCGCGGGCCGTCCCGGCGGCGACGCGGCCGCCTCGATCATCGCGATCCGGGCGAAGGTCCACAGCCTGCGGCAGGACCTGGCCCTGCTCCGCGGCCTCGACCGCGGCCGCGAGTACGACCGCCAGCTCGAAAGGCCCCGGGATCCGGTGCGCGACCTCGTGCACGACGACCTGCGCGACGGCATGCTCGGCCACGCCCGCGACCTGGTCGGCGCGCTCGACCTCGCGGGCGCCCCCGGCGCCGTCGTGGACCGCGCCGGCGACCTCGTGCGCGCGCTGACGATGGACCGCGATGTGAACCTCGTTCTCGTGCGGGCCCGCGCGCTGGCCCGCACCCTCACCATCCTGGACGCGCTCGGGCTCGGCGCGGGGCAGTACGCCGACGTCTTCGCCCGCTTCCAGGTGCGCGGGCGTGTCCACGAACTGGCCGGGATGCTCGACGGCGTGCGCGACCTCAACAGCCCGCTCAACTGGGCCGTCGACCTCGGCCGCGCCGCCGACAGGATCCGCAGGATCGACCACGACGTCGCCGCCGTGCTCGCCCAGGCCGGGGACGTCGTCGGCACGATCAGCCTGGTCCGCGACTGGAAGCGCGTGCTCGCCGGCGCCTACCGCCTGGAGGACGACCTCGCCAGGGCCTACCCCTGCGACCTGACGAGCGACCTCATCGGCGACCTGATCGACGACCTCATCCACGACCTCGGGACGGTCGACGTCGACGCCTCGGGCCTGGACCTGCGGCACCTGGACCTGCAGGAGGTGGACGCGCTGGCCGGGGTGCTGTGGACGCTCGACACCGTGTGGCCGGTCCGGATCGCCGGCCAGGTCAGGGCACGATCGAGGGAGATCATGCCCGGCACGTTCCGCGTCCGCGGCCCGGGGACCGAGCACGAGATCGAGGACCACTCCGCGCCCGCGCACTGACCGGGACCGCAGCCGTGAATGAACGGAATTATGTCCAATTCGTGACATGTGCGTGAATTTCCATGCATTCCGGGCATGAGATTCCAGGACAACACCATAGCGGTGCCGCGGCGAGGCGTTCGAAAGCCGTGAAAATCGGCTTCAATCGGTCGAATGTGATGAAAGGCTATAGTCCGGCCATTCTGGTGGGGTGAGGCACCCCTGAACGTCGTGCGGTCACACCCCAGAACAGGCTCGCGACGGGAAATCCGGTCCACTGCGCGGGTAGTGGGCCCCGTGAGAGGCGGTGGGGATGCGGCAGGCAGGGGTTCTGGACGTCGGGTGCCACAGCGCCCTTCTGACGGTGGTGCGGCGCCCCCGGACGAAGGGCGCCCTGGAGACGGTGACGTCCCGCAAGGTGCGGCTGGGCCTGCACACCATGCTGAAGCCGGACGGCCGCCTCGGCGAGCGCGGCATGCGCAGCGTCCAGCGAGCGGTGGCCCAGGCCATCGGCGCGGGCCCCGGCGACGGAGACGTGTTCGCCTTCGCCACCTCCGTCATCCGCGACGCCCCCAACCGCGAGGAGGTGATAGCCCGCGTAGCCCGCGCCACCGGCACCCTCCTCCGCGTCCTCCCAGGCCAGGAGGAGGCCCGCCTGGCCTACGTGGCCGCCCGCCAATGGACCCGCACCTCCCCCCGGCCACCCCGCTCCCTCTCGGCTCCACCACCCCACGCGGCCTCCCCCGCGACGTACGAGCCCTCATCCGGCGCGGCATGTCAATCCCCGGACGGGTTGTCCGTGCTCTCATCCGGCTCGGCGTACGAATCCCCGGACCGGTTGTCCGAGCCTTCATCCGGCGCGGCATACCGATCCCCGTCCGGCCTGGTATACGAACCCCCCTCCGGGCCGATCCTCGTGCTGGACATCGGCGGGGGCACCGTCGAGCTGGCGTACGGCACCGGCGAGGAGCCCGACGTCGTGCACTCGCTGCCGTTCGGCGCCAGGACCGTCACCCGGCGGTGGCTGCCCGGCGGCGTCGCCTCCTCCCCCCGGCAGCTGCGCGAGGTGCGGCGTCACCTCCGCAAGAGCCTCGGCGCCCTCCCCGACCTGCCCGCCCCGGCCCCCGGGCTGCGCGTGCTGGCCTGCTCCAAGACCTTCTCCCAACTGGCCCGCCTCGCCACCGCCCAGCCCGGCGAACACGGCACCCGCCGCCGCCTCACCCTCCCCGGCGTCCGCGCCTCCCTGGCCCTCCTGTCCGGCACGCCCGTCCCCGCCCGCGGCACCCTCCCCGGCATCAGCCCCCACCGCGCCGAACAATCCCTCGCCGGCGCCCTGATAGCCGAAGCCCTCATGCGCGCCTACGCCACCCCCACCGTCGAGATCTGCCCCTGGTCCACCCGCGAGGGCCTCCTCCTCGAACGCCTCGCCTCCCGCTGAACGCCGGGCTCTTAGATCAGGGCACCGGATCAAGGGGCGCGAACGGCGAGTCGGGATCGGCCGGGGGCAGCGGCACGCCGAGGCGCTGGAAGGCCGCCCGTAGCGCGGTGTCGCTGGCGAGCACGAGGTCGACCACCCCCGCCGCCTGCTGCGCGTTCACGATCTTCGCGACGAGGGTGAGGAGCTGGTCGGCGTCCTCCCGTCGTGTGTCGAGCATCCGCTCGACGATCTCGGCCGGGGACGCGTCGTTCTGGGTCAGTCGCACGGCGTAGCGGGCGTACGGGTTCCTCGTGGTCTCGTCCAGCAGCGCCGTCCAGATCCCGCTGGACTCCCTGAGCCGGTCCACGCGCCGTTCGGTGACCTTCGCCTGGGCGTCCAGCTCGTACACGGCGATCTCGTGGGCCCGCCTGACCTCCTTGACGCGCTCCGGTAGCGCGAGCTCGGCGGTCGCCCCCCACCGCGAGATGATGGCTGGATCGTCGTGCGAGACCCCCATCAGACGACGGTCGAGGGTTTGGTTGACCGCGGCCTCAGCATTGACCACGTCGAAGACGGAGTGCCCGCGGGTCGTGCCCCGGACCGTCCGGCGCACGAATTCGCCGACCCGGTCGACCTCCTCGCGGTCGGGTGCCCACGACCTGCGCCGTCCACCGGCAAGCAGCCGCAGGCGTACGGACACGGCGAAGTCGAACGCCTCGCCGGCGGCGGGCGAGAGGAACGACAGCACTTCGCCTCCCTTCGGCAGGGACGGCTCGGGGGCGAAGCTGTAGTGCTTGAAAAGGAACGACATCGCTCACCAGTCCTTCAGGATGCGGTTCAGATGGTCGAAGAGCTCGCCGGAAACGGTCGCCGTACGCCGCCACAGCAGCAGGTAGAGCTGGTAGGTACGGCGCAGCCGCACCTCTCCCTGACCGGCCGACAGGAGGACGCCCGCGACCACCGGCCGTAAGGACGGGCACTCCTCCCACGCCCCCACCCATGCGGTGAACAGCTCCCACAGGCGGCCCGACAAGCTCGACCCCCGCCCCGCCATCCGGTCGGACGACAACGTCAGCTCAAGGGACCGGCTCCATAGGGCGATCAGATCCTCGTCGTCGCCGTGGTCCAGCAGCACGGGACGGGCACCGGGGCGTGGCCCGCCGAGCCGCACCAGCGCCAGCGCGGCCGCGAGCCGCCCGCCCGCCGCCTCGCCGCGCGCCCACCGGGCCAGCGCGCCGACGACGGGTCGCGCGGTATCCGGCGCGTAGATGTCGGCGACCGACCGCGCGACGGCGTCGCAGAGCCAGTACCTCCGGGTGACCCTGGTGATCCGCTCGAACGTGTCGAGCGCGTCGCCGAGGTCTCGAACACGGGTCGGCGAGCCATACGCGATCGCGGCCGTCGCCAGGCGCTCGTACGGGCCGTACTCCGCCCACTCGCGCAGCAGGCGGTCCACGCGGCCGCTCAGCCCGGGCGCTCCGGCCGCCGCTTCCAGGGCCCAGGCGGCGAGCTGCTTGCGTGCCGGCTTGCGATCACGGCTCCACCCGTCGAGGAACTCCCGCTGGACCAGGTCGAAGTCGCAGGTCGCGAGAAGGCCCACCGCGTGCGCCACCTTGATCCGCACGTGCTCGTCCGGACCGTCCCCAAGCCGGCGCAGCCAGACGTAGAGGTGCGGGCGCACCCCCGGCAGTTCCTCCCACAGCATCGGCAGGAGCAGCGAAACGAGATCCTCGCGCAACCGCACGCGCCGTCCCTCACCTGGGCGGTCGCCCTCGACCGCGCTGATGTCCGAATAGCCGAGCCAGCTCCTCAGGCGTTCCCATACGGGGCCGTCATCGGGCTCCTCCTCCACGCCTGTGCCGTCGGCGATCAGCCTGGCGAGCTCCAGCGCCGCCGATGACACCGCGGGTTCCGGCAGGCCGTGCAGCACCGCGCTGCTGATGAGGAAGCAGTGGCCGGACCTGGTCAGATCCTTGTTCAGATGCTCACGGAACCGTGTCCGTGTGAACACCGGCTGGGCATCGAGCACGTCTTGGACGGGCAGGCCACGCCGCACGCCGTCCGCCAGGCCTTCGGCCAACAACGCCGCCTCGCGCGGGCGGCGGCCGGACAGCAGCTGGCCGATGTCGAGAGCGTCCAGTCCGTGCCTCTCCCACGCGTCCGGGTCGCGGAGCAAGTAGGCGACCGTGGCCCGGCACACCTCGACGGCGGCCGGTGGATCGTGGTCCACCACCCGGTGGGGAAGGTCGAAGTCCGCGCTGACGAGGACGATGCGGCAGTCCTTGCGCAGTGCCATCGATGCCAGGAACTCCGCGAACTCCTCCGGTCGTGACGTCCACTCGGGTACGTCGGCGTTCACGACGTACCCGGCGCGCTTCTTTAGGTCCTCCGTGGTCAGGCGGAACGGGTCGCGGAGCATGATCCAGTGACAGGACTCGGTCACATCCTGGAGCGCGGCCATGGCCGTCGTGACCCGCCCCATCCCGGGCAGCCCGCGCAGCACCACGAGTGGCTCGGTGGCCAGCATCGCCGTCAGCCGGGTCTGGGAGCGAGTGGTGACCAGGCACCCTTTGAGCCGTCCGAGTTGCTCTGCGGTCATCGGCGCGCTCTGCACGTGCGGGCCGCCATCAGAGGCGAAATGGTTCAAGAAGAAGTCGCGTCCGGCGCCGTAAGCGTGGCCGTTGCCCCGCGCGTGGTTGACCGGCCCGCCGAACGCGTCGCGCCCGGCCGTTGTCTCGAGCCCTGCCAGCCGTCGCAGGATGTTCAGCCGGAGCCACAGGTTGCGCTCCTCCTCGTGGACACGTCGCGCGAGCATGGGGTCGTCGCCGGGTTCCTGCGAACTGCCCTGTTCGTCATCGCCATCGGGATCGTCCCGGTCGTCAGGACCGTCGTCCGGCCGCTGCCCGTCATCCCGCCCGGGTCCGTCGGAAGGGGGCTCGTCGGCCGAGAACGGTCGCTCCCCTTCGGGAGGCACAGACGGGTCGGGGGCGGGGGAGGGATCACTCATCGGCGGCGCCTCCCGTCGCGCGGATCGTCGCCGAAGAACGCGTCTCTGCCGGCCGTGAAGGCGACGCCGTTGCCGCCGGCCGTGGCGGTGCCGCCGCCGTAATAATCACGGCCCGCGGTCACCCCGCCTCGCTCGGCCTCCCGGACTACCTCGTCGTCGCCGTGGACCCCCGGCTCGACGTCGTATTCGTCCAGCTCGGACAGCCGATGAACGTTGTGCCCGGGGAGGTGGACGTAAGCCTGATATTCCTGTGACTTCGCCGTCACGTGCACGTGGCGGAACTCCTCGCGGGACGGACCGCCGTACCCCTGACCGACGAAGTCCTCATAGACCCGGTCCGAGATGATCACCCCGAGGCCGGCCTCTGGGCGCGCGCCCATGGCGGCGCGCAGCGGGGCGGCTCCCACCAGCCTTCCCGACTGGACGGCGTGGCCCCCCGGCGACCCCGCGGCGCCGTGCACATGGATCGGCCCGCCGTGCACGGACAGCCGCAGGCGCATGCGGTCCCGTCCCCGGTTCGCGGCCTCGACGTTCCGGGCGAGCGCCGTCATGAAGGGCCCGAGAACGGTCGCGGCGTCGGTGCCTGGAGGCAGGACGGTGAAGTAGCCGTCCCCCTGTGGCTGCTGTTTCCACTCCAGCCACGCCAGACCCGCCGCTCCGGCGGCCAGGTCCAGGACACGCGTCAGCCTCTGTTGCAGCTCCACCTGGTCGCCGTCGCTGCGCCCCCCGTAATCCTCGATGTCCGATGTGATCATCAAGCGGAACTCGCGTTCGTCGCGCATGGGGCTCCTCCCGTTCGCCCGGCACATGCCGTCCTCGATTGTGCGAACGGCCGGAATAGGGGAACCCGCATTATTAGGGCTTGGCCCGATGATTCTCTGCCGAGGACGGGGGGAGTTCGGCGAAGGCCGTCAGGCCCGGCACATCGGTGACGACCACGCGCCGACGGCCGGTGCGGACCAGTCCCCGGACGGAGAGATCCCGGAGGATCTTCTGCACGGTGCTCTCCTTGGCGCCGATGAGGCTGCCCAGTTCCGGCTGGGTCAGCGGGACACCGAGGTCCATGCCGTGCCTCGTGGGACGGCCGTGCCGTGCGAGCAGCGCCAGTAGCAGCCGGGCGAGGCAGACGTCGCTGTCGTACCCGGCGAACTCCAGTCGCCGCTGGTTGGCCCAGCGCAGCCGCTCCCCGGTGAAGGTGTTCCAGGCCAGCGCGGCCGGCGGATGCCTGCATATGAAGGCGAGGAAGACGTCCCCCTTGATCACGCAGGTGGTGGTCGGGCCGCATGTGGTCACGGTCGCCGAGCGCGGCGACCCGCCGAGAGCCATATCGCCGACCAGATCGCCCCGCACGCGCACCGCGAGCAGCGACTCCTTGCCGTTCTCGGTGCGCGCGGTCACCTTGACCAGGCCGTGCGCGATGACGTACAGCAGGGTGCCGGGGTCTCCCTGGCGGACCAGTACGCGGCCGGCGGGATGGGCGTGTACCGGGCCGAGACCCAGCAACTCCTGCCGGGACGCCTCGGGAAGTCGCGCCAGAAACGTCTCCGATGGCCACCCCGGACGCCGCCGCATGGAAGCCTCCCCTGAAGCTAGGAGACGACACACCGCCAGCGTGAGAATGCCACCTCGGTCATCCTGCGAGAAACGGTCCTGGGTTAACGCCGACCCGCTTCGGGGGGTACGGGCATGCCCTTTCAGCGCAGGCGCCGACGCCGATTCTGGTGCGGAGACGGGGCGGGCCGGGTCAGGAGAGGGCGGCGGCCAGCTGGGCGGAGCGGTGGAGGTGGTCGGGGAGGTTCAGGGATTGCCAGCGGTGGAGGGAGAGGGGGACGTTGCCCTCCTGCCAGAGGTCGTCGTGGAAGGTTCGGAGGGTGAAGCCGGGGCGTTGGGTGGCGGTGGCGAGGAGGTCGAGGATCTGGAGTTTGCCTATCTGGTAGCTCAGGCCCTGGCCGGGGTTGCCCAGGAAGAAGACGGCCTCGTCCCATGCGGTCTCCTCGTCCATCGGGACCAGGTCGCGCAGGCGGTCGGCCGCGGCCTCGACGGTGAGCTCGCCGAGGGCGAGGGCGATGTCGACCTCGACGCGCAGGGCGCGCAGGCGCATCGCGTTGGCGGCGAACGCCGCGCCCTCGGGGCTGTCGTCGAACAGGCCGGACAGGAGCATGAGCTCCTCGTTGTAGAACGCGATGCCCTCGTTCGGGGTGGAGTCGTAGAAGCGGCGGCGGGCGGGGTCGGGGTGGCGCCAGGAGAGGGCGACCTGCTGGGCGTGGACGCCCTCGTGGGCGATCATCGTGCGCGGGTCGATCGCCGCGGCGCGTTCGAAGTACGGCGGCTCGGCCTCGGTGGCGACGACGTACCTGACGGCGTCCTCGCCGGCGCGGGCGGGCGAGGTCAGGTCGTCGGGGACGCCGAGCCAGATCAGCGGCTCCAGGTAGGGCGGGCAGGGCGCGAAGCGGTAGTGGCGCAGCGTGGGCGGCTGAGTCAGGATGTCGCGGCCGGTGTAGAAACGGCGGACCTCCTGCTCCGCGGCGTGCTGCCGGGCGATCTGCTCGGCCGTGCCGGGCACCGGCCGCGGCGTGTGGCCGCGGTGCCGCGCGCCCAGCATCGCCTCCGTCGCGAGCGCTCGCGTCCACTCCTGGCGGCCGAGCTCGCGTATTTGCTCCACCGAGTACGGCAGCAGGGCCACGCGGTGCAGCAGGAACCGCAGGGCGTGGGACCCGGCCGCGCCGTCCGGGGCGAAGGTGGGTAGCGACTCGCGCAGCCAGTCGCGGTAGCCGCGCACGGCGGTGACGGCCCTGGCCGTCGCCGCAGGCAGCTCGGCCGCCCGCGCCTCGGGAAGGAAGGGGGCGAGCGCGGTCATCGCGGTGTCGAGCCGGGTGTCGGCGTCGGCGAGGATGCGCAGCGCCGAGGTCGCGAACGGCTTCGCGGCCTCGCCCGCGAGGTTCTCGCGCGCTTGGGCGAGCACCACGGGGACGTGGTCCAGCAGGCGGATGATCGCGGTGGCGCGCTCGGGGGTGATGGGCGTGGAGACCAGCAGCAGGTTGTAGACCGGGACCAGGCTCTGGTCGATGTAGAAGCAGGGGTTGCGGCGCCAGCCGCGCAGCAGGTCCAGCTCCCAGTGGGCGCGGTCCAGGGCGCAGCCGAGCAGCCGGGCGTTCACCTGGACGGCGACCGGCTCGCCCGTGGTGTCCAGGCTCGCGTGCCGCGCGGCGAACTCGCCCAGCCGCCGGCGGCGGTCGGCGACGGAGTCCGCCGACCAGTCGGGAAGCCAGCCCGCCGGGCGCTCCAGGCGCGGAAGGTCGTCGGAGGAGTCGGGGCCGGTCGCCTCCCGCCACGTCCAGAACTCCGCCGCGAGCGCGTCGAGCCGCTCCCGCATGCCGAGGTCCGGCATCAGAGGAGGCCCGTCAGGCGCATGGCGGTGGAGAGGGTGCGGTCGGCGACGGCGGTGGCCTTCTCGGCGCCCTCGATGAGGGTCTTCTCCAGGTAGGTCTCGTCGGCGCGGATCTCGGTGTAGCGGGACTGGATGGCGCCGACCCGTTCGATCGCGACCTCGGCGACGGCCTTCTTGAGGGTGCCGTACCCCTGGCCCTCGAACTGGCGCAGCGAGCTCGCGCGGTCGGTGCCGGACAGGACCTCGAACAACGTGAGCAGGTTGTCCACGCCGGGGCCGATCGCGTCGCCGCGTACCTCCGAGCCCGAGTCGGTGACCGCGCGCATCACGGCCTTGCGGATCTTGGACGGCGGGTCGAGGAGGCCGATCGCGTGGCCGTCGCGGGTCTCGGCCAGGCTCTTGCTCATCTTCACGGTGGGGTCGTCCAGGCCCATGATGCGGGCGCCGCTGGCGCGGATCAGCGGCTCCGGCACGCGGAACGCCTCGCCGAACAGGTGGTTGAAGCGCTGCGCGATGTCGCGGGTGATCTCGATGTGCTGGCGCTGGTCGTCGCCGACCGGGACGTACGCCGCCTGGTACAGCAGGATGTCGGCGGCCATCAGCGCCGGGTAGGTGAAGAGGCCGGCGCTCGGCGTGGCCGTCTGGGACTTGGACTTGTACTGCGTCATGCGCTCCAGCCAGCCGACCGGCGTCACGCAGTCGAAGATCCAGGCGAGGGAGGCGTGCGCGGGCACGCGGGACTGCTGGAACAGCACGGACTTGGCCGGGTCCAGACCGCAGGCCAGGTACAGCGCGACGATCTCTTTGATGCGCTCGCGCAGCGCGTCCGCCTTGATGTTCTCGGGGATGGTGAGCGCGTGCAGGTCGGCGATGAAGAAGAAGTTCTCGTAGCGGTCCTGCTCGGCGGCCCAGACGCTCAGCGCTCCGATGTAGTTGCCGATCGTCAGCTTGCCGGTCGCGGTGATGCCGGAGAGGACGCGCGGCTTGCTGACGTTGGCTGAGGTCGCTGAATCGGTCATAGGTCACCTGTCGCCGTAGAGTGCGGTCGCTATGTCGCCTGGTTCTTCCACTTCCGTGAAGTATCTCAGGGGGCGGTAGTCCGCGCGGGCGTAGGCGCCCGAGCCGTGGACGACGATGTCGTGGCCCGCGCCCTCGACCAGGCCCCGGTCGACGGCGTTCATCACACCGGTCAGCGCCATGACGAGCGACCATTCCTGCAGTTCGCGGAGGTCGGCGGGCAGCGCGCATCCGGTGCCGTCGAGCAGCCGGCGCAGGAGCGGGTAGCGCTCGACGCACTCGGCGAGGGACACCACGATGCCGTCGCCGCCGTACCGGCGGATCAGCTCGTTCATGGCAGGGGAGGTGGCGGGGCGGTGCGTGTAGAAGGTCGGGTCCAGCACCTCGCCCGGATCGGCGGTGACCCTCGGGAAGCGCGGGTCCGCGGACTGGTGGTACAGCCCGTCGGCCGCCGTCGTGTAGGCGGGGACGTTCTCGCGGCCGAAGTCGCCGTGCACGAGGTTCAGCACCATGTCGGGCGTGCCCAGGTGCTGGACGAGCAGGCTCGCGGGACGGTCCTCCGGGCGCGCCAGTCCGGCGCGCTCCAGCGCCGCGCGGCCCTGGTGGTACCCGAGCAGGCCGAACGCGCTGGACACCGCGTGGGCGTGCACGCGGCGGGCCGTGGCGTCGGGCAGGGCCTCCCGTTCGAAGAACGCCCGCGCGGCGTCGGCGACCATGTAGTTGCGCAGCTCCAGCGAGTACCAGAGCCGGGTGTCGAGCCGCTTGCCCGCCTCGGCGCCGTACCGTTCGACGAACTCGGCCCCGAGCGCCTTGACGTGCTCCGGCTCGGGCCCGGTGTAGAGGAACACGGGGTTCAGGGCGCGCAGCTCCGGGTCCTCCGACAGGCGGCTCGCCCGCAGCTTCGCCTGACACGAGCGCGGCGCGACGATCACGACGCGCAACTGTTCCGGCTCGACCAGCCCGGCCTCGATCGCGCGCAGCACCGCGTCGCGCAGGGCGGTGCCCTTGTTGGCCGAGGTGGGGGAGAAGATCGTCACGTTCTCGCCGTAGCGGCGGATGTAGGCGACGGCGCGGGCCACTATCAGCAGGGACGCGAAGGTCTTCGTCGTGCCCGTGCCGGGGTTGCCGGTGAGGTCCATGAGGTGCAGGCGGTGCCCGCCGTAGCCGGCGAGCCGGTGCCACCGCACGGTGGCGGCGGATAAGAAGCGGCGCAGGGGCTCGTCCGGCTCGGGGAGCAGGAAGCCTGGCGAGAACGCCGCGTCGCCGTCGCGGACCGGGTCCACGTGCCCGGCGATCGCCGGGATCGCCTCGCCGAGCCGGTCGAAGAAGTCGAGCAGGAGATTGGCCGACCGTACGGGTGTGGCCGCGTCGAGGCCGGTTTCCGGCATGCTGGCTCCTCTGGGTCTCGCGAGGTCTTCGCGGGGGAACGTGGTGGCGAGCTAGGTGTCGCCGCGCAGGCGATCGCGGAATCGGCTCAGGCATCGGGTGGCCTCGTCCAGGTCGCCCACCGGGAACCCGTCGGCCAGCTCGGCGGGCAGGTCACCGGGCCGTACCCGGGTGAAGACGACGCGGCCGTGCTCGACGGCGACGCCGTCGTGCCGCGCCGCCCGCTCGTTGAAGGCGACGGCCTCGGACT
The DNA here is from genome assembly GCF_014200435.1 of Sphaerisporangium krabiense. Taxonomy (NCBI): domain Bacteria; kingdom Bacillati; phylum Actinomycetota; class Actinomycetes; order Streptosporangiales; family Streptosporangiaceae; genus Sphaerisporangium; species Sphaerisporangium krabiense. The sequence continues at coordinate 2,234,313 of NZ_JACHBR010000001.1, read as the reverse complement.
CGCTCACCCCGTCCGGCAGGCTCAGTTCCGCGCGCACCGGCTCGTCCGGGTGCGGGCGGAAGATCCGTACGGGGTAGCCGCCGGGGAGCCCGAGCGGGCCGGGGAGGTTGGCGTGCGCGTCCCGGCCCTCGAGCACGTCGCCGACCAGGCGGGCGGCGGCCTGCCCGGTGAGGAGGTTGAGCTCGGGTCTGGACACCGATCTCATGGCGTCGAGCAGTGCCCCCACGCCGGTGACCGGCCTGCCGTCGGCCCAGGCCAGGGCCTCCTCGGCGTTCGGGGGCGGGCTGTGCAGGTGCAGGTGGTGGGCCAGCACCTTCAGTCGGGCACGCTCGGGGACGCCGAGCGCGGCCTGCAGGGCGGAGGCGACCAGCGCGACGTTGCCGATCCCGCACAGCGGGGGCACGCCGAGGCCGGCCAGCACCGGGTTGACCGCGTCGGGAAGGCAGCCGTTGACGAGCCAGGCCGAGGGACGGAACCGGGCGAGCGCCTCGGCCGCCTGGCGGGCGAAGCGCGCCTGGAAGGGAAGGGTGAGGCCGAATCCGGCGCGCTGGACCAGGCGGGTCCAGTCCGAGGGGGCGTTCAGACGTTCCCACGGCGACTGGGGCGAGGCGAGCACCAGCACGCCGGTGGGCCGGGCCGCGGCGAGCACCTCGGCAAGGGCGCCGTCGGCGGCGAGGTCCACGGTGACCGGCTCGAACGTCACAGGCGTGCCGAGCGTCTTCACCGAGCCGATGTAGCTCACCTCGGCGGTCCTGCGCGGATCCCTGCCGATCACCAGTACCCGGAGGGGCCTCCCGCCCTCCGCGAGCGCGTAGCAGACGGCGCGGGCGAGGCCGCCGGTCCCGATGACCGCCAGCGTCGCCCGGCCGTCGTTCTCGTCGATCGCCATTCGGGTGGTCATGGGGACTGACAGTACTGGCGGAGCTGGTCCAGATACTTGAGGCCGTTGAGCACGTCGGCGGTGGGCAGCCCGAAGTCGATCAGGCACGCGATCTCGTCGACCTGGATGCCGCGCAGGCGCTCGACGATCCGCCGTCCCTTGTCCAGGCCGCCGAGGAGGCCGCTCTCGTCGAAGTACCGGTCGAAGGAGCGCTGGACGAGGAAGTCGACGTCGGCGGGCCGCAGGGACGCCGGGTCGATCTTGCGGGCGTCGACGCTGCGCGAGCCCACGAGCAGGTTGATCGAGCTGCGCAGGTACTCGTAGAGGGGCTCGCGGACGATCTCGCGGATCTCGTCGTCGTCCTCGCCGAGGTAGGTGTGGACCATCAGCGCGACGTGCCCGCGCCCCCCGTTCGTCGCCGCGCGGTACTCGGCGCGGTACTCCTCGATCTTCTTGCCGAGGTCGTCGATGTCCTGCCCCAGCAGATGGGTGAGCAGCCCGGCGCCGATGCGGCCGGCGCCGCGGAACGTTCCGATGTCGCCGCCGCTGGTGATCCAGACCGGCAGCTCGGCCTGCACCGGCGGCGGAAAGATCCGGACGCGGGTGGGGGCGCCGGCGCCGTCGACGACGTCGAGGCTCTCGCCACGCCAGAGGCGGCGTATCTCCTCGGTGTGCTCGAAGAGCAGTTCGCGGCGCCGGGCGTAGTTCTCGGGGGTGAAGGAGAAGTCGATCGCGCTCCAGCCGGAGGCGAACGAGACGCCGACCCTGCCGCGGGACAGGTTGTCGACCACGGCCCATTCCTCGGCGACGCGCGCCGGGTGGTGGGTCGGGGCGACGACGCTGCCGGCGCGGATGCCGACCCGCTCGGTGACGGCCGCGACGGCGGCGCCGGTCACCGCGGGGTTCGGGTACAGCCCCCCGAAGGGGTGGAAGTGGCGCTCGGGCGTCCACACCGCGCGGAAGTCGTGGGTGTCGGCGAATCGCGCGCCCTCCATCAGGAGCTCGTAGCGGTTCCGCTCGTTCCCGGTGCTGTCGGCGGAGAAATAGAACAGACTGAAGTCCAATTTAACCCGTCCCTTGCGACCGCTCCGCCGGGCATAGCGGTGGATGTCGGATGTAATCGGGATCGGGAAAGACACTCTCCCATCATTGATCGGACTGTCAAGCGTTCATCCCCGGGAAGCGGTATGGCAACGCTGTGTCCGTGGATTATCACGCGCCGTCGACTAAGGGATGCCGAGCATTGTACGCGATGCAAGAATGGTTAATTCCACAAAACCTACTTGTTGAATAGGGTTGGCGTCGCGGTCGCCAGGATTTGGAACGGTCCCGTGGAGAGTTGAATCCTTGACGGCCCGGCCGGCGGGTCGTAATAATGGCCAACGTTGCATTTCAGATGGTGTCAAGATATTGAGCAAGATGTCCGAAGTGTCTGAAATGTCTGAGGCGACGGGGGTCCGCTTTGGGGGGCGTACGTCATGACGGGGGGTCATCCTCGTCCCGGGGAAGATTTGATCCGAAGAACATCAGATCCGCGCTGGCGCGACATATGGACGTCGCCGGGGTGACCGTGGAAGAACGCGCGGACGGCGCGGGCGATCGTCATCTGGTGGCCTTCGTCGTTCCCAGAGAACGCGTTCTGCGCACCATCCGCGAAATGGCGAGAGAACGTCGGCTCGACGAATGGCGCGCGATTTACGGATCCGTCTACGAAGCGCAGGCCGGCGACCCGGAGTTCGGTGAGAACTTCGCCGAATGGAAGAGCGGCTACGATCGCCTGCCCATCGACCGCGCGCAGATGGAGGAGTGGCGGGCGCGCACGGTGGACACCGTGCTCGCGCTGCGCCCGCGCCGCGTGCTGGAGATCGGCGCGGGCTCCGGGCTCATCCTGTCCCGGGTCGCGCCGCGCTGTGAGAGCTACTGGGCCACCGACCTCAGCGGCGACGCGGTGCGACTTGTGTCGCGGGCCGTCGCGCGCGACCCGCGGCTCGCCGAGGTCGTCGAGGTCCGCCACCAGCCCGCCCACGACTTCGGCGGCCTGCCCGCGGGCCGTTTCGACACGGTGGTGCTCAACTCGGTCGTCCAGTACTTCCCCGACGCCGGCTACCTTCTCGACGTCCTGGACGGGGCGCTCAAGGCGCTCGCGCCGGGCGGCGTCGTCGTGCTCGGCGACATCCGCAACCGGCGGCTGCGGCGCGGCCTGTACGCGGCGGCCGAACTGCTCGACGCGGGCGGGAATCCGCGCGCGGAATCGGTGCGCGAGAGAATCGGCCGGCGGGAGCTCGAAGAGCGCGAATTGCTGTTCGACCCGGAGTTCTTCGCCGCGCTGCCCGCCGCGCTCGGCGAGATCGCCGCGGTGGACGTCCGCCTGAAACGCGGCGAACACCACAACGAGCTCACCCGGCACCGATACGATGTGCTGCTTTATCGGCGTCCCGCCGAGGCGAAATCACCGGACGGAGTGGAGCGGCCTCGCTGGGGAACGGAGATCGCCGACGCGGCGTCCCTGGAAGAATATCTTTCGGCCCGGCGTCCCGCGGCGATGCGATTGGCGAACATTCCCAACAAAAGGCTCGCGGGCGAGATGGCCGCGCTCCGCGCGCTCGACCGAGGCGAACCGGTGGAATCGGCCGTCGAAAAGCTGGCCGGTACAGCCGTGAATTCCGCACTGGATCCCGAGACATGCCACGCGATCGGCGCGCGCCTGGGATACGAGGTGCGGGCGACATGGTCGGCGGAAAGCCCCGACGGGGACTTCGACGTGGTATTCGCCACCGGCCTGGCCGGCGACGCGCCGTTCGTGCTGAGCCCGCCGCCGCCCGCCCCCGGAACATCGCCCGCACGCGAGGCCGCGCCCCTCGGCGGAGAGGGGACCGCGGCCTTCGAGAAATCATTGCGAGCCCATCTGGCCCGCGTTTTCGAGAACATTCCCCTGCCTGCGATCACATTCGTGACAACGGAGGAACCGCCCTCATGAGCGAGCCCGAAGCCGCCGCGTACCGCGTGGTCATGAACCACGAACGGCAGTACAGCATCTGGCCCGTCCACCGCGTCCTCGCGCCCGGCTGGACGGACCAGGGCGTGCGCGGCACCAAAGAGGAGTGCCTGCGGCACATCGACGAGGTCTGGACCGACATGCGCCCGTGGAGCCTGCGGCAGCGGCTGGAGGCCTGAACCGCCCGACCCGGTACCCGAGCGCTTTCCGCGATGGGAGCAGCACCTTGGTACACGCGCAGGACATCGGATTTCGGAAGAGCAGTTTCGAGGGGGCGCTTTCTGAGGTCGCCTTCGCCTACGAGAACGTCCCCTTCTACGGCGGCCATCTGGACGCCGCCGGCATCCGCCCCGAGGAGGTGCGGACCCCCGAGGACTTCCGCCGCCTCCCCGCGACCCGGAAGGTGGACTACCGGCGAAACTTCCCCCTCGGCGTCCTGGCCAGGGGAAAGACGCTGTCGGAGCCGCTGACGCTCATCAGCCAGAGCTCGGGCACCGGAGGCGAGCGGCTCACCACCATCGCCAACACCTACGCCCTGGCCGACCGGATGCGCGCGACGCTCGCCGCCAACCCGGTCCTGCGGGAGGCGCTGGCGGGCTGCCGGTCGCACCGCCCGATCCGGTACGCGGCGCCGAACTGCTCGGACGTCGAGTGCGCCACCCCGTTCACCACCGTGCGCGACCGCACCCTGCCGGACGGCACGCTGGTGCTCCCGGTCTCCCACGACGTGCTCGCCACACCCGACCAACTGATCCGGCAGGCGATCGACGAGGTCAAGGAGTTCGAGCCGCACTGGTTCTACGCCGACGCCACCCACCTGGCGTTCCTGGTGCGGCAACTCAGGCTCCGCGAGGAGAAGCCCCCGCCCGTCGTCGCCATCGCCCTGACCTACACGCTGGTCACGGGTGTCGCGCGCCGGCAGCTCCTGGAGTACTTCGGCTCGGGCCTGCCCATGGCGGAGATCGTGTCGATGACCGAGCTGGGCTGGGTGGCCATCGAATGCCCGCACCGGCGCATGCACGTCAACAACCTGAGGTTCTACACCGAGTTCCTCGTCGGATCCCGCCCGGCCCGCCCGGGCGAGCGCGGCGAGCTGGTCGCCACGAGCCTCGGCGACCGCCTCTCGCCGCACCTGAGGTACCGCACCGGGGACATCTACACGCTCGGCGAGGGCCCCTGCCCATGCGGCAGCGACCTTCCCCTGGCCCGGCACGAGGGGCGTCACCAGACCATGATCAAGCTGGCGAGGGACGGCGAGCCCGCCTGGGTCAGTCCCAGGGACGTGGACGACGCCGTGGGAGACGACCTTCCCGTCGACGTCTACCAGCTCCACCAGCTTCGCGGCGGCGACCTGGAGTTCCGCTACATCCCGAGCCCGGGCGCGCGCGTGAGGGAAGGCGCGCTGCGCGAGCGGCTGACGGAGCTGTGCGGCGACGGCCCGCGGCTGACGATCGAGGCGGTCTCGTACATCCCGGCCGGGCGCTCGGGCAAGTTCGCGTCCTGCACCTCCGAGGTCTCCGCGGAGGCGAGCCATGAAGAGTGACCTGGCCAAGCGCGTCAGAGGCGACTTCCCGCTGCTGCGCACCTCCATCGACGGCCGCAGGATCGTCTACCTCGACAGCGCGGCGACCAGCCTGAAGCCCCAGCCGGTCATCGACGCGATCTGCAGGTACTACACCGAGGTCGGCGCCAACATCCACCGGGGCAAGCACTTCCTGTCCGAGCAGGCCTCCGACGACTACGAGGAGGCCAGGACGCGGGTCGCGCGGTTCACCGGCTTCCTGAGCAGCGAGGTGGTCTTCACGGCCAACACCACCGCCTCGCTCAACATGGTCGCGTCCGGCCTCGGCCTGACCGGGGACGACGTGGTGCTCGTCCCGTTCGACGCCCACCACTCGGCCATGCTGCCCTGGCGCCGCGCCGCCGGCGTGCGCTACATCCCGGTGAGCGACACCGGCGTCGCCGACCTCGACGCGTACGCCGCGCTGCTGCGCGCCCGCCCGGCCGTGGTCGTCCTCACCCACTGCTCGAACGTCTCGGGCGTGTACGCCCCCGTGGAGCGGATGGCCGCGATGGCCAAAGAGGCGGGCGCCGTCACGGTGGTGGACGCGGCGCAGTCCGCGGGGCACCGGCGCGTCGGCGGCGAGAACGTCGACTTCCTGGCCTTCTCCGCGCACAAGATGCTCGGCCCGACGGGCGTCGGCGTCCTGTGCGGGCGCCACGAGCTGCTGCGGCGCCTGGCACCGCCGTTCCTCGGCGGCGGCGTCGTGGACTGGGTGGACACCGAGCGCTACGACGTCCGCAAGGTGCCGCACGCGCTGGAGGCGGGCACGCCGCCGATCGCCGGCGTCTACGGGCTCGCCGCCGCGATCGACTACCTGCAGGCGATCGGCTTCGACGAGCTGGGCGAGCACGACAGGGAGCTGGCGGGGGCCATGGTCGAGGAGACCCTCGCCCGGCCGCGCCTGCGCCTGCTCGGCCCCGCGGACGGCACCGACCGCGCGGCGATCGCGAGCTTCGCGATCGACGGCGTCCACAACCTGAAGGAGATCGCGAAGATCCTCAGCGACTCCTACGGCGTGCTGTGCAGGACCGGGCACATGTGCGCCCAGCCGTTCGTCGACCGCTTCACCGACGACGAGGTCCTACGGGTCTCCGGCTACCTCTACAACGACAGGGAGGATCTCGACGTGCTGTTCTCTGCCCTGGACTCGGTGCTCGACTTCGTGCGGGGCCGTCGATGAGCGATGTCGAGCCCGGCTCGGTCGTCGAACTGGTCCGCCGGACGGTGCGCGCGCTGCCCGAGCACACGGCGATCGTCACCCCGGCCGGGCCTGTCACCTACGGAGAGCTGGGGTCACGTGCGGGCGCCGTCGCCGCACGGCTGCGCGCCCTCGGCGTGGGCGCCGGGCGGCGGGTCGGGGTCCTGGCGAGCCCGTCGGCGGAGGGCGTCGTCGGCCTGCTCGGCGTGGCGATGGCCGGGGCCGCGTACGTCCCGCTGTGCCCGTCGCTGCCGAGCGCCCGCCTGCGCGCGCTCGCCGAGGACTCCGGCGCGTCGCTCGTGCTGCACGCCGAGGCCGCGGCCGGGCAGGCGGCGCTGGGCGTCACCGCGCTCCCGATCACGGACGGGGACGCGGCCGGCCAGGACGCCCCTGTGGAGATCGATCCCGAGTCCCCGGTCTCGGTCATCTACACCTCCGGCTCCTCCGGGACGCCCAAGGGTGTGATCGTCCCGCACCGCGCGCTGGCCAACCGCGTGCTGTGGGGTCAGAGCGTCTATCCGCTGGCCCCGCACGACCGCGTCCTGCAGCACACCCGCTACATCTACGACTTCTCCGCCTGGGAGGTCTTCGCGACGCTGTCCTTCGGCGCGACCCTGGTGGCCCCGGAGCTCGCGAACTATCCCGACTTCAACGAGTTGGCCGAGGCGATGGAGAGGCACGCGGTCACCACCGCGCACTTCGTCCCCTCGGTGCTGTCCGGGGTGATCAACCGGGAGGCGTTCGCCCGCTGCGCGAAGCTGTCCCTGGTCTTCTCGGGCGGAGAGACCCTGACCAAGGACCTGGCGCGGCGCTTCCGGGCGCGGTCCGCCGCCACGCTGTTCAACCAGTACGGCCCCACCGAGACGTGCGTCGACTCGACCTTCCACCGCTACGAGCCCGGCGACGGGGACGCCGAGGGGGCGGTGCCGATCGGCACGGCCATCGACCGCACCCGTCTGCACGTGCTCGACGAGCGCCTCGAACCCGTGCCCGACGGGACCGAGGGCGAGCTGTTCGTCGCGGGCGCCGGCCTGGCGACCGGCTACCTCGGCAGGCCCGGCCTCACCGCCGAGCGCTTCCTGCCCGACCCGTACGGCGCCCCCGGCACGCGCATGTACCGCACCGGCGACCTGGTCGTCAGGGACGGGCGCGGCAGGCTGGAGTTCAGGGGGCGCGCGGACCTGCAGGTCAACCTGCGCGGCGTCCGCGTCGAGCTGGAAGAGGTCGAGAGCGTGCTCGCGCTGGACGACGACGTCGAGCGCGCCGTCGCGGTCGTCACCGACGACGGCAGCCCGTCGCTCGTCGCGATGGTGTTCCCCGCGGACGGGGCCGTGGTCGAGACGGCGAAGGTGCGCGAGGCCGCCCGGCGGCGACTTCCCGCCGCGTTCGTGCCCGACCAAGTGTTGCTCGGCGACAGGCCGCCACTGCTGCCCACCGGGAAGGTCGACCGCGCCGCCGTGCGCGCGCTGATCCTGGAGACGCGCCGCGCGGGCCGTGGCCGGCGCGGCGAGGGCACGGGTCCGGGGGAGGGCGTCGAGCCGTTCGTCGTGGGCCTGTGGAAGGAGTACCTGGAGCTGGAGGAGTTCGGCACGGACGAGAGCTTCTTCGAGCTCGGAGGCCACTCGCTGCTGGCCGTCGAGATGGTCAGCGCGGTCGGCGAGCACCTCGGCTCCGAGGTGTCCCTGGCGGAGTTCTTCGAGGAGCCGACCGTGGCGACCATGGTGCGCCTGGCGACCTCCGCCGTGCGAGACGTGCGAGACGCGCGAGAGGAGTCCCGGGCGTGACCCACGAGTCCCAGGAGGCCCTGGACCGCGACGCGCTCTTCCTCCACCTGCTGCGCAGCCGGGGCCTCGAGCGGCCGAGCGACGCGCCGATCGCCAGGTCCGGGCGGAAGGAGAGCAGGCTCTCGCTCGCCCAGGAACGCATGTGGTTCCTGGAGCAGCTCCAGCCCGGCCAGGCCACCTACCACATGCCCCTGGTCTTCCGGCTGGACGGCCCGCTCGACCGCGGCGCCCTGCGCGCCGCCCTCGGCGACGTGGTCGCGCGGCACGAGGTGCTGCGCTCGGTCTTCCCGTCGGTGGACGGGCGCTCGCGCCAGGTCGTCCAGGAGGAGGCCGTGGTGCCCTGGGCGGAGACCGACGTGAGCGGCCTCTCCTGGCCGGAGGTTCTCCAGGCGGCGCAGGAGGAGACGCGGGCGCCGTTCGACCTGACGGCGGGGCCGCTGATCCGCGTCCGCCTGCTGCGCGTGTCGCCCGAGGCCCACGTCGTGGTGCTCACCGTCCACCACATCGTGTTCGACGGCTGGTCCCTCGGCGTCCTCACCCGCGAGCTGGCCGAGTTCTTCGCGGCCAGGACGTCCGGGCGCCCCGCCGTGCTGCCCGAGCTGCCGATCCAGTTCGGCGACTTCGCCGAGTGGCAGCACGGCCGGCTGGGCGGCGAGGAGCTGTCGGGCCTGCTGGACCGCTGGCGGGACCGCCTCGCGGGCGCGCCGCCGGTGCTGGAGCTGCCCGCCGACCGGCCGCGCCCGGCGGTGGAGACCCACCGCGGCACGCACGAGCCGGTGAGGATCCCCGCGGACGTGGTGCGGGGGCTGCGCGAGGTGTGCGCGCGCGAGGAGGTCACCATGTTCATGGTGCTGCTCGCCGCCTTCAAGCTGCTGCTCGCGAAGTACTGCGTCCGGGACGACGTGGTGGTCGGCACGCCCATCGCCAACCGCAACCGCGCGGAGATCGAGCCGCTGATCGGCTTCTTCGTCAACACCCTGGTCATGCGCACGGACCTGGGCGGGGACCCGACCGTCGCCGAACTGCTGGCCCGCGTCCGCGACACCGCGCTCGCCGCCTACGCCGACCAGGATCTTCCGTTCGCCCGGCTGGTCGAGGAACTGCGCCCCGAGCGCGATCTGAGCAGGTCGCCGCTGGTGCAGGTCATGTTCGCGCTGGCCAACACCCCCGACCAGAAGCCGGAGCTGGCCGGGCTGACCGTCGAGCCCCTCGACGTCGAGCCGGGCGTGGCCAAGTTCGACCTGTCCGCCTTCCTCAGGGAGTCGGGGGACGAGATCGACGGCGGCCTCGAGTACTCCACCGACCTGTTCGACCGTGGCACCGTCCTGCGGTTCTGGGAGCACTATCTGACGCTGCTCAGGTCCCTGGTCGCCGCCACGCCCGGCACCCGCTGCTCGCGGCTCGGCGTCATCCCGGACGCGGAGCGCCGCACGCTGCTGCGGGACCGGAACGCGACCGGCAGGGACTGGCCGGGCGAGCGGTGCCTGCACGAGCTGGTCGAGGCGCGGGCCGCCCGCACGCCCGAGGCGGCCGCCGTCGTCTTCGGCGAGCGCACGCTCACCTACCGCGAGCTCGACGCCTCGGCGGACCGGCTGGCCGCCCGGCTGGCCGAGCTCGGGGCGGGGCCGGGCGTCGTCGTCGGGCTGTACTTCGAGCGCTCGCCCGAGATGGTCGCCGCGCTGCTCGCGGTGCTCAAGGCGGGCGCGGCCTACCTGCCCCTGGACCCGGCCCAGCCGTCCGCGCGGCTGGCGTACATGCTGGACGACGCGGGCGCGCGCCTCGTGCTCACCCAGGGTCACCTGGCCGGGCGGCTGCCCGCCGAGGTCCGTGCCTTCGCCGTCGACCGCGAGGACCTGCCGGACGCCCCGGCCCCCCGGCCCGCGGTGTCCCCGCGCGACCTCGCCTACGTGATCTACACCTCCGGCTCGACGGGGACGCCGAAGGGCGTGATGATCGAGCACCGGTCGGTCGTCAACCTGATCCGCGCGCTCACCGAAGAGGCCGGCCTGACGGCGGAGGACCGTCTGCTGGCGGTGACCACCCTGGCCTTCGACATCGCGGTCCTGGAACTGCTCGGCCCGCTGTCGTGCGGCGCGTGCGTGGTGCTCGCCGACGGGAGCGCGGTGACCGACGGCCGCGCGCTCACCCGCCTGCTGGAGCGGTCGGGCGCGACGGTCATGCAGGCCACGCCGTCGCTGTGGCGCATGCTGCTCGACGGCGGCTGGCCGGGCGACCCCGGCCTGCGCGTGCTGTGCGGCGGCGAGGCCCTGCCGCCGGAGCTGCTCGGCCGCCTGCTCCCCGTCGTCGGCCGGGTCTGGAACGTGTACGGCCCGACCGAGACGACGGTGTGGTCGCTGACGGCGGTCCTGGAGTCCTCGGCGGTGTCCGGGCCGGTGCCGATCGGCGGGCCCATCGCCAACACCCGCCTCTACGTGGTCGACGCCGACCTGGAGCCGGTCCCGCTCGGCGTGCCCGGCGAGCTGCTGATCGGCGGGCACGGCGTGGCGCGCGGGTACGTGAACCTCCCCGGGCTGACCGCGGAACGCTTCGTCCCCGACCCGTTCGGTGACGAGCCCGGCGGGCGCCTGTACCGGACCGGCGACCTGGCCCGCCACCGCCCCGACGGTTCGCTGGAGTTCCTCGGGCGCCTCGACCACCAGGTCAAGCTGCGCGGACACAGGATCGAGCCCGGCGAGATCGAGAACGTCCTGCTCCTGCACCCGAAGATCGGCGCCGCCGCGGTGACGCTGCGCGAGGACCGCCCAGGGGAGCAGAGGCTGGTGGGCTACTTCACGACCGCGGGCTCCGGGACACCGACGGCCGAGCTGCGGCAGTGGCTCGGCGAGCGGCTGCCCGAGTACATGGTCCCGGCGATCCTCGTCGAGCTGGACGCGCTGCCGATGACCGCCAACGGCAAGATCGACAGAAGGACGCTGCCCGCGCCGGGACGGGTGCGCCCGGAACAGCTCGGCGGCGCCTACGTCGCGCCCCGCTCCGAGGAGGAGCGACGGCTGGTCGAGCTGTTCGCCGACGTCCTGGACCTGCCCGCCGGCGAGGTCGGCGCCGAGGACGACTTCTTCGTGCTCGGCGGGCAGTCGCTGCTCGCGGTCGCGCTGGTCGCCCGCGTCTGCGCCGCCTTCGACGTGGACCTGCCGCTGAGCGCCCTGTTCACCGCCAGGACCGCCGCCGCGCTCCTGCCCATGATCCGGGAGAGCCGTCCCGCCGAGGCCGCGGCCGATGATCAGGACTTCTTCACGATCCCGCGCGCCCCCCGCGACGAGGCCTTGGCCCTGGCGCCCGCCCAGGAACGGCTGTGGTTCTTCGAGAAGCTGCGCCCGGGCACGCCCGCCTACAACGAGCCCCTGGCGTTCCGGCTCGGCGGGCGCCTGGACGCCGGCGCGCTGCGCGACGCGCTCGGCGACGTCGTGGCCCGGCACGAGGCCCTGCGCACGGTGTTCCCCTCGGTGGGCGGGCGCCCGCGCCAGGTCGTGAAGGACGAGCTCGCCGTGCCGTGGTCGGTCACCGATGTGGCCGGCCTGTCCTGGCCCGAGGTGGTCGCGCGCGCGGAGGAGGAGACGCGGGCGCCGCTCGACCTGGCCACGGGCCCGTTGATCAGGGCGCGCCTGCTGCGGCTGTCCGCCACCGACCACCTGCTGGTCGTCACGGTCCACCACATCGTGTTCGACGGCTGGTCCCTCGGGGTGTTCATGCGCGAGCTCGGCGAGTTCTACGCCGCCCGCCGCTCCGGGCGCGCCGCCGACCTGCCCGGCCTGCCGATCCAGTACGGCGACTTCGCCGTGTGGCAGCGCGAATGGCTGGGCGACGGCGTGCTCGACGACCTGCTGGACTACTGGCGCGACCGGCTCGCCGGCGCGCCGCCGGTGCTGGAGCTGCCGGCCGACCGGCCGCGCCCCGCGGTCCAGTCCCACCGGGGCACGCACGAGTCGCTGGCCGTCCCCGCCGAGGTGCTGCGGGACCTGCGCGAGCTGTGCGGGCGCGAGGAGGTCACCATGTTCATGGTGCTGCTCGCCGCCTTCACGGTGCTGCTCGCCCGCTACAGCGGCCAGACCGACGTGGTCGTCGGCACCCCGGCCGCCAACCGCAACCGGGTCGAGGTGGAGCCGCTGATCGGCTTCTTCGTCAACACCCTGGTCCTCAGGACCGACCTGAGCGGCGACCCCACGGCCACCGAGCTGCTCGACCGCGTCCGCGACACCGCGCTCGGCGCCTACGCCAACCAGGACATCCCGTACGCGGAGCTGGTCAAGGCCCTGCGCCCGCCGCGCGACCCGAGCCGCTCCCCGCTCGTGCAGGTCATGTTCGCGCTGGCCAACACCCCTGAACACGAGCCCGAGTTCCCCGGGCTGACCGTCGAGCCCGTGGACGTCGAGCAGGGCGTGGCCAGGTTCGACCTGTCGCTGCTCGTCAAGGAGCGCGACGACGGCATCGCGGTCGCGCTCGAGTACTGCGTGGACCTGTTCGACCAGGACACCGCGCGCCGGATCCTCGCCGACTACCGGGCCATCGTCACCGGGATGGCGCGCACGCCGGACGCCCCGATCTCCCGGCTGGGCGGGACCTCCGCATGAGCGCCTGCCTGCACACGCTGATCGAACGGCAGGCCGACCGCACCCCGGACGCCGTGGCGGTCGTCTCGGGCGAGGAGGCCCTGACCTACCGCGAGCTGGACGCGCGCGCCAACCGGCTGGCCCGCCTGCTGGCCCGCCGCGGGGCGGGACCCGAGACCGTCGTCGGGCTGTGCCTGGACCGCTCGGCCGACCTGGTCGTGGGCATGCTCGGCATCCTCAAGTCGGGCGGCGCCTACCTGCCCATCGATCCCGATCTCACCCCGGCGGAGCGCGCCGCGTACCTGCTCGCCGACTCCGGGGCCCGCCTCGTGGTGACGTCCGGCCGCCACGCCGGCGGCCTCGCCCCGTGCGAGGCCGTGCGGCTGGACACCGACCGCCTCCTGCTGGAGGCCGAGCCGGCGGACCGGATGGACGCGGGCGCGCCGCCCGGATCCCTGGCGTACGTCATCTACACCTCCGGCTCCACCGGCAGGCCCAAGGGGGTGATGGTCGAGCACCGGTCCATCGTCAACCAGGTCACCTGGCTGACCTCCGCCGTGCTGACCGGCCGTCCCCTGCGCTGCCTGCAGGCCATCTCGGTGGGGTTCGACGCCTCGACCGAGGACTTCTTCGCCCCGCTCACCACGGGCGGCACGGTCGTCATGGCCCCGCCCGGGTACGCCGCCGACGGCGCACGCCTGCGCGAGCTGCTGGTCAGGCACCGTGTGAACGCCGTCGGCCTGACCCCTCCCGTCGTGTCCGCGCTGGTCGACGACCACGTGTTCGACGGCACCGAGGTCCGCTGGATGATCTGCGGCGGGGACGTCCTGCGCGATGATCTCGTCCGGCGGTGCGGGGCCGTGCTGCCCGAGGTCGAGATCTTCAACGCGTACGGCCCCACGGAGGCCACGGTCAACGCCACCGCCTTCGCCGTGGACCCCTCCGGCCAGGCCCGTTACCACCCGTCGGTGCCCATCGGCAGGCCGATCCCCGGCGTCAGGACCTACGTCGTGGACGAGGACATGAACCTGGTCCCGCCGGGCGGGCGCGGCGAGCTGCTGGTCGGCGGCGCCGGGGTCGCGCGCGGGTACGCGGCGGCGCCCGGCCTCACCGCCGAGCGTTTCGTCCCCGACCCTTTCGGCGGCGAGCCTGGCGGGCGGCTGTACCGCACGGGCGACGCCGTCCGCCTGCGCGAGGACGGCGAGCTGGAGTTCCTCGGGCGCGCCGACCGGCAGGTGAAGGCGCGCGGCCACAGGATCGAGCCGGGCGAGGTCGAGGACGCGCTGGTCAGGCTGCCAGGTGTCACCGAGGCCGCGGTCGTCGCGCACCCGGACGGCCACGGCGACCACCGTCTGGTCGCCTACGTCGTCGCCGACGGCACGGCGCCGGCCGGCCTCAGGGCCGCGCTCGGCGACGTCCTGCCCGGATACATGATCCCGGCGGCCGTCGTCGCGATGGACGCCCTGCCGAAGATCGAGGGCATCGGGAAGGTGGACCTCGGAGCCCTTCCGCCGCCGGAGACCGCCAGGACCGGCACGGCGCCGCGCGACCCCGTCGAGGCCGCGCTCGTGGCCCTGTACGCCGAGGTGCTGGGGGCCGAGGTCGCCGGTGTCGAGGACGGGTTCTTCGACCTCGGCGGCCACTCGCTCCTCGCGATGCGTCTCGCCGCGCGCGTCCGCGACGCGTTCGGCGTCGAAGTGACGACCCGGACCGTCCTCGGGCACCCGGTCATCGCCGACCTCGCCGCGGTGGTGCGGGCGGGCGGGCACGACCCCGCCGCCGCGCCGCCCGTCCGCAGGCGGGACGGGGCCACGGCGCCGCTCACGGCGGACCAGGAGCGCCTGTGGTTCCTGGAACAGCTCCGCCCCGACACGGCGGCCTACAACCTGCCCATGGCCGTCCGGCTGCGCGGACCCCTCGATGTCCCGCGCCTGCGCACGGCGCTGTCCGGGGTCGTCGCCCGGCACGAGGCGCTGCGGACCGCCTTCCCCGCCGAGGACGGAACGCCCCGCCAGGTCGTCCTGGACGTCGCCGAGGCGCCGATCCCCGTCGAGGACGCTCCCGGGCTCGGTGAGCCCGAGCTGCGCGCGTGGGCGGACGCCGTGGCGCGCGTCCCGTTCGACCTGGCCGCGGGCCCGCCGCTGCGCGCGCGGCTGCTGCGGGTGGACGACCGCGAGCACGTCCTGCTCCTCGTCGTCCACCACATCGTCTTCGACAGCTGGTCGCTGCGCGTGCTCGTCCAGGAGCTCGCCGCGCTCTACGACGACCCGGAGGCGTCCCTGCCCGCCCTGCCCGTCCAGTGCGGCGACCACGCCGCGTGGGAGCGGGAGCTGCGCGACTCCGGAGCCATGGACGGCCACCTCGACTACTGGCGAGGCCGGCTCGCGGGCGCCCCGCCGCTGCTGGAGCTCCCGTCCGACCGGCCGCGCCCCGCCGTCCAGTCCTTCCGCGGCGGGAACGAGCACTTCACCCTCCCGCCCGGCCTGCTGGACCGGCTCAGGGAGACCTGCCGCGCCGAGGGCGTCACCCTGTTCATGGTCCTGCTGGCCGGGTTCGACCTGCTGCTGTCCCGTTACTCCGGCCAGACCGACCTGGTCGTGGGCACCCCGGTCGCCCACCGGCCGCGCACCGAGCTGGAGCCGCTCATCGGCTTCTTCGTCAACACGCTGGTCCTGCGCGCCGACCTGTCCGGCGACCCGACGGTCCGCGAGTTCCTCGCCCAGGTCAAGGAGACCTCGCTCGCCGCGTACGGGCACCAGGACGTGCGCCTCGACCGGCTCGTGGAGGAACTGCAGCCCGAGCGCGACCTGAGCCGTACCCCGTTGTTCCAGGCGATGTTCGGGTTCGAGTCCCTGCCCGACCCCTCGGTCCAGGGGCGGACGGTCCGCTTCGAGGTGGCGGACCTGCCCGCCGGCGTCGCCAGGTTCGACCTGAGCCTCGACCTCAAGGAGGCGGACGGCGAGGTACGCGGCGTGCTGAACCACAGCGCCGACCTGTTCGACCCCGGGACGGCGCGCCGGATGATCGGGCACTACCTGCGCCTGCTCGACGCCATGACCACCGCGCCCGGCCGGCCCCTGTCCGAACTGGACATGCTCGAGCCCGCCGAGCGTGAGCGCATGCTGGTGACCTGGAACGCCGAGCCGGTGGACGCGCCCGAGGACGTCTGCCTGCACGAGCTGTTCGAGCGGCAGGCGGACGCGACGCCCGGCGCGGTAGCCGTGACCTACGGCTCCGACTCCTCGACCTCCCTGACCTACCGCGAGCTGGACGAACGCGCCAACCGGCTCGCCTGGTGGCTCGCCGGGCACGGCGTGGGCCCCGGGACCGTGGTCGCGCTCTGCCTGGACCGGTCGGTGGACATGCTCGTCGGCGTCCTCGGCGTGCTCAAGGCCGGAGGCGCCTACCTCCCGCTGGACCCGGCCCTGCCGGACGCGCGGCTGGCCTTCATGCTGAAGGACGCGAACGCCGCCGCCGTCGTGACGCAGCCGCGCCACCAAGGGCGGCTCGCCGGATCCCTGCCCGAGACGTGCCTCGGCGCGGACTCCCTGGCGGACCACCCGGCGGAGCGGCCTGGCCGCCGGTGCTCCCCCGGCGACCTGGCCTACGTCATCTACACCTCGGGCTCCACCGGCACCCCCAAGGGCGTGGCGATGGCCCACCGGCCGATGGTCCGCATGTTCTTCGCGCTCGGACGCCTGCTCGGCCGCGACGCCGAGCCTCCGCGCAGGGTCACGCTCAACGCGCCGATCTTCTTCGACGGCTCGGTGCAGCAGTTCGGCTGGATGTTCCGCGGCGCCACCCTCGTCATCGTCCCCGAGGACGTCCGCAGGGACCCCGGCCGGTTCGCCGACCTGCTGGCCGAGCAGCGCGTCGACATCCTCGACTGCACGCCGTCGCACGCCGAGCTGCTCGTCTACGCGGGCGCGCTCACCCGCGTGGCCCATCCGATGCGCGCGATCGTCGCGGGTGAGGCGATCTCGGAGAGCCTGTGGGAGAAGCTCGCCGCCGGGCCGTGGCGGGTGTTCAACGTCTACGGCCCCACAGAGACCAACAACGTCACCGGGCGCCTCGTCACCCCCGGCGGGCCGCCCACCATCGGCCGCCCGCTGCCCGGGATCCAGGTGTACGTGGTCGACGGGGCGCTGCGCCCGGTGCCCGTCGGCGTGCCGGGCGAGCTGCTGGTCGGCGGGTCGGCGCTGGCCCGCGGCTACCTCGCCCGCCCGGCGCAGACCGCGGACAGGTTCGTCCCCGACGAGCTGAGCGGCCGCGCGGGCGAGCGGCTGTACCGCACCGGCGACCAGGTGCGCTACCTGCCCGACGGCGACCTGTTCTTCCTCGGCCGCGGCGACCACCAGGTGAAGATCCGCGGGTTCCGCGTGGAGCTGGGCGAGGTGCAGGCCGCCCTCGCCCGGCAGCCCGGCATCACGACCTGTGCCGCCGTCGTCCGCGAGGACGTCCCCGGCGACAAGCGGCTCGTCGGCTACTTCACCTCCGAGGACGGCGGCGTGGACGTGCGGGAGGTCCTGCGGAGCCTGCGCGAATGGCTGCCCGAGCACATGATCCCCGCGGCGCTGGTGGAGCTCGGCACGCTCCCGCTCACCACGAACGGGAAGGTCGACACCCGGGCCCTGCCCGCCCCCGCCGACCGTCCGTCCGCCGCGCACGGCGGCGACGTCCCGCCCGCGGGGCCCGTCGAGGAACTGCTCGCCGAGATCTGGAGCGACGTCCTCGGGACGCGCGCCGGGGTCACCGACAACTTCTTCACCCTCGGCGGGCACTCCCTGCTCGCCGCCCGGCTGCTCGTACGGATCAACAAGCTGCTCGCCGTCTCGCTGCCCCTGCGGACCCTGTACGCCGACCCGGCGCCGCGCGGCGTCGCGGCCGCCCTCGCGGCGCTCACCCCCGGGGACTACCTGGATGAGCGCGCCCGGGCGGCGCTGGAGATACTCCGCATGACCGACGACGAGGTGCGACGCATGTTGGAGAGGACACGCTGATGTACCGCACGATGCTCAAGTCCAAGATCCACCGGGCGACCGTCACCCAGTGCGACCTGCACTATGTGGGGTCGCTCACCATCGACGCCGACCTCATGGAGGCCGCCGACCTGCTGCCCGGCGAGCTCGTCCACATCGTGGACATCGACAACGGCAACCGCCTGGAGACCTACGTCATCGAGGGGGAGCGCGGCAGCGGGATCGTCGGCGTCAACGGCGCCGCGGCCCGCCTCGTCCACAAGGGCGACCTGGTCATCGTCATCGGCTACGCGATGGTGACCGACGCCGAGGCCCGCGCGCTGAAGCCGAGCGTCGTGTTCGTGGACGCGGGCAACCGGATCGTCAGCCTGGACGCCGCCCTGTCGGACGTGCCGAGCGGCTACGGCCTGCTGCCGGGGGACCTGCCGGTCGGCGCCATGGAGGCCGGGTGACGCCGCCGGTCCCGCGCGCCTGGCGGTACGCCTGGCACAACGGCGGCGGCCCGTGGCTGCTGCGGGCGAGGACCCTGGCCGACGCCGCGTCCCGCCCGCGGGTGACCTGGTCGGTCCCGGTGGGCGGCGGCCCGGTGCTGGCCTGCGGGGGCCTGCCGCAGGCCCTCACCCACGTGCTGCCGTTCCTGGAACAGCGGCGCGGCCTGCCCGCCGAGCGCCACGGGCGCCGTATCTCCTGGGCCGAGCTCGGCGGCGCCGTCCCCGGGGCCGACGTGCTCGCCGTCGCCTACCCGCGGCGGCGGGCCCCGGCCGTGCCTCCCCCGCACGGCGTCCTGCTGCCGTTCCGGGTCACGCTGACCGTGCCGCTCGCCCCCGACCCCGCCGACGTGCTGCGCAGGCTCTCGCGCAAGGCCCGGCAGCAGCACGCCCGCGAGCTGGTCTCCCACGCCCGCACCCTGGAGACGACGACCGGCGACGCCGACTTCGACCGCTTCTACGAGGGCATGCACCGGCCGACCATGGACGCCCGGCACGGCGAGTCCGCACGCTCGGAGGCCAAGGAGGACGCCCGCGCGTGCATCCTGCGGCACGGCGTGCTGTTCTTCCTGCGCGAGTCCGGCACGCGGGTGGCCGGCATGCTCTGCCGCGTGGAGGGCCGCACGCTGGTCGTCCGGCTGGCCGGGGTGGACGGCGGCGGCGCGCGCGCCTACCGGTCGGGCACCTACATGGCGCTGTTCATCCTGATCCTTCAATGGGCCGCGGAGCACGGCTTCGCCCGCGTCGACCTGTCCGGCGGCGAGCCGTTCCTGAGCAAGGGGACCTTCCAGTTCAAGCGCAAGATGCACCCGGAGGTCGGCCTGCCGCCCAACCACTTCCGCGACAAGCGGCTGCTCGTGCGCGTCCTGCGCGACGGCGCCGGCGTCCGGGACCTCCTCGTCGCCAACCCGGTGCTCGCGCTGCGCGAGGCCGGCGGCCTCGAAGCCGTCTACTTCCACGACGACGAGCGCCCGCCCCGGCTCGACCTGCGCTGGGAGAGCCCGGGCGTGGACCGCCACCGCCTCGTCCACCTGGACCCGTTCCTGGCAGGACTGCCCCGCGGCGACTCCGCCGGCCTGCGCCCGGAGCGCGTCTCCCACTGATCCCCGAGCGGCAAAGGAAATCACGATGTGCGGCGTCACCGGCTGGATCGACTTCTCCCGCGACCTCGCCCTCGAGCGGCCCACGGTCGAGGCCATGACCCGCTCGCTGCACCGGCGCGGCCCGGACGCGGAAGGCGTCTGGATCGGCCCGCACGCCGCGCTCGGGCACCGCCGCCTCGCCGTCGTCGACATCGAGGGCGGCGCCCAGCCCATGGAGGCGCGCGGGCAGGGGGAGGACGCGCCCGTCGTGCTCACCTATAGCGGCGAGCTGTACAACTTCCGCGAGCTGCGCTCCCAGCTCGCCGGGCTCGGCCACCGCTTCCGCACCTGCTCCGACACCGAGGTCGTGCTGCGCGCCTACCTGGAATGGGGCGCGGCGTTCGTGGACCGGCTCGCGGGGATGTACGCGTTCGCGATCTGGGACGGCCGGCGCGAGGAACTGCTGCTCGTCCGGGACAGGCTCGGCGTGAAGCCGCTGTACTACCACGCCTACCCCGGAGGGCTGCTGTTCGGCTCCGAGCCCAAGGCCATCCTCGCCAACCCCCTGTTCACCGCGCGGACCAGCGAGGAGAAGCTGCCCATCCTGTTCAACCCGCGGCTGGCGATGCCGTGGGAGACGCCGTTCCTCGGCATGAACCAGGTGCAGCCCGGCCACCTGGTGCGGGTGGACCGCTCGGGCGCGCACGAGACCCCGTACTGGCGGCTGGTCAGCAGGGAGCACCGCGACGACCACCCCACCACCGTGCGCACCGTCAGGGAGATCCTGGAGGACGTCGTCGTCCACCAGCTCGTCGCCGACGTGCCGCTGTGCGCGCTGCTGTCGGGCGGCCTGGACTCCAGCGCCCTCGCGGCGTTCGCCGCCGCGCACAAGCCGGGGGGCCTGCGCACCTACGCGGTCGACTTCACGGGCGCCGACGCCGACTTCCGCGCCACGCCGCTGCGCCCGGAACGCGACACGCCCTTCGCCCTGGCCGCCGCCCGCCACCTGCGCGTCGACCACACGACCGTCACCCTCGACCCCGGGAGGCTGCCCGAGGCGATCCCCGCCGCGCTGGCGGCGCGCGACATGCCCACGCTCGGCCAGTTCGACACCTCCATGTACCTGCTGTTCCAGGAGATCAGGCGGCATTCCACGGTCGCCCTGTCCGGCGAGGCCGGGGACGAGGTGTTCGGCGGCTACCCGTGGTTCTTCGACCGCGAGACCGTCTTCGGCGACACCTTCCCCTGGCTCGGCAACGCGCCCCGCCTGACCGACTGCCTGGCCCCCGACGTGCGCGCCCGGGTCCGCCCCGGCGACGACGAACGCGACAGGTACCAGACCCTGCGGGCGCGGGTGCCCCGCCTGCCCGGCGAGTCGGGGCTGCAGGCGCGGATGCGCGAGGTGCTGTACCTCAGCCTGCAGGGGCCGCTGCTGTACCTGCTGGACCGCAAGGACCGCATGAGCATGGCGCTCGGCCTCGAGGTGCGGGTGCCGTTCTGCGACCACACACTGCTGGAGTACGTGTGGAACGTCCCGTGGAAGATGAAGGTCGCCGACGGGCGCGAGAAGAGCCTGCTGCGCTCCGCGGTCGCCGACCTGCTGCCGCGCGAGGTGCTGGAGCGGCGCAAGAGCGGCTACCCCGCGACCTTCGCCCCGGCGCACGCCGAGGCGGTGCGCGGCGCGCTCACCGCGCTCCTCGACGACAGGACCTCTCCCCTGGACGGCCTGCTGGACGTGCCCAAGGTGCGCGCGCTCGCCGAGGGCCGCACCGAGATGATGACCATGGCCGACAACCTCCATCTGCTGCTTCCGCTCATCGAGGTGGACCGCTGGCTCCGCGCCTACGACGTCACGCTGACCGCCTGAACCCCCCCTTCCAGGAGTGACGACCATGCGGGACCGGACGTCCCACCCCCCGCTGAGCCGGCGGGGCGACTTCCTCAAGATCTGGGGCGGGCAGTCCGTCGCGCTGCTCGGCTTCGAGATCAGCGAGATGGCGCTGCCGCTGCTGGCGATCCTGGTCCTGCACGCGGGGGCCTCCGACCTCGGTCTTCTCAACGCCGCGCGCTGGCTGCCTTTCGTGCTCGTGTCGCTGTGGGCGGGCGCCTGGGTGGAGCGGCGCCGCCGTATCCCCGTCATGATCGCGGCGGATCTCGGACGCGCGGCCCTGCTCGGCGTCGTGGTCGTCCTCGCGCTGGCCGGAGTGCTGAACCTGCCGGTGCTGGTCGCCGCGGTGTTCCTGCTCGGCGTGATGACCGTGTTCTTCGACGTCGGCCACACCACCGTGCTGGTCAGCGTCGTCCCCCGTGAGCAGTTGGTGGAGGCCAACGGCCGGCTGCAGGCGTCCGGCTCGGTCGCCCAGGTCGGCGGGCCCGGGCTCGGCGGCCTGCTCGTCCAGTGGGTGACGGCCCCCGTCACGCTGCTGGCGCAGGCCGGCGCCTTCCTGGTTTCGGCCGGGTTCCTCAGCGCCACCCGCGTCGAGGAGCGGGTGGATCCCGCGCCCGCGGGCGGCCCGGGCGCCGTCGCCGCCGTCAGGGAAGGGCTCGCGGCGTCGTTCCGCGACCCGCTGCTGCGGTCGCTGGTCGGCGTCGGCGCGCTGTTCAACATGTTCAGCCAGTGGGTCGTCGCGATGTTCCCCCTGTTCGCCGTGCGCGACCTGGGCCTCAGCGCCGGGCTCATGGGGCTGATCGTCTCGGTGGCGGCGGTCGGCGGCCTCGCCGGGTCGATGACCGTGGCCCGGCTGACCGCCAGGCTCGGCCCGGGGAGGGTCGTCGTCCTGTCCACGGCGGTCGCCTCGGTGCCGTTCGTGCTGGTCGCGCTCACCCCGGAGCGTACGGAGCTCGCCGTGCCCTGGCTGATCGGCGCCTTCGCCGTCGCCGGGTACGGCTGGACCGTCGGCGGCATCATGATGACCAGCCTCCGGCAGGCCCACACGCCGCACGGCGTCCTGGCCCGGGTGAACGCCACCTACCGCTTCCTCGGCTCCGGCCTCGTCGCCGTGGGCGTCTTCGCGGGCGGCCTGCTCGGCCAGGCGACGAGCCTGCGCGTCACCCTCCTCGCCGGGGCGGCCGGCGCGATGACGGCGTTCGCGTGGAGCCTCGTCTCGCCGCTGCGCCACCTGAAGGAAATGCCAAGCCAAGCACAGGCCGTAGAGGAGGCCAGGTGACCTCGGAGATGATCGGCGCGTTCGCCCTCGAAGCGGAGCTGTACGACGAGCTCCCCTTCCGCAGGAACCAGCCCGACGTGGAGTTCTACCGCGGCCTGGCCGGGCCGTCCGGCGGGCCGGTACTCGACCTCGCCTGCGGCACGGGCAGGGTCACGCTGCCGTGCGCCCGCGAGGCGGGAGAGGCGGTCGGCGTCGACCTCGCGCCCGAGATGCTGGAGCGTGCGCGCGCGAAGGCGGTCGAGCAGGGCCTCGACGGCGCCGTCGCCTTCGTCGAAGGCGACATGTGCACCGTCCGCCTGGACCGGACCTTCCCCCTGATCGTCATGGCAGGGCAGCCGCTGTTCTTCCTCTCCACCGACGACCAGCTCCGGGCCGCGCTGGACACCGTACGGGCCCACCTCGCGCCGGGCGGGCGCTGGGCGGCCGGGGTTCCGGTGCTGACGCACGCGGCCATGCTCGACATGCAGGACAAGATGCGGTTCGTCTGCGAGGTCCGCCACCCCCGCACCGGGCAGCGGGTCGTCATCTGGGACTACACCTCCGTCACCGAGGTGACCCAGGTGGCCACGCGCCGGCGGATCACGGAGATCCTCGACGAGGACGGTCTCGTGCTGGAGCGGCGGCACTCGGTGCAGACGCTGTACTACCGCCATCCGGCGGAGCTGCAGCGGTTCATCCGCGAGGCCGGGTTCCGGCTGGAGCGGGTCCACGGCGCCTACGACGGCCGTCCCTTCGGTCCCAACTCCGGCCACCTGGTCTGGGTGGCCACGGCCGGCGATCGGTGAGCGCGCGGGCGAACCGCACGGCGGCGGTCGTGGCCTTCCCTCCCGGAGGCGGCGGGGCCGGCATGTTCGCCGCGCTGCGCAAGGCTCTGCCCGATGGCGTGGGGCTGACCGTCCCCGACCTGCCCGGCCGGGGCCGCAGGACGCGCGCCCCCGAGGCCCTGACCGTGGCCGGCCTGGCCGCCGAGATCGTCACCGAGCTGGAGCCCACGATCGCCGAGCGCCCGTACGCGGTGTTCGCCACGTGCTTCGGCACCATCGTCGGCCTGGAGGTGGTCTGGCAGGCGCTGGAACGCGGGCTGCCCGCCCCGCGGGTGCTCGTGGTGTCCGGGAGGCGGCCTCCCGACACCGCCCCCGGCTTCGAGCCCTTGGACCGCAGGTCCGACGCGGAGATCCTCGACCGTATGGGGCGGGCCTGGCCGCCGGGGATGCGGGACATGGCCCCTCAGCTGCAGGCCCTCATGCTGCGGCAGATCCGCCGCGACAACGCGCTCGGCCTCGGCTACGCCCACCGGCCGCGCGGCCCGCTGCCGGTCCCGGTCGTCGCCCTCCACGGCGCCGACGATCCCGAGCTGGAGGCGGCGCACATGGACGACTGGCGCGCCCACACCACCTCCGCCTTCCGGTTCCGCCTGGTGCCGGGCGGCCACTACTTCTACCTGTCCCGCCCCGGCGAACCGGCCGAGGAGCTGACCGCGCCGCTGGGCTGACACCCCGGCGCCCGCCGGGCGAGATGACCCGGCCGCGCCGCTCACGCGCCGCGGCTGACGAGAGGGGATTCCTGGAGCCACTGTTCGACCGCGGCGCTCATCTTCTCGCCGGCCTCCAGGGCCGCCGCCTTGGCGGCGGCCGGGGTGACGCCGGTCGCCTGGCCGAGGATCACGCCGAGCACCAGGCGGCTCCGCACGTGGGAGGCCCACATCAGGTTGCCGCCCGCGGCGGTGCCCGAGCCGGTCTTGATGCCGATGACGCCGTGCCTGTTCAGCAGCGTGTTGGTGTTGGGCAGCCTTCTCGCCTCGCCGGGGACGGCGGTGTCGGCCTGTGCCACCACCTGGCGGAAGACGGGGTCGCGCATCGCCCGCGCGGCGAGTTTGAGCTGGTCGGTCGCGGTGCTGACGGTGCTGTCCTCGTTGCCGCTCGCTCCCGTGTACCTGGTGTCGTCCATGCCCAGGCGGTGGGCGGCGGCGTTCATCCGCGCGACGAAGCGCGGCTGCGAACCGGCGTCCCAGCGGGCCAGGAGGCGGGCCACGTTGTTGCCGGACGGCACCATCATCAGTTCCAGCAGGGGGCGCAGCCGTATCCGCGCGCCCTCCCTGACCGGGACGGTGGACTCCTGCGGCGCGTAGGACTCGTCGGCGGCCGTGTGGTCCACCGTGATCGCCGGGCCGTCGTCCCCGGGCCTGAGCGGGTGGCGGCGCAGGATCACGTAGGCGGTCATGACCTTCGCCACGCTGGCGATGGGGACGGGGCGCGGGTCGCCGCTGACGCCCAGGCTGCCCACGCCCTCCACCTCGACGGCCGCCTGGCCTTCCGCCGGCCATGGCAGCGGTACGCCGGGCACGGCGGCTCCGAAGACGGACGGCGCGCTTCCGCATCCGGCAAGGACGCTCGCCAGCAGGAGGAACATCAAGGAACGTCGCATAGCGGACAGCTTGTGCCGCTCGTGTGTCCGTACGGCCGTGCCCGTGTCTCCGCCCGGGCTTGACCGTGTATCAGCCGTGTATCAGCCCGGGTCGGCGCCTAGGTCAGCGTGACGGGCCCGGCGCCTGGCGGGGGAGGCGGAGGGTGGCGGCGGCGCCGCCGTCGGGGGCGTTGGCGAAGGTGAGGCCGGCGCCTATGACGCGGGCCTGGCCCAGTGCGATCGTGAGCCCGAGGCCGTGGCCGCGGCCGCGTTCGGCGGCGCCGGTGCGAAAGCGTCTCGGCCCGTCGCTCAGCAGCTCCGGGGGGAAACCCGGCCCGTGGTCGCGCACCTCGATCACGTGGTCGCCCACCGTGATCTCCACGGGCGGCTCGCCGTGGCGGTGGGCGTTGAGGACGAGGTTGGCGACGATTCTGTCCAGACGGCGCGGGTCGGTCTCGGCCACCGGGTCGCCCGAGGCCACCACGCGCGCCTCCACCCCCACGCGGGCCGCGGACCGTTCGGCCAGCTCGGCCAGCGGCACCCGGATCCGCTCGGCCGCCTCGGCGCCCGCGTCCAGCCGGGACACCTCCAGCAGGTCCTCGACCAGCGCGCGCAGCACGCGCAGCCGGTCGCGCACCAGATCGGCGGCCTCGCCGTCCTCCAGCAGCTCGGCCGCGGCGAGCATGCCCATCAGCGGGGTGCGCAGGTCATGGGCGACGTCGGCGGTGAACCGCTGCTCGGCCAGCAACCGGTACTGAAGGCTCGCCGCCATGGAGTCCACGGCGGCGGAGATGCCGGCGATCTCGTCGGACCCGGCCCAGCGCGCCAGGCCGCGCGGGTCCGCGACGTCCCCCTTGCCGCCGACGCGTGCGTCCAGGTCGCCGTCCGCGATCCTGCGGGCGGTGACGGCGACGCGCCGCAGCCGCCGGTTGGCGAGCTCGGCCAGGCCCACGGAGACGGGCACCACGACGACGAGCGCGGTCAGCGCGGCCTGGACCATGGCACGGTCGAGGGCGCGCAGCCTGAGCAGCTCCGAGCCCATCTCGATCTGGGAGATGGCGACGCGGCCGCCGTCCACCCACTGCGCCGCCCACATCCACGGCTGTTCGGGCTTCCGGTCGTCGTACCAGGTGGCGGACGACGGCCAGGGCGTGGACGACGCCGCGGCGAGCCGCTCGCGCAGGGGCGGGGGCAGGTCGTCCGGCGACCTGATCCATTCGGTCCACGAGGAAGACGGCTCGGCGGGCGCGCCCGCGCGGTGGTTCTCGGCGACGGCCACGGCCGACTCCAGGGCCCGCCCCTCGCCCAGCCACATCGCGCGCTCAAGGGTCGTGCGGTGGACGAGAGCGCCCACCACGGCCGCGACCGCGCAGCAGGCCAGCGTGATCAGTGCCGCGACCTTCCAGCGCAGCGAGACCGACCTCATGACCGGCGCAGTTTGTAGCCGAATCCGCGCACGGTCTCGATACGGTCGGCGCCGATCTTCTTGCGCAGCCGCTGCACGCACAGGTCGACGACGCGGCTGTCGCCGTCCCACCCGTAGTCCCACACGTTGCGGAGCAGAGTGGCGCGCTCCAGCACGATCCCGGGGTTGGCCGCGAACTCCAGGAGCAGCCGCAGCTCGGTCGGCGCCAGCTCGACCGGCCGTCCGCCGAGCCGCACCTCCAGCGCGGCCGGGTCCACGGTCAGCTCACCGAACGTGAGCACGCCGGACAGGGGGGCGGGCGTGGTGGCGCGGCGCAGCAGCGACCTGATCCGGGCGACCAGCACCGGGATGTCGACGGGCTTGACGACATAGTCGTCGGCCCCGGCCTCCAGCCCCGACACCACGTCGAGCGAGTCGCCGCGCGCCGACATCATCAGGATCGGCGCCTGACTGGACTCCCTGATCCTGCGGCACAGGCCGATGCCGTCCAGCCCGGGCAGCATCACGTCGAGCAGGAGCAGGTCGTGGCCGCCTGCGAGGAAGGCCTCCAGGCCGCTCAGACCGTCGGCGGCGGTGGCGAGACGGTAGCCGTACCGCTCAAGGGCCATCGCGACGGTCTTGCGGATCACGTCGTCGTCCTCGACGAGCAGGATGGAGGTCACCCTGTACCTTACGCGCCCGCCGTCATGGCCGGTGGGCGTCGTCCCAGGCCCGTCGCAGGACGTCGAGGACGGTTTCGGGGTCCTGGGCGCCGGCGAGGCCGTAGCGGTCGCCGACGACGGTGAAGGGGACTCCGGTCGCGCCGAGGGCCCGGGCGCGGGCGGCCTCCCGCTCGACCTCCGAGCGGTGGCGGCGGTCGGTGAGGGCCTCGCGGGTGCCCGCCGGGTCGAGGCCGATCTCCTCACCGAGCGAGACCAGCGCGTCGACGGTGAACACCGGGCGGGCCTCGCCCCAGTAGGCGGTGAGGACGTGGTCCCACGCCCGGGTGTGCATGCCCTGCGCGGTGGCGTGCGCGAGGAACTCGTGGGCGAGCGCGGTGCTCCCCACCACGTTGTCGGCGACGATGTACGGCTTGAGGCCCTCGGCGTGGGCCAGCTCCTCCACGCGCGCGTTCATCGCGGCCACCTGGGCCGGGTCCATGCCGTACTTGGCGGTGAGCATCTCGGCCACCGGCCGTGCGACGCCGGCGGGCGCGCCGGGGTCGAGCTGGAAGGAGCGGTGGACCACCTCGACCTCGTCCGCGTGCTCGAACCGCTCCAGCGCCGCCTTGAGCCGGTGCCGGCCGATGCCGCACCACGGGCAGATGACGTCCGCCCAGATCTGCACCTTCACCGCCGGCGACCTCCCATTCGCTTCCACGTACGTCGGCGCGCACCGGCCCGCCGAATCGTGCGTTCCCGTGCATATCACGTGCCGCGTCGTCGCGTCGGCGGCGGGGGCGCCGACGCGGGCCCCGGTGTTCCGGGCTCGGGGGTTCAGCGGCCGTAGTACGCGGCGCGCATCAGCGCGCGCATGTCGTCGAGCATCGGCATGCGGGGGTTGGCCGGGGCGCACTGGTCCTCGTAGGCGTTGCGGGCCTGCTGGGGGAGCGCGGCCATGAAGGTCTCCTCGTCCACGCCGAGGGCCTGGAAGGACGGCTCGATTCCCACGGCGTCGCGCAGCCGTTCGATCGCGGCGGCCAGGGATTCCACGCCCTCCTCAGGGGTCGCGGCGGGCAGCCCGAGGGCGTGGGCGATGTCCTGGAAGCGCTCGGGCGCGCGGTAGTGCTCGTACTTGGGCCAGCCGGTCGGCTTGGCGGGCACCGTGCCGTTGTAGCGGATGACGTGCGGGAGCAGGACGGCGTTGGTGCGGCCGTGGGCGATGTGGAAGGTGGCGCCGAGCGTGTGGGACATGGCGTGGACGATGCCGAGGAAGGCGTTGCCGAAGGCCATGCCGGCGATGGTCCCGGCGTTGTGCATGTGCTCGCGGGCCCGCGGGTCGGCCGCGCCGTGCCGCACCGCGTTCTCCAGGTTGGCGGCGATCAGCTTGATCGCGTGCAGGGCGGGCCCGTCGGTGAAGTCGCCGGCGTAGACCGACACGTACGCCTCGATGGCGTGGGTGAGGGCGTCGAAGCCGCTGTCGGCGGTGACGACCGGCGGCAGGTCGGCGGCGAGCACCGGGTCGACGATGGCGACGCTCGGGGTGAGCGCGTAGTCGGCCAGCGGGTACTTCTCGCCGGTGGCGGTGTCGGTGATCACCGCGAACGGCGTGACCTCGGCGCCGGTGCCCGACGTGGTGGGCACGCAGACGAGCCGGGCGAGGTCGCCGAGCGGGGGGAACCGGAACGCGCGCTTGCGGATGTCGAAGAACTTCTCCCGCAGGTCGGCGAACACGACCTCGGGGTGCTCGTAGCGCAGCCACATGACCTTGGCCGCGTCCATGGCCGAGCCGCCGCCGAGCGCGATGATGGTGTCGGGGTGGAAGGCGCGCATCAGCGCGGCGCCGCGGTCGACGGTGGCGACGCTGGGCTCGGGCTCGACGTCGTCGATGATCTGCAGCGCGACCCGTTCGGGGCGGCGGCCGAGCACGGTGAGGATCCGGTCGACGTACCCGAGCCGGGTCATGGTGGCGTCGGTCACGATCGTCACCCGGTGCATGTCCGGCATGTCGGCTAAGTACCTGATAGCGTGCGGCTCGAAGTAGATCTTCGCGGGCACCTTGAACCACTGGAGGTTGTTCGTCCGCCGCCCGATCCGCTTGATGTTCAGCAGGTCCACCGCCGAGACGTTGTGGGAGACCGAGTTGCGGCCGTAGCTGCCGCAGCCCAGCGTCAGGGACGGGACGAACGCGTTGTAGATGTCGCCGATGCCGCCCTGCGACGCCGGGGCGTTCCAGATGACCCGGACCGCCTTCACCCGCCGCCCGAACCGCTCCACCAGTTCCTCGTCGCGGGTGTGGACGGCGGCGCTGTGGCCGAGGCCGCCGAACTCCACCATGCGCTCGGCGAGCACGATGCCCTCCTCGGCGCCGCCCGCGCGCAGCACCGCGAGCACCGGGCAGAGCTTCTCCCTGGTCAACGGCTCGGCCGGCCCGACCGCGCCGACCTCGGCGAGGATGACCGAGGTGCCCTCGGGCACGGTGAACCCGGCGCGCTCGGCGATCCACGCGGCCGGACGGCCCACCACCTCGGGATTGATCCTGGCCTCCGCGCACGACTCGCCCGTGGCGGCGCCGCCGAACAAGCTCCTCCAGCCTGCCCTTCTCCTCCTCGGTGGCCAGGTAGGCGTGCAGCCGGCCGAACTCGGCCAGCGCCGCGTCGTACACCTCCGCGTCGATGATCACCGCCTGCTCGGAGGCGCAGATCATGCCGTTGTCGAACGCCTTGGACAGGACGATGTCGTTGACGGCCCTGCGCAGGCCCGTCCGGCGGCGGGAGTCGTTCACAGGCTGTGGATACGGCGTCCGGTGACGCGCGTCGGGATGACGCGGACGTAGTGCCGCCGGTCGTCTCCGGCCCAGGACCGCAGGTCCGTGTACAGGACGGCGGCCTCCTCCTCCTCGGGCACGTGGTGGGCCGCGCCCTGGATGAGCACGCTCCACCCCTCGTGCCGGATCTCGTCGACGCGGTCCACCTGAAACGCGATCTTGATGTCCAGGCCGCGCAGGCCCGAGCGCAGGTCCAGGTCCAGGATGCCGCCCTCGCGGGTGCGGAACACGATGTCGCCGCCGGCGACCCGGTAGTTCACCGGCAGCACGGTCGGCCCCGGCGCGCCGTCGAACGCCACCCGGCCGATGCCGCCGGGCGAGATGAGCCGCATGCACTCCTCCTGGCCGAGCTCTTCCAGGCCGTGCTCTTCCAGGCCGTGCTCCTCCAGGCCGTGCTCCTCCAGGCCGTGCGGGGTCTGTGACATCGGGGCGTCCTCTCCTGTCGTCGGTGCCTCCCAGTGTCGTGAGCCCGGATCCGGAGCGGCACCGCCGATCGGCTCCTCCGGGAAGGACCTTCGGCACCGCCGCGCGCCGACGAGGTCCCGCCCCGGCCCGAGCCGTAAGCCTCTCCGCCCGGGGACGTTCGCCGCTGCCGCCGCGGCGGGCGCCGGAGGAGGCTGGAGCGCGAAGGAGGAGACATCATGACGATCGAAGTCAGGAACGTGATGGGACGCGTGGCGATCGCCGTCCACCAGGACGCGCCGTTCTCCGAGATCGTGGCCACGATGAGGAAGTACGCCGTCGGGGCCGTCACGGTCATCGACCGGGACCGTCGTCCGGTGGGCGTGGTGTCCCAGGACGACCTGCTGCTCAAGGAGATCGAGCCGGGGAACGCGTTCCCCGCGGCCTTCCTGACGCGCACGCGGCGGCTCGACCGGCGCAAGGCCGCGGGCGTGCGCGCGGGCGAGCTGATGACCGCCCCCGCCGTCACGGTGACCCCAGGGACGCCGGTCAGGGACGCCGCCCGCCTGATGCACGACCGGCACGTCAAGCAGCTCCCGGTCATCGACCCCGTGACCGGCAGGATCGCCGGCACCGTCCACCAGGCCGACCTGCTGCGGGTCTTCGAGCGCCCGGAGGCCGAGCTGCGCGACGACATCGTCTCGGTCGTCCGCGACGAGATCGGGCTCGACCCCGCCCCCCTGGAGATCGGCGTCGCCGACGGCGTCGTGACCATCGCCGGCGAGGCCGAGCGCCCGTCCCAGATCTCCGCGCTGCTGTACGCGGTGCGGCACGTGGACGGCGTCGTCGCGGTGGTCTCCCGGCTGACCTGCCCGCCCTGGCAGGAGGAGGCCGTACGCCTCCCGCTCCTGTGACCCCTCACGCGTCCGGCCCGGCTCCCTCGGGAGGCCGGGCCGGATCGTCGCGGCCGAGGGTCAGCGGAGGCGGCGGGCGTAGGGGGACGGCGCGGGGGCGCAGGGGGCGAGCCGGACGCGGGCGTCCACGGCGACGGCGCCGCCGGGGGTGACGATGACGGGGTTGAGGTCCAGCTCGGCGACCTCGGGCAGCGCGTCGAGGAGCCGGCCGACCCGGGTGATCTGGTCGGCGAGGGCGGCGGTGTCGCACCGCGGGCCGCCGCGGTAGCCGTACAGGAGCGGGGAGCAGCGCAGGTCGGCGATCATCTCGGCCGCGGTGTCGGCGCTGACCGGCGGGACGCGGAAGGCGCGGTCGGCGAGCAGGTCGGCGGTGACGCCGCCCATGCCGGTCATGAGCAGCGGGCCGAACGCCGGGTAGTTGACGCCGCCGACGATGATCTCGACGCCCGGCGGGACCATGCGCTGCACGATCGCGCCGGTCATCACCGGCCCGATCTCCGCCGCCATCTCGCGGTACGCCTGCCGCACCTCGCCGGGCGTGGCCAGACCCACCCGCACGCCGCCGACGTCGCTCTTGTGCACGAGCCCCGTCGCCTTGAGCACGACGGGCGTCCCGAACGCCGCCGCGGCCTCGCCCGCCGCCCACGGGCCCTCCACGATGATCGACTCGGCGACGGTCACGCCGAACGCGCGCAGCAGCCGCTCCGTGGCGTCCGGGTCCAGCCAGCCGCCCTCGGGGCGGGCGGCGAGCTCGGCGCGCACGATGTCCTTGGCCGCCCAGTCCGCCTCGACGGAGGCGCGCTCGACCCGGTCGGGCGGGGTGCGCAGCCACTCGGCGTACGCGGCGGCGCGGGCCAGCGCCTGGACGGCCTGCTCGGGGAAGGCGTAGACGGGGATGGCGGGGGCGCTGTCCTCGATCGCGCCGTCCTGGCCCATCACGCAGGCGACCACGGTCTTGCCACTGGCGCGGGCGGCCTCGGCGATCGCCTTGGCCGTCGCCTCCAGCCCGGACCCGAAGGGCGGGGTGTAGACGATCAGCACGGCGTCGACGTCCGGCCGGGCCAGCGCGCTCTCGACGGCCAGCCCGATCTCCTCCGCCGAGGCGTCGGCGGTCAGGTCCACCGGGTTGCCGAGCGCCGCCGCGGCGGGCACCCGCCCGGCGAGGCTCCCGGAGAGGGCCAGTTCGGGCACGACCAGCCCTTCGCGCTCGCAGGCGTCCGCGGTCATGGCCTCGGGGCCGCCCGAGTTGCCGACGATGGCGACCCTGCGCCCGGCGGGCAGCGGCTGGGCGGTCAGGAGCCGCGCGGTGTCCAGCATGTCGCGCACGCTGTCCAGGCGGATCACCCCGGCCGCGCGCACCAGCGCGTCCACGGCGACGTCGGGCGTGGCGGCGGCCGCGGTGTGCGAGGCCACCGCGCGGTCGCCGGCCCCGGACCTGCCGCTCTTGACGAGCAGGACCGGCTTGCGGCGGCCGACGCGCGCGGCGATCCTGGCGAACTTGCGCGGGTTGCCGAACGACTCCAGGTAGAGCGCGATGACGCGGGTCGCCTCGTCGTCCTCCCAGTGGTCGAGCAGGTCGTTGCCGCTCACGTCGGCCTTGTTGCCGACCGAGACGAACGAGGACACCGGCAGCCGGTCCAGCAGCGCCGCGCCCACCGCGCCGGACTGCGACAGCACCGCCACGCTCCCCTCGGTCACGGGCGCGGTGAGGAAGGTCGCGTTCATCCGGGCGGCGGTGTTGACGATCCCCAGGCAGTTCGGGCCGATCATCCGCATGCCCGCCGACCGGCAGATCGCCACCAGCGCGCGCTCGGCGGCGCGCCCGCCGTTCTCGGCGAACCCGGCCGTCAGCACGACGAGGCCCTTGACCCCGGCCGCCGCGCAGTCCCTCGCCACGTCCAGCACGGCGGGCGCGGGCACGGCGATCACGGCCAGGTCCACCGGCCCGGGCACCGCGCCCAGGTCCGGGTACGCCGTGACCCCGGCCACCCGCGCCGCCTTCGGGTTCACCGGGTAGACCGGGCCGGGGAAGCCTCCGTCGAGCAGGTTGCGCAGCACCTTGTGCCCGGCGCCGGACGGGTCGCGGCCCGCGCCGACCACGGCGATGGACGCGGGGGCGAGCACGCGGGCCAGCGACGCCCGCTCGGCCTCGTGGTCGCGGGCCGCCACGCGGTCCAGCAACCGGTCATCGGGGTCCAGCCCGATCCGCAGGTGTACCAGGCCGCCGTCGAAATGGAGGTCCACCGGCAGGCCGAGGTCGCGCAGCACGCCGAGCATCGCGCGGTTCTCGGCGAGCACCTCGCCGACCAGCTCCCGCACCCCGGCCTCCGCGGCACGCACGGCCAGGTGTTCCAGCAGCAGCGTGCCGAGCCCTTGCCCCTGGGCGGCGTCGTCGATCAGGATCGCCATCTCCGCGACCGACGGGTCGGCGGCGGGGGTGTACTCGGCGATGGCGGCCGGGCGGTCGCGGACGGTCGCCAGCAGCACCCGGCCCTCGTGGCCGGGGCCGGTGATCCGGTCCATGTGGGCGTGCGCGGTTCCCCGGCCGCCGGTGAAGAAGCGCAGGTAGGCAGAGCCTTCCGAGGTCCGGTCGACGAGGTCGTGGAGGGCGGCGCGGTCGCCCGGCGCCAGCGGGCGCACGTGGGCGATGCCGCCGTCTCTGAGCAGGACGTCGCATTCCTCGGACATGAAAGTTCTCCAATTCGCCGGCCGGGCGGGACCGGCGGGGGTCAGGCCCGCCGGCGCGCCGTCATCGGAAGTCCACCGCCACGGTCCCGCCGCGCGGCGCCCGCGCGGCAGTGCCGGACGGCCCGCGCGCGAGGGACTTCGGTCCTTTCCCCCGGTTCCACCAGGGGCTCGGCGTCCCCGGCCCGCCGTCCCGGATGTGACCAAGGTCCCGCCGCGGGAGGCCGGGCGGCCCTGGGACGGGCGGCGCCGGGTGCCGGACCCTTCCGGAAGCGAACCACCGATACCTGGAGCACCGATGGACGTCCTCGACCTGTCGCGATGGCAGTTCGGCATCACGACCGTCTACCACTTCCTGTTCGTCCCGCTGACGATCGGGCTGTCCTTCGTGGTGGCCGGCCTGCAGACCGCCTGGCATCGCACCGACGACCCCGGCTACCTGCGGCTGACCCGCTTCTGGGGACGGTTGTTCCTGATCAACTTCGCGATGGGCGTGGTCACGGGCATCGTGCAGGAGTTCCAGTTCGGCATGAACTGGAGCGCCTACTCGCGCTTCGTGGGCGACGTCTTCGGCGCGCCGCTGGCCATGGAGGGGCTGATCGCCTTCTTCATGGAGTCAACGTTCCTCGGCCTGTGGATCTTCGGCTGGGACAGGCTGCCGCGCCGGCTGCACCTGGCGACGATCTGGCTGGCCGCGACCGGGACGGCGATCTCCGCGTACTTCATCCTGGCCGCCAACTCCTGGATGCAGCACCCCGTCGGCTACCGGCTCGACCCGGTGAGCGGGCGCGCCGAACTGACCGACATCTGGGCCGTGCTGACCAACTCCACCACGCTCGTCACCTTCCCGCACGTGATCTTCGGCGCGTTCGTGACCGCCGGGGCGTTCGTCGCCGGGATCAGCGTCTGGCGGCTCGCCCGCGGGAAGGACGTGCCGCTGTTCCGCGTGTCGGCCCGGGTCGCGATGGCGATCAGCCTGGTCGCCGCGGCCGGGGTGGCGTTCACCGGCCACTGGCAGGCGCAGATCATGACCGAGCAGCAGCCCATGAAGATGGCCGCCGCCGAGGCGCTGTGGGAGGACGAGACCTCCGCCGGGTTCTCGCTGTTCGCCGTCGGCGACGTCGAGCGCGGCCGCAACCGCGTCAACGTCCAGATCCCGAACGGCCTGAGCCTGCTCGCCACCGACACCCTCGACGGCGAGGTGGAGGGGATCAACGACATCCAGGCCCGCTACCAGGCCCTCTACGGCCCCGGCGACTACCGTCCCGTGGTGGGCCTGGCGTACTGGTCGTTCCGCCTGATGATCGGCTTCGGGGCGCTGGCGGGGCTGCTCGCGCTCGCCGGACTGTGGCTGACCCGGCGGGGACGCCTGCCCGCGAGCCCGTGGTTCACCCGCGTGGCCGTGCTCGGCATCGGCCTGCCGTTCCTGGCCAACTCCCTGGGCTGGATCTTCACCGAGATGGGCCGCCAGCCCTGGACCGTCTTCGGCGTCATGCGCACGGCCGCCGCCGTCTCGCCCGGCGCCGACGTCCCCGAGGTCGCGCTCACGCTGGTGGGCTTCACCCTGGTCTACGCGGTGCTCGCCGTCGTCGAGGTGAGGCTGCTGCTGAAGTTCGTCCGCGCCGGCCTGGACTCCGAGGCCGGCCCCGCCGAGCCCGTCCCCGCGCTCTCGTACTGAGGAACCGCGATCATGGAACTCACCACCGTCTGGTTCGTGCTCATCGCGGTCCTGTGGACCGGATACTTCGTCCTGGAGGGCTTCGACTTCGGCGTCGGCGTGCTCATGCCGCTCATCGCCCGCGACGAGGCCGAGCGCCGCGCCGTCGTCCGCACGATCGGCCCGGTCTGGGACGGCAACGAGGTCTGGCTGCTCGTCGCCGGCGGCGCCACCTTCGCCGCCTTCCCCGAGTGGTACGCCACCCTGTTCAGCGGCTTCTACGTGCCGCTGTTCCTGATCCTGCTGGCACTGATCGTCCGGGGCGTCGCGCTGGAGTACCGGGGCAAGAGCGACAGCGTCAAGGGCTGGGACCGCGCCTTCTTCTGGGGCTCGCTCGGCCCCGCCTTCCTGTGGGGCGTGGCCTTCGCGAACATCGTCAGGGGCGTGCCGCTGGACTCCCGGCACGAGTACGCGGGCTCCCTGTTCGACCTGCTCAACCCCTACGCCCTGCTGGGCGGGGCGGCGACGCTGACGTTGTTCACGCTGCACGGCGCGGTGTTCCTGGCCCTGCGCACCGAAGGGGTGTTGCGGGAGGCCGCCGCCCGGGTGGCCCGGCAGGCGGGGCTGCTCGCCCTGGGCACAGGCGGCGCGTTCCTGCTGCTCACCCAGCTCGACTCGGGCAAGCCCGTCACCTGGGGCACCGCGGCCGTCGCCGCTGCGGGCATCGCGGGCGCCCTGGCCGCGACGGCGCGGGGCAGGGACGGCTGGGCCTTCACCGCCAACGCGGTGGCCATCGCCGCCGTCACCGCCACCCTCTTCGGGAACCTGTGGCCGAACGTCATGCCCGCCCTGGACCCGGCCAACAGCCTCACCGTCGCCAACGCCTCCTCCACCCCCTACACGCTGACCGTGATGACGTGGGTGGCCGTGATCTTCACGCCCGTGGTGCTGGGCTACCAGGCGTGGACGTACTGGGTGTTCCGCAAGCGGCTCACGGCGGGCTGACCCGACCAACGTCCCGCCCGGCGGTGCCCTTCGTCCCTGCCCTCGCGGGGCCCGCGGCGGTGGACTGGAGCCTGGAGGTGCATCGCTCATGCGTACGAAACAGGAGCTGCGCGCCGCGGTGGAGGCCGCGGTCTGGGCCCCGTCGCCGCACAACACGCAGCCGTGGAGCTTCGCGCTTGAGGAGGGCGAGATCAGCCTGCGGTCCGACACCGACCGCCTGCTGCGCGTCGCCGACGCCGAAGGCAGGGAGCTGCTGCTCGGCTGCGGCGCGGCGCTGTTCAACATCCGCACGGCCCTGCGGGGGATGGGGCACCGGCCGGTCGTCCGCGTGCTGCCCGACCCCGACCGTCCGGGCCTGCTGGCGACCGTGCGGCTCGGGCCCGACGAGGAGGCCGACGAGGACGTGCGCGTGATGAACGCCGAGATCCCGCGCCGCCGCACGCACCGGGCGGGGTTCCTCCCCGAGCCGGTCCCCGACGAGCTGCTGGACGTCCTGGTCGGCGAGGCGCGGGCCGAGGGCGCGCGGCTGACCCCGGTGGGCTCGGAGGCCGCGGCGCGGATCCTGGCCGCCGTGACCGCCGCGGCCCAGGAGGTCCAGGCGCGGGACCGCGCGTTCACCCTGGAGATCGTCCGCTGGGGCCGCCCGCCGGGCAGCCGCCACATGGACGGGGTGCCCGCCGACGCCTACCCCGGTGAGCCGGGGCGCACGTGGCCGCACTTCGCCCAGCGCGACTACACGGCCGGGCGCGCCTGGGGCACCGGCGAGGACCGGCCGGAGGCGCGGGAGACGGGCGTCGTCGCGCTGCTCACCACGCCCGGCGACCGGCCGGAGGACTGGATCGCGGCCGGGCAGGCATTGCAGCGCGTGCTGCTGCGCGCCTCCGCCCACGACGTGACGGCCGCGTTCCACACCCAGCCGCTGGAGGTCCACCACCTGCGGGAGTTCGTCAGGCAGGAACTGTGCTCGGGGGAGTATCCGCAGATGATCCTGCGTCTCGGCCACGCGCCCTGCCGCATCCGCGGCGTGCGGCGCCCACTGGGCGAGGTTCTGCAAGAGTCCGAAGGTCCCGAGGATGACGGGACTTCGGGGCCGCGGGG
Source organism: Sphaerisporangium krabiense (assembly GCF_014200435.1). Classification (NCBI taxonomy): domain Bacteria; kingdom Bacillati; phylum Actinomycetota; class Actinomycetes; order Streptosporangiales; family Streptosporangiaceae; genus Sphaerisporangium; species Sphaerisporangium krabiense. The sequence goes on along the minus strand of NZ_JACHBR010000001.1, from coordinate 2,196,553 downwards.
GTGAGTCGTCCGGCACTCGGATCCGGACCCGCGAAACGGTGTGATCAAGCCGTAAACAAACGGCAAAGGTTCACGGACCGGCTCTACGAAAGGGGTCGATGATGGCCACCATCAACGGACGGCACTCCCTCTCCGACCTTCCCGTCATGGACGCCTCCTCTTCCCGCGGCGCCGGATACGTCTGGGCCCTCGCCCGCATCGCCCTCGGCTGGGTCTTCCTCTGGGCCTTCCTCGACAAGACCTTCGGCCTCGGCTTCTCGACCCCCGCCGGCCGCGCCTGGATCGAGGGCGGCAGCCCGACCGCCGGATTCCTCAAGGGCACCGGCGAGAACGCGCTCGGCGGCTTCTTCTCCGGCCTCGCCGGGCAGGCGTGGGTCGACTGGCTGTTCATGATCGGCCTGCTCGGCGTCGGCGTCGCGCTGATCCTCGGCGCCGGGCTGCGGATCGCCGCGGTCGCCGGCGGGCTCATGCTGGTGCTGATGTGGGCGGCCGAGCTTCCCCTCACCACCAACCCCTTCATGGACGAGCACCTCGTCTACGCGATCGTGCTGGCCGGCCTGGCCCTGGTCTCGGCCGGCGACACCCTCGGCATCGGCCGGTGGTGGGGCGCCACCCCGCTGGTCCGCAAGTACCCCGTCCTCAAGTGAGCGCACTCCCCTCAGGAGCCCGTCCGGGTCCGGATGGGCTCCTGTGCGCGTTGATGTAAGAATCCCGCTATGAGCAGTGGTGAGCCGAGTTCCCTCGTCCCCAGCATGCGGCTGGACGAGCTGCTGGCCGAACTCCAGACCAGGCTGGAGGCCGTCCTCGCCACCCGTGACCGGGTGCACGCGCTTCTGGAGGCCGTCGTCTCCGTCGGCAGCGACCTGCAACTGGAGACGGTGCTGCGCCGCATCGTCGAGACCGCGACCCGCCTGGTCGACGCCGGCTACGGCGCGCTCGGCGTGATCGGCGAAGAGAGCACGCTGCTGGAGTTCATCCCGGTCGGGCTCTCGGAAGAGGAGATCGCCCGCATCGAGCACTGGCCGCACGGCCTCGGCCTGCTCGGCCTGCTGATCAAGGAGCCGGTCCCGCTGCGGCTCGCCTCCATCTCCGACCACCCCGAGTCCTACGGCTTCCCGCCCGGCCACCCGCCGATGGGGTCCTTCCTCGGGGTGCCGATCCGGGTGCGCGACGAGGTCTTCGGCAACCTCTACCTCACCGAGAAGCGCGGCGGGGCGGAGTTCGACGAGGAGGACCAGGCCGTCGTCACCGCCCTGGCCACCGCCGCCGGCGTCGCGATCGAGAACGCCCGCCTGTACGAGGAGACGCGCCGCAGGGAGATCTGGCTCCAGGCGTCCTCCGAGGTCACCACCACCCTGCTCACCGGCGCGGGGGTGGACGAGGTGCTGAGCCAGGTCGCCCGCCACGTCCAGCAGATGGCCGACGCCGACGTCACCACGATCCTGTTCCCGTCCGCGGACGGCCGGACGCTGCACGTCAGGATCGCCGAGGGCGCCGACGACCTGGTGGGCGCCGAGGTCCCGGTCGAGGGCTCGCTCCCGGGCGCGGCGTACGCGGCGGGGGAGCCGTACACGGCCGGTGACGTGGGCACGGTGGGCTTCCACATGTCGGACGAGGTGGAGTCAGGGCCCGCGGCGGCGGTGCCGCTCGGCACCGCCGGGTCGGTGCGCGGCGTGCTCGCGCTGGCCAAGCGGCCGGGCCGGCTGCCGTTCACGCCGTCGATGCTGCGCATGCTGCACGCGTTCGCGGGTCAGGCCGCCATCGCGCTGGAGCTGGCGACGGCGCGCAAGGACGCCGAGCGCCTGGGCCTGCTGGAGGACCGCGACCGGATCGCCAAGGACCTGCACGACGTCGTGATCCAGCGCCTGTTCGCGGTCGCGATGACGCTGATGAGCGCGGTGCGGCTGGTCGAGCGGCCCGAGGCGTCCACCCGCCTGCGGCACGCCGTCGACGAGCTGGACGAGACGATCCGCCAGATCCGTTCCACGATCTTCGCGCTCCAGACGCCCCCGGACCTCGCCGATCCCGGTCTGCGGGCCCAGGTCGTGGCGCTCGTGGAGGGCGCGCGGGGTCACCTGGGCTTCATGCCGGGGCTGCAGATGGAGGGCCGGCTCGACAACGACGTGCCCGCGCCGATCGCCGACCAGCTTCTCGCCGTCCTGCGGGAGGCGCTGTCGAACCTGGTGCGGCACGCCAAGGCGTCGAAGGCGGACGTCGCCGCGCGGGTGGAGGCGGGACGCGTCGTGCTCGTCGTCCAGGACAACGGGGTCGGCCTGCCCGCGGAGGGGCGCCGCAGCGGCCTGCGCAACCTGCAGGAGCGGGCGGAGCGGCTCGGCGGGACGTTCGTCGCCGAGTCCCCGGCCGAGGGCGGGACGCGGCTCGTCTGGGACGTCCCCCTCGGCTGATCCTCAGACGATCCGGCGCCCGGAGACCTGCTCGGCGCGCACCACGATGAAATGGTCCTGGTCGCCCGGCAGCCACCGCACCAGCGGCAGCGCCGAGAGGAGTTCGATCTCGGCCGGGTCGGTCACCGCGCGGGCGTGCCCGACGGCGGTGACCGACCAGCCCGTGCGCGTCGTCACGTCGATCTCGTCGGCCTCGAAGGCCACCACGGCGTTGCGGGTGGCGGCGGCGAGCTTGGACCCGGTCGACGTGCGGATCACGATGTCCTCGCCGTTCAGGAGGAAGTTGACGGGCTGGACGCTCGGCAGGGCGCGGTCGGTGAAGACGATGCGCCCGACGGGCGTCAGCGTGAACAGGTGCAGGCACTCCTCACGGGTCAGGACCCGCAGCCCGGCCGTATCGAGTTTCATGACATCAAGGGTCTTCCGCCTGGTGGTCTCGCGTTCAGGGACGAAAGTCACTTCACTCGTGCCGTTCCGCCTTCATCCGCGCCGCCAGCGCGGCGGCCTGGGTGCGGCGCTGCATGCTGAGCTTGCCCAGCAGGTTCGACACGTAGTTCTTCACGGTCTTCTCGGCGAGGAACAGCCGCTCGCCGATCTGCCGGTTGGTCAGCCCCTCGCCGATGAGTTCGAGGATGTGGCGCTCCTGCTCCGACAGCGCGGCGAGGGGGTCCTTCTTGGCGGCCTGGTCGCGCAGCCGCTGCAGCATCGCGGCGGTGGTCTGCGGGTCGAGCAGCGACTGGCCGGCCGCGACCGTGCGGACCGCGCCGACCAGGTCGGAGCCGTGGATCTGCTTGAGCACGTACCCCGAGGCCCCGGCCATGACGGCGTCGAACAGGGCGTCGTCGTCGGCGAAGGAGGTGAGCATCAGGCACGCCAGCCCTGGCAGCCGTGAGCGCACCTCGCGGCACACGTCGACGCCGCTGCCGTCGGGCAGCCGTACGTCGAGGACGGCCACGTCGGGCCGCAGCGCGGGGATGCGCGCGATGGCCGACTCGGCCGTGCCGGCCTCGCCGACCACCTCGATGTCGTCCTCGGTGTTCAGCAGGGCGGCGACGCCCCGCCGGACGACCTCGTGGTCATCGAGTAGAAAAACGCGAATCATGTACCAGAATTTATGTCGCGATGGCCTCTGACGGGTAGGGACCAAGGTCCCTTACCTCGGCGTTCGGCTCAGGCGACGATCTTCTCATGGACGCCCTTGAGAGAATCGACGCCTTCTGGCGCGCCGCCAACTACCTCGCCGTGGGCCAGATCTACCTGCTGGACAACCCGCTGCTGACCGAGCCGCTGAAGCCGGAGCACATCAAGCCGCGCCTGCTCGGTCACTGGGGCACGACGCCCGGGCTGAACTTCTGCTTCGCCCACCTCAACCGGGTCATCGCCGAGCGCGACCAGGACATGATCTACGTCGCCGGGCCCGGTCACGGCGGCCCCGCCGCGGTGGCGCACGCCTGGCTCGAGGGCTCCTACTCCGACCGGTACCCCGACGTCTCGCAGGACGCCGAGGGCATGCGCCGCCTGTTCCGCCAGTTCTCCTTCCCCGGCGGCATCCCGAGCCACGTGGCCCCGGAGACGCCCGGGTCGATCCACGAGGGCGGCGAACTCGGCTACTCGCTGGCCCACGCCTACGGCGCCGCGTTCGACAACCCGGACCTCGTGGTCGCGTGCGTGATCGGGGACGGGGAGGCCGAGACGGGCCCGCTGGCGGCGAGCTGGCACTCCAACAAGTTCCTCGACCCGCGCCGCGACGGGGTGGTCCTGCCGATCCTGCACCTCAACGGCTACAAGATCGCCAACCCGACGGTGCTGTCCCGGATCCCCTCCGAGGACCTGGTCAAGCTCATGGAGGGGTACGGCTACCGGCCGTACCTGGTCGAAGGAGACGACCCCACGGCCATGCACGCGCTGATGGCGCGGACGCTGGACGAGGTCTTCGACGAGATCGCCGCCTACAAGGACGGCCGCGCCGACCGGCTCCCGATGATCGTGCTGCGCACCCCGAAGGGCTGGACCGGCCCCCGCGAGGTCGACGGCGTGCCCGTGGAGGGCACCTGGCGCGCCCACCAGGTCCCGCTGGCCGCCGTCCGGGAGAACCCCGGCCACCTGGCCATGCTGGAGGAGTGGATGCGGTCCTACCGGCCGGGCGAGCTCTTCGACGCCGACGGCCGCCCGGTCGCCGAGATCCTGGAGACCGTCCCCGAGGGTCCCCGCCGCATGAGCGCCAGCCCGCACGCCAACGGCGGCGAGATCCTCCGTCCCCTCGTCCTGCCCGATTTCCGCGACCACGCCGTCGCGGTGCCCGTGCCCGGCACCGCGCTCACCGAGCCGACCCGCGTCCTCGGCCGGTTCCTGCGCGACGTGATCGCCGCCAACCCGCGGACGTTCCGCCTCATGGGGCCGGACGAGACCGACTCCAACCGCCTGTCGGCCGTCTTCGAGGTCACCGGCCGGGCCTGGCACGCGGGCACCCTGCCCACCGACGCGCGCCTGGCCGAGGGCGGGCGGGTCATGGAGGTGCTGAGCGAGCACCTGTGCCAGGGCTGGCTGGAGGGCTACCTGCTGACCGGCAGGCACGGCCTGTTCACCTGCTACGAGGCGTTCATCCACATCGTCGACGCCATGTTCAACCAGCACGCCAAGTGGCTGGACGCGAGCCGGCGCATCCCCTGGCGGCGGCCGGTCGCCTCGCTCAACTACCTGCTGTCCTCGCACGTCTGGCGGCAGGACCACAACGGCTTCAGCCACCAGGACCCCGGATTCCTCGACGTCGTGGTCAACAAGAAGGCCGGTGTCGTGCGCGTGTACCTGCCGCCGGACGCCAACACGCTGCTGTCGGTGGCCGACCACTGCCTGCGCTCCCGCGACTACGTCAACGTGGTCGTGGCGGGCAAGCAGCCCGTGCTCGACCTGTTCGGCGAGGAGGAGGCGGTCACGCACTGCGCCCGCGGCCTCGGCATCATCGACTGGGCGAGCAACGACGCGGGGCAGGAGCCGGACGTCGTGCTGGCCTGCGCCGGGGACGTGCCCACGCTGGAGACCCTGGCCGCCGCGGCGCTGCTGCGCGAGCACCTGCCGTGGCTGCGGGTCCGGGTGATCAACGTCGTGGACCTGATGCGCCTCCAGCCGCCGGCCGAGCACCCGCACGGCATGCCCGACGCCGAGTTCGACGCCCTGTTCACCACGAACAAGCCGGTGATCTTCAACTTCCACGGCTACCCGTGGCTGATCCACCGGCTCACCTACCGCAGGAACGGCCACGCCAACCTGCACGTCCGCGGCTACAAGGAGGAGGGCACCACGACCACCCCCTTCGACATGGCGATGCTCAACGACATCGACCGCTACCACCTGGTCATGGACGTCATCGACCGCGTCCCCGGCCTGCGCGTCACCGCCGCCCACCTGCGGCAGCGCATGGCGGACGCCCGCCTGCGGGCCCGCGCCCACACCCGCGACCACGGCGAGGACGCCCCGGAGGTCCGCGACTGGACCTGGCCGGAACGGCGGAGCTGAGCGCTGCAGTGATCTCCAAGAGCGGTCCAAGACCTCGTTGGTTGACTTCAGATGTCCGCCACACGAGATCTTTGGAGATCTGATGCGCAAGATCACCCGCCGCGTCGCCACGCTGACCGCCACCGTCGCCCTCGCCGGCGCCGCCTTCGCCGCCGCGAGCGCCCCGGCCAACGCCATGCCCAACAACGACTACTACCGCTGCTGGATCAGCGGCTACGGCTGGATGTGGTGCATGGACGTGTGATCCGTCCGGGCGGACCCGGTCCCCCAGCACGGCAAACGAGAAACGCCCGGATATCGATATCCGGGCGTTTTCGCATGTCCGGGTTGCCCCTGTATCAGGCTGGGGCGGCTGACGTACGGGGGGAGATGACGAGTCCGTCATCTGACTATCAGATTGACCTCATTTCACCCCAGGTCAGACACCTCGTCCATATGGGGCATAGCCGGATGCTTGCCCGTCTTGATCAGGGGCGGTACACACGAGACGTAGGGAGCGGACGGCGTTGATGGCCAGGGCGCCGCTGAGTCTCGTGGAGCTTGGATGCCCCGGATCATGGTCGTGGACGACGAGCCGAGGATCTGCAGGTTCGTCTCGCGCGCCCTGGAACGCGACGGCCACGTCGTCCGCACGGTCGGAACCGGCGAGCAGGCACTGCTGCTCGCCGACGCCGAGGAGTTCGCGCTGGTCGTGCTGGACCTGATGCTGCCGCGGCTCGGCGGGGTGGACGTGCTGCGGCAGATGCTCGCCCGGCGCCCCGACCAGCGCGTCCTCGTCCTTTCCGCCATCGGCGACGTCGCCGCCAAGGTCGAGTGCTTCGCCCACGGCGCCGTCGACTACCTCGCCAAGCCGTTCGCGCTCGCCGAGCTCGTGGCCCGGGTGCGGATCAGGGCCGCCGAACCCGCGCCCGCGGCGGCCCGGCGCTGCATCAGGGCCGGGCAGGTCGCCCTCGACCCGCACCGCCGCACCGCCGAGCTCCCCGGCCGCAGCGTCCAGCTCACGCAACGGGAGTTCGTGCTGCTCAGCCACCTCATGGGCCGCGCCGGGCACGTGTGCGGGCGCGAGGAGCTGCTCACCGACGTGTGGGGGCACGCCTTCGACGCGGCCAGCAACGTGGTGGACGTCTACGTGCGGCGGCTGCGCGCCAAGCTCGGCGCCGACTCCATCGAGACCATCCGCAACGTGGGCTACAGCTTTGTCGCGGGCTGACCTGTCGCGGGCGGCGCGCTGGGCGGTCCCGCTCTGGGCGGTCTTCGCCACCGTCAACGCCACGGTCATGTGGATGCTCCCCGGCGCCGAGACCATCCCCTTCCACCTGGTCTGGATCTCGTTCGCGCTGGTGTACGGCGTGCGGCCGTGGCCGATGCCCGCCACCCTCGCCGTGTGCCTCGCCGTGGCCGCGGCGACCGGGGTGCCGCTGTACTGGCACGCCAGTTCCGAGGTCATCGCCTTCGAGGAGACGGCGGAGATCCCGCTGATGTGCCTGCTGTTCCTCGTCATGGTCTGGCACGTGCGGTGGCGGACGGCCGCGGCGGCCGAGGCCCGGCTGTCCGCCGCGCGCGAGCGCCTGGCGCACGAGATGACGGAGAGGTTCGTGCGGGTCGCCACCCACGAGCTGCGCACCCCGCTCACCGTCGCCCGGGGGTACGCCGAGATGCTCCTGGTGGAGGGCGCCGACTCCGACCCGGCCGCGGACCTGGGCGTCGTCGTGGAGGAACTGGACAAGCTGTCCCGGATCACCGGCCGCCTGTCCGCCCTGGCCTGGGCGCACCAGGATCCCGGCGCGGGCGCCCGCGTCCTGGACCTGGGCGCGCTCGTCCAGCGGGTCGGCCGGCGCTGGGCGCCCCTGCTGAACGGCGCGATCCGCGTGGACACCGTCGCCGCCCCGGTCACGGGCGACGAGGAGCGGCTGGAGACCGCGCTCGACTGCCTCGTGGAGAACGCCACGCGGCACGGCCGGGCCCCGGTCGTCCTGCGGGTGCGGCAGGGCGCGGCGACGGTCGTCGCGGAGGTGGAGGACCACGGACGGGGCATCCCGCCCGAACGCGCCGAGGAGCTCGCGCGCCGCGCGGACTGGTCCTATTCGTCCAGCTCCGGCCTCGGGTTGATGATCGTCCGCGGCATCGTGGAGTCCCACAGCGGGCACGTCACCCTGACCCCCGCGCCGTCCGGCGGGCTCACCGCGACCATCCACCTGCCGCTCGCGGCGGCCGAACACCCTGGCCAGGTCCTGCGCCCAGGAACGGCCCGCTGAGCCCTGGCGTCACCCGGCGTCGCGCCGCCCCTGGAGGAGCAGGTAGAGGGCGACGGCGACCAGCGCCCACGCCGCGGTCGAGGTCACCAGGACCAGCGCGGCGGGCAGCCAGGGGGCGAGCGCCCACACGCACACGGCGAAGACGATCATGCCCGCCGCGCCGAGCACCGCGCCGCGGGCGTCCTGCTCGACCGGGAGGCGCCTGTGCTCCTCGTGCTCGATGAGGGTCAGCGTGGCGGCGAGGGTGGCGGGAAAGGCCAGGAAGATCCCGCCCGTGACGGGGCCCCACCGGTCCGTGACCAGCGCCGCGACCACCGAGATCGCCGCGCCGAAGGCGAAGCGCAGCGCCATGCCGGCCGGGTGCGCGCACCGCGCCCTGGACGGGCGCAGCCGGATCCTCTCCCGCCCGCTCACGCCATCAGCCACCATCCGAGGCCCGCGACGGCCAGCCACACCGCGACCGCCGCCGCCGACCCGGTGACCGCGCCGAGACGCCGCACCACGGGGACCGCCAGCGCGCAGTAGACCACCAGCGCCACCGACCCGACGATCATGCCGAGCGCGGACTCGGCGAGCGGACGGCTCCCCGCGTGCAGGACCGTGATGCTCATCCCGGCCAGCGCCACGGCGGGGCCCGCGGCGAAGATGCCGGCGAACTTCTTGGGGGACACCATCTCGCCGAGCAGGGCGAAAGCCATCACCAGCAGGCCGCCGAACAGCCCGCGCAGCGCGACCAACCACACCTGGCTCATGACGCCCCCCACGAGGTCCCCGCCGCCGGCCGTCGCCGCAGAACGGGGATCATGTGATCCTGCCCCGTATCCCCCCGCCCTACCAGCGCCGGCCGGAGGTCCGTCGCCGCGGTGACCTTCGGCCCTGACCCCGGCGTGCGGCGGGGGGCATCGTGTGGTCTGGGGGGACTCCGCCCGTCGGTGGCGCGGACGCCGGCGGCCGCGCGGGGAACGGGGAGACACCATGATCATCGTCGGGGTGGACGGCTCGCCTGCGGGGCTGGACGCGGTCGGATGGGCCGTGCGGGAGGGCGCGCTGCTGGGCCGTCCGGTGCGGATCGTGCACGTCATGCCGAAGTGGGCCGCCGAGATGCCCGAGGACGCGCCGCACGCCGAGGTCGGGCGGTGGATGCGCGGCAACGCCGCCACGGTGCTGAAGGAGGCGACGGAACGGGCCGCCGCCGAGCCGGTCGAGGCCCGGGTGACCGCCGAGCCCGCCGCCGGTGATCCGCGGACCACACTGCTCGGCCTGGCCGCCGACGCGGGCATGCTCGTGGTGGGCAACCACGGCCTCGGCGGGTTCCGCGGCCTGCTGCTCGGCTCGGTCGCCCTCGGGGTGGCCGGGTACGCCCGATGCCCGGTCGTCGTGGTGCGCGGCCCGGCGGCGGTCACCTCCGGAGAGGTCGTGGTGGGCATGGACGGGTCGGTGGCGAGCGACGCCGCGGTCGGGTTCGCCTTCGCGGAGGCGGCGGCGCGCGGGGCGCGGCTGCGGGTCGTCCGGGTGCGTTCCGGTCAGGAACGCGTCCTGCCGTCCGATCCGGGCGAGGCCGCGGACGAGACGCGCCGGCTGGGGGAGTCGCTGGCGGCGCACCGCGAGCGCCACCCCGGCGTCGAGGTGGTCGCGCAGGTGGAGGACGGGCATCCGGCCCGCGTGCTGACCGAGGCGTCGGCAGAGGCGGACCTGCTGGTCGTGGGCTCACGCGGGCGCGGCGGCTTCGCCGGGCTGCTCCTGGGGTCCACGAGCCACGCCGTGCTGCACCACGCGTCCTGCCCGGTGGCCGTGGTCCGCGGCGCCTCGAAGGAGGACCGCCGCCGGGAATGACGCCCGCGCCGCCCCGCCGCCGGACGGCGAGGGACGGCGCCCCACCGAGCCCCCACCGAGCCCCCAGCGAGCCCCCAGCGGGCCCCGGCCGAGCCTCGATCGCGCTCCCCGTCCGTGCCGCCGGGTCACGCCCCCGGGTCGGGGAGCAGCACCGAGGGCAGGGGCGTGCCGGGGCGGGCGCGGAGGAGTTGGTAGAGGATGCCGCACATGCCCGGGAGCAGGCCGGGGGCGAAGGCGTCGCGGGCCAGGCCGGTGATCGGGCCGTGCTCCTCGACGGTGCCGATCATGTACGCGTACAGGTGCTCGCGGGTCAGTCCCCCGGGGCCGAGCCCGGCCTCGACCGCCCGATCCAGCACCTCCCAGTTGCCGAGATCGCCGTGGCACAGCGTGTGGTTCCAGCCCATGCCGAGTTTCCAGCAGGACGCGGCCGCGCGGCGCAGCACGTCCTGCCACCGGGGGGAGGCGCGGCGGGCCAGTAGGTCGGCCGCGACGACGCCGATGCCGCCGGCCCCGTGGCACCACGCGCTCGCCGTCACCTGCGGCTCGGTCTCGCGCAGGTCCAGCCAGCCGTCCCCGTCCGCGTCGTACAGGGACTCCTCGAACAGGAAGGCCCGGTCGGCCAGGGCGGCGAACCGTTCGGCCCCGGGCACCCCGGCGTCGGACAGCCGGGCGAGCGCCCAGCCGATGCCGGTGGAGCCGTGCGCCATGCCGCCGAGCCCGGTCCGGTTGTCGGCGTTGGGCCAGCGCGCCCCCCGGCCGTCGTCGGCGGCCAGCGTGACGAGCCGCTCGCCGATCTCGCCGGCCTGTGCCGCGTACCGCGCGTCGCCGGCGCGCCCCGCCAGGCGCAGCAGCGGCACCACGGCGCCCGCCATCCCGCCGAGCAGGTCGTAGACCTCGTCCGCCGCCACCGCCGCGGGCAGCTCCCCGGCCAGCGCGCACGCCCGGGTCAGGGCCTCGTGGTCCGCCACGGCGCCGAGCCGGCCGAGCAGAAGCCAGCTCCAGATCCACGAGCCGATGCCGACGTACCCTCCCGGCGGGTCGGGCCGACGGGGCGTCGCCGAGCGGCGCAGGGCGGCGTCGTCATCCTCGGCCAGCCTGATCGTGTGGAGCAGGTCGGCCAGCAGCCGGTCGAGACCCGGCACCTCGTCGGCCTCGCCCCGCGCGGTCTCGGCCGCGTAGGCGGCCAGCGTGATCGCGACCCCGTGCGCCCCGCCGTACACGTCGGCGGTCAGCGACTGCACCGACCAGCCGGAGGAGGTCAGCACCGGGGCGATCCAGGTCACCGTGCCGTCGTCGCCGCGCACCGCCGCGTCCAGCAGGCGGCGCGCCATGCCGGCCGCCAGCCGGCGGCGGCGCGGGTCCAGGTCGTCGTGCCGGATCAGGGGGGCGGCCATCCGCGCGGTCCGGGGCAGCCAGCCCTCGTTGAGGTAGGCGCTGACGAGGGCGGCCCGGATCACGTCGCGGTCCAGGGCCGACTCGCGCTCGCGCCAGCGCCGCAGCGCGTCCGCGATGAGGTCCTGTTCTTCTCCGAAGGCGGTGCCGCCGGGGCCGTCCATGCGGCCGCGGGCCGGGGTCGTGGCGAAGAAGGGGATGTCGCCGTTCAGCAACTCGGTCACCTCGGCGTCGATGACCTTGGGGTCCGGCGGCGCGCCCGGCTGGTTGCCGGCGTGCTCGGTCAGCAGGCGCGCGGCCTCGCGGCACGCGGCGGCCTCGTCGTGCAGCGAACCGGGATGCCACAGCATGCGGGCCAGCTCGGCGTACGCCTCGGTGGCGCGCGGCACCACGCGGACGGGCAGGTCGGCGAAGCCGGCCAGCATCCCGCCGAGGTCGCCGCGCCGGTCCAGCGCGTCCAGGTGGCGGGACAGCTCGGCGAACCCGTCCAGCACCAGGTCCCAGTAGCGGGCGAGAACGGGGTCGGGGCTCGGGTGGTTGCCCACCGCCTCCATCTCCACGCGCTGGACGCCCACCCTGGCCGTGTCCGTGCCCGCGTCGACGACGACGGGCACCCGCACGTGCGGCTGCTGGCCGGGCAGCGCGCCGAGGGCGGAGACGTCCACGCCCCGCCAGCCGAGCGCGGCGCCACGGCCGGGCAGCAGGCCGATGCGCAGCACTGACCCCATGAGCAGCTCGGACGCGCGGTCGACCGCCGCGCCGTGGCCGGACGGCTTGAGGGCGGCGTGCGGGGTGAACAGCGTCTCGCAGTCGACGACGACCGGCGCGGGCCCGGCCGCGATCAGGTTCTCCGCGTGCAGGTCGCTGCCGCCGACCAGGCGCATCAGCGCGAGCCAGTGCCCGATGCCCCGGTAGAAGGCGCGCAGCTCGGCGTCGCCGGCGCAGTAGCGGTGCGCGATGTGCTCCGCCCAGCCGTACTCCAGGCGGCTGAGCACCTCGGGAACGCGGATCACCGTGCCGTGGGGCAGCGCGGGCGCCAGGCGGGCGATCAGGCGTGCCAGCTCGCGGTCCACGGCGAGGGACCGCGGCTTGTAGACGACCCGCCCGTCGGAGCCGTGCAGGACGGCGACCGCGCGCCCGCCGCGGTGGCTGTCGCCCGCGCCGAACCGGACCTGGGTCAGGTCGCCGCCCGGGGCGCCGGGCAGCGCGGCGAGGTCGGCCCGGTCGGCGGCGAACCTGCGGGCCAGCTCCTCGGCCGCGGCGCACCGGTTGGCCACGATCACGGCGAGCCGGGAGCGCATCGTCGGGTAGTGCGGGGTCAGCGAGCGCCAGAACTCCGGGGTCGCGGCCGTCGCCTTCCACTCACGCCACCGGTCCTCCGGGGTCGCGCCCGTCAGCCGGCCGCTGATCCTGGCCGCGTTGAGCTCCAGCAGCAGGACCCGGTTCACCTTGCGGCGGACGGTCTCCTCCAGTGCCTCCGCCGCGCCCCGGTGGATCACACGGGCCTCCGCCGCCGTGAGGCCGGGGACCGAAGCCAGTACGGCCGACAGCCTGCGCAGCGCCGGGGCGGTCAGGTGGTCGAGCGACGGGTCGAAGTCCCCGGCCATGCTTCTCACCCTTCGTCGGTCAGCAGCACTGGTGGGTGAAGGAGCCGGTGCACGCGCTGGCCCTGCGCGTCTCGATGAAGGCGGTCGTGAGCTCCGACTCGGCGTACCGGCTCAGCAGCGGACCGGCCGGGTTCTCCCAGCCGTCGATGTCCGCAGCGCCGCTGCGCCACGCGGCGATGATCTCTTCGGAGCGTTCCGTTGTCACTGGCATCTGTTGCTCCCTCTGGCTTTTGGTCAGCAGCACGGGATGGTGTTGGCGCCGGTGCACGCGGTGGGTCTGCGCGTCTCGGCGAAGGCCGCTGTGATCTCCGACTCGGCGTACCGGGCTAGCGGCGGACCGGCGGGGTTCTCCCAGCCGTCGGCGTCCGCCGCGCCGCTGCGCCACGCGGCGATGATCTGCTCGGAGCGTTCCAGGGGGACCGGCATTCCTGACTCCTTTCGCGACCTGGTGGTGCAGATCCACGTTAACGGGATGTTTCAGGAAATCAACAGTTACTAGTTACAGATCCTGATTTGTCGCCATTCATCGGTAACGCGGAAAGGGGAGCGGGGGTGTGGCGAATGTTATGCCGAATGCGATTCGTATTCAGCGGAGCGGCCGGTGGCGCCGCCCGTCCCGCCCACGCGGCGCTATACGGACCGGGGATCCGGCCGAATCGCGAATTCGGTCACCTGCTCCCCGGCCGGGTGCCGCGCGGGCGCGCGGCACCGTGACCTGGGGGGCTCGTGCTCGTTCACGGCACGGGAGGGATTCCGGAATTACGGCCGTATGATAAATCCATATTCGCGGTGCGTTTCACGGATCGCCGCGCGCGACGGCGGTTGCGACACCTCAGGGCTCGCTCTTGCGGATCCGGGCGGCGTACTTGGCCAGGACCCGCTCGTTGTGGTCGTCCCCGGCCGGGATGTTGGCGGACAGGTAGACCGGCGGGGCGATGCCGCGCGCGAGCAGGTCCGCGCAGATCTCGGCGGTGATGAGCTGGGCGATGAGCACGCTCGTCATGGTCGAGGTCGGGACGATCTTGGCGCCGTTGGCGAGCGTGTAGGCCGCGTCGCCGGGCACGCCGCAGTTGTCGATCACGACGTCCGCCTCGTCGAGCAGCCGCCGCCCCGACGGGTGCCGGGAGGGCGTGTTCCTGCTGTGCGCCACGGAGGTGACCGCGACGACGGCGTTGCCGTTCTCCCGCGCGAGCTTGGCCATCTCGACGATCGTGCCGTTGATGCCGGAGTTGGAGGCGATCAGGAAGACGTCGTCCGCGCGGATGTCGTGCAGCGACCAGATGCGCCGCGCGAGCGAGGGGTCCCGCTCGCTGGTGGGATCGAGGATCTCGGCGGGGGCGGCGCCGCCGTGCATGACGAGATCCTTGATCGCGATCTGGTTCGCGGGCACCAGCCCGCCCGCGCGGCCGGCGATCTCCATGGTGAACGAGCGGGAGTGCCCGGTGCCGAACGCCTGGATGATGCCGGAACCGGCGAGCGCGTCGGCGCACAGGCGCGCCGCCTGCGCGATCGCCGGGCGCTGGGTGGTGAGGACGCGGTCCATCGCGTCCTGCAGCACCTGCACGGCGGGCGGGCGGTCGAGGGTCGGATTGGTCACGGGTGTTCCTCCGATGATGGTGCTGTGGGGGACGGGACGAGGGCGGCGGCGCGGGCGATCACCCGCTCGGCGCCGCCCTCGGCGACCGGCGAGCGAAGAACCTCGTAGACCGGCCGGCGGTAGGCGGCGCGCACGGGCAGGTAGCCCAAATAGCCGTTGGTGTAGCCGACGAGGACGGTGGTCCCGCCGACGGACTCCTCCAGCCGTGCCGCCAGGTCCAGGTAGGGCTCGCCGCCCAGGGCCACCAGCGCGACCGTGCCGAGCCTGATGACCGACACCGCGCAGGACGGCCGCTCCGGGGGCGGGGGGCCGTCGGCGGCGAGCCGCGCCGCCTGGAGCGCCGTCCAGGCGGTACGCGTCGCGACCGGGTCGCCGCGCCGTTCCACCCGCCGCAGCTCCTCCTCCAGCCGGCCGGCGAGCGCGGGCGCGTCGCGCGGCCTCGGCGGGACGGGGACGTGCTCCAGGCGCGCCTCGGCGGGCGCGCCGATCGGGACGACCGCGCGGGCGGGCTCGCGCAGCGCCCGGACGACGCGGTCCGCGACCAGCGCGCCCAGACGGTCGCACTCCCGCGGCGTCTGCGCGTGGCGGTGCGGCCGGGTGCTCACGTCGCCCGCCGCGCCGGTCGCGACCACCGCCCAGGGGCGCGCGCCGTCGCGGGCGAGCGCCGGGTGGGCGGCGAGCGCCCGGCGTGCGGCGCCGGTGAGGTCCGCGCTGACCAGCAGGTTGTCCGCGCCCAGTACGGTCGGGTGCACGGGCGCCACGACGATCAGGCCGCGCGTGCCGCCGTCCGGGGCCTCGAAGGACAGGACGTCGATCGGCACCGTGCGCCGCGGCCGCGCGCCGGAGCGCTGCCCGCCCACCCCGGCCAGCCGTCCGCGCCGCACGCTCAGGAGGGACTCGCGCTCGGTGGCGACCGCGGCGCGCGCGGCGGCGACCGCGGCGGCCGGGACGTCCTCCAGCCACCGGTCCGGCGTGCGCGAGGGCTCGGCGGGGCAGGAGCTGTCCGGCCCGGAGTGGGTGTGGGTCGCCGAGACCCACACGTCCTCCGGCCGCACCCCGGGGATCGCGTCGCGCACCGCCCGCCGCACCCGGTCGGCCAGGTCGACGTTGACGAACGGCAGGTCCGCGACCACCCAGACCAGCCGCGTGCCGCCGGTCTCGACGGTGACCGCGGCGACCTCCAGCTCGTCGAGCACCCCGGTGGAGACCCCGGTCCTGGCCGCGTACCCGCCGAGCGGCGTGCCCGGCGGGACCGGCAGCGGGCTCCGTCCGTGGCCCGCCCTCATGAAAGGGCCCGCCGGAAGCGGCCGGTGAGCGCGCCGGGGTTGGTGATCGCCGTGCCGACGACGACCGCGTAGGCGCCCGCCTCGACGGCCTCGCGCGCCTGCTCGGGCGTCCAGTACCGGCCCTCCGCGATCACGGGGCAGTCCAGCGCGGCGACCAGCGAGGCGACCAGTTCCAGGTCGGGGCCCTCGGGCACGGGCCCAGGGCCCGTGTAGCCGGACAGCGTGGTCGCGACGATGTCCGCGCCCGCCTCGCGGGCGGCGAGCCCCGCCTCGTGGTGGTCCACGTCCGCCATGACCGGCACGCCGTACTCGTCGTGGATCCGCGCGATCTGCTCGGCGAGCGTGGCGCCGTCCGGCCGGGGCCGGGTCGTGCCGTCGACGGCCACCAGCCTGGCCCCGGCGGCGACGACCTCGCCCGCGGCGTCGGCGGTGGGCGTGATGTAGACGCCACGCGGATCGCCGGTCTTGTTGATGCCGATGATCGGGATCGCGACCGCGCGCGCGATCGCCGCCACGTCGGCGGGGCCGTTGGCGCGGATCGCGACGGCTCCGCCCTCCTCGGCGGCGCGGGCCATCCTGGCCATGGGGTCGGGGTCCCGCAGCGGACTGGACGCCGTCGCCTGGCAGGAGACGACCAGCGAACGCGATGGGAATGGCAGCATGATTCACGAACCTCGGTAGATATGAACGGGCAGACCCTGGGCGCCGGGGTCCGGCGCGGTGGCGAGCCTGCGCGCGCCGTCCAGGGACGTGCCCTCGGCGGGCACGGGCCGCGCGCGCGGGCAGGCGGCGGCGAGGCCGGTCAGGAAGGTGCGGACGAGCAGGCTGTCCCCTTCGACGAGCCGCCCCGTGCGCGCCAGCGGGACCGGGTCGTCGCCGGAGATCGTGGCGACCGCCGCCGTGGCCGTGTGGGCCAGCGCGTGCCCGGCCGCGCGGACGATGCCGTCGGCCACCTCGTCCCCCGCCTCGGCCGCCGCGACCACTTCGGGGGCGAACCTGGCGGTGTCGTCGACGGTGTTGCGCGAGGTGTAGAGGGCGAACGTCATCTCGTGGACCGAGCCGTAGCGCCGCCCGGCGGGTCCGGCGAGCGCGGTGCGCGGGCCGCGGCCGTCCACCGCGCGCAGCACCGCGGCGATCCCCGCGCGGCCGACGGCGAAGGCGCTGCCGTCGTCGCCGAACAGGTGGCCCCACCCGTCGACGCGGCGCGCGGTGCGCGTGGCCGCGTCGACCGCGAGGCAGCCGACCCCGGTGCCGATCGTCATCACCACGCCGTGCCCGCCGGGCAGCCCCCCGGCGTGCGCGGTGACGTTGTCGGCGGCCAGCACGATCTCACGGGCGTCCAGCAGCGCCGCGATCGCCGCGGCGAGGCGGGCGCGCACCTCGGGGCGGGACGGCAGGCCGGTCAGGCCGAGCACGGCGCGGGCCACGGGGCCGGGGGAGCCCGCGGCCTCCCACGCCGCGCCGATGGTCCGCGTCAGCGCGGCGACCGGATCGCCGGCCGAGTAGCTGAAGCCGGGCGCCTCGTGGACCGCGCCCGAGCCGAGGACGGCCAGCCGCAGGCTGGACTGGCCGCTGTCCACGGCCACCAGCACGCCCGGCCCCCCGGGCGAGGAGCCGCCGGTCATCGAAGGCCCGCGCTCATCGCCACGCCCTCGACGAACCGCCGCTGCAGGGACAGGAACAGCAGCACCGTGGGCAGCATGGCCAGCACCGCCGCGGCCATCATCATCGGCACGCCGCTCGCGCCCAGGTTGTTGGCCTGCATGGCGGCGAGGCCGACAGGCAGCGTGCGGTGGTCGTCGTCGCCCGCGACCAGCAGCGGCCACAGGTGGCTGTCCCAGTTCATCATGAAGATGAACAGCGCCAGGGCCGCCATGGGGCCGCGCACGAGCGGGACGACGATCCGCGCGAGGCTGCGCAGCACCCCCGCGCCGTCGATCCGTGCCGCCTCCAGCAGTTCGTCGGGGATGGTGTCGATGCTCTGCCGCATCAGGAAGATGCCGAACGCGCTGGTGCCCGCGGGGACGATCAGCCCGGCGAAGCTGTTGACCCATCCGAGGTCGTAGATCAGCGCGTACAGGGGCACGTAGATGACCTCGAGCGGCACCATCAGCGTGGCGAGCACGACGACGAACGCGACGTTGCGGCCGGGGTAGCTGAACTTCGAGAAGCTGTACCCGGCGAGCGTGCAGGTGACGACGTTCAGCAGCGTCACCGTGACGCCGACGAACACGCTGTTGCCGAAGTAGCGGGCGAACGGCGTCTCGGTGAAGGGCAGCACGATGTTGTGCCACTCGACGCTGCTCGGCAGCCAGCTCAACGGCACGGCGAGCACCTCGCCCGCCGGCTTGACCGCCGACACCGCCGCGTAGGCCAGGACCGCCGCGAACGCGAGGCCGCCCGCGGTCACCGCCGCCCAGCGCAGCACCCGGCCGGTCCGGGCGAGGGCGGTCACGCGTCCTCCCTGCGGAAGAGGCGGAGCTGGGCCAGGGTCACGCAGATCAGGACGAAGAACATGAACACCGCCACCGCACTGGCCCGGCCCATGCGGGCGTTCTCGAACGCGGTCTTGTAGACGAACAGGTTGACCACCTCGGTGCCGAACCCGCCGTCGGTCAGCACGACCTGGGGGCTGAACGCCTGGAGCCCGCGGATGATCGCCATGACGGAGCAGATCGCCGTGACGGGCTTGAGCAGCGGGAAGGTGATGTGCCAGAACCGCCGCCAGGCCCCCGCGCCGTCCACCTGGGCGGCCTCGAAGACCTCGCGGGGCAGGCGGGAGAGCCCGGCGAGGAACAGGATGAGGAAGAAGCCGGTCTCCTTCCAGACGCTCATGATCACCAGCGCCCACGGGGCCGCCGCCGAGCTGGTCAGCCACGTCACGTCCAGGCCGAGCGTCTGGTTCAGCAGCCCGTGCGGGTGCAGGACCAGACGCCAGACCACTGAGATGGCCACCCAGCTCGTCGCCACCGGCAGGAAGTACAGCAGGCGGATCCAGCCGCCGCCCGCCATGCGCCGGTGCAGCGCCATGGCCAGCATGAGCGCCAGGACCAGCGCGGGAAGGTAGGTCCCCACCGTGTAGAACAACGAGTTCAGCAGGGCCTCGTGGAAGCGGGGGTCCGTGGCCAGGAAACGGAAGTTCTCCAGCCCGACGAACGTCGCGGGGCTGGTCAGGCTGTAGTCGAACAGGCTGAGGTAGAACACCCGCAGGCCCGGATAGATCGCGAAGAGCGCGAAGAGCGCCAGCGCGGGGAAGGAGAGCGTCGCCCCGACCAGGTCCCTGCGGCTCACCCGGCGCCCCCGGCCCCGGACCGGGCCCTTCGGGAACCGGCGGCGGGCGGCCCGGCCGTCCGTGCCCGAAGTTCCCGAAGGGGTCCGCGTCATCGTGGGCATGTCAGCCGATGCTCCGCCGGACCGACTCGTCGGCCTCCTTGAGCACGTCGTCCACCGGCCTGCCGTCGAACACGGCCTCGTCCACCGCCTTGCGGATGACGTCCTGGACCTCGTTCCAGTGCGGGCCGACCTGGTCGTAGCGGCCCTGCGCGTAGGCGGCCGCGATCACGTCGATGAACGGCGTCTTCTTGGCCGGCTCACTGGACTGCCAGTCGGTCACCGGCTGGACGAAGCTCACGTCGCTCAGCCACCGGTCGTGCTGGCTCGCCAGGTAGGAGATGAACTTCCACGCCTCGGTCTTCTGCTTGCTCGCGTTGTTCACCGCCCAGAAGTAGCCGTACACGCGGCTGACCGGCTTGGCCGGGTCGGCCTGGGGGAGCGGCACCACGGCCAGGTCGGCGTAGGTGTCGGGGTTGGACTGCTGGATCTGCTCCATCGCCCACGGGTAGACGATCGCCATGGATTGCGTGCCGCTCGCCAGGTCCTGGTACGGCGCCGTCGCGTCCCGCGAGGAGGTCTTGGGGTCGGCGATGCCGGAGGTGCGGGCCAGCTCGACCCACAGGTTCATCGCCGCCTTGGTGCCGGGCGATTGCAGCGCGGGGGTCTTGCCGTCCTCCGACAGGATCGACCCGCCGGTCTGGTTGGCCAGGGTCTGGAACCACTGGCTGTACCAGCCGGAGTGCAGGTAGAGGAAGTTGAACGCCTGCTTGTGCCCGGCCTTGTTGAGCGCCTTGCCGTACTCGACGACCTCACGCCAGGTCTTCGGGGGCTTGGACGGGTCGAGCCCGGCGTCCTTGAAGTGCTTCTTGTTGATCGCGAACGCCGTGCCGTTGAACTCGCTCGGCACCCCGTACAGCGTGCCCTTGGCGTCCTTGGCCCCGTCCAGCGTGCCGGGCACGTAGCCGCCCTCGATCTCGGCGGCCGACGACTTGCCGAACCCGGCCGGGTCGACCGGCGCGAGCAGGTTCTTGGGGATGTACTCGCCGCGCAGCGCGTTGTCGTCCATGTTGATGATGTCCGGCCCCGCTCCCGTGCTGAGCGAGGTGAGCATCTTGGTGCCGAACTCGGTGTTCGGGATCGTCTGGTACTCGATCTTGACGTTCGGGTGGCTCTTCTCGTACTCGGCGATGAGCTTCTTGTTGAGGTCGATCATCGGCGGGTGGGTGTGGGTCCAGAAGCTGAGCTTCACCGTGCCGGTCGAGGCGCCGTCGCCGCCGCCGCCGTCGCCGCCGCCGCACGCGGCGGTCATCCCGGCTCCGACGACGAGGGTGGCGGCGATCACCGAGAGACGCCGGTAATGGCGATACCTGGGCATGGATCCCTCCAGGTCTTGCTATGAGGTTCAGTGGGGGGGACGGGGGGCGCCTCGCGCCTCGACCGTAGGGAGGAGCTCGACCGTGATGGTGTAGTAATCGCCGCGGTAGACGGAGTCGCCGTACTCGACGACCCGTCCGTTGCGGTCCCGGACCACGGTGAGGATGCTGAAGCAGGGCTGGCCCGGCGGGATGCCGAGCAGTTCGGCGGTGCGCTCGTCGGGGAGCGCCGGTTGGACCTGCGCGGTTCCGGCGATGATGTCGATGCCGTACCTGCGCGACATCACCGCGTACCACGACCCGTCCAGGTCCGCCTCGGTCAGGCCGGGGAACAGGACCGCCGGCACGTAGTTGGTCTCGATCGCCACCGGTTCGCCGTCACCGAGCCGTAATCGGGTGAAACGGATCACCGGCTCCCCTTCGGGGACGCGGAGCCGCCTGGACACCTCGACGCTCGCGCGAGTGCGCTTCAGTGCCAGCATGCGGCTGCTCGCCTGGACGCCGCGACGGGTCATCTCCTCGGTGAACGAGGAGATGGTCAGGTGCCGCGGCACCCGGGGCCTGCAGGTGTAGGTGCCCCGCCGGTGCCTGCGCTCCAGCAGGCTGTCCAGGACGAGGCGGTCGATCGCCTTGCGGAGGGTCATCCGGGCGACGCCCCAGCGTTCCGCCAGTTCGCGCTCGGAGGGAATGCGCTCCCCGGCCGGGAGCGAGTCGATGAGGTCGAGGAGGCGGGCACGGGTCTCGGCGGTCCTGTCGGTGGATCCTTCGATGGACAAGGCCCTCACCTCCCGCTCGTGGTGCCGTGTCTGAACGCTAGGTGTCCAAAGGGGGCTGTGGCCATACCAGAACGAAGATTCTTTTAGACCAGAGCCTGACGATGGCTTTGCATAGCCCCTGGTCATCAGGGTGATCGGACGGTGGATCTCCGACCTGTGGTCTAAGGTCGTGTCCGCGACGACGGCCACGCGCCGCCGTCATGCGACCACGGGAGGTGGGATCGAAAAGACGGTGGAACCGACGGGAAAGTCGATTCCACCGTGCCTGTGCCCATGTCCATGCCCGCGCCTCACCCGGCGGCGGGCCGCAGCGTCCCGGTCACCAGGGGTGCAGGACGACCTTGTTGCACTCGTTCTCCTTGTGCTTGAACATCTCGTATCCGCGCGGGGCGTCCTCCAGGTCCAGGTGGTGGGTGATCACGAAGCTGGGGTCGAGCGCCCCCTCCCTGATCCTCGCCAGCAGCGGCTCCATGTACCGCTGGACGTGGCACTGGCCCGTCCGCAGCGTCAGGGACCGGTTCATGAACGACCCCATCGGGAACTTGTCGATCAGCCCCGCGTAGACGCCGATCACCGAGACGACGCCGCCGTTGCGGCAGGCCAGGATCGCCTCCCGCAGCGCGTACGGCCGGTCGGTCTCGGCCCGGGTCGCCTGCTTGGCCCGGTCGTAGGCGTGGACGGCCGGGACGGGGTAGTGCGCCTCCATGCCCACGGCGTCGATGCACGCGTCCGGCCCCCGGCCCGCGGTCATGTCGCGCAGCGCGTCCAAGACGTCGGTCTGCTCGTAGTTGATCGTCTCCGCGCCCGCGCGCGCGGCGATCTGGAGCCGGTAGGAGAAGCGGTCGATGCAGATCACCCGTTCGGCGCCCATGAGCAGGGCGCTCGCGACCGCGAACTGCCCCACGGGGCCCGCGCCCCACACGGCGATCACGTCGCCCGGCTTGATCTCGCACATCTCGGCGCCCATCCAGCCGGTCGGGAGGATGTCGGACAGGAACAGCACCTTTTCATCGGGCAGGTCGTCGTCGACCACGATCGGCCCGACGTCGGCGAACGGCACCCGGGCGTACTGCGCCTGGCCTCCGGGGTAGCCGCCGAGCATGTGGGAGTAGCCGAAGATGCCCGCCGGGGAGTGGCCGAGGAGCTTCTCGGCCATGCCCGCGTTCGGGTTGGAGTTCTCGCACACGGAGAACAGCCCGTTCTCGCAGGCCAGGCACCCGCCGCAGGAGATCGGGAACGGCACCACGACCCGGTCGCCCACCCGCAGGGTGGTGACCCCGGGGCCGACCTCGACGACCTCGCCCATGAACTCGTGGCCGAGGACGTCGCCCTTCTTCATGGTCGGGACGAAGCCGTCGTACAGGTGCAGGTCGGAGCCGCAGATCGCGCTGGAGGTGATGCGGACGACGGCATCCCTCGGGTTGAGAATTCCGGGGTCGGGGACGTCCTGGACCTCGACCGTGTTGCGCCCCATCCAGCAGTTGGCTTTCATGGTTCCCTCCCTCACCTGACCGGCTGCGCGGGGCGCTGGAAGAGCTGCCGCCGGGCGCGGGTGCCCTCGGGGCTGCCTTCCGAGCGGGCCACCTCGCCGGTCTCCATGACCTGCTTGAACCGGCGCAGGTCGTCGCACACCTGCTGCTGGGGGTGCTCGCCGAGCAGCCGGGCGAAGGCGAGGCCGACCTTGCCCGCGGGCGGGTCGTAGTCGATGTCCACCCGGACCTCGGTGCCGCGCCCGCCGGGGGCGTCGGTGAAGCGCACCGAGCCCCGGTTGCGCACGGTGGCGCCCTCGACCGACCGCCAGGCGATCAGCTGCTCGGTCTGGTCCTCGATGATCTCGGCGTCCCACTCGACGCTCTTGTGGGCGGGGCCCTTGGCCCTCCAGTGCGAGTATCCGCCCGCGATCGGCTCCACCGACTCCAGGTGGATCATGAAGCGCGGAAGGTTCTCGATGTCGCGCCAGAACCGGTAGACCTCCCGGCGCGGCCGGTTGACGGTGATGGCCGCGCGCAGGTTGGTGAGGCGGTGCGGCGGAAGGCCCGGCTCGTGGCCGCCGCGCACCGCGGTGACGATGTCGGCGAAGGTGATGCCGGTTACGGCGGCGGTGCTCGCGGCGAGGCGCCGCCGTCCGCCGTCCTCGCGCTCGGCCATCAGGCGGCCCAGCAGGGCCAGGTCCATGGCGTCGCCCGCCACGCGGGTCCACACCAGGGGGGCCGGTCTGCGGCTCCCGAGCAGGACGGCCGCATGGAACAGCTCCCGCAGGCCGATCAGCCGCACCACGCGGCGGGCCCACGGCCTGTCCCCGGCGCCGATCACCCGGACGACGGTGTCGGGCGCGGCGACCTGCAGGACGCCCAGGCCGGCGCTGACCCATCCGAGGACGCCGGCCCAGCGGTGGGCGTTGTGGTGTTCTGCTTCGCTCATGTGAACCTCACATGGCCGGGTGGTTCTCGATGCGATCCGCCGGGCGCCGCCTTCGCGCCCGCGGCGGATCCTTCGTGTACCGCTAAGCCGTACCCCTCTGTTCCGGGGCGACACTGATCGGGGTAGGTGGTTTGGTGGTATATATGCTGATTTAGCCGGATTTGGGGGCTAGGGGAGACCTGCCGGGGCCGCCCGCCGGCGCACGGGGGTGCTTCTGGATGGACACGTCACGTGGAGAGTCGGCTTTCCCTCCGATCGCCGAGTACGGCTTCCTCTCCGACTGCGAGGCCACGGCCCTGGTCGCGCCGAGCGGGAACATCGAGTGGCTGTGCCTGCCCCGGCTGGACTCCCCGAGCGTGTTCGGGGCCATATTGGACCGGAGCGCGGGCGGCTTCCGCCTCGGCCCCGCCGACACCGCCGTCCCCTCGGCGCGGCGCTACCTGCCCGGCACGATGGTGCTGGAGACGAGCTGGGGGACGGCCACCGGCTGGATCATCATCCGAGACCTCCTGCTCATCGGCCCCTGGCACCACGACAGGGAGCTGTCCCGCACCCACCGGCGGGCGCCCACCGACTACGACGCCGACCACGTCCTGCTGCGGACCGTCCGCTGCGTCAGCGGCGAGGCGCAGATCACGCTGGACTGCGAGCCGGTCTTCGACTACGGCCGCCTGGCGGCCGACTGGTGCTACACCGACCACGGCTACCACCAGGGCCTCGCCCGCGCCGACGGGACGCCCGTCGAGCTGAAGCTGACCACCGACATGCGGCTGGGGTTCGAGAAGGGGCGGGCCGTGGCCCGTACTTTGCTGAAGCAGGGGCAGACACGGTTCTGCGCGCTGTCGTGGACCGAGCACGAGCCGCCGTACACCTTCGACGAGGCGTACCGGCGCCTGGTGTGGACCGCGCACCACTGGCAGCACTGGCTCGCCCGCGGCCGCTTCCCCGACCACCCCTGGCGCGGGTGCCTGGAGCGCAGCGCGCTGACCCTCAAGGGCCTGACCTTCGCCCCGAGCGGCGCCCTGGTCGCCGCCCCCACCACCTCGCTCCCGGAGACGCCGGGCGGCGAGCGGAACTGGGACTACCGCTACAGCTGGATCCGCGACTCCACCTTCGCGCTCTGGGGCCTCTACACGCTCGGCCTCGACTGGGAGGCCGACGACTTCTTCTGGTTCACCGCCGACGTCGCCGAGCGCGACCGGGACCTGCAGGTCGTGTACGGCGTGGACGGCGAGCGCGACCTGGAGGAACGGGTGCTCGACCACCTCCACGGCTACGACGGCGCGCGGCCGGTGCGCGTGGGCAACGCCGCCTACCGGCACCGCCAGAACGACGTGTGGGGGACGGTGCTGGAGTCGTTCTACATCCACACCCGGTCCCGCGACCGCCTGGACCAGCGCATGTGGCCCATCCTGAAGCGCCTGGTCGAGTCGGCCATCGAGCACTGGCGGGAACCCGACCGGGGCATCTGGGAGGTGCGCGGCGAACCCAAGCACTTCACCTCCTCCAAGGTCATGTGCTGGGTGGCGCTGGACCGGGGCGCCCGCCTGGCGCGCACGCGCGAGGAGTTCGAGCTGGCCGCGCGCTGGCAGGCGGTCGCCGACGAGATCCACGCCGAGGTGTGCTCCCGCGCGGTCAGCGCGCGCGGCGTGTTCACCCAGCACTACGACACCGACGCGCTGGACGCGTCCCTCCTGCTCATCCCCCTGGTCGGCTTCCTGCCCCCGCAGGACGCGCGGGTCAGGGACACCGTGCTGGCCATCGCCGGCGAGCTGACCGTGGACGACCTCGTGCTGCGCTACTCCGCCAAGCACACCGACGACGGCATGTCCGGCGAGGAGGGCACCTTCACGATCTGCTCGTTCTGGCTGGTGTCCGCGTTGACCGAGATCGGGGAGCTGTGCCGGGCCCGCCGCCTCTGCGAGAAGCTCGTGTCCTTCGCGAGCCCCCTCGGCCTCTACGCCGAGGAGATCGACCCGCTCACCGGGCGGCACCTGGGCAACTTCCCCCAGGCGTTCGCGCACCTGTCGCTGATCAACGCGGTGATCCACCTCATCCGCGCCGAGCGCGGCGAGCCCGCGGCGCGCGCGGGGGACTTCCCCGGAAGGCTCTGACCACCTTCCCCGTGCCGCGAAGAGGGGCGTAGTGTCGGTTTTGGTGAGCTATATCCGATTTGATGGATATGGGGTGCTTTTTAGGCTCGGGAAACCACGCCGGAAGGGACTCGCATGGTACTCACAGCGGTGCCGCGATTCGAGCGGTTCTTTCGCGCGGCGGCGGGTCTGGACGTGGACAAGGCGGACCTGCGACGCTACACCGACTTCGTCAACGGCAAGCTCTACGACCTGCTGGTGATCGCGGAGGCCCACGCCAAGGCCAACGGCCGCGACGTCGTGGAGCCGTGGGACCTGCCCGTCACCAAGGGCCTCCAGGAGAGCATCCACCGGTTCAGGGAACTGGACCACGACATCGCGCTGACGCCCGTCCTGGAGCGGCTCGCCGCGTTCCCGCCGCTGGACGGCAGCCTCGGCACGGAGCTGGTGGAGCGGCTGCCGGAGGTGGTCGGCGGGCTCTCGCTCGCCCTGGCCCGCACCTTCAAGATCCTCGACCCCGGCCGGAAGAACCCCACCACCGAGGAATGGGACCGCGTCATCTCCGTCTTCGAGCTCCTGCTCTAGGAGGCCGCCGCCATGTCGAACCGTCTGTTCCAGAACCGGCGCGACGCGGGGCGGGTTCTCGCGGGTCTCCTGGACGGGTATCGGGACCACCCCGGCGTCGTCGTCCTGGGGCTCCCGCGCGGCGGGGTGCCGGTGGCGTACGAGATCGCCATGTCCCTGGACGCCCCGCTCGACGTCTTCCTCGTGCGCAAGCTCGGCGTGCCCGGCCGTGAGGAGCTGGCGATGGGCGCGATCGCCGGTGGCGGGGCCGTCGTCGTGAACGAGGACGTCGCCGGCGCGCTCGACATCCCGGCGGAGACGATGCGCGCGGCGGCCCGGCGCGAGGCGCGTGAACTGCTCAGGCGCGAGCGCGCCTACCGCGAGGGACGGCAGCCGCCCGAGCTCACCGGCAAGACGATCGTGCTGGTGGACGACGGGCTCGCCACCGGCGCGAGCATGCGGGCGGCGATCCACGCCCTGCGCGGGTTCGAGCCCGCCGCCATCGTCGTCGCCGTGCCCGCCGCGCCCGAGTCCACGTGCGAGGACCTGGAGTACCTCGTCGACGAGGTGGTCTGCGCCACCACGCCGTCGCCGTTCCTCTCCGTCGGCCGGTCCTTCTGGGACTTCACCCAGACGACCGGCGAGGAGGTCCGCGACCTGCTGCGCGCGGCGTCCAGAACCCGCACCGGGCCGTACGGCCCGCCGGCCATGAGCGACGTCGCCGCCGTCCGCGCCGAGGCGCTGACCGCCGAGGACGGCGTCCCGGCCGACGACGCCCTGTTCACGCTCGTGGGGGACGCGCGCGTCGTGCTCATCGGCGAGGCCTCCCACGGCACCCACGAGTTCTACGCGGCGCGCGCCCGGATGACCCGCCGCCTCATCGAGGAGAGGGGGTTTCGCGCCGTGGCCGCCGAGGCCGACTGGCCCGACGCCTACCGGGTGAACCGGTACGTCCAGGGACGGGGCGAGGACGCCGACGCCGAGGAGGCGCTGCGCGGCTTCGAACGCTTCCCCGCGTGGATGTGGCGCAACGCGGTCATGCTCGACTTCGTCGGATGGCTGCGCGGGCACAACGACGGCCTCCCCGAGGAGGAGCGCGCCGGCTTCTACGGGCTCGACCTCTACAGCCTCCGCCGGTCCATGCACGAGGTCGTCGCCTACCTGGAGCGGGTGGACCCGGCCGCCGCGGCGCGGGCCCGCGAGCGCTACGGCTGCTTCGACCACCAGGACGGCGACGAGGGCCGGGCCTACGGCTTCGCGGCCGGGTTCGGAGCCGGGGACGGCTGCGAGCGCGAGGTGGTCGAGCAGCTCGTCGACCTGCGGCGCCACGCCCTGGAGTACGCGCGGCGCGACGGCCCGCCGGCCGAGGACGAGCTGTTCTACACCCAGCGCAACGCGCGGGTGGTCGCGGCGGCAGAGGAGTACTACCGCACCATGGTCCGGGGCTCGGTGTCGTCGTGGAATCTGCGCGACCGGCACATGGCCGA
This sequence comes from Sphaerisporangium krabiense, assembly GCF_014200435.1. NCBI lineage: Bacteria > Bacillati > Actinomycetota > Actinomycetes > Streptosporangiales > Streptosporangiaceae > Sphaerisporangium > Sphaerisporangium krabiense. Next base: position 2,168,618 of record NZ_JACHBR010000001.1, on the reverse strand, counting down.
GACGCTGGAGGCGCTGGCCGGCCACCTGGGCCGCAGGGGCGGCCCCGCGAAGATCGTGGTGTGGGCGCACAACTCGCACGTGGGAGACGCGCGGGTCACCGAGGCGGGCACGCGCGGCGAGTTCACCCTCGGGCAGCTCGCGCGCGAGCGGTTCGCCGGGGAGTGCCGTCTGATCGGCTTCACCACCTACACGGGCACGGTGACGGCGGCCGACGACTGGGGCGGGCCCGCCGAGCGCAAGCGGGTGCGCCCGGGGCTCCCCGAGTCGATCGAGGAACTGCACCACGAGGTCGGGGGCAAGGAGTTCCTGGTCTCGTTCGCCGTCGCGCCGGAGGCCGCGCGGGCGCTGCGCAAGGCCCGCCTGGAACGGGCGATCGGCGTGATCTACCGGCCGCGCACCGAGCGGCAGAGCCACTACTTCCGCTGCCGGGTGTCCGAGCAGTTCGACGCCGTGATCCACATCGACGAGACGCGGGCCGTCGAACCCCTCGAGCGCACGGCCCGGTGGGAAGAGGGCGAGGTTCCGGAGACCTATCCGTTCACCGTCTGACGCGCCGCAGGCACGGCGGGCCACGGGAACGGGCGAAACCGCAGGGACGGAGCAGAACCGATGGCGGACACGGGATACTCATCGTTCAACACCACCGTCGACAAGACCAACCACCTGCTCAAGCAGATCGAGCAGGCCTACGGCTGGCCCAAGGAGCGGCGCAACCAGTCCTACGCCGCCGCCCGGGCCGTCCTGCACACGTTGCGCGACCGGCTGACCGTCGAGGAGGCGGCGCAGCTCGGCGCCCAGCTCCCGATGCTGGTCCGCGGCCTCTACTACGAGGGCTGGGACCCGAGCGCGGTCCCCGCCAAGATGGACAGGGAGAAGTTCCTGGCCCGCGTGCGCAAGGAGTTCCCGTACGAGGTCAAGGGCGGCACCGAGCGGCTCGTCGCGACGGTCCTGACCGCCCTGCGCGCCTACGTCGCCGACGGCGAGTGGCAGGACGTCAAGGCCGGCATGCCGAGGGACCTGGCCGACGTGCTCCCCTAGCCGGCCTCGCGGCGGCCCGCGTCAGCCGAGGACGGCGGGGGCGAGCCGCCGGAGCTGCTCGACGCAGGCGTCCGTCGTGTCCGCCAGCGGCTGGACGCAGACGTGGTCGGCTCCTGCCTCGTGGTGGGCGCGCACCCGTTCGGCCACGGTGTCCGGATCACCCCACGGCACGATCGCGTCCACCAGCGCGTCGCTGCCGCCGCCCTCGAAGTCGGCGTCCGACCAGCCGAGCTCGCGCAGGCTGTTGAGGTAGTTCGGCAGCTCCAGGTAGAAGGACATGTACGCGCGCGCGGCGGCGCGGGCCCGGTCGGGGCCGGTCTCCAGGACGAACGCCTGCTCGGGGGCCAGCAGCGGGTCCGGGCCGAGGATCTCCCGCGCCCGCATGGTGTGCTCCGGGGTGACGAAGTAGGTGTGCGCGCCCTGGGCGCGCTCGGCCGCCAGGCGCAGCATCCTGGTCCGCAGGGCCGCGAGCACCCGGGCGGGCGGTTCGGGCAGCGGGGCCCGGTAGGGGGCCTGGTCCATGGCGTCCAGGTAGGCCCGCATGGTCGCGACCGGCCTGCCGTACGCGTGCCCCCGGGGACGCACCAGCGGGGCGTGGCTCACGCCGAGGCCGAGCACGAAGCGTCCCTCCCACGCCTCGGCGAGCGCGTTCGCCCCCGCCGCCACGGCGGTCGCGTCCCGCGCCCAGATGTTGGCGATGCCCGTGGCGACCATGAGGTCGTCGGTCGCCGACAGCAGGATCGACGCGTTGACCAGCGCCTCCTTGCCGCCCAGCAGCTCGCCGAACCACAGGGCCCGGTATCCGAGCTCCTCGATCGTGACCGCCGCGGCCCGGCTCGTGGCCGCGGAGTCGAAGCACGGCCGGGCGAGCCACACCCCCACGCGGCCCAGGCGCTCCTTCAGCGCCGCGGGGTCCGTCCGCGGCGTGGTGCTCGTCTCCCGCATGGCCCGCCTCCGGTCCTGGTCACGCTCGGGAGCCTTCCCGCCCGCGGCGGGCGAAGGCGCGGGTCACGCCGATGTTTTCCGTTGTTTTCCGTGGGCGAGGCCGGCCGTGTACGCGGGCGGGCGCGGTCATCCGGCCGGGCCGGGTTCCGCCTCCTCCGCCTCCTCGGCCTCCTCGGCCTGCCGGACGCGGCGGTAGGCCCGGCCGCGCAGGCGCAGGATCACGGAGGCGAGCACGGCCGCGGTGAGCGAACCGGCGAGCACCGCGATCGTGACGTGCCGGCCCGCCGCGGTGCCGGCCCCGAACGCCAGCTCGCCGATGAGCAGCGACACGGTGAAGCCCATCCCGGCCAGGACGGACAGGCCGAGCACGTCGATCCAGGCCAGTCCCGCGTCGAGCTCTGCCCGGGTGAAGCGGGCCACCAGCCAGGTGGCCGCCATGACCCCCACGGGCTTGCCGATCACCAGCCCGGCGGCCACGCCGATCGCCACGGGGTCGCCGAGCGCGGTGGCGACGCCGTCCAGGCCGCCGAGCGTCACCCCGGCGGACAGGAACGCGAACACCGGGACGGCCACGGAGGCGGAGACGGGCCGGAAACGGTGCTCGAAGTGGCCGGCGAGGTCGGTCACGCCGCCGGTCGGGGAGCCGGAGGCGGGCGCGCCGGCGCGCCGGACGGGCACCGCGAAGGCCAGCAGCACCCCGGCGACGGTGGCGTGCACGCCCGAGGCGTGGACCAGCGCCCAGGTGGCCACCGCGAGCGGGATCAGCAGCCACCACGCGCGCACCCCGCGCCGTACCAGCACGGCGAACGCCGCCAGGGGGAGCAGCGCGGCGAGCAGCGCCGGCGCCGTCAGGTGGGTGGTGTAGAAGACGGCGATGATCACGATGGCGACCAGGTCGTCCACGACGGCGAGCGCGAGCAGGAAGGCCCGCAGCGCCGAGGGCAGGTGCCGTCCCGCGACCGCCAGCACGGCCAGGGCGAAGGCGATGTCGGTGGCCGTGGGGATGGCCCACCCCTTGGCCGTCGACGTGCCCATGGTGAGGGACAGGTAGATCACGGCCGGAACGATCACACCGCCGAGGGCGGCCGCGACCGGCACCGCCGCCTGGCGCGGCCGGCGCAGGTCGCCGGCGATGAACTCCCGCTTGAGCTCCAGCCCGGCGACGAAGAAGAAGATCGCCAGCAGGCCGTCCGCCGCCCAGGCCGCCGTGTTCAGGCGCAGGTGCAGGGTGGCGGGCCCGAACTCGAAGGCGCGCACGGCGTGGTAGGCGTCGGACCAGGGGCTGTTGGCCCAGACCAGCCCCGCCACCGCGGCGACCAGCAGCAGGGCGCCCCCGACGGTCTCCTCGCGCAGGACGGCGGCGATACGGCCGGCCTCGCCTTTCGAGCCTCGGCTCAGCAGGCGGTACGCCTTCGTCTGTGAGGTGCCCACGAACGCTCCAGGGTCGCCATTGGATCGGACATTGCCGACCAGACTTCCCGGCGCACCGCTCTCTACCTTAAAGGAAGCCATACCGCGATCTGGCGGGCCGGGTGCGAGTTCCACAGGGATATACCGGGCACCCCGTGGGTATGGGGCCGATCTCAGGCGCCACCGCCCGGGGCGCCGAGCGGACGACCAAGGGGCCGCGCGCGTCCCGCGAGCGGCGCGTCGGCGTCGTCGTCATCACGTGGAACCGCAGGCGGGAGGCCCTCGCCACGCTGGCGAGGCTGCGCGCCCTGCCCGAGCGCCCGCAGGTCGTCCTGGTCGACAACGGCTCGCGCGACGGCACGGCCCCCGCGGTCGCGGCGGCGTACCCGGAGGTCGAACTGGTCGCGCTCGGCGAGAACCTGGGCGCGGTCGGGCGTAACGTCGGCGTCCGCAGGCTCGCCACCCCCTACGTCGCCTTCTGCGACGACGACACCTGGTGGGACCCCGGCTGTCTGAGCCGGGCCGCCGACGTGCTCGACCGCTTCCCGGCCCTGGCCGTCCTCACCGCGCGGATCCTCGTGGAGCCGGGCGGCCGCGAGGACCCGATCGTGGCCGAGCTGCGCGGCTCGCCCGTGGCCGGGCCCGCCTGGCTGCCGGGACCCGCGCTCGGCAGCTTCCTGGCCGGGGCGTCCGTGCTGCGCCGCGACGCGTTCCTCGGGTGCGGCGGCTTCGACGCGCGGCTGTGGCTCGGCGGAGAAGAGGAACTGCTGGCCGCCGACCTCGCCACGGCGGGCTGGGAGCTGTGCTACCTGGAGGATCTCACCGTCCACCACCAGGCCGCGGTCCGGGACGGGCACGCCCGCCGGCGGGTGGGGCTGCGCAACACGCTGTGGTTCACCTGGCTGCGCAGGCCCCTGCGTCCCGCGCTGCGGCGGACCTCGCACCTGATGCGCACGGTGCCGCGCGACCGCGTGTCGGCGCTGGCGTTCTGGGACGCGCTGCGGGGGCTTCCGTGGGTGCTGGCGGAACGGCGCTCGCTGCCGCCGCACGTCGAGCTGCGTTTCTCCGCCCTGGAGGGACCGCAGTCCCGTTCGGCCGCCCGCCGCTACGTGAGCTGACCGTTCCCGGGAACCCCGGATATTACGCTTTACCGTGAGAATGGCCTGGCTTTGTCATGGCCGTTAATCATGGCGGTCCGCCTTTCATCGGTGTCAGGACTGCCACCGCTCGGACCCGGCGTCGTCCGGCCGTCGTCCGGCCTTCGTCTCGCCGTCACCTGCCGCGTTCCCTGACTTCAGCGCGTGGCCGAAGCGGAAAGAAGCGTTACCCCACGTGTTGACAAACACGCCAATACGCGGCGACATCCATCGAGTCAATGGCTTGTGATAAATATTACAAGCGCCTTGCATTTATCCCGCCGAGTGTGATCATTGCCGATGAATCGCCCCATTGAGGGCGTATCCCTGCCGATGGGAGTTCATCAGAATGCAACCCCGGCGAAAGCTGTCCCTCGTCCTGGCATGGATCCTCCTGGCGACCGGCCTGATCGCCTTACCCTCGGCGGCCTTGGCCGCTCCCCGGGACGACGGCCCGACCCGCGTCGCCTCCGACGTCTTCCCGGGCGCGAAGATCGGCCAGCGGGTGGGACCGGCCGCCCTGGCGCCGAGTCAGGCCAAGGCCGCCCAGGTCGGCCCGCAGCTCGTCGCCTGCGACGGCGACGGCACCAGCGGAAAGCGCGTCGAGGTCCTGTACGTGCGGGAGCCGTCCATGCCCGACCGCTACACCCAGCTCCTCCCCATGATCCGCGCGTGGCTCGCCAACGCCGACGACGCCTTCAACGACGCCGCCGCCACCTCGGGCCGCAGCAGGCACGTCCGCTACGTCACCACGGCCGTGTCCGGGGGCTGCGCCGCCGTCGTGCGCAACGTGGTCGTGCCGGCGGGCTCGCTCGTCGACTTCGACTCCGGCAAGAGCGCCGTCGCGGCCCTCGGCTACACCAGCACCGACCGGCACTACCTGCTGCTCACCGAGGCCACGGTCATCTGCGGCATGGGCGAGATCAAGGGCGACGACACCACGACCGGGTCCACCAACCTGAACAACGGCCTCGCCTACGCCCGCGTGGACGCCATCCCCGGCTGCTTCGGCGCCAACGCGATCGCCCACGAGCTCGGGCACACCTTCGGCGCCGTGCAGCTCAGCGCCGCCCACTCCGACGGGAGCTGGCACTGCCTCGACCAGTGGGACCTGATGTGCTACGGGGGCACGCCCACGTGGTCCTGCCTGCAGTGGAACGACTACCGCATCCCCGACTGCAACCGGGACGACTACTACAACGCCGCCCCCACCGCGGGCAGCTACCTCGCCACCCACTGGAACGTCGCCAACAGCGCGTACCTGATCCAGGGCGCCACCGCCGACAGCGACCCGCACCCCAAGACCGGTAATACCTACGTCATCACGAACGTGGCAACCGGAGGGGCCCTCGAACCCATCGGCGCCTCCACCGGGGCGCTGACGGAGCTGAGCCAGCGCACGCGCGTCGACACCCCCAGCCAGAAGTGGCTGATGGGCTACACGACCGGGCTGCAGTTCATCAACGTGGGCAGCCGCCTGTGCGCCGACAGCTCCTACAGCGGCACCACGCCCGGCACGACCCTCCTGCAGTACATCTGCAACGGCCAGGACGGCATGCGCTTCGCCTACCTGCCGACCGGCACCAACACCTACGCGATCTTCGACTGGCTGTCCGGCCTCGCGCTGACGGCGGGCTCGGCCTACCCCGCCCCCGTCACGCAGGAGGTCTACACCGGCGCGACCAACCAGCAGTGGGTGTTCAACCAGGTCACCGGCATCGCGCCGGTCAACAACAGCGTCTACTACCTGCAGGGCCTCGGCACCCGCGACAACGCCGAGCCCGTGGGCGGCTCGACGGCGTCCGGCACGCTGATCACGCACAACGCGCCGTCCGGGGCCACCAGCCAGCGCTGGCAGCTCCAGGCCACCGGCTCGTACTGGAAGCTCGTGAACGTCAACAGCTCCAAGTGCCTGGACCTGGTGACGGCGAGCAGCACCGACGGCGTCCAGATCAGGCAGGCGACCTGCGGCACCGCGACCAACCAGCAATGGACGCTCCGCCGCGTCGCGGACGGGACCTTCTACCTGGTCAACCGCCTCAGTGGCAAGGTGCTCGACTCGCCGGCGAGCAGCACCACGCTCGACCAGCAGACGATCACCGGTAACACCGACCCCGCCAAGGGCGTCGTCGCCGGCAACGAGATCTGGTACCTCAACCCGGTCTGACCCACCGTGGGCCGCCCTTTCCCGAGGGCGGCCCACCGCTTTCCGTGGACTTTCGGCAGATGTCAGCCGATGCGGAGCGGGAGGGCGCGCGGCCCGCGGACCTGGCCCGCGGCCCAGGTCACGGCCGAGGGGTCGGCGAGGTGGAAGACGGGGACGCGCTCCAGCCAGACCTCCAGGGCGATCCGCAGCTCCATGCGGGCCAGGTGGGACCCCAGGCAGCGGTGGATGCCGAGGCCGAACGCGACGTGCCGGTTGACCTCACGGTCCAGGACCACCTCGTCCGCCCGGTCGAACTGCGCCGGGTCGCGGTTGGCCGCCGGGAACGACAGCAGGATCCAGTCCTCGGCCTTCATGTCGACGCCGCCCCAGCGCATGTCGTCCCTGACCAGCCGCGCCATCGTCACCGGCGCGTAGACCCTGAGCAGCTCCTCCATCGCGGTCGGGAGCAGGCCGGGCTCGGCCACCAGCCGCTCGCGGTGCTCCGGCGTCCTGGCCAGGTGCCACAGCGACGCCCCGATCGCGCTCCACGTGGTGTCGATGCCCGCGATCAGCAGGAGCGACATCGTGCCGGCCACGTGGGACGGCTGCAGCTTCGCGCCGTGGAGCTCCGCGGTCAAGAGGTACGTCGTCAGATCGTCGCGGGGGTTGTCGACGTGGTCGCCGATCTGGTCGTACAGGTAGTCGAACAGCGCGTCCAGCCGCCGTATCCGCTCCTCCGGCGGCAGGTTGGCCCCTTCGAGCGTGTTCTCCACGAACTCGCGGAACCGCGGCCCGTCCTCGGGCGGGAAGCCCAGCATGTCGGCGATGACGCGGACCGGGATGTGCTGGGCGTAGTCGCGGGCCGCGTCCACGACCTCCTGGCCCTCCAGCGCGTCGACGAGCGCGTGGCAGTACGCGCGGGTCGCCTCCTCCCGCTTGGCGACCGCGCTCTTGGTGAAGGCCGGGAGCAGCAGCTTGCGGGCGTCGTGGTGGAAGGGCGGGTCGGAGGAGATCGGCGGCGCGCCGCCGATCGGCGCCAGCTCCTGGGGCGGCCGGTAGTTGCCCATGATGACCGCCCGCGACGAGAAGCGGTCGGTGTCGTAGGCGATGGCCGTGACGTCGTCGTAGCGGGTCGGGAGCCAGCCGCCTCCGAACCGGTCGGTGTGCGCGATCGGGCAGCGCCGCCGCAGGTCGTCCTGGATGGGGTACGGGTCGGCCGCCCACTCGGGCTCGGTGTGGGAGAAGTCGGTGGCCCAGTCCGACACCGGGCCGGTGACGACCTGGTTGCGGACGCCCACGAGACGGTCGCTCGGCTTCTCCCGGAAATGCTGTGTGAAGCGGTCGTCGACGGCCATGTCAGGACTCCCGGTCGGTCTCGATCGCCCGCTCCGGGCAGTTGGACACCGCGCGGCGCGCCGCCTCTTCCTCACCGGGCGGCACGGCGCCGTCCCCGAGGACCTTCCCGTACCCCTCGTCGTCCTCACCGAACAGGCCGGGCGCGAGGTCGTAGCAGCGACCGTGGCCCTGGCACCGTCGGGGGTCGATCTTCACTCTCATTCCGGCGCTCCCTCTGTGTCGTCATTTCCTCGCGGCGGGCGGCGAGCAGTGCCTCGACGATCAGAATTCGCCCGGCCGCGGGAGGAGGCCGACGGTGAGCGGCGGACCGATGATCCGCCGATTCGACTCGGCGGCGGTGGCCACCGAGATACGCCCCATACCCCAGATTAAAAGATCATCCACACGACATGTCAAGAAATGGCGGGAGTTTTCGCAACCAGAGGTAGTAAATGAGTTTATTAAGAGGTTTTGTGGTCGGTGTCCGTTGAAGTCCGGTCCCTATCCGCGGCGGCCGACCAGGGTCTCGAGGCCGTCGAGGATGCGGTCGAGCCCGGCCAGGAAGTCCGCCTCGGGAGCGGCGTCCGGGTCGGGGGCGAAGGCGCCCTCCGCGAGGGCCTCCGCCAGGTCGGGGAACCGCTCGGCGTCCACCAGGCGCCTGAGCAGCGTCTCGTAGCCCGCCTCCTCGGCGAGGGCCTCGGCGGGCTCCACGGGCGGTCGCGCCGAGATCTGCGCGTGGCCACGCGTGTAGTACGTCAGCAGCATGATCGCCGACAGCTTCTCGGCCGGCGGCAGCGGCGTGGCCCTCAGCGTGCGCAGCCCGGCGTCCACCCAGGCGAGCTGGCCCGGGTCCAGGGGCGGGCCGCCGGTGATCTGGAGGATCCAGGGGTGCCGGTGGTAGACCCCGCGCATCTCCACCGCCCACCGCGCGAGACCGGCCCGCCAGCCGCCCGGCCCCGGCTCGATGCGCGGCGCGGGGGCCGTGGCCCCGTCGATCATCAGGAGCTGGAGCTCGTCCTTGCCGGCGACGTGCCGGTACAGCGACATGGGGGCGCAGCCGAGACGCTGGGCGAGCCGGGCCATGGACAGCGCGGGCAGGCCCTCCTCGTCGGCGAGCGCGATGGCCGCGGCGACGATGCGCGGCAGGCTGAGCGCCTGCGCCGGGCCGCGTGGGCGGCGTTCCCGGCCCTTCCAGAGGACCTCCAGCGGGCGCGGCAGATCGTCGCGGGACTTCTCGTTCATCGCCGCCATGGTAGCAAGTCGGCGCGTATCTCATACGCACGGCGTATTCCCTACGCGGTGCGTATGGTCTACGCTCAGCGTACGTCATACGCATCCAGGCGAACGGAGCCGTCCATGGCCATCTCCACGCGGGCACCCCGAGAGCACGTCCCGGACCCGTTACTCCGACCCTCCGCGCGAATCCCCTGGTGGCGGCGGCCCTGGGTCGCGCCGCTCGGGTTCGTCACCGTGCTGTTCCTGGCCTTCTCGCTGCCCCCGTACCTGACCGGCGACCCCGCGCGGTCCCGGGTGCCGGTGGAGGACTTCGCCGCCCACTACCCGCTGCTCGTCGCGCACGTGCTGTTCGCGAGCGTGGCCATGATCACCTGCTTCCTGCAGGTGTGGCCGTGGTTCCGGCGGCGCCACCCCGCCGCGCACCGGTGGACCGGCCGCGCCTACGTCTTCGCCGGCGTGCTCCCCGCCGGCCTGTCCGGCATCGTCATCGGCGCGCTCACGCCGTTCGGCCCGGTGCTGGCGGTCAGCAACGTGATGCTCGCGCTGCTGTGGCTCGGCTGCACCGCCGCCGGCTACCGCATGGCCAGGCGGCGCCGCTTCGTCGAACACCGGCGGTGGATGCTGCGCGCCTTCGCGCTGACCTTCTCCATCATCACCAACCGGATCTGGGGCGTGATCCTCACCCTGACGCTCAGCCCGTCGCTGGACACCCTGTTCGGCGGCGACCAGCAGGAACTGACCCGGACCGTGGCCGGGCTCGGCGGCTGGCTGGGGTGGACCGTGCCCCTGCTGGTGGTCGAGTGGTGGCTGGGGCGCGGCGACGCGGCCAAGCGCCGCGCCCGTGCCCGCACCGCCGCCTGAACGGGACGCCGGGCCGAGAGGCCGGGCCGTTCGCGCGGATATCCCCGCGGGAGGATGCGGGGGATCGGTGGCCGCCCAACATGGCGGATTGTTTTCGGTCCGTCCATTATTCGAAATTCGGGTCGTCTGGATGAAGGCGAAGGTCCTGGAGCGTGGCCGCTCCAGGACCTTCGTGATCATGAGCCCTGCGGGTGGGGCAGGGTCACCACCAGAAGTCGGTGAGCTCCCAGATGGGGAAGCCGAAGTCGAACCCGCCGTCCCAGCCGCTCCAGTTGCCGCCGCCGTGGCCGCCCCACTTGCCGTGGCCGCCGCCCCAGTTGCCGCCGCCGCCGTCCCAGCCGCTCCACTTGCCGTGGCCGTGTCCGCCGTGGCCGCCCCACTTGCCATGGCCGCCGCCGCCCCAGCCGCCCCACTTGCCGTGTCCGCCGCCCTCCCAGTCGCCGCCGGTCGTGACGGCGGCGGAGGCGGTGGCGCCGGTGGACGTCGCGGCGCTCAGCCCCACCGCGCCACCGGTGAGCGCGACCGTGACGGCGAGCGTTGCGGCGAATTTCTTGATGCCGGGCATTGCGTATCCCCCTTGATGTCGGGTCCCCCTATGAAGGCATTTATCGCTTGTATCGAGATAAATGCGCGGGTGACTCGTCCAGAGCCTGCCCATCTAGGGTCTTTCCAGGGCGATGCCCGGCAAACGACGACAACTGCCTCTTGGTCGCTATTTAGCCTCTCATTATGTCATTCGCTAGTTATAGCCGGATATGTCCGAATAGTTCGAATAGTTCGAATGGGTGACCGGGGTGCGCGGCCGCCCCGGGAGTCGGCACACCCGGGGCCGGCGAAGACCGTGTCCCGGGAGCCGCGCGCCTCCCGACTTTGCCTTGGTAGTGCCTCTGACCAGCGGGTATGTACGTCGATGCGTGGGACGCGTGGGCGGATGATCACTGCTGGTTCCCGTCTCGGCACCCGCGGACGACGTCTCGTCCACAGGCCCAGGGCCGGTGCGGTCCATTCGGCGGGGGAGGGGAGGATGAACGCCAGGCACGGACGTTCGATCACCCGCCGCATCACCGTGTTCACCGGTCTGGTGGCCGCCGTCCTCTCCACGCTGATGGCCGTCGCGCTGATGGCCGCCCTCCAGCGTTACGCCACCGCCAAGCTCACCGAGGAGGTCCGCGCGACCGCGGGCCGCGTGGCGCTCAAGGCGGAACACGGGCAGGTGGATCCCGTGCTCACCGTCCGGCCGTTCCGCGACGTGCAGATCGTCGATCAGCACGGCCGGGTCGTGGCGTCCACCCCCGCCCTGCGAGGAAAGCCCCCGATGGCGACGTTCACCCCCGACGGCGAGGGCACCCGGGCCCAGGTCGTCTGCGGAGGAGCCGCCGGGCGGGACCGGTGCTCCATCGTCGTGGCGCAGTCCGCGCACCGGCCGGGTGGCGACTGGATCGTCTACACCGCCTCGCCGCGACCGCCCCTGTGGACCGACCCGGGGCTGGCCGCCCTGGTGGGGGCCTCGGTGGTCCTGCTGACCCTCGCCGTCGCCTATCTCGGCAACAGGATCGTCACCAGGTCCCTGCGGCCGGTGGACGCGATCCGCACGGAACTGGACGAGATCAACGCCTCCTGTCCCGGCCGCCGCGTGCCCGCGCCGTCCGACACCGAGATCCACGACCTGGCCGACAGCATCAACCACACGCTGACCCGGCTCCAGGGCGCCATGGAGCAGCAGCGCCAGTTCGCCTCCGCCGCCTCCCACGACCTGCGAAGTCCCATCACCGCCATGCGCGCCGAGGCGGAGGACGCCATGCTGGCGCCCCGGCAGACCAGCGTCCCCGCGCTGGCCGGCGCGATCCTGGAGGGCCTGGACCGACTGGAGTCGATCGTCTGCGACCTGCTGACCATCGCCCGGCTGGAGTCCGGAGTGCCGGCCGAGCGCGACCCGGTCGACCTGGTCGAGATGGTGGTGGAGGAGTGCAGGATGCGCCACCAGACGACCAAGAAGATCATCTGCCACCTCGAACCCGGCGTGGTGGTGCTCGGCGACCGGATCCGCCTGGGCCGGCTGTTCACCAACCTCCTGGACAACGCCGACCGGCACGCCGAGAGCATGATCACGGTCGTGGTGGCCCACGGCGACGCCTCCGGCGAGGGCTTCCCGCACGGCGCCGCCGTGCTGGAGGTCCTCGACGACGGCCCCGGCATCGATCCGGACAAGCGTGAGCTGGTCTTCCAGCGGTTCGCCCGGCTGGACCAGGCCCGGGCCAAGGACGCGGGCGGCACCGGCCTGGGCCTGGCGATCGCCCGCCAGATCGCCGAGTCCCACGGCGGCACCCTCCGCATCAAGGACAGCCCCACCGGCGCCCGCTTCGTCCTCCGCCTGCCCCGCCACCCCGACCACTCGACCCCCGCGGCCCGGGCCGGCTCCTGACCGCGCGACTCCCGGCGCCTCACGCGCCGTCCGAGCGCACGGTCGAGGCGATGGCGAAGAGGGAGCCGATCGTGTAGAGCATGGCGACCAGGGAGAAGACGGTCTCGGGGGGGAGGGTTTCGAGGGCCGGGGCCGTCAGCGCCAGGCCCAGGGCGCCGGCCCCGAGGATGAGGGTCGAGAAGGCGGACATGCCCTGGGTGCGCAGGGCGGGCGGGGTGTGGTGGGTCTGCATCGCGGTGCCCGGGCCGTTGATGAGCCCGAGGGCCGAGCCGGCGAGCAGGAGCACCACGCCGACGGTGACGGCGTGGGTGTCGATCGCGAGCACCCAGAGGATGGCGGGTTCGAGAACGCAGCCCGCGATGATCAGGCGAGAGGTGGTCCAGCGGGGCAGCAGGATCAGCACGAGGACATTGCCGGCGACGGCGCCCGCGCCGAACAGCATGAGGAGCAGCCCCGCCGTGCGCGGGTCGCCGCCGTACCGCAGGAAGGCCATGATCGGGACCGCCGCCAGGACGATCTGGACGGCCATCTCGCACACGCACTGCGCGATGGTCCACGGACGCAGCACACGGTCGCGCACCAGCAGGAGGAGGCCGGAGAAGACGGCCGGCGGCGCGCTCTCGGCGGAGGACGGCTGTTTCCCGCGGAGGAAGAACGTGATCAGGAGGTAGGACGCGAAGAAGCTGGCCGCGTCGATGATCAAGGCGCTGGAGGCGCCGGAGGTGGCGACGAGCATGCCCGCGACGGCGGGCCCGAGCAGGGACGCGGTCCGGGTGGCGCCGATGAGCAGCGCGTTCGCCTGGGAGAGTGCCTGCTGGTCGTCCCGGACGAGATCCGGCAGCAGGACCCGCTGCGCCGCGTGGTACGGCGTGAAGAACGACCCCACGAGGAAGACGATGGTGAGCAGGACGGGGAACGACAGCAGGTGCGCCGCCTGGAGGACCGGCACGAGCAGGATCAGAGCCCCGCGCGTCAGGTCGGCGATCTGCATGGTGCGCCGGGGCGTGAGCCGGTCGGCGAGCGGTCCCGCGGGAATGCCGAAGATCGCCATGGCCGCCATCTGGGTCGCGAGGACGGCGCCCATCTGGCTGGTCGACCCGGTCGCGGTCAGGACGAACCACGGGAGCGCCAGCCGGGTGACGTAGGTGCCCGCGACCGAGATCACTTCGGCGAGCAGGAGGGCCGTCAGGGATCTCCGCCGGGCGCGGCGGGCGACGTCCTCCTCCGGAATCATGGTGACGACCTGCCCGCGGGTCCGACTGCGTTCAGCGCGTTTCTCCTCCGGACTAACACATTCGCGGCAGAAGACCACCGTCCTGTGCGAACCGGTGTCAAAGAGATGCGGCCCCGCCCCGGGCGGACACGGCGCCCGCGCCGGTGGTCACCGTGCCGTCCCTGCGGTCGCCGGGCGAGCTGGCCTGCCGTTTTGTCGGTGGCGGCGCCTAGTGTGGGGCCGCAGGAAACGCGACGAAGGAACAGACGAAGGAACAGAAGGTGCCATGACCACTCTGCCCGACCGGCCGAACGCCGCCCTGCTCGTCATCGACGTCCAGAACGGAGTGGTGGCCGACGCCCACGACCGCGACGGCGTGATCGCGAACATCAGGACCCTCGTCGACAAGGCCCGCGCCGAGGACGTGCCCGTGGTCTGGGTCCAGCACTCCGACGAGGGTCTCCCGCGCGACAGCGACGCCTGGCGGTACGTGCCCGAGCTGCCTCATGGCGAGTCCGAGCCCGTCGTCCACAAGAACTACGGCGACTCCTTCGAGGGCACCGACCTGGAGGCCGTGCTCGCCGAGCGCGGCGTGGGCCGGGTCGTCGTCACCGGGGCCCAGACCGACGCGTGTATCCGCGCGACGATCCACGGGGCCATGGTCCGCGGGTACGACGTGACGCTCGTCGGCGACGCGCACACCACGGAGGACCTGACCAAGTACGGCGCGCCGCCCCCCGACCAGGTGATCGCGCACACCAACCTCTACTGGAAGTACCAGAACGCCCCCGGCCGCCAGGGAGGCACCGTCGACACCGCGGACGTCGCCTTCGCCTGAGCCGGCACGCCGGCCGGCCTCCCGCCCGACGGCCAGGGGACAGGTGGCCGTCCGGCGGGGCCGGGAGGGGTCACGCCGGTCGTTCGGTGGGGCGTGGGGGGACGGTGAGGGCCATGAGCCAGCCGACGAGCACGACGGCCGCGGTGCCCATGAACGCCACCTCGTAGGAGTACGCGGCCGCCAGCGCGCCCGCCACCAGCGGGCCGACGGTCATGCCGAGGTCGGCGGTCATCTGGTACCCGGCCACGACGGTGCCGCCGCGTCCCTGGGTGACGTCGCCCACGGTGGCCGCGCCGCCCGTGGTGCAGAAGGCGGTGCCGAGCCCGATCAGCGCGAACGCGGCGAGGTAGGACGGGAGCGTCTGCCACGCCGTCACCATGGCGAGGCAGCACAGGATCAGCCCCTGGCCGAGCAGCAGGGACGGCCGGCGTCCCCACAGGTCGGCCATCCGCCCGGCGAGGGGCAGCGCCGCGGCCTGCACGACGGCTCCCACGGCGAGACCGGCGCCGATCCAGGTCGGGCTGGCCTTGATCACCACCAGCAGGTACAGCGGCAGCACCGAGACCCGCACGCCGAACACGGCCCAGCCGAGCGCGAAGTTCGAGCTCAGCGCGGCCAGGTAGGGCCGCTGCCGCAGCGCCTGCCCCAGCGTGACGCCCTGCGGGGCCGCTTCCGCACGCGGCGCCGCGGGCGCGACCAGCGCGGCCCGCGCCAGCGCGACGGCCGCGATGGCGCCCGCGACGGCCACCGCCACGCCGTACACGAAGAACGGCAGGCGGGGGGACACGCCGAGCAGCCCTCCGCCCAGGGCGGGGCCGGTGACCGTGCCGAGGTAGTAGCCGCCCTGGAAGTAGCCGGTGGCCCTTCCCCGGTGCGAGGCCGGGGTGACCCGCAGCAGCATGTTCATGGCCGACACGGTGTACAGCGCCGAGCCGACGCCGCACGCGCCCCGGAAGATCAGCAGGAGCGGGTAGTTCCAGGAGAGCCCGGCGAGGATGCTGGTCGCGGCGAGCATCGCCATGCCGGTGAGCAGCACCCGGCGTTCGCCGAAGCGGTTGACCAGCCGCCCGCCGGGCAGGCCGGTGGCCAGGCGCATGAACGCGAACGCCGAGACCACCGCCCCGATGGCCGTGCTGCCGACCCCGAACTCCCCGGCGAACACGGGGATCGCCGGGGACTGGATGCCGAACCCGACCGCCACCGTGAACGCGACGACGGTCAGGATCTTGACCTCGCGGGGCAGCTCGCGGAAGCCGCCCACCTAGGATCGCCGCCTGGCGACCTCGTCGAGGAGTTGTGGCACCACCTCGAAGAGATCGCCGACCACGCCGTAGTCGGCCAGTTCGAAGATGGGCGCCTCGGGGTCCTTGTTCACCGCGACGATGGTCTTGCTGGTCTGCATCCCGGCGCGGTGCTGGATCGCCCCCGAGATGCCGACGGCGAGGTAGAGCTGCGGCGACACCGTGGCCCCCGTCTGCCCGACCTGGTGGGAGTGGGCGTACCAGCCCGAGTCGACCGCGGCGCGCGAGGCGCCGACCGCGCCGCCGAGCGCGTCCGCGACCTGTTCGATCAGCGCGAACTGCTCGGCTCCTCCCATGCCGCGGCCGCCGGCGACCACGATGTCCGCCTCGGTGAGCTGCGGCCTGCCGGTGCTCTCCCGGGCGGCGCGCGACACGATCCGGGTGCGGCGGTCGGCCTCGTCGAGCGGGAGGGCGCTGCGGGTGACGGACGGCGTGACCGGGGCCTCGGCGGGCGCGACGGCGTTCGGCTTGACCGCGATGATCGGCAGGCCGCGCGCCACCCGGGACGTCACGGTGTAGGAGGCGGCGAAGGCCCACTGGGTGACGACGGGGCCGTCCGGACCCGGCCGGACGTCCACGGCGTCGGTGAGCACGCCGCCGCCGAGCCGGACGGCCAGGCGCGCCGCGGTCTCCTTGCCGTCCGGGGTGGACTCGACGAGCACGGCCGCCGGCGACACCTCCGCGGCGAGCTCGGCCAGGGCGCGCACCCAGGCCACCGGATACTCCTCCAGCTCATCGGACTCGACGACGTGGACCCGGCGGGCGCCGTAGCGGCCGAGCGTCGCGACGACGCCCTCGTCGGCCGTGCCCGCGCAGACGGCGACCGGGTCGCCGAGCTCGCGGGCCAGCGTGAGCAGTTCCAGACCCGGTTTGCCGACCTGTCCCGCGACGTGCCCGACGAGCACGAGAATCTCTGACACTGCCGTCCCTTCTTCAGATGAACTTGCGCGTGGACAGGAAGCCGGCGAGCGAGCGCCCTCCCTCGCCCTCGTCCTTGACGATGGTCCCGGCGGTGCGGGCGGGCCTCGCGGTGATGTCCTCGACCACGGTCCTGGCCGCGGCGCCGACCTGGTCGGCGGGCACGCCGAGGTCGGCGAGGGTCCAGGTCTCCAGGGACTTCTTCTTCGCCGCCATGATCCCCTTGAAGGACGGGTACCGGGGGTCGCCGATCCGGTCGGTCACCGACACGACGGCGGGCAGCGCGCCCTCCATCCGCCGGATCTCTCCCGCGGCGTCGCGCCGGATCCGCACGGCGCCGTCGGCCACGCTCACCTCGCCCGCGAAGGTGAGCTGCGGCATGTCCAGGTGCTCGGCGAGCATGGCCGGGACCAGCGAGGTGCCGCCGTCGGTGGAGGCCATCGCGCACACGACGAGGTCGGGCGCGAGGCGGCGCAGCGCGGCCGCAAGGACGAGCGCGGTGGCGGGCCCGTCGGACCCGGCGATCGCCTCGTCGCTGACGTGCACCGCCGCGTCGCCGCCCATCGCGAGCGCCTTGCGCAGGGCCTCCGCGGCGGCGGGCGGCCCGGCGGTCAGGTGGGTGACGTGCGCGCCGGGCACGGACTCCACGACGCGCAGCGCCTGCTCGACGGCGTACTCGTCCAGTTCGGAGAGCTGCCCGCCCGCGCGGTCGACCCGGTGGCCGGGGGTGAAGCGCGGCTGGGAGGCCATGTCGGGGACGTACTTGACGCAGACCACGATCTTCATGCGGTCACCGGCCCCGGAAGACGGGGGCGCGCTTCTCGACGAACGCCGCGGCGGCCTCCTTGTGGTCGTCGCTGACGAAGGTGCCGCCCTCCAGGACCAGCCCCAGGTCGAGCAGCAGGTTCATCCGCTCCCGCAGGATCTTGTTGACCGTCGTCTTCGTCCCCTGCACGGCGAGGGGAGCGCAGGCGGCGAGCTTGCGCGCGACGGCGGTCGCCTCGTCCACCAGGCCGTCGGCGGGCACGGCGCGCAGGGCGAGGCCGAGCCGCGCCGCCTCCGCGCCGTTCACCCGGTCGCCGGTCATCAGGTAGTAGCGGGCCGCGCCGAGCGGCATCGCGAGCGGCCACGCCACGGCGCCCCCGTCGCCGGCGACCAGCCCGACCGCCACGTGGGTGTCGGCGAACTGGGCGTCCTCGGCGGCGATCACGACGTCGCAGAACAGCGCGATCGTCGCGCCGAGCCCCATCGCGTACCCGTGGACGGCGGCGACGATCGGCTGCGGGACCGACAGGATGGTCTCCAGGATGTGGCGGCCGTGCAGGAGCTGGTAGACCTGCTGGCCCGCGCTCGGCCCCGCGGTGTCTTCTGAGTCCTCGGCGCGTACGGCCATCTCCTTGACGTCCCCGCCGACGCAGAACGCCCGGCCCTCGCCGCGCAGCAGGACGGCCCGCACGGACGTGTCCGCGCCGATCTCCGCGAGCGCCTCGGAGAGCTCGCGCTCCAGGCCGCCGCCGATCGCGTTCAGCCGTTCCGGACGGTTCAGGGCGATCGTGGCGAGCCCGTCCTCCACGCTCACCAGCAAGGTCTTGTAGCCGCTCATCTGTCCTCCTTGGTAGCGGAAAGCCGGTTCACCATCTCGGCCCGGGCGCGCCGGCGTCCGGGGTCGGCGACGGCGCGGGCCTGCGCGCGCGCCTCCTCGTCCAGCAGGTCGGCGAGCCCGTGGGTGAGGCCGTGGTCGAGGAGCCCCTTGGTCAGCCCGACCGCCGCGCCGGGCATGGCGGCCATCCGGTGGGCCAGCTCGGCCGCGGCGGGCAGCAGTTCTTCCTGCGGGACCACGCGCGAGACGAGTCCCCAGCTCAGCGCCTCCTCGGCGTCCACGGCCCTGCCGGTGGCCAGCCACTCGAACGCGCGGGCGTAGCCGAGCAGCCGGGGCAGGAAGTAGGCGCCTCCGGCGTCGGGCACGAGCCCGACCGTGGCGAAGGCGGGCACGAACTTGGCGGTGGCGGCGGCGATCCGCACGTCGGCGGCGGCGGCCAGGGACAGCCCGGCCCCGGCGGCGGCGCCGTTCACCGCGGCGATCACCGGCTTCTCCAGGGCGCCCATCGCCAGCACGTGCGGGTGGTAGGTGTGCCGCAGCCCGGAGCTGCCCGGCTTGCGGGACGGGTCGGGCGGCGTGCGCAGGTCGGCTCCGGCGCAGAAGCCCTTCCCGCTGCCGGTCACGACGACGGCCCGGACCTCCGGGTCCGCCGCCTCGTGCCAGGCGTCCGCGAGCGCGAGCAGGGTGTCGGCGTCCAGCGCGTTGAGCACGTGCGGGCGGTTCAGCGTGACGGTCAGCACGGGGCCGTCCCGCTCGGTGATCACCGTGCTCACAGGGTGTCCCGCCCGCCGAGGATCGCGGTGACCTGGCTGGAGAGCTGCCCGCCGTTGCCGTGCGCGACCGCGACCGACACGCCGGGCCGCTGCCGCTCGCCCGCCTCCCCGCGGATCTGCCGGGTGGCCTCGATGAGGGGGAAGATGCCGTACATGCCCGGGTGGCAGTAGGACAGGCCGCCGCCGTTGGTGTTGACCGGCAGCTCCCCGCCCGGCGCGATGCGCCCGCCGGAGACGAAGTCGCCGCCCTCGCCCTTCTTGCAGAACCCCAGATCCTCGAGGAACAGGATGGTGTTGATGGTGAAGGCGTCGTAGAGCTGCACCATGTCGACGTCCTCGGGCCCGAGGCCCGCCATCGCGTACGCGCGGGCCGAGGACTCGGTGGCGGCCGTGACGGTCAGGTCGGGCATCTGCGAGATCGCGCGGTGCCAGTGCGCCTCGCCCGCGCCGAGCAGGTACACCGGCGGGCGCGGCAGGTCCGCGGCGCGCGCCGCGCTGGTCACCACGACCGCCCCGCCGCCGTCGGTGACCAGGCAGCAGTCCAGGGTGGACAGCGGGCTGGACACCATGCGGGCGGCCAGGACGTCCTCGACCGTCAGCGGGTCGCGGGCGAACGCCTTGGGGTTGAGCCGCGCCCACTGCCGCGCCGCGACCGCGACCTCGGCGAGCTGGGCGCGGGTGGTGCCGTACTGGTGCATGTGCCGTGCCGTGGCGAGCGCGTACCCGGTGATCGGCGGGCGCGGCCGGTAGGCGGCCTCGTAGGAGGGCAGCTCGGGCGGGCCCATGGCGAGCCGGCCGCGCCCGCTGTCGGAGCGCGCCGTGCTGCCGTAGACGATCAGGGCGACGTCGCACGCCCCGGCCGCGATGGCCAGCGCGGCGTGGTGCAGGTGCGAGACGAACGAGCTGCCGCCGACCATGGTGCCGTCGGTGTAGCGGGGGCGCACGCCGAGGTACTCGCCGACGTCGAGCGGGGCCATGCCGCGCCCGGCGATGGCGCAGAACAGCCCGTCCACGTCCCGGGTGGTCAGGCCCGCCTCGGCGAGCGCGGTGCCGGCGGCCTGCGCCGCCAGCTCGATGGCGTACCGGTCCTGGCCCACCTCTCCGAGGTCGGACTCGGCGACCCCCACGATCGCCGCGGCGCCTCGCAGATCGCGGGGGCTCATGACGCATCCTCTCCTTCCGCGGCTTCCGCCGCCGTGCACACGACCCGGGGGCCGGAGGGGCCGTCCTGTTCGACGTGGGCGCGCACGCGCATCCCGATCGGCACGTCGGCGGCGGGGGTCTCCACGACGGTGCTCATCATCCGGAAGCCCTCGTCGAGGTCGACGAGCACGACCGGGTACGGGTCGGCGTCCCGCGGCGCGATGACGCTGGTCGAGTAGACGGTGCCGAGCCCGGAGCTCTCGCTCCAGCGCAGCTCGGTGGCCCCGCAGGCCGGGCAGATCACCCGGGGCGGGAACACGGCGGTCAGGCATCCGTCGCACGTCTGGAACGGCACGCTCCCGGCGGCGAGCCGGTCCAGGTACTCCCGGTGGGGCGCCGATCCGGTCACGGCCGCCTCGTGGCGGGGGGTCACGGCCGCCTCGCTGCCGGGCGCGGTCATGGCCGGTCTCCTTCCGCCAGGGCGAGCGCGGGGGCCGGGTAGGCGGCGGTCGCGCCGCCCCGGAGCACCAGCCTGCGCTCGCGGCCCGCGGCCTCGGTGTGCACCTCCAGGCTCGCCTCGACCTCGGTGCCGCCGTCCTCGGCCGTCCCGGTGCGGAGCACCTCGCCGCTGAGCACGAGCGTGTCGCCCGGCCACACCTGGCCGACGTACCGGACCGTGAACCGGCGCAGGTTGCGGCGGCCGAGCCACGAGGCGGCGTACCCGGCGAGGACGCCGGCGGTGAGCAGCCCGTGCCCGAAGACCGACGGGTACCCGGCGGAGCGGGCGAAGGTCTCGTCGTGGTGGATGGGGTTGAAGTCGCCGCCGGCTCCGGCGTACCGGACGAAGTCGGTGCGCGTCAGCGGCCCGACGCGCCGCTCCGGTGCCACCGTCCCCGGCGCCGTGTCCGGCACTGTGTCCGGCGCTGTGTCCGGTGCTGTGTCTGGTTCTGTGTCGGGTGCTGTCACTGCTCCCCCATTTCGATCACCGTGCTGCGCATCCGCATCACGGTCTCCTCGCGTTCGTTGACGAATTCGTGCTCGGTGATCATCAAGGTCATCGGGCCGCGGCTGCCGGTCTTCTCCTGTACGTCGGCGATGCGCGACCGCACGGTGAGCACGTCGCCGGCCACGATGTCGCCGAGGTACTCCCACTCCGCGCCGCCCGCCAGGACCCGGCGCAGGTCCAGCCGGAGCACGTCCACGTCCCGGACCGCCCAGTGCGAGGTGACGGCGGAGAAGGTGGGCGGCACCGGCAGGTGCCGGTATCCGGCGGCCCGCGCCGCCTCGACGTCGTGGTAGACCGGGTCCTCGTCCTTGACGGCGAGGGCGAACTCGCGCACCTTGCCGTGCTCCACCGGGAACGTGTACGGGGTGTACGCGTGCCCGACCAGGTGGCGACGGTCAGTCATGGCGCACCACGATCAGCGCGTCCGCGGCCAGCACCGCGTCGTCGGCGACGCGCAGCGGGTTGACGTCCACCTCGGCGACCTCGTCGAGTTCGAGCGCCAGCGCGCCGAGCCCGGTCATGATCTGGGCGGTGGCCTGGAGCTCCGCCTCCGACAGCCCGCGCCGCCCGGTGACCAGGCGCCCGCCGAGCAGCCGGCCGAGCGCCGCCACCGCCGCGTCCACGTCGAACGGCGGGCGGAGCAGCACGGCCTCGCTCAGCACCTCCACCAGCACCCCGCCGAGCCCGACCGCGACCATGGGCCCGAAGACCGGGTCGCGCTGCACGCCGCAGGTCAGCTCGAGCCGGGCGGGCGCCATCTGCTGGACGAGCACGCCCTCGACCTCGGCGTCCGGGGCCCGGCGGGCGACCTCCTCCAGCATCTCGCGGTAGCCGTCGCGCACGGCGTCCGGGCCGCGCAGGCCGAGCCGGATCGCCCCGGCGTCGGACTTGTGCGGCAGCCGGTACGACATCACCTTGATCGCCACGGGCCCGCCGATGCGCGCCGCCGCCTCGACCGCCGCGTCCACGTCGGCGACCAGCTCCTCGCGGGTCACCGGCACGCCGTACATGGCGAGGATGCTCTTGCCGGTCGACTCCAGCAGCGTCGTCTCCTCGCCCGCCGCCGCGATCAGCTCGCGCGCCCGTCGCACACGGTCGCCGTCGGCGGCGAAGGAGTCCGGGTCGGGCGGCACCGGGCCGCGGGCCGACAGGCGGGCGAGCGCGCCCAGCGAGGCCATCGCCCGGCGCGGGTCGGTGAAGGTCGGCACCCCGGCCCGCTGGAACTGCTCGGACCAGGCGGTGGACAGGATCGCCACCGGCTTGGCGGTGTTCCGGTACATCTCGACGATCGCGTCGTTGGCCGGGCCCGGGCCCGCCCAGGTGACGGCGGCGACCATGTCGCCGGACGGGCTGGCCGCGACCTTGTTCAGCACCTTGCGGTAGGCGTCGGGCATCGCGGTGGTCTGCGCGGTGGTGTCCACCGGGTTGGAGGTGCTGCCGTAGAACGGCACCGGCATGTCGGCGGCCAGCGCCGCCTGCTCCTCGGCGGGCAGCTCGGGCACCGACAGGCCCGCCTGCCCGCCCTCGTCGGCGAGCAGCACGCCCGCGCCGCCGGAGGACGTCATCACGATCACCCGGCCGCCGGCCGCGCGGCGGCCGTCCTGGAAGATGGTGCCGAGGTCGAGCAGCTCCTCCATGGTCGAGGCCACGAACACGCCGTACTGGCGGCAGACCGCGTCGAAGACCTGGGCCGAGCCCACGATCGAGGCGGTGTGGCTCATCGCGGCGCGGGCGGCCTCGTCCGAGCGGCCGGCCTTGAGCAGCACCAGCGGCTTGTCCAGCTCGGCGGCGCGGCGGGCGGTCGCCATGAAGATCTCGGGGTCGCGCAGCGTCTCGACGAACGACAGCAGCACCCCGACCTCGGGCCGCTCCACCAGGTGCCGCAGCACCTGCGCCACGTTCACGTCGGCCTCGTTGCCGGTGGAGACGAACCAGCCGAGCCGCAGCCCGGCGAGCACGGCCTTGCTGGTGATGTAGGAGCCGAAGCCGCCGCTCTGCGAGACGAGCGCCACGGGACCGGACTCGGGGAGCGGCTGATCCGGGGTGATCATGAAGTTGGCCATCACGCCGCCGTGCGTGTTCATGTACCCGATGCAGTTCGGGCCGATCACGCGGATGCCGGTCTCCTCGGCCACCGCGGTCAGCCGGTCCTGGAGGGCGCGGCCCTCCGGCCCGGCCTCGGCGAAGCCCGAGGTGATGACGGTGGCGCCGCCGATGCCGTGGGCGGCGCACTCGGCGACCACGTCCACGACGGCGCGGGCGGGCACCGCGATCACGGCCATGTCGACGCCCTCGGGCAGGTCGCTCACGCTCCGGTAGGCCGTCCGGCCCTGGACCACGTCGTCCTTGGGGTGTACCGGGTGGACCTCGCCGGGGAAGGCGCGCAGGAGGTTGCCGAAGACGGTGCCTCCGATGCGGGTAAGGCTGTTCGACGCGCCGACCATGGCGATCGACCGGGGGGAGAGCAGGCGGTCGAGTGCGGGCCGGGCGTGGGGCGCCGGGGACGGCGGGGGCGGCGGCGGGGGCACGGTCATGGCTCGGGTACCTCCTGATGGTGCGGTGATGCGTCCAGCTCGCGAAGGAGCGAAGCGGTGTGCTCGCCCAGGCCGGGGGCCGGGGCGGGGTCGGGCGCGCCGTATCCGCTGAACCGCAGCGGCTGGCGCACGTAGCGGCGGCCGTCGCCGCCGTTCAGCGCGCGGATCGCCTGCCGGGCGCGCACGTGGGGGTCGTCGGGGATCTCGCGCAGCCGGTGGACCGGGCCGGCGGGCACCCCGATCCGGTCGAAGAGCTCCTGCCAGTGGGCGTAGGTCCGGGTGGACAGCGCCTCGGACAGCAGCCCGGCGAGCGTGCCGCCCTGCGCCGCACGCTCGGCCTGGGTGAGCCCGGCGTACGCGGTGAGGCCGGTCGCCTCGCACAGCAGGGCCCAGAAATGGTCCTCGAAGCCGATGCCGAGCGCGATCAGCCGCCGGTCCGCGCAGCGGTAGAGCCCGTATCCGGGCTCGGGGCCGGGCTCGGGGGCCGGGGCGCCGGAGCCGTTGAGCACCGGTTCCAGCCGCAGGGACATCACCGACAGCAGGGCCTCGTGGGTGGACAGGTCGACGTGGGTGCCGCGGCCGGTGGCGGCCCTGCCGACCAGGCCGGCCAGCGCGCCGAGCGCCGCGTAGAGGGCGCCGACGATCGCGCCCGCCTCCAGCTCGGGCGGCGGATGGACCGCTCCGGGCCGGTCCACCAGCCCGTCGAGCAGGCCCGCCGCCGCCTGGTACATCAGGTCGTGCCCGGCCCGGTCCCGGTACGGCCCGTCCTGGCCGAAGCCGGAGAGCGACACGTAGACCAGGCCGGGATGGCCGGCGCTCAGGCGCGGGTACCCGAGGCCGTACCGTTCCATGGTGCCGGGGCGGAACGCCTCGACCAGGACGTCGGCCGTGCCGGCGAGCCGGCGGGCGGTCTCCTGGTCCTCGGGGGCCTTGAGGTTCAGGGCCACCGAGCGCTTGCCCCGGTTGAGCGCGGCGAACATGACCCCCTGGAGGCGGGCGCCGTCGCCGGTGCCCGGCCGCTCGACCGTGACCACGTCCGCGCCGAGGTCGGCGAGCAGCGTCGTCGCGTACGGCCCCTGGTAGAGCGGCGCGAACGTGACGATCCGCACGCCGCTCAGCGGGCCACTCGGCGTCACCGTCAACGCACCATCATTCCGCCGCCGTCCACCGAGATGACCTGGCCGGTGACGTAGCTGGCCGCGTCGGAGGCCAGGTACAGGAAGGTCGGCGCGATCTCCTCGGGCTCGGCGTGGCGGCGCAGCGGCAGCCGCTTGACGCCGTCGGCGAAGCGCGGGTCCGTGCGGATCTTGAGCGTCATCTCGGTGGCCGCCGCGGGCGCGACCGCGTTGACCAGGATGTTGTACCGGCCGAGCTCGCGGGCGGCCGTGCGGACCATGCCGAGCATCCCCGACTTGGCGGCCGCGTAGTTGATCTGGCCGATCGAGCCGTTCTGCGCGGTCGAGGAGGAGCTGAAGATGATCCACCCGCGCTGCCGCTCGATCATGTCGTGTACCACGGCCTGCAGCCAGTAGAAGGAGCCGTGCAGGTGGACGCCCATGACGACGTCCCACTCCTCCTGGGTCATCTTGTGCAGCATCGCCGGGCGCGTGACGCCCGCGTTGTTCACCAGGACGTCGATCGGCCCGTAGGCCGCCTTCACGGCCGCGGCCGCCTCGTCCACCGCGGCCCGGTCCGACACGTCGCAGGTCACGGCCATCGCCTGGCCGCCCGCCTCGCGGATGCCCGCGGCCACCTTCTCCGCGTCGTCCGTCTTGACGTCGACCACCGCCACCCGGGCGCCCTCGCGGGCGTACAGCTCGGCGACCGACCGGCCGATGCCCTGCGCGGCGCCGGTGACCACGGCGACCTTGTCCTTCAGCAACATGGTGCGTTCCTCTCAATTGTTGCCGGTGGTCAGGCGTTCGCCCGACCGGCCGAGGTAGACCTCGCGGATCACCGCGCCGTCGTCGAAGGCGGACTTCGGGCCGGTGGTGATGATGCGCCCGTTCTCCATGACCGCGACGTCGTCGGCGATCGCCAGCGCGTGCTCGATCCGCTGCTCGACCAGCAGGATGGACAGGCCCTCGTCGCGCAGCGCCGCGACCATCTCCAGGACCTCGTTGACGATGGCGGGCGCGAGGCCCGCGGAGGGTTCGTCGAGCATCAGCAGCTTCGGTCCCGGCATCAGGGCCTGGCCGATGGCCAGCATCTGCTGCTGGCCGCCGGACAGGCTGCCCGCCGGTTCGCGCCGCCGCTGACGCAGGACGGGAAAACGTTCGTAGGCCTTCTCCAGCGCCGTCCCGCGCGCCCCTCCGCGCAGCCCGAGGCCGCCGAGGCTGTATCCGCCGAGGAGCAGGTTCTCCTCGACGCTGCGGGCGCGGAAGACCCGCTTGTTCTCCTGCACGAGGGCGAGACCGGCCCGCACCCGCCGGTGGGCGGGGGCGCCGCTGAGGTCCCGCCCGTCGAGCTCGACGCGGCCCTGGCTCACGGTGGGCAGCAGCCCGGCGATGGCGGACAGCAGCGAGGTCTTCCCCGCTCCGTTGCGCCCGAGCACGACGGTGATCCGGCCGGGCCGCACGGCCACGTCCACGTCCCACAGGACCCGCAGGTCACCGTATCCACCGGTGACGCCGGCGACGGACAACATCACTTGGCTCCCTTCGGCGTGGCGGGCCCGTCGGCGGCCTGGAGGTCCGCCACCGAGTCGAAGGCGTCGGGGGCGTCCCCGCCGTCGGTCGCGCCGGTGTACTCGGCGAGCACCCTGCGGTCGTTCTGGATCTGCGCCGGGGTGCCGGAGGCGAGCAGCCGCCCCTGGCTGAGCACGTGGATCCGGTCGGACAGCTTGAGCACGAGCGGGAAGTTGTGCTCGACGAGGATCACCGTCCCGCCGGCCTCGCGGATC
Source organism: Sphaerisporangium krabiense (assembly GCF_014200435.1). Classification (NCBI taxonomy): domain Bacteria; kingdom Bacillati; phylum Actinomycetota; class Actinomycetes; order Streptosporangiales; family Streptosporangiaceae; genus Sphaerisporangium; species Sphaerisporangium krabiense. The sequence goes on along the minus strand of NZ_JACHBR010000001.1, from coordinate 2,141,860 downwards.
ATCCCGATGGCCCGTTCGAGCACTTCGAGGTCGCTCTCGTCGAGGCCGGAGCCGACCTCGTCGAACAGGAACACGCGGGCGCCGGAGGCGAGGCAGCGGGCCACCTCGACCAGCCGCCGGGTGCCGAGGGCCAGCGAGTCGACCTGCTGGTGGGCGACGTCGGCGATGCCGACCAGCCGCAGCAGCGCCATGGCCCGCGCGTCGTCGGTCGCGTACCCCTTGCGGAAGCCCGGGAGCCGCAGGATCGCGGGCAGGATGCCGACGCGGTGGCTCACGTACCTGCCGGTCGCGACGAACGCGAGCGTCGTCATGTGCGCCGGGATCAGCGGGGTCTGGAAGGTGCGGGCCACGCCGTGCCGCGCGATGCGGTACGTCGGGTGGCCGCCGATCTCCTCCTCGCCCAGCAGCAGCCGCCCGGCGGACGGCTTGTAGAGGCCGCAGATGAGGTTGAGCATGGTGGTCTTGCCCGAGCCGTTCGGGCCGATGAGCGCGGTGACCTCGCCGGGCCTGGCCTCGATGGTGACGTCGTCGAGCGCCCGGTTGCCGCCGAAGGACTTGCCGAGCCCCTCGCTGCGCAGCGTCACGCCGTGCAGCGGTTCGAGCCGTGTCTCGACCTCGCCGGCCGGTTCGGCGGCGACGGTGGCCGGGGCGGGGGTCGGCAGCCAGCCCCTGCGGCGGACGGCGGCCAGGCCGTCCTGGGCGAGGCCGGCGAGCCCGCGGTTGAACGCGATGCCCGCGATCAGCAGGAACGCGCCGTAGATGACGAGCTGCCAGGTCTGGAACTGGGTGAAGGTCTGCTGCCCGAGCTGCATCACCGCCGCGCCGGCGATCGCGCCGTACACCGAGGTCGCGCCGCCGACGACGGACGCGGCGAGCACGCTGAGCGCGAGCGCGAAGGTGAAGGTGTCGGGGGCGATGAACCCGTCCAGCATCGAGAACAGCGCGCCGGCCAGCGCCGCGGGGATCGCGCCGACGACGTACACCAGCAGCTTCAGCCGGTACACCGAGACGCCGAGCACCGAGGCCAGGATCGGGCTCTGCCGCAGGACCAGGAACATGTTGCCGTGCCGCGAGAGCAGCAGGTTGCGGGCGACCGTGAACCAGGCGGCCACGACCAGGATGATCAGCCAGTAGAGCCGGTCGCCGACGATCTCCATGCCGAACAGGGTGGGGACGGCGGTGGCCATGCCGAGCGTGCCGCCGGTGAACCCGGAGAAGACGTCGACCAGGTTCGGCACCAGCGTGACCAGGAAGAACGTCACCATCGCCAGCGACCAGCCGCCGAGGCGCAGCCCGGGTATGCCGGTGATGAGACCGACCACGACCGCGGCGAGGGTGGCCCCCAGCAGCGAGAACAGCACGTTCGTCATGCCGAGCTCGACGCCGAGGTAGCCGGCGACGTAGGCGCCCACGGCGTAGAGCGCGACCTGTCCCATGGCCAGCTCGCCGGCGTAGCCGAGGACGACGTTCAGGCCGCTGACCAGCAGGCTCAGGATCGCGATCAGCATCACCGTGCGCGACCAGTAGCCGTTGAGCAGGCCCGCGGTGGGGGCGATGAGCAGCAGGGCCAGCAGGAGCACGACGCCCAGCGGCCGGTACCGGTGGAGGAGGGCGTTCATGGGCTACACCCGCCGTTCGAGCGCGGCGCCGAACAGGCCGCGCGGTCGCAGGAACAGGATCAGCAGGAACGCCGCGAACACCACGATCTGCGGGTAGGCCGCGCCGATGTACCTGGCGGCGAACGCGTACACGAGCCCGGTGGCGAAACCGCCGATCAGGCCGCCGAGCTGGCTGCCCGACCCTCCGATCGCGATGGCCACGAACCCGAACAGCGCCAGGTCGTGCCCGAGGTCGAAGACGGCGTACGTGCGCGCCCCGACCAGCAGGCCGAACACTCCGGCGACCGCCCCGGCCAGGGCGAAGGCGCCCACGCCGAGGAGCCGCACGTTGATGCCGCGCGCCGAGGCCGCGTCCCTGTCCTCCGCGGAGGCCAGGGAGGCGAGGCCGGTGAGCGTGTGCCGGGACCACAGGTGCAGTCCCACGCCGACGACGAGCGTGAAGCCGATCAGCGCCAGGTCCACCGGCCGGACGGTCCCGCCGAGCAGGTCGAGCGGCCGGTCGGGCAGGACCGACGGCACGGTCAGCGGCTCCCTGCCCCAGATGACCGCGGCCAGCCCGTCCAGGATGGTGGCGGCGCCGACCGTGGTGATCAGCGTGCCGTGGCTGTCGCTGCGGCCGAGGAGCGGACGGATGGCGATCCGCTCCTCGATGAGCGCGATGGCCGCCACGCCGATCATGGCGAGCAGCACGGTCGGCAGCACGGGGAGCCCCAGCGTGACCGCCCCGGTGTAGGCCAGGAACGTGCCGACCATCAGCAGCTGGGCGTGCGCGAAGTTGAACGTCCCCGAGGCGAGGAGCACGATGTTGTACCCGATCGCGATCAGCGAGTAGATGGCGCCCGTCGCCAGTCCGGCCCATACGGTCGTCATCGCGACCTCACGCCTTCTCGGGCGCGTAGAAGCCCTCGCCGTTGTAGACGCCCGGCGGGACGTACTGGAAGGTCTCCTCGCTCGTGGTCGGGAAGTGGTTCGCCGGCGAGTACTTGAACTGCACGTACTGCCCGGCGGGTCCCGCGGCGTACCAGAGCGGCGCGCCCGAGGGCTGCGGCAGGTTCTCCAGGGTGGCCTTGACCTTGTCGGACTCGGTGGTCTTGGCCTGCTGCGCGGCGTAGGCGACGACGGCGAGGGCGTCGTGCCCGGTGGCGTAGAGCCCCCAGCCGGTGTTGCCGATGCCGCCGGCCGCCGGGCTCTTCTTGATCTGCTCGACGAAGGCGCCCAGGTTCGGGTGACGCTCGCTGTCCTCCAGCGTCGCGCTGGAGACGACCACGAACACGTTCTTGAGCTGGTCGGCCTTCAGGTTCTTCATGTACGGGAAGCCCGAGGCGAGCTGGTCGCAGAAGGACGGGATGTCCCAGCCGATCTGCGCCCGGCTGCGCATCACGTACAGCGCCGCGGTGCCGTACCCGTTGAGCACCAGCGCGTCGGGGTTCTGCGCGCGGAGCTGGTTGAGCTGCGAGGTCATGTCCAGCGCCGTGGCCTCGTAGCGGGCCTCGACGAACTCCATGCCCGCGCCCTGGACGGCCGCCTTGTAGATCTCGGCCGAGCTCTGGCCGGTGGCGTCGTTGGAGTAGAGCATGCCGATCTTCTTGTAGCCCTTCTCCTTCGCCGTCCGGATCAGCGCGGGCGCGTAGTCCTTGCCGGGCGAGGAGACCCCGAAGTGGTAGGGGAACTTCTTCGGGTCGTTCAGCAGCGTGCTGACCGTGCCGCCGATCGAGAGGATCTTCTGCCTGCTCAGGATCGGCAGCAGCGAGAGGGAGACGGCGCTGGAGCCGCCCGGGTAGACCAGGTCGGGCTTGGATCCCGAGGAGAGCCGCTGCTGGAGGAGGCTGACCGCCTTGGTCGGGTCGTTCTGGTCGTTGGCCGTCTCGACCACGACCTTGCGGCCGTTGATGCCGCCGGCGGCGTTCAGCTCCTCCGCCGCGATCTTGATGCCCGCGTCCAGGCTCGCGTTGTTCGTGGAGATCGCACCGGAGTAGTCCCCGGTGAAGTAGACGACGAAGGGCTTGTCGGCGCTGTCACCGGACGCGCCGTCGCTCCCCTCGCCGCCGCACGCGGCCACGGAGAACGCGAGCAGTGCGCTGAGCGATATCGCGGAAAGACGGATGTGGCGTGATCTCATGACGGCCTCCTCGGCCGGGCGATGCGACTGAATGGTGTTCAGGAGGAGGGGCGCGCGCGACGGGCCGCGCGAGCCCTGGGGGATGGTCGGGAAAGGTGATCGCGTACGGCGCGGCGTGCGCGCCGCCGACCACATGAAGATCACGGAGTGGGCCCGGCACCCTGGGCCGGGGCGCCGTCACCCGGACCGGGGGAAGGGGCCGGGCGCGGCCGGGGTCCCGCGGATCAGCGCGGCATGTCGAGCATGCGCGCGATGATGTTCTTCTGGATCTGCGCCGACCCGCCGTAGACGCTGACGGGGCGGGAGGTGAAGTAGGAGCTGAGCCAGCCGGCGGCGACGCCGGTCATCTCGTCGGCGCCGAGGATGTCCATCGCCAGGTGCTGCAGGGACTGCTCGGCGTCGGCCCACAGCAGCTTCGCGACCGAGCCCTCAGGCCCCGGGGCGCGCCCGGAGACCCGCATCGAGAGCTGTTCCATGCAGTTGAGACGCAGCACCTCGCCCCGCACGTACGCGCGGGCCAGGGCCTTGCGGACCTCCTCCTTCTCCAGCAGGCCGCGCTCGGCCGCGAGACCCTCGACCTTGCGCAGCGTGCGCCGGTAGTTGGCGATGAACCCGATGTCGGCCGGGCCCCGCTCGTAGGCGACCGTGGTCATCGCGATCCGCCAGCCCTCGCCGGGGGCGCCGAGCCGCTGCTCCACCGGGATCCGCACGTCGTCCCAGAACACCTCGGCGGTCTCGGCCTCGCCGCTGGCGATCACGATGGGCCGTACCGTGACCCCCGGCTCGGTCATCGAGACCAGGAAGGCCGAGATGCCCTTGTGCTTGGGGACGTCGGGGTCGGTCCTGGCCAGCAGCAGGCACCAGTCGGCGTACTGGCCGCCGCTCGTCCACATCTTCTGCCCGTTGACCACGTAGTGGTCCCCGTCGAGCCGCGCCGCCGTGCGCAGCGAGGCGAGGTCGGACCCGGCCTCCGGCTCGCTGAAGCCCTGGCACCAGCTCGCCTCGCCGGACAGCAGCGGCGGCAGGAACCGCCTCTTCTGCTCCTCGGAGGCGTACATGAAGATGGCACGGCCGATGTAGCCGACGGACGGCAGCGGAGGGGCGCCCAGGTTGCCCGACTCCTCGTTGAGTATCGCGTCGTACACCGGGCTCAGGCCGCGCCCGCCGTACTCCACCGGCCAGCTCATCCCGACGTACCCGGCGCGGTAGAGGGTGCGGTGCCAGTCCTTGCGGAGCCTGACCGACTCCTCCTCGTCCTCGATCTTGTCCCAGCCCGCGGGGATGGTGGCGGTCAGCCACTCGCGCAGGGTCGCGCGGAACTCCGCCTCCTCGGGGGTGTCGCGGTAGTCCATGGTCACTCTCCCGTCAGCCGGACGTCGGCGATGCGCACCAGTTGGACGCCCTCGTCTCCGAGGACCTGGCGGTCGGTCAGGGCACGCCGCGTGTGGACGTGCGCGATGTGCTCGTAGGTCTGGCCGATGCCGCCGAACACCTGCATGACGGTCTCGGTCACCTCGCGCGCCACGAGGGCGGCCTGCGTCTTCGCGGTGCGTGCCGCCAGCAGCGCCTCCGCCACGTCCAGCTCGTCCACGGCCCAGGCCGCGTAGTTGGTCGCGCTCGCCGACGCCTCCGCCTGCACGTACGCCTCGGCGCACAGGTGCTGCACCGCCTGGAAGGAGCCGATCAGCACGCCGTACTGGACGCGCTCCTTGGTGTAGGCGACGGCCCTGGCCACGGCGGCGCGCATGACGCCGACGATGTCCGCGCTGATCACCGTCAGCGCGAGCGCCTCCCAGCGCAGCAGCGCCTCGGCGGAGAGGGGGCTGCCCACCGGGGTGAGCCGGGCCCCGTCGATCGGGCCGTCGGAGCGCAGCAGCGTGCGGGTGAGGTCGGAGCCGGCCGCGGGGGCGAACCCGGTGTCCAGCGATACCCGCACCACCTGGTGCCCGTCGGGTCCGGCGGTCAGCGCCAGCGCGTCCGCGGCGCCGTCGGCGTCCCAGGCGTACACCGTCTGGTCGCCCGGCAGCACGGCCAGGGCGGACAGGTCGCGGTCGAGCAGCACCGTGGTCCTCGTGTCCCCTTCGGACAGGGCCTCGGCCTCGTCGTGCGCGCCGGCCAGGGCGAGCAGCTCCGTGGCGAGCACGGCCGACCCGAGGTAGGGCACCGGTACCAGGCCCGCGCCCAGCCCCTCGGCCACCACGGCGACCTCCACGCCCGAACCGACCGGGCGCCCGTCGTCGTCCCGGGTCCGCAGCGCCAGCAGGCCGGCCTGCGCGAGCGACCGCCAGGCCGCGGCGCGGTCCAGGGTGTTCAGGTCACTGGGGTTCGACGGGCCGGCGGAGCCGGCGATCTGGGCGGCCACGTCTTTGAGCATTTGCTGCTCGTCACTGAGTAGAGCGAGCACTACAGCACCTCCCATGCCCCCTGCGACCAGGGGCGGAACATGACTGAATGTCATTCAGGGCAATGTCTAGCACGGTGCCGAGAAGGGCGTCAACGGACACATGTGCGTTACATTCCCGCAACTTGAATCCCGTTCGGTGGGACTGTTGACCACCCCTTCAGCAGCGTGTTTAGCTTCTTCAATGCCGATCGGAAGCCCCGAGCGTGACGCGGTACCCGCTCCGCGCGGATTCCATGCGGCGATGAATGACATTCAGATGGCGGTTTCACCAGCCATGTCGCCTCGCTGAGGAGGACCCGTGCTCTGGGTTGCGATCATCGGGCTCGTCGCGACCGGCGTCGCGCTCGCCCTGGCGGGCCGCCGCGTGGCGTTCCTCTCCAGGCTCGCCACCAGCGGCCAGCCCGCCCCCGAACGCCTGCGCTACGCCAGGGAGAACGTCGGGGCGGAGATCAAAGCCCAGGTGGTGGAGGTCTTCGGCCAGAAGAAGCTGCTGAAGTGGACGCCGTCCGGCACCGCGCACTTCTTCGTGATGTGGGCGTTCTTCATCCTCGCCACCGTCTACCTGGAGGCGTACGGCGCGCTCGTCCAGGGGGCGATCACCGGCGAGCCCGACTTCCACATCCCGCTCATCGGGACCTGGCCGGTGCTCGGGTTCCTCCAGGACTTCATCGCCGTCGCCGCGCTCGCCGGACTGGTCGCCTTCGCCGCGATCCGCGTCAAGAACTCGCCCAAGAGACTCGGCCGTGGCTCCCGGTTCTCCGGCTCACATCTCGGCGGCGCCTGGCTCGTGCTCTTCATGATCTTCAACGTGATCTGGACGCTGTTCCTGTTCCGCGGCGCGTCGATCAACACCGGGAACTTCCCCTACAGGTCGGGCGCGTTCGCCTCCGAGCTCACCGCGAGGATCCTGCCCACGAGCACGCTCCTGGAGGAGATCGGCCTCCTCCTGCACATCGGCGTGATGCTGGTGTTCCTGGTGATCGTGGTGAACTCCAAGCACCTGCACATCTTCACCGCGCCGCTGAACGTGCTGTTCTCCCGCCGTCCGGACGGCCTGGGGGCGGTGCCGGAGATGCGCAGCAACGGCAAGGTGCTCGACTTCGAGGAAGCCGACCCCGAGGTGGACGTGTTCGGGCGCGGCAAGATCGAGGACACCACGTGGAAGGGGTTCCTCGACTTCTACACCTGCACGGAGTGCGGCCGGTGCCAGTCGCAGTGCCCGGCGTGGAACACCGGCAAGCCGCTGTCGCCGAAGATGCTGATCCTGGACCAGCGCGACCACGCGTTCCAGGTGGCCCCGTACCTGCTGGCGGGCGACGCGCAGAAGGACTCCTATCCGCAGGACGTGCTCGCCCTGCTGGAGAAGCCGCTGGTCGGCGAGGAGGGTGTGATCCATCCGGATGTGTTGTGGTCGTGTACCAACTGCGGGGCGTGTGTGGAGCAGTGCCCGGTGGACATCGAGCACATCGATCACATCATCGACATGCGCCGCTACCAGGTCATGATCGAGTCGAGCTTCCCCTCCGAGGCGGGGGTGATGCTGAAGAACCTGGAGAACAAGGGCAATCCGTGGGGCCTGCCGGAGGGCAAGCGCGCCGAGTGGATCGAGGAGCTGGCCTCCCGCGAGGTCGACCCCATCGAGGTCACGATGGTCGACGACAAGATGCCCGAGGACGTGGAGTACCTGTTCTGGGTGGGCTGCGCCGGGGCGCTGGAGGACCGGGCCAGGAAGACCACCAAGGCCGTGGCCGAGCTGCTGCACATCGCGGGGGTGAGGTTCGCGGTGCTGGGGCCGATGGAGGCGTGTACCGGGGATCCGGCTCGCCGGCTTGGGATGGAGTTCGTGTTCGACATGCTGGCCCGGCAGAACATCGAGACGTTGAACGAGGCGGGGGTGAGGAAGATCGTGGCGACCTGCCCGCACTGCTTCAACACCCTGGCCAATGAGTACCCGCAGCTCGGCGGTCACTTCGAGGTGGTACACCACACGCAGTTGCTGGCGCACCTGGTGGAGGCGGGCAAGCTGACGCCGGTGACGCCGATCGAGGAGAAGATCACTTATCACGATCCGTGTTTCCTGGGGCGGCACAACAAGGTGTACGCCCAGCCGCGCGACATCATGGCGACGGTGCCGGGGGTGCGGACCCAGGAGATGCACCGCTGTAAGGAGCGGGGGTTCTGTTGTGGCGCGGGTGGGGCGCGGATGTGGATGGAGGAGCGGATCGGTAAGCGGATCAACACCGAGCGGGTGGATGAGGCGCTGACCACCGATCCCGACACCGTGTCCACCGCGTGCCCGTTCTGCCTGGTGATGCTGGGGGACGCGATCAACGAGAAGAAGAACACCGGCCAGGCCAAGGAAACCCTGGAAGTCGTCGACGTCGCCCAGCTGCTCATCAAGTCCGTCAAGGGCGAACCCGTGGCGAGCGGCCCCGCGGGACGGTGAGCCGCCCCCGGATCACCGGCCCGGGTCCGGACGGCGTTCCGGGCGCCGTCCGCCCTCGGATCACCGCACCGGGGCCGGACGGCGTTCCGGCCGCCGGCCGGGTCCGGGCGGGTTTCCGATGGCTTTCCTCATCCGAGGATCCGCCCGCCGCCTGACTCGGGGCATTTACTCGGCGATCAAAGATTTCCCGATGAATCGGCCGCGCCGGCTCCGGCGCGGCCGATTCGCCGTCACCAGCCGCCGTCGTCGCGGACGGTGACGCCGAACGCCGTGGCCGGCCGGGCGTCGGGCCGGAATTGCTGGTCCATGGGGGAATTCGCCAGCCGGGCGAAGACGTCGATGGCGCGGGCGACCAGTTCCTCGGCCTCCTCACGCGTGGCGCAGGCGGCCACTTCCCGGCAGATCCCGCCCATGGCGTCGGTGACGATCGCGACGATCGCCCGGATGGCCAGCGGATCGTCCTGCCCGGCGGTGTTGGCGCTGTCGCGCAGCAGCGCGGAGTTCTGCCGGAACCACTCCTGGTTGATCCGCCGGGTGCGCAGCCCGAACCCGGGCGGGGTGTCGCCGTCGGCGGCCAGCCGCACCACGTCGCGGTGCTCCCAGGCTCCCAGCAGGTAGGCGCGGGTCCCGGCCAGGAACAGCCGCAGCCCGTTGGTGACCCCCGCGGCGCGCACCGCGATGACGGTCTCGCGGGCGCGGGCCTCCTGGCTGCGCTGGTACTGCAGCCAGATCGCCACGTAAATGTTGGTCTTGCTGCCGTAGTGGTAATACAGCGAACCCACGCTCATGCCCGCGCGCTCGGTGATGTCGCTCACGCTCGTCGCGGAGAAGCCCTTTTTGACGAACAACTCGCGCGCCGCCTTGACCAGGCCGCGCGCGGCCTCGGTCTGCAACCGCGGATCGTCGAGATCGATGACCGCCTCGGTGTCGTCGCCCTCTCGGGACGATCTCCCCTGCTTTCTCGGCGCCGTGCCCGGCTTGGCCATTCGATCCCCCACCACGTCTAACACGTCCACTGACACCCCACATGTCTGAATCCCATTCAGTCTATGACAAGAGGCGGCCGCCCTCACTGCCACCGCCCCAGGAAACCGGCTCGCGTGCCAGGAAAAGATTGAGCGGCCGCGTCGGCAGGTAATGGTGATCATGTGACGAACACGCAGCTCACCGTTCCGGACACCCGCGGCGGCGACCGATGAGCCTCTCCAGGCGGCACATGGGGACGCTGGGCCTCTCGCTGGGGCTCGCCTCGCAGGGGAGGACCCCGGCGTGGGCGGGGGCCGTGGCCGGGCCGCCGGAGGCTCCGCCGGGAGTGAGCGCCGAGCGACTGGCCGGAGACGAGCGCTTCTGGCGTGGCGTGGCGCGCCGGTACCGGGTGGCCCGGGACTTCGTGAACCTGGAGAACGGCTACTACGGGATCATGCCCGAGCCGGTGCGGCACGCCTACCACCGCGCCGTCGACCTGGTGAACGAGCGCAACAGCCACCTGCTGCGCACCGCCTACAAGGACCGGGCCGAGCAGGTGCGGCGGCGCGTCGCCGCCGCGGCCGGGGTCCCGCCGGAGGAGATCGCGCTGACCCGGGGCGGCACCGAGGCGCTGCAACTGCTCATCGCCGGGTACCGGCGGCTGCGCCCCGGCGACGCGGTCATGTACGCCGACCTCGACTACCCCGGCATGCAGTTCGCGATGAACTGGCTGCGCGAGCGCCGGGGCGTCGACGTGGTGCGCGTCGTGATCCCCGAGCCGGTGAGCCGCACCCGGGCCGTGGACGCCTACGCCCGGGCGCTGCGCGACAACCCCCGCGTGCGGCTCCTGCTGCTCAGCCACATGAACAACCGCACCGGCCTGGTGCTGCCGGTGGCCGAGCTGGCGGCGACGGCGCGGGCGTCGGGCGTGGACGTGATCGTGGACGCCGCCCACTCCTGGGGGCAGCTCGACTTCGCCGTCCCCGACCTCGGGGCGGACTTCGCCGGGTTCTCGCTGCACAAGTGGATGGGCGCGCCGCTCGGCACCGGGTTCGTCCACATCCGTGGCCATCGCCTGGCCGACATCGACCGCGCCTTCGCCGACGAGACGTATCCCGCCGGCGACATCCGCTCGCGCGTGCACAGCGGCACCCTGGACGTGGCCGCCGTGCTCGGCGTGCCCGCCGCGCTGGACTTCCACGACGCCCTCGGCGCGGCGGCCAAGCAGGCGCGGCTGCGGTTCCTGCGGGACCGCTGGGTCCACCAGGTGCGGGACCTGCCGAACGTGGAGATCCTCACCCCCGAGGACCCGGCCATGTACGGCGCGATCACCGCGTTCCGGCTCACCGGGCACACCTCCGACGCCGCCAACCAGGCCATCGTCGCGCACCTGTACGACCGGCACCGGATCTTCACCGTCCAGCGCGGCGGGACCGCCGGGGGCGCCTGCGTCCGCGTCACGCCCGCCCTGTTCACCTCACGGGACGAGGTGGACCGGTTCGCGCGCGCCCTGCGGGTCCTCGCGCAGCACATGAACGGCCAGCGCGCACGCCCCGCCGAGCGCCGCGAGGGCCAGCCAGGGAAGCGCCGGGGACCGGAGGTCGATCAGCAGGCCGACCAGCAGGTTCCCCGCCGCGATGCCGACGCCCGCGACCGTGTTGTAGAGGCCGTAGTGCGTGGCCACCATCCGGCCCCGTGACAGGGTCAGGATGGTGTCCATCTCGAACGGGTAGCTCAGCGTCGTCCCGAGCGCCAGCACGGCCGTGCAGACGACGACCGCGGCCACCTGCGCCGCCGTGGAGCGGGGCCAGAGCGTGACGCACAGCGCGGGCGGCAGGAACGCCGCCCCCATGAGCAGCAGCCCGCGGGTGATCGCCGCGGAGTTGCTCCAGCGGCGGCGCGCCCAGTCGGTGATCCGCGTCTGGCCCGCGATGGCGACCGCCGCCGACAGCACGAACAACAGGCTCACGGCCCCGCTGCCGCCCGCCGCCAGCGGCAGCAGCAGGTAGATCTGGAAGGACAGCACGTACGCGCCCGCCATCGCCGCGCAGAACAGCACGAACGGCCGGTCGCCCAGCATCCCCCGCCACGCGGCCAGCACGCCGGTGGCGGCGCCGGTCGAGGCGGGCGGGACGGCGCAGCGGGGCAGCGCGCGGATCTGCACGACGGTGAGCACGGCGAACAGCGCGGCCGCCACGAGGCAGACCAGGCGGAAGTCCAGCGCCACCAGCGCCAGCCCGATCAGCGGCCCCGCCAGGATGCCCGCCTGGTAGAACACGTTGAACAGCGCGAACGCCTCCACGCGGCGCGGCCCGGCGTCGTGCGCCAGGTAGGCGCGCACCGCGGGGTTGAACAGCGCGCCGGCGAACCCGGTGGCGACCGAGGCCACCAGCAGCGCCGGCAGCGAGTCGGACAGCCCGAGCAGCGCGAACCCGGCGGTGCGCAGCAGGCAGCCGCCGACGATCACGGGCTTGTACCCGAGCCGGTCGGCCAGCGTGCCGCCCAGCAGGAACAGGCCCTGCTGGGACAGGTTGCGCACCCCGAGCACCAGCGCGACCGCCCAGGCCGCCATGCCGAGCCCCGCCGACAGGTGACCGGCGAGGTAGGGCATGAGCATGTAGAAGCCGATGTTGATCGTGAGCTGGTTGAGCATGAGCAGCCGCACGCCGCGGTCGAACGCGGCCAGGCGCCGCCACATCAGCGGCTCACCACCGTGGAGCAGCGGGTCCAGCGCGTCACCTCGGCCTGCCCGGGATGCCGGATCTCGTCGGGCTCCTCGGCGGGAGGCCGGCCGAGCAGGTCATGGGCCGCGCAGTAGGCGTCGTCGAAGACGGTGGTGTAGTAGCGGGCGGGCCCGTCGGGGAAGACCGTGACGATCCGGGCGCCGGCGGGCAGGGTGCGGGCGCACCAGGCGGCGACGACGGTGACGGCGCCGACGCTCCAGCCTCCGGTGGTGTAGTGCGTGGCGGCCAGCGTGCGGCAGGCCCACACCGCCTCGTGCGGGGCGACCCAGTGGACCTCGTCGAACCAGCGGTGGGCGACGTTGCGCGGGTGGATGCTGTTGCCCAGGCCGCGCATGAGCCGTGGCCGGGCGGGCTGCCCGAAGATGGCCGAGCCGATCGAGTCGACGCCGATCAGCCTCATGTCCGGGTACCGGCCGCGGAGCACCTTGGCGATGCCGGCCGAGTGACCGCCGGTGCCCACGCTGCACACCAGGACGTCGACGCGGCCGATCTGGTCGATCAGCTCGCCCGCCAGGCCGGCGTAGGCGTCGACGTTGTCGGGGTTGTCGTACTGGCTGGGGCAGTAGGCGGCGGGGTCGGCGGCGAGCAGCTCGCGCACCCGGTCCAGCCGGGCGCGCTGCCAGCCTCCGGCCGGGTGCGGGGTGGTCACGGTGTCCACGCGGGCGCCGTACGCCGACAGGAGGCGTGCCACGATCGCCTCCATGCCGGGGTCGGTGACCACGGTGAGGGGGTGGCCGTGCGTGATCGCGGCCAGCGCGAGGCCCAGCCCGAACGTGCCGGACGTGGACTCGACGATCGTCGCGCCGGGGGCCAGGTCGCCGCGGGCTCGCGCGCGCTCGATGATGTGCCGGGCGGCGCGGTCCTTGACGCCGCCGGGGTTGGCCCCTTCGAGCTTGGCCCAGAAGCCCCGGCCGGCGGGGGAGAACGGTTCGGAGATACGGCGGACGGGGGTGTTGCCCACCAGATGGGCGACGGCGGGGAAGGCGATATCAGGTGAAAGGGTCGACATGGTGACGCACGCTCTCTCCGGCGCGGTCGGCGCCGGCGTCGCTGGATGATCGGCACGGCGAGCGAGCCCGGTGCCCGGTCCGGACAGCGGCTCGCCGGCCGTCAGCGACGGCAGATCTCAAGCGTGTGCGTCAGCGCGGCCCTCTCCCGGTGACAGCGCGGCGGGGCGCGGCCCGGCCGCTCCCGTGGAGCGGCGGAGACGGGGGCCGGGGTGACGGCGGGGACGACCAGGACGGCCGGGGCCTGCGCCGGGACCGCGCAGCCCCAGGCGGGCGGCAGGAACACCTCGGGGTGGGCGGACTCGTCGTGGTGGTCGTGCGGCGGGTTGTCGGGGCAGGAGTCCACCACCGGCGCGCCGAGCTGGAGGCCGTGCTGGTGCGGGGCGGTGACGTGCGTCCACAGGTGGGCGACCGTGATGACGCCGACCAGCACGCAGAGCCACGCCCCCCAGCGTGGCTCCCCGCGCGACCGGCCCTCGGCATTCATGACTAGTCACTACAAGTAACACGATCACCACCCTGTGTCGGTGCCGGACGGGTAATCAGTTCACCTCAGGTGTCCGACGGCGGCTCGTCGCGGCGCGGCGGGACGACGGGTTCCAGCCGGAACAGGCCCGTGGCGATGTCGGTGTGCGCGGGGGAGGGGGTGGGGCGCCCCGCGACCGCGCGGAGCACGTCGGTGGCCGTGACCAGCCCTTCCAGCGTCTCCGATCGGCCGATCACGGGCAGCACGTCGACGCCGTGGTCCACCATGGCGGCGGCGATCGCCGGCACGGTGGTGGAGGGCGACACGTGCGGGCACGCCCGGCCGGCCAGCAGGTCCCTCACCTGGCCGGCGGACTGCACGGCGGGGCCTCCCGACCAGTGCGCGGCGACCTGCTCGCGGGTGAGCACGCCGTGCAGCCGCAGCCGGTCGTCGATCACGGGCAGGTGGTGGACGCCTCCCCTGCGCATGATCTCCCAGGCGATCAGCGGCGACTCCTCCGGCCCGACGGTGACCAGGACCCGGCTCATCACGTCGGCGGCCGTCAGCCGGTCGAGGTTCATGACGCCTCCGTCCCCCGGGCGTGCGGCCGGTCGGCCGGGCCGCCGCGCAGCGCGTCCACCACGTCGACCACCCCGTTGACCCGCCCGGCCATCTGGGTCAGCAGCCGCGCGTCGCGGGCGGTGGCCATGTGCCCGGTCAGGGTCACGACGCCGTCCTTCACCGACACCTCCACCTCGGGCCGGTACGGCCACAGGGCGCCGACGACGTCGTCCTCGATCTCCGCGGCGATCTCCTCGTCGGTCCTGAGGAACACCGCCAGCAGGTCGTGGCGGCTGACGATGCCCCGCAGGCGCCCCTCGTCGTCCACGACCGGCAGGCGCTTGACGCCGTTCGCGCTCATCCGGCGGGCCGCGGTGACCACCGAGGCGTAGTCCTTGATCGTGACGGCCGGGCTGGTCATGAGCTCGGCCGCCGTGTCGCCGCGCGCCCGGTCCTCGGCCCCCGGGCCGCGGCCCGTGAGCCTCTCGCGCAACCGCGCGCCGAGCGGCAGGTGATAGCCCTCGGTGTAGTACTGCCGCTTGAACTCCTCCTTGCGGAGCAGGTCCGCCTCGGAGATCATGCCGAGGACGTGCCCCTCGCCGTCGACGACCGGGACCGCGCTGACCTCGTGGTGGATCAGGATTTCGGCGACATCCTTGAACGGCGTGCTCCCGTTGACGGACGCGACCTTGACGGTCATGACGTCCCGCACTTTCTTCCGCATGCTCGGCTCCCTCGCGGGTGGACGGCCTCTTCCAGCACATCGCCCGGAGGCCCCCGCGGGACAGGGACGTAGGCCCCTTTCGGCCGAGGCGTTCGGCCCCGTCCTCAGGAGAACAGCGGCATGCTCTGGCGGGTGGTCCGCCTGTGCCAGCGGGACTCGGCCGCCTTGACCAGGAAGGTGAGCGGGATCGTGAGCATCAGGTAGGTGACGGCCAGGGCGACGACCACGGGCAGGACGTCGTAGGTGCGGTCCATCACCGACCGGCCGGTGTGCAGCAGCTCGGGCAGGCCCACCGCCGCGGCGATCGCGGTCAGCTTGGTCAGCGCGACGAACATGTTCAGGCCGGGCGAGGTCAGCGCGGAGACCAGCTGCGGGAAGATCACCTTCCGGTACGTCTGGCCCGTGGTCAGGCCGAGCGAGTACGCGGCCTCGAACTGGCGCACGCCCACGACCTGCACGCCGCCCCGGACGGCCTCGGCCCAGAAACCGGCCTGGGTGACGCCGAGGGCGAGGACGGTCGCGGTGAACGGCGTCAGCTCGACGCCGTGCGCGGTGATGCCGTAGAACAGCAGGTAGATCGCCAGCAGCTCGGGCAGGCTGCGCAGGAGCGTGCTGACGAAGAACTGCGTCTCGCGCAGCCAGCGGCGCCGGCTCAGGCCCGCGAGCCCGAGCCCGGTGCCGAGGACCGTGCCGAGCAGCCAGGCCACCGCGCTCACGCCGACCGTCACGGGGAGCGCCTCGGTGATGAGGCGGATGTAGAGGTCCATCAGCCACCCACCACCGGCGCGACCGGTTCCGCCGCGGCCCGCCTGCTCCCGCGCCGTGCCCGGCCGCCTTCGGCGAGCCGCCCGAGGTAGGACACGGGGATGTTGATGGCGAGGTAGATGACGCCGACGAGGGCGTACACCTCCAGCGGGCGGAACGTCTCGATCATGAGCTGGTTCGCGTGCAACGTCAGCTCGGGGACCGTGATGATGGAGGCCAATGCGCTGCCCTTGACGATATAGATGAACCCGTTGACGGCGTGCGGCAGGGCCGGGCGCCGGAGCCGGGGAAGGATCACCAGGCGGAGCGCCTGCCACCGCCGCATCCCGAGGCTGGCCGCCGCCTGCCACTGCCCGATCGGGACCGACCGCAGCAGGCCCTTGAAGACCTCCGCGATGTAGGCGGACTCGTTGAGGACGATGGCGATCACCACCAGCTCGAACGCGTCCAGGCCGAGCCCCTTGAGCTTGGGGCCGAACCCGAAGTACAGCGCCGCCAGCAGCACCGGGAGCGGGATGCTGCGGAAGATCTCGACGAACGTCCCTGACAGCGCGCGCACCGACCGGCGCGGGCTGATCCGCCACACGGCGAGCGGCACGGCCAGGGCGAACGTCAGCACCGTGCTCAGGACGACCAGCAGCAGGGTCGTCCACAGACCTTCGAGCAGGAAGCCGAACCAGTCAGCCATCAGGCGCAGTGCTGGGTCGGCCGCTCGGCGGGAGGCGTGTACTCGGCGCCGCCGACCTGCCACTGGTCGAGCTGCTTCTGCCACTCGCCGGAGGACACGAGCTCCTGGTACACCTGGTCGATGGCGTCGGCGAGGCCGGGGTTCTTGCAGTTGACGTACTCGTAGGTGGCCGACTTCGCGACGTTCTCCGGCAGTGAGAAGTCGCCGTCGGCGAACGTCTGCAGGGTCAGGTCCGGATGCGACCTGATGATCCCGGGCGCGGTTCCGGTCGAGCCCATGAACGCGACGACCTGGCCGCCCAGCACCGCCTGGGACGCCTCGGCGTAGGACGGGAAGAGCTTCACGTTCTCCTTCCCGTAGTAGTCGAAGAGGTAGGAGTTGTAGGAGAACCCGTTCACGGACGCGATCGGCTTGCCCTTGAGGCTGTCCACGTTGTCGTACTTCGTGCTCTTGAGCGTCAGCGCGCCCAGCCGGTCGGTGATGTTGGGCCGGGTGTAGAAGACCTGCTTGGCCCGTTCCTCGGTGTAGTAGATGCCGGTGCCGACGTCGGCCCGGCCCTGCTGCACGGAGAGGATCTGCGAGGCGAACTCGGTCGGCATCGGCTGCAGCTTCAGGCCGTACTTCTCGGCGACCTTGCCGATCAGGAATCCTTCGTACCCTTCGAGCTTGCCGCCGTCGCCTGAGGCGATCTTGGGCAGGTAGCTCTCGGAGTAGGTGACCGTGAGATGGCCGGGCTTGATCACTTTGAACGGCAGGTCGCCCGCGGCGGCCTCCTCGTCCGACCCGCCACAGCCCGTCGCCGCCAGCAGCCCGGCGAGCGCGACCACGGCGCCCAGCCGGCGCGCGCGGCCCATCGCCATACGCCTCGTACGCATGAATGAGTCAACTCCAATGGTGTGGTTCCGGTACGAATTCCTGGGGCGGCCGTCAGACCGCGTAGCCCGAGCGCGACAGCGCCTGGAGGAACCGCTGGGTCCGTTCGTGTCGCGGGCGTTCGAAGATCTCGTCCGGCGTGCCGGTCTCGACGATCTCCCCGCGGTCCATGACGACCACCCGGGTCGCCACCTCGCGCGCGAAGCGCATCTCATGGGTGACGACCAGCATGGTCGCCCCGGACGTGGCCAGCTCGCGCATGATCTCCAGCACCTCGCCGACCATCTCCGGGTCCAGCGCCGACGTCGGCTCGTCGAACAGCAGGACCTCCGGCTCCATGGCCAGCGCCCGCGCGATCGAGACGCGCTGCGCCTGGCCGCCGGAGAGGGTGGACGGGCGGGCCTCGGTGAAGTCGCGCAGGCCGACGCGTTCGAGCAGCGACCGGGCCGCCCGGCCGGCCGCGGCCCGATCCGAGCCCTTGACCTGGACCGGGGCCAGCGCGACGTTGTCGAGCGCGGACAGATGGGGGAAGAGCTCGAAGCTCTGGAACACCATCGCCGTGCGGGTGCGCAGCCCCCGCAGCGACGTGGAGCGTTCCCGCGCCGACGCCGCGAGCGGGAAGTATTCGACCCCGCCGACGCGCACGGCGCCGGCGTCGGGGATTTCGAGCAGGTTGCAGCACCGCAGCAGCGTGGACTTGCCCGAGCCGCTCGGCCCGATGACGCACACCGTCTCGCCCGCGTCCACCGACAGGGACACCTCGTTCAGGGCGACGAACGACCCGTACGACTTGCGGATCCCCTCGAGGGTGATGACCGCCCGCGTGTGCTCCATACGTTCCCGCCTCATCGTCCTGCGTGCCGCGGCTTTCCGTTAGGCAGGGAGTTTAGGTGAGGCGCGGCGCCGTGCACCCCGCTGTAATACAGGACACATAGGCCCGCCGTTCCTAGCATCCGCAGGAACACTCGGCGGGCGCGGCGTTCCGGGCGGGACCCGCACTGATCACCTTTGACCTGCCCTGCATAACGACGGACGGCACGGCGTGGGATCCATATGGTTCCTACGATGCCCGTGGCTTTCCTTGCTTCCTAACGTGGAGACCTCGCCGCCAGGGGGCGGTGACACGCATGGGAGGCTGCGCATGGCCGGTTCGGCCGCCGACGTGGGCCGCGACATGGTGGTCTTCCGCCACGACACCGCGGACCTGCGCCCGAGTGACAGTGACATCTTCGAGGGCGGGCGGGTCCGCTCCGGCCCCGTCGCGGAGATCGCCGCGTCCATCACCGCGATGCGGGAGAGCCAGGTCCGGTCGGCGCTCGTGCGCTTCGACGCCGGCGCCCGGACGCGGCTGCACACCCACGAGGGCGACCAGATCCTGATCGTCACGGAGGGGAGCGGGCACATCGGCCGTCCGGGCCGGGACGTCGTGGTCGGCCCCGGGGACGTCGTGGTCGTCCCGGCCGGCCTCCCGCACTATCACGGCGCCGGCCGTGACACGCCGATGGCGCATCTGACCGTGCTCTTCGGCGCGGGCACCGACGTGGCCGATGGGCACCGGCACTGGCCGCCGGCCGAAGGAGACGACTCGTGAACGACCCCCTGCTCTTCCGGCGCACCATGGGCCGCTTCCCCACCGGCGTCACGGTCGTCACGACCCGCGACGACGCGGGGCGGCCGTGGGGCATGACGGCGAACTCGTTCACGTCCGTCTCGCTGACCCCGCCGCTGATCTCGGTGTGCGTCGACCGGCGGGCGGGCAGCTTCTCCGCCTTCTCGGGATGCGGGATGTTCGGCGTCAGCATCCTGGCCGAGCACCAGCGCGATCTCGCCGTCCGGTTCGCGACGCCGCTCGACGACAAGTTCACCGGCCTCGCGACCCGGGAGGACCACCCGGGGGCGATCCTGATGTCCGGGGCGGCCGCCACGCTGGCCTGCTCCGTCCACACCCGGGTGGACATCGGCGACCACGTGATGCTGGTCGGCGCGGTGGAGGAGTGCGCGCTCGGGCAGAGCGCGCCGCTCGGCTACTGCGACGGGTCGTTCTTCACGACCGCGGGCGTGGACACCCCCGTGGGCGAGCGGCGGCCGGGCCGGCGGATCCTCGTCGGCTGGCTCGTCGAGTACGACGCCAGGATCCTGCTGTCCCGGGACGCCGCGACCGGCGCGTGGCGCCTTCCCGTGGGCCCCCTCCAGGCGGGCCCCACCATGTCCGCCGCGCTCGTCGACACCTCGCGCGCCCTGATGGGGCAGGTCATCGAGCCGGAGTTCCTCTACTCGGCGATCGACCTCAGCGAGTCGGAGACCTGCCACGTCTACCGGGCCCGGCCGAGCGTGCTGCCCGAGCAGACCCGGGACCTGCGCCTGTTCGCGGAGGACGAGATCCCGTGGGCCGAGCTGTCGCACTCCTCGATGCAGGTGATCCTGCGCCGGTACTTCGACGAGCGGGTGAGCGACCGCTTCGGCATCTACCTCAACCTGGGCGCGGGCCGCATCGCCAAGATCGAGCGGGAGTCACCGTGGACCGCCGACCACGCCGGCGATTACGAGCGCGCCGTGTCCTAGGACACCTCCGACCCGCGGACGACGGACCGTACGGAGGTTTCGCGCCATCGACGCCCAGAGCCTCACAGAAAAGACACTAGAGATCGGATCGGCATGGACCTCGGACTTTTCCTCTCCTACCAGGTGAACGACGACGCCCAGTACGAAGGCGTCTACGACCGGATGCTCGCCTGCGCGGTCGCCGCGGACCGCGCGGGGTTCGCCCGCGTATGGGTGCCCGAGCACCATCTGGTGCAGTTCCTGCCCGCCCCCTCGGCGCTGATCCAGGCCGCCGCCATCGCCCAGCACGTGGAGTGCCGGGTGGGCACCGCGGTCGTCGTGCTGCCGTACCACGCGCCGCTCCAGCTCGCCGCCGAGGTCGCGGCGACCGACCACCTGACCGGCGGACGGCTGGACTTCGGCGTGGCCCGCGGCGCCTACAAGTACGAGTTCGACATCTTCGGCATCGACTTCAGGACCAGCCTGCCGCGCTTCATCGAGACGCTCGACGCGGTCCGCGCCCTCTGGCTCACCGGCGACGCCGGCGCGTCCTTCACGGGCGAGTACGTGAACTTCGAGGGCGCCTACGTCTGGCCGCGTCCCCGCCAGCTCCCGCACCCGCCGATCTGGGTGGGCTCCCAGGCGCCCGCGGCCGTCGAGGACGCCGCCGCCCGCGGCTACAACGTCCTCAACTCGCTCTTCCTCTGGGACGACGACCACGCGGCGAAGGTCGTCGAGGCGTTCAAGCGCGGGCAGGCCAAGGCGGGGCTCGCCGGCCGCACCCAGCTCGGCATGACCCGCTACGCCTTCGTCGTCGAGGACGAGGCCGAGGTGGAGCCCCGGCTCCGCGAGATCCTCGAAGGCTGGCGCATCCACCGGCAGCTCCACGACTTCACCCAGAACGCCGACGCGCGCGGGATCGTCCGGCCGGTCCCCGGCCCGGACGAGCCGACCCTGGACGAGCTGCGCGCCACCCTGCTGGTCGGCACCCCCGGCCAGGTGCGCGACAAGATGCGCTTCTACCGCGACGCCGGGGTGGACCTGCTGAACCTGAACCTGACGTTCGGCGCTCCGCAGGAGCTCACGCTGCGGTCCATCGAGCTGTTCGGCGAGATCGCCGCGTCGCTCGGCGAACCCGCCGTGGCGCGCTGATGCCGTCCCACCCGGACCTGCCCGCGCACCTGCTCGGCACGCTGATCATCGGTTCGCGGATCGTCGGCGTCGATCGCGGCGACCTCGCCGAGAACCGCGGCCCGGTGGGTCCCGCCGCCTGGCCGGTCGCGGTCGCCTCCCCGGAGCACGCGCTGCGCGCCCTGGACGCCGCGGCCGCCGCGCAGCCCGCCTGGGCGCGCGCCCCCCTGGCCGAACGGGCGGCCGTCGTGCGCGGCTACCGGGCGTTCCTGGCCGCGGAGGCGGAGGCGCTGGCCCGGCTGATCGTGCTGGAGACCGGCAAGACCATCACCGACGCCCGCGCGGAGGTCGCGGTCGCCGGCGCCGTCGTGGACGAGCTGCTGGCGTGCGCCCCCGCCGCCGTCGAGGCGCACGAGGACGGCGACCGGTCCGCCCGGATCACCACGCTCCGCGCGCCGGTCGGGCCCGCGCTGCTCATCACGCCGTGGAACTTCCCGCTCGCGATGGCGAGCCGCAAGGTGGTCTCGGCGCTGCTCGCCGGGTGCGCCTTCGTGCTCAAGCCCTCCGAGCGCACCCCGCTGACCGCGATGTCCCTGGTGGAGGGGCTGCTGACGGCCGGGCTGCCCGAGGGCGTCGGCTCGGTCGTCCCCTCGCACCGGTCCGCCGAGATCCTCGCCGCGCTGACCGGCGACCCCCGGCTCCGCAAGATCTCGTTCACCGGTTCGACCGCGGTGGGGCGGAAGGTGCTCGCGGCCAGCACCACCCACTTCCCGCGCGTCGGCCTGGAGCTGGGCGGCAACGCGCCCGCCGTGATCTGCCCGAGCGCCGACCTGGAGGAGGCCGTCCGCACGATCTGGCAGGCCAAGATCTTCAACAACGGCCAGGCCTGCACCTCGCCCAACCGCGTGCTGGTGCCCGAGTCCGCCGCGGCCGGCGTCTACGAGCTGTTCCGCGCCGCCGCCGAGGCGACCACCGTCACCGACCCGTGGGAGGAGTCGGCCCGCCTCGGGCCCGTGATCGGCCGGGAGTCCGCGGACCGGCTGCGCCGTCTGGCCGAGGGCCCGCACGGCGGCGCCGTCGTCACCGGGGGCGTCGCGCCCGGCACGCCCGGCGCGGCCGTCGCCGCGACCGTCGTGCTCGGGCCCGACCCCGCCGCGGGCGTCTGCGCCGAGGAGCTCTTCGGCCCCGTGCTGCCGGTGGTCCCCTACCCCGGCGACGATCTCGGCGCGGCCCTGGAGCTGGCGAACGCCACCGAGTACGGGCTCGCCTCCTACGTCTTCGGCGACGCCGCCGAGACCGGCCTGCTGGCGGCTGGCCTCGACGCGGGCATGGTCGCCGTCAACCGGGGCGGCGTCTCGCACCCCAAGGCCGCGTTCGGCGGCGTCAAGCACTCCGGCTACGGCCGGGAGAACGGCGTCGAGGGGCTGCGCGAGTTCCTCGACACCCGGACGGTCCTGCGTCCCGTACCTCCACAGGAGCCCGCACAGTGAGCATCGCACCCGGCAGCATGACCATCTCGTCCCGGCGGATCATGACGATGGACGCCGCGGCCACCGTCCTCGACGGATCCGTCGTGGTCCGCGACGGCCGGATCGCCGCGATCCTCCCGGCCGGCGTCGCACCGCCCGCCGGCCTCCCCGTGACCGACGTCGGCGACCGGCCGCTGCTGCCCGGCTTCGTCGACCCGCACGTCCACATCGAGATGGCCGCGCTCGCGATGTGGGGCGCCGTGGACTGCCACACCCCGCCCTGCGGGAGCATCGAGGAGCTGATCGAACAGCTCCGCGCGCACGCCCACCTGCGCGAGCAGCGCGGCGGGTGGCTGGTCGGCCAGGGCGGGCTGTTCGCCGGGCGGCGGTTCGCCGAGCAGCGCCTGCCCACCCGCGAGGACCTGGACCGGGTCAGCACCGCCTTCCCCGTGGCCGTGCGCTTCGGCGCCCACGTCACCGTGGTCAACAGCCGCGGGCTGGAGCTCATCGACGTCGGCGCCCTGCCGGAGACCGGCGACGCCTACATCGGCCGCGACGCCGCCGGGCGGCCGACCGGCGAGCTGCACGAGCTGTTCTACGCCCTGCCGATCCCGAGCCTGACCGAGGCCGAGCTGGCGCAGGCCGTCGAGGAGACCGCCGAGCGGTACCTGACCCGGTACGGGGTCACGACGGCCGGTGAGATCACCACCAGCATGGCGGGCGCGCGGCTGCTGGCGGAGCTGGCGGGCACGGCGCGGCTGCCGATGGCGGTGGACGCCTTCGTCTGGGCGCCCGGCACGCTGCCCCTGGGCGAGCTGTTCGACGCGCGCCGCGCCGGCCGGCTCGACGACCCCTCCAACCCGGCCTTCCGGTACCGCGGCATCAAGATCTTCGTGGACGGCGGGTTCTCGGCCGCGGGCGCCGCCGTGCTGCGGCCGTACGCGCAGGAGCGGGACGGCGAGCCGCAGTCCGGCCGCATGGCCTACACCGCCGGCGACCTCGCGGACCTGATCCGGACGACCGACGAGCTGGACCTCCAGGTGACCGCGCACGTCAACGGCGAGCGCGCGCAGCGCGAACTGTGCCGGGCCGCGCTCACCGCCCGGGGCGGGGACGCGGACGGGCGCCCGCCGGTCCGCCTGGAGCACGCGGGCAACGTGCTCACCGACGACGCGACGCTGGACCACTGGCGGCGCGCCGGGGCCGTCCCGATCCCGCAGGCCGGGTTCATCTACACGATGGGCAGCTTCATCCCCCGCTCCATGGGCGACTACGCGTTCCCGGGCATGTTCCGCTTCCGCGACCTGATCGACCGCGGGTGGCGCGTCTGCTCCAGCTCCGACGGCGCCGGCTCCGAGCTCCTCCAGTTCAACCCCCTGTTCGGCGTGCAGTGCGCGGTCACCCGCGTGTCGTGCGTGGGGGAGGAGGTCAACCCCGGCCAGCGGATCACGGTGATGGAGGCGCTGGAGATGCACACCTCGTCCGCCGCCGCGGCGATGGGCCTCACCGACCGCGGCTCGATCGAGGTGGGCAGGCGCGCCGACCTCGTCGTGCTGGCCGCCGACCCCCGCGACGCCGCGCCCGGCGAGATCTCGTCGATCGCCGTGGACGCGGTCACGGTGAACGGCGCGGTCGCGCGGCGGTACGGGTGACCGGACGCGTTGGTTAGAGTTCGCCGAGGACGCCGGCGGACCGGGGGAGCCGTGGTCCGGTCGGCGTCTGTGGGACACGGGGAGGATGCGGTGGTTTCGAGGGCCACGGCCGGCGGCGCCGACGCGGTGGAGCTGTTGCAGAGCCTGCGCAGGGTCGCGGCCAGCGTCAACTCCGACCTCAAGCTCGACAGCGTGCTGCAGACGGTGGTCGACGCCGTCTGCGACCTGACGCCGTGGCAGATCTGCTGGATCGACGTCGTGGACGTCGCCGCGAACCAGGCCGAGGTCGTCGCCCGGCGCGACAAGCTGGAGTACAGCGCCGCCGGGCGGCAGACCCGCTGGACCCTGGACGGCATCCCCGCCCTGGACGCGGTCACCGGCGACGAACCCGTCGTGATCGCCGACGCGCAGAACCAGCGGCGCTACCCCGCGTACGCGGCGGACGCCCGGCACCGGGGCTACGTGTGCGGCGTGGTGCTGCCGCTCAGCACGGGGGACGTCGACGGGCGGCCCATGGTGCTGTGCGTCCAGAGCGACCGCAACCTGACCGACGACCCGCACCAGCTGCCGTTCCTGCGCACGGTGGCCGAGCTGGCGTCCCTGGCGGCCCGCAACGCGCGCCAGGCCGCGGCGGCCCAGGCGGCCGTGACCACGATGGCGCGCGGCCAGGCCATGCAGGCGTCGGTGCTCGACGCGCTGATCAGGGGGCAGAGCTCGGCCGCCGTGTACGACCTCGTCCAGTCCATGACCGGCGAGTCGATGACGATCCTGGACGGCGACGCGCGGGTGGTCTACAGCGGTGTCAGCCCCGACCCGGGGGCGTACGACGCCGCCGCGTGGGCCGCCGTCGCCGGTGACGTCGCCCGCGCCGCGGTCGAGGCCGCCGCGCTGGACCGGCACGAGCAGGCCGTGCCGCAGAGCCCCGTGCGCATCGGCGCCCTCGGCGAGCGGGACGTGTGGCTGCGCGTCACCCAGGTGCTCGACGGCGTGAACGTCCTCGGCACGGCCGTGTTCCTGCGGACGTCCGCCGCGGCGTACGAGCCGGCCCACCCGCCGTTGTCCCAGCTCCGCTCCGCCGTCACGGCGGTGCTCATGCGCGACCTGATCCGCCACCAGACCGAGCAGGACCTGGGGGTGGGCGTCATCGACCCGCTGCTGTCGGGCGAGTGGACCCGCCGCGAGGACCTGCTCGTGCGCGCCTCGTCGCTGGGCCTGCCGCTCGGGCGGCCCATGCACCTGGTGGCCGTGCGGGCGCGGCCGGCGCCGGCCGCGGCGGAGTGGGAGTCGCTGATCCGGTCGCTCCGGCCGGTGATCGGCCAGTGGCAGGGGGCGCTGACGGTCCGGGCCGGCGCCGGGCTGGCCGTGCTGGTCCCGGCCGAGTCGGTTCCGGACGGGCAGCGGCTGACGCACGGGCTCAACGCGGTGCGCGCCCGGGCCGAGCAGGTGCTCGGCAGGGACGTCACGGTCGGCTGGGCGGGCCCGTGCGTGGAGCTGGAGCAGTATCCGCGGGCCTGGCGCGAGTGCGGGCTGGCGGTCGAGCTGGCCGAGCGTCTCCGGCAGTACGGGGTGGTCCACCTCGACGACTTCGGCGCGTACCGCTTCCTGCTGGCGGCGTCGGCCGCCGAGGACGTCGACGACTTCATCGACAAGATCATCGGGAGGCTGCTGGCGTACGACCGCGAGCACCGCACCCAGCTCCTGGAGACCGCCGAGCGGTTCGTGTCGTGCGGCGGCAAGTACCAGGAGACCTCCGTCAAGCTGCACGTCCACGTCAGCACGCTGCGGTACCGCCTGGACCGGATCACCGAGCTGATCGGCCGCGACCTCGGCGACGAGGAGGCCCGCTTCGAGATCATCCTCGCCACCCGCCTGCACCGCCTGAGGTCCGCCTCCCTCCAGCCCCCGTCCGTGCAGGGCCCGGCCGCCGACTGATCCGCCGGCCGGCACGGTCAGGTGGTCGTCGTGAGCGGCTCGGAGTGGGCGGGGGTCGTGCGGCGGGCGTGGTGGACCCGCCACAGGGCGACGAGCGACAGGACGGTGGCGAGCGCGATGGTCGCGCCCATGACGCGGCTGTCGGTGCCGACCAGGGACGCCAGCGGGGCGACGGCCGCGCCCACCAGGAACTGGCTGGTCCCGATGAGGGCGGAGGCCGAGCCCGCGGCGTGCCCGTAGGGGATCAGGGCGAGCGCCGTCGTGTTGGCCCCCATGCCGCCCATGCCCACCATGACGATCCACAGCGGGACGAGCAGGACGACGAGGCCGGCATCGGCGAGGGCGGCGCCCACGACCCCGGCCGCGGCCACGCACATCATCACGAGCTGGACGGTCAGCAGCCGCTCCGGCCCGAACCGGGAGACCAGCGCCCCGTTCACCTGGCTGCCGAGCACGAGCCCGACCGCGTTGACGGCGAAGACGAGGGAGAACCCCTGCGGGCTCACGCCGTACTCCTGGCGCAGCACGAACGAGCTCATCGAGATGTAGGTGAACAGCGAGGCGCTCTGCAGCCCGCCGATGATCAGGTAGC
Source organism: Sphaerisporangium krabiense (assembly GCF_014200435.1). Classification (NCBI taxonomy): domain Bacteria; kingdom Bacillati; phylum Actinomycetota; class Actinomycetes; order Streptosporangiales; family Streptosporangiaceae; genus Sphaerisporangium; species Sphaerisporangium krabiense. The sequence goes on along the minus strand of NZ_JACHBR010000001.1, from coordinate 2,115,161 downwards.
CCCGGAAGACCGGGTCGGCGAGCAGCCCGCGCAGCGACAGGAAGGTGCCCGCCGCCCCGCCGCGCTGCCGCAGGTGCGGGGGATGCGTCTCGCGCAGCACGAGGACGCAGCCGAGGAGGATCAGCACGGAGATCGCGCCCAGCCCCACGAACAGGCCCCGCCAGTCGGTGAAGCGCAGGATCTGCCCGCCGAGCAGGGGCGCCACGATGGGGGCGACACCGGTGATCAGCATGAGGTGTGAGAACGCCTTGGCGGTCCTGTGTCCCTCGAACATGTCCCGCACGATGGCCCGGGCGATCACCACGCCCGCGGCCCCGCACAGGCCCTGGAGGAGCCGCAGGACCAGCAGGACCCAGATCGAGGTGGACAGCGCGCAGAGCACCGAGGTGATCGTGAACAGGATGACCCCGATCAGCAGGGGCCACCGCCTGCCGACGCGGTCGCTGAGCGGCCCGGCGACGAGCTGGCCCACGGCGAGGCCGACCAGGCAGGTGGAGATCGTGAGCTGGGCGAGCGAGTCGGAGGTGCCGAGCACCCTCGCCAGGTCGGGCATGGCCGGCAGGTACAGGTCGATGGCCAGCGGGCCGAACGCCGTGAGCGACCCGAGCACGAGGAACGTCCCGATCCAGAGCCGTTCCCCGGCGCCTCGCGTCGGCATGGCCGTCATTCATCCTCCTGGGCGTATCGCGTCGGACGGCCAAGCCCTCTCGGTGCGCGGATCACGCGCGTGCGGCCTTGGACGTCCCTTGCCGCAATTTTTGCCTGATATGCGCAATTGATGATGGTCTGTTCCGGCATGTGGACCGGCGACGGGCCGGCGCGGCGGTCGCTTCGGGGGAACGGCGACGTTCCGCGATCCGGGGAGGACGGGTGACCGGATATGGCGATGATGATCAGCCGTTATGCCGTTGAGCCGTTGAGGCTACGGTGTCGTGATCGGAAGTGCTTGCCCGTAATTGTTTGGGCTGAAACACTCCTGTCTCTCGCCTTGCCGTGCGCGGGTCAGGCACAGCGGCCTTTCTCGAACCACAGCACCTCCAGGACCTAAGGAGTGGTGGCCGTGCCCCGATTCCGGTACACCCGTCGTCTTCCGGCCGCGGTGGCCGCCATCGGTTCGACACTCGCCCTCGCGGCCTGTGGCGGCGGCCCGGCCACGGAGGGGGTGGCGTTGAGCGCGGCCGCCAACCAGCTCGACCTCAACGCCGACCTGTCCAAGCAGACGCCGCTCAACATCACGATCTGGGAGAACTACAGCCCCAAGGACCTGCCGCAGCGGGTGAAGGACCGGCTCGGCTTCGACGTCAAGATCGTGCTGCACGACACCAACGAGATGGCCGTGGCCCGGGTCACCAACACGATCGGCACGCCGAGCGACGTCGACGTGGCGTTCGTCTCCGGCCAGTACGCCCAGGCGATGAACGACCAGGGCTGGCTGGCGCCGATCCACCCCGAGCTGATCCCGAACCTCGCCAACCTCTACCCCGAGGCGTCGCAGCTCTCCTTCGACAAGGGCAACAAGTTCTCGGTGCCCTACACCTGGGGCACCACGGGCCTGTGCTACCGCACGGACATGGTGAAGACCCCGCCCACGAGCTGGAACGACCTGCTGAACCCCGCGCCCGAGCTGCGGGGCAAGGTGACGATGATGACCACCGAGCGGTGGCTGGCCCTGCCCGCGCTCAAGGCGCTCGGCTACTCCATCAACACCACCGACGACAAGCAGCTCGCGCAGGCCAAGGACGTGCTGCTGAGGACCAAGAAGTCGCTGCTGGCCTACGACGACACCACCTTCGCCGAGCGGCTGGAGAAGGGCGAGGCCGCGATGGTCGAGTCGTTCGACGGCCGGTGCCCGACCCAGAACCCCAAGATCAAGTTCGTGGTGCCCAAGGAGGGCAGCGACCTCTGGGCGAACACCATGGTGATCATGAAGTCGTCCAAGAAGAAGGAGGCGGCGCACGCCTTCATCAACTACATCCTGGACCCGGCCGTCCACAGCTGGGTGGCGGAGAACATCCTCAGCAAGGTGCCCAACAAGGCGGCCATGGACCTGGTCGCCAGGAACGACCCGGACCTGATCGACAAGAACCTTCCGCTGCAGATGACCCCGGCGGAGCTGCTCCAGGGCGAGACGATCAACGACGTCGGCGACGCCGCGTCCAAGTACAGCCGCCTCGCCACCGAGATGACGGTGCACCAGTAGCCACGGCCCCGGGACGCCGTGCGGGCCTGGCCCGCCGGCGTCGCCCGGTCAGTAGTAGCCCTTCCGGCCGTCCAGCAACTCGGTGATCACGTCCAGGTGGCCGGCGTGCCGGGCGGTCTCCTCGACCATGTGGATGACCATCCAGCGCAGGGACGCGGCGGCCGAGCGGTAGTCGGGGTGCCTGCCCACCTCGTCCAGGGAATGGGCGGCCACGATCTCGTTGGAGACCGCGCACTGGCGCTCGTACTCGTCGAGCAGCCGCGCGAGCGGCACGCCCTCGGCCCGCATGTCGGCGTCCTCCACGTTCTGGTCGAACTGGGGGTTGTCGTCGGCGGAACGGCCCAGGAACAGCACCTCGAACCAGCCGTGCTCGGTCCAGCGGGCGTGCGAGACGATCCCCGCCACCGTCATGAGAGGGCTGTCCGGCAGGAGGGGACGGTGCGCGTCCTCCTCCGACAGCCCCTCGCACTTCCACTGGAGGATCGCGCGCTGCATGTCGAGCCAGCCGAGGAGCTGCGTGCGCTCGTCGGCCACCAACGGAGGACGTACTCGCGGAAGACTCACGCCTGCCGACGTTACGCCGACGGGCGCACCGTCGCACCACCTTTACGCCGGGCCGAATCCGGAGCGGCCGGCGTCGCGGGTCGCGTTCAGAGCAGGTAGCGCAGCCACAGGTACGGGACGACCAGGGCGACGGTGACCGTCGTGACGATCAGGCCGTATCTGGTGAAGTGCCAGAAGCCGATCGGGGTCCCGTTGCGCGCGGCGATGCCGAGCACCACCACGTTGGCCGCCGCGCCCACGGCGGTCGCGTTGCCGCCGAGGTCCGCGCCGAAGGCCAGCGCCCACCACAACGACCGATGCCCGCCCGCCTGGACCAGGTGGTCCACGATGGGGCTCATCGTGGCCACGTAGGGGATGTTGTCCACGATGGCCGACAGCGCGGCCGACACGCCGAGCAGGCCGATCGTGGCGACCTCCGGCCGTCCGGCGGTGGCCGACGCCGCCGCCGTGGACAGCGTGCCGATCACCCCGGTCTCGACCAGGGCCCCGACCATGACGAACAGGGCGGCGAAGAACACCAGCGTCGGCCACTCCACCTCGGCGACGGCCTGCTCGGCGCGCACCTCGGTCACCGCGACCAGCACCCCCGCCCCCAGCAGCGCGACCACCGACGGCTCGTAGTGCAGCACCGGGTGCAGCACGAAGGCCACCAGCACCACCGCCAGCACGGACAGCGACCGCCGCAGGAGCCGCGGGTCGGCGATGGCCGCCCGTTCGTCCAGCGCCATGACGGCCGCGGCCCGCGCGGGATCGTGGCGGAGCGCGCGCCCGAACATCAGCCGGCACAGGACGACGAACACCGCCAGGAGCACGACGACCATCGGCGCCACGTGCGCCAGGAAGTCGTTGAAACTCAGGCCGCCCCTTCCGGCGATGATGATGTTGGGCGGGTCGCCGATCAGCGTGGCCGTGCCGCCGATGTTGGACGCCATGACCTCGGCGATCAGGAAGGGCGCCGGGGGGACGGCCAGGCGTTCGCACACCACGAACGTCACGGGCGCGACCAGCAGGACGGTGGTGACGTTGTCCAGCAGCGCCGAGGCCGCGGCGGTGATGAGCACGAGCAGCGCCAGCAGCCGGAACGGCCGCCCGCGGGCGCGCTTGGCGGCCCAGATGGCCAGGTACTCGAACACGCCGGTCCGCCGGAGGACCCCGACGATGACCATCATGCCGAGCAGCAGGAAGATGACGTTCCAGTCGATGCCGGCGTGCGGGGAGAAGAACGCCGCCGTGGCGTCGGTGGCGCGCAGGGCCAGCATGACCCCCGCGCCGCCCAGCGCGGCGGCGAGCCGGTGGATCCTCTCGGTGGCGATCAGCGCGTAGGCGGCCAGGAACACCGCCACGCTCGCCCAGGCGAGGACGCTCACGCCGCGAGCGCGGGGGAGGTCCGCGGGATCGGCCGCGGTCGGTCGTGGGCCATCAGGGGAGAGTCGGCGAGGGGATCGCGGGCGCGCAAGACACGTTCCTCATATCGGCAGGGGGCAACGACCGCCGACCAGACTTCCCGGCACACCTGTCGGCAAGGTATCAGGCAGGCGTGCGCGCACACGAGACCCGCCCCGCCGCCGCCCAGCCGACGCACGCGATCGTCCGGCGGACGGCGAGCGTCAAGAGGACGTCAACGCGCGGGCCGGTGCGGCTGTCCGGGCGCGCGGGCGGGACACGCTCACGTGCGGGCCGGGGCCCGATGAGGTAATCGCGAACACGACCGCCGTTTGCGGCGATCGGGCGCGGGAACGGCCCGAATGGGTCGCTGGACACCGCGAAGCACGACAGCGGACAGGACAAGAGATCGCGGATCGGGTGCGCGTTCCTCCGCCCGGCGGCCGACCGGCGGGGACGCGCCAGGCCGGAGTCCATCATGATCGATCAGCACACCTGGCTGAAGAACGCCGACGACGCCCTGGTGTCGGCGATCGGCGGTGTCACGGGCGCCGTCGCCGACCCCAAGGGCGGGCTGCGGCGCCTCAGGTCGTCCCTCGTCTCGCCGAGGACCTCCGTCCTCGGCGCCGGGATCGCGCTGGCCTACGTGCTCGGCCGGCGTCGCGCGCACCGGGCGGCGGCCCGCCGCCCCGGCCCGGCCGAGCGGGCCGGGGAACGGATCTCAGGAGGCCGAGCGTGAAGGAAATCGTCGGAGAGAGCCTGGCCAGGCGCCTGGTGGAGTGGGGAGTCGACACGATCTTCGGTCTCCCCGGCGACGGCATCAACGGCCTGATGGAGGGTTTCCGCCGCCAACGCGAGAAACTCCGCTTCGTCCTCGTGCACCACGAGGAGGCGGCCGCCTTCATGGCGACCGGCTACGCCAAGGCGACCGGCAGGCTCGGCGTGTGCGCCGCCACCTCGGGACCCGGCGCCATCCACCTGCTCAACGGCCTGTACGACGCCAAGCTCGACCACGTGCCCGTCCTGGCGCTGACCGGGATGCAGGAGACGTCGGTCCTCGGCACGTACTACCAGCAGGAGGTCCACCTCGACCGGCTCTACCAGGACGTCGCGGGCTACAACCTGATGATCACCAACCCGCGGCAGCTTCCCGGGGTGGTCGACCTCGCCGTGCGGACCGCGCTGTCGCGGCGCACGGTGTCCCACCTGACCTTCCCCAACGACGTCCAGGTCGCGGCCGTGACCGAGGACCCCTACCGGCACGTCGGCCCCGGCAGCCCGCCGGACAGCCTGCCCACCTTCTCGCGGCCGCCGCTGCGGCCCGCCGAGGAGGACCTGGCGCGGGCGGCGGAGGTGCTGAGGGCGGGCGAGCGCGTCGCGATGCTCGTCGGCGTCGGCGCCCGGCACGCGCGCGGGGAGGTGCTGGCGGTGGCGGAGCGGCTGGCCAGCCCCATCGTGAAGACCCTCCCCGGCAAGCTCGTGGTGCCGGACGACCACCCGCTGACCACGGGCGGCCTCGGCCTGCTGGGCACCGCGCCCAGCGAGGAGCTGATGGAGGAGTGCGACACCCTGCTCATGGTCGGCACCTCGTTCCCGTACGGGAAGTACCTGCCGCCCGACGGCCAGGCGCGGGTGGTGCAGATCGACGACGAGCCCAGCCTGGTCGGCATGAGGCGGCCGACCGAGGCGCCGGTCGCGGCGGACGCCAAACTGGCGCTCCAGCAGCTCCTGCCCATGCTGGAACCCGCCTCCGACCGGTCGTTCCTGACCAAGTACCAGCGCAAGATGGACGCCTGGCGGGCGGACATGAAGGCGCTGCAGAACCCGTCCCGCGACCCGATCGCCCCGCAGTACCTCATCTCGTGCGTCGACGAGGCCGCCGGCGACGACGCCGTTCTCACCTGCGACTCCGGGACCATCGCCACCTGGGCGGCGCGGCACTGGACGATACGCGGCGGCCGGGAGTTCTACCTGTCGGGCAACCTCGCCACCATGGCGCCGGGGCTGCCGTACGCGATCGCCGTCCAGCACGCCTTCCCCGGCCGGCAGGTCATCGCGTTCGTGGGAGACGGCGGGTTCGCGATGCTGATGGCCGACTTCCTGACCGCCGTGCGGCACGAGCTGCCCATCAAGGTCGTGATCAACAACAACAACTCCTACGGGCAGATCCTCTGGGAGCAGATCATCCTCGGCTATCCCGAGTACGCCGTGCGCCACCGGCAGCCGGAGGCCGACTTCTCGTCCTGGGCGCGCGGGTGCGGCGCGTTCGGCGCCAAGGTGAAGGAGCCGGGGGACCTGCCGGACGCGATCCGGCGGGCGTTCGCCCACCCGGGGCCCGCGCTGGTGGACTGCGACGTGAACCCGAACGAGCCGCCGATGCCGGGCAAGGTCAAGTACGAGCAGGCCAAGGCCTTCACCGAGGCGTTCCTGCGCGGCCAGCCGCACAAGGCCGCCATCCTCGCCACGGTCGCCCGCGACAAGATCAGCGAGCTGCGGTCATGAGCGCCGTCACCGAGCGCGCTCCGGGCCTGACCGGACGCCGTCCCGCGCCCGCGGCCCCGGTCGACGTGGCGGCGCTGCGGCGCGACCTGGAGGCCGCCGTACACGGCGAGGTGCGGTTCGACGCCACCATGCGCGGCGCCTACTCCACCGACGCGTCCAACTACCGGCAGATCCCCCTCGGGGTGGTGTGCCCCCGCACCGTCGAGGCGGCCGTCGCGGCGGTGACGGTCTGCCGGGCGCACGGGGCCCCGCTGCTGTCCCGCGGCGGAGGGACCAGCCTGGCGGGGGAGTGCGCCAACACCGCGGTCGTGCTGGACTGGTCCAAGCACTGCCACCGGCTGCTGGACGTCGACCCCGATAACAGGACCTGCCTGGTCGAGCCCGGCATCGTCCTGGACACGCTCAACGCGCGGCTCGGCCGGTACGGGCTGGAGTTCGGCCCGAGGCCCGCCACGCACGACCACTGCACGATCGGCGGGATGATCGGCAACAACTCGTGCGGCTCCACGGCCCAGCGGACCGGCAAGGTCGTGGACAACCTCGTCGAGATGGAGGTGCTGCTCTACGACGGCACCCGCATGTGGGTCGGCGAGACCGGCGAGGAGGAGTACGCGGCGATCCAGCGGCAGGGGGGCCGCCGGGCGGAGATCTACGCGCGGCTGCGCGAGCTCCGCGACGCCCACCTGGAGCAGATCCGCACGCGCTATCCCGACATCCCGCGGCGCGTCTCCGGCTACAACCTCGACAGCCTCCTGCCGGAACGCCGCTTCAACGTCGGCCGGGCCCTGGTCGGCTCCGAGGGGACCCTCGTGGTCGTCCTGCGGGCCAGGCTCATGCTCGTGCCCGTCGTCAAGGCGCGCACGATGATCTACATCGCCTATCCCGACATCGCGGCGGCCGCGGACGCCGTCCCGGCGATCCTTCCTCACAAGCCCATCGCGCTGGAGGGCATCGACGACAAGCTCATCAACTTCGAGCGGATGAAGCACCTCAATCCCGAGGCCGTGTCCAAGCTCCCCCCGGGTGGCGCGTGGCTGCTCGTGCAGATGGGCGGCGAGGACAAGGACGACGCCGACCGGGCGGCCGACGCGATGCTGGGCGACCTCGGCAAGAGCCGTGACGGCTCCGGCGTCGGATACTTCGACGACGAACGGCTCGAAGAGGAGATGTGGCTCATCCGCGAGTCCGGGCTCGGCGCCACCGCGCGCGTCCCCGGGCTCGCCGACACCTGGCCCGGATGGGAGGACTCGGCCGTCGCGCCGGACCGGCTCGGCGACTACCTGCGCGACCTGCGGGCGATCTACGAGCGGTACGGCTACCAGCAGGCGTCGTTGTACGGGCACTTCGGGCAGGGCTGCGTGCACACCCGCATCCCGTTCGAGATGACCACCGCCGCCGGCGTGGCCAGGTTCCGCTCGTTCATGGAGGAGGCCGCCGACCTCGTCGTCTCCTACGGCGGTTCGCTCTCCGGGGAGCACGGCGACGGGCAGGCGCGCGGCGAGCTGCTGCCCAAGATGTTCGGCGAGGAACTGGTCCACGCCTTCGGGCGACTCAAGACGATCTTCGACCCCGGCGACCGGATGAACCCGGGCAAGGTCGTGAAGCCCTACCCTCTGGACGGCTTCCTGCGCCTGGGCGTCGACTACAACCACGGCGACGTGGCGACCCACTTCAAGTACCCCGACGACGAGGGAAGCTTCGGGCGCGCGGTGCTGCGCTGCGTCGGGGTGGGGAAGTGCCGCCGCGAGCACGGCGGCGTCATGTGCCCCTCGTACATGGTCACCCGCGCGGAGGAGCACTCCACCCGCGGCCGGGCCCGGCTGCTGTTCGAGATGCTGGACGGGTCGGCGCGGGGCGGCGCGGTGACGGAGGGCTGGCGGTCCGAGGCCGTGCACGAGGCGCTCGACCTGTGCCTGGCCTGCAAGGGATGCAAGTCCGACTGCCCGGTGAACGTCGACATGGCCACCTACAAGGCCGAGTTCCTGTCCCACCACTTCGCGGGACGCCTGCGGCCCCGCGCCCACTACTCCATGGGATGGCTGCCCGTCTGGGCCGCCCTCGCCGCCCGTGCCCCGCGCCTGGTCAACGTCCTGGCCCACGCCCCGATCCTGGGCCGGCTCGGCAAGGCCGCCGCGGGCGTCGACCGGCGGCGCGAGCCGCCGCTGTTCGCGCCGCGGACCTTCCAGGACCGGTTCGCCCGCCGCCGGCCGGGAGGCGACGGGACGCGCGGCGAGGTGCTCCTGTGGCCGGACACCTTCAGCAACCACTTCCACACCGACGTCGCCGACGCCGCCGTCGAGGTCATGGAGTCGGCAGGGTGGCGCGTCCGGGTGCCGCGCCGTGCCCTCTGCTGCGGCCTGACGTGGATCTCCACCGGCCAGCTCGTCACCGCCAAGCGGGTGCTGCGCCGCACCCTCGCCGAGCTGAGGCCCGCCATCCAGGCCGGTCTTCCGGTGGTCGTGCTGGAGCCGAGCTGCGCGGCCGTCCTCAGGGGCGACGCGCCGGAGCTGTTCCCCGACGACGAGGACGTCCAGCGGCTGAGCCGGCAGACGGTGACCCTGGCCGAGCTCCTGCACGACCACACCCCGGGGTGGCGGCCTCCCCGGGTGCCCCGGTCGGCGCTCGTCCAGGTGCACTGCCACCAGCACGCGATCCTCCAGCACGGGGCCGACGAGGCGCTGCTGCGCGCGGCGGGCGTGGACGCCCACGTGCTCGACTCCGGGTGCTGCGGGCTGGCGGGGAACTTCGGGTTCGAGCGCGGGCACTACGAGGTGTCCGAGGCGTGCGCGGAGCGGGTCCTGCTGCCCGCGGTCCGGGACGCCGACCCGTCGGCCGTGATCCTCGCCGACGGGTTCAGCTGCCGGACCCAGCTCGAACAGAGCGACGCGAACGGCCGCACGGCCGTCCACCTCGCCCAGCTCCTGCGGGCCGGGCTGCGCGGCGACCAGGGCGGCTCGCCCCGCCCGGAAGAGACCTTCGCCGCACGGCCGAGGCGTCCGTCCGTGGCGGCGCGCGCCCTGGCGTCCGCGGGAGCGGCGGCGGCGATCGCCGCGGGGCTGGCGCTCGGGGTCAGGCGCGTCCTGCGGGGCTGACATGGCGATCGAGCTGACCGCGCGCGCGTACCGGATCCCCACGGACGGCCCCGAGGCGGACGGCACCCTCGCCTGGTCGAGCACGACCATCGTGATCGTCCACGCCTCCGACGGCCGGGCCGCCGGCCTCGGCTGGACGTACGGACCCGCCGCGACGGCCGCGGTCGTGGCCGAGCTGCTGGCGCCGGCGGTCGGCGCCCTGGACCCCGACGACGTTCCCGGCGCGTGGACGGCGATGGCACGGCAGGTGCGCAACGCCGGCCGTCCCGGCATCGCGGGGATGGCGCTTTCCGCGGCCGACTGCGCCCTGTGGGACCTCAAGGCGCGCCGCCACGGCCTGCCGCTGGCGGGCCTGCTCGGCACGGCGCGCCCCGCCGTGCCCGTCTACGGCAGCGGCGGGTTCACGACCTACGACGAGGAGCGGCTGCACCACCAGCTGGCGCACTGGGCCCAGGAGCAGGGCATCCCCCGCGTGAAGATCAAGATCGCGCAGTCGTGGGGCCGGGCGCCGGGACGTGACCTGCGGCGGATGGCCGACGCCCGCAGGACCATCGGCGACCGGGCCGAGCTGTTCGTGGACGCCAACGGCGGCTACACGCGCAAGCAGGCCGTCCGCGTGATGAGACGCGCCGCCGACCTGGACGTCCGGTGGTTCGAGGAACCGGTCTCCTCCGACGACCTCCAGGGCCTCGGCGTGGTCCGCGACGCGGTGGACGCCGACGTGGCCGCCGGGGAGTACGGCTACGACCTCGCCTACTTCGGGCGCATGGCCCCGTTCGTGGACTGCCAGCAGATCGACGTGACCCGCTGCGGCGGGATCAGCGAGTTCCTGCGCGCCGCCGCAGTGGCCGCCGCCCACGGCCTGGACGTGTCGGGCCACTGCGCCCCGCACCAGCACCTCGCCGTCACCGCCGCCGTCCCGAACCTGCGCCACCTGGAATGGTTCCACGATCACGTGCGCGTGGAGGGCATGCTGTTCGACGGGACCCGCTCGCCGGAGGGCGGCGAGGTGCGCGTCCCGTCCGGCGAGCCCGGCAACGGGCTCACGCTGAAGGAGGCCGACGCGGAGCGCTGGCGCGTGGCCTGACCGAGGACGGGACCTCGGGCGCCGGCGGCACGTCCGCGGGTCTCGGCCCGTCGTGCCCCAGGGCGTCCTCGGTGTCGCCCCCGATGGCCAGGCCGTCGAGAAGCACCCGGAGGCCGAACTCGAAGAGCGTGTCGAGGTCGAAGTCGTAGCCTTTCGCGTCGAGACCTCTCATGAGGCCGGTGAACAAGGGGGCCCGGCCGGAGGCGATGAGGGCGTTCATCGCCCTCTCCTGGGTGCCCATCCACTGGTCCCCGGACAGCCCGGTGGCGGCCATCGCCTGGGTCTCCCGCTCCAGGTGGACGGCGAACCCCTGCACGTACCCGTAGATCAGCACCTCGATGGACAGCATGTCCGAGGGGGCCAGGCCGAGGCCGTCGAGCGCGCGCAGCATCTGCTCGCCGTGCTGGAGCAGGCCCGGCAGCGGCAGGGGCCGGCTGAGGGGGGCCAGATGGGGCAGCCACGGATGCCGGCGGTAGGTGCGCCACAGCGTCCGCGCCACCGTCTCCAGCCGCTCGCGCCTGCCGAGCGGGACGGCCGTGTAGCGTTCCTCGCTGTAGGCCAGGTCCGCCATCGTCCTGACCAGCTCGTCCCTGCCCCGCACGTGCCGGTAGATGGCCGTGGCGGCCACGCCGAGCCGGGCGGCGACCGCGCGGATGGTCACCGCGCCGAGCCCTTCGGCGTCCGCGGTCGCGATCCCCTCGCGTACGATCCGTTCCCGGGTCAGCTCCGCCACCCCGCCGCGCCGCCGCGGCCTGCTCAGCGTGGCCGCCACCACGGTGCCCGACCTCGGCCGCGCCTCCAGCAGGCCCTCGTCCTTGAGCACGGCGAGCGCCCGCACCGCGGTGGCCGCCGCGACCCCGAAGTCGCGGGCGAGCGCGCGGGTGGAGGGCGCCCGGTCGCCGGGCACGAGCTCGCCGGTCCTGATGCGCCGCCGGAGCTCGGCCGCGATGCGCAGGTAGGGATGGTCCACGGAACTGTCCTAGTACAGATTGCAGGGGGAAAGGCCGGATCTGTTCTAGCACAGTTGGGTGATCGGGCCTCACCTGGAATACCAATGGACCATGACTTCAGTGCTGATCTCCGGCGCCAGCGTCGCCGGCCCCGCCCTCGCCTACCTGCTCCGCCGGCACGGCTTCGCCGTCACCGTGGTCGAGCGCGCCCCCGCCCCGCGTGCCGGCGGCCAGGCGATCGACGTGCGCGGCGCCGCGCTCACGGTCGCCGACCGCATGGGGATCCTCGCCGACGTGCGGCGCCACCGTACCCACATGAAGGGCATGTCCATGCTGGACGGCGACGGCAACGAGCTGTGGCGGTCCACCGAGATGGCGCTGTCCAGCGGCCGTCTCGGCGGCGACGACGTGGAGCTGCTCCGTGAGGACCTGAGCCGCCTCATCCACGACAGGACGCGCGACGACGTCGAGTACGTCTACGGCGACTCCATCGCCACGCTCGACCAGGACGGGCACGGCGTGCGCGTCACCTTCGAGCGGTCGGCGCCGCGCGCCTTCGACCTGGTCGTCGGCGCGGACGGCCTGCACTCGACCGTGCGCAGGCTCGCCTTCGGCCCCGAGCGAGAGTTCGTCCGCCACCTCGGGATGTACGTGTCGATCTTCTCGATGGACAACTACCTCGGCCTGGAGGACTGGCAGACCTGGTTCAACGACGGGCCGGTGGGCGGCGCCGTCTACCCGGTGCGCGGCAACACCGAGCTCCGCGTCAACCTGGGCTTCGAGTCCCCGGAGCCGATCGAGTACGACCACCGCGACGTCGAGGCGCAGAAGCGGCTCGTCGCCGACCGCTGCGCGCACGCCCGCTGGGAGGTGCCCCGGCTGCTGAAGGCGATGTGGGACGCCCCGGACTTCTACTTCGACTCGATGGCCCAGGTCCACATGGACCGCTGGTCGTCCGGCCGGGTGACGCTCCTCGGCGACGCGGGCTACTGCGCCTCCCCGCTGTCCGGCCAGGGAACGAGCCTGGCGCTGATCGGCGCCTACGTCCTGGCCGCCGAACTGGCAAGGTCCGACCACGAGACCGCCTTCGCCGCCTACGAGTCCCGCATGCGCCCCTTCGCCGCCCTCAACCAGTCCCTCATCGAGGAGAACCGCAAGCACATGGAGGAGAACCCCACCGGAGAGAGCCCGATGGACCGCGTCAAGAACGCGATCGAACTCCCCTGACCGGTCGGCGCGAGGTGACGGCGGCACGTCCTGATCGCCGCGCCGCCCCGGTCACCTCTGGCCGTCCGCCGCTTCGGAGACCGCCAGCAGGAGTACTTCGTTCGGCTGAAATCCCCCTCTGTGCCGCTGGACCAGCGTCACGAGCGCGACGATCACTCGCGCCAGGTCGCGCGCGGCCGGAGTACGCGAGGGGACCGACAGTGACAGCGGCAGCAGGTCCGCCACGGCGAGCGCGACGCGTTCCTCGCTGAAAGGAACCGACCGGTCCAGCACGGGCCGGATCAGCTTCAGCGCGGACGCGACCGCCGGCTCGCCAGGGGCGTCGAGGGTTTCGAGCACCGCGACGGGGTCTTCGGCCGGTCGCTCGCGGCCGAGCGCCTCGCGCAGGCGGGACTCGGCGAATTCCCCGAAGGACGCGGGCGTCGCCGTGCCCGGCGTCTCGGCGGTCCAGGCCGCGATCACCGTCCGGAGCGCCGCGTCCAGGGGCGTGGGGGAGAGATGCGAGGTTCCCTCCCAAAGGGGCCTCAGGTGCGGCAGCAAGAGGTCGCCGAGCGTCGCGCCGAGGTCAGGGCCGGGCCCGTACGGCCATGGCGTTCCCCTGGCGCCCCACAGTGCGGGACGGTTGACGTCGTAGGTCATCCAGATCGTCGCATTTCCAACCAACTGCGCGATGACGGAGTCGACGACCGAGGAGACCTCGCGCCGGGTCGGCAGGCGGAACCGCGGTGAGGCGTCCGACAGCGCGTTCACCCATCCGACGAATCGCTGGGCATCGGTGCTCCACATGCCGGTGGCGGCTCCGCCACCGGGCTCGGGATCGGCGAAGTGCCTGCCCTGTCGCGTGTGCTCGTCCACGAACCTGCGGTACAGGCGCCGGCTCACCGGCCGTAAGCACAGGACGGTTCCCTCGTCTAGCCGGATCCGCTCGCCGAGCTCACGGTCGACGAGGACGGCGCTCAGCAGACGCCGCCGCTCCGGGTCATCGGAGACCTCGCTCGTGAGCAGCTCGCCGAGCCGCGTCCGCACGGCCGGCTCCACCTGCGACGCCTCGTCCGCGCAGGCGAACGCCAGGCTCAGGGCGGGGACCGTGGCCACCGCCATGCATCTCTCGATGACGGGTGTGGCGTCCCCGCTCGCGGCCCAGATGAGCGTGGTCTCCCGCCACCAGGGATCGTCCACCCCGTCGAGGAGCAGATGAACGAGTGCCGGATCCTGGCGGATCGCGGCCGCGGCCAGATACTCCTGCAGGGTGAAGTGGGCGAAGGTGTAGACGTCCGGCGCCGGTTCGAGGAGCAGTCCCGCTCTTCCCATCTCCCTGAGGAAGTCCTCCGCGCCGATCTCCGCGCCCGAGACCCTGTCCAGCGGCCGGCGGATCACCGCCGCCGCGACCCCGGCGGACACCGAGGCGAGACGTTCCCGCATCATGTGCAGAGCCAGGCTCTGGATGACCTGCTCCTTCTGCGAACCCCGGAGACCCGTCGGATCGCCCAGGTTCTTACCCTCCTGCCGTCGGTACAGCAGGAGTGCGCACATCTCGGCGTACAGGGCGGCCCGCGACCCGGGCAGGGCCGCTCGGTATCGATGGACGTTGGCGATCATCGTCAGCAACAGCGGAGAGGCGGCCAGGGTGGCGAGGGACGGCGCCGCCAGAAGCCGGGTGATCAGGCCGTCCGCGGCGGCGTCGGCCCGGGCCAGCACCTCGCGGCCGGAACGGTCGTGCGCCCGGATCTCGACGGCCCGGTACCACCGGCGCAGGAAGGCCGACATTTCGTCGGCGTCCCAGGGGCGCGTCCCCACGACCTCGGCGGACGGCAGCGGGTTGGACGCGTATCCGGCCGGCCGCGAGGTGAGGACGAACAGGTTCCCGGGGTACCTGGCCACCTGGCCACTTATCCAGTCGACCAGCCTTCGGCGGTCCTCCTCCTCCGCGACCTCGTCCAGCCCGTCGAACAGCAGGACGGCGCGATCCCGGGACAGGTGTCGTTCGCACAGCTCCCGGTCCAGATCGCCGGCCGACGCCATGAGAGCGGGCAGGGACGGCGCGTCGTGCCGGAGGATCATCGGCGCCTGGTCGCGCAAGGAGAGCAGCATCGGTAGGCGACCACGGGGAAGACCGGACACACGGGGCCGGATCAGGTCGAGGACGATCTGCCGCAGCAGCGTCGTCTTGCCGCTTCCCGGTCCCCCGAGCACGACGATGACGCCACTGCGCCGCCGGACGACCAGATCCCGCAGAGACACCTCGTGCGTCGCCGGCGCGTCCGTGGCGGCGACCTCGGGATCGAGAGGCCCGGCGAGGCGGCGCAAGCGCACGTCCACGAACACCTGGCTCGATTCGAGGGCGAACTCACCCTGCGTGATCAGTCCGTAGTTCTCCACATAGGAGAGCGAGGCGCGAAGCCGAGTGAAGTACCTCCGCGTCCGTCTGTACCGTCCCACCCACAGGAGGGCCTGTTCCGCCCCCAGGGCCGCCGCGAGCAACCCGACTATGATGCCGAGGCGGGCGATGGCGCTCGAAGAAGAGCTCATGAAATTCGCGAGCGCTCCGACCCCCAGGCTCGCCACGAGCCCCACCGTCGCACCGGACAGGAAACCGAGCCGCCTGGTCCTGCGCGGCTTCGCCTCGTCCGCGGTGGGTACGGCCCGGGGGAGTGCCCGGGCCAGGCGGGCACGGTCCTCCGGTCCCCGGAAGACGACGACGGCGTCGACGACGGCGTCAAGGGCCCCTACAGCTTCGGGACTGGCATAGTTGAGCACCACGACGATGGTGTGCGCCGGAGGGGCGTCGGGGCCCAGCGCCGCGCGCGCGGACGGGGCGTCGAAGAGCGCCTCCACCACCTTGACGAGAAAGCCGGATCCGGCCCGCCCGGCCACGGTGTACTCGACGATGCCGTCCCGCCCTTCCTGGCGGGTGTACTCCAGTCCCGCGCCGCGCAGCTCGGCTTCGACCGCCGGGCCGGCGCTGTCCCTCGTCGCCGGGGTGAGCTCCGGCCCACCGGTCGCGCCGGTCCGGTTGTACATCTCCCAGCAGAGCTGCAGAAGGCGGCGATGGTTGCCACCGCTCACCTGAAGCAGATGGGCGATCGCCTCGCGGTCGAGGCGCGGGACGCCGGGGGCGGCGGCGAAGTAGACGCCGAGGAGTTTCTCCGCCTCGGCGAGAGTGAGCGCGGAGGTGGCGAGGACGAACGGCCCGAAGCGCTGTGCCAGGTCGGGGGGCAGGGCGTCCCAGGCGGACTCGCTGCCGATCAGTATCAGCATTCCCCGCTCGGCGGGGACACGCTCGACCAAGGAGTGGAGCAGGCCGAGGTTCGCGGTGTGCGGACGGCCGCCGTGGCGCAGGATCAGGCGTTCGCACTGGTCGATCACGATGATCAGAGGGCGGCCGACGACGGAGCACATCGCGGCGAGGAGTTGCAGCCCGAAGCGGCAGCGGGCGCTGTCGAGGATCGGGCCTTCGACGCCGAGCCTGCTGGCGGTGGCCAGAGCGATGTCACGGCCGACGAGCCAGTCGTAGGCGGCCTGTTCGAGATTCGGGTCGAGGAGGGCGTCGAGCGCGCGTTCGAAGTCGGCGCCGTCATCGGCGACCCTGGCGAGGTGGTCGGCCTGGGCCTCCAGCACCGCGCCCGGCTCGACGAGCATCTCCCGATAGAGCGCGGGCACCTGTTCGGGATCACGACGCGCCGCGTCGATCAGGACGGATTCCTCCGGCGTGCCTTTCGCCCTGTCGACGGCGAGCACTCCGCGGAATCGCACCGTGAGCTCCCGCAGGAGCGGCCGGCTGAGCTGGCTCATCAGCCGCTGATAGACCGAGAGGAGATCGACGGTCTCCGCCTTCGCGTACAACCGGATGGCGCCGTTGCCGTCCGCCAGGTGCCGGCTTAGGGCGTATCGGACGGCGTGGGTCTTGCCCGATCCGTGGTCCCCGTGGAGGAACACCGCCGAGCCGCGCCGTCCGGCGTCGGAGAGATATCGGTCCACCAGTCGCGCGAGCCGGCGCGCCGCGGGCAGACCGGCGGTCGGCGTCGTGGACGTCCACGCCAGCAGCGCCGAGTCCATGACGTGCTCTTCCATGCTGGAGGTGCCGTGTGCCGAGAAGGGATTCCGCGGCGTGGTCATCGGCCGTTCCATTCGCTCAGCAGCCGCCCCGTTTCGACCAGCCACGCGTAGGACATCTTCAACTTCTCGGCGTCGGCAGCCTCGCGCCCGGCCGTGTTCAGCCGGTACTGCAGCAGGCGCGCGAGCCGTTTCAGCACCAGCTTGATCGGCAGTTCGGTGCTGAACACCGACTCCAGGCCGGGCCCGTCGAATGGGCAGGGGTGCTCGGTGGTCGCCTGCGCCCAGCGTCCCTCGGCCAGCAGCCTGACCTGCCTGCTCCCGAGGGGGTGCAGGTGAAGCAGGTGGGCGTCGTCCGCGGTGAGGCCGTGGAGCGGCGCCGTCTTGGCATGCTCGCCGGCTTGGTGGGTGAAGACCACGACACAGGGAACGTCGCCGAAGACCTCGTGCGCCGCGCCCAGCATGGACACGTCCATCAGACCTTCGATGAGCACTCCGAACCCGTGGCGGGGCGTGTCCGGCGCCGTGAGCGCCGTCTCCAGATCTTCGGCCAACTCCTGGAACCGCAGCAGGAAACCCGGCCGGGGAGACTCGCTCACCTGGCTCAGCCGCCTGTCGAGATCCGTGCCCAGCGGAACGCCCATCTTGACGCTGCCCCTTCTGAGGCGGCCCAGCGCGTGGCTGAGAAGTTCGAAGGCGTCGAAGGTGTTCAGGTTCACCTCGGCGACCACGAACCGGTCTCCGAGCCCGCGCTTTCTGCGGTAGTGGTCCAGGACGCAGCGCGCCATCGACGTGCGGCCGGTGAAGTCCCGTCCCGAGACCACGACGAACGCCGGCCGGCCGTCGGCGACCACGTCCTCCAGGTAGTCGTCCAGCGCCCGCGGGTCGAAGAACCCATCGAGGCCCAGAGGCATCCGGGCGTCGGGAGGGATCGCCAGGGGCGTGAGCGGCGTGACCGTGTAGGGGTTGCCCGTCAGGCCGTAGACGTCATAGGCGGTTCCCTGCGCTGCCATGGTCAGTCGCCGAGCAAGGACATGTACTCGCGCAGATGGGGCTCGATCGCTGCGAAGGCGGAACCGGCGAAGAGGGCTTCGTAGTAGGGCTCGGCGTGGTGGAAGCGGACGACCGCCTCCTGGGCCGCCACGGCGCGTGTGGTGCCGTGGCGGCGGACGAAGCGGTTGGCGTCGGTGGGGTAGAGCGTGCCCTGGTAGACGCTCTCCAGATCGACGAGCAGCGACGGGCCGGCCTTGATCGCCTTGTAGAGGGAGGGGCTCTGGATGCGGATCACGATGAGCCGGAGCAGCAGGTCGAGGCGGAACTCCGGCAGGTCGGCCGTGTTCCGGGCGACGACGTTCGTGAAGGCGGCCAGGTTGAGCACCCGCTTGATGTGCCGGGGGTTGGGGTAGACGATTTCCTTGAGAAGATCGATATGGGGAACCAGCTCACGCGGCAGGTCGAGGCCGTGCAGGAACGCGCCTATCGCGGATTCCTCGAAAGCGGACAGGTAGAGCGGTAACTGGATGATTTTATCTAAATAGTCGTTGCCGATCTCAATGACCTTGTCGGCTCCGAAGTTGAACTCCCGGTACTTGAGGGCCACTCCGCGGTCGACCACATCCTTGGCGATGGCCAGCACCACGAACACGTTCCTCAGATCGAAGAACAGCTTCAGCGACTCCAGGAGATCGATGATCTCGTCCGGCTCACACCGGTCGAGGTCGTCGACCATGATGACCAGGCGCACGTCCTTGGCCGCCAGACGGTCGGCCTCCGACTGGAGAGTCGAGCGCAGGTTGCGCATCTCACTCTCGACTTCTCCGTGCGCCTTGGAATACTCCTCTGACGCGCTTTTGATGTCGTCGAGCTGTATCGCGCCCCCGGACACCCGCCCGAGCAGGATGTTGGTGGTCAAGGTACTGATCACGCTGCTCAGCCGCCGTACGGTGTCCCCGAACCGGGCCTTGGCGTCCCGTGCCAGGGTGTCCTGGAGTGTGTGCAGCAATGGCAGCAGCATGTTCGGCTCTTTGCGATGCACCCACGGGTTGAACTCCACCCGCACGGTACGTTCCGGATGGTCGGCGTCCAGCGCCTCGCCCACCATCCGCAGCAGGCTCGACTTCCCGCTGCCCCACGGCCCGAACACGCCGATCGTGAACGGCGTGTCGGTGCCCTCGCTCACGATCACCTCGGCGAGCGGTCCCACATACCGGCGCAGGTCGAGCCGATCGAGATCGCGTCCTACCGGAGCGTCGGAAACCAGCAGCCGTTCAGTCGCCATTCCCGACTCCTCGCCATGGACCAGTGTGTGCCGATTACTGTGCCGGAGAGCGTGCCCTCTCGCGGTATTTTCCCGTAATTCTGGCGCATGCCGTACACGCGGATCTTTGTGTATCGATCCACCGCGGGCTTTATGGAGGTGAGGGTTTTTCGGAAACGCCGTTTCTGTTGTTCAGGACGAGCCTCTCCCGCCGGATTCGAGGTGCTGCTGGATGGCGGTCATCACGGCCTGGGGGGTGGCGGAGCGGGGGAAGGCGGCGACGACGATCTCGTCGCTCTTCTCCTGGGGTTGTTCCAGGTGGCGGAAGGTGGCGATGACGTAGCCGAGGGCGTGGTCGAGGGGGGTCGAGGGGTCGTAGGTGCCGCCGGCGCGGAGCCAGCCGCGGAGCACCTGGTTGTGGGCGGTGACGACGGAGGCGGCCATGAGTTCGGCGCGCAGGCCGGCGTCGGGGGAGGCGCCGAGCCACTCGCCGACGAACTCGCGGAACAGGCGCTGGTAGCGGGCCACGCTGGCGATCTCGCGGTCGCGCAGCGCGGGCACCCGGCGGACGAGGCGGTAGCGGCGCAGCGAGACCTCGGCGTCGTCGACGTAGTGGGCGAGCACGATGCGGACGGCGTCGGTGATGGCCACGATCGCGGTCTCGGCGGTGGAGGCGCGCAGCCGGGCGTCGATCCTGGCCAGCAGCTCGTCGTGGTCGGGGAAGATCGCGTCGTCCTTCGAGCGGTGGTAGCGGAAGAACGTGCTGCGGCTCACCCCCGCGCGGGCCGCGATGTCGTCGACCGTGGTCGCGTCGTAGCCGTTCTCGTCGAACAGCGCCACGGCGGCCTCGGCGAGGCGCCGGCGGATGGGCGGTATGGACACGTGGGTCATTCTCCCCTCCGGGGTTGCCATCCGTCATGGTACTGAGTACCGTCAAAACGGAACTTAGTCCTATCGAGGTGGTGGATGACCCTGCACGGCACCGCGGACGGCCTCGCCCGCTTGAAGGAGCGCCTCGACGAGGCGGTCCACGCCGCCGAGGCCCGCGCGACGGCGAAGCAGCACGCCAAGGGCAGGCTCACCGCGCGCGAGCGCATCGAACGCCTGCTGGACGCGGGCACCTTCGTGGAACTGGACGCCCTGGCCAAGGGATCGCTCGTCTACGGCGACGGCGTGGTCACCGGGCACGGCACGATCCACGGCCGCCGGGTGTGCGTGTTCGCCCAGGACTTCACGGTCGCGGGCGGCAGCCTCGGCGAGGTGTACGGCCAGAAGATCTGCAAGGTCATGGACCTGGCCGTGCGCAACGGCTGCCCGATCATCGGCATCAACGAAGGGGCGGGGGCGCGCATCCAGGAGGGCGTGGTCTCGCTCGGCATGTACGGCGAGATCTTCCGCCGCAACATCCGCGCCTCGGGCGTGATCCCGCAGATCTCCCTGGTCATGGGCGCCTGCGCGGGCGGCCACGTCTACTCGCCCGCGCTCACCGACTTCACGATCATGGTGGACTCCTCGTCCCACATGTTCGTGACGGGCCCGGACGTGATCAAGACCGTGACCGGCGAGGACGTCACGTTCGAAGAGCTGGGCGGCGGACGGGTGCACAACAGCCGCAGCGGCGTCGCCCACTACCTCGCCCACGACGAGGACGACGCGCTGGACTACACGCGGGCGCTGCTGTCGTACCTGCCCGACAACAACCTCGACGAGCCGCCGCACCCGGTCTTCGAGGCCGACCTGGAGCCGTCCGCCGGCGACCTCGCGCTGGACGAGCTGGTGCCCGACTCGCCGAACCAGCCCTACGACATGCACGACGTGATCGCCGCGCTGCTGGACGACGGCGAGTTCCTTGAGGTGCAGGCGCTGTTCGCGCCCAACATCGTCGTCGGGTTCGGCCGGATCGAGGGCCGTCCCGTCGGCGTCGTGGCCAACCAGCCGATGCGGATGGCCGGCACGCTGGACATCGACGCCTCGGAGAAGGCCGCCCGGTTCGTCCGCACCTGCGATGCCTTCAGCGTCCCGGTGCTCACGCTGGTGGACGTGCCCGGCTTCCTGCCCGGCACCGACCAGGAGTGGAACGGCATCATCCGGCGCGGCGCCAAGCTCCTGTACGCCTACGGCGAGGCCACCGTCCCGCTCGTCACCGTCATCACCCGCAAGGCCTACGGCGGCGCCTACGACGTGATGGGCTCCAAGCACCTGGGCGCGGACGTCAACCTCGCCTGGTCCAGCGCGCAGATCGCGGTGATGGGCGCGCAGGGCGCGGTGAACATCCTGCACCGCAAGCGCCTGGCCGCCGCCGACGACCCCGGCGCGTTGCGGGCCGAGCTGATCCGCGAGTACGAGGAGACGCTGGCCACGCCCTACCTGGCGGCCGAGCGCGGCTACGTGGACGCGGTGATCCGGCCGAGCGAGACCCGCCGCGAGGTCACGCTGGCGCTGCGGCTGCTGCGCGGCAAGCGCGACGCCCTGCCGCCCAAGAAGCACGGGAACATCCCGCTGTGAACGTCGTCACCGGCGACCCGACGCCCGAGGAGCTCGCCGCCCTCGTCGTGGCCCTGCGTCTCGCGACGGCCGCCGCCCCCGCGCCGCCGCCCCCGGCGCCCCGCCCCCGGCCGGCGCTGCGCCGTCCTCTCGTGACCGGTCCCCGCGGCTGGCGGGAGTCGCGATGGAACCTTGGGAGGTCCCTGTGAGCACGAGCCTGCGCAAGGTGCTGGTCGCCAACCGCGGCGAGATCGCCGTCCGCGTCATCCGGGCCTGCCGGGACGCCGGGATCGGCAGCGTCGCGGTCTACGCCGACCCCGACCGGGACGCCTCCCACGCCCGCATGGCGGACGAGGCGTACGCGCTCGGCGGCGACACGCCCGCGGAGACCTACCTGGCGATCGAGAAGATCATCGACGTCGCGGCGCGGTCCGGCGCGGACGCCGTCCACCCCGGCTACGGCTTCCTCGCCGAGAACGCCGCGTTCGCCCAGGCCGTCATCGACGCCGGGCTGACCTGGATCGGCCCGCCCCCGCACGCGATCACGGCGCTCGGCGACAAGGTCCAGGCGCGGCACATCGCCCAGAAGGTCGGCGCACCGCTCGTGGCGGGCACCCCCGACCCGGTGTCCGGCGTGGCGGAGGTCGTCGCGTTCGCCGAGGAGCACGGGCTGCCCATCGCGATCAAGGCGGCGTTCGGCGGCGGCGGGCGCGGGCTCAAGGTCGCGCGCACGCTGGAGGAGATCCCCGACCTGTACGACAGCGCCGTGCGGGAGGCGGTGGTGTCGTTCGGCCGCGGCGAGTGCTTCGTGGAGCGCTACCTCGACAGGCCGCGGCACGTGGAGACGCAGTGCCTGGCCGACGCGCACGGCGGCGTCGTCGTGGTCTCCACCCGCGACTGCTCGCTGCAGCGCCGCCACCAGAAGCTCGTCGAGGAGGCCCCCGCCCCGTTCCTGACCGCGGAACAGGAGGCGCGGCTGCGCGAGTCGTCCAAGGCGATCCTGCGCGAGGCCGGCTACGTCGGCGCGGGGACGTGCGAGTTCCTCGTCGGTCAGGACGGCACCGTGTCGTTCCTCGAGGTCAACACCCGCCTGCAGGTCGAGCACCCGGTCACCGAGGAGGTCACCGGCATCGACCTGGTGCGGGAGATGTTCCGCGTCGCGGCGGGCGAGCCCCTCGGCTACGACGACCCGCCGTCGCGCGGCCACTCCGTCGAGTTCCGGATCAACGCCGAGGACCCGGGCCGCGGCTTCCTGCCCGCCCCCGGCACGATCACCCGCTGGCGCGCGCCCTCCGGCCCCGGCGTCCGCCTCGACGCGGGCTACGAGCAGGGCGAGACCGTGCCCGGCGCGTTCGACTCGCTGGTCGCCAAGCTGATCGTCACCGGCGCCACCCGCGCCGAGGCCCTGCGGCGCGCCGCCAGGGCCCTGGCCGAGTTCGAGATCGACGGCATGCCCACCGCGCTGCCCTTCCACCGGGCCGTCGTGACCGACCCCGCCTTCACCGGCGAGCCGTTCACCGTCCACACCCGCTGGATCGAGACCGAGTTCCACAACACCATCGCCCCCTACGACGGCCAAGCCGAGGCCGCGGCGGCGCAGGAGCGGGAGCGGATCACGGTCGAGGTGGGAGGCAAGCGCCTGGAGGTCGTGCTCCCCGCCGGCACCGTCGGCGCCGCCACCGCCCCCGCCCGGCGGCCGGCCCCGGTCGGGAGCACGTCGCGGCGCGGCGGTGCCAAACCGGCCGCGAGCGGGAACGCCCTGGTCAGCCCCATGCAGGGGACCATCGTCAAGGTGGCGGTCTCCGACGGCGACGCCGTCGCCGCAGGGGACACCATCGTCGTCCTGGAGGCCATGAAGATGGAGCAACCACTGACCGCCCACCGGGACGGCGTCGTGACCGGCCTGTCGGCCGAGGTCGGCGCGACGGTGACGGCGGGCGCGGTGATCTGCGAGATCAAGGACGGGTCGTGACGCCGGCCGCGACCCGGGAGCGCTGGCGCGAGCTGGCCGCGGAGGTCCTGCGCAAGGCGGGCGGGGACGCCGCCGAGCCGGAGCGTGCGCTCGCCACCACGACCTACGACGGCATCACCCTCGCGCCCCTGTACGACGCCGCGGACCTGCCGGACGACGCGCCCGGCCTCCCGCCGGCCACCGGCGACGGCCGCGCGCCCGGCCGTCCCTGGCAGGTGCGGGCGCGGCACGAACTCGCCGACCCCGACGCCGTCCTGGCCGACCTGCACAACGGCGCCGGGTCGCTCTGGCTGGCCGTGGCCCCCGAGGACCTGGCCCAGGCCCTCGCCGGCGTGCCCCTGGACACGACCCCGATCGTGCTGGACGCGGGCGCCCGCACCGCCGAGGCCGCCGCGGCGCTGCGCGCGCTGGCCGAGCGGCGCGGCGTGCCCCCCGCGTCGCTGCGCGGCTGTCTCGGCGCCGACCCGCTGGGCCTCCAGGCCCGCACCGGCACGCCGGCCGACCTGGCGGACGCCGCCGCCCTGGCGCGCGCCTGTGAACCGCCCGGCATGCGCGCCCTCGTCGCGGACGCCACCCCCTACCACGAGGCCGGGGCCGGCGACGCGCAGGAGCTCGGCTGCTCGATCGCGACCGGCCTGGCCTACCTGCGCGCGCTCACCGGCGCGGGCCTCACCGTCGAGGAGGCGTTCGGCCAGGTCGAGTTCCGCTACGCCGCCACCGCCGACCAGTTCGCCACGATCGCCAAGCTCCGCGCGGCCCGCGTCCTGTGGGCGCGGGTGGCCGAGGTGAGCGGCGGGCCGCCCGGCCAGTTCCAGCACGCGGTCACCTCGGCGGCCATGATGGCCCGCCACGACCCGCACACCAACATCCTGCGCACCACTCTGGCCTGCTTCGCCGCGGGCGTGGGCGGGGCCGACGCCGTGACCGTACGGCCCTTCGACGACGCCCTCGGCGCGCCCGACGCCTTCTCGCGGCGCGTCGCCCGCAACACCTCCGCGCTGCTGACCGACGAGGCGCACGTGGCCCGGGTGGCCGACCCGGCGGGCGGCTCCTGGTACGTCGAGCGCCGCACCGCCGACCTGGCCGGGCACGCCTGGGAGTGGTTCCAGGAGATCGAGGAGGCGGGCGGCATGGCCGCGGCGCTCGCCTCGGGCCTGGTGCCGGAGCGGATCGCCGCCGTCCGCGCGGACCGGGCGCGCGACATCGCCCGCGGGCGCGCCCCGATCATCGGCGTCACCCACTACCCCGACCTGTCGCAGCCGCCGCGCCCGGCCGCCTCGCCCCCGCGCCCGCCCGTGGGCGCCCTGCCCCGGATCCGCCACGCGGGCGAGTTCGAGGACCTCCGCGACCTGGCCGACGCGCGCCCGGTCCGGCCGCGCGTCTTCCTCGCCACCCTCGGCCCGGCGCGCGAGCACGCCGCCCGGGTCTCGTTCGCCGCCGGCGTCTTCCACGCGGGCGGCATCGAGACCGTCACCGGCACGCCCGAGGAGTTCGACCCGCGCGTCACCCCGGTGGCCTGCCTGTGCGGTGGCGACCGCCGGTACGCCGAGCAGGCGTCGGCGGCGGCGGCGGCGCTGCGCGCGGCGGGCGCGACCAGGATCTGGCTGGCCGGGCGGGACCGCCACGACGGCGTGGACGCCGTCCTGCACGCCGGGTGCGACGTGCCCGAGGTGCTCCGCACGACCCTCGCCGACCTGGAGGTGACCGCGTGATCCCCGACTTCCGCGGCGTCGGTCTCACCGGCGCGGCACGCTACGCGCCCCCGGTGGCCCACGGCGACCCCTGGCAGAGTCCCGAGGGCATCCCGGTCCCGCCGGTCCACACCCCCGCCGACCTCGAAGCGGAGGACTACGACCCGCACACCTATCCGGGCATTCCGCCGTACGTGCGGGGGCCGTACCCCACCATGTACGTGACCCGTCCCTGGACGATCCGCCAGTACGCGGGGTTCTCCACGGCGGAGGAGTCCAACGCCTTCTACCGGCGCAATCTGGCGGCCGGGCAGAAGGGGCTGTCGGTGGCGTTCGACCTGGCCACGCACCGCGGCTACGACTCCGACCACCCGCGCGTGGCGGGCGATGTGGGCATGGCGGGGGTGGCGATCGACTCGATCTACGACATGCGGCGGTTGTTCGACGGCATCCCGCTGGGTGAGATGTCGGTGTCGATGACCATGAACGGGGCCGTGCTGCCGATCCTGGCGCTGTACATCGTGGCGGCCGAGGAGCAGGGGGTGGCGCCGGAGGAGCTGACCGGGACCATCCAGAACGACATCCTCAAGGAGTTCATGGTCCGCAACACCTACATCTACCCGCCCGGCCCCTCGATGCGGATCATCTCCGACATCTTCGCCTACACCTCGCGGCGGATGCCGAAGTTCAACTCGATCTCCATCTCCGGCTACCACCTGCAGGAGGCCGGGGCCACCTGTGACCTGGAGCTGGCCTACACCCTGGCCGACGGCCTGGAGTACCTGCGGGCCGGGGTGGCGGCCGGGCTGGACGTGGACGCCTTCGCGCCGCGGCTGTCGTTCTTCTGGTGCGTCGGGATGAACTTCTTCATGGAGGTCGCCAAGCTGCGCGCCGCCCGCCTGCTGTGGAGCCGTATCGTGCGCGAGGCGGGCGGACAGGACCCGCGCTCGCTGGCGCTGCGCACCCACTGCCAGACCTCCGGCTGGTCGCTCACCGCCCAGGACGTGTTCAACAACGTGGTGCGCACCTGCGTCGAGGCGATGGCCGCCACCCAGGGACACACCCAGTCGCTGCACACCAACGCCCTGGACGAGGCGCTCGCCCTGCCCACCGACTTCTCCGCCCGCATCGCCCGCAACACCCAGCTCGTCCTGCAGCACGAGTCGGGGACCACCCGCGTGATCGACCCCTGGGGCGGCTCGTCCTACGTGGAAACCCTCACCAGCCGGCTCGCCCGCCGGGCCTGGGAGCACATCACCGAGGTCGAGAACGCCGGAGGCATGGCCAAGGCCATCGAGGCCGGGCTGCCCAAGCTGCGCATCGAGGAGGCGGCGGCCCGCGCCCAGGCCCGCATCGACTCCGGCGCCCAGCCGGTCATCGGGGTCAACCGGTACCGGACCGACGCGCACAGCGAGGTCGAGGTGCTGAAGGTGGACAACACCGCCGTCCGCGCCACGCAGGTGGAACGGCTGCGCCGCCTGCGCGCCGAACGCGACCCCGCCGCCGTACGCGAGGCGCTGGACGCGCTCGGGCGGGGCGCGACGGGGGACGGCAACCTGCTGGCCCTGGCCGTGGACGCGGCCCGCGCGCGGGCCACGGTCGGGGAGATCTCCGCGGCGCTGGAGGAGGTGTTCGGCCGCCACCAGGCCGACGTCCGCACCATCACCGGCGTCTACCGGGACGAGATGGGGGACGGCTCGGACACCTCCCGCGCCGTCGCGGCGGTCCGGGATGCCTGCGCCGCGTTCGCCGCGGCCGAGGGGCGGCGTCCGCGCATCCTGGTCGCGAAGATGGGCCAGGACGGGCACGACCGGGGGCAGAAGGTGATCGCCACCGCCTTCGCCGACCTCGGCTTCGACGTGGACGTGGGCCCGCTGTTCCAGACCCCCGCCGAGGTCGCCCGCCAGGCCGTCGAGGCCGACGCGCACATCGCCGGGGTCTCCTCGCAGGCGGCCGGGCACCTGACGCTGGTGCCCGCGCTCCGCGACGAGCTGGCCGCGCTCGGGCGCGACGACATCATGATCGTCGCGGGCGGTGTCATCCCGCCCGGCGACGTGCCCGCCCTGCGCGCGGCCGGGGTGGCGGAGGTCTTCCCGCCCGGCACCGTCATCACCGACGCCGCGCTGCGCCTGCTCCGCGACCTGTCCACCCGCCTCGGCCACCCGGCCGCCGCCGGCGTCTGATCCGCCGGTCCGGAGAACCCGGCGCTCCGGAGACAGGCGTTCCGGAGGTACGGTGCCGCGGCGAAGCGGGCACCCGGCGGTCAGGCGTGCCGCACGCGGCTCACGCCCGGGACGGTGCGCGCCACCGTGTCGGCGATCTCGTCGAGGTCGCCGCCCGCTTGGCCGCGCAGCTCCACCTCGCCGTCGGTGACGGTCACCTCCCAGGCCGGGCCGGACGGGAACCGTTCGCGCAGCGCGCCGAGGACGGCCCGCCGCACGTCGGCGTCGGGCGCGGCGAGGGTGGCCATCAGGTCGCGCCTGCTGACCATCCCGACCACCCGGTCGTCGCGGAGCACCGGCACGCTCTTGACCCGCTTGGCGACCATCAGGTCCACGAGGACGGCCGCGTCGGTGTCCTCGGCGACCGTGGTGACCTGGGTGGACATCACGCTGCCGACCCGCCGCGGCGCGGGGTCCGCCGGTCCGCCCGACGTGCGGACGCTCACCCGAGGGTCGGGCTCGAACGCGCCGCACAGCAGGTCCATCTCGCTGACGATCCCGACCAGTTCCCCGTAGTCGCCCAGCACGGGGGCCGCGGTGATCCCATGGGAGTGCAGCGTGCGGATCGCCCGCCGTATCGGATCGTCCGGCCGCAGCGTGATGGCGGGACTGGTCATGACCTCCTGGACGAGCATCCTTCCCCTCCTCGCCGGGGCCGTCCCATGGAGGCCCGCCGTACTCGACGCGGATCGTCGTCTCCCTCCATCGAACCGGCGGCGGGCGTGGCCGCGAAGAGGCCGAGGGCCCTGGTCTCGGGGACGTTCGGCCCGGTCGGGGGATCGGCGCCCGCCGTGGCGAACATCCGGTCCCTCCTCGGCGTCCAACAGGTGTTCCGAGAGGTGGGATGTACGTATGGCGCTGGCGGCGGCGTTGCTGCCCGAAGACCCGGAGCGGCTGGGCGGGTACTGGCTGGCGGGCCGGCTCGGCGCGGGCGGCCAAGGGGTGGTCTACGAGGCGTACGACCCCGAGGGCCACCGCGTCGCGATCAAGGTCCTGCACGGCGAGGCGGCCCGCGACGAGGAGATGCGGGGCCGGTTCGGCAAGGAGGCGACGGCGGCGCGGCGGGTGGCGTCGTTCTGCACCGCCCGGGTGATCGACGCGCGGCTGGACGGCGACCCGCCGTACATCGTGAGCGAGTACGTCGAGGGCCCCAGCCTGCGCCGCGCCGTACGCCGGGAGGGCCGCAGGTTCGGCGGCGACGGCCTGCACCGGCTGGCCACCGGGGTGGCCACGGCGCTGGCCGCGATCCACGACGCCGGAGTGATCCACCGCGACCTGAAGCCGGACAACGTGCTGCTCGGCCCGGACGGGCCGCGGGTGATCGACTTCGGCGTGGCGCGCACGCTGGAGATGTCGCTGACCGCGAGCGGCCTGGTCGCCGGCACGCCCACGTACATGGCGCCGGAGGTGTTCACCGGGCGGCGGGCCGGCACCGCGGCCGACGTGTTCTCCTGGGGCGGGATCATCCTGTTCGCCGCGACAGGGTCCGACCCGTTCGAGGCCGAGAGCCTGGGCGGGGTCATGCACCGCGTCCTGTCCGTCGACCCCGACCTCTCCATGCTGCCCGACTCCCTGCGCCCCCTCGTGGAGGCCGCGCTGCGCAAGGACCCGGGCACGCGCCCGCAGGCACGCGAGCTGCTCATGGCCCTGGTCAGCGGCCTGCGCGGCTTCCAGGGCGATCTGCTGGCCCTGGGCAGCGCCGAGGCCGGGCTGATGGGCAGGGAGGCCGACCGCGAGCCCACGCTCGGCGCGTTCGCCGAGGAGGTGTACGCCGGGCTCGACCCGGCCGCGCAGGCCGTCGTGCCGGATCTGCTGCTGCGCATGGTCGCGGTCGACGAGCACGGCGAGGAGAGCACCCGCCGGGTCCGCCGCGCCGAGGTGCTGGAGGGCCGCAGGCCCGAGGAGAAGGCCGCCGCCGAGCGCGCGATGGCGGCGTTCGCCCAGGCGGGCCTGCTGGCCGGGGCGGACGGCGCGATGACGCTTGCCCGTCCGGCCCTGCTGCGGGCCTGGGCCCGCCTGCGCGCCTGGCTGGACGAGGAGCACGAGGGCCTGCGCGCCCACGTCGAGCTGGCCGCCGCCGCGCACCGCTGGCGCCGGGACGGCGGGAAGGACGCCGACCTGCTCGTGGGCGCCCGGCTCGACGCCGCGCTCGGCTGGGCCGCCGCCGGCCGCAGGCACCTCGCGCTGAACGCTATGGAGCGCGACTACCTCGACGCCGGATCGGCCCTGGCCAGGAGGCGTACGAGCCGGCGCAGGCTGCTCACGCTCGCGCTGACCGTGCTGCTCGTGCTCGCCCTCGCCGGGGGAGGTCTTTCGGTGTACCAGGGGCGGCGGATCGCCGAGCAGCGCGACCAGGCGACCGCACGGCAGGTCTCCGCGCTCGGCGACACGATGCGCGCGAGCGACCCGGCGACGGCGATGCTGCTCACCGTCGCGGGCTGGCGCCTCGCCCCCGGCGCCGACACGCGCTCCGCCCTGACGACCTCGCTCTACCAGTCCGAGACCGCCGCCTTCCACGACCCGCAGGCCACCGGCACCACCCGCCGCGCGCTCAGCCGCGACGGCCGGATCCTGGCGAGCGTCAGCGCCGACGGCGTCCGCCTCTACGACGTCCCCACCGGCAGGAGGATCGGCGGCCGGCCGGGCGCGGGGCAACCGCCGCAGGACGTGGCGCTGAGCCCGAGCGGCCGGTACCTGGCGGTGGCGCTCAGCGCGAAGGTGGTCGTCTGGGACACCCGCGACGGATGGCGGAAACGCGAGTACGACCCGTTCGCCGGGGACGGCTCCGCACCCGCGGACCGTCTCGCGTACGTGCCGTACACGCTGGAGTTCGGCGACGGCGAGGCGATCCTGGTGGTGCACGAGAACCAGGGGCTCTTCCTCTGGGACGTGGGCCGCGACCGCTTCTACGGCCACGACGAATGGGAGCTCGGCAACGCGGCCGTCGCGTCCTCGGGGCGGCTCGCGGCCACGGTCTCGGGAGCCGGCGGGCCCGGCATCCACGTCTGGCGGCTGCCCGCGGGGACCGAGGACCCGCGGTTCCGCGCGTCCTGCCCCGGCACCACCCTCTCGCTGGCGTTCAGCCCGGACGGCCGCACGCTGGCCTGCCGGGGCGAGCGGACGATCACGCTCGTGGACACCGCGACGGCCCGGCGCCTTCCGGGGGACTGGACGGCGGCCGGGCCCGACGGCCGGGACGCCCTGACGACCTCTCCCGGCCTGCGGTACGGCGGGGACGGCCGGCTGCTGGCCTCGTTCGCCGACTCCCGGATCCAGGTGTGGCGGGTCGCCGACCGCCACCTGGTGCTCGATCACAAGCTCGACGGGCGGGCGCCGGACGTCCGCCTCGACGGGCACACGCTGCGGTACCTGGTCGACGACTCGGTCATCACGCTGGACCTCGGCGCGCGCCTCGTCCCCGGCGTCCTGCCCGGGAAGGTCGCCGCGGCGGCGCTGAGCCCCGGCGCGGACGTGCTCGCCGTCCGGATGTCCGATTCCGGCCCCGTGCGGCTGTGGGACGTCCGCCGGCGCGCCTTCCTCGGCGGGCCCCTGCGAGGAACGGGACCCGCGTCCGGCGCCCTCGACGCCCAGCCGCCGATGTTCAGCGGCGACGGACGCCTCCTGCTCACCGGCGACGGCGCGCGGACGTACACGATCTGGGACGTCGCCACCCGGAAGGCGGTCCGCGTCATCGCGGCGGAGGACAGGTGGCAGGCGCGGCCTGGCGCGCTGAGCCCCGACGGAACCGTCCTCGTGGCCGTGCTCACCCCCGCGGTGCTCGAGCGGGCGAGCCAGGAGACCGAGGTGTGGATGCGCGTGTGGGACGCGCGGACCGGCCAGGTGCGCAGGACGGTGCGCCTGGCCGAGGCCCCCGCCGGGTTCGTCTTCACGCCGGACGGCCGCGCCGTCGCGCCCGTCGGCCTCGGCCGGTTCTTCGACACGGCCTCGGGCACGCCGTTCGGCGCGAACTACGACGTCGCCTCCGAGGACGGCGATCAGGACCCGGTCCTGGCGTTCGCGCCCGACGGGCGGCTGATGGCCACGGGCGACGACATCGGCAGGGTCGCGCTGTGGAGCACCCGCGGCCCGGCGCTCAGGCCGCCCGTCCTGCACGGCCCCCGGGAGCCGATCGGCGCGATGTCCTTCTCGCCGGACGCGCGCGTGCTCGCCACCGGCGGCGCCCGGGGCACCGTCCAGCTCTGGGACGTCGCCACGGGACGCCGCCTCGGCCCGGCCGCCGACCTGCGCGGGAGCGCGGTCCTGAGCCTGGCGTTCAGCGCCGACGGCTCCGTGCTGTACGCGGCCGACCAGGCCGGGGGCGTACGCGAGTACCCGGTGGATCCGGAGCGGATCGCCGCCGAGGTGTGCGCCCGGGCGGGGCGCACCCTGGCGGAGCGGGACTGGCGGCGGTACCTTCCCGACGTCCCCTACCGCGACGTGTGCCCGTAGATCACCGAGGGACACCCGCTCCCCGTCGTCGCGGGCTCCCGCCGCGCTCGCCGCCGGGCGCCCGCTACACCTGGTCGCGGGCGGTGTCCCCGCCGCGGTCACCGCCCCAGTCCAGCAGCGACTCCGCGGTCACGAACCGCCGCGAGGAGACCTCCTCGCCGAGGATCACGCCGACCAGGCGACGTCCGTCGCGGTCCGCCGCGAACGTCAGGCAGAAGCCGGCGTCGTTGGTGAACCCGGTCTTCACGCCGAGCACGCCCGGGTCTCCGGCGATCCTGTTGGTGTTGGTCCAGGTGTAGGACCTGTGCTCCGCGGACTCCGCCAGGGAGTGGCTCCGCGTGGCGGTGACCGTCCTGAACCTCTCGTCGCGCAGGGCGATCGCGGCCAGCCGCGCCTGGTCCCGCGCCGTGGAGTAGCCGTCGCCGTTCGAGGTGGGAAGCCCGTCGGCGTTCACGTAGAGGGTGTCGCGCAGCCCGAGCCGGTGGGCGGTGGCGTTCATCTTGCGGACGAAACCGTCGACGCCGGGGCCGTAGTGGCGGGCGAGCGCGTGCGCGGCGTCCGCGCCCGAGGGCAGCATCAGGCCGTAGAGCAGCTCGCCGACCGGGATCCTGTCGCCGGGACGCAGGTCGGCGGTCGTGCCGCCGCCCGCCTCCGCGTAGTCGGCGTCCTGCTGGGCGATCTGGACGGTGTCGGCCGGCTTGGCCTCGCTGAGGACGAGGTAGGCGGTCATGACCTTGGTGAGGCTGGCGATCGGCATCCGGTCGGCGGCGTTCTCGTCCAACAGGGATTTCCCGTTGGCGGCGTCCATGAGATACACGGCGCGCCCGAACACCTCGGGGGCGCGGCGTTCGGTGGACGCGAGGACGGCGGTGGGCGCGGACCGGGCGATCGCCGGTGACGAGAGCCCGCTGACCAGGGCGGACGTGGCGAGCATGCCACTTGCCAGAACTTTCCAGAGACGCACGGGATTTAGCGTGCCATGGGCTTGGAAATGCTTTTATGCGATAAAAGTAAAATCCCGGGATGGGTGCGGGAAAGGACGCGTCACGCCCTGCCCGCCCGTTTCGCGCCGGTGGTGGTTCGTTGATCGTTTACGGTTTTCGGGGCCGACCTGTACGCGCAGTGCCCACGCCGGTGATCGCTCGACCGGCAGGATGATCCACGGTCGCGCCCCGGCCCCCGGAAGGGCCGCCGTGCCGCGACCGCAGGACCGTGCGATTCGGCCACGGTCACCGCCGAGACAGCAGTGGGGGATCACCATGTCGAGCTTCAGCCGCAGGGCCTTCGTCTCCGGCAGGCGTGCCTGCCTGGTCGTCGCCGGCGCCGCCGTCCTCATGGCGGGCGGCGCGATGACGACCTCGGCGTCCGGTGCGAGCTCGGCTCCGCCGCCCGGCGCGACCTCGGGCCCCGACGGGGACGCCGACGCGGCGCCGGTGACGGCGTCGGACATCCGCTACCTGCCCGCGCGCGTCAACCTCCTGCCGGCGGTGTCCGGGACGTGGGTCGGCACCGGACTGACGGTCACCCTGCCCCACGCGGGCACCTACGCGCTGGACCTGAGCGTCCGCACGCGCCTCACCGGCGCGCCGCCGGTCAACGTGTACATCGTCGGACGGCTCTGGAACGCCACCACGGGCGCCCTCCTGCCCAACAGCGAGCGCCTGCTCACCCAGATCCTCGACACCACGCCTCTGTCCGGGGCCATCGGCAAGAACGAGACCACCCCGATCAGCGAGCACGTCACCGTCAACGGGCCGACGACGATCCGCCTGGAGGTGCAGCGGACCGACGCGTACGGCCTGGCGACCGCGGCGGATGTCTGGACCGACGCCAACGGCCGCACGTCGTTCCGTTACACAGAGATCCCCTGAGCGATCCCCGGAGCCGATTCCGTGACCGACCGCCGCGAAGGGCGACGCCCCGTCCGCCGCCCTTGCGGAGGCGGCGCCTCCTGCGGCGGCGGTCGCTCAACGGTGTTCGCGCGACGGTGCCCCTGCGCGGTGCGCTTCATTCGAAGTCGTCGGGATTGAGCTCCTTGAGGTGCTCGCGCATGGTGTCGTCGATCTCGGAGATGTCGGAGAACTGCGGGGTGGCGCCGCATCCGGTCTCGGCCCGGCGCGCCCCGGACGCCGTCCCGGGCGAGGCCGGCGGCTCCGTGCCGCTGACACCCTCCACCGGCACGCCCTGGTTCACTGTCCTCTCACCCATGGTCCCTCCTCGCGGTGACCCCTCGGAGTGAACGGACGTTTTTTACCCGCCCCGCCCACGGCCCACGCCGGGCTTTGCCGTATCCGTCCCGCCCTTATGCGAACCCTCGCCCGTCGTAGGCGGCGCGGGCGGCGGCGATCCGCTCGTGGTTGTTCTCCGCCCATTCCGACAGGGCGCGGGTGGAGCGGAACAGCTCCTCGGCCAGGGGCGTGGCGGCGTACTCGACCTGCGGCGGCACGGTGGGGTGCACGGTGCGGACCAGCAGCCCGTCCCGTTCGAGCGTGCGCAGGGTGAGGGTCAGCATGCGGCGGCTGATGCCGGGGATCGCGCGGTGCAGCTCGGCGAACCGGATCGGGCCGCCGCCGGCGGCCACGATGATCGCGATTCCCCACTTGCTGCCGACCAGGTCGAGGGCGTCGCGGAAGGCGGCGCACACGCCGGGTTCCACGTCGGCGGGCAGCCGGGACCCTGCCGACCGTGCCGAGCCTGCTGACCCTGCTGACACGGGTGCTCCTTCCCCGCCGGAACGCCGCCTCTCGTGCTCGGTCAGGCGCGAACGGCGGCCAGTGCCTTCGACCAGGACTCCAGCTGGTTCAGAACGCGTTCCAGCTCGGACTCGCGGCCGTCCAATGGGGTGAACTCAGGGTACGCCGGGAAGTCGGCCGGGATCAGCAGCCCGACCTGGGCGGAGACCGGCGCGATGCTCAGCTCGACCGCCACGAGCTTCAGGTGCTCGACGGCGCGCGCGCCGCCGGCCGCGCCGTAGCCGACGAAGCCGATCGCCTTGTCGCCCCATTCGGCGTAGACGAAGTCGAAGGCGTTCTTCAGCGCGGCCGGCGGCGCGTGGTTGTACTCCGGCGTGACCACCAGGTAGCCGTCGTACCGCTCCACGATCTCGGCCCACCGCCTGGTGTGCTCGCCGGCGTACCGGCCGACGGCGGCGGGGACGGCCTCGTCGTAGAGCGGCAGGTCCTGGTCGGCGAGGTCGACGATCTCGTACTCGGCCTCGGTGCGCTTCGCGGTGATCCGGTACACCCAGTCCGCCACGCCGCGGCCGATCCGGCCCGGCCGCGTGCTGCCGACGATGATGGCGATTCGCGTCATTTCCCGTCCTTCTCTGTGGGGATTGAAGGGATCATCCCTCCATTCGGCTCCACACCGGAAGAAGGCACATTCTTCGCCCGTGGTCCCACGAATGTTCCTCACGTCGGCAGCACGTCCGGCCCGGGTCAGGCGGGGGCCGGCTCGGGCCCCGCGGCGGGACGGATCGTGGCGGGGGCGTCGTCGAGGGGCTGCGGCGGGGAGTTCAGCACGGCCTCGTCGAGCCGGCCCTCGGAACGGGCGACCAGGACGGGGACCACCATCTGCCCCGTGACGTTGGTCGCGGTGCGGATCATGTCGAGGATCGGGTCGATCGCCAGCAGCAGCCCGACGCCCTCCAGAGGAAGGCCGAGCGTGCTCAGCGTCAGCGTGAGCATCACGATCGCGCCGGTCAGGCCGGCGGTCGCGGCCGAGCCGACCACGGAGACGAACGCGATCAGCAGGTAGTGGCCCGCGTTCAGGGGGACGGCGAACACCTGGGCGACGAAGATCGCCGCGAGCGCGGGGTAGATCGCGGCGCAGCCGTCCATCTTGGTGGTCGCCCCGAAGGGCACCGCGAACGCGGCGTAGTCGCGGTCCACGCCCAGGCGGTCGGTGGTGACCCGCTGGGTGAGCGGCATGGTGCCGACCGAGGAGCGGGAGACGAACGCCAGCTCGATCGCGGGCCAGGCGTTGCGGTAGAAGGTGAGCGGGTTGACCTTGCCGACGAAGGCGAGCAGCAGCGGGTAGCTCACCACGAGCACCAGCAGGCAGCCGATGTAGACGCCCGCGCTGAGCTTGGCGAGCGGGGCGAGCAGGTCCCAGCCGTAGGAGGCCACCGACTTGCCGATCAGGGCGGCGGTGCCGATCGGGGCGAGCCTGATCACCCACCACAGGGCCTTCTGGACCAGGTCGAGGACCGAGCGGCTGAAGGCGATGAACGGCTCGGCCCGGTCGCCGACGGCCAGGGCGGCGGCGCCGAGGACGACCCCGAGGAAGACGATCTGGAGGACGTTGAGCTCGGTGAACGCGGTGGCGATGTTGGTGGGGATGATGCCGGTCAGGAAGTCCAGCCAGGTCCCGGCGCCGTCCAGGTCGACCGCCTTGGCGCCGGCGGTGGAGATGGTGACGCCCTGGCCGGGGTTCAGGATCAGGCCGAGGCCGATGCCGAAGGCCACCGCGATCAGCGAGGTGACCAGGAACCACAGCAGCGTCTTGCCCGCGAGCCTGGCGGCGCCGCTGACGTTGCGCAGGTTGGCCACGCTCACGACGACCGCGGTGAAGACCAGCGGCGGGACGGCGAGCTTGAGGAGCTGGACGAAGAGCTTTCCGATTTCGGTCAGGGTGGTGGTGAGCCAGGCGACGCCACCGGCGCGGGCGATGAACCCGAGGGCGACGCCGACCACCAGACCGAGCAGCAACTGCAGGGAGAAGGAGGGTTTCTTCACGAACGCGACTCCGGCGAAAGGGCATGCTCGCGCCCAGGCGGCATGCGGGGTGAGGGAAGGGAGTGGAAACTGCGTTCAGGGACAGAGCTGACTGTTCAGGCGGCACAGGTCCACGTGCAGGCGCTCGACGAGCCGCACGGTCACCGGGAAGAACCTCACGAGGCGATAAAACCTCCTTACCCGGTAGGATAATTCCGGTTTCTCCTGTGATCCATATCACGTTCCCCGCCGGGAGAGAAGCCTCTGCCGCCCCGGAATCCGGCCGTCCGCCGCCGCGCCGCGTGCCGCCCCTCGCCGTGCCCGCGCTCCGGGACTGGACGGGAGGAGGGCAGTTCTTCCAGGATGAGGCCGGTGCCCACGCTCGTCCCGGCCGGAGGGTTCGTCGCCGCGGGTCGGTGTGGGCCGGAAAGTGTATAGTTTATTCAAGGTTCCCTAGACGGATGAGAGAGCGATGCCACGAAAGGCGAGGGACGCCGAAGAGGCGGCATCGTCCCTGCAGGGATTACTGGCCATGCCCGGGTCGAGCACGTTGCCCGCCCAGCTCTACCAGGTGCTGGAAGAGGCGATCATCGAGGGCGCTCTGAAGCCGGGCCAGCGTCTGCACGCCGACGACATCGCCGCCCACTACGGCGTCAGCCGCATCCCCGTCCGCGAGACCCTGCGCGCGCTCGACGCCGCCGGGTGGATCGAGATCCGCCCCCGGTACGGCACCTATGTGTGCGAGCGGACCAGCAAGGAGCTCGAGGACCTGTTCGACGTGCGGGCCGAGCTCGAAGGCATGGCGGCCGCCCGCGCCGCCGCGCGCCGCACGGAGCAGGAGCTCGCCGAGCTCTCCCGCATCGTGGAGTCCAGCCGCGACGCCGCCGGGCGCGGCGACGACCACGAGCTCGCCGTCCTGGACGTCCAGTTCTACGAGCTGATCTGGGCCACGGCCCACAACTCGGTGCTGGGCGCCACCCTGGCGGGCATGAAGAAGCGGGCCCGCTTCTACTACTCGGCCATCGCCCCCACGCTGGGCCGCGGGTGGATCAACGTGCACGCCGAGCTGCTGGACGCCATCCGCGACCAGGACGCGGAGCGGGCCGACCGCATCTCCGCCGAGCACGTGCGCTCGACGGTCGCCGCGATCCGGGGGCTCGTCGAGCACTAGCCCCCGCCCGCCCCGCGGCGCGGCGTCACGACCGGGCGGCCACGGCCTGCCGGTACAGCCGCCCCGCCCGGTAGGAGGACCGGACCAGCGGACCCGCCAAGACGCCGGCGAAGCCCATCTCCTCGGCCTCCTGCCGCAGGTCGGCGAACTCCTGAGGCCGCACCCAGCGCGTCACGGGGTGGTGGCGCGTGCTCGGGCGCAGGTACTGGGTGATGGTGAGCAGCTCGCAGCCCGCGTCGAGCAGCTCCCGCATGGCCTCGGAGACCTCTTCGCGGGTCTCGCCGAGCCCGAGGATCAGGTTCGACTTGGTGACCAGGCCGGCCTTCCGCGCGGCCGTCAGCACGCCGAGCGAGCGGTCGTGGCGGAATCCGGGCCTGATCCGCCGGAACAGGCGGGGCACCGTCTCGACGTTGTGCGCGAGGACCTCCGGGCGCGCGGAGAACACCTCGCCGAGGAGCTCGGGATCGCCCATGAAGTCGGGGATGAGCAGTTCCACGCCGCATCCTTCGACCGCCGCGTGGATCCGGCGGCAGGTCTCGGCGTACAGCCAGGCGCCGCCGTCGGGCAGGTCGTCGCGGGCGACTCCGGTCACCGTCGCGTAGTACAAACCCATCTGCGCGACCGACTCGGCGACCCGGCGTGGTTCGTCCCGGTCGTAGCCGGACGGCTTGCCGGTGTCGATCTGGCAGAAGTCGCAGCGCCGCGTGCAGCGCTCGCCGCCGATGAGGAAGGTGGCCTCCCGGTCCTCCCAGCACTCGTGGATGTTGGGGCAGGCGGCCTCCTCGCAGACCGTGTGCAGGCCGGCCGAGCGCACCACATCGTGCAGCTCGCGGGAGACCGGGCCCACGCGCATCCTGGCCTTGATCCAGTCGGGCCGCTTCTCGATGGGGGTCCGGCTGTTGCGCACCTCCAGGCGCAGGGCCCGCCGGGCCGGAGGGTTCGCGGCCGGGAGGCCGGCGGCGGGGGCGCGGGTGTCCGGGGTGTCCATGCTCAGCCCACCGTCCAGCCGCCGTCGACGATCAGGGACTGTCCCGTCACGTACCGGCTCAGCTCGCCGGCGAGGTAGACGTAGACGTCGGCGATCTCCTCGACCGACCCGAGCCTGCCGACGGGGATCCTCGCCACCATCTCGCTCCTGACGGTCTCGGCGTCGGCTCCGGTCAGCGCGGCGCGCTCGCCGACCAGCCGGTCGATCATCTCGGTGGCCACCTGGCCAGGGCAGACCGCGTTCACCAGCACGCCGTGCGGGGCGAGCTCCGCGGCCATCGACTCCATCAGCCCGATCACCCCGAACTTCGACGCCGAGTAGGCGCCGTTCTCCCTGCCGCCGCGGCGTCCGAACAGCGAGGAGGAGAAGATGATCCGCCCCCCGGCGCCCCGCTCCACCATGCGCGCGGCGAAGGCGCGCGCCGTGACGAACGCGCCGGTCAGGTTGACGTCCAGGACACGCCGCCACTCGTCTAGGCTGATGTCGAGCACGGGCTTGAGCAGCAGTGTTCCCGCGTTGGCGACCAGCACGTCGGGGTGGCCGGCGCGGGCGCGCACCTCGTCGGCCGCCTGCTCGACGGACGCCGGGTCGGCCACGTCCATCCGCACCGCGAAGGCCGGGCGGCCGTGGGTCCTCTCGATCTCGGCCGCGGCGGACGCGGCCCTGTCCACGGCGAGGTCGGCCAGGACCACCGTCGCACCCTCCGCGGCGAACCGCTCGCCGATGGCCCGGCCGATGCCCTGGGCGCCTCCGGTGATGACGGCGACGCGCCCTGCCAGCGATCGGGATGACTGAATGTCCAATTTGTGGCCCTTCGCGGATATGGAGCGTGACACCCCTTGCGGAGTTAGGGCTATATATTATAAAAAAATCCTCAGTCGGCCAAGAGCCGTAGCAGCAGGAACGTGAACTGATGGTGGTCGGCCGGTTCGGAGGCACAGTGACCGACGTCATGCGAGGTGCCGCGCTCGCGCGCGAGGAGCAACTGGAGATGCTGCGCCAGATGGTGCGCATCCGGCGTTTCGAGGAGCGGCTTGCGCTCCTGTTCAAACGAGGCAGGCTTCCCGGCTTCGTCCACCTCTACCTGGGAGAGGAGGCGGTCGCGGTCGGCGTGTGCTCGGCGCTGCGGGACGACGACCGCATCACCTCCACGCACCGCGGCCACGGCCACCTGATCGCCAAGGGCGCGCAGGTCGACCGCATGATGGCCGAACTGTTCGGCAGGGTGGACGGCTACTGCCGCGGCAAGGGCGGATCCATGCACATCGTGGACTTCAGCCTCGGCATCATCGGCACCAACGGCATCGTCGGCGGCGGCATCCCGATCGGGACCGGCTCCGCCTGGGGCGACAAGCAGCTGGGCCGCGACAACGTCACGGTGACGTTCTTCGGCGACGGCGCCTCCAACCAGGGCGTCTTCTTCGAGGCGATGAACCTCGCGGCGATCTGGAAGCTGCCGGTGGTCTTCGTCTGCGAGAACAACGGCTACACCGAGTGGACGCCCACGCACCGGCTCACCGCCGGCAAGATCGCCGACCGTGGCGCCGCCATGGGCATCCCCGGCGTGCAGGTGGACGGCAACGACGTGCTCGCCGTACGGCAGGCGACCGAGGAGGCGGTGGCCCGCGCCCGCGCCGGGGAGGGCCCGAGCCTGATCGAGGCCGCCACCTACCGGTGGCACGGCCACAACGAGGGCGAGGAGGCGTTCGCCGGCCAGTACCGTCCGCAGGACGAGCAGGACGAATGGCGGACCAAGGAGCCCATCGCGAGGTTCCGCCGGCAGCTGATCGACGCCGGGATCGCCGGCGAGGAGGAACTCGACCGGATCGACGCCGAGGAAGTGGCCGCCGTGGACGCCGCGGTCGCCTTCGCCGACGCCAGCCCGTTCCCCGACGCCGACGAGGCGCTCGCCCACCTGTATGCCGACCGTACGGAAGGTGCCCGCTCGTGAGCAGGAAGATCTACTACATCCAGGCCATGCAGGAGGGCCTGAGGGCGGCGATGGCCGAGGACGACTCCGTCGTGGTGATCGGCGAGGACGTCGACCGGTCGATCATCGGCGCCACCCGGGGCCTGGTCGGCGAGTTCGGCGAGGACAGGGTGCGCAACACCCCCATCTCGGAGGCCACGTTCGTCGGCGCCTGCGTGGGCGCCGCCGCCGTCGGGCTGCGGCCCGTCGTGGACCTCATGGTCGGCTCCTTCTTCTACGTCGCCATGGACCAGGTCGCCAACCAGGCCGCCAAGCTGCGGTACATGTCCGGCGGCCAGGTGGACCTGCCCATCGTGTACTTCACCGCGACGGGCCCGAGCGGCTCCGGCGCGGCGCAGCACTCGGAGAACCCGCACCCGATGCTGATGAACGTCGCCGGGCTCAAGATCGTCATGCCCTCGACCCCGTACGACGCCAAGGGCCTCATGCTGTCCGCGGTCCGCGAGCCGAACCCGGTCGTCTACTTCCAGGACTTCGTCCTCGGCGGCACCAAGGGCGAGGTTCCCGAGGAGCCGTACGCGATCCCGCTCGGCGTCGCGGACGTCAAGCGCGCGGGGACGGACGTGACCGTGGTCGCCATCGGCGCGACCGTGCCGAAGGCGCTCAAGGTGGCCGCCGCGCTGGAGAAGGAGGGCGTCTCGGCCGAGGTCGTGGACCCGCGCACGCTGGCGCCGCTCGACACCGACACGATCCTGGAGTCCGTCGGCAAGACGGGCCGGCTCGTCGTGTGCGACAGCGCCCGGCTCACCTGCTCGGCCGCGAGCGAGATCGTCGCCACCGTCACCGAGAACGCCTACGGCGTGCTCAAGTCCGCGCCGCAGCGCGTGGCCTGGGAGGACGTGCCGGTGCCCTTCTCGCCGGTCCTGGAGAAGCGGGTGCTGGTGGACGAGGACAGGATCAGGGCCGCGGTCATGAAGACCCTCGCCTGACGACCCGCGGAAAGGACACGGATGGACATCACGCTGCCCAAGTGGGGCATGTCAATGCAAGAGGGCGTCATCACCGAGTGGCACGTCCAGGTCGGCGACACCGTCACCGAGGGCCAGCCCGTCGCCACGGTGGAGACCGAGAAGGTCGACGCCGAGGTCGAGTCGCCCGGCGACGGGACGGTCACGGAGCTGCTGGTGACGGCGGGCGACACCGTGGAGGTCGGCGCCGTCATCGCCCGCCTCAGCCCATGACCGGCCAGGAGACCCGGCGGGCCGAGCAGACGGCGGAGGTGCGCCGGCCGCTGTCGCGGATGCGCGCCGCCGTGGTGCGCACGGTGGAGGCCAGCGCGCGGGTCCCGCAGTTCAGCGTGGACGTGGAGATCGACACCGGGGCGCTGGCCGCGCTGCGCGCGTCGGGGACGGCGCTGTCGTACTCCGACGCGCTCGTGGCGGCCTCGGCGCGCGCGCTCCGGGAGTTCCCCGTGGTCAACGCCCGCTTCGACGGGGACGCGATCGTGGAGAACCCCGAGGTCAACGTCGCCTTCGTCGTCGGGCTCGACGACGGGCTGATCACGCCGGTGATCCAGGGGGCCGACACGAAGGGCCTCCCCGAGCTCGCCGCGGAACGGGTCCGGCTGACCGAGGCCGCCAGGAAAGGGACGCTGCGCCCGGCGGAGCTCTTCACGGCGACGTTCACGATCTCCAACCTCGGCCCGTTCGGCGTCACCAGGTTCCAGGCGATGGTCCTGCCGCCGCAGGCGGCGATCCTCGCCGTGGGATCGGCCCGCGGCTCCCGACTCACCCTCACGCTGTCGTGCGACCACCGGGTCGTGGACGGCGTGCCGGCGGCCCGCTTCCTGACCCACGTCGGCGAGCTGCTGGAACGACCCGAGTGGTTGACTTCCTCCCCACGCCCTAAAGGCGAGGGATCCCAACCTTCGCAGGTTGGGGTTCCTGCTTCACCGGCGACCGCACCCGGGAGGACCCGGAATGTCTGACGTCACCTCCACAGGCGGACACGGCAAGACCTGCCGCCAAGATGTTCTTCGCGGCGTTGATATCCCGGTCATGCCGGGTGCCGCAACCCGGACACGTCCAGTGCCGGGTGTTCAGCGAGAGTGTGGCGAGCAGATGCCCGCACGCCGAGCAGGTTCTCGAGCTGGGATACCAGCGGTCGATCACGATCAGGTGCCGGCCGTACTTGGCGGTCTTGTACTCCAGTTGGCGGCGGAAGGTGCCCCACCCGGAGTCGGAGATCGCCTTGGCGAGCTTGTGATTACGCACCATGTTCTTGACGGCGAGGTCTTCGACCACGATCACGTCGTGGTCGCGGACCAGCCGCGTGGACATGCGGTGCAGGAAGTCGGCGCGGGAGGCGGCAACCTTGCGATGGGCGCGGGCGACCTTCGCTCTCGCCTTGGCCCGGTTGTTCGATCCGCGCCGTTTGCGGGCCATGCGCCGCTGGTAGCGGGCGAGGTTGCGTTCCCGCTTCGCCAGAACGCGCGGATTGGCGATCTTCTCACCGTCAGAGGTGACCGCGAAATCCTTCACCCCGAGGTCCACGCCGACCACGGCACCGGGGGCGGGAGCCCGCTCCGGGGCGTCCACCTCCACGGCGAAGGACACATACCAACGTCCGCACGGATCACGAGAAGCGGTCACCGTGGTCGGGTCGATCGCCGTCACGTCCACATCGGGCCAGGACCACACGAACTCCAGCGGAGCGTCCATCTTCGCCAGCCACAGCCGCCCATCCCGGTAGCGGAAACCCGACCGGGTGTACTCCGCGCTCTGCCGCCCACCGCGGGACTTGTAGCGCGGATAACGGGCGCGCCCGGCGAAGAAGTTCGTGAACGCGACCTGCTGGTGGCGAATCGCTTGCTGAAGCGGAACCGACGACACATGGTTCAGCCAGGCCGTCTCATCGGCGGTCTTCATCGCCGTCAGGTGGGCGTTGGCCTGGGCGAAGTTCGTCTTGACCCGCTCCGCGTGGTAGCGGGCGCGCCGCCAGGCCAGGGTGCGGTTCCACACGAAGCGCACACAGCCGAACGTGCGGTTCAGCGCCGCGGCCTGTTCGGATGTCGGGTAGGCCCGGCACTTGTACGCCGTCCGCATAGATCGACATTAACAGAACGCCACGGTTCGGATGCAAACCGTTGCCGCCTAGTCCGGCTTCCCTCTCCAGGGCTAAAGCCGTGGTCT
Organism: Sphaerisporangium krabiense; assembly: GCF_014200435.1. Taxonomy (NCBI): domain Bacteria; kingdom Bacillati; phylum Actinomycetota; class Actinomycetes; order Streptosporangiales; family Streptosporangiaceae; genus Sphaerisporangium; species Sphaerisporangium krabiense. The sequence goes on along the minus strand of NZ_JACHBR010000001.1, from coordinate 2,071,033 downwards.
CCAGCCTTCAAGGAGTTCTGATGACCGATCTGACCGTGAGCCGTGAGGACGTGAGCCTCGACCTCGCGGGCCGGCTGCTGGACGGCGTACGCGCCGAGGCCGAGAGCCGTGGGGTGGCGATGGGAGCGGCCGTCGTCGACCTCGGCGGGCAGGTGGTCGCCGCCATGCGCATGGACGGGGCGCAGATCGTCGCGCTTCCCCTCGCGATCGACAAGGCGTACACCGCGGTCGGGTGCGGGCTGCCCAGCCACGTCTGGGCGGAGCGCTCCCAGCCGGGCGGCCCCGACTGGGGGCTCAACACCACCCTGGGCGGGCGCTTCGTGGTCTTCGCCGGCGGCATGCCCATCACGGTGGGCGGCAAGCTCGTCGGCGGGCTCGGCGTCAGCGGGTCGGCGGCCGACGTCGACCAGGCGTGCGCGGACGCGGCGCTGGCCGCCGCCGGGCTGACCACCGGCTGATCCCCGAAAGTCAGAGGGCCCGCCCACCGGTCCGGTGGGCGGGCCCTCGCCGTTTCATTCAGGCGGACAGGAAGTCCAGGGCGGCCCTGGCGTAGATCTTCGCGCAGTCGACGACGTCCTGCTCCTCGGCGTAGTCGTCGATCCCCGCGGCCAGCGTGGGCTGCGGGCCGAAGCACAGCGCCGGCACGCCCAGGTTCCGCCAGCGGCTGGCGTCGCTCGCGGGCAGCCTGATCGTGTACTCCGGCTCCGCGCCCCGCACCTCGCGGAACGCGCCGGCCAGCGCGCCGACCAGCGGGGAGCGGGTCCCGGTCCAGTTGGCGTCCCAGCCCTTGATGCGGGACCAGCCCGCGCCGGGGATCCGCGCGGCGATCCGGCTCACCTGGTCCTCGACGTCGCTCATGCGGATGCCCGGCGGCAGCCGGAAGTCCACCGCGGCGGCGGCCCTCGTGGCGATCTGGCTGACGTAGGAGCCGCCCTCGACCGTGCCGGGGTTGGCGGACAGGCGCGCGGAGGGGTCCTCGGCGGAGGCGTGGACGTCCGCCAGCTCGGCGGGCAGGGTGGTGCGCCATCCGTTCAGCTCGTCGACGGCCGCGACGAACCTCGCGAGCCGGGGGACCGCGCCCGAGCCGCACTCCGCCAGCGAGGAGTGCCCGCCGTCGGCCGACGCGGACAGCTCCAGCCACAGCACGCCCTTCTCCGCCACCGCGAGCCGCATCCAGCCCGGCCCCTCCCCGCAGATCAGGCCGTCCCCGGCCAGGTCGGGCAGCGTGCCGAGCAGGTGGGCGGCGCCGTTGTCCCCGAACACGCACTCGTCGGACACGGCGGTGAACGTGATCGTGCCCGGCCAGCGGTCGGCGTGCCGGGCGAGCAGCGTGTAGGCGAGGCTCATCGCGGCGACGGCGCCCTTCATGTTGCCCATGCCGAGGCCGTACAGGCGCCCGTCCTTGCGGGTCATCTCGTGGACGGGGACCGACCAGAGCGACTCGTCGCCCGGGTCCATGGTGTCCATGTGCACGTTGAGCACGAGGTGCGGCCCGGGCGTCGTGCCCTGGATCCGGGACACGACGTTCGGCATCACCGGGTCGGCTCTGAGGAGGTCCGCCTCGCACCCGTGCGCGCGCAGGTAGCCGGCCACGACGTCGGCCACCGCCACGGTGTCGCCGGGCGGGTTGACGCTGGGGGCCGCCACGAGCCGGCCGCACAGCGCGACGAGGTCCTCGCGGGCGTCGTCGACCAGGGCGTCCAGTTCTTCGGACAGGGACATGGTTCTCCTTACTGAGGGATGCCGGGCTGGGAGAGGCCCGGCCGCGTTCGGGGACCGCGGCGTTCCGGGACGCGGCCGCTAGACGGACGGGCCGGCGACGGCGGCGTGTACCTGTCTGCGCCAGTCGCCCGCGCAGAAGACCTCGCCGTCCTCGGTGCCCGCGGCCACGACGGCGCCGAGCCGCATGTCGGCGCCGGGGACGCGGGTGACGCGGTGCCCGCGCCGGGCGAGGTCGCCGGCGCCGTCGTGGCCGTCCTCCACGAGCAGCAGGCCCTCCTCGCTGCGCCACCGCGGGGCGCGGACCGCGTCGGCCAGGGAGCCGCCGGTGAAACGCATGCGCGCGAGCACCTGGAGCAGGGTCTGGACCTGACCGTCGGCGCCCGGGGTGGCGAGCGCCGTGACCCGGCCGGGCGCGGTCAGCAGCGCGGGGGCCAGGGTGTGCACCGGGCGGCGCGCCGGGCCGGGGTCGTTGGGGGCCGCGGTGAACCCGCCCGCGCGGTTGTTGAGCGTGAACCCGCCCTCGGGCACGAACGTGCAGGACCCGAAGTCGTCGAACACGCTGACCAGCGACGACACGACGTGCCCCGCGGGGTCGGCGGTGGCGACCCCGGCGGTGTGCAGGTAGGCGCGCGGCCCGCCGCGCAGGGACGAGCGCTCCGGGTCCACCTCAAGCGGGACGTCGAGGAGCCGGGCGCCGTCCCGGGCGCACCGGTCGCGGCTGGCGAACACCGCCTCGGTGAGCTCCACGCAGACGTGGTCGAGCGGCCCCGGCACGCCCTCCCGTTCCAGCCAGGCGAGCGCCATGGCGAGCAGCACGCCCTGGCTGGGGGACGGCTGCACGAACGCCGTGCCGCCGTCCCACGGCGTGCCGATCGCGGGGCCGGTCGGGGTGCGGTGGCGGGCGAGGTCGTCCTCGGTGAGCCGGCCGCCGTCGCGCCGTACGGCGGCGGCCACGGCGCCGGCCAGCTCGCCGCGGTAGAAGGCGGACGACCCTTCGGCGGCGATCCGTTCCAGGGTGCGGGCCAGCTCTTTCTGTGTCACGAGGTCGCCGGGCGCCGCGTCGAGCAGCGGCCAGCCCTCGGCCCCGCCGCGCAGCAGCCGTGCGCGCTGGGCCCGGACGGCGGCGGCGAGCGGTTCGCTCACCGGCATCCCGTCGAAGGCGAGGGCGGTCGCGGGGGCGAGCACCCGGGCGAGCGGCAGCCGGCCCCACCGGTGGCTCATGACCTGCCAGGCGTCCACGATGCCGGGCACGGTGACGCTGCCGCCGCCGTCGGAGCACAGCGTGCGGGGCGAGGCCGCGGCCGTCGTGCCGGCGCCGGTCACCGCCGTCACCCGGCCGCCGGGCGTGCGCACCAGGCAGAGCGCGTCCCCGCCGAGCCCGCAGGCGTCCGGCATGAGCACGGTGAGCACCGCCTGGGCGGCGATGGCGGCGTCCACGGCGTTGCCGCCCGCCTGGAACACGGCGAGCGCGGCCTCGGTGGCCCGGGGATGGGCGGTGGACGCGGCGCCGGGCGAACTTGCCATTGACCCCTCCTCTGCATATAGAAGATAATTTATAAAACATACTCGGAGGTGGCAATGGCATCCGTTCTCGTCGCCGGCGGCGCGACCGGCATCGGCAGGGCAGTGGTCCAGGCGTTCCGACAACGCGGCGACAGCGTGCTGCTCGCCGACCGGAACCTCACGGCCGCGCGCGAGGTCGCCGAGGAGGCGGCGCCGGGCCCGCTGCGGATCCTGGAGTGCGACTTCGCGACCGCCGACGGGCCGGGGGACGCGGTGCGCGCGGCCGTCGACTTCGGCGGCGGCCTCGACGTGGTGTTCTACAACGCCGGCGTGCTGCTCGCCGCGCCGCTCGCGGAGTGGACGGTGGCGCAGTGGGACCTGTCCATGCAGGTCAACCTGCGCGCGCCCTTCCTCGTCGCGCAGGCCGCCGCCCCGCACCTGGAGAAGTCCCCGCTCGGGCGGCTGATCTTCACCTCGTCCACCGGAGCGCTGCGCGGGCACGCGGGCATGCCCGCCTACCACGCCTCCAAGGCCGGGCTGATCAACCTGGCGCGCGCGCTGGCCGACGAGCTGTCGCCGCACGGCGTCCGGGTCAACTGCATCTGCCCGGGATGGGTGGACACCCCCTTCAACGACGCCTTCTGGAACCACCAGTCCAGCCCCGCGGAGGCGCTCAAGGAACTGGAGTCCCGCATCCCGCTGCGCCGCCAGGCGCAGCCCGAGGACATCGCCGGTCTGGTGATGTTCCTCGCCGCACCGGAGTCCGGCTACATCACCGGCGAATCGATCGTCATCGACGGCGGCTACTCCGCCGTCTGACACCCCCACCAGCAGGAGTTCTTCATGCGTTACCGCCTGTCGGTCAACCGCGCCGCCCGCCCGCGGGTCGATCTGGGCGCGTTCAACCCGCCCGACCGCGCCCCCCTGGAGTTCCACCGGCGCCTGCCCGGCTACGCCCGGACACCGCTCACCGCGGCGCCGTCCCTCGCGGAACGGGCCGGCGTGGCCGAGGTGATGGTCAAGGACGAGTCGTCGCGCCTGGGGCTGCCGTCGTTCAAGATCCTCGGCGCGTCGTGGGCGGTGGCCCACGCGGTACGGGAGGAGTGGGGCGCCGACCTCACGGCCTGCCGGTCCGTCGAGGAGATGCGGGACCGGCTGCGCCCGCTCGGCGGCCGGACGCTCGCCGCCGCCACCGACGGCAACCACGGGCGCGGCGTGGCGCGCATGGCGGCGCTGTTCGGGTGGCGGGCGCACATCTTCGTGCCGCTCGGCACCGTGCCCGCGCGGATGGAGGCCATCAGGTCCGAGGGCGCGGAGGTCACCGTGGTCGAGGGCACCTACGACGAGGCGATCGAGCGCTCCGCCGCGGAGGCGGGCGAACGCACCCTGGTCATCTCCGACACCTCCTGGCCCGGGTACGAGTCCGTGCCGCGCGCCGTCATCGAGGGCTACTCGACGCTGTTCCACGAGGTCGCCGACCAGCTCGCCGCGACGGGCTCGGGACAGCCGGACGCGGTGATCGTCCAGGCGGGCGTGGGCGCGCTCGCGGCGGCGGCCGTGCGGCACTTCCGCGCCGGGTCCCTCGCCGTCCCGCCCCGCGTGATCATCGTGGAGCCCGAGACCGCCGCCTGCCTGTTCGCCTCCGCCGAGGCGGGCGCGCTCGCCGAGGTCCCCGGCCCGCATCCGTCCATCATGGCGGGGCTCAACTGCGGCCGTCCCTCGCCGCTGGCGTGGCCGCTGGTCGTCCAGGGCGCCGACGTCTTCCTCAGCGTGGAGGACGAGGCGGCGCGCGAGGCGATGCGCGTGCTGGCGAAGGAGTCCGTCGTCGCGGGCGAGACCGGCGCGGCGGGGGCGGCGGGCCTGCTGGCCGCCGGGCCCGAGGCGCTCGGGCTCACGCCGGAATCGCGGGTGCTCATCCTCAACACCGAGGGCGCCACCGATCCCGACGCCTACCGCGGCATCGTCGGAGCCGCCTCGTGACCGGTCGCGCCGTGGGGAAGGCATGAGCGCGGGCCCGGGTGCGGGCACGGCGGCGCCCGCCGCCGGACGTGCCCGCGCGGCGCCCTCGGCCGGGCCGCGGACCCGCGACACCCTGCTCGTGCTGCTCACGGTCGTCTCCGGTGTCGTGGACGTGCTGGGGTTCGTGGGCCTTGACCGGGTCTTCACGGCGAACATGACCGGCAACATCGTGCTGTTCGGGCTCGCCGCGGGAGAGGGGACCGGCGGTGAGATGGTGCGCTGCGGGCTGGCCGTCCTGGCGTTCGCGGCGGGCCTGCTGGCCGGGTTCCGCATCGCGCGCTCGCCGGCGGGCGACGAGCTGTGGCCACGGCGGGTCACCTGGGCGCTCGTCGCCGACCTGGTCCTTCAGGTGGTGTTCCTCGTCTGGTGGGCCGGCACGGGGGCGCGTCCGGGCCCGTGGGCCGAGGTCGGGCTGATCGTCATGTCGTCCGCGGCGATGGGGATCCAGACCGCCGCCGCGCGGCAGCTCAACGCGTACGGGATCACCACCACGTTCGTCACCGGGACGCTCACGTCGCTGTGCGGCGGCCTGGTCGCGGGCGAGCGCGGCGGCGCGGTGCAGCGGTCGCTGGTCATCGCGGGGCTGGCCGTGGGCGCGGCCGTGGGCGCGGTCCTCATGCGGGTGTCGCCCGTGGCGGCCGCCGTGGCGGGGCCCGCCGTCGTCCTGGTCGTGATCCTGGTCGCGGTGTTCCGGCTACACGGGACTTCACAGCCACCGAAGGCCAAAGTTAAATAATTTATACTCTATCCATTTTACCTCATCTCTACTACGGTGCTTTCCACCCACAACGTTCTAGGGGGTCATCGATGAGAACATCGAGGACACGACGCGGTGCCGTGCTGGTCATGGCCATGGTCGCCGCCTCCATCACCAGTGCGTGTGCCGTCGGAGTCGAGTCCACGAGCGGCACCGCGGGCGCGCCCAAGACCGCCGACCGGGCCGGAGCGCCCCGCACGACGGGCTTCCCCACGGCGGTGACGGCGGCCTGCCAGGCCGACGCTTCGCCCACGATCGCGGAGATCCGCAAGCGCGGAGAGCTGCGCTGGGGAATCGGCGTCTCCCCGCCCTTCGGCTTCAAGCAGCCCGACGGGAGCTGGGGCGGGGTCGAGGCCGACAACGCCCAGGAACTCGCCGCGATCCTCGGCGTGCGGCCCGTCATCCAGGACTACGACTACAGCCTCATGACCGTCGCCCTCCAGTCGAAGAAGGCCGACATCGTGGGCGCGCAGCTGTTCATCACGCCGGAACGTGCCAAGGCCATGGACTTCAGCACGCCCTACTACCTGTCGGGCCAGCTCTTCTACGTGCGGGCCGACTCCGGCTTCCAGAGCATCGACGACATGAACAAGGCCGGCGTCCGCTTCGTGTACGGCACGGGCGGCGGTCAGGGAGCGCTCGCGGAGAAGTACATCCCCAAGGCCGGCGTGTCGGACGCCCCCCTCCGCGGCCAGCTCCTGCTGTACGAGTTCCTGGCCAGCGGCCAGGCCGACGTGAGCATGGTCGAGGCCGCCCCCATGGCCGTCCTGCTGAAGAAGTACCGGAGCCCCGCGCTGGCGGCGATCGGGCTCAAGGGCAGGGTCACCGGGGACAAGGCGCAGAAGGACGAGATCATCGACCCCTTCAAGGTCGCGTTCGGCCTGGGCAAGACCGATCCGGGCTGGCGGACCTGCGTCAACGCCTGGGTCGAGGACGCCACCACGAGCGGGCGCATGGACCAGCGCATCGACTACTGGCTGGCGCAGAACATCGCAGGTTGACCGTACGACATCCCGGCGTCACTCAGGACGGCGCACGGAGAACGAGGGCAGATTCCGATGAGCTATGAGTTCGACTTCGCCTGGGTCCCCGACACGTTGCCCGTTTTCGCTCGCGCTGCCGCGCTCACCGTGCAGATCCTCCTGTGGGCCGCGATCCTGTCCATGGTGATCGGACTGATCACCGGGCAGATGCTGATGTCCAGGCACGCGTGGCTGCGCGTCCCGGCCCGGGTCTATGTGGACTTCTTCCGGCTCACCCCCGTCCTGTTCCAGATCGTCGCGGTCTTCTTCCTGCTCCCGATGCTGTTCGCGGTCCAGGTGCCCGCGTTCACCAGCGGCGTCATCGCGCTCAGCCTCAACTACGGCGCGTTCTTCTCGGAGATCTTCCGGGCCGGGGTGCTCAGCCTGGACAGAGGGCAGTGGGAGGCCGCCGACGCCATGGGCATGACGCGCCTCCAGACACTGCGCCGCGTCATCTATCCTCAAGCGATCCGGCGCATGCTCCCCCCGATCGGCAGCATGCTCATCGGTCTCACCAAGGACACCAGCCTGGTGTCGGTCATCGGCGTCGCCGACCTGTTCAACACCGCCCAGACCGTCGGCGCCCGGACCTTCCGCCAGATCGAGGTCCTCCTCTTCATCTCTCTCTTCTACCTGGTGATCAACCTGCCGCTCGCCGCGTACGCCGAGCGGCTGAACCGAAGGCACAACATCCATGTCTGAGACGGAGACGGCCCGGCGCGGCGCCGGAAGCGAGACGGGACGGCCGCCGCTGATCCGGATCAGGAACCTGCACAAGCGGTTCGGCGACAACGAGGTGCTGCGCGGCGTCGACCTCGACGTCCGCGAGGGCGAGGTCGTCACGATCATCGGCCCGAGCGGCTCCGGCAAGAGCACCCTGCTGCGCTGCGTCAACCTGCTGGAGACCCCCACCAGCGGAGAGGTGCACGTCCTCGGACAGCAGATCAACGCCAAGGGCGCCCGGCTGGACCGCATCCGGCGGGACATCGGCATGGTCTTCCAGCAGTTCAACCTCTTCCCGCACATGACCGTGCTCGCCAACGTCATCGAGGGCCAGCGCACCGTCCAGCGCAAGTCCGCGCGCGAGGCGGAGGAGACCGCCCGCCGGATGCTGGCCAAGGTCGGCCTGGAGCACAAGGCGGACGCCAAGCCGCGCCAGCTCTCCGGCGGACAGCAGCAGCGGGTGGCGATCGCCCGCGCGCTGGCCATGAACCCCAAGATCATGCTGTTCGACGAGCCGACCTCCGCCCTCGACCCCGAACTGCGCGCCGAGGTGCTCGACACCATGCGCGAGCTGGCCGCCGAGGGCATGACGATGATGATCGTCACCCACGAGATGGGCTTCGCCCGGCGCGTCGCCGACCGCGCCGTCTTCATCGACGGCGGCCAGATCGTCGAGACGGCCCGCCCGGCGTGATCCTGCGCCGGCCGGAGACCGAGCGGCTGCACCAGTTCCTGAACGTCCTGCTGTGGGGCGAGGACGCATGACCCGCCCCCGGCTCCTCCCGTCCCCGCCCACGTGCCACCCAGGCTGACGACCCCGGTGGCGCGCGCCCCCGGGCATCCTCTCCCGCCCGCCAGGTCGTCGCTCCTCGCCTCGCCCCACCCCCAAGGAATGTGATCATATGAGCGAAGGAAAGAGCCGCGGTGTGGAAGTCCACCACATCGACGTCGTCGCCCCATCCGAACGCCACGGCAAGGCCCGCGACCTCTTCGCCGTCTGGTGCTCGGCCAACCTGAGCATCGGCCAGTTCGTCTTCGGCGCCCTCGCCGTCATCGTGGGCAACAACCTGCTGTGGGCGGTCATCGCCCTGGTGGTCGGCAACGTCGTCGGCGGGGCGTTCATGGCCCTGCACTCGGCGCAGGGCTCCAGGCTCGGTGTGCCCCAGCTCATCCAGAGCCGCGGCCAGTTCGGCTACTACGGCGCGCTGCTCCCCGTCGTCCTGGCCGCGCTGCTGTACGGCGGGTTCTTCGTGGTCACCGCCATCATCGGCGGCCAGGCGCTCACCGCCGCCGTCCCCGCGGCCACGCCCGGGGTCGCCACCGTCCTGGTCTCGCTGATCAGCATCGGCCTGGCGCTGATCGGGTACCGCGTCATCCACCTGGCCGCCCGGCTCGCCGTCTGGCCGCTGTCCATCAGCGTGCTCATCGTCGCGGTGGCGAGCATCCGGCACGGCGGGCTCGACTGGTCGCTCGGCGGCTTCTCCTGGGGGCCGTTCCTGACCGCGATCGGCCTGGTCGCCACCTTCCTGCTCACCTACGCGCCGTACGTCTCGGACTACTCGCGCTACCTGCCCGAGGACACCCCCGCCAGGTCCACTTTCGGCTGGACCTTCCTCGGCGCGACCACCGGATACTTCGCCGCCGGGCTGGTCGGGGCCTTCCTCGCCGTGCAGTTCAAGGACCTGGACTCCATGGCCGCGGTCCGCGCCGTCCTCGGCGACGGCCCGCTGACCTTCGTGGTCCTCATCGTCGGCGCCGCGGCCATCGGCGGGAACAACGCCCTCAACCTCTACGGCGGCATGCTCAACCTGATCACCGCGGTGAGCTCCGCGGTCAAGGTGAAGGCGTCGGTCACGTTCCGGGTCGTGATGCTGCTCCCGACGTTCCTCATCGGGCTCGCCGTCGCGATGTGGGCGTCGGACAACTTCGTGACGAACCTCAGCAACTTCCTCTCCTTCCTGATGCTCGGGTTCGTCCCCTGGGGAGCCGTCAACCTGATCGACTACTACCTGGTCCGCCACGGCGACTACGACGTGAACGCGTTCTTCGAGCCGCGCGGCCCGTACTACGAGGACTCCGCCACCTGGACGTGGAAGGGCATCGCGTGGAAGGCGATCCTGTCCTATGTCGTCGGCGTCCTCGCCTCGATCCCGCTGGTCGGCAACACCTGGTACACCGGCCCGCTGTCCGAGGCGCTCGGCGGCGCGGACCTGTCCTGGATCCCGGGCACCGTCGTCACCGGCGCCGTCTACCTCCTGCTGATGGGACGCCGGAGCGCCCGGCGTCCCCGGCACGTGCTCGACAGGGTGTGATCCGATGACATCGCAGGCACGCCGCATGTACTCGCTGCAGTACGGCGCGGAACGGGTGACCAAGGGGCTGTCCATGCGCGGCGGCTCCGGGGTCCTGTACTGGGAGCCGCTGACCGGCGTCGTCGTCGAGACCGAGACCGGCTGGGTGCTCCTCGACACCGGGATGGGCCGCGCGGCCCTGGAGGACGAGGCCAACCAGCGGGCGTACGCGGCGGCCGCCGACGCCTACGGTGCCGACCCCGCCGAGACCGAATGGCACCTGTACCCCGCTCCTCCCGTGACGGGGCGCTGGAACTGGGGACTGCCGGGCGACCCGCTGGAGCGGGCGCTCGCCGGCGTCGGGCTGCGCCCCGGCGACATCTCGCTCGCCTGCGTGAGCCACATGCACCTGGACCACTCGGGCGGCGTGCCGACCCTGGCCGCGGCCGGGGTGCCGGTGGCCATCCAGCGCGCCGAGCTGGAGTTCGCCAGGAGCGGCGTGCCGACGCTGGACGACGGCTACCGGCGGCAGGACTGGGAGCACGAGGTCGCCTGGCGGCTCCTCGACGGCGACGCCGAGCTGGCGCCGGGGGTGTGGGCCGTGGCCACCCCGGGACACACCCCCGGGCACATGTCCTACCGCGTCGACCTCCCCGAGACGGGCACGTGGCTCTTCGCCATGGACGCCGCCGACCTCGCGCAGAACTTCCATGACAGGGTTCCCCCCGGCTCCTGTGCCGGGGGGACCGCCGCCGACGAGAAGGCGGCGGAGGACTCCCTCGAACGCCTGCTCAGCGAGGCCAGACGGCTGCGCGCCCGCCTGGTCCCCGGCCACGACCAGATCGTGCACAACGCCATCAGGCACCCCGCCGGCGGCCATCGCTGACCGGCACGGCGGCCCTCGCGCCCCGCTCCACGAAGCGCGGCCTCCCCGCGCCGAGGCAGAGGGCCGCCTGCGCGACGCAGATCGCCACCAGGAGCGACACGGGCACGGACCAGGATCCGGTGGCCTCGCGGAGCAGGCCGACGGTGAAGGGACCGAACGCGGCCAGCAGGTAGCCGACGCTCTGCGCCATCGCCGACAGGGCCGCCGTGTCCTCCGCCGTGCGCGTGCGCATGCTGAACAGCGCCAGCGTCAGCGGGAACACGCCCCCGCCGACGCCGATGAACAGCGCCCACAGCCAGGGGACCGATTCGGGACGGAGCAGGAGGCCGAGCAGGCCGGCGATGTGGACGGCGGTCATGCCCACGCCGAGCGCCCCCTGGCGCCGCATGCGCGCGGCCAGGATCGGCACGGCGAAGTACACGGGCACCCCGACGACCAGGGCGACGGCCAGCAGCGTGCCGGCCTCTCCCGGCGTGTAGCCGATGTCCAGGTAGATGGTCGGCAGCCACGCCATCACGACGAACGCGAGCAGCGACTGCGTCGCGAACAGCAACGTCACCGTCCAGGCGACCGGGCTGCGCGTCAGCGCGGTCGTCCGGGCGCGGGGCTCGGCCGGCGCGGCGCCGCGCCGGGTGCGGGGCAGCCAGACCGCCAGGGCGGCGGCGGCGAGCACGGACCAGACGGCGAGGCCGCCCCGCCAGCCGCCGAGGACGTCCCCGGCCGGCACGGTCGCGGCGGCGCCGATCGCGGCCCCGGCGGACATGGCCGCGCTGTACGCGCCGGTCACCTCGCCGACGCGCGCCGGGAACTCCATCTTGACGATCACGGGGATGAGCACGTTCGCGCCCGCGATGCCGGCGCAGGCGACGAACGTGCCGGTCAGCAAGGTGATCTCGCCCCCGGTGACCCGGACCAGCAGGCCGGCCAGGAGCAGCCCGACCGTGACGCCGAGCCCGGCCATCGCGCCCACGCGCCGGATGAGCCACGGCACGGCCAGCGCGACGCCGCCGAAGCACACGACCGGCAGCGCCGCCGCGGTGGACGCGGCGACGGCCGACATGGCGAGGTCGGCGCGCGCCTGGTCGAGCACGGCGCCGAGGCTCGTCACCGCGACGCGCAGGTTCAGGGCGACGAGCACGACCCCGGCCAGCATGCCGAGCGCCCGCCGCCTGCCCGGCGCGTGACCGGGCGGCGACGTCGCGGGCGCCCTCGCGTCCCCGTGGGTGCTGTGGCGGTGGTTCATCACACCCCGAGGACGGGCCGCGCGGCCGGCTCGGCGTCGGCCGTGTCCCGGCTGTCCCCGGTGTCCGCCGCGACCAGCGCGCGTATCGCGTCGACGGCGGTGGCGAACAGCGGGTCCGTCGAGGGGGCGGCGCCGGTGGCCATGGCCTCCTGGCTCCACATCATCACGACGCTGCCCGCGCGCACGCCGAGGACCGCGCCGACGACGAACACCGCCGCCGTCTCCATCTCGGAGCAGATGGCCCCGCCGCGCCGCCAGGTCTCGAAGCGCTCGGTCAGATGGGCCGCGAGCGGCATCCGCTCGGGCTCCATCTCGCCGTAGTAGGAGTCCTTGGTGTGCGCGGTCCCGCACCGGTACGGCACGCCCGCGCGGGCCGCGGCGCCGCGCAGCGCGAGCACCACGTCGATGGACGCGATCGCGGGGAACTCGACCGGCAGGTACTGCCGCGTCGTGCCCTCGTCGCGGATCGCGCCGGTGAGCACGGCCAGCTCGCCGTTCACCGTGTCGGACCGCATCGAGCCGGAGACCCCCACCCGGAGCATCGTGCCGACCCCGAGCGCGGCCAGTTCCTCCACGGCCAGTGCCGTGGAGGGGCCGCCCACGCCGGTGGAGGTGACGACGACCGGCTCGCCGGCCACCGTGCCGCGCCAGGTCTCGAACTCCCGGTTGCGCGCCACGAACTCCGCGTCGTCCAGGAGCGCGGCGATCGCCGCCACGTGGTCGGGGTTGCTGGGCAGCAGGGCGTACCTCCCCACGTCCCCGGCGCGCAGGTGCAGGTGGTGGGCCAGCTTGTCGGTGCTCATCCGACTCCTTCCATCCGTCAATTGCGACGCTAGAGTGTCATATCTAGTCAATGTTCGTCACTATTGACATACATTCATCGGACTTCTACGGTTCCGGCTACGGTCTCGACGACACAAGGTCTCGACGACGAGGAGGAACCGTGCGGCACACGCCGGCGATGGAGTCCGCGCTTCTGGCGATCATGAACTCCCATGCGGGCCCGGTGGGGGCGCGCGCCGCCACCCGGCATCTCCGTGAGCACGGATTCGACATCAGCGAGTCGACCGTCAGCCGGCTGCTCACCGACCTCGACGAACGGGCCCTCACCCGGTCGCTGGGGAAGAAGGGCAGGGTCCTCACCGAGGAGGGCCGACGTGTCGCGGCCAACCAGCGGCTGGACAGCCACAGGGCGTCGTCGTTCGCCGACGCGCTCAGCCTGCGCGACGTCCACGACCTGGTCGACCACCTGGCCTGCCGCCGGGGGATCGAACGGGAGGCCGCGCGGGCCGCCGCGCTCCGGGCACGCCCGGAGGAGGTGGCCCACCTGCGCGCGATGGTCGAGGCGAGCGGCTCCGCGCGCCTGCAGGAGCGGGTCGCCTTTCACAAGACGATCGGCCAGGCCTCGCACAACAAGCAGGTTCAGGCGATCAGCACGACGCTCTTCGACGAGCGCCTCGACCCGCTGGAACGCCTGCTCATCATGATCGGAATCAGGCAGGATGCGCTGGTCCGCTGGGACCAGGAGCACCGTGACATCGTCGCGAGCATCTCAGACCGGGACGCGGACGGCGCCGAGCGGTTCATGGTCGTGCATCTCGACGGAATGATCCGTGAAACCGAGCAATTCGCCAACAGCGGCAACGCTCATCTCATCCACACGCTGCTCGCGGAAATCGATCTCGCGTAGAGCGCTCACTCCAATCACCACGGCGATCACGACGACCGCGTTCTCGGGAGCACGAATGACTCGTACCTCTGTCCGGCCCGGCATGGGCCGGCGTTCCTTCCTCCGCATCGGCGGCCGAGGCGCGGCCGTCGTGGCGGCCGGCTCGGCGGTCACCTGGCTGTCCGGGTGCGGCAGCGGCGAGACCGCCGCCTCGCCGAGCCGGCTCTCGGTGAAACTGGCCTGGATCCCGAACGTGGAGTACGCGGGCGTCTTCGTCGGCGTCAACGACGGCTTCTACACCAAGCAGGGCCTCACCGTCGACGTCCTCCCGGGCGGGCCGAACTCCGCGGTCGTCCCCATGGTCACCACCAACCGCGTCAACGTCGGCGTCGAGGCGATCCCGGAGAACGTCGCCACCGCCGTCGCCCGCGGCTCGAAGCTGAGGATCGTCGGCGCGGGGCTGCAGAAGAGCCCCGAGTGCTGGATCTCGCTGGCGGACAAGCCCGTCAAGAGCCCGAAGGAGATCGAGGGCAAGAAGCTCGGCATCACGCTGGCCGGCAAGAACACCGCGCTCGTGTTCATGAAGCGCAACGGCGTGGACGTCAGTAAGGTCACGCTCGTCCCGATCCAGTTCGACCCGGCTCCCCTCGCCGCCCGCGAGGTCGACGCCATCTGGGGTTTCGCCTCCAACCAGCCGGTGTCGCTGGCGCTGCGCGGGGTGGAGACGCACGTGATGCCGCTGGCCGACTACGGGTTCAACCGCATGCAGAGCGTCTTCTTCGTCTCCCAGCAGACGCTGGACGACCCCGCCGCCCGCGAGAACGCCCGCAAGTTCATGGCCGGCAGCAGGCAGGGCTGGGAGGCGGCGCTGCGCGACCACAAGCACGGCGCCGACGTCATCATCAAGAAGTACGGCGCCGACCTCGGCCTGAAGCTCGACGAGCAGATCAAGTCGCTCGACGCCATCGCGCCGTACGTCACCGGCGACGACGCCGCCGGCGGCAAGGGCCTCTTCTGGATGTCCGACGCCCTCATCCAGGAGACGATCACGAGCCTGAGCAGCATCGGGATCAAGCTCGACGCGTCGTTGTTCACGAACGAGCTGCTCGGGTGACCGGCCGCACCGGATCTGAGGAGAGAACAGTGCTCGAAACGGCGGCGACCGGCGACGCCACGGCGGACACGCGCGCGTCCGAAGGCATCCGCACCCAGGGCCTGACCAAGACCTTCGTGGACAAGGGGGCGTCGGTCGAGGCGCTCCGCGACTTCTCGTTCGAGTCCCGGCGCGGCGAGTTCGTCGGGCTGCTGGGGCCGTCGGGATGCGGCAAGTCCACGGTCCTGCGGGTGCTGGCCGACCTGGAGACCCCCAGCGGCGGGACGGTCACCGTCCACGGCCGCACCCCCCGGGAGCTGCGGGAGGGGCACGGCGTCGGCATCGCCTTCCAGGACGCCGGCCTGCTGCCGTGGCGCAGCGTGGAGGCCAACATCCGGCTCCCGCTGGAGGTGGCCGGCCGCCGCGACGGCGACACGGTCGCCGAACTGATCCGGCTCGTCGGCCTCAGCGGGTTCGAGAAGGCCAGGCCGTCGCAGTTGTCCGGGGGCATGCGCCAGCGGGTGTCGCTCGCCCGGTCCCTGGTCACCCATCCCGACCTGCTGCTCCTCGACGAACCGTTCGGAGCGCTGGACGACCTGACCCGCCAGCGGCTCAACTTCGAACTGCAGCGCATCTGGGCCGAGCGCGGCACGACCACCGTGCTGGTCACCCACGGCATCTCCGAGGCCGTGCTGCTCTCCGACACCGTGGTCCTGATGTCGCCGCGCCCTGGAACGATCCTGGACGTCGTCCGCGTCGACCTGCCGCGGCCGCGCACGCCCGAGATCCTGCACGACGCGGCCTTCCACGCCATCTGCGATGAGCTGTCGGAGAAGCTGTTCGCCGGCCACGGGGACGGGACGTCCCGGTGAGCGCCGTGGCCCGGGGCCTGCCCCTGCGCGCGCGGCACGCCGTCGCGCCGCTCCTGACCGTGGTGGTCGTGGGCCTCGCCTGGCAGGCGGCGTCGCTGACCGGCCTCGGGACGCTGGTGCCGTCGCCCGGCGAGGTGCTCGGGCAGATGCGGGACGACGCCGGCTACTACCTGCCGAACCTGTCCGTCACGATGTCGTCCGCGCTGCAGGGCTACCTGTGGGGCAACGGCCTCGCCATCGGCCTGGCCCTGTGCACGCTGCCGTTCCCCCGCGTCCAGGCCATGTTCGAGCGGGTAGCCGTCGGCGCGATCGCGCTGCCGCTCATCGCCATCGCCCCGATCCTCGCGATCACCTTCCGGGGCGAGGTGCCGAGCGTCATCCTCGCCGCGCAGGCCGTGCTCTTCACCACCCTGGTCGCCGCCATCCTCGGCCTCAACAGCGTGGACAGGACGTCGGTGGACGTGGTCCGCGCCTGCGGCGGCTCGGAGTGGACGGTGATCCGCAAGGTCCGGCTGCCCGCGGCGATCCCGAGCTTCGTCGGCGGCCTCCAGGTCGCGGCGCCCGCCGCCATCCTCGGCGCCATCATCGGCGAGTACATGGGCGGCACGCAGGGCATGGGCGTCGCGATGATCCAGGCCCAGGGCGCCTTCGACATCCCCCGCGCCTGGGGCCTGGCCATCGTGACCTCGCTGGTCGCCGCTGTGGCGTTCGTGGCGCTGCCGCTGATCGCGCGGACGGCGCTGCCGTGGACCCGCTCGATGGACACCGTGCTCGGGGCGCGGGCGGCCCGCCGCGGCCGGCGCGGCGGAGGCGGGGCCGCGCGCGCCCGGCGCGGCGTGCTCGCGGCGGCGGGCACGGTGGCGGGGGTCGCGCTCTGCTGGTGGCTGCTCGTCCTCGTGGTGCCGGGCGGCGGCGCGGTGGCGCGGGGCCCGGTGGAGGTCGTGTCCTACTTCCTGACCGGCGACACCCAGCTCGTCACCGCCTCGGGCGAGCCCGAGGATCCGCTGCCGTACATGTTCACGTCGCTGCTGCAGACCGTCGGCGACGCCGGCGTCGGCTTCCTGGTCGGGCTGGTCCTCGCGCTGGCGATGGCCGTGGTCGCGCACGAGTTCCCGATGATCGAACGGGTGCTGATGCCCATGTCGATCGCGCTGCGGTCGATCCCGATCGTGGCCGCGATGCCGCTGCTGGCGCTCATCTTCGGCCGGGGCCTGCTGGCCGTCACCGTCCTGATCGCGGTGATGACGTTCTTCCCGATCCTCGTCAACGTCCTGCTCGCGATGCGGGCGGTGCCGCAGAGCGCCAAGGACCTGCTCACCGCGGTCGGCGCCGGCCGGCGGCACCACCTGACCAAGCTGCTGATCCCGTACGCGCTGCCCGCCCTGCTGGCCTCGGTGAAGATCGCGCTGCCGCTGTCCATCGGCGCGGCCATGGTGGCGGAGTGGCTCGCGACCGGCTACGGGCTCGGCGCGTCGATGACCGTCGCCGCGACCCTGTCGGACTACGACTTCGTCTGGGGCGGGGTCGCCATCGTCCTGCTCGCCTCGCTCCTGGCCTACCACCTGGCCGGCGCTCTTGAGGACTCCGCGCTCCGGCGCCTGGAGTAACCGACACATCCCAACGATTCACGTATCAGCAACTTCGAACAGCGTGGGAATTACTATGCCCAGAATTGTCCTGTCCAACGTCCGGGTGAACGGCGCGGGAGACCCGCAGGTCGTCACCGTCGCCGACGGAAGGATCCAGTCCGTCGGCGCGCAGGCGCCCGCCGACCTCGGCCCCGCCGACCACGTCGAGGACCTCGGCGGACAGATCCTCCTGCCCGGCTTCGTCGACGGCCACGCCCACGCGGACAAGAGCATGTGGGGCGAGCCGTGGGCCCGGCGGACGTCGGCGCCGATCACCATGGAGCAGATGTTCGAGGACACCCTGCGGCAGTGGGAGGCCACCACGACCCCGGTCGCCACCCGGGCGCGCGCCTTCCTGGACAAGTGCGTGACCTACGGGTCCACGTCCATCAGGACCTTCGCCGACGTGGCGCCGGAGATCGGCCTCGACGGCGTCCACGGCATGCTCCAGGTGCGCGAGGAGATGGCCGAGCTCACCGACCTGAGCATCGTGGCGTTCCCGCAGCTCGGCCTGCTCAGGAAGCCGGGCACCGCCGAACTGCTCGAACAGGCCCTGCGCGACGGCGCCGACGCGATCGGCGGGATCGACCCCGCGGGCGTCGACGGCGACGCGTCCCGCCAGCTCGACGTCGTCTTCGGCCTCGCCGAGAAGTACCAGGTGCCGGTGGACTTCCACCTGCACGAGTCCGGCGAGCTCGGCATCTGGCTCATCGAGCGGATCGCCGCGCGGGTGAAGGCGCTCGGCATGCGGCACAAGGTCAGCCTCTGCGACGTGTTCAGCCTGGCCGACCCGACGCCGGCGCAGCTCGCGCACCTCGGGTCGGTGCTCGCCGAGGCGGGCATCACCGTCGCCGTCGGCGTCCACGGGCTCCTGCCGGTGCCCGACGTCAAGGCCCTGCACGCGATGGGCGTGCGGATGTGCCTGGGGTCGGACTCATCGCGCAGCCTCTGGTCGCCGTGGGGCGAGGGCGACATCCTGTCCAGGGCGATGTTCATGGCCTACAAGTGCTACTGGCGCAGGGACGAGGACCTGGAGTTCGCGGTCACCATGGGCACGACCCTCGGCCGTCAGGCGCTCGGCTTCGAGGCGTGCGACCTCAAGGCCGGGGACGTCGCCGACCTCGTCGTCCTGCCCGGCGAGGCGATCGGCGAGATCGTCGTGGCGCCGCCGCAGCGGACGCTCGTCATGAAGCGCGGGAAGATCGTCGCCCGCTCCGGCGCCCTCACCGTCGGCGCGGCGCCCGGGTCGGGAAGGACGTCGTGACGCCCTCGGCGCGGCCGACGCCCGTCTACCTCGACTGCGACACCGGCGTCGACGACGCGCTCGCGCTCGCCCTGCTGCTGGCCAGCCCCGAAGCGGACCTGGTGGGGGTCGGCACGGTGAGCGGGAACACCGGCGCCGAGCAGGCCGCCGCCAACACCCTCGCCCTGCTGGCCCTCGCCGGGCGGGCCGGGGTTCCCGTGGCGGTCGGCGCGGGCAACGCCAGCGTCCCCGTGCCGCACATCCACGGCGCGAACGGGCTCGGCGACGTCCTGCTGCCCGCCTCGGGGGAGAGCCCGGCGGCGGAGAGCGCGGCCGAACTGCTGATCGGGCTCTCCCACACCCACGCCGGCCGGCTCCACGTCGTGGCGGTCGGCCCGCTCACCAA
Source organism: Sphaerisporangium krabiense (assembly GCF_014200435.1). Taxonomy (NCBI): domain Bacteria; kingdom Bacillati; phylum Actinomycetota; class Actinomycetes; order Streptosporangiales; family Streptosporangiaceae; genus Sphaerisporangium; species Sphaerisporangium krabiense. The sequence continues at coordinate 2,051,956 of NZ_JACHBR010000001.1, read as the reverse complement.
CCTGGCCACTGCCCTTGAGCTGGACGGCACGTTGCCCGAGCGGGTCGCGAGCGTGACCGTCATGGGCGGCGCGGCGCGCAGCCCGGGCAACATCACGGCGGTGGCCGAGGCGAACATCGGCAACGACCCCGAGGCCGCCCGGCGCGTGTTCGCCGCGCCGTGGGACATCACGCTCGTCCCCTTGGACGTCACGCTGGTCAACCGGCTCACCGAGGACGACCGGCGGCGGCTGGAGGAGTCCGGGCGGCCCGTCGCCCGGACGCTGGGCCTGATCCTCAACCGCTACTTCGACTTCTACGTGTCGGTGTACGGCCTGCGCTGCGCCGCCCTGCACGACCCGCTGGCGGCGGCCCTGGCGATCGGCTGCGTCGAGCCGCTCCTCGCGCCGCGCGTGTCCGTCACCATCGACGACACCCACGGGCCGGGGCGCGGGCAGACGATCTGCGACCTGCGCGGCCAGTGGCGGGACTATCCGGAGCAGCCGGGCGTCCGCAGCCGCGTGGTCCTGTCGACGACGCAGCCCCTGGCCCCGATCCTGATGGAACGACTGCTCGCCCTGTAGGAACGGCCGACCGGCAAGGGAGCCGAGAATGCGCGACACGCTGACCGTCGTGGGAAGTGCCAACGTCGACCTGGTCGCCCGGGTGCCGGAGCTGCCCGCGCCGGGGGTCACCGCGGGCGGCGGCGTGCTGTCGCGGCACCCGGGCGGCAAGGGCGCGAACCAGGCCGTGGCGGCGGCCCGGCTCGGGGGGACGGTCCGGTTCGTCGGCGCCGTGGGCGCCGACGACGAGGGCCGGGGCCTGCTCGGGCGGATGGCCGGCATCGGGGTGGACGTCTCGCGGGTCCGGACCGTCGCCGAGCCCACCGGAACCGCGCTGATCATGGTGGAGGAGTCGGGCGAGAACCAGATCGCGGTCTGCCCGGGCGCGAACGCGCGCATCGATCTCGCGGGGGTGGAGTTCGGCCCCGGCGAGGCCGTCCTCACCCAGCTCGAGATCGACATGCGCGTCGTGCTCGACCTCGCGGAGAGGGCGCGGGGCTTCTTCGCGCTCAACGCCTCGCCCGCGACGACCCTGCCGGAGGAACTGCTGGCGCGCGCGGACCTGGTCATCGTCAACCAGTCGGAGTACGAGGCGATGCCGTCGCTGCGGAGAGGACGGCTCGTGGCCGTCACCTTCGGCGCCCGCGGCGCGGCGCTGCTCGACCACGGCGCCGAGGTGGCCCGCGCCGCGTCCCCGCGGGTGAGCGCGGTGAACAGCGTCGGAGCGGGCGACGCGTTCACCGCCGCGCTGGTCCTGGCCCTCGGCCGCGGCCTGCCCTACGACCAGGCGCTCGCGGCGGCGTGCGCCGTGGGCGCGGCCGCCGTCCAGGACCCGTCCTCCCAGCCGCCGCTGAAGCCGCTGGACGACTACGTCCGCGAGGTGCCAGGTCAGGGGCGGTCCTGAGGCTTGTCGCGCATCCCTCGGCGGCGCGCCTACAGTGGGTGTCCGTGCTCTACGGAAGGTCCGCGGAGGTCGGCGCGCTCGACGAGGTGATCGCGGGGGCTCGCGACGGCTCCGGCGGCGCGGTGGTGTTGCGGGGCGAGGCGGGGACGGGCAAGACCGCGCTGCTCGACGCGGCGGCGGCGCGCGGCGGCGCGATGCGGGTCCTGCGGACCACCGGCGTCGAGTCCGAGTCGGACCTCGCGTTCGCGGCGCTGCACCAGGTGCTGTGGCCGGTGACCGGCGCGCTCGGCGCGCTGCCCGAGCCGCAGCGCGCCGCCGTGCGCGCCGCCCTGGGGCTCGCGGCCGGCGGCGCGGGCGATCGGTTCCTGCTGGGGGCCGGCGTGCTCTCGCTGCTGGCCGAGGCCGCCACGCCGGACGGGCTGATCTGCGTGGTCGACGACTTCCAGTGGGTCGACCGGGCCTCGGCCGACGCGCTGCTGTTCGCCGCCAGGCGGCTCGGGACCGAACGCGTCGCGATGCTGCTCGCCGTGCGCGGGGACGCCCCGGTCAAGGGCGTGCCGCTGACGGTGGACGTGCGCGGCCTGCCCGAGCCCGCCGCGGCCGAGCTGCTGGAGTCCCGCCACGGCGGGCTGCACGCCCGGGTGAGACGGGAGCTCGTCACGCTGACCGGCGCCAACCCGCTCGCCCTGCGCGAGATCGCCGCCCGCCTGACGCCCGCGCAGCTCGCCGGGCGCGACCCGCTCCCCGACCCGCTGCCCGGCGGCGCCCGGCTCTTCGGCGATCGGGTCGCCGAGCTGCCGGCCCCTGTCCGGCAGGTCGCCCTGGTCGCCGCGGTCGAGGCCGATCTCGACCTGATCCTCCACGCCACCGACCGGCTGCTCGCCGGCCGACCGGCACCTCCTGGCGCGGACGCGGATCGAGCGGTCTCCTACGGACCCGGGACCGAGGCCGGGTTCGGGGCGGAGGCCGGAGCAGGGCGGGTGGCGTTGGGGGAGTTGGAGGAGTCCGGGCTCGCCGAGGTGTGCGGTACGAGCGTGCGTTTTCGTCATCCGCTCGTCCGATCCGCGATCCACGAGGCGGCCGCGCCCGCCGACGTCCGGCGGGTACACGCCGTCCTGGCTGAGCTGACCGCGGACGACCGCCGCGCCTGGCACCTGGCCGCCGCCGCCCTGGGGCAGGACGAGCGGGTCGCCGCCGCGCTGGTGGCCGCCGCGGAGCGGGCGCGCGACCGCGGCGGGTACGGCGCCGCCGCCACGGCACTGGCCAGGGCGGCCGAGCTGACGCCCGAGCCGCGCGCCCGCGCCGTCCGCCTGAAGGACGCCGCCGTCGCGGCCTGGCTCGGCGGCCGGCCGGGACAGGCGGAGTCCCTGCTGGCCGAGGCGCGCGAACGGGGCGGCGCGGACGCCGCCCTCGCCCTGGAGATCGCCCAGCTCCGGGGCCGGTTCGCGCTGAACTCGGGCAACGCCGCCGAGGCCGTGCGGATCCTCGCGGCGGGCGACGGCATGGACATGCTGGCCGACGCCTCGGAGGCGGCCGCGTACGTCGGCGACACCGCCGCCGTCGCCGCGCTCGGCCGCAGGGCGGCGGCGCACCCCGAGGGGTTCCTGCGCGACGCGGTGGCCGGGATCGGCCTGACCATGGACGGCGACGACGCCGGGCCGGGCCTGCTGCGGCGGGCACTGGCCCGGACCGGCGAGCTGGAGGACGCGGCGGGGTACCTGTGGGCGACGGCCGCGGCCAGCGCTCTCGGCGAGTCGGACCTGGCCGCCGAGATGGCCACCCGGGCCGGACAGGTGGCCCGGGTGTCGGGGATGACCGGGCAACTGCCGGTCGTGCTGGAGTTCGTGGCGACCGCCGAGCGCATCGCCGGGCGGCTGGCCCGCAGCGAGGCGATCTCCGAGGAGGGCCTGGCGCTGGCCCGGGAGGCCGGGTACGAGAACACGGTGGCCGCGCACCTGGCCAACCTGGCGGTGGTGGCGGCGCTGCGCGGCGAGGAGGAGCCCTGCGAACGGCAGGCCCGCGAGGCGCTGGCCATCGCCATCCCGCACCGGGTCGGATTGCGCGCGGGAGTGGCCGCGTACGCGCTGGCCACGCTCGACCTGTGCCTGGGCCGCTACGCGGCGGCACGCGACCGCTTCACGGCCATCGCCGCGGCCGGACCGGGCGCCGGGCATCCGACCGTGGCGTGGCGGGCCGCGCCGGACCACGTCGAGGCCGCCGTGGGCGCGGGCGACGAGGCGGGCGCGCGGGCGGCGCTGGAGGCGTACGAGCGGTGGTCGGCGCACGCCGCGACGCCCGAGTCCCGCGCGCTGCTGGCCCGCTGCCGAGGTCTGGCCGGGTCCTCCGACGACGCGCTCGCCGAGGCGCTGCGGCTGCACACCAACCCGTTCGAGGCGGCCAGGACGGCCCTGCTGCTGGGGGAGCGCCTGCGCCGCGCGCAGCGGCCCGGCGAGGCGCGGGCGCATCTGCGAACGGCGTGGGAGACGTTCGAGCGGGCGGGCGCCCGGCCGTGGGCGCGGCGCGCGCGGGAGGAGCTTCGGGCGGCGGGCGAGACCGGGCAGGCCCCGCCCGCGGCCGTGCTCGACGCGCTGACCCCGCAGGAACTGCGCATCGCGGGCCTGGTCGCCGACGGTCTGTCGAGCAAGCAGATCGCCGCCCAGCTCTTCCTGAGCCCGCGCACGGTCGAGTACCACCTGTACAAGATCTATCCGAAGCTGGGCATCGGCTCCCGTACGGATCTGGCGCGACTGGTAGTTCTACAGAAGGCGCCCGTGACCTGAGACGACATGCTGAGGGACATGCGAAAGGTCACCATCTGGAGTGAAGAGTTCGGCGCCGAGACCGACGCGCCGATCCTGTTGATCATGGGTTCGATGTCGCAGGGCGTCCTGTGGCCGGACGAGCTCGTCGGACGCCTGACCGCCGGGGGCCGCCGGGTGGTCCGGTACGACCACCGTGACACCGGCATGTCGGGCACGGTCGACTTCGCGGCAGAGCCGTACACCTGGGACGACATCAAGGACGACGTCTACCGGGTGATGGACGCCCACGGACTGGCGAGCGCCCACCTGGTCGGCCACTCGGCGGGCGGCCTGCTCGGCCAGTTCGCCGCCGTGGAGCGGCCGGAGCGGGTGCGCTCCTTGACCGTCATCGCCTCCTCGCCGCTCGGCGGCGGCGAGGGCGAGGTGCTCGTGCGCGCCCTGACGGGGCAGCCGCAGCCGGAGGGCGCCCTGCCGGAGCCGGCGCCGGAGTTCGTGGCCTACTACCGCGGGCTGATGGCCGCTCCGCCGCCGCCGGACCGGCGGGCGCTGATCGACGGCATGATCGCCGAGCAGCGCGTGCTGCACGGCACCGGGCTGCCGTTCGACGAGGACGCGGCGCGGCGCCTGCAGGAACGGATCCACGACCGGGCCCGCGACCTGGCGGCGGCGGGCAACCACCGGCTGGCCGCCATGGCCAAGCCCGGCTTCGAGCCGGTGGACGCGCTGCACCGGGTGAAGGCGCCCACCCTGGTCATCGAGGGCGATCACGAGCCGGTCAAGCCGGGCCACGGCGCGGTCATCGCCGAGCGGATCCCGGGAGCGCGGCTGATGATCGTGCCGGGCATGGGGCACACGCTGCCCCCCGAGGTCCACGAGGAACTGGCCGCCGCCATCCTCGCGCACACGGCCGAGTGACCTCCTAGGAAGCGCGGCGGAGGACTCCAGGCCCGGCGCTCGTTCTCGCCATGGCCACTCTCCTCCGGAGCCGTGCCCGGAGGAGAGTGGTTATCCGTTGAACGGACATATGTACGTATCCGATTGACTGTCGATATGTAGGGCTTTTACATGTTTCGAGGGGATTGACGGGGGGTGACGGCTATCTTAAGCTCGTCCGCGCACCGACAGACGGACAAGTGTCCGTAGAGCGGACAGGCTGCCAGGGAGCGAGGCAAGGAAAGATGCGAACGACTGATGCGGACGTCATCGTCATCGGTGGCGGTCCCTCCGGTGCGACCGTCGCGGCCGAGGCCGCCAGGGCCGGGGCGCGTGTGATCGTTCTGGAGAAGCGGGAGGGTGACAGCCCGTCGCGGGCCGGCGTCATCCAGCCGCGCGTGCTCGAACTCCTCGACGCGCGGGGGCTCATGGGACGGTTCCGCGAGGCGGCGAAGGAGTGGCGGCCCGACTTCGAGGTCCCCCGGTACATCTACGCCGGGCTCGTCGGCCTGCGTTACGACCTGCTGGACAGCGCGCACCCGTACGCGCTCATCCTGCCGCAGACCACCACCGAGCATCTGTTGCGCGACTGGGCCGTCGAGTCCGGCGCCGACGTACGGCGCGGGGTGACCTACATCGAGCACACCGAGCACACCGAGGACGGGGGCGGCGTCACCGTCACCGCCCTCGACGCCGACGGGGCGACCGTCCGGCTCGGCGCCCGGTTCCTGGTCGGCGCGGACGGCGCGCGCAGCGCGGTGCGGACCCGGGCCGGCGTCCCGTTCGAAGGACGGGACGCGGAGATGACCGCGGTGTCGGTCGACGCCGACCTGACCTTCCCGTGGGCGGCGTCGATGCAGATGCGGCGCAACGAGAACGGCTGGGTGCTGGCCTATCCGTTCGGCCGGCGGACCACCCGCTTCATCATCGTGGCCGAGGCGCGGCGCACCGTGCCGCGCGGCGAGCCGGTGACGATCGAGGAGGTGCGCGAGAGCCTGCGCGCCATCTTCGGCGAGGACTTCGGCATCACCACCGCCAAGTGGCTGTCGCGGTACGGCGACACCCACAAGACGACGCCGTACCTGCACCGGGGCCGGGTGTCGCTCGTCGGCGAGTCCACCCGCGTCCACTACCCGGCCAGCGGCATCGGAATGAACTACTGCATCCAGGACGCCTTCAACCTCGGGTGGAAGCTCGGCCTGGTCGCCACCGGCGACGCCCCCGAGGCACTGCTGCGCACCTATGACGAGGAGCGGTATCCGGTGCTCCAGGACCTCATGGACGACGTCGCGGCCCAGTGCAAGCTGCACTTCGACTTCACGCCGGCCGGTCTCAAGCTCAAGGAGTTCTTCGAGGACGAGCTCATCCCCGTCCCCGAGGTGAACGCGATCCTGCGCGACAGGCTCAGCGGGTTCAAGACCACCTACCACCGGGAGGGCGACCCGCACCCGGCGGACGGCACCCGCGTCGGCGAGCTGAGCCTCGGCGACCGCCGCTACACCGAGGTCGCCGCCCGCAGCCTCTTCGTGCTCGTCGAGCGCGCGGACGGGGCGCCCGCCACCCGGCAGCCGCCGGACCGGGTCACCCGGGTCGTGGCCGAGGACCCCGGGTTCGGCCGGGAGCTGGCCGGCGCGTCCGCGGCCCTCATCCGTCCGGACGCCTACGTCGCGCGCGCCTGGGCCGCCGCCCCGTCCGACCAGGAGCTCAGGGCGGCCTACGACCAGGCCACCGGCCGTGCCGTCCGCGCCGAGCTCACGCTCGCCGGCCACTGAGAGACCACGGAAGGTGGATGGGATGAGCGAGGCCGCCGCCCTGCTGATCACGGGAGGCTGGGTCGTCTCCGGTGACCCCGTGATCGGGACCGCGCGGGACACCGACGTCCTGGTGCGGGACGGAAAGATCGCCGAGGTGGGCCAGGGGATCGTGGCGCCCGGCGCCGAGGCGATCGACGCGTCCGGCATGCTCGTGCTGCCCGGGCTCGTCGACGCCCACAAGCACACCTGGCAGTCCGCCGTGCGCCACCGGTGCACCGGCATGGACCTGATGACCTACTTCGGGGAGATGTTCGGCAGGCTAGGACCCCGGTACCGGCCGCGGGACGTGTACGCCGGCAACCTGCTCGGCGCGCTCGCCGCCCTCGACGCCGGCACGACGACGCTCATGGACTGGTCACACGTGCAGAACTCCCCCGGGCACGGCGACGCCGCGATCCAGGCCCTGCGGGAGGCGGGCGTGCGCGCGGTGTTCGGCCACGGCTGGCCCCTGGTGGACCTCCCCGAGTGGATCATGGGGAGCACCCGCGACCACACCGGCGACCTGCGCCGGATCCGCGAGGACCTGCTCTTCGACGACGACGCCCTCGTCACCCTGGCGCTGGCCGGGCGCGGTCCGGAGCTCTCCACGATGGACGTGACCCGCAACGACCTCGCGATGGCCCGCGACCTCGGCATCCGCACCTCCATCCACATGGGCTGCGGCGAGCGGTTCGGCGCGATGGCCGCGATCGCCCGGCTGAACGCCGCCGGTCTGCTCGGCCCCGACCTGACGTTCGTCCACTGCAGCGAGAACAGCGACGACGAGCTGCGGATGATGGCCGACCACGGCGTGGGCGCCGCGGTCGCCCCGCAGCACGAGCAGGGCTTCCCCGGCATCGGGCACACCCCGATCGACCGGCTGCGCGGCCTCGGCGTCACGACCGGGCTCAGCAGCGACACCGAGACGTTCGGCGCCGCCGACCTGTTCACCCAGATGAAGATGGCGCTGGCCGCCGTCAGGAGCCGGGTGAACACCGGCCGGTCCCGCTTCGAGGACCCGCCGAGCGCCTTCTCCGCCGAGGACGTGTTCCACCTGGCCACCCAGGGCGCCGCCGACGTGCTCGGCCTCGGCGACCGGGTGGGCAGCCTCACGCCGGGCAAGGCCGCCGACATCGTGCTGCTCCGGGCGACCGACCTCAACCTCCACCCCGTGACCGACCCGGTGGCCGCGGTGGTCAATGCCGCGCACCCCGGCAACGTCGACACGGTCCTCGTCGCCGGAGCGGTCCGCAAGCGGGGCGGCGTGCTGACCGGCGTCGACCAGGACCGGCTGCGCGACCTCGCGGAGGAGTCCCGCCGGCACGTTCTGGCGACCTGACCTCCCGTCCATCCAGCCCCCGGCCCCGGGCGCGCCCGCGGCCGCGCGACCCCGCGCGCCCGCATACCGGGACGACGGGGTCACCCGACCAGATCCACGACGAAGACAAGGAAGCCCATGACCCTCGACAGCGGATTCGCCGGCTTTCTCGGCATGCTCCGCTCCGTCGGCGCACCCGGATCGTTCGACGGTGAGCCCGACGAGATGCGCGCCAGAATGACCCAGGCCATCGAGAGCGGCTGGGACCCCGCGGCCTTCGCGCCGGTCGCCTCGGAGGAGGACGTCACCGCCGGGGGCCTGCGCCTGAAGGTGTTCCGGCCGCACGCCGCCGGGCCGGTCCCGACGGTGCTGTACTTCCACCCCGGCGGCTTCGTCATGGGCAGCGCCCACCTCATGCGGGACGTCGCCCGCCGCCTGAGCCACGAGTTGTCGGCCGTCGTGGTGTCGGTCGACTACCGGCTGGCCCCGGAGGACCCGTTCCCCGCCGCCGTCGAGGACGCCGCGGACGCGCTCGCCTGGGCGCGGGCCAACCTCGACCGCCTCGGCGCCGACCCCGGCCGGATCGGCCTGGCCGGGGAGAGCTCCGGCGGCAACCTGGCCGCCGTCACCGCGCTGCGCGCCGCCCGGAGCGGCGACCCGGTCCGCGCCCTGCTGCTCGCCTCCCCGGTCACGGACTTCACCACGTCGTATCCCTCGATGACCGAGAACGCCGCCGGGTACTTCCTGGAGGCCAAGGACCTGACCGTGATCAGCGAGCTCTACTTCGGCGGCGACCCGGAGGCCGCGCGGGACGCGCGGGTGTCCCCGGCCCTCGCCGAGGACCTCGGCGCGTTGCCCCCCACCGTCGTGGGCGTCGCCGGGTTCGACCCGTTGCGCGACGACGGCGTCGTCTTCGCGGCCCGGCTGCTGCGGGCGGGCGTGCCCACCACGCTCCGGGTCTACGCCGACCTCATCCACCCCTTCTTCGGAATGCCCGCCGCGTCACCCGCCGCGGACCGGGCCGTCACCGAGCTCACCGCGCTGTTCGGGGCCCGGCTCGGCTGACCTCTTCCCACTTCCCACGTCCCTCGCTTCGACCCGCGACGCGGGCGTGCCGCTTCGCCGGCAGGATCACCAGGAGGTATCACGTTGTTCGGCAAGACCTGGAGGCGAAGTCCGCTCGCCCTGCTCTGCGCCGGGACGCTCGCGCTCGGCGCCTGCTCCTCCGGCACGGCCCCGTCCCCGAAGGCCCCGGACGCCGCCGCGGCCACGGGAGGAGGGAGCGAGGCCCTCGGCGACCTCGTCAAGGGCTCCTCCTACGGCGCCCCGCCGGCGGCCGCTCCCGCGGCGCCCCCGGGCAAGAAGGTGTGGATCGTCTCCTGCGGGCAGAGCGCGATCGGCTGCCAGACCGGCGCCGAGGCGGCCAGGGAGGCGGCGAAGGCCGTCGGCTGGGAGGCCCAGATCTGCGACGGCAGGCTGAACGCCGGCGGGGCCTTCGCCCAGTGCGTCCGCCAGGGCGTCGCCGCCCGCCCGGACGCGATCATCACCGAGGCCATCGACTGCTCGGACATCCGGCAACCCCTGCGGGAGGCCAAGGCCGCCGGCGTGCCGACCGTCGACTTCTGGGGCTTCGACTGCGACACCGGCTCCGGCGGCGAGAAGCTGTTCACCGCCTCCGTCGTGCCGGCGCGGGAACACCCCACCAACGCGGCCTACCAGGAGGCCATCGGCCGGGCACGGGCCGCGTGGATCGCGGCCGGGTCGGGCGGCCGGGCGTCGATCGTCGAGCTCGTCTTCCAGGGCACCAACATCGGCGCCGCGCTGCACCGAGGGTTCACCGAGGGCATCGCCGCGTGCGCCGGATGCCAGGTGCACCCCGTGGACGTGACGCTGAGCACGTTCGGCGACGTGCGCCAGATCATCGAGTCGGCCCTGCTCAGGAACCCCGACGCCACGTGGGTTTCTGTGCCGCTCGACTCGCTGGTCCTGGCCGGGGCCGCGCAGGCCGTCGCCGGCTCGCCGCGCCGGTCGGAGCTCCGGCTGATCGGCGGGGAGGGGCTGCCGCCCAACCTGAACCTCATCCGCGGCGGGCAGGGGCAGGACGCCGCGGTCGGCCAGCCCATCGACTGGTACGGATGGGCCGCCGTGGACACCCTGATCAGGGTCTTCGCCGGAGAGAAGCCGGCGCCCGCCGGCCTGGGCTTCCAGATCGTCGACCGGAGCGCCAACCTGCCCGGGTCCGGCGCGTACACGGCGCCGGTGGACTTCCGCGCCGCGTACCGGAAGGCGTGGGGGCGATGACGGCCCCACCCGGCCCGGCCGGCGTCGTGCTGCGCGTCGAGGACGTGCGCAAGGCCTACGGCGCGGTCGCGGTGCTCAAGGGCGTCTCGCTGACCCTGCGCGCCGGGCGGGTCCACGCCCTCGCCGGCGGCAACGGGTCCGGCAAGTCCACCCTGATCAAGGTGCTGGCCGGGATCGAGCAGGCGGACGCGGGCACCGTGCGCGGGCCCGGACGCTCCGCCGCCGACCTGGCCGGTCTCACACCGGCGGCGGCCGGCCGGGCCGGGCTGCGCTTCGTGCACCAGGACCTCGGCCTGGTCCTCGGCATGACCGTGGCGGAGAACTTCGCGCTCTCCCGCGGGTTCCCGACCCGGCTCGGGGCCGTGTCCTGGTCCCGGCTGCGCCGCGCGACGGCCGCCGCGCTGGAGCGTCTCGACCTCTCGATCGACCCGGGGGTGAGGGTCGCGAGCCTGCGCCCGGCGGAACGGACCATGGTGGCGATCGCCCGCGCGCTCGCCGACGACGAGCCGGGCCAGGTCCTCGTGCTCGACGAACCCACCGCGAGCCTGCCCCACCACGAGGTCGACGTCCTCCTCGACGCGCTGGCCCGCAGGGCCGCCGCCGGGCAGGCGATCCTCTACGTCAGCCATCGGCCGGCCGAGGTGCTGTCGCTGGCGCACCATGTGACGGTCCTGCGGGACGGGGTGGTCGCCGAGAGCCGGCCCACCGCGGACCTCGACCGGCTCCGGCTGGCCGAGCTCATCGCCGGCCGGTCGGTGGAGGCCCTCTATCCGCGGCGCGCCGCCGCGGCAGGACCGGCCGCGACCCCGGAACGGCCGGTGGTCCAGGTCCGCGGCCTCTGCGCCGGACCGCTGCGCGAGGTCGGCCTGGAGGCGCACGCCGGGGAGATCGTGGGCGTGGCGGGGCTGCTCGGCTCCGGCCGCTCGACGCTGCTGCGCAGCCTGTTCGGCGCCGTCGCGCCGCGCTCCGGCTCGATACTGATCGATGGACGGCCGCTGCCGCCCTCCGTGCCGGCCGCCATCCGGGCAGGGGTGGCCCTGGTCCCCGAGGACCGGCACGGCGACGCGCTGTTCGGCGAGTTCTCGGTCGTGCGGAACACCACGATCGCCACGCTCGACCGGCACGTGCGGTGGTCGTGGCTGCGGCCGTCCAGCGAGCGGGCCGCGGCCCGCGGCGCGGTCGCCGGCTTCGGCATCACGGCCGCGGCCGTGGGGCAGCCGATCACCCGGCTGTCGGGCGGGAACCAGCAGAAGGTCGTCCTCGCCCGCTGGCTCGAGCGGGCGCCCCGCGTGCTCCTGCTCGACGAGCCCACCCAGGGCGTCGACGTGATGGCCAGGGCCGACATCTACCAGCGGCTCAGGACCGTGGCCGCCAGCGGCGCCGCCGTGGTGGTCGCCTCCTCCGACGTCGAGGAACTGGCGCACCTCTGCGACCGGGTCGTGGTGCTGCGGGCCGGGCGCGTGACCGCGCACCTGCGCGGCGCCGAGGTCGCCATCCCCGCCATCGTCACCTCCTCCTACGCCGACCAGGAGGCGTCATGAGCGCCACCACGCTGCCGACCTCCCCGGAACGGGCGGCGGCGAGGTCCCACGCGCTGCGGAACCTCGGCGAGCGGTACGGGCTGGTCCTGCTGCTCTGCGCGGTCGCCGCCTTCTTCAGCCTCCTGCCCGCGAGCGCCGCGGCCTTCCCCACGACGGCGAACCTCCAGGCGGTCCTCGGCAACATCGCCGTGGTCTCCGTGCTGGGCATCGCGGCGATCTTCCCGCTGGTCGCCGGGCACTTCGACTTCTCCGTGGCGGCGACCTCCCTGGTGTCCTCGATCACCTGCGCGGCCCTGCTGTCCGACCACCACGCCTCCCTCGCGGTGGGCGTGGCCGGCGGCCTGCTGGCCGGGCTCGCCGTCGGCCTCGTCAACGCGACGCTCGTGGCCGTCCTGCGGCTCAACGCGTTCATCGTGACGATCGGCACCGCCACGCTCCTCCCCGGGATCGTGCAGTGGTACACGGGCGGCGTGGGCATCACCCGCGACATCGCGCAGCCGCTGCGCGATCTCGGCTCCGGGACGTGGCTCGGCCTGCCCCAGGTGATCTGGCCCGTGGTGGTGATCATCGCCGTCTGCTGGTTCGTGCTCGGCCAGACGGCCGTGGGCCGCCGGCTGCACGCGGTGGGCGGCAACCCCTCGGCCGCCCGCCTCGTCGGCATCTCCGTCACCCGGGTGTCCTTCCTGGCCTTCGTGATCTCCGCGGGGCTCGCCGGCGTCGCCGGCGTCCTGCTCACCGCGCGCAACGGCGGGGGTCTGGTGAACAGCGGGGTCGACCTGCTGTTCCCCGCGCTCGCCGCCGTCTTCCTCGGCGGCACCGCGATCGACCCCGGCCGCTACAACGTGCTCGGCACCGTGGTCGGCGCGCTGTTCGTCGCCATCTCCGTGAGCGGGCTCACGCTGGCGGGCGCCGCGGACTGGGTGCCGGACGTGTTCAACGGCGCGGCCCTCGTCGTCGCCGTGGCGATCTCCACCCTGCTGGCCCGGCGGCGCGGGCGCGGGGAACACACGTGACCACCACGACCGAACCCGCACGACCGAACCCGCACGATCAAGGAGGAAGAGATGGCCGTCATCGAGCACTGGATCGGCGGTAAGGCCGTCGCGGGGCACTCCGCGCGAACCGCCCCCGTCTACGATCCCGCCACCGGCCGGCAGCGGCACGAGGTGCTCCTCGCGACGCCGCGGGACGCCGCCGCCGCGGTGGACGCCGCCAGGGCCGCCTACGACGGATGGAGCCAGACGTCGCTGACGCGGCGCGCCCGGGTGCTGTTCGCCTTCCGGGACCTGGTCGACCGCAACGCCGAACGGCTCGCCGAGCTGATCACCGCCGAGCACGGCAAGGTGCTGTCCGACGCGCTCGGCGAGGTGCGCCGCGGCCTGGAGGTCGTCGAGTTCGCCTGCGGCATCCCGACCCTGCTCAAGGGCGACTACTCCGACCAGGTCTCGACGGGGGTGGACACCTGGTCGTTCCGCGAGCCGATCGGGGTGTGCGCCGGGATCACGCCGTTCAACTTCCCGGCCATGGTGCCGATGTGGATGTTCCCGGTCGCCATCGCCTGCGGCAACACCTTCGTCCTCAAGCCCAGCGAGCGCGACCCGTCGGCGTCGATGCTGCTGGCCGAGCTGTGGCGCGAGGCCGGACTGCCGGACGGCGTCTTCAACGTCCTGCACGGGGACAGGGTCGCCGTCGACGCCCTCATCGACGCGCCCGAGGTCGCCGCCGTCTCCTTCGTCGGCTCCACCCCCGTCGCCCGCCACGTCCACGAACGCGCCTCGGCGGCGGGGAAGCGGGTCCAGGCGCTCGGCGGGGCCAAGAACCACGCCATCGTCCTGCCGGACGCCGACGTCGGTTTCGCGGCGGACCATCTCGTCGCCGGCGCCTACGGTTCCGCGGGGGAGCGCTGCATGGCCGTCTCCGCGGCGGTCGCGGTCGGCCCGGGCGCCGACCGGGTGGTCGACGCGGTCGCCCGGCGGGCACGCGCGGTGCGGGTCGGGCCCGGCGCGCACCCGGACAGCGAGATGGGTCCCGTGGTCACCCGCGAGGCGCGGGAGCGGATCGCCGCCCTGATCGGCACCGGGGCCGAGCAGGGCGGACAGGTCGTGCTCGACGGCCGCGAGCACGTCGTGCCCGGACACGAGCAGGGCTTCTTCCTCGGCCCCACCCTGATCGACCAGGTGCGGCGGGACATGGACGTCTACCGCGAGGAGATCTTCGGCCCGGTGCTGTGCGTCCTTCGCGCCGGAGACGTGGACGAGGCGATCGCGCTGATCAACGCGAACCCGTACGGCAACGGCACGGCGATCTTCACCTCCAGCGGCGAGTCGGCGCGCCGGTTCCAGCGCGGCGTCCAGGTGGGCATGATCGGCATCAACGTCCCGGTGCCGGTCCCGATGGCGTTCTACTCGTTCGGCGGGTGGAAGGAGTCCCTGTTCGGGGACAAGCACGTCCACGGACCCGAGGGCGTCGCCTTCTACACCCGCGCCAAGGTCGTCACGGCCCGGTGGCCCCGGCCGCGGGAGGACTCCGGGGCCGGATTCGACTTTCCGAGCAACTGAGCGGAGGACCATGCGCACGGGAGAAGACCGATGACGGACGCCTTCACCTACGAGGCCCTGCCGATGCGGGTCGTGTTCGGCGCGGGGAGCGTGGCCCGGCTGCCGGAAGAGGCCGAACGGATCGGGGCGCGGCGCCTGCTGGTGCTGTCCACCCCCGAGCAGCGCGGGCTCGCCGACCGGGTGGCCGGGCTGCTCGGCGAGCGCGCCGTGGGCGTGTTCGACCGGGCACGCATGCACGTGCCGGTCGAGACCGTCGCCGCCGCGGAGCAGGTCGCGGCCGGCCTGGCCGTGGACGGGTGCGTCGCCGCGGGCGGCGGGTCGACGATCGGCCTCGGCAAGGCCCTCGCCCTCCGGCGGGGGCTGCCCGTGCTGGCGCTGCCCACGACCTACGCCGGTTCGGAGATGACGCCGATCTGGGGACTCACCGAGAACGCCCGCAAGCGGACCGGGCGCGCCCCCGTCGTCCTGCCGCGCGCCGTGCTCTACGACCCGGACCTGACCGTGACGCTCCCGGCCGCCGTCTCGCTGACCAGCGGGCTCAACGCGGTCGCCCACGCCGTCGAGGCCCTGTACGCCCCGGACGGGTCCCCGGTGGTCGCGGCGATGGCGGAGCAGGGCGTGCGCGATCTCGCGACCGCCCTGCCGCTCATCGCCCGCGACCCCGGCGACCGGGCGGGACGGACGGCGGCGCTGCGGGGGGCCTGGCTGTGCGGGGCCTGCCTCGGCGCGACGACGATGGGCCTGCACCACAAGCTGTGCCACGTCCTCGGCGGCATGCTGGACCTTCCGCACGCCGAGACCCATGCCGTCATGCTCCCGCACGTCGCCGCGTACAACCTTCCGGCGGCGCCGGCCGCGGCCGCCGCGTTGCGCCGGTCCCTGGGCGCCGGCGACGCGGCCGCCGGCCTCGCCGCCCTGACGGCCCGGCTCGGCGTGCCCACGAGCCTCAGGGAGCTCGGCGTCGCCGAGGGCGACCTCGCCCGAGTCGCCGACGAGGTGCTGGCCGACCCGTACGCCAACCCGCGGCCGGTGACCCGGCCCGACCTGGTGGCGCTCCTGCGCGCCGCCTGGACAGGAGGAACACCGTGAACACGCCGCCCGCCGGTCTCTCCGCCGAGCAGGAACGCCGGGAGACCGCCCTGGTCGACCGGGTGCTGAGCTCGTTCGACGCCTGCGAGGATCCCCGGCTCAAGGAGGTGATGCGCGCGCTGGTGCGCCACCTCCACGGCTTCCTGCGCGAGGTGCGGCTCACCGAGGAGGAGTGGGCCGCGGCGATCGCCTTCCTCACCGCCGCCGGCCACATCACCACTCCCAAGCGGCAGGAGTTCATCCTGCTCTCCGACGTCCTCGGCGCCTCGATGCAGATCATCACGATCAACAACCAGGCCGTCGGCGCCGCGACCGAGGCCACCGTCTTCGGCCCCTTCTTCGTCGAGGACAGCCCGGAGGCGCCGATCGGCGGGGACATCGCCTTCGGCGCGGCCGGCGAGCCGTGCCGGGTCGAAGGGACCGTCACCGACACGGCGGGCCGGCCGGTGCCCGGGGCCAGGATCGAGGTGTGGGAGGCCGACGAGCACGGCAGGTACGACGTCCAGTACGACGACGGGCGGACGGCCGCCCGGGCCCACCTGTTCACCGACGGCGACGGGCGCTACGCGTTCTGGGGGATCACCCCGACCCCGTACCCGATCCCGCACGACGGCCCGGTCGGCGCGCTGCTCGCCGCGACCGGCCGGTCCCCGATGCGCGCCTCGCACCTGCACTTCATGGTCACCGCGGCGGGATGCCGGCGCCTCGTGACGCACATCTTCGTCCGCGGCGACGAACTGCTCGGCGAGGACAGCGTCTTCGGCGTCAAGGAGTCGCTGGTCAAGGAATTCGTCCGCCGGCCGGCCGGCACGCCCACGCCGGACGGCAGGCCCGTGGACGGCACCTGGTCCACGGCGCGCTTCGACATCGTTCTCGCGCCGGCGGAGACCTGACGGCGGCCGGGCGCTCTCACGGTCTCCGGACCAGGCCGCGGGAGATGCCGCGGCCTGCCATCACGACGGCCGGCACCAGCCGGTGGATCGCCGGGTCGGGTCCCACCACGGACAGCCCGGCGACCACGTGCCCCTTCTCATCGGTGATCGGCGTCGCCACCGAGTAGGCGCCCGCGCTCATCTCTTCCCGCACGACGGCGACCCCCGTCCGCCGGGACTCGGCCAGCGCCAGGCGCAGCACGGCCTCGTCGGTGACCGTCGCCGTGGTGAAACGGGCCAGGCCCTCCTTGACCACCTCGGCGAACAGGTCGTCGCCCGCGTGCGCCAGGAGCATCTTGCCCACGGCGGAGGCGTGCAGGGGGAGCCGCCCGCCGACCTGGGACCGCACGGGCACCGCGCCGGGCGCGGAGATCCGTTCGACGACGAGGGCCTCGTTGCCGTCGAGCACGGCGAGCTGCACGTGCTGCCGCGTCGCGGCGTGGAGGTCCTCCATGACGGGCATCGCGCGGACGCGCAGCGGCAGTCCACGCGGGTTGAGCGTGCCGAGCTCCCACAGCCGCAGGCCGATCACGTACGGGCCGCGCGGCGTGCGCTCCAGCGCCCCCCAGTCGACCAGCTCGCGGACCAGCCGGTGCGCGGTGGCGTGGCGCAGGCCGGTGATCCGGCAGATCTGGGCGAGCGTCAGCTCCGGCCGCGCCGGCGTGAAGGAGCCGAGGACCGCGAGTGCCCGGGACGTGACCGTGCGGCCACGGTCGCTGCTGTTGGCCATGTCGTGTTACCTGCTCGCGTCGGCGGTGGCCCTGGGTGCCATTGTGCGGCCCGCGGGGTGGCGCGGACCAGGAAGGGGTCCGTTCAGCGGACAACCTGCTGCGGCGCGCGGCGCCCGCCACGGATCGTGGTGGCAACCCGCCGGTGAGTCTACGGCCCGGCGGCCGGCGTTCCCGCCACCCACCGGACGTCCGCGTTCGCGCACCGGAGTCCCCTCGCCGCACCCCCTAGCGGCGCCCCCCGACAGGAGTACGTGAATGCGCATCAATGCCAAGCCGCCCCCGGGCCCGCGGGTGGCCGTGGTCGGCGGGGGGATCGCCGGCCTCGCCGCCGCGGCGTTCCTCGACCGCGCGGGCATCCAGGTGACCGTGTACGAGCAGGCCAGGCGACTGGCCGAGGTCGGCGCCGGGCTCGTCGTCTCGCCCAACGCCGTACGGCTGCTGCGCCGCCTCGGCCAGTTCGAGCGGCTGCGGGAGCGCGCGGTCGCGTTGCGGATCGGCTGGGAGTTCCGGCGCTGGGCCGACGGACGGGTGCTGTTCTCGCAGCGGCTCGGCGACGAGTGCGAGCGCCGTTACGGCGAGCAGTGCTATGTCACCCATCGTGCCGATCTCCTCGACGTGGTCAGGGCGGCGGGCCCGGAGTCGGCGCTGCGGCTGGACAGCCGTGTCGTGGGGCTGGAGCACCGTCCCGGGGGCGTCGAGATCACCTTCGCCGACGGATCACAGGCGGAGGCCGACGTCGTCATCGGCGCCGACGGGGTGCACACCACCGTCGGCCGGTTCGTGGGGCAGGCCGGGCCGCCGCGGTTCTCGGGGATGTGCGCCTACCGTTGCCTGGTCCCGGCGCACCGCGCCCCGGCGTTCGCGCTGCGGCCGGTCCAGACGCTCTGGCTCGGCCCCGGCCACCACCTCGTGCACTACCCGATATCCGGCGGCACGCTGGTCAACATCGTCGCCTTCGGACCGGCGCGTGACTGGACGACCGAGTCCTGGTCGGCCGAGGGCCGGGTCGAGGACCTGCGCGCGGAGTTCGCCGGATGGTCGGCCGAGCTGACCGCGCTGCTCGCGGCGGCGGACCGCACCGGCCAGTGGGCCCTGCTGGACCGTGATCCGCTGCCGCGGTGGACCAACGGCCCGGTCGCGCTGATCGGCGACGCGGCCCACCCCATGTTCCCCTTCTACGCCCAGGGCGCGGCCCAGGCGCTCGAAGACGCCGCGGTGCTCGCGCACTGCCTCGCCGACCAGCGGGCGGACCCACGGGCCGCCCTCGAACGCTACGAGAAGATCCGCCGCCCCCGGGCCACCCGGCTGCAGCGGGCGAGCCGCGACAGGGCCGAGACCAACCATCTGCCCGACGGGCCCGCCCAGCGGGCCAGGGACGCGTCGTTCGCGGGCGAGGACCCGCTGACGCACAACGGATGGATCTACGGTCACGACCCCGCGATCGGGCTCACGTCGAACGACCATGTCAGGAAAGGCGTCACCGAATGATCGACAACGCGCGTGGTCGCGGTCGTGTCCTGCGCGCGGCCGCGGCGGCGGGTGCCGGGATCCTCATGGGGATCACCGGCTGCGCGGGCCCGGGACCGGCCGCACGGACAGGGGCGAGCGCGGCGCCGGCCGGCACGGCCGCGCTGCCGAGCCTTGGCGAAGCGCAGAAGGCGCTCAGCTCCTACGTCGGCGGCACGCCGGGGAGCGCGGACACCGGCAAGCCGCCGGTGTACCTCGGCTTCATCACCCAGCACGGCGGCATCCCGAGCTTCCCCGAGGCGCAGGCCGCGGCCGAGGTGGCCGTCAGGTTCGTGAACGAGAAGCTGGGCGGCGTCCGTGGCCGTCCCCTCGCGCTGGTCCCCTGCGTCGTCGTCTCGGCGCAGGAGGAGGCGCTGAACTGCGCGCAACGGATGGCCGGCGACGCGCGGATCCAGGTCGTCCAGCTCAGCCTGCTGACCGTCGGCACCGTGTCCGTCTACGACACCCTGAGCGGCCGGAAGGCGGTCGTCGGGCAGACCCCGGCCTCCCCGACGGACGTCGCCGCCAAGGGGGTGTACCAGCCCTGGCCTGGTTCGTACGGCATCCAGGGCGGTATCGCCAAGTACGTCGCCGACGTCCTCAAGGCCGAGCGGGTCGCCGTGGTGTACGACGGCGACGACCCCGGCTCGTCCTTCGGCGCCAAGTCGGTCGCGGCGGCGTTCGGGCAGCTCGGCGTCTCGTTCAAGCAGGTCGCCACCCAGACGGGCTCCGCCGACGTCGCCTCCGCGCTCGTGTCGGCGGGCGCGCTCGACGCCGACGCGGTGGTGCGGATCTCCAATACGCCGAGCTGCGTCCCGACCGCGCGCGCCCTGCGGCAGCTCGGCGTCAAGGCGCCGGTCATCGCCCTCGACTTCTGCACCGACGACTCCGTGCGCCAGGCCAACGGCGGCGACCTGCCGGCGTGGACGTACGTGGGACAGTCCCGCAACGTGCTGTCGCCCGGGACGGACCGGCAGGCCGCGATCTACCGGAGCGTCATGAACGCCTACGCCCCCGGCGGGAAGGCGGGCGGCCTCGCGCCGTACGCCTGGGACTCGATCATCCTGGACACGAAGATGCTCAACGAGCTGGGCGCCACCCCCGAGCCCGCGGCGGTCTCCGGCTGGTGGAAGGCGTTCCACGGACCGCTGTTCCTCGGCCCGGACCGGATGAGCTGCGGCTTCCTCGCCGAGAAGGGCCTGCCGTCGCTCTGCTCGACCACCGTCTTCCTGTCCCGGTACCAGGGCGGCGGCCGGTGGGAGCGCTCGGTCGAGGTCGACGCCCAGAGCATCGGCATCACGCGATGACCCCGCGCCGCCTTCTCGCCGTGGCCGGCCTCGCCGCCGGCGCGAAACCGCACCACCCGTACGCCCTCGGTGCCCCGGGGGCCCGCGGATGAGCACGGAACAGATCCTCGCCTTCATGCTGCTCGGGCTCGGCCACGGCGCGCTCATCGCCGGGCTCGCCACCGGCATGGTGGTGACGTACCGCTCGTCCGGCGTCATCAACATCGCCGCGGGCGCCACCGCGGCCTACTCCGCCTACACCTACTCCGAGCTGCGCACGACCGGGACGCTGGTGCTGCCGCCGTCGATCCCGCTGACGGCCGGCGGCGAACCGCTCGGCGCCCTGCCCGCCCTGGCCATCGGCCTCGCCATGGCGGCTGGCCTCGGCGTGCTGCAGTACCTGCTGGTCTACCGGCCGCTGGCGAAGGCCGGGCCGCTCGCCAAGATCGTCGCGTCGTCGGGCGTGCTGCTGACGGTGCAGGCGGTGATCGTCCTGCACTGGGGAGCCGATCCGGTCGCCGCGCCGGCCGTCCTGCCCCAGGAACCGGTCGGCCTGCTCGGCGTGTCGATACCCGAGGACCGCCTGCTGCTGGCCGGGCTCGTGGTCGCGGCGACGGCGCTGCTGTGGGCGCTCTACCGCCACACCCGGTTCGGGATCGCGACCCGGGCGGCCGCCGACAGCGGGAAGGGCGCGGTGCTCCTCGGACTGTCCACCGCCCGCCTCGAGTGCGCCAACTGGGTGATCGCGAGCGTGCTCGGCGGGCTGTTCGGCATGCTCGCGGCGCCCACGACCCAGCTTCACCCGGTGACCTTCACGCTGCTGGTCGTCCCGGTGCTGACCGCGGCCCTGCTCGGGGGCTTCACGTCGTTCGGCGTCACCGTCGCCACGGCGTTCGGGCTCGGGATCGTCACCTCGCTGATCGCCCTCTTCCAGGGACAGTCGTGGTTCCCGCAGGTCGACGGCGTACCGCTGCCCGGCGTCACCGAGCTGGTGCCCTTCCTCGTGCTCGCCGTCGCGCTCTACCTCAGGGGACGCGCGCTGCCCGACCGGCTGACGGCGGCTCCGCCCGCGATGCCCCGCGCGCCCCGGCCCCGGCGCGCCGGCGCCGCCGCCGTCGCGGGCACCGTGGTCGTCGTCGCCGCCCTGGCGGGCCTTCCGTTCGACTGGCGCCAGGCGCTCATCAACAGCATGCTCGGCGCCGTGCTCTGCCTGTCGGTCGTCGTCACGACCGGCTTCGTGGGCCAGATCTCCTTCGCCCAGATGGCCGTGGCCGGGGCCGCCGGATACGTGACCGCCGCGGCGGGTACCGACGCGCACCTGCCGTTCCCGCTGCCGCCGATCGCCGGCGTCGCGGCGGCGGTGGCGACGAGCCTGCTGTTCTCGCTGCCGGCCCGCCGGGTGCGCGGGCTCCAGCTCGCGGTGCTGACGCTCGCCGGCGGCGTGGCCGCCCAGCGGTTCTGGTTCGGCAACCCGCAGTGGGGGAGCGGACTGCGGCCCGCGAACGTCACGCCGATCACGGTCTTCGGCATGGAGATCTCCCCGGCCCACTCGTTCTGGGGGACGGAGTCGCCCAGCGGCGGGTTCGGCCTCGTCGTCTTCGCCGTCCTGCTCGGATGCGCGCTGCTCGTGGTCAGGGTGCGGCGCTCGCCCCTCGGCGCGCGGATGCTCGCCGTCCGGTCGAGCGAGGCCGCCGCCGCGGCGGCCGGCGTGAACGTCGGCGCCGTCAAGACCGCCGCCTTCGCGATAGGCGGCCTTCTCGCGGGCACCGCCGGGGTGCTGTACGGCTACAACTTCGCGGGCGTCAGCGCCGACCGCTTCGGGCCGCTGACCTCGATCGCCTTCTTCGCCGTCGCCGTGCTCGGCGGGGTCGGCACGGTCGGCGGCGCGCTCGTCGGTGGCCTGCTGGTCGCGCAGGGGCTGCTGTTCCACGCCGTGACGACGTGGTTCGGGATAGGCCCCGACTATCAGCCTCTGTTCGCGGGACTCGCGGTGATCCTGACCGTCATCGGATCGCCGGACGGCGTCGCCGTGAGCGTCGCCGGCGCGGCGCGCCGCCCGCGTGCGGCGCTCCTGCGGCACTGGCGGCGCGGCGGCGCGGCGATGGGGGAGTCGTGACGGCCGGCCCGCTTCTGCGCGCCGCGGCGGTCTCGCTGCACTACGGCGGCGTGCGGGCGCTGCGTGAGGTGGACGTCGAGATCATGCCCGCGGAACTGGTCGGTGTGATCGGCCCGAACGGCGCGGGGAAGAGCACGCTGCTCGACGCGATCACCGGCTTCGCCTCCCCCACGAGCGGCTCCCTCACGTTCGACGGCCACGACATCCGGCGTCGCCGGCCGTCGGAGCGTGCGCGCATGGGGCTGGCACGGACGTGGCAGACGCTGCAGCTCTTCGAGGACCTGACCGTCGCCGAGAACGTCCGCATGGCGGTTCCCCGCCGGTCCGGGGCCGCCCGTCGCCGCTCGGACGGCCGGCGGGACGATCACGACGTGCTCGGACGCCTGGGCATCGGGCGGCTGGCCGGCCGGATGCCCGGCGAGCTGTCGCACGGGCAGCGCGTCCTGGTCGGCGTCGCCCGCGCGCTGGCCGGCGACCCCAAGCTGCTGCTGATGGACGAACCCGCCGCCGGGCTCGACGGGCGTGAACGCGGCCTCCTGGGCGAGATCCTGCGCGACGTCGTCGCCTCGGGCACGTCGGTCGTCCTCGTCGATCACGACATGCCGCTGGTCCTCGGGATCTGCGACCGGGTGTACGTCCTGGACTTCGGGGCGGTCATCGCCTGCGGCCCGCCCCGTGACGTGCGGAACGACCCCCGGGTCATCGCGGCCTATCTCGGCGCCGACGACCCGGGGACAGCGGACGAGGGCGGGCTCCAGCCGAGCCGGCCGGCCGAGGGGGCGCGGTGAGCCTGCTGGAAGTGAAGGGCCTGACGGCCGGATACGGGTCCGTGCCCGTCGTGCGCGACGTCGGCCTCTCGGTCGAGCGCGGTGAGCTGGTGGCCCTGCTCGGCGCCAACGGCGCGGGGAAGACCACGACGCTTCTGGCGATCTCCGGCCTGGTGCGCACCTACCAGGGCGAGATCCGGCTGGACGGCAGGCCGGTCGGCGGGCTGCCGCCCGCGCACCGGGCACGGGCGGGCATCCAGCACGTCCCGGAGGACCGGTCGCTGTTCCCCTCGCTCACCGTGGACGAGACCCTCGGCCTCGCCGCGGGCGGGCGGAGATCGGCGGAGTGGGTGCTGGAGTACTTCCCGGCGCTGCGCGGGCTCGGCGGCCGCAGGGTCGCGGCGCTGTCCGGCGGTGAGCAGCAGATGCTCGCGCTCGCGCGGGCCCTGTGCCGCGACCCGAGCCTGCTGATCGTGGACGAGATGAGCCTGGGCCTCGCGCCGCTGGTCGTCAGCGCCTTCTTCCCGGTGCTGCGCCGCGTCGCGGCCGAGCGGGGATGCGGGGTCGTCATCGTCGAGCAGCACGTCCATCTGGCGCTCCGGTGGGTCGATCGTGTCCATGTCATGGCCGGAGGGAGGGTGGTGGCCTCGGGGACCACCGGCGAGATGAGGCCCAGGATCGACGAGCTGACCAGCGCCTACCTCGGGGAGGACCCGGCGCCCGCGCCGGGGGTCGCCGGCGGATCCGCCGCCGCGACCGTCACTGATGAAGGAGAGAACGATGAAGGTGTTCGACGTCCGTGACATCACGGTAGGTGTCGACGCCGCGCTCGCGGTCGTCGAGAACCCGAGGCACCGGCACATGCTGAAGAACTACCGCCGGCACGCGGTGCTGGAGGTGTCCGGCCACTGGGAGGACATCCTCACGCCGGTCATGACGGTGGACCACCCGGTCTACCGGATCACCGAGCGGGGCAGGACCATGGTCCTCGACGGCATGGACGAGGTGCGCCGCTTCTACGCGGGCATCGTCTCCGAGGGCGCCAACGTGTTCGGCGCGCTGGAGGAGCAGGTGGCCGTCTCCGACCACGGCGTCTTCATCGAGGCCGTCTTCGCCCAGGTGGTGCCGGGCACGGATCCGGCGCTCGCCGGCGAGGACGTGGAGCCCTCGGGGACCTACCAGGTCTCGCACCACTTCGCCGCCATGTGGCCCTACCGCGAGGGGCGGCTCGCCGGTGAGTACATCTACGACGACAGCGGCAGTTGGCGCGTGGACGAGGTGGACCCGTCGGCGCTGACCTCGCCGGCCGAGGCGCGGGCGCTGCTGGCGCCGAGCCTGGCGCGCAGCCCGCTCACGGAGATCGAGGAGGGCCTCGCCCTGTTCACCGGCGTCCGCCCGCCGCGCGCGTAGCGCCCACAAGAGTGCGAGAGAAAGGTGAGAACGCCCATGACGGCCACGCGAGGCCGGACGACCGCCGGTGGACACATCGACGTCCATGCGCACTTCGCCCCGCCGAGCACGAAGGAGGAGCGCGTCCGGGCGTGGCAGGCCATGCTCGGACGGGGCATCTACTTCCCGGAGCCCTACGAATGGTCCCTGGAGCGGACGCTGGCCCACATGGACGCGTCCGGGACCGCCATGCAGATGCTGAGCAACATCCCGGGCACGGAGCCCGCCGTGCGCGCCTCCAACGACTACGGTGCGCGGCTCGTGGCGGACCATCCGTCCCGGTTCGGCCTCCTGGCCGCGCTGCCCACCGACGACCCGGCCGCCGCCGTCCGGGAGGCGGAGCGGGCGCGTGAGCACCTGGACGCCGACGGCTTCGCGGTCACGGCGAACTACAACGGCGTCCACCTGGGCGACGCCTCGCTCGCGCCGTTGTGGGCGCGGCTCGACGACTGGGGAGCGGTGGTCTTCGTCCACCCGGACGCCCGCCGTCCCCCGGTGCTGGACCACCCCGCGCCGTTGTACGAGGTGGCCTTCGAGACCGCCAGGACCGTCTTCGACATGGTGTTCCGCAGGACGTTCACCCGGTACCCGAACATCACCTTCGTCATCGCCCACTGCGGCGGCGCCTTCCCGGCGCTGACCGGACGGCTCCGTCTCCTGGGCGACGAGGCGTGGGTGCCCCAGGGGGTGACGGCGGACGAGATCGACGCGCAGGTCTCGACGCTCTACGTCGACACGGCGGGGACCGCCGCCACGCAGTCGCTGCTCCCCGCGGTGGCCACCGTGGGCGTCGGCCACATCGTGTACGGCAGCGACTGGGGCGCCCCGTGTACGACCGAGGAGTCCGCCGAGGCCGACCTGCGCGGTCTCACCCAGTGCGGCGCCCTCTCCGCCGAGGAGGCCGACGGCGTTCTGCGGCGCGCGGCGGAGCTCTTCCCGAGAGCCGCACGGCGTATGACCCCCGCCGTCCAGCGGACGCGACCGGCCGTCTCGCCCGTCGGCACGGCGGACCCGTCGCATGGCGGTCATGTGGCCGCTGGGCGGCCGGAATCATGAGACGGGCGGGGGCGATCCGCCAAGTGTGATCACTAGAAGCATGACCTCTCCCGTGACCAGCCAAGGAGGTGAGAGCGAAGGGCGGAGAAATCGGACGCCAGGCCGCTGAGCGGGCCGACTGTCGGGCAGCGCGGGGCCACCCCGCTAACCTTTCCTGCGAAGCCCGACGAAAGGACCCAGATGCCACGCGACAACGCCGGCCCCGACTTCATCGAGGCGCTGGCCCGTGGACTCGACGTGCTCACGTGCTTCGGTTCACGGCGCGTGCCGATGTCCCTCACCGACATCGCGACCGCCACCGGCCTGGCCCGGCCGACCGCGCGCCGCATCATCCTCACCCTGGAACACCTCGGGTACGTCCGGCAGACCTCCGACGGCGTGGTCCTCACCCCCCGTGTGCTCGAACTCGGCATGGCCTACACGCTGTCCACCGGGCTCTGGGAGGTCGCGCACCCGCACCTGAGCGACCTGGTCGCCCGCAGCGACCAGGCCGCCTCCATCGCACAGCTCGACGGATCCGACATCCTCTACGTCGCTCGTGTCGAGGTCCCCAAGGTCGTCTCCGTCCGCGTCGACGTGGGCAGCCGGCTGCCGGCCGCCAGCACGGCCCTCGGCAAGGTGCTGCTCGCCGCCCTCGACGCCGACGCGCTGCGCGCCGCCCTCGACACCCCGACCCGCTCGGCGATCATCCCCCGCCGGGCGAAGACCGCCGGCGAACTGGAGGCCGAGCTCCGCGAGATCCGCGCCCGCGGCTGGGCCTCGACGGACGAGGAGGTGGCGGCCGGCGTCCGCTCCGTCGCGGCTCCCCTGCGTGACGGCGACGGCCGGACCATCGCGGCGGTCAACATCACGGCCATCACCGCCGAGGTGGACCACCGGCGACTGATCGACGAACTGCTCCCGCTCCTCCTCAGGACGGCGAGCGCGATCAGCCGCGACTACGAACTCATCCACGCCGCCCCCCAGGCCGTCATCACCCCGGCCCCGCGCCGATAGCCGCACGAAGGGGGCCGAGCAGGTGCTTTTCCCGGCGCGGGTTCCTACTTTCGTCATGGCAGGTAGACCGAGGAACGATTGATCATCGCGGGCGCTCGGCCGGAGCCTGGAGAGGACCAGACGACGGCGGTTGGAGCACGCGAATGCGGAACAAGGCGATCAGCAGGGGACGCTTCCTCGCCGGGGCGGCGGCGGTCGGCGCCACGGCGGCGGCCGGGACGCTCCTGGCGGCGGAGCCGGCGGCCGGAGCCCCCGCCACCGCGCCCCGGGAATCGGCGTCACCCCGGCGCGGGCTGACCTACCGGGGGGTGATGTACGAGTGCCTGGACGGCGAGACGCCGCACACCGGCTGGGACCGCGCCCGCATGCGGGCCGACATGCGGGCGATCAGGCACCGGCTGCACGCCAACTCGGTCGTGGTCTTCGGCACCGGTGTCGAACGCATGACGGCCACCGCCGCCGAGGCGGCCGGGCAGGGCATGCACGTGTGGCTCCAGCCGCGCCTGGCCGACCGTCCCGAACGCGAGATCCTCGACCACATTGCCGAGACCGGCAGGCAGGCCGAGCGGCTGCGCCGCCAGGGCGCTCGGGTGCACCTGATCGTCGGCTGCGAGTTCGTGCTGTTCGTGCCCGGCATCGTCCCCGGTGACGACGCGGTCGAGCGCGTCCAGAACATGATCAAGGGGAACTGGGACCCCGAGAAGGCGCAGCGGCTCCTCGACCGCTTCATCGCCGAGGCGGCCAGGACCGGACGCCGGGTCTTCACCGGCCCGCTCACCTACGGCGCCGGGCACGGCGACACCGTGGACTGGCGCCTGTTCGACATCGTCGGCGTCAACTACTACTCCTACTTCGCCGACCCGTCCGGGTACGTCAAGGAGCTGGCGCGGTACCGGAAGTGGGGCAGGCCGGTCGCCGTCACCGAGTGCGGCACCTGCACCTTCGCGGGCGCGCCCGAAGCCGGCGGCATGGGGTGGGACGTCGTCGACTACGGCGAGCCCAAGCCGGAGATCCGGGGAGACCTCAGGCGCAGCGAACACGTCCAGGCCCGTTACCTGGCCCAGGTGCTGGAGGTGTTCGAGCGGATGAACCTGCACGCGGCGATGGTGTACCAGTTCGTCACCCCGGACGCGCCGCACCGCCGGGAGCGGCGCCACGACCTCGACATGGCGAGTTACAGCCTGACCAAGGCGATATGGAAGACCGAGGACGCCCCCACGCCGTCCTGGCACTGGGCGCCGAAGGAGTCCTTCCACACCGTGGCCCGGCACTTCGCCCGTGCGGCCGGCGCCCGCTGAAGCGAGCCGGCTAGCTCCGGAGACCGGGTACCCGGCGGCGGGCGACGTCCACGAGCGAGGGCCCACCGGCCAGGCACCACAGGGCGATGACCGGATCGCAGATCGCGCACCCGAGGGAGGAGTCAAGGGCGAACGGGATGATCGGGTTGCCGTTGAGGTGATGCACGACGTCCCAGGCGGTGTGCAGCAGCCAGCCGACGCCGATGAACGTCCACGACTCCAGCCCGCGGTAGGCGCAGTAGGTGACGGCGGCGGTGAAGGCGAACTCCCAGCCGCCCAGGCCGCCGCCGCTGAGGTAGGCGGCTCCGGCCCCCGCCACCATGACGGCGTTGAACCGGCGCCGGTGCGGCTCCCGGATCAGTGACATCCCGGCGGCGTAGAGCAGGCCGATCAGGGCCGGCGGGACGACAGTCAAGATCATTTCATTACCCCCGTGCGTCGCGTGCCGACGCGGATGTGTACGGACCGGGTTCCTCCGTCCAGGCCGGAGAGCGCCACCGACGCTAGCCGGGCCGCCGGGCCCGTCCCAGTGGCGTTTCCGACACCTGTCAACGGGATACCGCCATACGCCCGGCCGGCGGTGGCGGATAGCTTTCGGGCATGCACATCGTCGCCGTGCTCGCGCTCGACCAGGTGATCCCCTTCGACCTGTCCACGCCGATCGAGGTCTTCACCCGCACGAGGCTCGCGGACGGTCGTCCCGGCTATCAGGTGCGCGTCTGCGCCGAGCGGCCGGAGGTGGACGCGGGCGCGTTCACGTTGCGCGCCCCGTGGGGGCTGGACGGTCTGGCGGACGCCGGGACGATCATCGTGCCGGGCACCGCGAACCCGGCGGCCCCGCCGTCACCGGAGGTCCGCCACGCGCTCAGGGCCGCCGCCGCCCGTGGCGTCCGTATCGCCTCCATCTGCTCGGGCACCTTCCCGCTGGCCGCCACGGGGCTGCTCAACGGCCTGCGCGCCACCACCCACTGGGCCGCGGCCGGCCGGCTGGCCGCCGCGTACCCGGACGTCGAGGTGGATCCCGACGTCCTCTACGTCGACAACGGGCAGATCCTCACCTCGGCGGGCGCCGCCGCCGGGCTGGACCTGTGCCTGCACCTGATCCGCCGCGACCACGGCTCGGCCGTGGCGGCCGACGCCGCCCGGCTGTCGGTGATGCCGCTGGAGCGGGAAGGCGGGCAGGCCCAGTTCATCGTCCAGCCGCTCTCGCCCATGACCCGGGGTTCCGCGTTCGAGCCGCTGCTCGCCTGGCTGCAGGAGTCCCTGGCCCGCGAACTGACGCTCGCCGACATCGCCGCCCACGCGGGAATGAGCCCCCGCACGCTGCTGCGCCGCTTCCGCGAGCAGACCGGCACGACCCCGCTGCGCTGGCTGCACCGGGCCCGGGTCCGCCAGGCCCAGCACCTGCTGGAGACCACCGACCACACCGTCGAGCGCATCGGCGCCGAGGTCGGCTTCACCTCGTCCACCGCGTTCCGGGACCGCTTCAAGCGGGTCACGGGCGTGAGCCCGCACGGCTACCGGCGCGCGTTCCGCTGAGTCGCCCGCGGCGACGGTTCCCGCGGGCCCCCTTCGGTACGGTCACCCGCCGTCTTCTACGCTGTTCCACGGATTGTCGGAGGTCTGTGGTGAGATCGGAACGTCGTTGGCCGCGCCGCCTGGCGACCGAGGCGGCGGCATGACCGCCGAGCCCGTGGTGATGGACGGCGGCGACCGCCGCTGCGTCCAGCTCCTGATCGAGCTGCGCCGCCTGGTCGAGGAGCTGCCCGCGGGCACCGTCGTGCACCTGATCGCCACCGACCCGGCCGCGCCGATCGACCTGCCGGCCTGGTGCCATCTGACCGGTCACGCCTACCTCGGCCCGGTGCCCGCCGCCGAACGTCCCACCTACGCCCTCCAGGTCCGGACCGACGCCCGCCCCACCCAACCACGATCCCCCTGGCGCCTCAGCGGGTCCTGACTCCGTCACCTCCGGCGCACCCGCGCGCGCTCGCGGCTCAGACGGCGTCGTGCGTCGCCGTTCCGCCGGGGGCGAGCGGGCCGGCCTGCTCCTCGAAGACCAGCCAGGTGCGGGTGGAGCGGACGCCTTCGACCGCGTGGATCCTGGCGAGGACGATGTCGCGCAGCGCGGCGGTGCCGGGCGCGCGCACCAGCATGATGAGGTCCACGTCGCCTCCGACGAACGCCACGTGCTGGACGTAGGGCACGTCGCACAGCATGCCGGACACCGACCGCCACGCGTTCTGGTCGATGGTGACCAGGACGTAGGCGGTGAGGCCCAGCCCGGCGCGTGCCGGATCGACGCGGGCGGTGAAGCCGGTGATGACGCCGTCCTCGACCAAGCGCTCGACCCGCGCGTAGACGTTGGACCGGGAGACGCGCACGCGTTCGGCGAGGGCGCGCATCGACATGCGCCCGTCGGCGCTCAGCTCGCGCAGGATCGCGTGGTCGACGTCGTCGAGCGCCGCCGATCG
Source organism: Sphaerisporangium krabiense (assembly GCF_014200435.1). Taxonomy (NCBI): domain Bacteria; kingdom Bacillati; phylum Actinomycetota; class Actinomycetes; order Streptosporangiales; family Streptosporangiaceae; genus Sphaerisporangium; species Sphaerisporangium krabiense. Next base: position 2,021,605 of record NZ_JACHBR010000001.1, on the reverse strand, counting down.
TCCCGTGGGGTCGGCGTCCGGCAACGCGGGGAACGACAGATGGTCCATCGGGACCGCCTCTCAGAGCCAAATATCCCGACTTTATCCCAGCTATTGAGACATATGGCGGAATTGGCTCATATTCCTACTCAGATGGCCGAGCAAGGAGGTCGGTGCCCGTATGACGGAGCGACACCGGGACGGCCGCCCACGGCCGCTGCTTCCCTCGGAGCGACCGATCCGCTTCCTGACCGACGGCGGCACGCCCGCGCGCGGTCCTCACCCCTATCCGGAACCCGACCCGGACCTGCTCCTGCGGGCCTACCGGCGGATGGTCGTGGGACGCCGGTTCGACGCCCAGGCCACCGCGCTCACCAAGCAGGGCCGCCTCGCCGTCTACCCCTCCAGCCGAGGGCAGGAGGCCTGCCAGGTCGGCGCCGTGCTCGCCCTCGACGACGGCGACTGGCTCTTCCCCACCTACCGGGAGTCGGTCGCGCTGGTGACCCGCGGCATCCCCCCGGTCGAGGTGCTCTCGCTGCTGCGGGGCGACGCCCACTGCGGCTACGACCCGCACCGCCACCACGTCGCGCCGCAGTGCACGCCGCTCGCCACCCAGACCGTGCACGCCGCCGGCCTGGCCTACGCCGAACGGCGCAAGGGCAGCGGCCGGGTCGCGCTCGCCTTCGTCGGCGACGGCGCGACCAGCGAGGGCGACTTCCACGAGGCGCTGAACTTCGCCGCCGTGTTCCACGCGCCGGTGGTGTTCCTGGTGCAGAACAACCGGTACGCCATCTCGGTGCCGCTGGAGCGGCAGACCGCGGCGCCCGCCCTTGCCTACAAGGGCATCGGGTACGGCGTGCGGTCGGAGCAGGTGGACGGGAACGACGCCGTGGCGGTGCTCGCCGTGCTGGGCGCCGCCGTCGCGCACGCGCGCTCGGGCGGCGGGCCGTTCCTCGTCGAGGCGCACACCTACCGTATGGAGCCGCACACCAACGCCGACGACGCCACCCGCTACCGCGCGGACGCGGAGACCGAGCGGTGGCGGCGGCGCGACCCGATCGCCCGGCTGGAGGCGTACCTGCGCGGGCTCGGGCGGCTCGGCGACGAGGAGGCGGCCGCGATCGCCGCCGAGGCCGAGGAGGTCGCCGCGCGGCTGCGCGCCGGCATGAACGCCGATCCCGACCTCGCCCCGCTCGACCTGTTCGCCCACGTCTACCGCGAGCCGACGCCGCAACTGGCCGAGCAGCGCGCGCTCCTGCGGTCCGAGCTCCAGGCCGAGCTCCACGCCGAGGAGGTGCCGGTATGACGCCGCCGGCCGGTACGACGATGGCGCAGGCGCTCAACGCCGCGCTGCGGGACGCCCTGGACGGCGACGAACGCGTCCTGGTCTTCGGCGAGGACGTCGGCCCGCTCGGCGGCGTCTTCCGCGTCACCGACGGCCTGACCGCGAAGTTCGGCGAGGACCGCTGCTTCGACACGCCGCTCGCCGAGTCCGGGATCGTCGGCTTCGCCGTCGGGATGGCCATGGGCGGCTTCCGGCCCGTGGTCGAGATGCAGTTCGACGCGTTCGCCTACCCGGCCTTCGAGCAGATCGCCTCGCACGTCGCCAAGATGCGCAACCGCACCCGCGGCCGGGTCGCGCTGCCGATCGTCATCCGGATCCCCTACGCCGGCGGGATCGGCGGCGTCGAGCACCACTGCGACTCCAGCGAGGGGTACTACGCGCACACGCCGGGGCTGAAGGTCGTCACCCCGGCCACGGTGGCGGACGCGTACTCGCTGCTGCGCGAGGCGATCGACGACCCCGACCCGGTGATCTTCCTGGAGCCCAAGAAGCTGTACTGGTCCAAGGCGGACGTCGCCCTGCCGGCGCGCACCGAGCCGTTCGGACGCGCCGCGATCCGCCGCCCCGGCGCGGACGCGACCGTGGTCGCCTACGGGCCCACCGTGCCGGTGGCCCTGGAGGCGGCGGAGGCCGCGGCGGACGAGGGCTGGGACCTGGAGGTCCTCGACCTGCGCACGATCGTGCCCTTCGACGACGGGACCGTCGTCGCGTCGGTGCGCCGCACCGGCCGGTGCGTGGTGCTGAGCGAGGCCGCCGGATTCGCCGGCGTCGGCGCCGAGATCGCCGCGCGGGTGCAGGAACGCTGCTTCCACAGCCTGCTCGCGCCGGTGCTGCGCGTGACCGGGTTCGACATCCCCTACCCGCCGCCGATGCTGGAGCACCACCACCTGCCGGGCGTCGACCGGATCCTGGACGCGCTGGACCGCCTGCAGCGCGACGACGAGCCGGACACCCGCCACCTCCTCGCCGGGGGCGCGGCGTGAACGCGTCCGGCACGGAGCAGATCTTCCGGCTGCCCGACCTCGGGGAAGGGCTGACGGAGGCCGAGATCCTGGACTGGCGGGTCGCCGTCGGCGACGTCGTCACCGTCGATCAGATCGTCGTCGAGGTCGAGACGGCCAAGGCCGCCGTCGAGGTGCCGGTCCCGGTCGCCGGGACGGTGGCGCGGCTGTACGGCGAGCCGGGGGCGGTCGTCGGCGTGGGCGAGCCGCTCATCGCGGTGACGGCCGCCGACGAGCGGTACCGGGAAGAGGAACGCGCGGGCTCGGGCAACGTGCTCGTCGGCTACGGCACCGGCGCGGCGCGCCGCTCCCGCCGCCGCGCCGCGCGCCTCGCCAAGGCCGCGCCGCCCGCGCCGCCCGCGTCGTCTGGTGCCACATCGCCTGCGTCGTCCGGATCCGCCACGCCGGCCGGCGTGCCGGCGCGGCCGGAGGTGCCGCGGGTCATCTCGCCGGTGGTGCGCCGTCTGGCGCGCGAGCGTCTCGTCGACCTCGCCACGCTGACCCCCAGCGGTCCCGGCGGCGTCGTGCTCCGCCGCGACGTCGACGCCGCGGCGTCCGCGCGGGTCGCGCCGGACGCCGCGGCTCCCGCCCGGGCCGGGCGCGCGGTGGTGCCGGCGCAGGCCGGGCCCTCGGTGCTGGAGGAGGCGGGGGAGCCGGTGCGGGTCCCGCTGCGGGGGGTGCGGCGGGCCGTCGCCGAGAAGCTCGCCCGGAGCAGGCGCGAGATCCCCGACGCGACGACCTGGGTCGACGTCGACGCCTCCGCCCTGGTGGAGCTGAAGGCCGGCATCGGACGGGCCCGCCCGGACGCGCGGGTGGGGATGCTCGCGCTGTTCGCCCGGATCTGCGTGGCGGGCCTGCGGGAGTTCCCCGAGCTCAACGCCTACGTGGACACCGAGCGCGAGGAGATCGTGCGGCTGCCCCGGATCAACCTGGGCTTCGCCGCGCAGACCGACCGGGGGCTGGTCGTCCCGGTCGTGCACGACGCGCACCGGCTCACCCTCACCGAGCTCGCCGCCCGGCTGCGGGAGCGCACGGAGCAGGCCCGCGCGGGCGCCCTCACGCCGCGGCAGCTCACCGGAGGGACGTTCACCCTCAACAACTACGGCGTCTTCGGGGTGGACGGCTCCACACCGATCATCAATCACCCCGAGGCGGCCATGCTCGGCGTCGGACGGATCATCGACCGGCCGTGGGCGCACGAGGGCGAGATACGGCTCCGCAAGGTCGCGCAGATATCGTTCACGTTCGACCACCGGGTCTGCGACGGCGGCGTCGCCGGGGGGTTCCTCCGCTTCGTCGCCGACTGCGTCGAACGCCCGGAAGTGCTGGTCGCCAACCTGTGAGGGCCGCGGCGCGCGGTGGTGTCACGACGGCGGCCCGGGCGCCCAAAGCGGTCGCACCAAAGCCGGTGACGGCCGGCATCCTGACCAACCCTAAAGGTGTCCAGTCGCGGTTGTAGTCATCCGGACACTCGGCAATAATCAGATCTTGCTGATCAACGACTAACAACCGTTCCGCGTGCCTTCGTGAGACGATCGGAGTTGTCATGCAGCGTCGGCCCCGCAGTCGTGCAGGCAGCTTCGGCCCGGTCTTCGAGCAAAGGCCGACGACAATGTGAGTGCGACTCGTGAATGGCCTCCCGATTCCCGCCTCGGTTTCGGAGCCGGTCCCTGATCGAGGGCGACGAGCGCACATTGAGGTGCCGCGGCACGGTCGCTGACACGCCGCGGGTACTGCCCTCTCTGCGGGGCGTCATTCGAATTCAACGGTACGGGGCCCACGCGGTGGAGGGCGCTCGTCTTCGTCACGGCTGCCATTGAACGATGGGGGTCGAACCCCTGAGTTCAATGATTCCCGGACGCCAACTCGATAGACGATTTCGGCGCGCGAAGACGAACCGATCGCGAGGGGTGTTCTTCTCGTGCGCCACACGCCGGGAGGTGGCCTGACGTTTCCACGCAGATGGTCGACGGGGGAGGAGCGACGTTGAGCGAGCTCAGATCGGGCGAGGGAGCGGATAAAAGCAATATTCATTCGGTACCCATCGAGCTGCTGGCGGTCGGGGACGGTCCACGATTAACAGGGGTGGACGTCGCGCATGCCCGGCGGCTGATGGAGGTGGTCGAGGAACTGCCCCCCATAATCGTGCATCGGAGCACCATGCGGGTCATCGACGGCATGCACCGGCTGCACGCCGCGCAACTGGTCGGCAGGGACACCGTCGAGGTCAGGTTCTTCGAGGGCAGCGAGGAGAGCGCGTTCGTCAGGGCGGTCGAGGAGAACGTCAGGCACGGGCTGCCGCTGTCCGCGGCCGAGCGCCGGACCGCCGCCGCGAGGATCATGAACTCCCACCCGGACTGGTCCGACCGGCGGATCGCCGCCGTCGTCGGGCTGTCGCCCAAGACGGTGGCCGAGATCCGGTCGGCGAGCGACTCCCTGCGGAGGGCGGGAGAGGTGCGGCTCGGGCGCGACGGGCGCGCGCGGCCGGTCGACGCGGCCAGCGGCCGCAAGCTCGCCGGCTGGCTGGTCGCCGAGCGGCCGGACGCGTCGCTGCGGGAGATCGCGAAGATCGCGGGGATCTCGCCGGAGACCGTGCGCGACGTGCGGAACCGGGTGGAGCGGGGCGAGGACCCGGTGCCGCAGAGCCGTCGCACCCGGTCCGGCGGTGGCGGCCGCCCGCGGCACGACGACGGCCACGCGCGCGCGCAGCCGGGCCGGGTCGTCGGGCGGATCCCGAACGGGCTGGCGTCCCACGACGAGCAGGTGGCCCTCGTCCACGCGTTGCGCCGGGACCCGTCGTTGCGCTTCTCGGCGGGGGGCCGGCTGCTGCTGCGCTGGCTGGAGCTGTCCCAGGTGGCGGTCCGGGAGTGGGACGACATCCTGCGCGCCGTGCCGAGCCACCGGGTGCAGCAGGTGGCCAAGCTCGCCAAATCGTGCGCCGAGGACTGGGCCCGGCTGGCCGAGCAGGTCAGCAGTCAGGCGGCGAGCCAGCCGAGCGCGTGACACGGCACGCGGTCCGACGGTGTCCGACCGCCGAGGTCCGCGGTTGGACGACCTGACGGTGTCCAACTGCCGATGTCAGCAGTTGGACACCGTCGCGGGGCCGTCCGCGGCCGGTGACCTGGTCTTCGCCCGCCAGGCCGCCGCCGCGGCCAGGAACGCGTCGTTGTCGGCGGGGGTTCCGATCGAGACCCGCAGCCCCTCTCCGGGGAACACCCGCACCGCGACCCCCGCGTCGCCGCACCGGTCGCCGAACTCGCCACTGGCGGCGCCCATGCGCAGCCACAGGAAGTTGGACTCGCTCCGCGGCACGGCCCACCCCGTCGCGGTCAGTTCCCCGCGCACCCGCGCCCGTTCGGCGACCACCTCGTCGACCTGGGAGAACAGCTCCTTCTGCCGCCCCAGCGCCGCCAGCGCCGCCGCCTGCGCCACGGCGCTCACCGAATAGGGGAGGTAGGCCTTGCGCAGCCGGGCGACGACGTAGGGCGGGCCCACGAGATACCCGACGCGCAGGCCCGCGAGCCCGTAGGCCTTGGAGAAGGTGCGTAGCACGACGAGGTTCGGGCGGTCGGCGGTCAGGGCGATCGCGCTGCGCGCCCCCGGCTGGCGCACGTACTCGAAGTAGGCCTCGTCCACCGCGATCAGGCGGTCCGCGGGCACCCGGTCGGCGAACGCGCGCAGGTCGTCGTGGCCGAGCAGGGTGCCGGTCGGGTTGTTCGGGTTGCAGACCAGGACGAGCCGGGTGTCGTCCCCGACGCGCTCGGCCATGGCGTTCAGGTCGTGGCGCTCGTCCACCAGCGGGATCCGGACGCCGCGGACGCCGGCGAGGTCGGCGAGGACCGGATACAGCTCGAACGACCGCCACGCGTACATGACCTCGGCGTCGGCGTCGGCGACGGCCTGGAGGAGCATCTGGAGCAGGGCGACGGAACCGGCGCCGATCGCCACCCGGTCCTCGGTGACGCCGTGCGCCCGCGCGATCCGCGCGGTCAGCTCCGTCCCGCCGAAATCGGGGTAGCGGTTGATCGTCTCCGCCGCCTCGGTGATCGCCGCGACGATGTCGGGGAGCGGCCGGTGCGGGGACTCGTTCGCCGCGAGAAGGTGAGAATCGCCCGTCGCCGACCGAACGGCTCGCGACGGTTCATAGGCGGGCAGACCATCGAATATAGAGCGGAAGCGCGGCTTTCCCATGAATCCTCCGTATCCGCGATCGAGTCGGTTCCGACGGTAGCCAACGCGCCGAGACGGCGACAGCGCGCCGTGAACGGCGGACGCCTCACCCACGTGATGACCGCCGTGTTTCTTATCGCGGCGTGCGATTACTTGATTGGACGGCGGCGCAGGCCTGACGATGGCACCACCCGGTACACCCCTGCCGATACTCCTCTTTTGGACGCAGCCCTTGACTTTGGAGCGACCAATGAGCATCGACCAATCCACTCATCCCGGTGAGACGGCCGCGGATCTGGCGGCGGTCGCCGCTCTGCTGGAGATCGCCGAGGAAATAGGAATAACCCCGTTGCTGGACCGGGCGGAGCCTTTCACGGTCGAGGACGTCGCCGCCGCGGCGGCGGCCCCCACGCGGAACTGCGCCGAATTCGTGAACGCGTTGCACGCCGCGGGACTGGTCGATCGCGTCGGCGAGTCCGAGCGGTTCCTGCCCTGTCCGGATATGGCGGACCGCAGGTACGAGTCGGGTTACGTGCTGTGGGCCATGAATGCCAACCGGCCGTACATCGAGAACGCGCCGGAATTTCTCCGGGATCCCGGCGAGGCGACCAGGAAATACGACCGCGACGGCCGATGGGTGGCGACGTCGTCGCGCTGGGTCGGGTCGCAGGGCTTCTATCCCCGCGCCTTCTCCGAGATCGTGAACCTCCGTCCGGCCAAGGTGGCGGACCTCGGCGCGGGGGCGGGCGGGCTGCTCGTCCACCTGCTGCGCACGCTCCCCGGCAGCACCGGCACCGCGATCGACATGAGCGCCGCGGCCTGCGAGGAAGCAGGGCGCGCGGCCCGGCGCGCCGGGGTGGCCGACCGCCTCACCGTGGTGAACCGCAAGATCGAGTCGCTGGTGGAGGACCCGTCGCCGGTGCGGGACGCCGACGTCGTGCACGCCGGTTTCGTCATGCACGACGTCGTGGGCGATCCGGAGACGTTCACGGCGGTCCTGCGCGCCTGCCGGGAGGCGACGGCGGACGGATGCCGCCTGATCGTCACCGACGCGGTGCCGTACGTGCCCGTCGCGCGGGAACGGGCCTTCAGCGCGCTTTTCACCTATCTGCACGGGACGTCGATGAACGTGCGGCTGCCCACCGAAGAACAATGGCTGGACCTGTTCCGCCGCGCGGGTTACACCGACGTCACGTCCGTGCCGCACCGCATGCCGGGCGGCCGCATGTTCGTGGCCGGCGGCTGATCCGCTCCCCCGCGCCGCCGGAATCCACGAGTTCCGTGCCGCGGGCCGCCGATCGGCTGACCTAACCATTCCTGCCAAAGGGGCTGAGTGTGCCGGAAAACCCGTTCGACCATGCCGATGGTACGTTTCTGGTCCTCGTCAACCAGGAGCGCCAGCATTCTCTCTGGCTGCCTTCCGTGGACGTTCCCGCCGGGTGGGACGTGGTCCACGAGGGGTCGAGAACCGACTGCCTGGATTATGTCGAGCGCAATTGGACCGACCTGCGCCCGGCGAGCCTGGCGCGCGCCCTGGACGAAGCCGGCCGGCGGCCCGCGGAGTAGTCCGGTGTTCTCTCCAGCGAGCAGGAGCCGCATTTCATGACCGTCAACTCACGCCTGGAAACCGCTGTGCGATCACCGGCCACGGACCGATATCTTCCGTCCGCCTCCCTTGACGAATACCTCGGCATGGTGGCGGCCCGCCATCCGGAGCTGCGCGCGAGGCTGGACGACGCGCGGATGCGGTCGGCCGACCGGTTGTCGGCTCTGGTGTCCACGGTCAACGAGTTCGAGTCCGACGCGAGCGGCCGGGGCGATTCCTACCGCAGGGCGCAGCAGGACGTGTCGGTGCGGTGGACCGGGGCGCGGCGGCTGCTGCGGCTCGCCACGCCCGCCGGCGCGACCGGCGAGGTCACCGTGCTCGACGTGCTCGGCGGCGACGGCGTGATCGCGCGCGCGGTGGCCGAGAACGGCGGGGCCGCGGCGAAGCCGACCGTCCTGACCGGCGACATCTCCGGCACGATGGTCGAGCGGGCGCTGGCCATGGGCCTGCCCGCGGTGCGCCAGGCGGCCGACTTCCTCTTCCTGCGCGACGCGTCGGTGGACGCGGTGCTGCTGGCCTACGGCACCCACCACATCGCCCCCGCGGACCGGTCCCGGGCCATGGCGGAGGCGCTGCGCGTCACCCGCCCCGGAGGACGTGTGGTCATCCACGACTTCGACGAGGCCAGCCCCATGGCGCGGTTCTTCGCCGAGCTGGTCCACCCGCACTCGGCGGCCGGCCACGACTACCGGCACTTCTCCCGCGAGGACATGGTGGCGCTGTTCCATCGGCTGCCGGCGGGCGTGCGGGTGGTGGACGTCTACGACCCGCTCGTGGTGCGGGGACGGGACCCCGAGACCGCGCGCCGCCGCATGTGCGACTACGTCGCCGACATGTACGGCATCCACCAGGTCATGGCGGGGGAGAAGGAGTCCTCCTGGCGCCTGCTGGAGGAGATCTTCGACCATTCGGCGTACCTGGCGCGCATCGGCGCCGCCTCGGACACGCCGCGTCGCCCAACGGTTCATGAAATGTCCGGATATTGCGTTGCCGAGGTGCCGCGCATGGCGCTCGCGGCGGTCGCGGAAAGGGTGTCGTGAGGTGCCGCCCGTATACCTGCCCGACCTGATCGGGAACACGCCGCCGGACGATCCGGGACGCGCCGCGATCATCGACGTGAACGGCGAGGTCTCCTACCCGCGTATGTGGGACCGGGTCGGCCGCACGGTCAGGCGGTTGCGGTCCGCGGGCGTGCGCCCCGGCGACCGGGTCGGGCTCTACCTGCCGCGATCCGCCGAGTACGTGACCTCCCTGCTCGCGGTCACCACCATGGGCGCGGTCGCGGTGCCCATGGATCCGGAGTTCCCGCTCGACCGGCTCGACGGCATCTGCGCGGCCGCCCGGCCCCGCGTGGTGCTGCACGCCGAGGACACCGCGCCGCCCGGCGCGGGCGCCGCGCCCTGGCTGCGCCTCGACGAGGACCGCGCCCACCTCGGGCCGGTGGCCCCCGGGGACGTGTGGCGGGGAGCCGCCGCGGACGTCCAACCGGCGATCATCCTGTTCACCTCCGGATCGACGGGCCGGCCGAAGGGCGTGGTCCTGCACCACGCCGGCCTCGTCAACCGGCTGGAGTGGGGGCAGCGCGTCTTCGCGTTCGAGCCCGGCGAGCGCGTGCTCCACAAGGCGTCGACCGCGTTCGACGCCGCCATCCACGAGATCTTCGCGCCGCTCGTCGCCGGCGGCACCCTCGTCATCGCCCCGCCCGGCCTGCAGTTCGACAGCCGCGGCCTGGTCCGGCTCATCCGCGAGGCCGAGGTGAGCACGGCGCACTTCGTCCCCTCGGTGCTGCGCTACGTGCTGGACGAGGAAGAGCTGCGGTACTGCACCTCGCTGCGGCGGGTGTTCTGCGGCGGCGAGGCCCTGGACATGGGCCTGGTCCGCCGCCTGCGGAGCATGCTCGGCTGCCGCGTGGTCAACTTCTACGGGCCCACCGAGACGTCGGTGAACGCCACGACGTGGGACGCCGAGGAGCCCTTCGACGGGACCATCGCCCCCATCGGACGGCCGATCGACGGCGTCACCTGCCACGTGCTCGGCGAGGACCTCGCCCCGGTGCCCGCGGGACAGACCGGCGAGCTGTGGATCGGCGGCGCCGGAGTGGCGACCGGCTACCTGGACGACGCCGCGCTGACCGCGCGGCGGTTCCTGCCCGACCCGTGGGGCCCCGGCCGCGTCTACCGCACCGGCGACCTGGTCCGGCTCGCCCCGGCCGGCTACCTGGAGTTCCGCGGGCGGATCGACGACCAGGTGAAGGTGCGCGGCGTCCGCGTGGAACCCGAAGGCGTGAGCAGCGCGATCCGCCGGCATCCCCTCGTCAGGGACGCCGCCGTCGTCGGCGTGCCCGACGGCGCGGGCGGCGTCCAACTGGTCGCCTACGTGGCCGCGCGGCGGGCCAACTCACCGGTGGTCGACGGGCTGCGGCGGATACGGCTGCCGAACGGGCGGCCGGTGGCCACGCCGTCCCCCGACGAGACGATGTTCCTGTACCGCCAGATCTTCGAGGAGGACGAGTACGCGCGGTTCGGGATCCGGGTCGGGCCCGGCGACACGGTGGTGGACGTCGGGGCCAACGTCGGGCTGTTCGCGCTGTGGGCGCACGACCAGGCCCCCGGCGTCCACGTCGTGGCGGTGGAGCCGAACCCGGACGTGCTGCCGTACCTGCGCGCCAACCTGGAGCTCAACGACGTGCGCGCCCGGATCGTCCCGGTCGCGGTCACCGACCGGGCCGGCACCGCCACGCTGACCTCGTTCCCCGGCCTCACGTACCTGTCGGGCCTCGGCGCGGACCGGGGCACGGAGGCGGCCGGCCTGGTCCGGTCGCACCTCGAGCACGCCGCCGCCGGCACGGTGCCGGCCACCGAGATGGCGGAGCTGCGGCGCGACACCGAGGACCGGCTGCGCGGCACCACGTACACGGTCCAGACGCTCGACCTGTCCACCGTGCTCGACCAGTACGGCGTGGACCGGGTGGACCTGCTGAAGATCAACGTCGAGGGCGCGGAAGGCGGCGTGCTCGACGGCGTCCGCCCCGGCCACTGGGCCCGGGTGCGGCAGGTCTGCCTGGAGGTCGAGCACAGCACCGTCGCCGGCCCGCCGATCGTGGCGACCCTGAAGGAGGCCGGGTTCACCGTGCACACCCAGCACGACTGGACCGTGGGCCGCGACGCCGACGTCAGCTACGTGTACGCCACCCGGGACGCCGACCCCGCGCCGCCCTCCCCGGCCCGGCCGGGCGCGCACCGCCCCCCGGAGCTCCTGACCGCCCGCGAGATCCACCGGCACGCCGCCGCCCTGCTGCCGCCCGCGATGCGGCCCGGCCACGTCGTGTTCCTGGAGGACCTGCCGCGGCTGCCCAACGGCAAGGTGTCCCGCCGCGACCTCCCCCCGCCGGACCTGCCGCCCGAGACCGCGGTCGTCCCGGGCGGGGACGGCTCCCCGCGCGAGGTGCTGCGCGAGATCTGGCGGGTGGCGCTGGGCATGGACCAGATCAACGACGACGACGACTTCGTCTCGCTGGGCGGGCATTCGCTGCTCGCGCTGCGCGTCACCGCGCGGGTCCGCCAGGTGACCGGCGCCGACATCGGCCCGGGACGGTGCCTGCGCGCCACGAGCTTCGCGGGGTGGGCCGGCGAGGTGCTGCGCGCCGCGGACGCCGTGAGGGCGTGATCTGGTGGCCGCCGCCCGACCGCTGACCGGCATGCAGCAGGCCATGCTGGTGCAGGAGGCCCTGACCGGCCGCCCGATGTACACCATGCCGGTGTGCTTCTCCATCACGGGCCGTGTGGACGCCGGAGCGCTCGAACACGCGCTGCACCACGTCATGGGCCGGCATCCCGTCCTGTCGTCCACCTACGACGGCGAGGTCGCCCTCCCGTACACCGGCGGGCTCCCCGGCCTGCGCCGGGTGACCGGCCCGGCGCGGGCGGGCGCGCCCGAGCTGGCCGGGCTGTGGGACACGCTGTTCGACCTCGTCGACGAGCCGCCGGTGCGGGCCGTGCTGGTGTCGGACCCGCCGGACGAGCACGCCCTCGGGCTGGCCGTCCACCACGTCGCCGGGGACAGCTGGTCGCTGGCGCTCATGCTGCGCGAGCTCGGCGCGGCGTACGGCGCGGCGGTGCGCGGCGCCGTGCCGGACCTCGGCCCCGCGCCGGACTTCTTCGACCACGCCGCGTGGGAGCAGGAGCAGAGCTGGGACGCCGCGTGGTGGCGGGAACGGCTGCGCGGCGTGACGGTCCCGCCGAGGCCGCGGGCCGAACCGGCCGACGAGCGGCGCGGCCTGTTCGACGCGGCCGACCTGGAGCTCGACGCCGACGACACCCGGGGCATCCGCGCTCTGGCGAGGGCCGCGCGGGTCTCGCCGGCCGCGGTGCTGTTCACCGCGGTGAGCGTCGCGGTGGCCGGCGACCGCGGCGAGTCGGTCGTGGGACTGCCCGCCGCCATCCGCGACACCGCGTCGTCGCAGGCCACGGTGGGACCGCTGCTCAACACGCTGCCCGTGCGCACCACCTGGCCGGCGGGGCTGCGCGGCGCCGGCCTGGTCGAGGTGCACGCGGAGTCGATGGACGACGCCCTGACGCACAAGGACGTGCCCTACCCCGTCATCCTGCGGGCCGCCGGGCTGCCGCGCGGGCCCGGGGCCGACCCGCTGCTCGTGCACGTGGTCAACGTCGACACCGTGCTCCCGGACCTGCCCCTGCCGGGCATGCGCACGTCGGCCAGGCCCATCGCGCCACGCTGGGCGAACCTGCCCGCGCTGTGGGAGTTCACCTGGGGCACGGTCGGCAACATCCGCGGCGTGCTGCGCGCCGAGGCCGAGTCCTTCACCTCCGGGGACGTACGCGAGCTGGCCGGCCGGTTCCAGCACGCGCTGCGCCGTCTCCTGCAGGAACCACGTTGATCGAAGGGAACCCCATGACGTCAGCACTCCATGGCTCCCCCCATGGTTCTCAGGGCGGCGGCGCCTTCCGCACGCCGCAGGAGGAGATCCTCGGCGGCCTGTTCGCCGAGGCGCTGGGGCTGCCTTCGGTCGGCGCCGACGACAACTTCTTCGAGCTCGGCGGCGACTCGCTGCTGGCCATGCGGCTGGTGAACCGGATCCGCCGCGTGCTCGGCCCGGCGGCGCACGTGCGCAAGCTCTTCGAGTCGCCCACGGTGGCCGGGCTGGCCCGCAGGCTCGCGCAGGACGCGGACGGCGCCCAGGCCACCCGCGTCCGCGCCGCGTTCGACGAGGTGACCGTGCCGGAACGCGCCCCGCTGTCGTCGGCGCAGCAACGGCTGTGGTTCCTGGCGCAGCTCGAAGGGCCGACCCCCCGCTACAACATGCCGGTCGCGGTGCGCCTGCGCGGCACGGTGGACGCGGCGGCGATGGAGGCCGCGCTGCGCGACGTGGTGGCCAGGCACGAGCCGCTGCGCACGGTGTTCCCGCAGATCGACGGGGTGCCGTACCAGCACGTGGTGGACATGGCCGAGGTGGGCCCGCTGCTGCGCCAGATCACCGTGCCGGACGGCGGCCTGCCCGGCGCGCTGGCCGAGGCGGCGAGCGAGGCGTTCGACATCACCGCCGACCTTCCGCTGCGGGTGACCGACATCACGGTGGCGCCGGGCGGCGGCGGGCCGGAGCACGTGCTGCTGCTGTCGCTGCACCACATCGCCGCCGACGGGGAGTCGATCCGCCCGCTGCTCGGTGACCTCGCCACGGCCTACGCGGCCCGCCTCGCCGGCGGCGCTCCGGACTTCCCGCCGCTGCCGGTGACCTACCGGCGGTACAGCGAGTGGTACCGGAGGCTGCTCGACGAGGAGTCCGGGCCGGACGGCGTGCTGACCGCCCAGCTCGACTTCTGGCGGCGCGCGCTGGACGGCATCCCCCGGCGGCTCGCGCTGCCCCTGGACCGGCCCCGCGCCGCGGTGCCGTCCCACCACGGCGCCGGAGTGCCGTTCACCATCGACGCGGCGCTGCACGCCCGCCTGGTCACCCTGGCCCGGCGGTGCCGGGCGACGCTGTTCATGGTGATGCAGGCCGCGCTGGCCGCGCTGCTCACCCGCGCCGGCGCGGGCACCGACCTCCCGTTCGCCGCGGCGGTGGCCGGCCGGTCGCACGACGACCTGGACGGGCTGGTCGGCCTGGTCGCCAACACGCTCGTGTTCCGCACCGACACCTCCGGCGACCCGTCCTTCGGCGACCTGGTGGACCGGATCAGGGACGCGGACATGGCCGCCCTCGCCCACCAGGAGGTGCCGTTCGACCGGGTGGTGGAGGCGGTCAACCCGGGCGACGCGCGCGGCTGGAGCCCGCTCGTCCAGGTGTCCCTCGGATTCGGCGCGACCGGGGTCGACGCGGACGTGCTGCGCGGCCTGCCGGACGCCGAGCTCTACGACGTGGGCACGGTGGCGGCCAAGTTCGAGCTCGGGCTCGGCATGCGGGAGCTGCCGGCCGCGGACGGCGTCCCGCAGGGCATCGCCGGCTTCCTCGACTACGCGATCGAGCTGTTCGACCGGGACACCGTCGAACTGCTGGCGGCGAACTTCGTCCGGATCCTCGACCAGGTCGCGGACGACCCGGAGCTCACCGTGGACCGGCTGGAGCTGGCGGAGCGCGCCGCGCCCGCGGGAAGCGAGTCCCTCGCGGCGACCGTCCCCGACCGGTTCGCCGAGCTGGTCCGCGACCGGCCGGACGCCCCGGCGCTCGTCTCCGGGCGGGAGGAGGTCACCTACCAGGAGCTCGACCGGCGGGCCACCGCCCTCGCCCACCGGCTCGTCGCCCTCGGCGTGGGGCCGGAGACGCCGGTCGCCGTGCTGGTCGACCGCTCGGTCGAACTGATCGTGTCGCTGCTCGCCGTGCTGAAGGCGGGCGGCGCGTTCGTGCCGCTGGAGCGGCGCAGCCCGGCGGCGCGGCACGGCGTCGTCATGCGGGAGTCCAAGGCGCGGGTGCTGCTGGTGGACGCGACGTCGCTGAGCGTGCGCTTCGACCACCAGGCCGCGATCCTCGTCGTCGAGCCCGGCGCGATGTCCGCGCCCGACGTCCCGCTGCCGCGCTCGACGGGGAACCCCGACCAGCTCGCGTCCATCATGTTCACCTCCGGGTCCACCGGCACCCCGAAGGGCGTCGGAGTGACCCACGGCGACATCCTGGCGCTGGCCAGGGACGGCTCGTTCTCCGGCGCCGCGCACCGCCGGGTGCTGGTGCACTCCTCCTACGCGTTCGACGCCTCCACCTACGAGATGTGGGTGCCGCTGCTCAACGGCGGATGCTGCGTGATCGCCCCGCCCGGCGACCTCGACGCGCGGACGCTGGCGCGCGCCATCGAGGAGCACCGGCCCACGGCGGCCGCGATGACCACGTCGCTGTTCAACCTGATGGTGGAGGAGGAGGACGCCGCGCTCGGCGTTCTGGAGGAGGTGTGGACCGGAGGCGAGGCCGTGTCGGCCCGCGCGATCCGCACGCTGCGCGCCGCCCGGCCCGGCACCCAGGTGGTCAACGGGTACGGGCCCACCGAGACGACCACCTTCGCGACCCGGTTCTTCGTGCCGGCCGAGGGCGAGCTCCCCGACAACGTGCCGATCGGCGGCACGCTGGACGACGTGCGCGCCTACGTGCTCGACGAGGGGCTGCGGCCGGTCGAGGACGGGGAGCTGGGCGAGCTGTACGTGGCGGGCGCCGGGCTGGCCCGCGGGTACGTCGGCCGCCCCGGGCTGACCGCGCAGCGGTTCGTCGCCGACCCGTTCGCGGGGCCGGGCGAGCGGATGTACCGGACCGGCGACCTGGTGCGCCGCACGGACACCGGCGACCTGGAGTTCGCCGGCAGGACCGACGACCAGGTCAAGATCCGCGGGTTCCGGATCGAACCCGGCGAGGTGCAGTCCGTGGTCCAGGCCGACCCGGCGGTCGCCCTGGCCGCGGTGGTGGTCCACGAGGACGACGCCGGAGAGCGCGGCCTGGTCGCCTACGTGGTGCCCGCCGACGACACGGACGGGGGAGCGCTCGCGGACCTGCGGGAACGCGTGGCCGCCCGGCTGCCCGACTACATGGTGCCCTCGGCGTTCGTGCCCCTCGACGCGCTGCCGATCACCGCCAACGGGAAGCTGGACCGGGCGGCGCTGCCCGAGCCCGAGCGCGCCGCGCAGGCCGCCGCCGGGTCGCGGCAGGCCGCCGTGCCGCGCACCGCGGTGGAGGACATCCTGTGCGGCCTCTTCGCCGACGCGCTCGGCGTCGAGGAGGTCGGCCCGCACGACAGCTTCTTCGCGCTCGGCGGCCACTCCATGATCGCCATGCGGCTGGTGACCAGGATCCGCTCCGTGCTCGGCGTGCACCTCGCCCTCGCCCAGCTCTTCCAGGAACCCACCCCCGCCGGGGTCGCGCGGGTGCTGACCCAGGTCGCCGAGCCGGACCGGGAGCCCGTGCCGCTGGCCGGGGGCGGGCCGCGCCCCGACCCGATCCCGCTGTCCTTCGCGCAACAGCGCCTGTGGTTCATCGGCCAGATGGAGGGGCCGAGCGCCACCTACAACATCCCGCTGGTGGTGCGGCTGCGCGGCGCGCTGGACGTCGCCACGCTGCGCACGGCCCTGCACGACCTGGTCACCCGGCACGAGGCGCTGCGCACCGTGTTCCCGTCCGCGGACGGCGCCCCCTACCAGCGGATCCTGCCGCCGGCCGAGGTCGGCCTCGACCTGCCGGTCGTCGCCGTCGCCGGGAGCGAGGTGGACGCGGAGCTGGACCGCGCCGCCCGGCACGCCTTCGACGTCACGGTGGACCTGCCGCTGCGCTGCGTACTCTTCGAGGTGACCGACGGCCCCGGGCCCGAGCACGTGCTGCTCGTCCTGGTGCACCACATCGCCTGCGACGGCGTGTCGCTGCGCCCGCTCCTCGCCGACCTGGACCACGCCTACCGGGCGCGGGCGGCCGGCGCCCGGCCGGACATCGAGCCGCTCGCCGTGCAGTACGCGGACTACACGGTGTGGCAGCGCGCGACGCTCGGCGACGAGCGCGACCCGTCCAGCGTGCTGGCCGGGCACCTCGACCACTGGGCCACCGCGCTGGCGGGGATGCCCGAGCAGCTCGACCTGCCCTACGACCGGCCGCGCCCGTCCGAGCCCAGCTACCAGGGCGACACGGTCGAGCTCGTCACCGACCCGGCCCTGCACCGGGAGCTGCTGCACCTGGCGCGGCGGCAGAACTGCACGCTGTTCATCGTCCTGCAGGCCGCGGTGGCGGCCGTGCTCAAGGGGTACGCCGTCGGCGACGACATCCCGCTCGGCACGGTGGTCACCGGGCGTCCGGAGGCGGCGCTGGACGACCTGGTCGGGTTCTTCGTCAACACGCTGGTGCTGCGCGCCGACACCTCGGGCGACCCGACGTTCACCGAACTGCTCCACCGCACCCGCGACCTCGAACTGGCCGCCTTCGCCCACCAGGACGTGCCGTTCGACCTGGTGGTCGAACGCTGCAACCCGCGGCGGTCCCTCGGCAGGCACCCGCTGTTCCAGGTCCTCGTGGCCCTGGACTACGGCTTCATGAACGAGAGCGAGCCGCTGTTCGGCGCCGAGGCCACCTTGTCCTCGCTGTCCACCGGGACGGCGAAGTTCGACCTGTCGGTGGACTTCGACCAGCGCCGCGACGCCCAGGGCGCGCCGTCCGGGCTCGGCGTCGTCCTGGAGTACGCCACCGACCTGTTCGACCGGGACACCGTCGTGGCGATCCGCGACCGGATCATCCGCATGCTAGAGGCCGTGGTCGCCGACCCGGACCGGCGGATCGGCGCGATCGACCTGCTGTCCCCGGCCGAACGGCGGCGCCTGCTGGCCGACGGGAACGGCGCGGACCGCCCCGAACCCGAGCACGACACCCCCGTGCGGGTGCGCCAGGTGGTGGACCGGCGTCCGGACGCGGTCGCGGTGTCCGCCGCGGACGGTTCGCTGACCTACGCGGAGCTGGCGGGGAGGGCTGGCGCGGTCCGCCGGGAGCTGGTCGCCGCCGGAGCCGGGATCGACGCGGTGACCGCGGTGCTGTCCGAGCGCAGCCCGTGGTTCGTGGCCGCCGCGCTCGGCGTGCTCGACGGCGGGGGCGGCTACCTGCCGCTCGACCCGGGGATCCCGGTGGCCCGCGCCGCCGGGATGCTCACGGACGCCGGAGCGCGCGTCATCGTCGCCGCCGCCGGCCTGCGGGACCGGGCCGCGGCGATCGCCGCCGCCTGCGACCATCCGGTCACGGTGCTGAGCCCTGGCGGATCGGCGCCTCTGGAGCCGCCCGTCGAGGCGCCGCGCGACGCGCTCGCCTACAGCGTGTTCACCTCCGGCTCCACCGGCACGCCCAAGGGGGTCCTCGTCACCCGCCGCGGACTGGCCAACCACCTGGCGGTGGTCGCCGACCTGTACGGGCTCGGCGAGGGCGACACGATGGCGTTCAACGCGCCGCTGACGTTCGACGTCGCGATCTGGCAGGCGCTCACCATGCTCACCGTCGGCGGCCGGGTGCACGTCATGGACGACGACACCACCCGGGACCCGTTCGCCCTGCTGGACGCGGTGGCGCGGCACGGCGTCACGGTGCTGCAGATCGTGCCCGCGGTGCTCGACGCCGTCCTGAACGCCTGCGCGGCCGACCCCGCCGCGGCGGCCCGGCTCACCGGGCTGCGGTGGATGCTGGTCCACGGCGAGGCGTTGCCCGGCGAGCTGGCCCGGCGCTGGTACGACCGGTTCCCCGGCATACCGCTGGCCAACGTGTACGGGCCCGCCGAGTGCACCGACGACGTGTCGATCGCGATGCTGCGCCGCGACGCGGTGGCCGGCGGCCGTGCGCCGATCGGGCCGCCGCTGCCCAACACCCGGTGCTACGTGCTCGACGACCGGATGCGCCTGGCGCCGCCCGGCGTCGTCGGGGAGCTGTACGTCGCGGGCGCCGGAGTCGCCCGCGGCTACTCGCGCCGGGCGTCGCTGACCGCCGAGCGCTTCGTGGCCGACCCGTTCGGGCCCGCGGGCACCCGGATGTACCGCACCGGCGACCTGGTCCGGTGGAACCGGGACGGCGAGCTGGAGTTCGTCGCCAGGGCCGACCACCAGCTCAAGATCCGCGGCCACCGGGCCGAGCCCGGCGAGATCCAGGCCGCGCTGGAGGGCGACGCCTCGGTCGGGCAGAGCGCGGTCGTGGCCTCCCCGGAGGGCGCGCTGATCGCCTACGTCACCCCGGCGCTCGCCGGCGGGCACGTCGAGGTGGACCGGCTGCGCCGCCGGGCCGTCGACCTGGTGCCCGAGTACATGGTGCCGACCGCGTTCGTCGTCCTCGACGCGCTGCCGCGCACCGTGAACGGGAAGCTGGACCGCGCCGCGCTGCCCGCCCCAGAACCGTCCGCCGCCGGCCTGCTCGCCGCGCCCCGTACCCCGCGCGAGAAGGTCCTGTGCGGCCTGTTCGCCCGGCTGCTCGGCCGGCCCGAGGTCGGCGTGGACGACGACTTCTTCCAGCTCGGCGGGCACTCGATGCTCGCCATGCGGCTGATCGCCGATGTCCGCTCCGAACTCGGTCTGACCGTGTCGATCCGCACGCTGTTCCGGACGCCGACCCCGGCGGGCATCCTCGCGGCCGAAGCCGGCGAGGACGCGCGGCACGACTTCGACGTCCTCCTGCCGCTCAGGACCGGCGCGGACCCCACGCCGCTTTTCTGCGTGCACCCGGCCTCCGGCCTGGCCTGGGGCTACCGGGCGCTGGCCGGTCAGCTCGCCACCGACACGACGGTGTACGGCGTGCAGGCGCCGGGCCTGCGGGACGGGGCGCCGCTCCCGGCGTCCTTCGCGGAGATGCTGGACCGGATGGCCGCCGAGATCCGGCAGGTCAGCCCGACGGGGCCCTACCGGCTGCTGGGCTGGTCGCTGGGCGGCAACATCGCCCACGCGCTGGCCACAAGGTTCCAGGACGAGGGGGAGCGGGTCGAGCTGCTCGCCCTGATCGACGCCTACCCCGGCGAGACCTGGCACTACCCCGCCTTCGCCACCCAGAGCCAGTGGGACGAGTTCTCCCTGCTGGCCACGCTCGGCGAGGAGCCGCCGGGAGAGGTGGAGAACGCCGATCGGCTGCGCCACGCGCTGGCCGCCCTTCGCGGCACGGCGCTCCACCGGCTCGGCCTGGAGGAACGGGTGCTCCAGCGGCTCGTGGACGTCGGGGTGAACGCGAGCCGGCTGGCGGCGGCGTGGCGGCCGTCCCGGTTCCGGGGGACGGCGATGTTCTTCACCGCGGCCCGCGGCCGCGGCCCGAACTGGCCGAGACCCGAGGACTGGGAGCGATACGTGGACGACCTGGCCGAGACGCCGCTGCCCTGCCGCCACGAGGAGGTCCTGGCCGACGAGCCGCGGACGCTGATCGCCGAGGCGCTCGGCGCGGCCCTCGGGACCGGCGCCGGACTGCGGGGGGCGCGGTGAACGGCGCCCGGCCGCGGCCGTCCCGGCCGCACCTGCTGTACCCCGGGGACCCCGGCTACGACGAGGCGCGGGCGGTGTGGAACGCCATGCACGACCGCCGCCCGGTGTGCGTGGCGCGCTGCCGTACGGCGGAGGAGGTGTCCGACGCCCTGCGGTTCGCCGTGGCGAACGGGCACCCGGTGACCGTGCGGGGCGGCGGCCACAACGTCGCGGGCGCGGCCGTCGCGGACGACGCCGTCATGATCGACCTGTCGCCGATGCGGGGCGTGCTCGTCGACGCCGGGGCCAAGGTGGCGCACGCCGACGGCGGATGCCTGCTGCGCGACGTCGACGCCGCCACCGTGCGCTACGGCCTGGCCTGTCCGGCGGGGGTGGTGTCGCACACCGGCCTCGGCGGCCTCGCCCTCGGCGGCGGCTACGGCTGGCTGGCCCGCACGTGGGGGCCGACCTGCGACCACATCCTCGCCGCGCAGGTGGTGCTTCCGGACGGTTCGATCGTCGAGGCCACCGATGCCGAGCACCCGGAACTGCTGTGGGCGCTGCGCGGCGGCGGGGGCGGGAACTTCGGCGTCGTCACCCGGTTCACGCTCCGGCTGCGCCCGGTGGGGCCGCTCTACCACTATGTGGCGCAGTACCCGCCGGCCACGGCGGCGCGGGCGCTGGCCGCCTACCGGTCCTTCGCCGAGCGGCAGCCCGACAATCTGCACGTGGTGGGCGCGCTCAAGCGGCTGCCCGGCGCCGCGCCGGACGGCGGCGGCGTCGTGCTGCGGTTGAGCGGCGCGTACTTCGGGGACCCGCAGGACGGCCCGGCGCGAATCGCCCCCTTGCTCGACGCCGCGCCGCCGGAGACGGCGACCGGCCGGGTGATCTCCTACCTGGAGCTCCAGGGGATGGGCGATCTCAGCGAGCCGCACGGCCACCGCTACTACACCAAGTCCGGCTACCTGACCGGCCTGCCGGACGAGGCCGTGGCGTCGATGCTGAGCGGCGCGCGGGAGATGCCCTCGACCCTGTCCAGCATCGACTTCGAGTACCTGCGCGGCGCGATCGCGCGCCTGCCCGAGCACGACGGCGCCTTCCCCAACCGCGACGCGCCCTACATCGTCACGGCCTCGGCGCAGTGGACGGATCCGGCGCACGACGAGGAGAACGTCGCCTGGACCCGCCGCGCGGTCCGGTCCCTGAGCGGGTCGCGCATGCCGGGGGCCTACGTGAACTACGTCCAGGACGAGGAATGGGCGCCCCCGGACATCTACGGAGAACAGCGGCTGCGGCGACTGGCCGCCGTGAAACGGGTCTACGACCCGGACGACGTCCTGCGCGGTGGCCGGATCCCGGCGGCCGCGCGGCCCACGACCAGCGCTTCCGAAGGGACATGACCATGACGCAGGCCACCACGGCCCAGAACCTGGTGCGGCCACCGGCCGTGTTCGACAGCAACGAGCCGGACGCGTTCGTCACGGCGCTGCGCTCTCCCTGGACCGCGCTGATCGCGGAGTTGTACGACGTGATCCTCGCGACCACCGGCGAGTACGCCCGCTCGCGCGGGCTGCGCGGGTTCCCGTTGCCGCTGACCACCCGGTCGGTGACGTGCCCGACCGCCCTGGGCAGCGACTCGGAGCCGGTGCCGGTGACGGTGGCGGGGGTGCGGACGTACTTACCGGACTCCCTGCAGTTCGCCCTGGAGTACGGCTGCCGCCTGACGCCGGACGGATGCTTCGTGATCGCGCCGTCGTTCCGCGGCGAGCCCGCCGACCAGACCCATCTGAACCAGTACACCCACAGCGAGGCGGAGATCCCCGGCGGGCTGGACGACCTGATCGCCTACGTGGACGGCTATGTCGGCACGCTGGCCGGCGCCGTCCTCGAACGGCTGGGCGGACGTCTGGCGGCCACCCGGGGCGATGTCTCGCACCTGGAGCGGATGGCCGCCGGGGCGTCGTTCCCGCAGCTCACCTTCGACGAGGCGGCCCGCGTGGTGGCCGACGTGGACGGCGGCGTCCGCGACGAGGGCACCTGGCGGACGCTGACCCGCGCGGGAGAGCGTGCGCTGATGCGGCGGGTGAGCGAATTCGTCTGGGTGCGTCACTACGACGCGCTGGCCGTGCCGTTTTACCAGGCATTCGAGGACCCGGACGGGAGAACCGCGCGGAACGCGGACCTGCTTTTCGGTCCTGGCGAAATCGTCGGCTCGGGCGAGCGGCACTCGGACGCCCAGACCCTGCGTAAGTCCATGGCGCTGCATAACGTCAGGGAAGAGGACTACGCATGGTATGTGCGCATGGTGGAGGCATTTCCGCGGCGGACCTCGGGTTTCGGCATGGGCGTGGAGCGTTTTCTGATGTGGGTGCTGCGCCACGACGACATCCGCGATATTCCTGTAATATCGCGGGTAAACGAGCCCTTGGAGTTCCCTTCGGCCGTCGTTCGGCCATAAATCACGGGATGATGCATCTTGTCGGACGTGGCGAAGGACACCCCGGAACGGCCCCGGACGTGGTGGGGCGTGCTGGCCCAGCGGGACTTCCGCCTGTTGTGGACGGGCGAGACCGCGAGCCAGCTCGGCAACAGCATCACCGTGGTCGCCCTCCCCCTGATCGCGGTCGTGAGCCTGGGCGCCAGCTCCACGGCCGTCGGTGTCCTCGCCGCGGCGGTGTGGCTGCCCTGGCTGATCGTGGGCCTGCCGGCGGGCGCGTGGGTCGACCGGGTGCGCAAGCGGCCGTTCATGATCGCGTGTGACCTGGTGTCCGCGGCGGTGTTCGTGAGCGTGCCGGTGGCGGCGTGGCTCGGCGTGCTGACCCTGGGCCAGCTCATCGCCGTCGCGCTGATCTCCGGCACCGCGGCCACCTGCTTCTACCCCGCCTACCACGCCTACGTCCGCACCGTGCTCGACGGCCGCGACCTGATGGAGGGCAACGCCAAGCTGCACGGCAGCGAGACCGCCACCCAGTTCGCCGGGCCGGGCGCGGCCGGCCTGCTCGCCCAGGCGTTCGGCGCGGCCACCGCGCTGCTGGCCGACGCGCTGACGTTCCTGATCTCCGCGTTCTGCCTGCACCGGATCCGCGTGGCCGAGCCGCCCCCCGCCCCCCGCGAGGGTCGCGACCCCCTCGGCCGGCAGATCGCCGAGGGGCTCAGGTTCGTCGGCAGGGACCGCTACCTGCGGCCCATCGTCACCTGGGGCGCCGTGACGAACCTCGCGCTGATGGGGTACCAGGCGGTCCAGGTCGTGTTCCTGGTGCGCACCGTCGGCCTGAACCCGGCCACGGTCGGGGTGCTGCTGAGCACGGGCAGCGTCGGCGGCATCGTGGGCGCGCTGGTCACCACCAGGGTCACCCGCCGGGTCGGCACCGCGCGCGGCCTGCTGCTCCTGCAGCTCACCACCGCGCCGTTCGCGCTGCTCATGCCCATGGCCGGCCCGGGGCCGCGCATGCTGCTGTTCGGGCTCGGCGGGTTCTTCGTCGGCATCGGCATCGCCGTGGCCAACATCGTGGTCGGCAGCTTCCGGCAGGCGTACTGCCCGCCGCACATGCTCGGCCGGGTCGTGGCGACGGCCATGGCGATCGGGCACAGCATGATCCCGCTCGGTTCCCTGCTCGGCGGCGTGCTCGGCGACGTGGTCGGATACCGGGGAGCCATGTGGATCATGACGGGCGTCCTCGCCGTCTGCTGGCTCATCCTCGCGCTGAGCCCGATGCGCAAGGAACGCGACCTCCCAGAGACCTACGAGCCGGAACCCGCCCTCGCCGGCGGGTGAGGGATGGACGATGCCGTCAGACCAGACATCCACCGTCCGCTACTACGACGACCTGGCCTGCTGGGTGGTGTGGGGCGAGGCCGCGCGGGAGGCGCTGGAGGACCGGCGCCTGTCCTCGGAGACGTTCGAGGTCGCCAACCTCACCTACCTGCCCGCCGACATGCACGACCGGTGCGCGCACCTGATCGCCACCCTGAGCCGGTGGTTCGCGCTGCTCGACGGCGAGCGGCACAGGACCGCCAGGCGGGCCGTCCAGCCGATGTTCTCCCCCCGCCGGATCCGCGAACTCGGCGGCGTCGTCCACACGATCGTCGAGGAGGCGCTGGCGGACTTCGGGAAGTCGGCGACCGCTGACGCCGTGGCCGACCTGGCCGACACGATCTCGGCGCGCACCGTCGCCCACGTGCTCGAACTGCCCGGCATCGAGCAAAGGTGGGCGCGGGCGCTGGCCGACTTCCTCGCGGCCTCCTACCGCCGCGAGTACGCGGTGCGCGCCCAGGAGGCGCTCCACGAGATGGAGGAGTTCATCGACGGCCTCCCGGACGGGGACGGCGAGGGCATCTGGGCCCGGTCCGGCGACGGCGACGGCGACGGCGACGGCGACCGGCTGGCCACCTCGTCGATGATGCTGTTCGGCGGGCTGGAGACCACCGCCGCGCTCATCACGTTCGCGCTGTGGTACATGATCGGCCACGGGCTGCAGGGCGGCGTCGCGGCGTCGCGGACCGGCGAGGAGGCGGCCGCGATCGTGGAGCGCGTCCTGGACCTGTACGCCCCGCTCGGCCACGTGGCCCGGGTCGCCGCCGAGGACACCGCGCTCGGCGGCCACCGGATCGCGCGCGGCGAGCTGGTCATGGTCTCGCTCGACGGCCGGGACCTCTTCGAGCCGCCGTCCGCGTCCGATCTTTCTGCGTCCGATCTTTCTGCGTCCGATCTGCCCGCGTCCGACGGGCCCGCCGCCCACCTCGAGGGACGCCGCGCCGACCACCTGGCGTTCGGCCACGGCATGCACTACTGCTCCGGCGCGTCGCTCGCGCGCCTGACGGCCACCACCGTGCTCACGCTGTTCGCCCGGCGCTATCCCGAGGCGCGCGTCCGCGAGGTGCGCTGGCGCAGAAACCGCACCTACCGCGGTTTCGAGCATCTCTACCTGACGCTGAGCGGCGACTCCGGCGTCACGTCCTGAGCCCGCGGCCGGTCCCCGTCGTGACCGGCCGCGCGCTCATTCTCCAGGCTTTCCGCGCCTTTCATCGTGAACGCGTGTCCGCGTTCTCCGCCGCGGTGAAACCCATGTCCACAGGCCCCGGTCCGCGGGCTGGACATGGACAGGGCCCATTGAGAAAGTACCTAGAGAGCCGACCAGGGAATCGGAATGCCGCGCGGCCGCGCCGCCGGCGGCATCCAGGGTCACCGGTCATCCGCGCTCATGGACATTTCGTTTCTCCTTTTCTCTCATGGACGCCGTCTCACGTCGGAAGAGGGCTTGCCTGTGAATGGAAGCGAACCGCTGAGGGTCGCCATTCTCGGAGCCGGACTCATCGGTATCGATCTCCTCACGAAGGTGCAGCGTTCCGCCGTCCTCGACTGCCAACTGGTGGTCGGACGCGACGACAGGGCCTACGGGCTGCGCCGCGCGGCCGCCCTCGGCTGCGCCACCGCCGCGGACGGGATCCGGTCGCTGGTCGCGGCCGACCGTCCCTTCGACATCGTGTTCGACGCGAGCAACGCCCTGTCCCACGTCGAACACTGGAAATCCCTCGAACCGCTGGGCACCCGGCTCGTCGACCTGACGCCGAGCATGGTCGGGCACATGGTCGCGCCGACCGTGAACGGGGCCGACGCGCGGTCCCACCGCAACGTCAACCTGATCAGTTGCACGGGGCAGGCGGCGGTGCCGATCCTGCACGCGCTCACCCGGCGGCACCCGGCCGAGTACATCGAGGTGGTCACCACGGCGGCCAGCGCGAGCGTGGGCCGGGCCACCCGCCTGAACCTCGACGAGTACATCGACACCACGCAGGACGCCGTGCGGACGTTCACCGGCGTGCCGGAGATCAAGGTGATGGTCAACCTCAGCCCGGCGTCGCCGCCGGCGATGTTCCGCGTGGCGATGTCGCTGCTGGGCGGCGGGTTCGACGCCGAGTCCGTCCGCGCGGACGTGGAGGACGCCGCCGCGCGGGTGCGGGCGTTCGCGCCCGGCCTCACGGTCAAGGCGTGCACGGTGACCGGCGACCGGGTGTTCGTCGCGGTCGAGGTCGCCGCCGCGGGCGAGCGCATCCCGCGGCACATGGGCAACGTGGACATCATCAACGCGGCGGCCGTGCTCGTCGCCGAGCGGTGGGCGCTGAGCGACGCGGCGATCGCCACCACGGGGGTGTCATGAACCAGCTCTCCACCGGCCGGCCCCGCCTCGTCATCCACGACCCCACCCTGCGCGACGGCCACCACGCGGTGCGCCACGTCCTCGGGCGCGAGCAGTTGCGCGGCTACGCCTCGGCCGCCGACGCGGCCGGCGTCCCGGTGGTGGAGGTCGGGCACGGCAACGGCCTGGGCGCGTCCTCGCTCCAGGTCGGACGCGCGGCGCTGAGCGACGACGAGATGCTGACGGTGGTGCGCGAGGCGCTGCCGAACAGCAAGATGGGCGTGTTCATGCTGCCCGGCTGGGGAACGGCCCGCGACCTGCGCCGGGCCCTGGACCACGGCGCGGACGTGGTGCGGCTCGGCGCCCACTGCACCGAGAGCGACCTCACCGAGCGCCACCTCGGGTTCCTGCGGGACCTGGGGGCCGAGGCGCAGGGCCTGTTGCTGATGAGCCACATGGCCGACCCCGGGCGGCTGGCCAAGGAGTGCCTGCGCATGGAGGAGTACGGGGCGACGGCGGTCGGGATCTTCGACTCCTCCGGCCACTACCTGCCGCCCGACGTCACCGAGCGGATCACGGCGATCGTGGAGACCGTCTCGGTACCGGTGATCTTCCACGGGCACAACAACCTCGGCATGGCCGTCGCCAACTCGGTCGCCGCGGCCCAGGCGGGCGCCCAGGTCATCGACGCCTGCGCGCGGGGTTTCGGCGCCGGGGCCGGCAACACCCAGCTCGAGGTCGTGGTGCCGGTGCTGGAGCGCATGGGCTTCGCGACCGGCATCGACCTCTACGCCCTGCTGGACGCGGCCGACCTCGCCGGGCGGACCCTGATGCCGGCGCCGCCGACCATCGACTCGGTCAGCCTCGTGAGCGGCCTGGCCGGCGTCTTCTCCGGCTTCAAGACGCCGGTGCTCGACATCGCCCGCCGCGAAGGGGTGGACCCCCGCGACGTCTTCTTCGAGCTAGGGCGGCGGCAGGCGGTGGCCGGGCAGGAGGACCTCATCGTGGACGTCGCGCTGGAACTGGCGGAGCGCCGCGCATGACCGGCGACGGGACGCCGCCGGCCGACAGGGCCGCCGCGGTGATCTGCGGCATCGGGCACTGGCTGCCCCCGCGCGTGGTGACCAACGCGGACCTGTGCGCCCGGCTGGACACCACCGAGGAGTGGATACTCAGCAGGACCGGGATCGCCGCCCGGCGGGTCGCGGGCGAGGACCTGACCACGGCCGACCTCGCCGCCGAGGCGGGCGCGCGGGCGCTGAAGTCCGCCGGCGGCCACGACGTCCAGGCGCTGATGCTGGCCACCACCACGCCGGACCGCGCCTGCCCCGCGACCGCCCCCGAGGTCGCCTCCCGGCTGGGCCTGACCGGCGTCGCCGCCTTCGACGTCTCGGCGGTGTGCTCCGGATTCCTCTACGCGCTGGCCGCCGCCACCGGCTTCATCGCCGCCGGACACGCCGACCGGGTGCTGCTGGTGGCCGCCGAGCGGTTCACCAGCCTGCTCGACCCGCTCGACCGCACCACCGTCCCGATCTTCGGCGACGGCGCGGGCGCGGTCGTCCTGCGGCGCGGCGCCGCGGCGGAGCGGGGCGCGGTCGGGCGCGTCTTCCTGGGCAGCGACGGCGAGAACCGCGATCTGATCCGCGTCGAGGACGGCTACTTCCGCATGGAGGGCCGCGCCGTCTTCCGGCAGGCCGTGGAACGGATGGCCGAGGCGGCGCGCGCCGCCGCCGGAGCGGCGGGCTGGTCGATGGACGACGTGGACCGGATGGTCGCCCACCAGGCCAACGCCCGGGTGTCGGCGGCGGTGGCCGCCGAGCTGGGAATCCCGGCGGACCGGCAGGCGCAGAACATCCGCGACGTGGGCAACACCGCGGCCGCGTCGATACCGATCCTGCTGGGCCAGGCCACGGCGGACGGCGTCCTCGCACCCGGCCACCGGGTGCTGGTCACGGCCTTCGGCGGTGGCCTGACCTGGGGCGCCACCACGGTGGTCTGGCCCGACCTGGAAACCGCGCCCTAGATCAGGCGCCGGACCGCGACACAGACGAGGAGGCGGCGTGTACGAGGTGCTCAAGACGATACTGGTGGAGGATCTTCAACTCCACGACGTCGACGTGCGGCCCGACGTCGACCGGGAGGGGGCGGGGCTGGACTCGCTCGCCATGGTCGAACTGTCGATGATCCTGAGCAAGCGGTTCCAGATCGAGATCAGCGACGACGAACTGATGGGCGCCTCCACCGTCGCCGACATCGTGCGGCTGATGGAGGAGCGCAGCCCGCGGACCTGACACCCTCGCCGCGGCGTTCCCGGTCCGGCCCTTCGGAAGCGAAAGCAGGTGTACTCATGTCCGGTCTCGATCACCGGTCCAGGGCGCGGGCGCTCTACCAGGCCAGGGCCACCCGCGTGCCGATCGCGCCGTTCACCGACGACGACCCGGCGATGGGCATGGCCGACGGCTACGCGATCCAGCGGGACCTGGTCGGGATGCTGCTGGACGACGGCGACCGCGTCATCGGGTACAAGGCGGGGCTGACGTCGGTCCCGATGCAGCGCCTGTTCGGCGTGGACACGCCCGACTACGGCCCCGTCCTGGCGTCCACGCTGTACGCCGACGGCGACCGGGTGCCGCGCGAGGCCTTCATCGCGCCCAAGGTCGAGGCCGAGATCGTCTTCAGGCTCGGGTCCCGTCTCGCCGGGCCCGGCGTGACCCTGGAGACCGCCCGTGCCGCCATCGCGGACGTCATGGCGGGGCTGGAGATCGTCGACTCCCGCATCGCGGACTGGCGGATCCGGCTGGCCGACACGATCGCCGACCTCGCCTCCAACGGCGCCCTGGTGCTCGGCGACCGGGCGGTGCCCGCCCGGGACGTGGACCCGCGCCTGATCGGCATGGTGTTCAGCCGCAACGACGAGGTCGTCGCCACGGGCGCCGGGGCGGCGGCCCTCGGCGACCCGGTGGCGGTGGTGGCCTGGCTGGCGAACACGCTCGGCGAGCACGGCGTGGCGCTGGAGCCCGGTCACCTGATCCTGACCGGCGCGTTGCACGCCGCGGTCCCCATGAACCCCGGCGACCGGTTCGTCGCCGAGTTCGACCGGCTCGGCTCGGTCGCCGTCCAGGCCTGACCTCACTCCGCGCGGCGCCGTGCCAGCCGGACCGGCGCCGTCTCGAATCCCCAGACGAAGTTCGATGGCATGCGGCGCGGCGTCCCGGCGTGCTCGGCGTGGTCGGCCCGCTTCAGCAGTTCCTCGAACAATACGCCGAGTTCCGTTATCGCGAGCGACGACCCGAGACAGAAATGCGGGCCGGCTGAAAGCGCGAGATGACGGTTCGGATCACGGCCGACATCGAAAACGAGCGGGTCGTCGAAAACGGTCTCGTCGCGATTCACGGCGGGCAGCCAGACCGCCACCCGGTCGCCCGCCGAGATTTCCCGGTCGCCGATCCTGGTGTCCGCGACGGCGGTCCGCATCACGTGCAGGATGGGGCTTGAATAGCGCAGTATCTCCTGGACCGCGGTGGGCATCAGATCCGGGTTCTCCCGCAGGCGCGCCCACTGGCCGGGGAAATCGATGAACGCGAGCAGCCCGCCCACCGAGGCGTGCCGTGTCGTCTCCGTGCCGGCCGAGAAAAGGGCGTTGCAGTTCAGGATGATCTTGTCGTCCGAGAACGGGACGCCGTCCACCTCGGCGTGGACGAAGGCGCTGACGACGTCGTCTCCGGGATCCTTCCTGCGCAGCTTCACCAGGTGCTCGAAGTAGAGCAGGATCTCGCTGTTCGCCTCGATCTCCACCTCGCGGTCGCCGCCGGACCCGAACGCCGTGATGCTCAGCCTCAGCAGGCTCTCCCAGTCCTGCGGCGGCACCCCGAGCATGTCGCAGATCACCGAGACGGGCAGCCTGGCCGCCATCTCGACCGCGTCGAACTCGCCCGCGGCCACGGCGTTCTCCACGATCGAGACGGCCGTCGTGCGGATGGTCGCCTCCAGGCGGCGGACCGTGCGCGGGGTGAAGGCCGAGCTGACGATCCGGCGGAGGCTGCCGTGCCGCGGCGGGTCGCTCACGATGAGCACGCTGCCCGCCGCGTCGGCCGTCGGGACGGGGGGAGAGTCCAGCCGCATGCCGCGCGAGGAGACGAAGGTCTCGCTGTCGCGCAGGACGTCGTTCGCGGGCGGGTGGCTCAGCACGGACCAGAATCCCTCCGCGGCGGCCCGGTCGGTCCAGAAGACCGGTTCGCGTTCACGTTGCGCCGCCCAAAGCGCCTCCGCGTCGCCTTCGGTGTACACCAAGGGATCGGACAGATCCGGCGATTTCCATTCGCTGTGCGCGCCGAAAGACATGTCACTTCTCCTTCCGGATGGTGCGCCATTCGGTGCCGTCGCGACCGCCATGCGCGCGGCGCCTTCCCGGCTCGTCGGTGGCAATTGTGCCGGGTCGCCGCGTGGACTCCAAGATATGGGCCGGCCGCGGAAAGAACCGTCAATGGACAGCGTGATTAACGGGCGGGCCTTGTTTATGCTCGCCTGTGACGCCGGCGGGGCCGTGGGCGTCCGCGCCGAAGGTGCCCGCCCAGAATCCGCCGTGCCCGCCTGCCTTTGAAACCCGCTCCCCGGCGCGGGTCCAACGAGGAGAAGCGATGGTCTCTGATGGCCTTGTCCGGCCGTTTCGCGTGGACATCCCGCAGGCGGACCTCGACGACCTGGCCGACCGGCTGGCCCGCACCCGCTGGGCCCGCCAGCCCGCCGGCGCCGGCTGGGACGACGGCGTCCCCGTCGACTACCTCAAGGACCTCGTCGAGTACTGGCGCACGTCCTACGACTGGCGCAAGGCCGAGGCGGAGCTGAACTCCCACCCCCAGTTCACCACCGAGATATCCGGCGCCACCGTGCACTTCCTGCACGTCAGGTCCCCGGAGCCGGACGCGCTCCCGCTGGTGGTCACGCACGGGTGGCCGGGCTCGGTGGCGGAGTTCCTGGACGTCATCGGCCCGCTCACCGACCCCGCCGCGCACGGCGGCGACCCCGCGGACGCCTTCCACGTGGTGATCCCCTCGATCCCGGGATTCGGCCTGTCCGGGCCGGCCCGCGACACCGGCTGGGGGGTGGCGCGGGTCGCGTCCGCCTGGGCCGCGCTGATGAAGCGGCTGGGCTACCACCGCTACGGCGCGCAGGGCGGCGACTTCGGGTCGCTGATCTCGCGCAAGCTCGGCGTCCACGCACCGGACGACGTCGTCGGCGTGCACGTGAACTTCCTGCTCACCTTCCCGTCCGGCGACCCGAAGGAGATGGCCGCGCTCACTCCCGCCGAGATGGAGAGAGTGGAACGGCTCCACGTGTTCAACACGGAGCTGTCCGGCTACGCGCAGGTGCAGACCCACCGCCCGCACACGCTCGGGCACGCGCTCGCGGACTCCCCGGCCGGCCAGCTCGCCTGGATCGTGGAGAAGTTCAAGGAGTGGAGCCGCCCGGCGGCGCTCCCGGAGGACGCGGTGCGCCGCGACCGCATCCTCACCAACGTGATGCTCTACTGGCTCACCAACACCGCGGCGTCCTCCGCCCGCCTGTACAAGGATTCCGCGGCGACCTTCGGCCTGCCGGAGACGCTGACCGTCCCGTTCGGCGTGGCGGTGTTCCCCGGCGACGTGGCGCCGCCGATCCGGCGCTTCGCCGTGCGCACCAACCCGAACATCACGTCCTGGACCGAGTTCGACACCGGGGGCCACTTCGCCGCGCTGGAAGTGCCCGACCTGTTCACCGAGGACGTCCGCCGGTTCTTCCGCCCCCTACGCCGGCCGGCGCGATGACGAATCCGAACGATGGCGACCTCTCGAAGGAGCAGCGGCCGATGCGAGGCACGAAGGCGGACCCCGCGACGTTGTTGTGCTTCCCCTACGCGGGCGCCGGCGCCGGGTTCTTCCGGCCCTGGCGCGGCCACGACCCGGAGGCCGTCGAGGTCGTCCCGGTCCAGCTTCCCGGCCGGGAACAGCGGTTCACCGAGCCCCCGTACCGCGACGTCCACGAGGCGGTCGACGGCCTCGCCGGGGAGGTGCTCGACAAGCTCGCCGGGCGGTCGCGCGTCGTGGTCTTCGGGCACAGCCTGGGCGCGATCCTGGCCTACGAGATGGCGCACCGCCTCCAGGACGTGGGCGGCCCGGCCGTCGCGCACCTGGTCGTGAGCGGTTCCCCCGGTCCCGGCGAGGTGCGGGAGAAGCGGGCCACCGGGCTGCCGGACGAGGAGTTCCTGGCACGGGTCCTGGAGTTCGCCGGGTACTCGCATCCGGCGCTGGAGGACCCCACGATGCGCGAGCTGCTGCTGCCCTGCCTGCGGGCCGACGTGGAGATGCACGAGAACTACCGGCCGCCGGCCTCCCGCCCGCCGCTGCGCGCGCCGATCACGGCCGTGCGCGGCGCCGACGACGGGCTCGTCTCCCGGGCGGAACTCCAGGGCTGGGCCACGGCCACCGGCGCGGAGTTCCACGTGGCCGAGATGCCCGGCGGGCACATGTACCTGGTCGACTCCGTGGCCGAGATCCTCGCGCTCGTCGGACGGCTGTCCCATGGGTGATCGGGCGGCCAGGGAGCCGCTCCTGTCCGCGGCGGAGAAGACCGCCCGGCTGTGCCACTCGGCGGCGTTCCGGATCGCGGACGCGCCCGCCGCGGAGTCACTGGCGCGCGATCTCGCGCGGATCACGGCGGACCACCCCTTCCTCGCCGTGGGCGACGCGCACGACGCGGGAGACCTGGGCGGCGCGGCCCCGCGGCTGTGGGCCGAGGACGTGCCCGGCGCGGCGGCCGGCCCGCTCGCCCGGCGGCGCAGGACCGCCGAACTGCACCGCCCCCTCGCCCCGGGCCGCGCCCCGCTGCGGGCCGTGCTCCTCCGATACGCCGACGGCGCCGCCGACCTCGTCCTCGTCGCGCACCGGTCCCGCGTCGGACGGGCGTCGCTGGGCCCGCTCGCCAGGTCGATCCTCACCGGCGCCGGCCTCGCCGTCCCGCCCGGCGGGCCGCACGCCGACCTGGAGGAGCTCGCCGGAGCCGTCCGCGATCTCCGGGGCGATACGCCGGCGTGGAGCGACGGCCACCCCGGCGGCGCAGGGCACGGGGTCCTGCGGTTCCCGGTGCCCGCTCCGCCGGACGTTCCGCCCGCCGACCTGCACGCCGTCCTGGTGGCGGCGGCGGGCCTGGTGCTCGCCCGGTACGCGGGCACCGATCGGGCGCTGGTCGGCACGGCCCTGTCCGCCGCTGCGGACGGCGCCGTGTGCGCCGAGACGCTGACCGTCGTGCCTGCGGACGCCGAAGCGGGGACGACCATCGGACGGTACCTGTCCGGCGTGCGCGACCGGCTCGCCCACGGGGTGCCGTGGGAGCCGTCCGGTGATCCCGCGCTGCCGGACGTGCTGAGCGCCCGGGCCGGAGTGCTGGTGGCGCGGCGGGACGAGGACGCGTACGTCCCGCACCTCGCGCCGCTCTATCCGCTGACGCTCGTGGTGGACCTGCTCCCGGACGGGCGCGTCCTCGGCGAGTGCCACCACCGGTTCGGCAGGGACACCGCCGCGCGGTTCGTCCGGCACACCCTGCACGTGGCCGGACGGCTGCTGACCGGAGCGCCGTCGTCTTCCCTGGGGGAGGTCGAGCTGCTCGACGAGGCCGAGAAGCGGCGGGTGGCCCGGCTCGGCCGCCCGCGCCACACGGTGGACGCGCCCGCCGTCTGCGTGCACGACGCCCTGGCCGCCCGCGCCGCCGCGCACCCGGACCGGGTCGCGGTCCTGGGAGACGGCGGGTCGCTGACGTACCGGGAACTGGACGCGCGCGCCGGGAGGATCGCGGCGGGCCTGCGCCGGCGTGGCGTCACCACCGGCGCACGCGTCGGCGTGTGCCTGGACCCGTCCCCGGACCTCATCGCGACCATGCTCGGCATCCTCAGGTCCGGTGCCGCGTACGTGCCGCTGCACCCGAGCTACCCGGCGGAGCGGATCACCGCGATCCTGCACGACTCGGACGCCGCGCTGCTCGTCGCCATGACCGAGCGCACGGTCGAGGAGAAGGCCGGGGACGCGGCCGGGGACAGAGCCCGTGATGTGCCGGTGCTGACGGTGGAGGACCTGATCGCCGAGGGCGGCGACGCGCCCGCCGGCCCGGTGCGCGTCACGCCGGACGACGCCGCCTATGTCATCTACACCTCGGGATCCACCGGCCGGCCCAAGGGCGTGAAGGTGCCGCACCGGAACGTGGCCGCCCTCGTCGCGGCGACCGAACGCGACTTCGGGCTGTCCCCCGAGGACGTGTGGTCCTTCTTCCACTCGCCGGCCTTCGACTTCTCCGTGTGGGAGATCTGGGGGTGCCTGCTGACCGGCGGGCGGCTCGTCGTGGTCCCCTACCTGGTGGCCCGCTCTCCGGCGAGCTTCCACGAGCTGCTGCGCCGCACGGGGGTCACGGTCCTGAGCCAGACGCCCTCGGCGCTCACCCACCTGATCGACCACGACCACGCCCGGCCGGAGCCGCTGGCCGTCCGGCTGGTGATCCTCGGCGGCGAGGCGCTCGACCCCCGGATCCTGCTCCGCTGGTTCGACCGGCACCCGGAGGAGGAGTGCCGGGTGGTGAACATGTACGGCATCACCGAGACGACCGTCCACGTGACGGCGCAGACGGTGACGCGGTGGGACGCGCTGACCGGGTCCCGCTCGGTGGGGCCGCCGATCCCCGGCTGGCACGTGTACGTCATGGACGAGGCGGGCCGGCTGCTTCCCCCCGGGGTGCCGGGGGAGATCTGGGTGGGCGGCGCGGGCGTGGCCGACGGCTACCTCAACCTTCCCGCGGTGACGGCGGAGCGCTTCGCGGCCGACCCGTTCACGGGGGGCAGGATGTACCGGAGCGGCGACCGCGGCCGGCTGCTCCCGGACGGGCGGCTCGAACACCTCGGCCGGCTGGACGACCAGGTCAAGCTGCGCGGGTACCGCATCGAGCCCGAGGAGATCCGGGCGGCGCTGCTGGCCGTTCCCGCCGTGACGGCCGCCGCCGTCGTGCTCCGCCGGGGGCCGGACTCCGACAGCGCCCGGCTCGACGCCTACGTGGTCGCCGGAGACGCCGCCGCGTCAGGACAGGACGTCCGCCGGCGCGTGGCCCGCGTCCTGCCGGACTACATGGTGCCCGCCTCGGTCACGGTCGTGGCGGCGTTGCCGCTCACCGCCAACGGAAAGCTCGACGTGGACCGGCTCGCCGAGGTCTCCACGGCCGCACCCGCTCCGGTCACGCCGCCGGCGCCGGTCAACGGCGACGTGGAGGAGGCGGTCCTGGCGGCGTGGACCGCGGTCCTGCGGACGCCCGTCGGGCCCGACGACAACTTCTTCGACCTCGGCGGGAACTCGCTGACCGCGATCCGCCTGCTCACCGTGATGGCCGAACACGGGCTGGCCGAGCTGCCGCCCCGCGAGATCTACCTCAACCCCACCGTCCGCGGGCTCGCGGCGGTGCTGCGGCGGCAGGCCCGTCCGGCATGACCGACGAGGAAGGTGCTGTGACGACTTCACCCCGGCGCGCCGGACGCCTGGACCGCAGGGTCGCGATCGTCACGGGCGCCGCTCGCGGCATCGGCCGCGCCTGCGCGCTCGCGCTCGCGGCGGAGGGCGCCGACCTCGCCCTGATCGACGTGGCCGCGGACATCCCCGGCGCCACCTACCCGCTCGGGACCGCGGCCCAGTTGCGCATGACCGGCCGGCTGTGCGAGGAGCGCGGCGCGACCGTCCTCACCCGCCACGCCGACGTGCGCTCCCCGGACGAGCTCGCGGCGGCGGTCGGCGACACGCTGGACCGCCTCGGGCGCGTCGACGTCCTGGTGAACAACGCGGGCCTCGCCACGCCCGCGGGCCTCCCGGCGCACGGGCTGGACGAGGACCAGTGGCGGCTCATGGTGGACGTCGACCTGACCGGCGCGTGGCGCGTGATGCGCCTGGTCGTCCCGCACATGCTGGACCGTGGGGCCGGCAGCGTGGTGAACGTCGCCTCGACCGCGGGCGTGGTCGGCTACCCGCACTTCGCGAACTACACGGCGGCCAAGCACGGACTCGTCGGGCTCACCCGCGCCGCCGCGCTGGACTACGCCACGTCCGGCGTCCGGGTCAACGCGTTGTGCCCGGGGTCGGTCCGCGACGAGCCGGAGCTGGAGGGCCGGATGCTCGGCGGCATCGCCGACGCCCTCGGCATCCCCGCCGACCGTCAGGAGCAGGTCTTCGTCGACGGCCAGCCGACCCGGCGGCTGGTCTCGGCCCACGACGTCGCGAACGCCTGCATCTGGCTCGCCTCGGACGAGTCCCGCGGCGTCACCGGCGGCGTCATCACCGTGGACGGCGGCTACAGCGCCCGCTGAGACCTGCTTGATGAACCCCTGGGGGGTATGTTACCGTCCTGCCGTCCCATACACCTACCCCCTAGGGGTATCAGGAACGGAAGGAACACCGAGGCGCGGGCGCCGATGTCGCCGACGGCACGATCACGTGGGCGGCGGCGCGCCGGGCGTCTTCCGGCCACTGACATGAGTGGTGGGCGTGCACTGGCATGCACGCCCACTCGCGGGGCCGGTCCGGTTCGAGATCACACCCACCCCTCCCGCATCCTGCCAGTCGGCGCGGACGCGGGGAACAGGAGTTTCCGCATGGACGCCATCAGCCCGCGCAGATGGCGGGCACTCATCGTGCTCGCCGCCGCGCAGTTCATGGTCATCATGGACACCTCGATCATCGGGGTCGCGCTGCCCGACATTCAGCGCGACCTCGGCTTCACCCAGAGCGGTCTGCAATGGGTCTTCAACGCTTACGTCATCGCCTTCGGCGGCCTGCTGCTGCTCGGCGGCCGGCTGTCCGACCTCCTCGGCGCCCGCAAGGTCTTCACCGCCGGCTGGATCATCCTGATCGCCGGGTCGGCCATCGCGGCGGCGGCGGGCGACGCCTGGGTCGAGATCGCCGGCCGTGGCGTCCAGGGGATCGGCGGCGCGCTGATCGCGCCCGCCTCGATGACCCTGCTCATGATGCTCTTCGGCCACGACCGGCGCGAACTCGGCAAGGCCATGGCCCTGTACGGCGCCGCCGCCCCCGCCGGCGGCACCGCCGGCGTCTTCCTCGGCGGCGTCATCGCCGAATACCTGAGCTGGCCGTGGGTCTTCATCGTCTACATCCCCATCGGCGTGGCGACCCTGCTGGCCGTCCCCGCCCTGCTGCCGGCGGTCGGCGGCAGGCGCGGCACGGTCGACGTTCTCGGCGCCGTCGCGGTCACCGCCGGCATCGCCCTGGCGGTGTTCGCCATCGTGCGGGCGCCCGAGCAGGGCTGGACCTCGGCCGCGACCTCGCTGGAACTGGCCGGAGCGGTCGCCCTGCTCGTGCTGTTCCTGCTCGTCCAGCGGGCGGTCCGCGCGCCGCTCATGCCGCTCGGCATCTGGCGCACCCCCGGCCTCGCCACCGCCAACCTGGCGATGGCGCTGCTGGGCGCCGCCTGGATCCCGATGTGGTACTTCCTCAACCTCTACCTTCAGCAGGTCCTCGGCTACGGCGCGTTCGCCGGCGGCGCGGCCCTGCTCCCCATGACCGTGACCATCATGATCTTCATGATCGGCGTCACGGCCCGTCTGCTCGGCCGGTTCGGCGCCAAGCCGCTGATCGTCATCGGCCTGCTGGTCCTGGCGGCGGGAGTGGCGGGGCTGTCCCTGGTCAGGGCCGAGGGCGTGTTCGCCGTCGACGTGCTGCCCGCCTCGCTCGTCGCCGCCGCCGGCATGTCCCTGGCCTACATCCCCGCGATGATGTCGGCGATGTCGGGAGTGCGGCCGGAGGAGAGCGGCCTGGCCTCCGGCATCGTCAACACCACCTACCAGGTGGGCTCGGCCCTCGGCCTCGCCGTCATGACGGCGATCGCGACCTCGCGCGGCGCCGCGGAGCTGGGTGACGCGGCCCGGCTCACCGGCGGCTTCCAGGCGGCCTTCGCCGGGGCCGGGATCATCGCGGCGGGCGGCGCCGTGCTGAGCCTTCTGCTGATGCGCGCGCCGAAGGCGGCGACCACGGAGGGCGCCGAGCCCGCCGGTGACATTTCACGGAACAGATAATCGCCTGCTATCGCCCGAAAATGGCTGTGCGACCACACCATAAAGTGTCACGGAAAAGGCCGGCTCCCGCGATTTGAACGCCGCGGAAAACAGCGGTGAGAGGCGGGGCCGGCCGGTCCTTGACATGGTGAAGTGGGGTTACTTACCACGCTCATGACTACTGATCGGGTTTGTGCTAGGAGTGTATGCGTCGCCTGCCGAATGGCGGCCGGATGAGCCGACAGGAGGATCTGTGTCGCACCCCCCACAGGACCAGGCGTCGCCAGCGAGCCCTCTCACGCTGCCGACACCTCGCCAGACGCGTACCGGAACGCCAATATCGAGCCGTCCGGAGAAGGGACGGCGCCGATGACCTGGAAAAGAAAGACCACCACTTTGGGGCTGGCCGCCACGCTCGGACTCGCCCTGCCGCTCGGCGCCGCGAATGCGTCGGCACCGAATGGAGCCGAGCGCGCACAAAGCGATTCCGCCCGCGTGCCGAATTATTCGCCCGGCGCACGGAAAGCCGGTGCGCCGATTTCGGCCGACGGCCCGCGCGCCGCGACCGGGAGAACACCGCGTGACGCCGGGCGCGCGCGGGGAGCCGCCGTCGTCACCCTGGTGACCGGAGACCGGGTCACGCTGTACGCGCAGGGCGCCTCGGGTCCCGCCTATGAGATCGAGCGCGGCCCGGGCCGCGAGAAGATGCAGTTCACCGCCCAGGAACGCGACGGCCACCTGAGCGTCTTCCCCGTCGACGCGCTGCCGCTCGTCGCGCGCGGCCTCATGGACAAGCGCCTGTTCGACGTCACGCAACTGGTGGCGTGGGGCTACGACGACGGCCACAGCAAGGAGGTGCCGCTGATCGTCCGGTCGTCGTCGCCGCCGAGCCTCGCCGCGAAGGCGGCCGTGGGCGGCTGGCGCAGCGACGCGCTCAAGCTGTCCGCGATGAAGGTCGCCAAGAACGGCGCGGGGCAGGCGTGGCGGGAGCTGACGGCGGGCTCGACGGGCCGTTCGCTCGCCGGCGGCGTCACCAAGGTGTGGCTGGACGGCAAGCGCACCCCGTTCCTGGACCGCAGCGTGGCGCAGATCGGCGCGCCGGTCGCGTGGAAGCGCGGCCTGACCGGCAAGGGCGTGACGGTGGCCGTGCTCGACAACGGGTACGACTCCCGGCATCCGGACCTCGCCGACGCCGTCGCCGACACCGCCGACTTCTCCGGCGAGGGCAACATCATGGACGGCATGGGGCACGGCACCCACCTGGCCTCGGTGATCGCCGGGTCGGGGAAGGGGTCGGGCGGCAAGTACCGGGGAGTCGCGCCGGACGCCAAGCTCGCCATCGGCAAGGTGGCCGGCGTCCTCGCCGGGTACAGCGACTCCTCCATCCTCAGGGGGATGGACTGGGCCGCCGCCGAGGTCAAGGCCAAGGTGGCCCTGCTGAGCCTCGGCACACCATGGGACAGCCAGGAGCCCGACCCGCTGGAGGAGGCCGTCAACACCCTCACCGAGATCTACGGGACGCTGTTCGTCGTCGCCGCCGGCAACGACGGGCCGGGCAAGGCCACGCTCGCCAGCCCGGGGAGCGCGGACGCCGCGCTCACCGTCGGCGCGGTCAACAAGAGCGACATGCCGGCCGACTTCTCCGCCCGGGGGCCGCGCACCGGCGACCACGCGGTGAAACCGGACATCACCGCGCCGGGAGTGGCGATCACCGCGGGGACCACGATCGGGCTCGACCAGAACGGCATGTACACCCCGGAGAGCGGCACGTCGCTGGCCGCGGCGCATGTCGCGGGCGCGGCGGCGATCCTGGCCCAGGCGCACCCGGACTGGAAGGCCGAGGAGCTGAAGGGCGCGCTGATCGGGACCGCCGTCCCCAACCCGGACTTCGGCCCGTACGAGCAGGGCGCCGGGC
Source organism: Sphaerisporangium krabiense (assembly GCF_014200435.1). NCBI lineage: Bacteria > Bacillati > Actinomycetota > Actinomycetes > Streptosporangiales > Streptosporangiaceae > Sphaerisporangium > Sphaerisporangium krabiense. The sequence goes on along the minus strand of NZ_JACHBR010000001.1, from coordinate 1,981,007 downwards.
GCGTCGACGTGGCGGCGGCGAGCGACCGGCAGGTGACGGCCACGCCCGGCAACCTGTGGACGACGCTGCCGTACGGCGAAGGCGGGAACGCGACGGTGACCAAGACCGTCACCTACACCAACTCCGGTGACAGGTCGCTCATCCTCGACCTGCGCATGGAGAGCGCGCAGCCCGGCGTCGCGCTGCCCCGAGGGCTGCTGAAGCTCGCCTCGCAGCGGCTCAAGGTGCCCGCCCACGGGCAGGCCTCGGTGACGCTGGCCATGGCCACCGCGGGCGCCGAGCCCGGTGAGTACCCCGGCGTGCTCGTCGCCTCGGCGGGCGACGACGTGGTGCTGCGCACGCTGGCCGGCGCCTACGTCGAGCCCGAATCGTACGACGTCACGTTCAAGGTGCTCGACAGGAACGGCGAGCCCGCCGTGCACAGCAGCGCCCTGGTCTACGACCTGGAGCGGGACTGGCTGGAGAACGTGGCGCTCTACGAGGGCGTCGGCCACGCCAGGCTGCCGGCCGGGGACTGGACGGCGCAGGGGTACATGCTCAACACCGACTTCACCTGGCGCGACAACTACAGCGCCATCGCCCACACGGCGATCCACGTGGACGCCGACCACCGCGAGGTGGTGATGGACGCGCGGAAGGGGCAGAAGGTCACCGTCACCCTGGACGACCCGGACGCCCTCCAGGAGCCGACCGCGATCTCGGTCATCACGCACCAGGCGGCGGGGCGCACGTTCCGGTCGATGTTCGCCGGTTCCGTCACGGGATCTCCGGTGGGGGACCTCTACGTCATCCCCTCACGCGTGCCGGGGGCCACGTACCAGGTCCACAACATGTGGTACAAGAGCAGCGGGGACAACGGGGAGAACGTCCGCTACGACCTGGTCAAGGTGTACCAGGGCGGCCTGCCCGACCGCCCGGTCTACAACGCCGCCGTCAAGGACCTGGCGAAGATCACCATGGTGAACCGCGGAGCGGGCGTGAGTTTCCCGGGAGCCGTCGCGGCGGCGCCGTCGGGCGCCCCCTTCGTGTCGACGCGGGTCTCGCTGCCGGGCACGGTGGTGAATTACCGGTCGTACCAGCCCGGCCTGGCCTGGGACACGGTGCTGCACCTCGGGCCCGGCCAGAGCGTGCTGAGCCTCGGCCGGTACGTCGTGGACAGGTCCTCCAGCGAGGTCTGGGGCCGCGCCGCCTACGGGCCGGGCCTCCAGCAGGACGGCCTGGTCAGAGAGGGCGACGAGCTGAGCTTCACGGGCGGCAGGCAGTACGCCGACCCGGAGCCCGGCCGGATCGGCATGGAGATGTACAGCGAGGGCGAGGCGACGCTCACCTCGGGGGGCAAGGTGCTCGCGCACACCACCTGCGTGGTCCCGCGGGGCGGCGTCTCGTGCGGCCTCGACGCGACGTTGCCCGAGAACACCGCGTCCTACACGCTGACGGAGGTCAGCACGCGGAACGTGCCGTACGCCTCGCTCGCGACCCGGGTGGAGAGCAGCTGGACGTTCGACTCCGGGTCCACCGCGTGGCCGGCGCCGATCTCGCGTCTGGCCGCGCGGATCTCCCCGACCGGGCTCGACCCGCTGAACCGGGCCAAGCGCACGGTGAACATCCCGGTCGGCATCACCATCGACCGTATCCCGTTGGTCCCCTATTTACAGATGAAGCATCTGACCGTGGAGGCGTCGTACGACGACGGCGCCACCTGGCAGCCGGCCACCGTACGGAAGGGCGGTGAGTGGCAGTACTCCGCCGTCGTGAAGCCGTCCGCCACAGGGGATTTCGTGTCCCTGCGCGTCACGGCGGCCACGACCGCCGGTATGCGGGTGAGCCAGACGGTCATCCGGGCGTACGGGCTCATGGACTGATCCGGGGCCGGCGTCCCGGTGTCCTCTCCGCGACACCGGGAAGCCGGAGCCGGGAAAAGCAGGAAAAGAAGGGCTGGAAATGAGAAAGTCCCCGGCGAGTGGGAGAGGTACTCGCCGGGGCCGACATCATCGGGAACGGCCGGTCTTCTGGCTAGGTTTCGCCGGGGGCGGTGCTATGTGCGGCCGGTGCTCGGCGTGGTGCGCCGGGCGCCGGTCAGCCCGGGATCGGGGCGACGCCGAAGTCCACGACCGCCGAGGAGAAGGGCTGGAAGAACAGGCTGGTGCCACTGACCGCGGACGCGGAACCCTTGGCGACCACCTTCCCCGTCGTGCCGTAGTCGACGAAGATGGGGGCGCCGCTGTCGCCGCCGGCGGCCGGCGTCAGGCCGTCGAGCTGAACGGTCTCGATCTGGTTGCTGATGACCACGCTGTTGCCGTAGACGTCGTTGACCACGAGCGCGTAGACGTTGCCGGTCACCCACAGCCTGGGGACGGTGCCGCTGGTGGCGCCGGAGGACTTCACGATGTCACCGGCGTAGACGTAGTCCCAGCCGACGACGCCCTTCTTGGACGTGGTCGCGACCGGACCGTCGTAGATCGTCCCGGCCGCGTTGGCCGGAACCAGCAGCAGGTCGTGCGCGGAGTGCTTCTGCGTCGCGGACCCGACGGTCGAGGTGCTGTTGCGGAACTGGCTGCCGACCTGGCCGCAGTGGCCCGCGGTCAGCAGGTACTTCACGTTGTTCTTCGTGACGCCGAACCCGCTGGTGCACGAGTACTGCACGCCGGGGTCCTGGTTGGTGAGGACGATGCCGCCCGAGTACGGGGCCGTGTCCACCTGACGCGAGGTCAGGGTGGGAACCGCGGACTCCTGGGTGGTGTACGGCACGGTCACCGAGGGGACGCCGAGCTGGCCCGGGTTGGCGTCCTTGCGGATGCGCAGGATCAGACCGCTTGAGTCGGGGGCGATCTGGACGCCGATGACCGGGCCCTTCACGTCCGCCCTGATGTCCTGCGCGATGACCTCGGCCTGGCTCTCCAGCTCGGCCAGCGAGTAGTCGGCGGGCAGGACCTCGACCGTCACGATGTCACGCGCCTCGGCCAGCGCGCTGCTGAGCGACGCGGGCGGGGCGCCCTTCCAGAAGAGCTGAACGGCGTTGTCGGTCACGACGATGTTGCCGTAACCGGTGTCGGCGCCGTTCGCCACGGCGGTGCGAATGATCTTCGCGGCCTGGTCGACCTCGGTCCGGCCGGCGAGCGCGCTCTCCGCGGGGCGCGGAATGTGGTAGCCGGCCGCCGGCGCGTTGTGCGCGCCGGGCTCGGGGCTCTGCGCCATCGCGCTGCCGACCGGCAGCGCGAGCCCGGCCGTGGTGGCCAGAGTGACAAGGGCGAGACTAAACCTTCTACGCACGAGTGGTCCTTTCACATCGTCGTGTGGGCTTTTTCACCGTGCATTGGATCGCGCCTTCCCGCCGAACGCCCGCGCCGTTACGAGGCGCTCGAGGAAGGCGATGAGAACAATGGATTTTAGATGAACTCTCCCCGACATAACCGTTTCGACTGCCTTAAGGCCGCCGTCCCGAAAGTGACAGTACATAGCCGCACACGGGTTTGCAAACACGTTTGTCAGGGCGCCATTCCGTCATTCTTTATGCCGCTCTTACTTTCCGAACGGATCATGGCGGAATCCCTGTCAGAGGTAGGGGTGTGCGCCGTCGAGGTAGGACGCCCCTTACCTTCGCGGTCAGTATCGTCACGGTGGGCGTAGGGGTTGACGCGAAGGGTGCGCGCGAATGGCCGCCGGCGCGCGGCCGCGCGGCGAATTATGACCTTCGTCACATTGCGCTTCGTGGCAGAGAATGTCCTCACCGTCAACGACACGGGTATGTGAATTGGTCTGACGAATATGGGGTGAACTGGGACGTCGCCGGGTTATGAAACGGGCCAGAAGTAATCGCGGCGCCCATCCGCCGGCCCGGAACCGTTGTTTGCGGCCGACCGTGCGATGTCCATTTCACACCCGATGACGAGTTCATGTGAGAGAGAGCGGCACGTGCCGCCGGGAGGGCGGGTTCCCGGTGAGCCGACCCCTCCGACCAGGGAGAAGCCCGGCAGTGCGGCCCCTGGCCTGCGATTACCGGCGGAAAATGGCCGGCGCGGCGGCTCGTATGGGCCCGGCGCCACTCCGGCGGGTATGAAGGCCGCGACGCGGTGTGTCCGACCCGCGCCATCGCCGTGCCGCCGATCGGTACGCCACGGTTTTCGGTCGGTGGTATTCCACACGCCGCGCGTTCGCGATCGTCGGCGCGCATGTCGGCCGCCGGATATGCGGAGCCCTGTTACGAACCGGTCGCTCTCCGGAATTCGGCCCGGCGTTATTGGGTCGGCCCAATAAGAAGCCGGGCAAGGCGACAAATCTTCCTGTGTCGCGTTTGGTAAGGGAGGTCGGGTATGGATGATGAACGAGGCGGAGATCACATGTCCGTCCCCGACTGGGCGCTGCGATGCGGTGAACGGCAGAACTCTGCCTACTTCGGCGGAATCACCGTCGTGTCATCGGGAAAGCGGAATATCCCGGCCTGTGTGCCCGATCGAGAGCAACGTCCTGACATGACGAGTTATCGGAGGTCTGTCCTGATCGGCGGAGCGCCACCCGGCCGGGCCTCCGCGATGCGGCGCACCAGGAACAGACGGAACGGGGACGGCGAGGACGTCTGTTCCTCGCCGTCCCGATGTTCCCGGCCTCCGCGAGCCGCGCCTGGGTGTCACAGCGGCACGGTGTCGAGGGGGATCGGGCGGAACATCTCCGGCTCGTCCTCGGGGGTCAGCGCGGTGGGGCCGAAGATCCAGTCGACGAACGCGTAGTCGTGGACGTCCCGGCCGCGCAGCAGGGCATTGCGCCGGAGCCTCCGGACGCCGTCGAGGTGCCACAGGTCGCCCCACGCCCGGGCGGTGGTGACGACCCGGCGGCAGTGCTCGGGCCGCACCGCCCCGTAGGCGGCGAGCACCCTGTCCCAGTCGACGCCCGAGCCCTGCCCGGTCCGCCGGGCGCCCTGGGCGGCGACCTGCTCGCCGAGCACCCAGCCGTCCTCGATCGCCATGATCGCGCCCTGCGCCATGTACTGCAGGGGCGGGTGCGCCGCGTCGCCGAGCAGCGCGATCCTGCCGGACACCCACGTCATGATCGGGTCCCGGTCGTACATCCGCCACCACCGGTCGCGCCACATCGACGGCAACCCCTTCTGGACCTGGTCACAGGTCCCGGCGAACGCGGCGTCCAGCTCGTCCGGGGTTCCCCAGTCCTCCTCGCCGGCCAGTGCCTTGCGCGACTCGAACACGGCGACCTGGTTGAACATCTCGCCGGCCCGCAGCGGGTACTGCACGAAGTGGCAGCGCGGGCCGACGTACACGACGACGTCCTTCTCGTGGACGCCGTTGCCGGCGACCTGCTCGAACGGCACGGCGCCGCGGTAGGCGACGTACGCCGAGCTGACCGGCTCGTCGCGGACCAGCAGCTCACGGGCGACCGAGTGCAGCCCGTCCGCGGCGATCACCGCCTCCGCCTCGTCGGTCCCACCGCCCGCGAAGCGGACCCGGGCGCCGCCGCCGACGTTCTCGTACGAGGTGCAGCGGGCGTCGGTCAGCAGCTCGACGCCCGCGCGGTCGCAGGCGCGCAGCAGGATGCCGTGCAGGTCGCTGCGGTGGATGACCAGGTAGGGGTGGCCGTAACGGCGCTCGACGTCGCGCAGGTCCAGCCGGGTCAGCTCCGTCGCGTCCACGGCGTCCTTCATGACCATGGACTCGGGCAGCACGCCGAGGGCGGTCGCCTCGCCGAGCAGGCCGTAGTGGTCCAGGATGCGGGTGCAGTTCGGCGCGAGCTGGAGCCCGGCGCCGACCTCGCCGAACGCGGACGCCTGCTCGTGCACCCGGACCCGCAGGCCCGCGCGGGTCAGCGCGAGCGCGGCGGAGAGGCCGCCGATGCCGCCGCCGATGACGATCACGTCGGCGTTGGAGGTGCCCATGGGGTCGGTCCTTCCCGTCACAGCCAGGGCGGCAGGGCCGGGGGAGGGCCGCCGCCGGGAGAGGTCACGCCGCCTGAGGACCGTCCGGCCAGGTAGGCGGTCACGTCGGCCAGGGTTCCCTCGACGGCGGGCACCTGTCCCCGCTTGGCGTGGATGTCGTCCCGCAGTGCCCGCAGGAAGTCCTCGGGAAGGTCGGCGAAGGTGTGCCCGGTCGCGAGGTCCACGGCGTGCACCATGACCTCCCGGGCGCGCATCCACGGGGTCTCGCTCGCCGGGACGGTGCGCCCCTGCGCGGTCACCACCTCGGCCCGCCACGCCTCCTCGGGCAGCGCCGTCATCGCGGCGGCCAGGGTCGCGGCCGACGCGGTGAACCACTCGGTCAGCTCGCCGGCGCCGAGCAGGGAGCCCCGCTCGATGCCGGCGGCGCGCTCCTCCGGCGAGGCGTACATCGGCGTCTCCTCGCCGGTGCGCGCCCAGCGGACCAGGTTGCCGATCGCGTCGGCGTTCGCCGCCAGGTGCGCCACGAGGTGCTTGCGCGTCCAGCCGGGCAGCGCGGACGGGGCGTCGTACTCCTCCTCGGAGAGGCCGGCGATCGCCGGCGCGCACAGCCGCGTTCCCGCGTCGACCCAGGCCAGCGTGGTGGCGAGGTCGCGCGCCATCACGCGCCCTCGGCGACGACGCGGTTCGCCAGCCTGCCCAGCCCCTCGATCTCCGTCACGACCAGCTCGCCGCCGTTGAGGAAGACCGGCGGCTTGCGGGCGTGGCCGACGCCGCCGGGCGTGCCGGTCGCGATCACGTCGCCCGGGTTGAGCCGCACCATCGTCGAGACGTAGCGGACCAGGTGGACCGGGTCGAAGAGCAGGTCGCCGGTGTTGTCGGACTGTGTCACCCGGCCGTCGACCTCGCAGCGGATGGCGAGCGCCGGCCGGGGACCGGTCTCGTCCGCGGTGACGAGGTAGGGGCCGATCGGGGTGGTGGAGTCCCAGACCTTGCCCTGCAGCCACTCGCGGGTGCGGAACTGCCAGTCGCGGCAGGTGATGTCGTTGAGCACGGTGAACCCGGCGATCGCGGCGATCGCCTGCTCCTCGTCGGCCCGGCGCACCTGGCGGCCGATGACCACGGCCAGCTCGGCCTCCCAGTCGAACTGCTCGGTCTCCGCCGGGCGCACGATGTCGTCGGTGGCGCCGATGAGCGTGTCGGCGAACTTGCAGAACAGGGTCGGGTACTCCGGGAGGTCGCGGCCCATCTCCGTGATGTGGTTGCGGTAGTTCAGGCCGGTGCAGACGACCTTGCCGGGCCGTGGCACCACCGGGGCCAGGTCGGCTCCGGCCAGCGGCCGCCGCGGGCCGTCGGCCGCCGCGGCGGCGGCGAGACCGCCGGGAGCGGCCAGCACCGCGCCGACGTCGGGCATGCCCACGTCGACGAGCTCGTCGCCGTCGACGCGTACGGCCGCGGTGCGGTGGCCGTCGAGGCGGATGGTGGCGAGTTTCATCGGGCGTCCTTCTCGGTGTGGCTGCGGAACAGGTTGAGCTTGGTGAAGATCGGGGCGTCGCTGAACTGGAACAGGTCGAGCGCGCCCGAGTCGGAGTCGGACGCCGAGGCCTCCGAGCGGATCGACAGCGGCTGCCAGGACGGGACGACGAAGAGGTCGCCGCGCGTCACCGTCCAGGAGCGGTCGCCGACGGTGACCCGGCCGGACCCGTCGAAGACCTGGTAGACCGACGAGCCGGTCTCCCGGTACGGCGCGGTGTGCGTGCCCGCCGCGATCCGGTGGAACTGCGCCCGGATCGTCGGCAGCACGTCGCCGGCGGTGGCGGGGTCGGTGTAGCGGACCAGGGCGTGGCCGGGTTCGACCGTGCCGCCGTGGCCCTCGCGCTCCAGGGCGAGCTGGTCGTTCAGCGCGGCGTCGGTGTCGGTCCAGCGGTAGCACAGCAGCGGGGTGCCCTGGGGACGGCCGAGCTGGGAGACCGGCGCGAGGCCGGGGTGTCCCCAGAGCCGCTCCGAGCGGGAACGGCCCGGGGTGGCGTGCTCCTCCTCGCTGAGGGTGTCCCGGCCGAAGTCGAAGAACTGGCCCTCGACGCCGTACTGGAACGGGATGTCGAGGCCGTCGAGCCAGGCCATCGGCGTGCTGGCCGCGTTGTGGTGGGCGTGCCAGTGCATGCCGGGCTGGGGGAGGAAGTCGCCCCGGCGCATCGGCACCGGGTCGCGCTCGACCACCGTCCACACGCCCTCGCCCTCGACGACGAAGCGGAACGCGTTCTGGGTGTGCCGGTGCTCGGGCGCGTCCTCGCCCGGCATCAGGTACTGGATCGCCGCCCACAGGGTCGGGGTCGCGTAGGGCCGGCCGCCGAGGCTGGGGTTGGCGAGGGCGATCGCGCGGCGCTCGCCGCCACGGCCGACCGGGACCAGGTTCCCGGCACGGCCGGCGAGTTCGAGCAGCCGGCTCCACTCCCAGCGGTGCGGCTGCGCGCTGGAGCGCGGGTGCCCGGGCATCAGGTCGCCGATCTCCGTCCACAGCGGGACGAGCAGGGCCTTCTCGAAGCCGCGGTAGAGATCGTCGAGGTCGGGGCCTGCGGGAGGCTGGTCGGGCCGGTCCACGGCGGTGAGGCTGACCGGCGACGTGACGGCGTGCAGATCGGAGACATCGGGCATAGCACGACTATCTGCGACGTTGACCAACGCGGAACAGAGGATTCTGCACAGCAGAACAATCCGTGTCAGGATCGGACGCATGGCGAAGTCGATGAAGACTCCACCGGCCTACGCGCCGAGCAGCGTCGACCATGCCCTCAGGCTCGCGCAGATCCTCCAGCTCGATGGGGCGATCACGGTGTCGGCGGCGGCCGAGCGGCTGGGCGTCGCGCGCTCCACGGCGCACCGGCTGCTGACCGCGCTGGTCTACCGCGACTTCGCGGTCCAGGACGAGGACAGGACCTACCGGGTCGGCCCCATCCTCGCGCTCGCCGAGCGTGCCCGCTCCGACGTCGGCGCGCTGCGCGCGGCGGCCCTCGGGCCGATGCGCGCCCTGGTCGACCGGATCGACGAGACGGTCAACCTCAGCATCCGCACCGGCAGGACCGTCCGGTTCATCGCCTCGGTCGAGTGCGCGCAGGCTCTGCGGGTGGGCAGCCGCGAGGGCATGGTCTTCCCCGCCCACCAGGCCAGCGGCGGCCTGATCACGCTCGCGGCGCTCTCGGACCGGGAGCTCGAGACCCTGTACGCCGGGGACGATCGGCGCGACCTCGGCGAGGAGCCGCCCGACCTGGCGAGGCTCCGCGTGGAGCTCCGGGCGGTGCGCCGCAGCGGCGTCGCGCTCAACCTGGAGCGCACCGAGCGGGGCGTGGTCGCGCTCGGGCACGCGGTGCGGGACCACGCCGGCGCCACCATCGCGGCACTGTCGATCTCGATGCCCGGCGTCCGGTACTCCCCGGATCACCTCACCGCGCTCATCGCCGCACTCACCACCGCGACCGACGCCATCACGCGCGCCCTCCACGGCGCCGGCCTGGACGGGTCAGACGAGCAGGGCGCGCCGGGTGAGGGTGGCGGCTAGGGCGGCCGCCGCCGCGCGCACCGCCGTCACGTGCGTCTCGGGGCGGAACCGGCCGACCGGGCCCGCCACGCTGATCGCGGCGAGCGGCTCGTCGTCGCGTCCGAGCACGGGCGCGGCGACGCACGCGAGCCCGGCCGTCGACTCCTCCGTCTCGAACGCGACGCCGGTCTCGGTGACGCGCCAGAGCTGGCGGCGCAGGATGCCCGGCGCGACGACGGTGTGCGGCGTGCGCCGTTCGAGCGGTCCGGACAGCACCTCGCGCCGCAGACCGGCGCCGGCGTGCGCCAGCAGCGCCTTGCCGATCGCGGTGCAGTGCAGCGGCATCCGCCCGCCGGTGCGCGAGGGCGCCTTGGCCTGGTGGTGGCCGCCGATCTTGGCGAGGTAGACCACGTCGTGGCCCTCCAGCACTCCGAGGTGGACGGTCTCGTGGGTGCGTTCGTACAGGTCCTGGAGGAACGGGATCGCCACCTCCAGCAGGCTGCGCTCCAGCGACGCGAGCATCCCGAGCTCGAAGAGGCCGCCGCTGAGCCGGTAGCCGCCGCCGGCGCGTTCGAGCAGGCGGTTGGCGACCAGGTCGCCGGACAGCCGGTGCACGGTCGCCTTGTGCAGGCCGGTGCGCCGCACCAGCTCGGCGAGGCTGACGGCGCGGTCCTCCGCCCGGAAGGCACGCAGGATCGTCACCGCCTTGCCCAGCACGGTGTCGAGGTCAGCCGCTCCCGTCACCCTCGCAGCGTATCGCTGAACGAGACGAAGTGCTGGTCGGGGGCCCTGCCCCGGCCACACAGTGGGGAGCGTGACAGAAAGCACCGGGCTCGCCACCGCGAGCCAGTCCGCCATCGCCGCCGCGGCCGAGCGGCTCGCCGCGGCGTCCGCGTCCGGCGTGCCCTGCGCGCCGGTGCGGGACCTGATCGGCCCGGACGACCTGACCGCCGCGTACGCGGTGCAGGCCGAGCTCACCCGGCGCCGCCTCGCCGCGGGCGCCCGGATCGTCGGCCGCAAGATCGGCCTGACCTCGGAGGCCGTGCAGCGGCAGCTCGGCGTCGACCGGCCCGACCTCGGCGTCCTCTTCGACGACATGGCGTACGCCGACGGGGACGCGATCCCGGCCGCGCGGGTGCTCCAGCCGCGGGTCGAGGCGGAGATCGCGTTCGTGCTGCGCGCCGACCTGGCCGACGGCCCGCTCGACGCCGCGCGGGTGCGGGACGCGATCGGGTACGGCGTCGCCGCGCTGGAGATCTGCGGCAGCCGGATCGCCGGGTGGGACATCTCCTTCGGCGACACGGTCGCCGACAACGCCTCCTCGGGCGCCTACGTGCTGGGCCGGGAACGCCGCACCCTGGAGGAGTTCGAGCCGGTGGACGTCGTGATGTCGATGCGCGCCGGCGGCGAGGAGGTCTCCACGGGGACCGGCGCGGCCTGCCTCGGCGACCCGATCGAGGCGGTCGTGTGGCTGGCCCGCACGGCCCGTGACCTCGGCCTGCCGCTGCGCGCGGGGCAGGTCGTGCTGTCGGGGGCGCTCGGCCCGATGCGGCCGGTGGCCGCGGGCGACACCGTGACCGCCACGCTGTCGGGGCTCGGCGCCGTGACGGCACGCTTCACCGGAGGGACTTCGTGAGCAGGACCAAGGTCGCGATCATCGGGTCCGGCAACATCGGCACCGACCTGATGATCAAGGTGCTGCGCGGGGCGCGGCACCTGGAGATGGGGGCCATGGTCGGCATCGACCCCGCGTCGGACGGCCTGGCCCGCGCCGCCCGCCTCGGCGTCCCGACCACGCACGAGGGCGTCGACGGGCTGATCGCGCTGCCGGGCTTCGCCGAGATCGGGATCGTCTTCGACGCCACCTCGGCCAAGGCGCACGAGGCGAACGCCGCCAAGCTGATCCCGCTCGGCAGGCGGCTGATCGACCTGACCCCGGCGGCGATCGGGCCCTACGTCGTCCCCGCGGTCAACCTCGACGCGCACCTCGACGCGCCGGACGTCAACATGGTCACCTGCGGCGGCCAGGCCACCATCCCGATCGTCGCCGCGGTCGGCCGCGTGGCGCCGGTCGAGTACGCCGAGATCGTCGCGTCGATCGCCTCGAAGTCGGCCGGCCCCGGCACCCGCGCCAACATCGACGAGTTCACCGAGACCACCGCGGCCGCCATCGAGCGGGTCGGCGGGGCGCGCCGCGGCAAGGCGATCATCGTCCTCAATCCCGCCGAGCCGCCGCTGATCATGCGGGACACGGTGTTCTGCCTCGTCACGGCACCGGACCCGGACGCGCAGGAGGAGATCAGGCGGTCGGTGGAGAAGATGGTCGCCGACGTCGCCGCCTACGTCCCCGGGTACCGGCTCAAGCAGCAGGTACAGATCACCGAGATCCCCGCCGGTCAGCCGGTCGGGACGCTGCTCGCCGGCGGAGGTCCGCCGCCCACTCACCAGGTGTCGGTCTTCCTGGAGGTCGAGGGCGCCGCGCACTACCTCCCGGCCTACGCCGGCAATCTCGACATCATGACCTCCGCCGGCCTGCGGGTCGCGGAGCGCCTCGCGGCAGGGAAGGCGGGCCTCTGATGGGCATCCCGATCTTCGTCCAGGACGTCACCCTGCGCGACGGCATGCACGCCGTACGCCATCGGATCGGCCTGGAGGACGTCAAGCGCATCGTCACCGCGCTCGACCGGGCGGGCGTCGACGCGATCGAGGTCGCGCACGGCGACGGCCTCGCCGGAGGGTCGGTCAACTACGGCCCCGGCTCGCACACCGACTGGGAGTGGATCGAGGCCGCGGCCTCGGTGCTGGAGAACGCCCGCCTCACCACGTTGCTGCTCCCCGGCGTCGGCACCGTCCGCGAACTGCGGCACGCCTACGACCTCGGCGTCCGCTCCGTCCGGGTCGCCACGCACTGCACCGAGGCCGACATCTCCGCCCAGCACATCGCCGCCGCGCGCGAGCTCGGCATGGACGTGTCCGGCTTCCTGATGCTCTCCCACATGGCCCCGCCGGAGGAGCTGGCCCGGCAGGCGCGGCTGATGGAGTCCTACGGCGCGCACTGCGTCTACGTCACCGACTCCGGCGGCCGGCTCACGATGAACGACGTGGCCGCGCGGGTCCGCGCCTACCGGGACGTGCTGGACGCCGGGACCGAGATCGGCATCCACGCCCACGAGAACCTCTCGCTGTCGGTCGCGAACTCCGTCGTGGCGGTCGAGAACGGCGTCCGCCGGGTGGACGCGTCGCTGGCCGGGCACGGCGCGGGCGCGGGCAACTGCCCGCTGGAGGCGTTCATCGCGGTCGCGGACCTCTCGGACTTCGAGCACCGCTGCGACCTGTTCCGGCTCCAGGACGCCGCCGACGACATCGTCCGTCCCTTGCAGGACCGTCCGGTGCGCGTGGACCGGGAGACTCTCACGCTGGGGTACGCCGGCGTGTACTCGTCCTTCCTGCGCCACGCGGAGGCCGCCGCCGCGCGGTACGACCTGGACGTCCGGGACATCCTCATGGAGTGCGGCCGCCGCCGCCTGGTGGGCGGCCAGGAGGACATGATCGTCGACATCGCGCTCACGATCGTCGCGGCGCGCGAGCAGCGGCCCGCGTGACCGTGCCGCGGCAGGGGGCCCGGCTCAGCGGGCGGCGAGGAGCGCCGCGCCGAGCGCCACCATGGCGTCGGCGAGCTGGTCCATGAACTCCGCGATCGGCTTGCCGTCCTCCGACTGGAGTGAGACGAACGCGCCGTCGAACCCGGCCATGCCGAAGTGGCCGAGGGCGTCGGCGACGGCGTTCGCGGCGTCCTCGCCCTCGGCCATGAACGACGAACGGATCATGTGCCGCATGTAGTCGCGCCCCTCGTCGCGGACGGCGCTCACGGTGCGCTGCGCCTCCGGGGCCTCGGCGGCCTCGCGGCTCATCACCAGCACGAGCAGCAGGCGCAGGAACTCCTCCCGATGCACGAAGACCTCGCCGGTCTTCTGCAGGTACCAGCCGAGGCGCTCGCGCGGGGCGCCGTGCTCGGGCGGGTTCCTGTGGGCCTCGCGCATGGCGTCGAAGAATCCGCGCGCCCCCTGGGCCATGACGGCCGAGAGCAGCCCCGCCTTGGACGCGAAGTGGTGGTAGAAGGCGCTCTTCGGCAGGCCCGTCTCCTTGACGAGCGTCGAGATCGACGTGCCGGCGTAGCCGCGCACGGACATCACCCGGGCCGCGGCGTCGAGGATCTCCTGACGTGACCGGCGGCCGCGGCGGTTTCCGGTGTGCGCCTCCGGCGCGGGCTTGTCCACGCGCCGAAGTCTAGGGACCCGGTGGCGGTGGCCCGTCTCCTCACCCGGGCCGCGGTGCGGGCAAGCTCTTGACATGTCGCCGGAGCACGTTGTTAGCTCCTCACACACTTGAACCGAACGTTCGGTCCAAAAGTGTCGCAGATCACCTGCGCCCGAGACCACGGAGTCAGCGCTATGACCGAGAGCCACGACGCGGACGTCGCGATCGTCGGGTACGGCCCGACCGGAGTGATCGCCGCCCTCACCCTCGCCAAGTACGGCGTGTCCGCCGTCGCCCTGGAGCGCGACGAGGACCTCTACCCCCGGGCCCGGGCCGTGACCGTCAACGACTGGACGATGCGGATCTTCCAGAACCTCGGCGTCGACGAGCGGATCGAGAAGAAGATCGACCCCCAGCGGGCCCTGCGCTGGGTGACCTACGACGGCACGGAGATCATGCGGGTGGAGCACCCGCCCTCGACGCTGGGCCGCAGGCCGCGCTTCTACAACATCTACCAGCCGACGATGGAGGCCGAGCTGCGCGCCGCCGCGCGCGAGCACGGCGACCGCGTCGCCGTCCACTACGGCGCCGACGTCACGGGCGTCGACCAGGACGCGGACGGCGTCACCGTCGCCTGGACGCACGCCGCGACCGGCGAGCGCCGCACCGTCCGCGCCCGGTACGCGATCGGCGCCGACGGCGGCAGCAGCACCGTCCGCGGCCAGGTGGGCTGCCGGCTGCTGGGCGACACGGGCGACGTCACCTGGGTGGTCATCGACTGCCGCGTCAAGCGGTGGTGGCCCGACCGCGACTTCCTGACCTTCTGGTCCGACAAGGAGCGTCCGGTCGTCGACATCGCGCTCTCCGCGGGCAACCACCGGTGGGAGATCCCCCTCAAACCCGACGAGTCCCCGGCGGACTATCCGACCAGCGCCGAGGTCTGGCCGCTGCTCAAGGCGCTCGGCGTCACCGAGAAGGACGTCGAGATCCACCAGCACGCCTTCTACAAGCACCACACCCGGATGGCCGACACCTGGCGCCGGGGCCGGGTGTTCCTCGCCGGCGACGCCGCCCACCTGATGCCGCCGTGGGCGGGCGCCGGGATGCAGACCGGGATGCGCGACGCCCACGACCTGGGCTGGAAGCTCGCCCGCGTGATCAGAGGCGAGCTGCCGGAGAGCTGGCTGGACACCTACGAGGCGGAGCGGCGCCCGAACGCCGCCTTCTACACCGCCCTCGCCGTCCAGCTCGGACGGGTCATCAAGCAGGAACTCTCCGAGGAGGAGCAGGCGGCGATGAACGCCGTGCCCGAGGACACGGTGACCCCGTTCGAGCCGCCGCTCACCGCCCCGCCGGTGCTCGCGGGCGGGTGGCTCAGGGGCCCGCTGGGCGACGCCAGCATCGTCGGCCGGATGGTCCCGCAGCCGATCGCCGGCGACGCGGTCGGCCGGATGGCACGCCTGGACGAGCTGCTCGGCGACGGCTTCGTGCTGCTCGGCGACGACGTCGACCCCGCGACGCTGCTGACGGAGCCGGAGAAGGCGGGCTGGGACGCGCTCGGCGCCCGCTACGTCGCCGTGCGGCCGAAGACCGCCTACACGCAGGGCCCGGACGAGCTGGTCGACTTGGACGAGGTCCTCCTGCCCTGGCTGCGCAGGTACGGCGCCCGCGCCGTGGCGGTCCGCCCGGACAGGTTCGTCGCCGCGGCCGACGTCAGCGGCCTCGCCGTGCCCGCCTGAGAGCGGCCCGCCCGCGCACACGAGAACCCTCGCGACCAGAAGAACGTGAAGAAGAGGAGAGGATCGATGTCCGGAGTCATGGAACTCGGCTACGTCGTCTACGAGGTGAGCGACCTCGCGGAATGGGAGCGCTTCGGCGTCGACCTGCTGGGCATGCAGATCGGGGAGAGGACCGCCGGCGGGTTCACGCTGCGCACCGACGCGAAGGCGCACCGCTGGATCGTCGAGGACGGCCCGGCCGACGACCTGGTGGCGACGGGCTACGAGGTCTCGGACGCCGCCGCGCTCGGCGCGCTGGTCGAGAAGGCGCGCGCGGCCGGAGTCGAGGTCACCGAAGGCGACGACGCCCTCGCCGCCGCCCGTCAGGTGGACCGGATCTTCGTCACCACGGACCCGATGGGCAACCGGATCGAGCTGGTCACCGGCCTCGCCGACGCCGCCACGCCGTTCGCGTCCGCGAAGCTGCTCGGCGGGTTCGTGACCGGCGCCGGCGGCGCGGGCCACCAGGTCCTCCTGGCGCACGGCGTCTCCCGGGAGACCTACCTGGCCTTCTACGTCGACCTGCTCGGCTTCAAGATCAGCGACATCATCGTCGAGGAGCTGGCCCCCGGCGTGGTCGCCGACCTCATCTTCCTGCACTGCAACGGCCGCCACCACACCGTCGCCTTCGGCGACCTGCCGTCGCCGAAGAAGACCCATCACTTCATGGTCGAGGTGACCGACATCCGCGACGTCGGCGCGGCCTACGACCGCTGCATGGACGCCGGGCGGCCGTTCGAGATGACCCTCGGCATGCACCCGAACGACCACATGTTCAGCTTCTACGTCTTCACCCCCTCCGGCTTCAGCGTCGAGTACGGCTGGGGCGGGCTGATCATCGATGACGCGACGTGGGAGGTGAGAACGCTCGACAAGCTGCACAGCTGGGGCCACCGCCCCCCGGGCGTCGTCGCCGAGCTGCTCGCCGCCGCCGCGCCCGCGCCGAACGGAGCGTCCCACTGATGGCCCTCGACCCCCGCGACATCGCGCGCACCGTCCGGACCCGCGACTGGACGCTCCGCTACTACGAGGCGGGCTCCGGCCACCCCGTCGTCCTGCTGCACGGCAGCGGGCCCGGCGCGACCGGGTGGAGCAACTTCGCCGGCAACATCGAGGCGCTGGCCCGGCACTTCCACGTGTACGCCGTCGACATGCCCGGCTGGGGCGAGTCGGACCCGGCGACCGTCGACCGGCTCGACCACGTGGCGGCCGCGATCCAGTTCCTGGACGCCCTCGGCATCGAGAAGGCGGCGTTCGTCGGCAACTCGATGGGCGGCCAGACCTCGCTGCGGCTGGCCACCGAGCATCCCGGCCGGATCTCGCACCTGGTCACCATGGGGCCGCCCGTCGGCCGGATGCCCACGCTCTTCGGCGCGGGCGACGGGCCGTCCGAGGGCCTCAAGGTGCTGATCGAGGCCTACCGCGACGCGAGCCCGGAGAACATGCGCCGGCTCGTCGAGATCATGGTCTACGACAAGGCCAGGTTCGCCACTCCCGAGCTGTGCCAGGCGCGTTCGGACGCCGCGCTCGCCCGCCCCGAGCACCTGCGCAACTACGTGGCCGGCCTCCCGAAGGGCGCGCCGCTCCCGGTGTGGGTGAAGCCGGAGCTGCTGCCGGCCGTCCAGACGCCGACCCTGCTCATCCACGGCCGCGACGACCGCGTGGTCCCGTTCGAGACCTCGCTGTACCTGCTGGCGAACATCCCCGACAGCCGCCTTGTGCTCCTCAACCGCTGCGGCCACTGGGCGATGATCGAGCACGCCGACGAGTTCAACCGGCTGGTCACCGACTTCATCGCCAACACCTGACCCGGCGAACCCGGGGCGGTCGCGACGCCGCGCGCGCGGTGACCGGCTCAGATGCCGAGCAGGCGGCCGATGCCCCGCGCCTCGGCCTCGGCGTGGACTCGATCGGCCACGGCGACGTCGAGGATCGCCATGCCGAAGGGGTTGCTGACGACGACGTCGGCCTCGCCGCGCCTGCCGGGGTGGCGGCCGGTCACGATGTCCGCCAGGGACGCGTCCACCTTGCGGGCGCGCGGCCGCGGGGCCGCTCCGGGCCAGGGTTCGCCGCGCGGGCCGAGCAGGCTTCCCGCGCGGTGCATCCGGCCGAGCAGCCGCCGGGGGTCGTCGCGCACCAGGCTCCAGTCGTCGACCACGAGCAGGTCGGCGGCCAGCACGGCCTCCTCGGTGAGGTCGTCGAGGGAGACGTGCGCGACCAGTGCGCCCAGCTTCAGCCAGCCGGGCGGAATGTACCCCTCGGTGACGGTGGTGACGGGGACGACGAGATCGGCGCCGGCCACGCAGGCGCGCGCCGCGCCGGCCGCCTTCGCCGTGACGTGCGCGCCACGTGGGAGCCCGGCGACGAACTCCAGCAGGCTCCGCGCGCGGCCCGGGGCGGTGTCGTACACGCGGATCTCTTCGAGGGTGGGCACGGTGTCGAGCAGCAGGGCCGCGTGGGCGCGTGCCAGCGTGCCGCAGCCGATGAGCGCGAGGGACCGCGGGGACGCGACGGCGAGGTGCCGCGCCGCGAGCGCGGTGACCGCCGCGGTGCGCATCGCGCTGATGTAGGCGGCCTCCATGAGGGCGAGCGGGCGGGCGGTGTCCGGGTCGAGGAGCAGGGTGAAGCCCTGGGAGCGGGGAATGCCCCGGTCCGGGTTGGCGAGGCTCGCGTTGATCGTCTTCAGGCCGACCACCGGCGGCGGCCCCGCGGTCAGCGCGCCCGGCATGGCCAGGCAGCGGGCGGCGGCGCCGCCGGAGGTGGTCCAGCCCAGGTACGCCTCCTCGGGCAGGACCGTGCGGCCCTCGCCGTGCAGGACCAGCGCCTCGGCCACCGCGCCGACGATGTCCACGCCGCGGGCCGCCTCGACGACGTCCGCGCGGGTCAGATAGCGGAACTCGTGGCCGGGATGGGGCTCGAAGTCCACGGGACGAGATCTCCTGAGTGTGTCCGGGAGCGCCACGCGCCCACGCGTGGACGCTCACGTCCGTCATGGTCGGCCCGCGACATGTCAAGCCCTCGTCTCCCGCGCTTGAGCCGCCGCTTCCTCATGCGAACACGGACGTCTTGCGCTGTCAACGCGCCCCGGGCCGTGGCCCGCTCACCGTGGCTCAGGAGCCGGGGGCCGGACGATCAGGATGGCGGGCGAGCGGCTCGCGGCCGGCCGGCTGGTGGATGCCCGGATCCGGTGGCGGCGTCGGCGGGTTGGGCAGCGTGACCGGCTCGTCCCGCAGCGGGAACCGTTCGCGGTGGTGGGTCAGCGCGGCCGGCGGGCCGTCCAGGAGCCGATAGGTGGTGGCCTGCTCCGTGACGCTCACCTGGAGCAGGGTGCCGCGGTGCCGCAGCCGGAAGTCGAGCCGGGTGATCTCCCGGGGCAGTCGCGGGGCGAAGCACAGCTCGCCCCGGGCCGCGCGCAGGCCGCCGAACCCCGCGACCAGGGCGATCCACACCCCGGCCAGCGAGGCCATGTGAACGCCGTCGAGGGTGTTCCTCTCCAGGTTGTCGAGGTCCATCAGCGCCGCCTCGCCGAGGTAGCGGTAGGCGAGGTCGAGCTGTCCCACCTCGGCGGCGATGACCGCCTGGGTGCAGGCGGACAGCGACGAGTCACGGACCGTCAGCGCCTCGTAGTACGCGAAGTTGCGGGCCTTCTGCTCGGGTGTGAAGGCGTCACCGCGCAGGTGCATGGCCAGCACGAGATCGGCCTGTTTCACCACCTGCTGACGGTAGAGATTGAAGTACGGGAAATGGAGGAACAGCGGATACTGCTCCGGCCTGGTGGCGGCGAAGTCCCACACGTCGTGCTGGGTGAACTCCTCGCTCTGGGAGTGCACGCCCAGCCGTTCGTCATAGGGGACGGACATCGCGGCCGCCGCCGCACGCCACCTCCTGCTCTCCTCTTCGGTGACGCCGAGCCGTGCGGCCCGGTCGGGATGGCGGCCGGAGGCCTCCGCCGCCTCGCGCAGGTTCAGCTGGGCCATCAGGTTGGTGTACAGGTTGTTGTCGGCGACGGCGCTGTACTCGTCCGGGCCGGTCACGCCGTCGATGCGGTACTTCCCCTCGGCGGTGTGGTGGCCGAGCGCGTACCACAGCCGGGCCGTCTCGACCAGCAGCGGCAGGCCCGTGTCCCGCTCGAACGCCGTGTCCCCGGTGGCGTCGACGTACTCCAGGACCGCGTGGGCGACGGCGGCGTTGACGTGGAACGCCGCCGTTCCGGCCGGCCAGTACCCGGAGCACTCCTGGCCGTTGATCGTCCGCCACGGGACGGTGGCCCCGGCCAGGCCGAGCTGCCCGGCGCGCTGCTTCGCCAGGGGCAGGGTGGACTCGCGCCACTCCAGCGCCGCCGCGACGGCCCGCGGGTAGGTGTAGGTGAGCACCGGCAACACGTAGCTCTCGGTGTCCCAGAAGGCGTGCCCGTCGTACCCGGCTCCGGTCAGCCCCTTGGCGGGGATGGGGGCGTCCTGTACGCGCGCCCCCGACTGGAGCAGGTGGAACAGCGCGAAGTGCACGGCCTGCTGCACCTCGGCGTCTCCTTCGACCGTCACGTCGGCGCCGTGCCAGAAGTCGTCGAGGAACCGCCGCTGCTGGTCGAGCACGCCCTCCCAGCCCACCAGGCGTGCGGCGGCCAGCGCCGCGACGACCTGATCGTGCAGCGCGGACCGCGACCTGCCGGCCGACCACCCATAGGAGAGGAACTTGACCAGCCGCAGCCGCCGGCCGGGGGTGAGGCACGTGGCGATCGTCACCCGGTTGACGTCGCCCGTGCCCGCCGCGTTGACGCGCAGGTCCTCCGGCCCGTCGATCTCGTGGCACATCGCGGCGGCCATCGGCAGCCCGCTCGCCCGGGTGTGGTGGACCATGACCGCCACGCCGTCCTTCGCCGGGAGGTTCTCCCCGAGGACCAGCGGCGACTCCAGGTGGGCGGCCGTCCTGGGGTCCCCGGCCGCGCACCCCAGGGTCTCGTTGGCGACCAGCTCCGACTGCACGACCACGTGCCGCGGCTCGTCGACCGCCTCCACCTCGTACAGGATGGCGGCCACCGCGCGCTGGGCGAAGGACACCAGCCGCGTGCTGGACACCCGCACCTGGCCGCCGCTCGGCGAGGTCCAGCGGAGCCTGCGCGACAGCGTGCCGGCGCGCAGGTCGAGAACGCGTTCGTGCTCGTGCAGGACGCCGTTGCGCACGTCGAACGGCTCGTCGTCGACCAGCAGCCTGATCAGCTTGCCGTTGGTGACGTTCACCACCGTCTGCCCGGACTCGGGATACCCGTAGCCCGCCTCGGCGTAGGGGAGCGGCCGCAGCTCGTAGTACCCGCCGAGGTAGGTGCCCGGCTCGCCGTGCGGCTCGCCCTCCTCCAGGTTGCCGCGCAGGCCGATGTGCCCGTTGGACAGCGCGAACAGCGACTCGCTCTGGGCCAGCACCTCCAGGTCGAGCCGGCTCTCCCGCACGGCCCAGGGCTCGACGGGGAACGCCGGATGCCTGATCACGGTGCCGCCCCGCCCTCCGCCTCACCCGCCGGCCGGTCGAGCAGGTCCGCCAGATCGCTCACGACGATGTCGGCGCCGTGCGCGCGCAGGGCGTCGGCCTGGTGGGCGCGGTCGACGCCGACGACGCAGCCGAAGCCGCCGGCCCGTCCGGCCGCGACGCCGGCGAGCGCGTCCTCGAAGACCGCCGCGCCGGAGGGATGCACGCCGAGGGCTTTCGCCCCGGCCAGGTAGGAGTCCGGTTCCGGCTTTCCCCGCAGGTGCTGGTCGGCGATGACCGTGCCGTCGATCCTGGCGTGCACGAAGTCGGTCAGGCCCGCCGCCGCCAGGACGGCCGGCGCGTTGCGCGAGGAGGTGACCACGCCGATGGCCAGGCCGGCGTCCCGCACGGCCCGCAGATACGTCACCGAGCCGGGGTACGCCGCGATGCCGTGCCGCTTGATCAGGGACAACAGCAGTTCGTTCTTCCGGTTGCCCACCCCGTTGACCGTGTCGGCGTCCGGCGGGTCGTCCGGGTGTCCGTCGGGAAGGCGGATGCCCCGGGAGGCCAGGAAGTCGCGCACGCCGTCGGCGCGCGGCCGTCCGTCCACGTGCCGGTCGTAGTCCTCCTCCGTGAACGGCGAGAATCCGGGTCCTTCGCGCTCGCGCAGGAACGCGTCGAAGGTCTGCTTCCAGGCCGCCTTGTGCAGCTTCACGGTGCTGGTGAGCACGCCGTCCATGTCGAAGAGGCAGGCCGTGATCCGGGCCGGGAGGCCGAGGGCGGTCCGGGACATGGCTTCCTCCTGGGATGGACCGGAGCGGGGGTCAGCCCGCGGCGAAGTGGGCGTCGGAGCCCTGTTCCTGCTCCTCGTCCGTCATGCGCATGCGGAACAGCCGGTCGACGACCGTTCCGATGAGGTAGGTGAGCACGAAGCTGTAGAGCCCCACGACCACGACCGCGACGGCCTGTTTGCCGAGCACCGCGACCGAACCGCCGTGGAACAGCCCGGGGCTTCCGCGCAGCTCGCCGGTGGCGAAGAATCCGAGGGCCAGGACCCCGACGATGCCGCCCACCCCGTGGAGCCCGGTGACGTCCAGCGTGTCGTCGTAGCCGAGCACGAGCTTCATCTCCACGGCGTAGGTGCAGACGATGGCGGCGATGACCCCGATGAAGAAGGCGCCGGTGACGTCGACGAACGCGCACGACGGGGTGATGGCCACGAGGCCGGCCAGCGCGCCGCTGGAGGAGCCGAGCCGGGTGAGCCGCTTGAAGCGGATCCACTCCAGCAGCCGCCAGGTCAGCAGCGCGGCGCAGCCCGCGATCAGCGTGCTGACGAACGCGCGCGAGGCCAGCGCGCCGTCGGTCAGCGCCGATCCGGCGTTGAACCCGAACCAGCCGAACCACAGCAGGCCCAGCCCCAGCAGGACGTACGGGATGTTGTCCGGCCGCGGCCCCTCGCCGCGCCGGAAGGCGACGCCGCGGCCGAGCACCAGCGCCAGCGCCAGCCCCGCGATCCCCGAGTTCAACTCGACGACCAGGCCGCCCGCGAAGTCCATCACCTTCCACTTGTTGATCCAGCCGGTGGGCGAGAACACCCAGTGCGCGATCGGGACGTACACGAAGGTGACCCAGGCGACGACGAACGCCATCCACGGGCCGAAGCGCGCGCGTCCGGCTATCGAGCCGCTGATGAGCGCGACGGTGATGATGGCGAAGGTCGTCTGGAACGCGGCGAAGATGTAGGCGGCGATGCGGCCGTACCCCTGTCCGGGGCTGATGCCGCTGAACAGGAAGTTGCTCCACCCGAGGAGGCCGGCGCCGCCGAGATCCTTGCCGAAGGCGAGCCCGTAGCCGTAGGCGAACCACACGATGGTGACCAGGCTGATGCAGATGTAGCTCATGTACAGCATCGTCAGGAGGTTCCTGGAGCGGACCATGCCCCCGTAGAAGAAGGCGAGGCCGGGGGTCATCAGGAGCACCATCGCGGTGCTGACCAGCATCCAGGCGGAGTCGCCCGTGTTCAGACCGCTCTGCATTCGTTCCCCCTCGCCCCCGGCCGCCGGTCGCCCCGTCCCGGCCGCGCCGTGAAGCCCCCGCTGCTTGCGTTGCCGAGGCGGCCGTCACGCAAACGCGGCGCTCACTTACTTTGCCGATCATTAGCGTGCCTCCCGGGCATCCGCCGCGCAGAGGGCCTGTGACCGGCGCGAACGGGTCCGGTGCCCGGCCGGCCACGTCGGGGGGGAGGAGGACGTGGCCGGAGTCGGGGCCGGGCGAGAGGAGCGCGACCGGCGGGTCAGCCCGTCGGCGCGGTCACCGGGGCCGCCCGGGCGCGGGACGCCAGGGAGCGCTCCGTGAGCACGCCGAACACCAGACCGAGCGTGGTCCAGATGACGGCCTGCACGCCGAGGGACGCGAGGCGGAACTCCCACAGGACCGTGGCGGGGAAGTTCGCGGAGACCTCGTCGACCTTCGGGAGGATCAGGTAGGAGACGGTGATCAGAATCAGGGCCATCGCGCCGGCGGCCAGCGTGGCGTTCCAGTTGCCGAGCCGTGCGGCGAGGTGACGCCCCGCCTGGACGGAGACGATGGCGATGGCGATCGAGATCGCGACCAGTGCGAAGTAGAGCCCGGTCCGGGTGGCGACGGTGTCGTGGGAACCCACAGCGGGCGGGTTGGCGGGATATTTCAGGAACGGCACCAGCGCGACGGCGACGAAGCCGCCGCCGGCCAGCAGCGCCGCCGTGGCGCGCGGGCCGAACGCTCCGAGCCGTCCGTAGGCGATGGCGAACGCCACGGCGAACAGGCCGCCGATGGCCACCCCGAACAGCCCGACCGCGACCGCGAGGCCGAAGGTCTCCTGGACGGTGCGCGAGACCAGCTCGGGCTCTTCCGCCATGCCCGCGGCGGCGGACTGCCGCGCCTCGAAGGCGATGGCCAGGTTGACCTGCGGCTCACCGGCGACCCAGGCGAACACCAGGCCGAGCGCGGCCGAGACGAGCCCGGCCAGCATTCCGCGTACCAGCAAGGGGCCCATGGTCATGGTGTCTCCCCGCGCCGGTCAGTGGCAGGGGAATCCGAGAAGGTGCCGCCCGTCGTGGACGAACTCGTGGACGGACTGGCCGCCGAAGAGCGAGAACGCCCCCTGTTCGACGCCGACGAAGTAGAGGACGAGGAGGGACAGGACGGTGGCCAGGACCGCCCACGGGATGATCGTCTGGATGGGGATCGTCAGGGGTAATGGCCGGGACGCGGGGACGGTTGTCTGTGCCACGGACGTCTCCTTCGAGGTCGCACATGCACCTGGTGATAGGACCGTGTGTCACGCGAGGTGACTCCCCCGAAACAGCGGGATCCCGCGGTGGCGCCGGGCCGCGGGGACTAGATCAACCCAGCGTCACGACAAGATTACTTATAATGTACATAGCGGGGTCGGCTAACTCAATGGGCACTGAGTCCGGCCGCGCAGTCGCGCGACGAAGTCGGCGTAGACGGGCGCGTCCAGCAGGTCGGCGACGCTCGGCGCACGGCCGAGGCGCGCCCCGAGCCGGGCGATGAGGCGGACGCTGTCCAGAGAGCCGGCGCCGTCGGCGAAGAAGTGGCTGTCCGGCGCCGGGACGCGGCCGGTGATCGCCTCCCACTCCGCCGCCACGATCGCGTCCAGCTCCGCCCTCGGCCGGGCCGGCGCGCCGGACGCCCGGCCGGCGTCCAAGGTGTGGCCCGGTCCCGCCAGCGCGGCGCGGTCCAGCTTGCCGTGCGACGTGAGCGGCAGCGCGTCGGCGAAGACGAACTCGTCGGGGAACATCCAGGACGGAACGCGCGCGGACAGATGTCTCAGCAGCGCGGCTCGGTCCACGCCCGGTGCGCCCGCCACGACGACGGCCCGCAGGCGGCCACCGCCGTCCGGCACGACCGCCGCCGCGTCGCGGACGGCCGGATGGGCGCGCAGATGCGTCTCGACCTCGCCCAGCTCGATCCGGCGCCCCCGCACCTTGACCTGCCCGTCGTCCCGCCCCAGCCAGAGCAGCGCGCCGTCCTCCCTGAACCGCGCCCGGTCACCGGTGCGATACGCGACCACCTCGCCCCGGTCGCCGCCCGCGCGCAGGAAACGCCCCGCCTCGTCCTCCGGCTCCAGGTAGCCGAGCCCCAGGCAGGCGCCGCGCACGCGCAGCTCTCCCTCGACGCCGAGCGGCAGCACCTGCCCCGCCTCGTCGGTGACCTGGCAGACGACGTTCGGGATCGGACGGCCGATCGGCACGACCCCGGTGAGGCCGGGATCGTCGATCACCATGTGCGTGATGTCGTCGGCGCACTCGGTCGGGCCATAGGCGTTGACGATCGGCGGGCCGCCCGCGGCGAGCCAGCGGCGGCACACCTCGGCGCCGGCCGCCTCACCGGTCACCATGAGCCGGTCCAGCGCGCCCCCCGGCCGCGGCCACGGCGTCGCCCGGTGCCCGGCCGCGTCCAGCAGGGCCGCCAGGTGGCTCGGCGTCGTCTCGTACAGCCGCACTCCCCGCTCCTCCAGCCGGGCGAACAGCCGCGCCGGGTCCAGGAGCAGGTCGTCCTCCAGCACGACGGCCCGCCCGCCGCGCAGCCACGGCACGGCGAACTGCCACAGGGAGACGTCGAAGGACGCCGGAGCCGACTGGGCCACGACGCACTCCTCGTCGAGGCCGAGCAGGTCCACCTTGCTCCACCAGTGGTTGGCCATCGCGGCGGGCCCGATCCGCACGCCCTTCGGGCTGCCGGTGGACCCCGAGGTGAACAGGATGTACGCGCACGCGGCCCGCGGTCGCGCGGGCACGGGCTCGGCGTCCGCCGCAGGGCCGTCCAGGCCGTCCAGGGCGAGGAGCCGCACGGACGCCGGCAACTCGGGCGGGAC
This sequence comes from Sphaerisporangium krabiense, assembly GCF_014200435.1. Lineage (NCBI taxonomy): Bacteria > Bacillati > Actinomycetota > Actinomycetes > Streptosporangiales > Streptosporangiaceae > Sphaerisporangium > Sphaerisporangium krabiense. Next base: position 1,955,220 of record NZ_JACHBR010000001.1, on the reverse strand, counting down.
GGTGTCGTGGCGGGGGTCGGTGAACACCACCTCGGCTCCGGCGCGCGCGGCCATGGCCGCCAGGCGCGCGGGCGGCGTCCCGTCCGGCAGCGGCAGGTAGGTGCCCCCCGCCCGCCAGATGGCGAGCACGCACGCCCAGAAGCGCGCGGAGCGCGGGGCCATCACCCCGACGACCGGGTGCGGGCCGGTCGCGCGCCGCAGGATGCCCGCCGCGTACCGCCGGCTCAGCGCCGCCAGCTCCGCGTAGGTGAAGGACTCGGCGGCGTCCTCCACGGCCACGGCGTGCGGTCGCGCGTCGGCATGCCCGTCCACGGCGCGCGGCAGCGTCAGATCGGCGGGCCAGGCGCGGTCCGGTCCCTGTCCCGCCGCGGTGACGCGCGCCAGCTCCTCGGGCGGCAGCCGGTCGGCGTCCACCGCGGACTCCACGTCGCGCGCCGCCGCGCGGGCGGCGTGCACCAGGCAGGACAGGTAGCGGCGCGCGTCCGCCGCCGTGACGTTCGGGGCGCGGTGCTCCACCGACACCCGGAGCCGGCGGCCGGTGGCGTCCAGGGAACACTGCACGGTGAGGTCCATGTACGTCTGGTCCAAACCGGTGACGCTCCGGACGCGGAGCGCCCGGCTCGGGTCCTCCATCAGCTCGCGGTAGAGGTGGAACTCGGTGTAGTTGAAGACCGTCGAGGGCTCGAACCCCGGCGCCAGGGCCTTCACCGTCGCGTACGGGGTGCGCCGGTGACGCCAGGAGAGCTGTTCGGCCCGCACCATCTGGCCGGCCAGGTCGCGCCAGGTGGTGTCCTGCCCCACCTCGGCCACCACCGGCATGAAGTTCAGGAACAGCCCGCACATCGCCTCGCCGCCGGGAACCTCGGGACGCCCGTTGACCACCAGCGTGGACCCGGTGAGCGGACGGCCGGTGAACAGCGCCAGGGTGCGCATGTGCACGGCCCACATCAGCGTGCGCAGCGACACCCGCAGCGTGTAGGCCGCCGCGCGCAACGCGCGCAGCTCGTCCTCGGCGAACACGTGGTCGTAGCGGTGCCACGCGCCGGGCGCCGCGGGGTCGCCCGGGGCGAGCGCGGGCCGCCAGGCGACGCCGGGGCGCGTGACCATCTCGCGCCAGTGGGCCAGCGCGGACTCGTCCTCGGCCGCCGCGCGCTCCAGGCCGACGAACGTCTCGTAGGACGGGATCGCCGTGACCGGCTCGCGGGCGGTGCGCGGGGGAGGGGTTCCCGCGCGCGCAGACCGGGCGCGTTCGTAGGAGTCCAGGATGTCGCGCCCCAGCACCGCGACGCTCCAGCCGTCCAGGAACGGTTCCACGATGGACAGGACGGCCCGGTCGCGCGCCAGCCGGTGCAGGTGGAAGGCGAACAGCGGCGGCGAGTCCCACGGGAACGGCTCACGGCGCACCCGCTCCAGCCACCGGCCGAACGCCTCGTTCCCCGCGGCCGCCTCGTTCCCCGCGGCCGCCTCGTCCCCCGCGGCGGTGAGGTCGTGCTCGACCAGGCGGGTGGCCACCTCGTCCACGACGACCTGCTCGGGCCCGCCCTCGGCGGAGAGATCGAACGCGGTACGCACGGCCTCATGCCGCGCCGCCACCTCGGCGATCGCCCCCCGCAGCAGCTCGGAGTCCACCTCGCCGTCGAGCTCGTACCCGGTGACGTACGTCAGATAGTCCCCGCTCACGTCCCGGTGATAGACCAGCCCCATCTGCAGCCCCGACAACGGAAACCGCCGCAGAACCCCATGACCGCGCCAGCGCTCATACCGCCACGGCCCTGACGGCGCGACAGGGTCCGGTGCCCCCGAAGGATCTGGTGGCGCGGATGGGTTCGGTGGCGGGGACGGATCCGGTGGCGCCGATCGCCCCGAGGGCGCGGATGGGTGCGGTGGCGCGGATGGGTCCTGTGGCACCGATCGCCCCGACGGCGCGGATGGGTGTGGTGGCGCCGATCGCTCCGATCGTGCGGGTGGGTTCGGGGACGTCGGCGTGGTCTCGCGGGTGTCGTCGCGCGTGTCGAGGCGGGCCGTCAGTGCGCGTAGCGTGCGCGCCTCGAACAGGTCGGCCACCTCGGCCGCGATGCCCGCCTGGCGCAGCGCCCCCACCAGCCGTACCGCGTTGATGGAGTCGACGCCGAGGTGGAACAGATCGGTGTCCGGCGGGACCTCCGCCATCCCCAGCAGCTCGCCCACCTGAGCGCGCACCAGGGCATCCACGACCGTGGCGTCCGGGACGCCGCGCTCCGCGGACCAGACGGGGCCCCGGTCGGCGGACCAGGCGGGGCCCCGGCCGGCCCGTCCTTCCCGTCTCGCGGATCGGGCGGGGTCCCGGTCGGCGGGTCGGGCGACGTTCGGGCCGGTCTGTTCTTCGGGACTCCTGGGCCGGGCGGGGTCCTGGTCGGCGGGTCGGGCGACGTCCGGGCCGGTCTGTTCTTCCGGACTCGTGGGCCAGGCGAGGTCGTGGCCGGTCAGGGCGTCCAGGTCCGCGCGGGCGAGTTTGCCGCTCGCCTGGTACGGCAGCCGGTCCACCGCCGTGAACAGCGTCGGGACCATCGGACGCGGGAGGTGCCGGGCGGCGTGGGCCCGCAGCTCGGCCGCCGAGACCTCGCCGCGCGGCACCAGGTACGCCTGCATGCGGCGCGGCCCGGTGACCTGCGCCCGGTACCGCACGCCGGCCGCGGAGACGGCCGGATGCTCGGCGAGCACCGCGTCGATCTCCTCCAGCTCCACCCGCTGGCCGTTGATCTTCACCTGGTCGTCGAGGCGGCCGAGGAACCGCAGCACCTGCCCGGCCCGCCACCGGCCGAGGTCGCCGGTGCGGTAGGAACGCAGCCCCGTGCCCGGCTCGACGGCGAACCGGGCACGCTCCCCGGCCGCTCCGCCGAGGTAGCCGAGGGCCACGCCCACACCCTCGACGACGATCTCTCCGACGGCGCCGAGCGGCACCTCGCGGCCGTCCGGATCGCGGACGCGCACGCGCATGCCGTCGATCGGGCGGCCGATCGGCACGAACGACCGCCCGTCCCCGGGGTCGAACGTCCACGCGGTGACGTCGACGCACGCCTCGGTCGGCCCGTACAGGTTGTGCACCCGCGCGCCGAGCCGGGTCCAGGCGAGGTGGGCCAGGGACCTCGGTAACGGTTCACCGCTGCTGAACACCTCGCGCAGGCTCGGCGGCGGCGCCGCGGCGGCGTCGAGGAAGGCGGCCAGCATGGACGGCACGAAGTGGACGGCCGTCACCCCGTAGCGGACGATGGCGTCGGCCAGGTAGCCCGCGTCGCCGTGGCGTCCGTGCCGGGCCGTGACCACGGTCGCGCCGTGGGCGGTGGGCCACAGCAGCTCCCACAGGCACACGTCGAAGCTCAGCGGCGTCTTGGCCAGCACCACGTCCCCGGGGCCGGTGGGGAACGCGCGCTGCATCCACGCCAGCCGGTTCGCCAGCGCCTCCCGGCCGACGGCGACGCCTTTGGGACGGCCCGTCGAGCCGGAGGTGTACATGACGTAGGCCGCCTCGGCGGCGCCGTCCTCCAGGGGGATGCTCCGTGGCCCGGAGCTGAGCGCGGTCACGCGTAAGGGCCGCCCCAGTGACGTGAAGGCCCCGCCGGCCTGGTCCTCCTCGACGAGCAGGCGCGCCCGGCTGTCGGCCAGCATGTGCTCCGCTCGCCCCGTCGGCAGGTCCGGGTCGAGGGGCAGCAGGACCCCGCCCGCGATCAGCACGCCGTGCGCCACGGCGATCAGAGGCGCGCCCCGTGGCAGCCGCACGGCGACCGCCTGGCCGGGACCGACCTCGGCGGCCGTCAGCCACCGCGCGACCTCCTCGGCCGCCTCCGCCATCTGCGCGTAGCTCGCCGCGACCGCGCCCCCGGGGTGGTCCTCCACGACGGCGACGGCGTCGGGACGCTCGGCCGCCCGCGCGAGCAGGTCACGCGGCGTCCACCCACCCGCACGCACGGACGGCGGTGCGGACACGGCGGCCCGCACCCCACCTGCCGTGGCGACCGCGGGCAGGTTGCTCGCGTCACCGGCCGGAGCGACCGGCCGTTCCGTGGGCAGGGTGCTCGCGTCACCGGTCGGAGCGATCGGCCGTTCCGCGGGCAGGGTGCTCGTGCCACTGTCCGGGCCGACCGGCCGTTCCGTGGGCAGGGTGCTCGCGCCACTGGCTGGGCCGACCGGCTGTTCCTCGGGGATGGGGGCCGCATCGCCGATCGTGATCACCGGCCGGTCCGGGGGGAGGGTGAAGGCGTCGGCGATCGTGGTGGCGGCGAGGTCGGCCAGCCATTCCAGTTCGTCGCGGGCTCCGCCGCCGGCGCGGCACTCGAAGGTGAGGGCCAGCTTGCCGTCGCTCGCGGCGACGTAGACGTTCATGAGGAACTTGGCGGTGCCGTTGTGCAGCAGGTACGGCCGCCAGCGCAGGCCGGCGACCTCGGCGGGGGACGGCCGGTGATGGGTGACCATGCCGGCGGGCTGGAGCAGGTTGACGGCGACGACGGAATCGCCCGCCATCGCGGCGCCGAGGTCGGCGCCGGTCTCCCAGTCGGCGTGCGTGGCCGCGTCCCGCAGTTCCGCTCCCACGCGGGTCGCCAGCGACCCCAGCGTGTCCCCCGCCGCGACCTCGATCCGCGTGGGCAGGGTCCTGACCCGGTAGCCGACCTCGCCGTCCTCGGCCGGGGGACGGTGGCTGAACGGGATCCCGACCGCCGCACGCGGTTCGCCGTTCCACCGCGCCAGCGCCGCCGCCAGCCCGCTCAGCGCGACGGCGAACATGCTGACGCCCAGGGCCGCCGCGCGCGGCGCCGCCGTGCCCCGCACGTCCACGTCGCAGACCCGCCGCAGCAGCACGCCGGTGTCCGCGGTGGCCCGGGGGTCGGCGGGGCCGAGCGCCGGCACGTCCCTGGCCAGCGCCAGACGCGGCGCCCAGAACCGCCCGGCCTCCTCGGGGGTGACGAGCGGCCGGTACGGCAGGGGCGGCGGCTCGGCGTCGGGCTCCGTCCTGCCCTCCACCAGGTCCCGGTAGCCGCCGATGATCTGGCGGACCGCCAGCCGCACGCTGAGCCCGTCGCAGACGCAGTGGTGGAAGGTGAGCTGGAGAACCCCGCCCACGGGTCCGAGGTCCCAGTACAGCGTCCGCAGCAGCGCCCGGCCGGGGAAGAAGGGCCGCCGCGCCTCCTCGCGCACGGCTTGCGCCCCCTCCCCTCCGACCCAGGAGGCGGGATCGGCCGCCGCGACCCGCGCGGCACGCCAGACAGGAGGGTCGGCGTCCCGCCAGTGACGGCCGTCGTCGTCCGGGGCCGAACGCAGCGACGGATGCCGCCGGACGAGCGCCGCGACCGACGCGGCGAGCGCCGCCGTGTCGACCGGACCCTCGATCTCCAGCGCCACGCAGATGTTGTAGGACGAGGAGAGCGGGTGCCGCCGCTGATGCCGCCACAGCGCCGCCTCCTCGGGAGTCAGCGGCCGGGCGTCTGGTCCAGGGGTGGGTGGGTGGGGGTTTGGTCCGGGAGGCATCGCGTGGGGGTTCCGGCCGGGCGTCATCGCGCGGGCCCCTCACCTGTGGGCCCCTCACCTGCGGGCCCCTCACCTGCGGGGGACGACGTGCGGGCGAGTGCGTGGGCGACGCGGTCGCCGAAGTCGTCGGCGTCGGTCGCCGTGCCGAGGTCGGCCAGGGTCATGCGGACGCCGTAGGTTCCGTAGACCGCGCCGATGAGGCGGAGCGCGGTGAGGGAGTCGCCGCCGCACTCGGTGAAGGTGCCGTGTCCTTCGGGCAGCAGACGCGACCACAGGTCGCGGACCACGTGACGGGTCGTGCTCCCGGCGTCGTCGATGGATGACATCTCACTCCCTCGTCAGGTGGCGGCGGCTCCCCGGGCGTGCGGCCCATGGCGGGAGGTCAGCAGGCGGAGATCGGACTTGCCGTTGGGCAGCAGCGGCCAGTCCGCGACGACGGTGACGGCGACGGGCGCCATGTGCGCCGGCAGCCGTTCGCGCATGAACGCCATGAGCGCGGCCACGTCCGGGGGAGTGCCGCCGGGCGTGCCGGCGACGACGCACGTCACCCCGCGTTCGGTGACGCCGACCACGGCGGCGTGCCGGACCCCGGGGCAGGCCAGCAGATGGTGTTCCACCGTCTCGGGGGCCACCCGCATCCCCCGCACCTTGCGCATGCGATCGACGCGGCCCGTCCAGACCGTCGCGTCCCTCACGGTCACGGCCAGGTCGCCGGTCTCCCACCGGCGGACGGCGCACGCGCGGCCGTGCCCGGACCCGCCGGATAGGCCGGTCCCGCTGGACAGGTCGGTCCCGCCAGACAGGCTAGACCCGTCGGATAGGTCGGACCCGTCGAGGTGGCCGAGGGCGACGCAACGGCCCGTGACGACGACCTGTCCTGTTCCGGGGGGATCCCCGGCGCGGGGACACAGGTCGACCTCCGCGTGGCGCAGGGGTGTGCCGATCGGCACCAGGGCGTCGGCCGGCTCGGTTCCGTCGACCTCGTGCGCGGCGACGATACCTGTGGTCTCGGTGCAGCCGTACATGTTCCACACCCGGGCGCCGGGCAGCAGCGCCCGCGTCCGGTGCGCGAGACCGGCGTCGAGGGGTTCGCTGGCGAACAGTACGCCGCGTACCGTGGCCAGGGCGGTCCGCAGCTCGCCGGCGGGCATCGCGTCCGTCACGGCCCGCCAGTACGACGGGGTCAGGTCCAGGTGCGTCACCCCGGTGGCGCGGACCAGCTCCGGCACGCCCCAGGGCAGGCGCACCTCCTCCTCGCTCGGCACGACGACCGTCGCGCCCCGGGCGAGCGGCAGCAGCAGCTCCCGGATCGAGGAGGAGAAGCCGAGCGGCGACACGCCGAGACAGCGGTCCGTGCCGCCCAGCCCGAGGCCGTCCGGCAGCGCCCGCGCGTACTCGGCGAGGCCCGCGTGGCCCAGCAGCACCCCCTTGGGCGTGCCCGTGGAGCCGGAGGTGAACATGACGTAGGCCGGTCCGCACGGCACGGGGGGCGGTGGCGGCTCCGCGCCTGTCGGTGCGAGCAGCTCTCTGGCGTCCAGGTCCGCGTGTGCCTTCGGCGGCGGCGGTCCCGTGGTCGGGTCGGTGATGACGGCGCGTACCGGGGCCGCGGACAGCATGCGGGCGAGCAGCGGGGCCGGGTACAGGGGGTCCAGGGGCAGGTAGACCGCGCCCGCGCGCATGATGCCGAGGGCCAGGGCCGGTGCGCGCGCCGACCGCGCCGCGGCGAGCGCGACCACGTCGCCGGGCTTCACGCCGTGGGAGGCCAGCCGCGCGGCGACCGCCCGCATCGCGCGCGTCAGCTCGCCGTAGGTGGTCGCGCGCCCGCCGTTGGTCGTGCGCTCGCCGATGACCGCGATCGCCGTCGGTGCGCGTGCGGCGGCCTCCTCGACCAGCGTGGGAAGGGTGAGCGGGCCTCCCCGTCCGTGGGCACGGCACCCGGCGCCGCACGGCTCGGGTGAGGGGAAATGGCGCAATGCTGCCGCCTCCGCGCGGAGAGGCCCGGCCACGAGGGGCGCCGGGGACGGGAGCGAACGGCGATCATCGTGATCGGGCCGTGTCGTGCGTCGTCGCGTGCCTTCTCAGTCTCGGCGAACTCACCGGGAAAAGCCATACCCATGCGCCCGGGGCCGAGGGGGAAAGGCTTGTCAAAACACGACAGGGCGGCATCGGACGCCGCTCCCCGGTCGCCTAGCTTCGGTGAGCGCATGCCGATGACCGGTCGCCTGGGGAGGGACGAGAAGAGGTCGGACCGTGGGGAGCGGGAAGACGGCTCGGCATGACCGGCCGCGTGGGGAGGGACGAGAAGAGGTCGGACCGTGGGGAGCGGGAAGACGGCTCGGCATGACCGGCCGCGTGGGGAGGGACGAGAAGAGGTCGGACCATGGGGAGCGGGAAGACGGCTCGGCCGGACGAGCTCCGTGGGTTCGGCTGGCCGGTCTGGGGCTCTCTCACCGTCATCTCGGGAATGGTCGACGCGGTCAGCTTCACGGCGCTCAGCCAGGTCTTCACGAGCAACATGACGGGGAACCTGCTCATGATGGGCTTCGCGGCCGGCGGCGCCGCCCAGTTCTCCGTGGTCGCGACGCTCATCTCGCTGGTGAGCTTCTTCGTCGGCGCCGCGTTCGGCGGCCGGCTGACCGCCGCGACGCCGGATCCGCGCCGCCGGCTGGTCCTGGGCCTGGTCGTGGAGACGGTCCTGCACGTGGCCGCCGCCCTCGCGGCGTTTCTCGTGCTGTCCCTCGCCACCCCGTCCGGGCGTTACCCGCTGATCGTCATCCTGGGCCTCGCCATGGGGATGCGCAACACCGTCATACGCCGCCTCAAGGTGCCCGACATCGTCACGACGGTGGTCACGGGAACGCTGACCAACGTGGCGGCGGACTCCGTCATCGGCACCGGCACGCGGGTGCGGATGGGCCGCAGGGAGGGCCAGATCGTCGCGCTGGTGATCGGCGCGGCGGTCGGCACCGTGATCCTGCTCAGGTTCGGGCTGCCCGTGGCGCTCACGGTGATCGCCGGCGTCAGCGTGCTCGTGACGCTCGGGTACGTCGCCCGCAGCGGCGGGCCGGAGGAGGGAGGCGGCGGCCCGGACTGAGCCCGGGCGGCGGTCACTCCTCGGTGAGGCGTGTCCGCACCTCCGCCATCTTCCGCCGCAGGTCCGCCTCGCTGAAGACGTTCCTGTCCATGAGGGCGTGCGCGACCGTGAGGGCCGAGCGCGTGCGGACCGGGAACCTGACGTAGATCGTCTCGCCCAGCCGGTCCTCCTCGTGCCTGCGCTCCAGGTTGTCGAGGGCGCCCGCCTTCGACAGGCATTCGCAGGTCACCTGCATCCGCGACTCCCACGGCTCCGGCTCGCCCTCCAGGCAGGCCAGGTTGGTGTCGGTGCGCTCGCCGATGTCGTCGAGCGTCTCCATGAGCACGCCGTACGTGCGCGTCCCGGCGCTCACCGCCACGCCGCCTTCGCCTGCACGTCCTCGTCCGAGGTGCGGCCGGCCTTCGGCAGCGCCACCCCGATCATGGTGTCGCGGGTGACGATCTCCGCGAGCTGCTCGTCGCTCCAGCCTTCCGTGCCCTCCGGGCGCATGGGCATCACCATGAACCGCGACTTCTGGTTGGAGTCGTGCACGCGGACCTCGACCTCCGGCGGCAGGTGCAGGCCGAACTCGGCGAGGACCTCGCGGGGCCGCCGGACCATGCGCCGCCGGTAGCTCGGCGTCCGGTACCAGTCGGGCGACATGCCGAGGACGGGCCGCGGATAACAGGAGCACAGCGTGCAGACGATGACGTTATGTACCTCAGGGGTGTTCTCCAGCACGTAGAAGAAGGTGTAGTCGCTGGGCGTCCCGGTGCCCGTGGGCTTGAGCCAGTCGATGCCCACCTCCTTGCACGCCTCCGTGCCGTTCTCCAGAAGGCGGCGTTTGAACTCGGGGTCGTTCCACGCCTTGGCGACGAGCTTCGAGCCTCCGTGCGGGCCCACACCGTCCGCCCACTCGGCGAAGCGGCGATGGTCCTCGGCCGAGAAGATGCCCTTCTCGATGGCCAGTTCCCGCACGGCGAGTTCGAGGATCTCGAACTCGCTGACCCGCGAGGCCACCGGGAAGGTGGGGTGGCCGTCATGGCCGTCGTGGCCATCGTGGCGGTGGTGGCTTCCGCTCATCACTTCTCCTTGCGCGCCGGCTCCAGCCAGCGCTCCGAGAACTCCGATTCCAAGGTGTCGCGCTCGAACCCCGTGTAGTCCGGCCACAGGTCGGTCTGCTTGAAGCGGACGACGTAGAAGGGCTCCTTCCTGCCGTCCTCGACGCGGCCGAACGCCTCGTCCTCCGGGATCACCCACTCCGGACGGTGATCGCTGACGACGCCGACATGGCCACGCGTGTACTTCTGCGTGCGCGTGTGGAACAGCGATGTCTGGTTCCGTACGCGCACCTCGTCGCCGATGTCGAACTTCGGCTTGGCCATCACTTCTTCCCCTTCTCGTACCGCTCCCGGATCTCGTCGATCTTGGCGCCGAGCTCGTCGACCGTGATGTATCCCTTGTCGACGAGCGACTTCGTCGCCACCGTGATCCAGCGGGCGTAGTACGGCAGCCCGAAGTACTGGGTGCCACCGAGGTCGTTCTCGCGCCTGCGCCGCTCCTCGGAATTCCACGCGCCGCGCCAGCCCAGGCATTCGCACGTGAGATAGGTGTTCATCTCCCACGGCTCCTCGCCCTTCTCCAGGTAGGGCGCGGGAGTGTCGACCTGACCTCCGACGTCGTGGAGCACCCACCGCAGCGCGGCGTACGCCTCGTTCGAGATGGTGTACGGCGAATCCAAAATCTCGCGCTCTTCGGGGGCCAGATCCTTGGCCTTTTTCTGAAGCTGGTCGTATGTGAGTCCCGGCATTGTTCTCCCCGTTCTGCGAGAACGTCGTCTGACACCATACCCAGCGATACCGCAGACCGTGGAGCATCAAGTGGAAAAGAGGGTCAAACAATGTTTACCTGTGCGCATGAGAAACTCTTGAACGACGTTTTCCGATGACTTGGAGGCGTCACACTGCGGTACAGGGAACACCTCGCGGGCGATGATCGATCGAAATCGTCTGGCGCTTTTTTCGGGGGGCGGTCATGGTGGGGACGGAACCGCGGGTGCCGGGGTCGGCGCGGTGAGCGGGGTGGCGTCCAGAGCGGGCCGGGCGCTCGGATGCCTGGTGACCGTGTGCCGGGGGTGCTGCTGCGGTACCGCCAGGAAGCACCCCGGCGTCGGCCACCAGGAACAGCCGAGGCGGCTGCGGCGGGGCCTGGTCCAGCCGTTCCGGGTCCGGGTGGTGCGGGAATGCCTGGGGCCGTGCGCCTACTCCAACGTCGTCACCGTCAGCCCGTCGCGGGAGGGGCGCGCCGCGGGCGGGCGTCCCGTGTGGCTCGGATTCGTGTTGGACGAGCAGATCATCGATGACATCGTCGCCTGGGTGAACGCCGGAGGGCCCGGCCTCGCCGACCTGCCCGCCGTGCTGAGCCTCCACACGTTCACCCCGCCGCGCCGGGCGCACGGTGCCGCCGCGGCGCCGCGGATCGCTCCCGGCGGCTCCGCGCCGGCGCCCGGCCAGGCGTGAGCGTCCGCGACTCCCCGGATTATCGAAGGGCAGGACTGGAAAGAAAAGCGCTGTAGGAACGGGCGGCGAAGAGAATTCGCCTTTGCGTCACGGAAACGGAACCAGAATGGCGGAGTTCGAGAAAAGGCTGGCCTGTGTGATCGAGGCCGACGGGTCCGTCAATCGCGGATATCTGATCTCCGGCTGCCGGTTCGACGGGACGAACGAATACGTCATCCGCTGGGAGGTCCCGCTCCAGGGTGAGGCCAAGACGAACTTCGCGGGCACCGTCGGCAGCGCGCTGACCGAGCCCGTGGAGCCGGGCCTGATCACGGTGGGCCTGGACGACGACCCGCACCAGATGGTCGTGCGCACCTACGCGCCGGACGGCACCCCGGCCCCCCGTTCCTTCCACATCGCCTGCTTCCGGGACCGGTGAGCACGCGAAACCCTCCCCCCGGGCCAATCCGAGTCCACGAGGGCAGGTGTGCGAAGCAATGACCCTTCACACGGAGAATCCGCCGCACCGGACGGCCGTCGCCCTGCGGCTGGCGCTGACCGTCCTGCTCGCCGGGGTCCTCGGCGCCGTGGCGTCGGCCCCGCCGGACGCGTACGCCATGACGTCCGACGGGGTCGGCAGCGCGGCGGCCACCGGTGACGGCAGGAACGGCATCGCCCGTTCGCGCATCGGGAACGGCAGCTACAACAAGATCTACGCCGGCCAGAACCCCACCACCATGCGCGGCGTGCAGCAGGTGTCCAACACGATCGTGAACGGCAACTCCCCGACCCAGGTGGCCAAGTGCGTGAAGAGACGCGTCTGCGTCATACGTCAGAAGCTCTGGCACCGCTGGTGATGGTCCCGGGGGTGACCCCCGCGACGGTAGCTCCTGGCTGCCCCGCACGATGCCGAACCGTGCCTCCGACAGGCAGGTCGGCGGGCCCTTGATGCCCTCGGCGGGGGGAAGAGAGGACGGGGAAGACAGGGAACGAGCGAGGGCGAGCGGTCGGTCACCGGGCGGGCGGGGCAGGCGCCTGGCGGACGACGCCCTCGTGCGCCAGACGGGCGGCGTGCTCCTCGGTGACGCCCAGCTCGGTGAGCAGCTCGAAGGTGTGCTGGCCGAGCAGCGGTGGCGGCGTGGCGCCGTGCCGGGCGTCGCCCACGGTGAACCCGGCGCGGACCAGTTCCAGCGGGCCCGCCGTCGGATGCGCGACCTGGAAGGTCGAGCCGGGTGCCGCCCTGAGCGCCTCCAGGACGCCCCGGATCTTGCCGGTCGGCACCCCGGCGGCGTCGAGCAGCCCGGTCCACTCCTCGGCCCCGCGCGTGGCGAAGACCGCCTCCAGCTCGGCGATCAGCGCCTCGCGGTGGCGGACACGGCCGGCGTTGGTGCCGTACCGCGGGTCGGCGGCCAGGTCGTCACGGCCGATCGCCCCGCACAGCGCGCGGAAGAGGCGGTCGTTGCCCGCGGCGACCACGAAGCCGCCGTCGGCGGCGTGGAAGGTCTGGTACGGCACGACCGCCGGGTGCGCGTTGCCGTAGGCGACCGCCTCCTCGCCGGAGACCAGCGCGCTCTGCGCGACGTTGACCAGCCCGGACAGGGCCGAGCCGAGAAGGGAGACCTCCACCCGCCCGCCGGGGCCTCCGCTCGCGCGCCGGTGCAGCGCGCCCAGGATCGCCACGGCCGCGTTGAGCCCGGCGAGCACGTCGGTGATCGCCACCCCCACCTTGCTCGGGGAGTCGCCGGTGATGTGCATGTAGCCGCTCTCCGCCTGGATCGTCGCGTCGAAGCCGGGACGGTCCTCGCCGGGGAAGCCGCTGATCGAGCAGTACACGACGTCCGGGTTGCCGCCGCGCACCGCCTCGTAGCCGAGGCCCAGGCGCTCGGCGACGCCCGGCCGGAAGTTCTCGATCACCACGTCCGCCTCGGCGCACAGCCGCCGGGCGATCTCCCCGCCCGAGGGGTGCTTCACGTCGAGCGCGATGCTGCGCTTGCCGCGGTTCAGCGCGAGGTAGTAGGCGGCCTCGCCGCCCGCGTACGGCGGGCCCCACGCCCGGGTGTCGTCGCCGTGCCCGGGATGCTCGACCTTGACCACGTCCGCGCCGAGCTCGGCGAGGATCATGGTGGCGTACGGCCCGGCCAGGACGCGCGAGAAGTCGGCGACCCTGATGCCGGCGAGCGGCCCAGGCGCGGGGCTCTCCGGCCCGGTCACGAGCCGAACCGCCGGACCGCGTCCACCGCGTCGAGCCAGCGGCGGTAGCCGTCCTCCGCCACCTCGCGCGGCGAGAAGACCCGGACGTCGCCGCGCGCCGCGGCGATCTCGCCGGGGCCGCTCCACACGCCGCCCGCCAGGCCCGCGAGGAAGGCGGCGCCGAGGCCGGTGGTCTCGGTGGTCTCCGGGCGCGCCACGGGCCGGCCCAGCAGGTCGGCCTGGATCTGGCAGAGCAGGTCGTTGGCCGAGGCCCCGCCGTCGACCGCCAGCCGGGAGACGGGGATGCCGGCCGTGCCGGCCACCGCCTCGACGACGTCGCGGATCTGGTAGGCGATGCCCTCCAGGACGGCGCGGGCGAGGTGGGCGGCGGTCGTGCCCCGGGTGATGCCCAGCAGGGCGCCCCTGGCCGCCGGGTCCCAGTGCGGGGAGCCGATGCCGGTGAGGGCGGGCACGAAGACCAGCCCCTCGCTGCCGGCCACCGAGGCGGCCAGCCGCTCGCTGCCGGCCGAGTCGCCGATCAGGCCGAGCCCGTCGCGCAGCCACTGCACCGCCGCCCCGGTGACGAAGACCGACCCTTCGAGGGCGTACCGCACCGGCTCGTCGCCGAGTTGCCACGCGACGGTGGACAGCAGCGCGCCGCCGCCGTCCGCGATGCGGTCACCGGTGTTGACCAGCAGGAAGCTGCCGGTGCCGTAGGTGCACTTCATGTCGCCCGGGGTGAAGGCCGCGTGCCCGAACAGCGCGGCCTGCTGGTCTCCGGCGATCCCGCAGATCGGCACGTCCAGGCCGAGGAAGTGCTCGGGGGCCGTGCGGCCGACCGGCGCGCTCGACGGGACGATCTCCGGCAGCGCCGACTCTGGCACGCCGAACAGCTCGGTCAGCTCCGCCGACCACCGCGCGGCGGCCAGGTCGAACAGCAGCGTCCGTGAGGCGTTCGACGGGTCGGTCGCGTGCAGCCGCCCGCCGGTGAGCCTCGCCAGCAGGTAGGAGTCGACGGTGCCGGCCGCGACACGGCCCGCCCGCACGCCCTCCCACGTCCCGGGGGCGTTGGCGCGCAGCCAGGACAGCTTGGTGGCCGAGAAGTACGGGTCCAGCGGCAGGCCGGTCAGCGCGCGGATCCGGGGCTCGTGCTCCCGCAGCCGGTCGCACTCCCCGGCCGAACGGCGGTCCTGCCAGACGATCGCCCTCGTCGCCGGGCGCATCGTCACGCGGTCCCACAGCACGACGGTCTCGCGCTGGTTGGTCAGCCCGAGACACGACACCGGCGTGGCGCCCGCCTGCTCCGCCGCGCCGAGCGCCGCGGAACAGGCGCCCAGCACGGCGGTCCAGATCTCGTCCGGGTCGTGCTCGACGAGGCCGGGCGCGGGGAAGTGCTGGGGGAACTCCTGGTGCCCCTTGGCGACCACCCGGCCCTGCTCGGAGACCACCAGCGCGGTGACGCCGGTGGTCCCGGCGTCGACGGCCAGCACGCTCATGCGGCACCGCTCCAGCGGCCGGCGAGGTCGGCCAGCAGCGGGGCCAGCTCGGTGTCGTCCGAGGTGTCCAGCGCCGCGCGGGTCACCTCGGCCGCCCGCGTGTAGCTCGCGGCCTGCTCGGCCGCCCAGCTCTCGTCGCGGCCGAGGGCAGTGGCCAGCAGGGCGGCCACGTGCGGCGCCGCGCCCGCGCCCCCGTCGGCCGTCTCGAGGCCGGTCCTGGTGCGGCGGCGCAGCACGTCGTCCACGGTCATCGCGGCCTCGTGCCGCGCGGCGTAGAGGACCTCGCCGGCCAGCAGCGAGGGCGCACCCGGCACGGGTTCGAGCAGCGCGGGGTCCCGGCGTCCCATGGCCAGCAGCAGCGGGTACTCCGCGCCGTAGCGGCGCGCCAGCCGTTCGACGGTCGCCGCGGGCAGCCCCGCCGCGGCGGCGGCCGAATCGCGCCGGGCCCACGCCTGGTGGAAGCCGCTCGCGCCGGACAGCGGCAGGTGCTCGGTCGCCGACGGCCTGACCGCGGGCAGCCCGGCGACGGCGGCGTCCACCGCGTCGCGGGCCATCACCCGGTAGGTGGTGAGCTTGCCGCCCGCCACGACCACGCAGCCCGGCGCGACCTCCCGCACCACGTGCTCCCTGCTGATGGCCTGCGTCCGCTCCCGGTCGGGCTGGTCGACCAGGGGGCGCAGGCCCGCGTAGACGCCGAGCACGTCGTCGGGCGTCAGGGGCTCGCGCAGCCACTGGTTGGCCTGGTCGAGCAGGTAGCGCACGTCGGCCCCGGTCGGCAGCACGGGCCCCGGGCCGTTGTCCCACGGCGTGTCCGTCGTGCCGAGCAGCACCACGTCGCCGGTGGGGATGATGAACAGCACCGAGCTGGGCGTGCGCGCGATCAGGGCGCTGTCCATCGGCAGCCGCTCGCGCGGCAGGACCAGGTGCACGCCCTTGGAGGCGCGCACGCGCACCGGGCCGGTGCCGAGCATCTTCTGCGTGAGCCCCGACCAGGGGCCGGTGGCCAGCACCACCCGGCGGGCGCGGACGGTGAACCGCTCGCCGCTGAGGGTGTCGACGCAGGTGGCCACGGTGTGCCCCGGGCGGGTGGCCAGCCCGGTGACGCGGACCCGGCTCAGCACGGTCGCGCCCTCGCGCGCCGCGGTACGGGCCAGGGCCAGCACCAGCCGGGCGTCGTCCACGTGCCCGTCGTCGTAGGACAGCGCGCCGACCGCCGCGTCCCCGCGCAACTGCGGGGCCTGCCGGAGCAGGGCCTTGCGGGTGAGGTGGCGGTGGCGGCGGAAGCCGTGCCGGTCGCCGAGCCCGGCGAGGGCGTCGTAGAGGGTCAGCCCCGCGCCGACGTACCCGCGCTCCCACACCCGGTGGGTGAGCGGGTACAGGAACGACATGCGCTGGACCAGGTGCGGCGCCAGCTCCTGCAGCAGGCCGCGCTCGTGCAGCGCCTCGCGGACCAGGCCGAACTCGAGCTGCTCCAGGTAGCGCACGCCGCCGTGCAGCAGGCGGCTGGAGTTGCTCGACGTGCCGGAGGCCAGGTCGCCGCCTTCGAGCAGCGCGGTCGTCAGGCCGCGCGAGGCGGCGTCGAGCGCCGCGCCCGCGCCAGTCGCGCCGCCGCCGACCACCAGGACGTCGAGCAGGTCGCGGGTCAGCTCGGCCAGGTCGTCGTCACGGCGCAGCGGGTCGAGGACGGAGCCCGCCCCGAAGGGCAGCCCCGCCGCGAACGGCTCGGGGCCCAGGGGTTCGTTCCAGGCCGTGCCCTGGACGGATGTCATCTGTCCCTCCTTCACCAGCGCCTGCACACTTCCTCGGCCCAGCCGAACAGGTCGTCGATCTCGACGACGGTGCCGTCGTCGGCGACCACGGTGCCCCGGTAGTGGCCGAAGGCCTGGTCCTCCCGGCTGTGCAGGTAGAGCCGGGTGACGTCGGCCGAGCGGACGTGCTCGGGGACGAACTCCAGGTCGACCCGCTCGCCGGTGATCCGCCACGGCGCCATCCAGTCGGAGGTGTCGTAGCGCCACACCAGCTCTTCACTGATCTTGTGCAGCCGCCCGTCGAGGAACAGGCCGTTCTCGACGCTGCCGGTGCCGTCGGTCCACTTGCCGCCGATCTGGACGCCGACCTCGCGCCCGCCGGAGCGTCCCGACGCCGCGCCCCAGTTCCACAGGACCTTGCCGGGCCAGCGCCCGCGCCCGTGGTCCAGGGTGGCGAGGGTGTCGTCGGCCGACAGCCGGATGCGGCGCCCGTTGACGGTCAGCGAGCCCTCCGCGGGCCGCCCGAGGTCCTTGACGGTGTACTGGAAGCGCCGCGACGACCAGGGCACGACGACCGCCAGGCTGTCGCGGCCCTCGATCCGGTGGACCAGCAGGTCGGCCTCGAACTCCGGCGACCTGAGCCTGAGCCGGGTGCCGTCGGCCGTCTCGTCCACGGCGATCCTGAGCGTGCCCTTGCCGATCCTGACGCTGCCCTCGCCGCTGCGCTCGGAGAAGGAGGTGCCCCGGCTCGGCACGATGAGGCTGCGGCTGGAGACGTCCCTGCCGGTGGTCCTGTCGAGGTACCAGGCGGACTCGCTGGCCAGGTAGTCCAGGCTGGAGGCGCTGAAGGCGAAGACGTGCTCGGGGGTGGTCAGGCACCAGTACTCCCAGCGCATCGTGCGCCCCCAGCCGCGGATGTTCGCCCGGTGCAGGGGAGTGCGGCTCCAGCCGACCGCCGCGGGGTTGAGCCGCCCGTCGGGACGGCACAGGTCCACCCTGCTGGTGATCTCGCGCTCCACGACCCGGCGCGAGCCGTCCTTGGCCTGCGCGTTCTCGCGGGGCGCGCCGTCCCCCGTGCCGCCGTTCGTCTGCCCGGTCATCGTCCCAGCCCCACGCTCACGTACTTGTACTCCACGAAGTCCTCCACGCCGTGGTGGCCGCCCTCGCGGCCGTACCCGCTGCCCTTGATCCCGCCGAACGGTCCCTGGGGCGGGGCCAGCGGGGCCCCGTTGACCGAGACGATGCCGAACTGCAGCTCCTCGCAGACCCGCATCGTCCGGGCCAGGTCGCGCGTCCACACGTACGCGGCCAGGCCGTACGGCGTGGCGTTCGCCCTGGCCAGCGCGCCCGCGACGTCCGCGTCCCGCACGCCCTCGCCGCCGGCTTCGTCCCCGGGGTCCGCGCCGAACGTCAGGACCGGCGCGACGGGGCCGAAGGTCTCCTCCCGGCACACGAGCATGTCGTCGGTGACGCCGGTCAGCACCATGGGCGGGACGAACCTGCCCGGCCCCTCCCGCCGGGTCGTCGCCAGGCGGGCGCCGCGGGCGAGGGCGTCCTCGACGTGCCGCCCGACCTTGGCCACCGCGCGGTCGTCGATGAGCGGGCCCATCGTGACGCCGGGCTCGGCGCCGTTGCCCACGGCGACCGCCTCGGCGAGCTTGACCAGCTCGTCCACGAACTCCGCCGCGACGGACTCGTGCACGTAGATCCGGTTGGGTGACGTGCACGCCTGGCCGGCGTTCATGAACTTGCTCCTGGCCACGCCGGCCGCGGCGGCCGCCACGTCGGCGTCGGGGAAGACGAGCACGGGGGCGTGGCCGCCCAGCTCGACGCTGAGCCGCTTGACGTCGTCCGCGCTGCGCCGGATCAGCTCCCTGCCGACCGCCGTCGAGCCGGTGAAGGACACCTTCCGCACCCGGGAGTCGGCCATGACGGCCCCGGCGAACTCCTCGGGCCTGGTCGTGGTGACCAGGTTGAAGACCCCCGGCGGGAAGCCCGCCTCGGTCAGGCACTCGGCGACCGCGATCGCCGACATGGGGGTCAGCTCGGACGGCTTGAGCACCACCGTGCAGCCCGCGGCCAGCGCCGGGCCCAGCTTCCTGGTGATCATCGAGACCGGGAAGTTCCACGGGGTGATGCCCGCGACGACGCCGACCGGCTCGGGCAGCAGCCACATGCGGGTGTCGGCGCCGGTCGACGGGATGGTCTCGCCGTACACGCGGCGGGTCTCCTCCGCGGCCCAGAGGAGGTGGTCGGCTCCCGCGACCACCTCGCCCGCGGCCTCGGCCAGTGGTTTGCCCTGCTCGGCCGTCATGATGGCGCCGATCTCCTGCGCGCGGGCGGCGAGCAGCGCGGCGGCCTGCCGCATGATCGCCGCCCGTTCGTGCGCCGGCATGGCCCGCCAGCCCGGCAGGGCCGCCGACGCGGCGTCGACGGCCTCGACGGCCAGGTCCGCGCCGCACTCGGCGACCTCGGCGACCGTCTCGCCGGTCGCGGGGTCGGTCACCGCGAAGCGTTCCGCCGTCTCCCGCCACTGCCCTCCGACGAGGGCCCGTCCTGTCCTCATGGTTCACCGTCCATCGCTTGGATCAACGCGTTCATCGCCGCCATCTCGTGCGCGTGCTGCAGCTCGCTCGCGCGGGCGATGTCCCCCTCCGCCAGCGCGTCCCTGATCGCGACGTGCTCGGCGTGGGACTGCGGCAGCCGCCACGGCACGAGCCGGAAACCGCGCTGCGCCGTCTCGGTCTTCGACCACAGGCCCACGAGCATCCGGTGCACGAGCCGGGACTGCTCGGTGTCGCATAACAACGAGTGGAAGCGCCGGTTGAGCGCGGCGAACGCGGCGACGTCGCCCGCGGCGATGGCCACGGTGGAGCCGGCCAGCACCTCGTCCACCGCCGCCAGCCGGGCTCCGCTGAGCGGGGCCTGGTGCAGTTGCAGGGCCAGGGAGGTCAGCGCGGCCCGTATGCCGTACAGCTCGCGCACGTTCTGCACGGTGAAGTCGGCGACGACCGCGCCGATGTGCGGGCGCTCGACCAGCCACTCCTCGGAGACCAGCTGCTTGATGGCCTCGCGCACCGGGGTGTCGCTGATGCCGACGGCCTGGGCGACCACCCTGGTGACGATCTTCGTCCCGGGGGGCGCCTGGCCCGACATGATCATCTGCTTGATGTGTTCGGCCGCCAGCTCCGCCTTGGTGCGGAACTGCTGGGCAACGCCCTGCGCGGGGAACGTCTCTGTCATCGCTGCGGACACCCTTCAGACCTGTTGGACGGTCAGCGGCTCGATCGCCGCGCGGTCCAGCTCTACACCCAGACCGGGGAGGTCGGGAACAGCGACAAGCCCAGAGGAATCAGGAAGAAGCGGCTCGGCCAGCATGACGTGGAAGGCCTCGGGGACGATCACCGGCGGGTCGTAGGGGTACTCCAGCCAGTCGCAGTTGGGCAGCGCGGCGCAGAGTTGCAGGTTGCCCGCCACCCCGAGCCCGGTGGCCCAGGCGTGCGGGATGACCCTGCGATGCCTGGCCGCGGCCATGGCGCCGAAGTCGCGCAGCGCCGAGATGTCCTCGCTCTCGTTGGCGTCCGGCTGGTAGATGCTGAAGCAGTCGTCCTCCAGCATCCGCACGAGCTGGCCGATGCCCCGGTTGTGCTCGCCCCCCGCGATCGGGACCGGCGAGGCCGCGGTCAGCTCGCGCAGCGCGCGGTAGTCGTGGCGGGGAAGCGGCTCCTCCAGCCAGGCCACGCCGAGGCCGGCGAACTCCTTGGCGGTGGTCAGCGCCCGGTCGAAGTCCCACAGCACGCGGGTGCCGTCGGGACGGTAGCGCCAGCGCGCCGCGGCCTGGTTGGCGTCCACCATGATGGCGACGTCCGGGCCGACGGCCTCGCGGACCGCCGCCACCTGGGCGACGTCCTCGGCGACCGTGTCGGCGTGCACGCGCAGCTTCAGGCCGGTGAACCCCTCGGAGACCACGCGCAGCGCGTCCTCGACCCGCTGGCCGGGGGAGCGGACCTCGCCGAAGCTGGCGTAGGCGCGGACCTTCCGCGAGTGCCCGCCCCACAACTGGTACAGCGGACGCCCGCACGCCTTGCCGACCGCGTCCCACACCGCGACGCCGACCACCCACGGGCGGGGGAAGACGTACTCGGCCACGTAGCGCAGGTGGTTGGCGATGTGCCCGGTGGCGAACAGGTCCATCCCCACGAGCCTCGGCCTGATCCACCCGCGGATGGTCTCCAGCAGCAGCGGCCCGGTCGAGTGCCCCATGTCGCCGCCGGCCACGCCGACGACGCCCTCGTCGGTCTCGACCTCGACGATCACGGCGGACATGGAGCGGTGGGCGCCCTCCGGAGCCCACGAGGGGACGAACGGGCGGGGGTAGGGCAGCTCGATGAGGCGTGCCCGGACATCTCGGATTCTCATCCCTTGGTCGCTCCGTCCGCGAGGCCCTTGACGAGGTATTTCTGCACGGCGAGCGCGAAGATCACCACGGGCAGGACGGTCAGCACGCCGACCGCCGCCAGCGGGCCCCACAGCCCGCCGTGCTCGGTGTCGGCCGCGATGCCGGCGATGGCCACCGGGATCGTGACGGCCTTGTCGTTGGTGAGGATCAGCGCGAACAGCAGCTCCTCCCACGCCAGGATGATGCAGTAGATCAACGTGGACACCAGGCCGGGCAGGCTGCACGGCACGATGATCCGGAAGAACGCGCCGAACCGGTTGCAGCCGTCGATCATGGCGGCCTCCTCCAGCTCGGGCGGCAGGCTCCGGAAGAACGCGCGCATCAGCCACACCACGTACGGCACCAGGAACGTCACGTAGGCGAGGATCACGGTGATGTACTGGTCGGTCAGGCCGAGCCTGCGCGCCACCAGGAACATGGGGACGACCAGCGCGATCGGCGGCACCGCCCGGGAGGCCAGGATGAGCCCGGCGACGACGCCCGCCCCGCGCATCCGCATCCGGGACAGCGCGTACCCGGCCATCGCGCCCGCGACCATCGAGATGATCGCCGAACCGGCCGCCACGATCACGGTGTTCAGCATGCGCGGCAGGATCCGCGCCTGGTTGAAGTAGCTGGTGTAGTTGTCCAGGGTCAGTTCGCTGAACCAGCGCGGCGGCACCGTGAAGATGTCGCGCGGCACCTTGAACGAGATGCTCAGCATGTAGAGCACGGGGAAGAGGAAGACGAGAGTGGCCAGGATCGCGCCGCCGATCGCCGCGGCGCGGCCAAGGCGGCCGGTGCTCACCATCGGTTCTCCAGACGACGGGTGAGGCGGAACAGGAAATAGGTGATGATCATGGTGATCAGCAGGACGACGGTCGCCATCGAGGACGCCGAGCCGAACTCCAGGCCGCGGAAGCCCTTCTCGTAGATATAGAGGTTGACCACGTCGGTCGCCTGCCCGGGGCCGCCCTTGGTCGCGGCCAGCGCGATGTCGAACATCTTGACCGCGCCCAGCCAGCGGACGACGAACGCCGCGGCGACCACGGGCACCAGCAGCGGGATCGTGATGTGCCGCAGGATCCGCCACCGGCCCGCGCCGTCGGCGCGGGCCGCCTCGTAGACGTCGGTGGGCAGCGCCAGGATGCCCGCCGAGGCGATCAGCACCACGAACGGCGTCCAGCGCCAGGTGTCGATGAGGATGAGGCTGACCATGGCGAGCGTGGGGTCGCCGATCCACTCGACCGGCCCCACCCCGACCAGGCCGAGCGCGTAGTTGACCACGCCCCACAGCGGGTCGAGCAGCATGCGCCACACGCCGCCCGCGACGACGGGCGCGACCACCATCGGGATGAGGAACAGCGCCCGCAGCAGCCCGCGTCCGCGCCACTCCACGTTGAGCAGGAAGGCCAGCGCGAAGCCGAGGACCATCTGCAGCGGCAGGGCGATCACCAGGTAGACGCCGGTCACCTTGAGCGACTGCAGGAAGCCGGGATCGGCCAGCACGGCCTGGTAGTTCCGCAGCCCGACCCAGCCGCTGGGCTGGAAGGTGGCCAGGTCGAAGTCGGACAGGCTCACCCAGACGGTGTAGATGATCGGGTAGAGCAGCATGCCCGCCAGCAGCACCAGCGCCGGACCCATGAAGATCCACGCCGTCCCGGGCTCGCCCAGCCGGATGCGGCGTGGGCGCGGGGAACCACCGGCCCCCCGGGCGGGGGCGGAGGCCGCCCCCGCCCGGGGTGATCGGGTGCGGAGCGCACTCACTGCGCGTAGCCCTTGGACTTCAGCAGGGCCGCGATGTCGACGGCCGCCTGATGGATCGCGTCCTTGGCCGTGGCCTGCCCGGACATCGCCCGGCTGGTCTGCAGCGCGAGGATCTGCTGCACCGCGTCCGACTCGGGGAGCCTGGGCCGCCACATCTGGCCCTGGGCGATGGCCGCGTAGCCGTCGGTGATGGCGGTGTAGACCGGCTTCAGCCAGGGAGCGGGCGGCGTGCCCTGCAGCGTGGAGTTACGCGCAGGGAAGGTGCCGAGGTTGGCGCCGACCCACTGCTCGCCCTCCTTGGAGGTCACCCACTGCAGGAACGTCCACGCGGCGGCCTGGTGGGCCGACTTCTTGGCGATGCCCGCCGACCAGATGCCGCGGTGCGCGCCGGGACCCGCACTGCCCGCGGGCAGCGTGGTGATGCCGACCTGGTCCTCCGACAGGGTGGTCGTCGCCTTGTCGATCGCGGTGCCCTTGTAGACGCTGCCCCACATGAACATCGTGGCGACCTTGCCCTGGCGGAACGCCTCCAGCGGCTCGTTGAACTGGTAGGTGCTCGCCCCGGGCGGCGCGTACTTCAGCAGGTCCACGTGCGTCTGCAGCGCCTTGACCCCGTTCTCGTCGTCGAAGCTCACCTTGAGCTTGTCGTCGAGCAGCTTGCCGCCGTTGGAGTTGAGCACGGTCTGCCAGATCGTCGGCGTCAGCGGGTCCTTGGTGAAGTAGGTGCCCACCGCCCACGCGTCCTTCTTGCCGTCGCCGTCGGTGTCCTGCACCAGCTTGGGGGCGTCGGCGAAGTACTGCTCCCAGGTCGTCTCCTTGGACGGCTCGGCGACCTTGGCCTTCTTGTACAGCGACCGGTTGTAGAACATCAGCAGCAGGTTGGAGCGGACCGGCACGCCGTACTGGTGGCCCTGCCACTCCCCGGCGGCCAGCGGCGACGGGTTGAAGTCGCCCCAGTCGTAGTTCGCGTCGGTGAACTTCGACAGGTCGGTCTTGAGGTCCACCAGGCCGCCGGTCTTGGCCAGCTGCGGGAACCACGGGTCGTCACCGAGGATCACGTCGTAGGTCGCCGTCGGGCTGGTCAGCTCCAGCATCGACTTGGCGAGCTGGTCGTTGTACGGCACGCCGTCCACGGTGACCTTGATGTTCGGGTATTTCTTGCTGAACTCGGGGACCAGTTGGTCTTGCCACTGCTTGGCGAAGGCGTCGTTGGCGATGACTCTGATCGACACGGGCTTCTCGGCCGTGCCCAGGCCGCCGCCGTCCGCGGGGGCCTCGGTGGCCGACGAGCCGCAGCCCGCCAGCGTCAGGCCGAACGCGGCGGCGACCGCGCCAAGCCGGAGGAATCGGCGCATGGCAGGTTCTCCTCTCAAGGGGGGTGATATCTCAGGGGTTGGTCGTGGGGGGTTTCGCAGGGACCCCGGGTCTCGGGGTGTGTCGTCCTCGGGGATTGCGGGTCAGGCGGTGGGATCGATCGCGAGCTTGACGATGTCCCGGCCGTCGAGGGGGGAGCCGGATCCGAGGGCGGTGAGGCCCTCGCGCACCCGCTCCAGGGGCACCCGGTGGCTGACCACACGGTCGTAGGGCCAGCCGCCGCGCTCCAGGATCCGCAGCGCGTGGTGGTAGCGGCGCAGCATGTCGGGACCCGCGCCGTACACGCCGGCGATGGTGATGTCACGCTTCAGCAGGTCGCTGAAGGGGTTGAAGGGCACCGTCCCCCGATCGGTGAAGTTGCCGAGCTCGGCGAGCACGCCTCCGTCGGCGACCAGGTCGATGGCCTCCATGAAGGCGTGCGGGGAGCCGCTGGCGCCGATCACGCAGTCGGCCCCGGGCGCGCCGAGGGCGTCGAAGACGGCGCGGCGCCGTCCGGCCACGTCGGTCAGCTCCTGGATGCTCACGGTGGCGTCGGCGCCGAGGGCCGCCGCCAGCTCCAGCCGCGCGTCGGGGGCGCCGACGGCGACGATCCGGTGCGCGCCCGCGGCGCGGGCCGCGACCACGGCCATCAGGCCGATCGCGCCCACGCCCTGCACGATCACCGTCGAGCCGACGCCCACCGCGCCGCGCTCGATGCCGTGCAGCGCCACCGACATCGGCTCCTGCAGGACGGCGACCTCGGCGGGCAGGCCGGTGCGGTAGAACACGGTGCCCGCCTTGGCGGCGTAGAGGTACTCGGCGAAGCCGCCGGTGAGGTGCGGCGGGTCGGTCACCGGCGAGGCGAAGCCGTAGGAGGGGCGCCGCTGCGGGCAGTTCCCGGGCCTGCGGCGCACCTGGCACTGGTAGCAGCGTCCGCAGCTCAGCGCGGGGAAGACGCCGACGCGGTCGCCGACGGCCACCGGGTGCCCCGCGTGGTCGGCGGTGACTCCCTCGCCGAGCGCGGCCAGCGTGCCGACGATCTCGTGTCCGAGCAGCGCGGGAAAGGTGATGGAGGCCAGACGCCCCTGGTAGATGTGCGCGTCGGTGCCGCAGACCCCGCACAGCTCCAGCTTCAGCACGAACTCCCCGGGGCCGGGCTCGGGCACGTCATAGGACCGGATCTCCACCGCACCCGCGGCGTCCACGACGACCGCTGCCCGCGCCGCTGCGCTCATCCGGTTCCTCCATATTCTGGATTCTATAGAATGTAGAGGGAACAATAAGAAGCGTGCACGAGCAGGTCAAGAGGTTCGTGAGCTCCGTTACCGGGATGTTTCCTACTCGGGCCCTGACCACCGCACCGAGCAAAGGCGCAGGTCGAGCGCGTGTTCGACGCGCGCGGCCCGGTGAGCGTGCCGACCCTTGCCCGGCCGGCGCCGGGCCGGCGCCCCCGTCCGGCCCGGCCGTGCCCAGGGTGAGGCGCGGTCGTGCGGCCTCACCCTGGGTCCCCGGGGGTTACTTGTTGTAGTTCTCGCCGAAGGGCTTGCCCGGGATCGGCCTGGCGATGAGGGCGACGGGGATGAAGAAGAACATCTGGCTGATGGCCAGGACGAGCGTCCAGAGCGCCTTGTCGTCGTAGTGGGCGGACACCCTGGCGTACAGCTCGTCGGGGACGCGGGCCCCGGACGGGTTGTGGGTGAGGACGGCCTCCACGAGTTCGAGCGCGACCCGCTCGGCGTCGGTGAAGTAGGGGGCGTCCCGCCAGGACACCACGGCGCTGATGCGCTCCTCCGCCTCCCCGGACTCGCGCAGGTCGGCGACCTGCCGGACCGTGTGGTAGGAGCTGCCGACGATCTGCCCCGCCCGGTACTGCACGAGCTGGACGGTGCTCCGCGGGATCGAACCGTTGCCGACGGCCTTGCTCATGGTGCCGGCCATCGTCGCGATCTCGGGGAAGAACTGGAGCGGGTCGGGCAGCCGAGACCGGACGTCGTCCCGCGTGGTCGTCGTGGAAGAAGTGGACATGGCGAAATCTCCCTTAGGTATCTGAGCGTGGTCCGAGGCGTCCCGCCGGTCAGGCCGGTGCCTCAGGTCGGTGCCTCAGTAGTCCGACGACACAGCGGCCGGGAATGTGAGGTGCGGCGCCGGCCTCACAATTCGGGAGATCGTCTCGTCGGAAGTGATGAGAGAGCGGACGAGACCGAGGGGGCCGGCGACACCATGACCATCCCAGCAGAGCCAGGACGCGGCCGGCTCGATCCGGGCCTGACCGCGATCATGAGCGAGCGGCGTCACCTGACCGACCTCGCGTACCGGCTCCTCGGGTCGCTGGCGGACGCCGAGGACGTCGTCCAGGAGACCTACGCCCGCTGGTACGCCATGTCCCCGCGGCGGCAGGAGGCCGTGCGAGTGCCCGGCGCCTGGCTGACGAAGGTCGCCGGCCGCATCTGCCTGGACCTGCTCGCCTCGGCGCGGGTGCGGCGGGAGCGCTATGTGGGCGAATGGATCCCCGAGCCGCTGCCCGACCGCACCGAGTGGGTCAACGGGTCGTCACGCGCCACCGCGGCCGACCCGGCCGATCCCGCCGACCGCGTCACGCTCGACGAGTCGGTCAACATGGCCTTCCTCGTCGTGCTCGAATCGATGACCCCGGCCGAGCGGGTCGCGTTCATCCTGCACGACGTCTTCTGCCACTCGTTCGCCGAGGTGGCGGAGATCGTCGGCCGTACGCCGGCGGCATGCCGCCAGCTCGCGTCCTCGGCCCGCCGCCGCGTCCGCGCCTCGCGGGCGTCCGCGGCTCCGGCGGCCCGGCACGCCGGCGTCGTCAGGGACTTCAAGCAGGCATGGGAGGCCAAGGACATCGACGCCCTCATCGGCCTGCTCGACCCCGGCGCCACGCTCGTCGGCGACGGCGGCGGCCGGGTCAGCGCCGTGCTCGACCCGATCGAGGGCGGCGAGCGGATCGCGCGCTACGCCGTCGACCTCGTCGGCAGGGCGTCCGGCCTGACGTTCCTGGAGCGCACGGTCAACGGCAGGCCCGGGCTGGTGGTCCAGCATGACGGCGTCGTCACGGGGGTGATGGCGTTCGACGTCGTGGGCGACCGCGTCAAGCACATCTGGGCGGTACGCAACCCGGAGAAGCTCCGCCCGTGGACGGAGGAGCTCCAGCCGTAGGCGCCCGCCGCGCCGCCAGGCGGGCGGGCGGGCGGTGTCCGGGTCGCCGCCGTCACACCTAATGAATCGGCACGCTTTCCGCGTGTTCGTCGGACTTCTGCGCCCGGGCGGGGAGGAGGAGGGCGGTGATGACCACGGCCGCGGACAGCGCCGCGCCGATGATGAAGGCCAGCCGCATGCCGTGCAGGTTGGCGAGCGTCTCGCCGACCCCGGCGGACTTCAGCGCGTCGGCCCGCGCGCTCATGACCGTGATGGCGAGCGCGGTGCCGAAGGCCGCGGCGACCTGCTGCAGCGTGCTCAGGATCGAGCTGCCGTGCGAGTAGAGCCGCGGGGGGAGCGCTCCGAGACCGAGGGTGAACACCGGGGTGAACGTCGCGGCCAGGCTCACCATCAGCAGCGCGTGCAGACCGAGGAGCTGCCAGTACGGCATGGTCAACGTCACCTGGGTGAAGCCGATGAGCGCGAGCGTGATGCCGATCGAGCCGGGGACGACCAGGACCCGGCCGCCGAACCGGTCGAAGAGGCGGCCGACGACCGGGCCGAGCAGGCCCATCGCGAGACCGCCCGGCATCACGAGCAGCCCGGTCTGCAGGGCGCTGAGCCCGCGGATGTTCTGCAGGTACAGCGGCAGCAGGATCATCGAGCCGAGCATCGCCATGAAGGCGACCGCCATCATGATCAGCGCGACCGTGTAGGTGCGGTGGCGGAAGGCGCGCAGGTCCATCAGCGGCGCGTCGCGCTTCTGCAACGACAGCTGGCGGAGGACGAAGATCGCGACGAGGAGCAGGCCGGCCCCCGCGATGCCGCCCGCCACGCGGACGTCACCGCTCTCGAAACGGCTGAGCCCGTAGATGAGGCCGCCGAAGCCGGCCGCGGCGGTCACCACGCTGAACCAGTCGATCGTGCTGGACCGCGGCTCGCCGACGTTCTTGAGCTGCCGCAGGCCGCTCCAGGTGATCACGGCGGCGATGGGGAGCACCACGGCGAACAGCAGGCGCCAGGACCCGAACTGCAGGATCACCCCGGAGATCGCCGGGCCCATCGCCGGCGCCACCGAGATCGCCAGCGTGACGTTGCCCATCACCCGGCCACGGTCCGACTCGGGCACGACCTGCATCAGCGTGGTCATCAACAGCGGCATCATCACGGCCGTCCCGGACGCCTGGATGATCCGGGCGCCCAGCAGCACCGTGAACGTCGGCGCGATGGCGGCCAACGCCGTGCCGAGCAGGAACAACCCCATCGCGACGGTGTACGCCTGGCGGGTGGAGACCCGCTGCAGGAACCACCCGGTGATCGGAATGACCGCGGCCATGGTCAGCATGAAGGCGGTCGAAAGCCACTGCGCGGTCTGCTCGGTGATGTGCAGCGCGGTCATCAACGGCGGGATCGCGTTGATCATGATGGTCTCATTGAGGATGACCACGAATGTGGCGAGCACCAGCAGCCGGATCACCGGGGGAGTGCGACCGGAGGCGGCGGGCGCGGATCTGGCAGGCGCGTCGAGCTTGGGGCTTGGCACGGTACCTCGATCAAGATCGTCGGACATAACGTGGTCATGGCTGGCGTCGCAGCCCTCGGTCTCACAAGCGGTCGTGGTCACATGCACAGACTGACCGACGCCACCGACAAAACTCGTCGGCCTCACCTAACATTGCGGCAAATGCCGTGAAGTTTCACCCGGTTTTCACCCGGCCGCCTCGTCCCGGCGACCCGTCTACCTGGGCTTTCTCGGGTGGCCTGCCCGATTCCGGCACCATCCGGCGCGTCCGATGGGTGAGACGCCGGGTGTCCATTCGAACCTGTGTACGACTCTGTGGAAACTGTGGATAACTCCGCGTCCGGCGAGGTGAGCGGCTCGGGATCCGGCGGGACACTCAGCGGATTTTCATCTAACCCCCGTAGAAAGGGCCCATGTACCGGATGGGGCCCGCGAAGGTGCTGGTCGTCGACGACGAGCCGAGCATCCGCGATCTGCTGTCCGAGGCGCTGGAACTCAACGGCTTCGAGGTGCGGACGGCGGCGAACGGCACGCTGGCGCTGGAGGCCGTGGCGCGCGAGCGGCCCGATCTCGTGGTGCTCGACGTGATGCTGCCCGACCTCGACGGGTTCACGGTCGCCCGGCGGCTGCGCGGGGACGACGGGCCGTTGATGCTCTTCCTGACCGCCAAGGACGCGGTGGCCGACCGGATAGCCGGGCTGACGGCGGGTGGGGACGACTACGTCACCAAGCCGTTCAGCCTGGACGAGGTGCTCCTGCGGATCCGGGCGATCCTGCGCAGGATCCGCCCGCCCGGGGAGCAGGCGGGCGACGGCGTGCTGCGCTGCGCGGACCTCGAACTGGACGAGGAGGCCCATACGGTGCGGCGGGCGGGCCGGCTGATCCATCTGTCGCCGACGGAGTTCAGCCTGCTGCGCTATCTGATGATCAACGCCGGGCAGGTGGTGAGCAGGACGCAGATCCTCGACCGGGTGTGGGACTACGACTTCGACGGCGACAGCAGGATCGTGGAGTCCTACATCAGCTACCTGCGCCGCAAGATCGACGGCAGCGGGCCCCCGCTCATCCACACCCTGCGCGGGGTGGGCTACCGGTTGCAGGCCGGCCCGTGAGGCTCACGGCGCGGCGCGCCTGGCCGCTCCGGCACCGTCTGCTGATGGCCCTGGTCGGCTTGTGCGCGGCGGGCCTGGCGGCCTTCGCCGTGGCGGGTGTGCTGCTGCTGGACCGGTCGTTGCTGTCGCGGGTGGACGTCCAGCTCACCGAGATCGCGGCGACCATGGACCACCCCCCGCCACCGCCGCCGCCTCCCGCCGAGGGGCGGGACCCGGAGTTGCCGACGCAGTTCAGGCTCTCCCTCTACGGTCCCACCGGGGCGTTACTGCGGGAGATGCCCGCCGAGGTGGGCGACGGGCCGGTCGTGCCCGCCCGGATGATCGCCGTGCCGCCGGCCGGGCCGGTGACCCTTCCGGGCAGGGGCGAGAACGCCCCGGAGTGGCGGGTGCGGGTGGTGGCCCTGCCGGAGGGCGGGCGCGCCGCGGTGTCGATGTCGCTGGAGTCCAACCGGGAGACCGTACGGCAGATGCTGGTCATCGAGGTGGCCGCGGGCCTGCTGGTCCTGGTGCTGCTGGGCGGCGTCGCCCTGGTGCTGGTACGGGTCGGCCTGCGCCCGCTGACCCGGATGGAGGCCACGGCCTGCGTGATCGCCGGCGGCGCCATCGACCGCCGCGTCGAGGACGACGATCCGCGGACCGAGACCGGGCGGCTCGGCCGGGCGCTGAACACGATGCTGGAGCGCCTGGCCCGCGCGCTGCGCGAGCGCGAGCGTTCCGAGCGGCGGCTGCGGCGGTTCGTCGCCGACGCCTCGCACGAACTGCGCACGCCGTTGACGTCCATCCGCGGCTTCGCCCAGCTCTACCGGCACGGCCAGGCCGCGCGGGACCCGGCCGCCGAGCGCATGCTCAGGCGCATCGAGAGCGAGGCCGAGCGCATGGGCGTGCTGGTGGAGGACATGCTGCTGCTCGCCCGCCTCGACCAGGAGCCCACCCTGGAGCGGAGCGAGGTCGACCTGCGCGTGCTGGCGGGCGACGTCGTGCACGCCGCCCGGGCCACGGACCGGGATCGGTCGGTGCACCTCGTCGTGTCCGCGGAGCCGGTGTGCGTGCTCGGCGACGAGCACCGGCTGCACCAGGTCATCGCCAACCTGGTCGGCAACGCCCTGCGGCACACGGCCGCGGGGACGCCGGTGCGGGTCGAGGTGGGCAGGCGTGCCGCGGCCGGGATCCCCGGGGCGGACGTCGTCCATATCGGCACGGGGCCCGATCCCGGCGCCGAGGCGGCGCTGATCGAGGTGCGCGACGACGGGCAGGGCATCGAGGCCGGGCACCTCCCGCAGGTGTTCGACCGCTTCTACCGGGCCGATCCCGGCCGTTCCCGCGGCCACGGGGGCACGGGCCTGGGGCTGGCCATCGCCGCGGCGCTCGTCCAGGCGCACGGCGGCCGGATCGAGGTCGTGAGCGCTCCCGGCAAGGGCACGGCTTTCCTCGTTTTGCTCCCGCTCGCGCGCCCGTTTTGTCTCGACTGAGCGATTTGTCGTTCATCTTCTGTTCGTTTTCGTTCACACATTGTTCCCAGCTTTCTCCTGTCGGATATGCCCTGACGCGGGAGGAGGGACATGCTCAGATTCCGTAAGAGGGAAATCCGCGCAGGTCAGGACGGTGCCGAACGGCCGTCGTCGGCCGAGGCGAACGGCGACGCGGGGCACCGGCTGCGGGCGCCCAGCACGCTGCACGCCTTCAACCGCTTCGAGATCAAGTACGTCGCCGACAACGCCAGGGCCACGGAGCTCATGCGCGACATCGAGGGGCGGCTCGTGCGCGACGGCCACAGCGGCGACCGCGGGTACGGCGTCTGGAGCGTCTACTACGACACCCGGAACCTGCGGTTCTACTGGGAGAAGATCGAAGGTCTGAAGTTCCGCAGGAAGCTGCGCGTCCGGCACTACGGCGACCGCTCCGTGGTGGACGCCGGCACGCCCGTCTTCGTGGAGATCAAGCAGCGCGTCAACCGCGTCACGCAGAAGCGCCGGGTGCGCCTGCCGTACCGCGACGCGCTGCGCCTGTGCGACGAGCGCGTGATGGTGGATCACGACCCGGCGCAGCGGGCCTTCCTCGAAGAGGTCCTGGACCTGGTCTGCCGGCTCGATCTACGGGCCACGACCATGACCGGGTACCAGCGCCACGCTTTCATGGGCACGGACGCCGACCTCGGGCTGCGGGTCACCTTCGACCGGCGCGTACGGGGCCGCGACAGGGACTTCCACCTGGGCGCCGACGTCGAGAACCGGTTCATCGTCCCGCCGGGCAAGACGATCATCGAGGTGAAGGCCAACGAGCGCGTCCCGTACTGGCTCACCGACCTGACCGCCGCGCGCGAGCTCGAAGTGATGCGCGTGTCCAAGTACTGCCAGAGCGTCGAGGCCTACGGGCTGGCCCCGCGCTCCGTCTTCCACGTCCCCGGCGGCGACCTCGACCCCCATGAGGCGCCCGAGAACCACGACGACCATGACGTCAGCGGCCACCCGCCCGTGCGGCCGATCGTCCCTTCGGAGGTCTGACCCTTATGGACTTCTCCTTCCAGGACCTTTCCGGCACCTTCAGCGTGGCGGACATCGCCATCGCCATGTCGCTGTCCTTCGTCCTCAGCGTGGTGATCGGCTGGGTCTACCGGGCCACGCACCGCAACGTGTCCTACAGCCAGTCGTACGTGCAGACGCTCGTCATCCTCGGCATGCTCATCGCGCTGATCATGCTGGTGGTCGGCTCGAACATCGCCCGCGCCTTCGCCCTGGTCGGCGCCCTGTCGGTGGTCCGCTTCCGCAACGCCATCAAGGAGACGCGCGACGTCGGCTTCATCTTCCTGGTCATGGGCGTCGGCATGGCCGTCGGCACCCGCTTCTACGTGCTCGCGGTCGTGGCCGCGGTGGCCATCTCGCTGATCATCCTGGTCATGCACAGGTTCGACTGGTTCGCCCTGAACGTGCGGCGCCAGGTGGTCAAGGTGCAGGTCCCGCCGGACGGCGACTACACCGAGGCGATCCAGGACGTGCTCGTCCGGCACACCGACGAGTTCGAGCTGGTCAGCATGGAGTCCATCCGAGGGGGCGCGCTGATCGAGCTGATGTACACCGTCAAGATCAAGAAGGGGAAGGAGCCGGCCGACGTGATCAGCGCCCTGGGCGAGCGCAACCACGGGCAGGCGGTCACCGTCCTCACCGGATACGACCAGACGGACCTGTAGGCGGCCATGGCGCGCTTCAGGCAGCGGATCCCGGTCCGGCTCCGGCAGAACTGGAGGCTCGTCGCGGCCTGCGCGGCGTTCCTCGCCGTCTGCGTGGGCGTCTTCGGCGGCGACATGATCCGTCCGTACGTCATCACCACCGGATCCACCTCGGCCCGCGTCGTCACCCAGGACCTGACCGGGACCAAGGACCTGTTCGACGCCTCGGTCCCGCACGACGTGAAGATCACCTTCCGGGACGAGGCGTACCAGGACATGCTCACCGAGTACTTCAAGGACGGTGACAAGAAGTACCTCGAAGCCGACCTGACGATCGACGGCACCACCGTGCGCGGCGTCGGCGTCCGGCTCAAGGGCAACTCCACCCTGATGGGCCTGACCTGGAAGGGCAAGACCCGGTCGTCCGGCGCGTTCCCCGGCGGAGGTCCTCCCGGAGGGTTCCGGCCGCCCGCGGGGATGCCCCAGCCGCCAGGACAGGGGCAGGGCCGGCAGGAGGGAGCCGGTGGACGGCCCCCCGGCGGGATGCCCGGTGCCGCGATGAAGGCCGAGGAGCCGGAGAAGCTGCCCTGGCTGATCAGCTTCGACGAGTTCGTCGAGGGCCGGCGCTACCAGGGCCGCACCCAGCTCGCGGTGCGGCCGGCGGCCATGGGGTCCACCACCCTGCTGAACGAGGCCCTCGCCATCGCGGTCGTCGGGGCGGCCGGCGAGCCCACGCAACGGGCCGCCTACGGCTCCTTCACGGTCAACGGCCGCGCCTCGGCGCCGCGCCTGCTGGTGGAGTACCTCGACGAGGGCTACGCCGAGGAGCTCGGCGACGGCGTCCTGTACAAGTCGCTGGCCAGCAGCACCTTCACCTACAAGGGGGAGGACCAGACCTCGTACACCACCGATTTCAAGCAGGTCAACAAGATCGGCGGGAGGGACCTGCAACCCGTCATCGACCTGGTCCGGTGGGTGGAGAAGTCCTCCGACGCGGAGTTCGCCGCGGGACTCGCCGACCGCGTGGAGGTGCGGTCGTTCGCCCGCTACCTCGCCCTGCAGAACCTTCTCATCAACTTCGACGACATGAGCGGGCCGGGGCGCAACTACTACTTGTGGTACGACCTGGGCAGCAAGAAGTTCACGGTCGTCACCTGGGACCTCAACTTCGCGTTCAACGGCGACGCCAAGGCCGGCGTGAACGACACGATCGGCATGGCCTTCGGCCGGGGCGGGCCTCAACGGCCCCAGGGAGCACAGCAGCAGGGAGCGCAGCCCCAGGGACGGCCCCAGGGACCCGGGCAGCAGGCCATGCCGCCCGGCGGCCCAAGCGGCCAAGGCGGTCCGGGCGGGGCCGCCGGTCCCGGTGGGGCCGGTGGTCCGCGTATGGGCCATGCGCTCAAGGAGAGGTTCCTCAAGACGCCCGCCTTCAAGGCGCTCTACCAGGAGCAGTACCGCGACCTTTACCAGCGGATCCTGGCCGGCGGCACGGCGGCGAAGCTGCTCGACGGCCTGGTGCGCTCGTACAAGCTCAACGACCGCGCGGACGCGGCCAAGGCCGACGCCGAGGCCGCCGCCCTGCGGGCCACGCTGAAGACCAGGACGGAAGCACTCGCGGCCGACAAGGCGATCAGCGGGAGGTGAGCCGAGAGGCGTGGAGACATGTGTCCTTGCCTGACCCGGAGGCCGCCGGCGCGCCCGGCCTTCGGGTCAGCGCGTCTCCCGTTCCTGCTGGTCGATCGGGGGGCGGAGGCAGTAGCCGACGCCGCGCAGGGTGTGGAGCAGCGGCGGCGCCGTGGCGTCGATCTTCCGGCGCAGGTAGCTCATGTACGACTCCACGATCCTCGCGTCGCCGCCGAAGTCGTCGCCCCACACCTGGTCGAGGATCTGTGTCTTGCCGACCACGCGCCCGGTGTTGGCCAGCAGGTACCGGAGCAGGTTGAACTCGGTCGGCGACAGGTGGATCGCGCGGTCGCCGCGGCGTACGGCGCGGGTCTCGGCGTCCACCTCCAGGTCGGCGCAGCGCAGCACGCTCGGCGCGGGCCGCGGGCGGCTGCGCCGCAGGACGGCGCGCAGCCGCAGCACGACCTCGTCCAGGTCGAAGGGCTTGGTGACGTAGTCGTCGCCGCCCGCCGTCAGACCGGCGATGCGGTCGGCGTGGGCGTCGCGGGCGGTGAGGAACAGCACCGGCAGGTTGCCGTCCCGGTGGCGGAGCCTGCGGGCCACGGTGAAGCCGTTGAGGTCGGGCAGCATCACGTCGAGGAGCACGATGTCGGGCCGGTCCCGCTCGGCCCGCGCGAGGGCCTGGCCGCCGCCCGCGGCCAGGAACACGGTGAACCCGCTCATCCGCAGCGCGGTGGAGAGCAGTTCCCGGATGTTCGGCTCGTCGTCCACCACCAGGACCCGTGCGCGTTCGTCCGTGGTCATGGCCGCCGTTGTACGGGTATTCCCTGACTGTTCACAAGAAGGGAACGGCATACCTTTTTGTCAGGGTATGCGGCGTATGAAGGCGAACACGCAGGTCACGCCCGTGCCGGTGTGACGGCACGGGGGCCGCCGCCGTGCGCTCCCAGCGGGCTCTCACATTCCCCCGTCATACCGGACACCGTGACGAATCATCCGAGTGCGGGCCAGGCGGCCTGGGGCTCCGGCTCGTCCGCGCCTCCGGGCCGGACCGCGACGGTGGAGATCGTGGTCCCCGTCCACAACGAGGAGCGGGCGCTCGCCGGCTGCGTGGACGTGCTCCGCGACCACCTGGCCCGGGCCTTCCCCTTCGCCTGGAGCATCACCATCGTCGACAACGCGAGCACCGACGGGACGCCGGACATCGCCGCCGGCCTCGCCGCGCGGCTGCCCGGCGTGCGGCTGCTGAGCCTCCCGCGCAAGGGCCGGGGCCTGGCCCTGCGCACCGCCTGGACGCGCAGCGCGGCCGACGTCGTGGTGTACATGGACGTGGACCTGTCCACCGGGCTCGACGCGCTGCTACCCCTCGTGGTGCCGCTGGTCAACGGCCATTCCGACATCTCCGTGGGCTCGCGCCTGGCCCCCGGGGCGCGGGTCGTCCGCGGGCCGCGCAGGGAACTGATCTCCCGTTGCTACAACGCGCTGATCCGGCTCACGCACGGCGTGCGGTTCAGCGACGCGCAGTGCGGGTTCAAGGCCGCGCGGACCGACGTGATCCGGCCGCTCCTGGCGCGGGTCGAGGACGACGCCTGGTTCTTCGACACCGAGCTGCTGCTCCTGGCCGCGTACAACGGCCTGCGCGTCCACGAGGTCCCCGTGGACTGGGTGGAGGACGTGGACAGCCGGGTCCACCTGGTCCGCACCGTGCTCGACGATCTGCGCGGCCTGGTCAGGGTGGCCCGGGCCAAGGTCACGGGACGCGCGCGGGTCCCCGGCCTGCCCCGCAGGCCGGCGCTGCGGCCGGCGCATCCCGACGCCGTGCTGGCGGCGGACGGCGCGCTGCGCTGGCATGTCGCCTCGTTCGCGGTGGTCGGCGCCCTGTCCACGGTCGCCCACCTCGGCCTGTACGCGGCGCTGCGGCTCGCGGTGCCCGTGCTCCCCGCGAACCTGATCGCGCTGTCGATCGCGACGGTGCTCAACACCGAGGCCAACCGGCGTCTCACGTTCCCCGCCCCGAACGGTCGGGCGCCGCGCTCGCCGCTGCGCATCCACGTGCTCGCCATGGCCGCCTTCGGTCTGTACTACGCCCTCACCTCGGGCGCCCTGCTGACACTGCACGCCGTGGTCCCGGACCCTCCTTCCGGGCTGGAGCTCGCGGTCCTGGTCGGCGCCTGCGCCCTGGGCACCGTGGGCCGCTTCCTGGTGCTGCGCCGCTGGATGCTCCATCCGGCCGGAAAGTAAGGATCCTCCAATGGTGACCGTCCAATCCCCCGCCATCCCCACCGGCGAGCCGGCCGCCCGCGACCGTCCGCGCGCACCCGCCGTCGCCCTGGCGGCGGTCTGCCTGCTCGCCGCCGTGCTGTACGCCTGGGCGCCGTGGGGCTGGGGCAACGCGTACTACAGCGCCGCCGTCAGATCCATGTCGGAGAGCTTCACGAACTTCCTGTTCGGCTCGTTCGACCCCGCCGGGGTCGTCACCGTCGACAAGCCCCCCATGGCGCTGTGGCCGCAGGTGATCTCGACGTGGATCTTCGGCTACCACGGCTGGGCGCTGCTGCTCCCGCAGGCGGTCGAGGGCGTCGCCACGGTGGTCCTGCTCCACCGGACCGTACGCAGGTGGGCCGGGGAGACCGCCGCCCTCGTCGCGAGCCTCGTCCTGGCCCTCACACCGGTCACCGTCGTCATCAACAGGGACAACCTTCCCGACACCCTGCTCGTCCTGCTCATGGTCGCCGCCGCCTACGCGCTCACCAGGTCCGTCGCGCCGATGACGTCCCGGCGCGCCGCCACCGGCTGGCTGCTGCTCGCCGCCTTGCTCATCGGCTGCGGGTTCATCACCAAGATGCTGGCCGCCTGGGTCGGCCTGCCCGCCTTCCTGCTCGCCTACCTGGTGGCGACCCGGCCCCGGCGGTGGCCCCTGGACCTCGCCATGGCCGCCGTCGTCCTGGCGGCCGGCTCGCTGTGGTGGGTCGCCGCCGCCGACCTGTGGCCCGGCGAGCGCCCGTACATCGGCGGCAGCGCGGACGGCACCGCCCGCGACCTGGTGATCGGCTACAACGGCCTCGGCCGCGTCCTCGGCGGCTCCGGAGGTTTCCCCCAGGGTCCCCCACGGGGCGGCTTCCCCCAGGCTCCGCCGTCAGGAGGCGTCCCGCAGGGTTCACCCCCCGGCGGCCGGCCACCGGCCTGGCCCACCGGCGGTCCCGGCGATCTCGGTGGTTCCGGTGGCCCTGGAGGGCTCGGGGGACCGGACAGGCCGGGCGACGGGCCCGGGGGCCGGTTCCCCTTCCCGGGGCCAGGAGGCGCGGCGGGGTTCGGGGACCCGCCGGGGATCACGCGCATGTTCGGCCCTGCGGTCGGCGGCCAGGCGACCTGGCTGCTCCCTCTCGCCCTGGCCGTCCTCGGCGGCGCTCTGGTGGCCGCGATACGGTCCCGGTCGCGGCGAACGCCGGAGCCCATCCCGGGAAGCGGCGCGGCGGAGGGGACCAGGGAACACCCGGCCGACGCGGCGGCGGAGCTCACCGTCCAGGCGGCCGGTGTCGCGGAGCGGAGCAGCGTACGGGAAGCCGGCGCGGGCGTCCGGGAAGCCGGTGCGACAGAGCAGGGCAGGCGCGCCCGGCGGGCCGGGTGGATCCTCTGGGGCGGCTGGCTGCTGACGAACGGCCTGGTCTTCAGCCTCGCCCAGGGGATCTTCCACCCGTATTACACCATCATGCTGGTTCCGCCGATCGCGGCCCTGACCGGCGCGGGAGTCGCGGCGGCGGCACGATGGCACCGAAGCGGGGGTCCGGCGGAACGGCATCGAACCAGCGGCCTGACAGAAGGGGGCCGTAGCGGCGGCCGTACGGAACGGCGCCGAGGCGGCGGCCTGACGCGACGGCTCGTGCTCCCGGGCGCGGTCGCGCTGACCACCGCCTGGGCCTGGGTGCTGCTGTCCCGCGAGCCGGGCTGGCACGGATGGCTGCGGATCGCCATCCCGGCCGCGGCCGTCGCCGGCATCGCCGTCCTCCTCGCCGCCCGCGACCGGCGGGTCGTGCTCACGGCGGCGCTGGTCCCGATGCTGGCCGCCCCCGCGGTGTGGTCGGTCGCGACCGCCTTCGGCCCGCCCGTCAGCGCCGTGATCCCGGCCGCGGGCCCGGCCCAGGCCTTCATGCCCGGCTTCCCGCCGCCTTCCGATCCATCAGGCCCCGTCCAGACCCCCGCGCCCGGCCGCACGCCGCCGCCCGATCCGCCGAGCCCTGCCACGCCCAACGGGCCCGTGGCCCGGCGGGGCGGTCTTCCCGGTCCTTTCGGTGGCGGCGAGCTGGGTCCTGAGCAGCGCCGCGTCCTGGACTACGCCGTGCGCCATTCGGGCGGGGCGCGGATCAAGCTCGCCATCGAAGGCGGGGCGATCATGGCCGCGCCGTACATCATGAACACCCGCGAGACCGTGATCGGCATGGGCGGCTTCATGGGCGGCGACCCCGCGCCGTCCCTCGCCCACCTGGATCGATGGCTGCGCTCGGGCGAACTGCGCTACGTGCTCGCCCTCTCCGCCGGTGACGCCTGGCCACCACGCATGGGCGCTTCGACCGGACGGACCCAATGGATCGGCCGGAACTGCACCCCCGTGCCCCCCGCCGAGTACGGCGGCGCCGCCGCCCCGGCGAACCCCGCGCCCGGCCCCTTCTCCGCACAGCCCATCCTCTACCGCTGCGGGTGACGCCCTTCTCGACAGGAGATGCCCCTCACGCCGGGTAGGTGTGGGTCTCGGTGGCCTTCACCGACGCCCACACCTCCTGGCCGGGCGTCAGGTCGAGGTCGGCCACGGCGGCGGGGGTGATGTCGGCGAAGGCGGCGAGGGGGCCGTCGAGGTGGACGCGGACGTTGTCGCCGTGGCGTTCGACGCCCTCGACGCGGGCCTGCCACACGTTGCGCGGGCTGCCGTCCGGCCGCGAGCGGTACAGGGCCACGGCCGCGGGCGCGAACGCGACGAACGCCGGTCCCTCCAGGTGGCCGGCGGTGCTGATCAGCAGCTCGCCCACCTTGACCCGGGAACCCTCGGCGACCCCGCGGTACAGGTTGAGGCCGACCAGACGGGCGACATAGTCGGTGCGCGGACGGCGGGCCACCTCGGCCGGCGCGCCCTCCTGGACGATCGCGCCGTCCTCGATGACGATCAGCCGGTCGCCGAGCACCATCGCGTCCAGGGGGTCGTGCGTCACCAGGACGGTCGCGCCGTCGAAGTCGGCCAGGTGCCGGCGCAGCCGCGAGCGGATCTCCAGCCGGGTGTGCGCGTCGAGCGCGGCCAGGGGTTCGTCGAGCAGCAGCAGGCGCGGCCGTACGGCCAGCGCCCGGGCCAGGGCGACGCGCTGGGCCTGCCCGCCGGACAACCGCCGGGGCTTGGCGGCGGCGTGCTCCGCAAGGCCGACGCGTTCCAGCAGGTCGGCGGCGGTACGGCGGGCCTCCGCCTTGCCGGCGCCGCGGCAGCGCGGCCCGAAGGCGACGTTGTCGAGGGCGGACAGGTGCGGGAACAGCAGGTAGTCCTGGAAGACCATGCCGATGGGACGGGCCTCGGCCGGCAGGTCGTGCAGGGGCGCGCCGTCCAGGGTGATGTGCCCGCCGGAGACGCCGGTGAGCCCGGCCAGGGCGCGCAGGGCCGTGGTCTTGCCGGCGCCGTTCGGGCCGAGCAGGGCGACCACCTCGCCGGGCGCCACCCGCAGGGAGATGTCGAGCGTGAAGGCGGGCCTGGTGACGACCAGCCGGGCGTCGAGGGTCATGGGCCGGTCACCCACCGGTCCCGCAGGCCGGCCAGGACGAGCACCGAGACGGCGAGCAGGACGAGGCTGAGCACGATGGCGGCCTCCGGCTCGGTCTCCAGCGCCAGGTAGACGGCCAGCGGCATGGTCTGGGTGGTGCCGGGGAAGTTCCCGGCGAACGTGATGGTGGCCCCGAACTCGCCGAGTGCCCTGGCCCAGCACAGCACGGCCCCGGCGACGACACCGGGGGACACCAGGGGCAGGGTGACCCGCCGGAAGACGGTCCAGCGGGAGGCGCCCAGCGTGGCGGCGGCCTCCTCGAACCGCTGGTCTGCGGCGCGCAGCGCGCCCTCGACGCTGATGACCAGGAACGGCATCGCCACGAACGCCTCGGCGATCACGACACCTGCGGTGGTGAAGGGCAGCGTGACGCCGAAGGACTCCTCCAGCCACCGCCCGGCCAGGCCGCGCCGCCCGAGCACGAGCAGCAGGGCGACGCCGCCGACCACCGGCGGCAGCACGAGGGGGACGGTCACCAGGGCGCGGACCAGCCGCCGGCCGGGGAAGGACACCCTGGCCAGCAGCCAGGCCAGCGGCACGCCCAGCAGCAGGCAGGCGGCCGTGGCCAGGGTGGCGGTCAGCAGCGACAGCCGCAGCGCCTGCAGCACGTGCGGCTCGGTCAGCCGCCGCGGGAGCGTGGCCCAGGGCGCGCGGATCAGCAGCCCCGCCAGGGGCAGCACCAGGAACGCCAGGCCGGCCAGGGCGGGCGTCACCAGCGTCCACGGCAGGCGGCCCGTGACCGCGCGGGCCTCGCGGCCGCGGTCAGAGCCCCGTCCAGGGGCGGTCCTCGTGGAGCTCATGCGGGTCAGGGCGTCTCGAAGCCCGCCTTGGCCAGCACGTCCTTGCCCTGCGGGGAGAGCACCAGGTCGACGAACTGCTCGGCCAGGCCGGGGGCGGGGGCGGCGGTCAGGGCCGCGATCGGGTAGTCGTTGATCGCCTTGCCGGCCTCGGGGAAGTCGATGCCCTTGACCTCGCCGCCTGCCGCGAGCACGTCGGTCCTGTAGACCAGGGCGGCGTCGACCTCGCCGAGCCGGACCTTGGTGAGGGTGGCCTTGACGTCCTGTTCCAGGGTGACCGGGGTGACCTTCAGGCCCGCGGCGTCCAGCGCCTTGAGCGCCGCGGCGCCGCACGGCACCTGCGGGGCGCACAGCGCGACCTTGACCTTCGGGTCGGCCAGATCCTTGAGATCGTCGACCTTGGCCGGGTCGCCGGCCGGGACGGCGATCTCGAGCCTGTTGCGCACGAACGTCGCCGGGGCGGCGGCGAGGGACGCGTCGGTGACGGTCTTCATCGTGGCGGGGCTGGCGGCGGCGAAGACGTCGGCGGGCGCGCCCTGGGTGATCTGCTGGGCCAGCGTGGCGCTGGAGCCGAAGTTGAACCTCACCGACGTGCCCGGGTGCGCGGCCTCGAACCTCGTGCCGAGTTCGGTGAAGGCGCCGGTCAGCGACGCCGCGGCGAACACCGTCAGCGTCGTGGCCTCGCCGCCGCCGGAGGAGGCCGCTGCCGGGGAGGACGCGGGCGTGCCGGACCCGCAGCCGGTCAGGGCCGCCAGCGCGAGGGCGAGGGGGAGGGTCACGGTCCATCGGGACATGCGGCTGAACACCAAGGGGGGCTCCTCAGGGGCTGGCCACGCGCACGTGGTCGGGGATCTCCACGACGACGTTGGTCGACTTGATCACCGCGACGGCGACCACGCCCGCCTCCAGGCCGAGCTCGTCGGCGGCCTGGCGGCTCATCAGGGACACCACGCGGAACGGCCCGGCGGCGATCTCCACCTGGGCCATCACCGCGTCCTTGCGGACCTCGGTGACGATCCCGCGGAAACGGTTGCGCGCCGAGGAGCACCCGCCGTCGCCGGTCGTCCCGACCTGGGCGCGGGCGAACGCGGCCAGATCGGCGCCGTTCACCTGCCGGTGGCCGTGCTCGTCACGCTCGGCGGCCAGCCGCCCGGCGTCCACCCACCGGCGGACGGTGTCCGCGCTGACCCCGAGCAGCGCGGCGGCCTCGCTGATCCTGAACGTCGCCACACGCCTCACCATACCCTTCGCACATTCCAGCCTGAATACCATTCGACGACCGCAACAGCGAGCCGATCTACGGCCTGTCCATGGCATCCACGGCTGCGGACCCGCAGGGCCCCTTCACCTGCGCGCGGTGCGGATGGTCAGGCGGCCGTAGGGGAGCTCACCGGTGACCTGGACGTGCAGCCTGCCGGGGATCTGGCGGCCCGCCGCCTTGCAGGTCACTCTGCCCCATTCGGTGCGCACCCCGTCGGCGTTCGCGCTCGCGCCGGCGGGCAGGATGATCGTGGCGCTGCCGTACCCGAGCCAGAGCTCGATGTCGATCCGCGGATGCGGGACGTGGGCAACGGACAGGTCGAGCCGTACTCTGCCGTACTCGGAGTCGACGCGCAGCCGGCGAGGGACGTGCCAGTCGCCCGTCCGGGTGACGCGCCCGCCGGCGCAGGCGATGTGGACCATGTCGTCAGGGTCGTCAGGGTCGTCGGGGTCGTCGGGTTCCCGGCCCGGCAGGTCGGCGACGACCGGCTCCAGGTCGCGGGAGGAGGTGGCGGTGAGCGCCCGTTCGAGCCGCCGCTCCAGCTCGGCGGGGCCGAGCCTGCCGTCCGCGTACGCCCGCTGGACCAGCTCCACCACCCTGTCGCGCTCCGGTTCCGAGACGCGTGCGTCGCTCATCGGCTGACGGCTCTCTTGTACAGCCGCGTGGCCAGCGGCACGAACACCACCAGGAGCAGGACCGACCACATCAGCGACACCGGCACCGCGTGCCGCAGCGGCCAGGCGCCGGGCACGGGCAGGGCCGGGCTGGTGTTGCCGAACAGGTCGCGCGCGGCCTGGACGAGCGTGGAGACCGGGTTCCATTCGGCGACCGGCTTCAGCGGCCCGGGCAGCCGCGCGCTGTCGACGAAAGCGTTGGACAGGAAGACCAGCGGGAACGTCATGATGGTGGCGACGTTGTTGAAGACCTCGGGCGTGCGCAGGGCCAGCGCGACCGTGGCCGTCACCCAGGAGAAGGCGTACGCGAACAGCAGCAGCATCAAGAACCCGAGTGCGGCCTCGAACGGCGAGCCGTGGACGCGCCATCCGACGGCCAGCCCGACGAGCGCCATGGTGACGATGCTGGTCACATTCATGATCACGTCGCTGAAGGTCTGGCCGGTGAGCACCGCGGAAGGCGACATCGGCAAGGTGCGGAACCGGTCGAAGACGCCCTTCTGGAGGTCCTGCGTCAACGTGTAGCCGGTGATCTGCGCGCTGGAGACGATCGTCAGGACGAAGATCCCGGGCAGCAGGTACTCGGCGTACGAGATGCCCGGCAGGTCGATCATGCTGCCGAAGACGTAGGTGAACAGCAGCACGAACACGGTCGGGAGCATGACCACGCCGCCCAGCAGGTCGGGGGCCCTCCGGATCTTCAGGGCGTTGCGCTTGGCGATCGTCACGCCGTCGGCGACGGCGAGCCGCAGGGAGTTCATCGGGCGCTCTCCTCGATCTTCTCGTCGGTCTCGCGTCCCGTGAGGCTCAGGAACACGTCGTCCAGGGTCGGCCGGCGCAGTCCGGCGTCGCGTACGGTGATCCGCTCGGCGGCCAGGTGGCCGAGCGCCGTGGTCAGGGTGGCCGCGCCACCGGTGACCGGGATCGTCACCCGCAGGCCGGCGGCGTC
Source organism: Sphaerisporangium krabiense (assembly GCF_014200435.1). Taxonomy (NCBI): domain Bacteria; kingdom Bacillati; phylum Actinomycetota; class Actinomycetes; order Streptosporangiales; family Streptosporangiaceae; genus Sphaerisporangium; species Sphaerisporangium krabiense. The sequence continues at coordinate 1,911,109 of NZ_JACHBR010000001.1, read as the reverse complement.
GACCTGCATGTCCCCGGCGGCCAGGGGCGCCAGCGTCCTGGCGGCGCTCTCCAGGTTCGCCGCGCTAGTCACCGACAGCTGGATGCGGTCGCCGCCGACCTGGTCCTTCAGCTCGTCGGCCGTGCCGAGCGCGATCACGCGCCCGTGGTCCACCACGGCCACGCGGTCGGCGAGCCGGTCGGCCTCCTCCAGGTACTGGGTGGTGAGCAGCACGGTCGTGCCCTGCGCGACCAGCTCGGCGATGACGTCCCAGAGCCCGATCCTGGCCCGGGGGTCCAGGCCGGTGGTGGGCTCGTCGAGGAACAGCACGGGAGGGTTCGCGACCAGCGCGCCGGCCAGGTCCAGCCGGCGTCGCATGCCGCCGGAGTAGCCCCGCACGGGACGGTCGGCGGCGTCGGTCAGGTCGAAGCGCTCCAGCAGCTCGCGGGCGCGCCGCCTGCTGGGCCCGGTGCCGAGGTGGTAGAGGCGGCCCACCATCTCCAGGTTCTCGGCGCCGGTGAGGTGGTCGTCCACGGCGGCGTACTGGCCGGAGGCGCCGATGCGCGCGCGCAGCCGGTGGGCGTCACGGACGACGTCGAACCCGGCGACCGTGGCGCGGCCGGCGTCCGGCCTGAGCAGGGTGGTGAGGATTCGCACCGTGGTGGTCTTGCCGGCGCCGTTCGGGCCGAGCAGCCCGAACACCGTCCCCTCGGGGACGGTCAGCTCCATCCCGTCGAGGGCGGCCACCTCGCCGTACTTCTTGACCAGGCCCTCGGCCACGATCGCGTCGGACATGAGCGTCTCCTTCGGTGGTCAGGAACGGTGGATGAGGATGTCGCCGTGGGTGGTGTGCGCCCGCACCTCGACGATCCGGTCCGTCCGGCCGGGGTCGCCGCCGGGGTCGAGGGAGACGTCCACGGTGCCGTACGTGGAGCTCACGTCCAGCCAGGCGGCGGTGCCCTCCCGGATCCCGAGGTCGAGGCCGCCGCCGGTGGTGGTCAGGCCTATCGAGCCGGACACCACCTCGCCGATCTCCACGCCGGCGTACGCGGTCCTGGCGTCGACGCCGGCCAGGGCGCGGCCGACGGAGATGTCGCCGTGGGCGCTGTTCAGCCGCAGTTCGCCGGTCACCTGACGGATGCGGACGTCGCCGTGGGACGTCTTGACCGCGGCGGTGCCGTCGATCTCGCCGATGTGGATGCCGCCGTGGGTCGTGGTCACCTCGGCGTGCCCGGAGACGTGGCCGACCGAGATGTCGCCGTAGGTGCTCTTCACCCGTATACGGCCGCCGGCCTGCTCGACGCGGATGGCGCCGTGGGTGGTGGTGACGGTCACCTCGCCGAGGCGTCCCCGGCACAGGACGCTTCCCGCCGTCCTGGCGTCGAGGCGGGAGCCGGACGGCAGGTCGATCGTCACGTCGACCGAGCCGGGGCCCTGCAGCAGCGAACGCGCCCAGGTCGCGGGCGACTCGACGAGCTTGCCCAGCGAGAGGCCCCAGCCGGAGCCCGAGCCCGCGTGCTCCTTGTCGGTCCGCACCAGGAGCCTGCCGTCGGCGTAGTCGGCCCAGGTGTGCCGGGCGACCTGCACGTCGGCGTCGTTGAGTCCGTCGCTCGGGCGGATCTCGACGACGGTGTCGGCGCGGTCGCTCGCGGTGATCCTGACGGTGGCGGTCGCCAGGTCGAGGACGGCGAGGATGGGCTCCGGGGTGTCGAAGGCCGGCGTTCCGGCTTCGTCGTCGGCGGGCGTGGTCATCAGCTCACCCACCCGGTGTAGCGGTTGCCGGCCTGCTGCGCCGGGCGCGGGGCGGGGCGGCGGCCCGCGCCGGGGTCGAGCGCGGCGGCGACGGCGCGGACCAGCCACGCGTTGACCGACAGCCCCTCACGTGCGGCCGCCTCCTCGATGCGCGGCTTGAGGTGCTCGGGGATCCGCAGCGAGATCCGTGACGTCCCCCCCTCGTCGGCCTCCGGGGGCGGCGGCGGGGCGGGCGGTCCCGCGGCCTGCCCGGTGTCACTCTCGGCCGGCGGGCGGGCGCCCGGTGGCGGCGGTGGTGGCGTCACGACGAAATCGGGGTCGCGCCCGCGCAGCCGCACCTCGACCGAGCCGGGCGCGAGGTCCTGGGTGATCTCGTCGGTGGCGGCCGACAGCGCCTCCAGCAGCGCGAGCCGGGTGGCCGATTCGAGCGTCGCGGCGAGGCGCTCGGCCAGCGCGCGAGCCTCCTCTCCGCCCGCCCCGGCGGTGATCGCGAGTTCACGCCGGAGGCGATCGACATAAGGCGCAAGGTCCATGACGCCATAATGACATCATAGTGGCGTCATATCAACCCGGGATTCCCTCGGTGTGACGTCGTGGCGACGCCGCTCGCTTCACCGTGTCCGTGCGGCCGACGCCGTGCCGTCCCCTGGCGCGGTCATTCCGGGACGAGCGTGAAGCCCCCGCCCGGCGCGCCCGGCCGGGGAAAGCGGGCGACGAAGCGCGCCCCGGACGGGCTGTCCTCGACGACGAGGGTGCCGCCGTGCTCCTCGGTGATCTGCCGGGCGATCGGCAGGCCGAGGCCGGTGCCGCCGCTGTCCTTGGCGCGCGCCTCCTGCAGCCGGGTGAAGCGCTCGAAGATGACCTCCCGCTGCTCGGGCGGCACCCCGCTCCCGTCGTCGTACACCTCCAGCACCGCCGCGTCGCCCCGGTGCTCGACGGTGACCTTGACCATGGAGTGGGCGTGGCGTTCGGCGTTGTCCATGAGGTTGTGCAGCAGCCGGGTCAGCCCGACCCGCTCTCCGTAGACCATCACGCCGCTGCTGAACCTCCTGACCACCCTGACCTTGCTCTGCCGGTGGTCGAGCTCGCCGTCCACCAGGACGGCGAGGTTGAGGAGGTCGTGGTGGCCGATGACGCCCGCGTCGAGCCGGGAGATCTCCAGCAGGTCGGTCACCAGGCCCTGCAATCGCTCGACGGACTCCAGCAGCCTGCCGGCGGTCTGCGTCCAGTCGGTCTCCTCCCCGCCCATGAGCGCGTCCTCGATCTCGGTGCGCATGGCCGCGAGGGGGTTGCGCAGGTCGTGGGAGGTCTCCGAGGCGAACCTCAACTGGCCCTGGATCGCCGCGTGCGCACGCTCCAGCGTCTGGTTGGTCGCCTGCGCCAGCTCCTTGAACTCGTCGTCATGGCTCGGCAGCGGAACCCGCTCGCCCAGGTCGGAGGGCCGGATCGTGGCGAGCTTCCTGCTGATGGCCCGCACCGGCCGCAGGGTCCTGCCCATCATCCAGTACGTCCCGAGCGCGGTGGCCGTGATCAGCAGAAGGGAACCGCCGACGAGCCCGGCCAGCACGGCCGGGCTGCCGTAGAGCCGAGGCTGCGGGGCGGCGAGCGACAGCGCCAGGGCCGAGGCGAGGCAGACCAGCGCCGTGACGGTGCTCGCCACGGTGGTCACGCGGGTCCTGATGGAGCGGTGCCGCCACGCTCTCCGACTGGTCATCCTGCGACGCCCCGGGATCGACTGGTACAGGTCCAGCAAATCAACCCCCCGGACCCGGGACGCGTCCGCCCCGTCATCCCGGCCATGCTCTGGATGTACCCGGGGGCGGCCCTCCTGCCGCGGCGCCCGCGGTCACGATCTCCCCGTACCCCGGGCGGTGGCCCCGTCGGGCGGGGAGGGCAGACTCGTGCGGGTGAAGCGCATCCTCATCATCGGCATCGGCGCCGGGGACCCCGATCACCTGACCCTGCAGGCGGTCAAGGCGATGGCCCGCGCCGACGTGTTCTTCGTCCTGGACAAGGGCGAGGTCAAGGACGACCTGACCCGGCTGCGGCGGGAGCTCATCGAGGCGCACGCCGAGGGCGCGTACCGCGTGGTGGAGGCCGGTGACCCCGAGCGCGACCGGACCTCCGCCGCCTACGGCGCGGCGGTGGAGGACTGGCGGTCCCGCCGCGCGCGGATCTGCGAACGGCTCATCCGGGACGAGCTCGCCGACGGGCAGACCGGCGCGTTCCTGGTGTGGGGCGATCCGGGCCTGTACGACAGCACGCTCGCCATCGTCGAGGAGATCCTCGCCCGGGGCGACGTCCGTTTCGACCACGAGGTCATCCCGGGGATCAGCAGCGTGTCCGCGCTGGCCGCGCGCCACCGGGTGAGCCTGACCCGGGTGGGCCGTCCGCTGCACGTCACGACGGGCCGCCGCCTGGCCGAGGGCGGCGCCACGGCCGACGACCTGGTCGTCATGCTGGACGCGCACACCGCCTTCGGCGACCTGGACGGCGACTTCCACATCTACTGGGGCGCCTATGTGGGCACTCCCGACGAGATCCTGGTGGACGGCCCGGTCGCCGAGGTCGCCGGCCGCATCCGCGAGCTACGCGACCAGGCCCGCCGCCGCAAGGGCTGGATCATGGACACCTACCTGCTGCGACGCCGCCCATAGGGGCCGGGCGGCGCGCCGCCCGGCGGAGGTCACGCGGGCGGCCTCGCGGTGATCAGGCGCCATCTGAGGCCGTCGCACTCGGCCGGGAGGGGCGGGAATCGGTGGCCTGAGACCTCGGTGGACCACAGGTGTCCACAGGGACCGTCGCATTCGTAGATTCCGCTCCGCGGCGCTTTCATACCGGGATGCCAGCTTTCCCGCGCACCAGCCATGACTCCGGCATACCCGCTTATATGTGGCGAAATCACCTGATGAGCGCCGTCGAACCGCCGCATGGCAATGGTCCAGCGAATTGCCGCCGCCCGACCTGGAAAGCGTAATAAACAGGCTACCTGCCTTATCGAATGCAACGTCGTGGCATGAATCGGTATCGGGGGTCGTGTCCCGATCAGGGAGACGTCGCCGTGCGTGATCGCATGGGGAAGGCGTCCCGCCGTGGCGATCGGCGCCGGCCGGTTCCCATGGTCTTCCCCGTCAGCGATGAAGGAGCGGTCCCGTGTTCATGCACACCAAGCGGCTGCAGTTCGAGGCGAAGCCCGACAAGCCCGACCCCGTTTACGCCCGCAAGCTCCAGGAACTGATCGGCGGGGCCTGGGGTGAGATGACCGTCACCATGCAATATCTCTTCCAGGGGTGGAACTGCCGGATGCCCGGCAAGTACAAGGACCTCATCATGGACATCGCGACCGAGGAGATCGGTCACGTGGAGATGCTGGCCACGATGGTCGCCCGCCTGCTGGAGGGCGCTCCGGCCACGGCGGTGACGAAGATGGCCATGACCGACCCGGTGGTGGGCGCGGTGCTGGGCGGCATGGACCCGCAGCAGGCCATCGTCGGCGGGGGCGGGCCGCTGCCGGCCGACAGCAACGGCTACCCCTGGAACGGCCGGTACATCGTCGCGAGCGGCAACCTGCTGGCCGACTTCCGGGCGAACGTGGCCGCCGAGGCGCAGGGGCGGTTGCAGACCGCGCGGCTGTACAACATGACCGACGACCCCGGGGTCAAGGACATGCTGAAGTTCAACCTGGCCCGGGACACGCTGCACCAGAACCTGTGGCTCAAGGCGATCGAGGAGCTCAAGGCCGACGGCCTGGAGGACACCGTGGCCCCCAACGCGCTGTTGGACGAGGAGTACGCCGAGCACGCCCAGACCATCTGGGACCTGTCGGAGGGCACCGAGGGCACCCTCGGCGGCTGGGCCTCGGGTCCGCAGCCCGACGGGCGGCACGAGTTCGTCTACCTGATGGATCCGCGGCCGCTGGGCGACGTGGGCATGGCGCCGCCGCCCGACCCCAAGCTGTACGACACCTACGACGGCAGCCTCGGCGAGCCCAAGGGCCCGGCCCTGGGCACCGAGACCGGGCCGCTCGGCAAACTCAAGGACAAGCTCACCTGAGAGCGCCGCGCCGCACAGGGGGCGGCGGTGCCGAGGTTCGTCCGTGACCGGGACTGGGACGGCCGTCTGGAACGGCTGCCGTGCCCGGCCGGCGATCCGCCCGCCCGGGCGGCGGCGCGCCGGGCGCTCGGCACGCTGATCATCTGCGCCACTCCGGGCAGCCTCGTCGTCGACTGGCCGTCACACCGCCCCCCGGAGAACTCGGAGCACGCCCCGGAGGCGTCGATGCTGGTCCACCTGGTACTCCCGGGACGCCCGGCGCTGACCAGGGCCGTGCTCCGGTGACCGGCCGGCGCGTGACGCGGGTCGCGTCACACGACGCTGCTCGCGTACGGCTTCGGCGGCTCGTCGAGAAGAGCTGGTTGTAGGTGCCGGGCGTGAGCACCCGGGGGTTCGGGACGGCCAGCCGGGTGCGCATGGCGAGCGCCTCCAGGCCGGCCAGCGTGAAGAAGACCGTCCCGGTCACCATGTAGCGGCGGCCGATGTGCTTGTGGTCGACCGAGGTGACCCAGCCGCGCAGTCCGTGCTCCTCCTGCCACTCGCGCGCGACCCGCTCGCCCGCCGCCTCCTGCGCCACGTCGAGCGCCTGCGTCGCGTCCCGGATGCCCGAGCCCGCCGCCTAACGCAGGGTCTCGAGGTAGGCGATGAGCGCCTGCGACTGGCCGGACGGCAACGGCTGGGGCGGCATCTTGTTGCCCGGTTCGAACGTCCGGAAGTTGGAAATCCCGCCGCCAGGAAGCCGCGGTTGTTCGGCACCGTCCCGGCCGCCAGGAACTTCCGGCCGCCCACGTGGGTGAGGTCCGGGCCGATGCGCCCGGCCGCCGTGGTGCCGCGGACGGTGTGGCAGGATCCGCACGCCGCCGCCTGGAGCACGCGCAGCCCGAGCGCAGCCCGCCCCGTCCGCGGGGCCGCCGCGGGACGCGCCTGTGCGGCCAGCCACGCCGCGAGCGGCGTTCAACTCACCACGGGCACGGCTCGGCAGGCGGGTCGTCCGCCGCGACCACCGGCGAGCGTCCCCCGTCAGCCCGGCGGGTTCGGTCGGCGCCCGCGCGAGCGAAGCCGTGCGCCGGTCAGGCCCGGGTGGGCTCCTCGTAGCCCTCGTCGTCTCCGTAGACGTCCCGGTCGGGGTCGGTGTGCGGCTGCCCGGCCGGGTCGGTCGGGGAGGCGGTGGACTCCTCGGCGAAGTCGGGCACGTCGTGCTGGTCCTCCTGCCCCGCACGGCGGTCGGCCAAGGGCACGTCCTCGTCGTCGGGGCGCGCGTTCTTCGACATCTTCCCTCCATCTCCCCGGCGCCGTAGGAGGTCGCCGGGTGCCGGACGGCCTTCATGACGGCCGTGCGAAAGGTTAGAGGCCCCGTACAGGGGTACGGGACGGGCTCAGTAGCACGACAGCACGCTGATGACGCATCACGAACGTCCGACATGGGAGTTCGACGGAACCACGTCGCGGCGCCGGCCTGGGCGCGGGCGGCCCCTTCACCGGAGTGACCGGTGGGGCCGGCCGGTGGGCCGCCTCCGACGGCCTCGCGATCCCCGCGGACCGGCCGAGGGCCGTGTTCCCGCAGCCGAAAGTCCGGTGTGTCCAGAGCACCGGACTCCCCGGCGCCCGCGGGGATCGTCGAGGCTCTCAAGCTCTCGCGAACCGGAGGAGACCCGCCACCGGATCGACGAGTCGCGCGCCGAGATGACGCGGAACCGCTGTTCGACCACGTCCGCGGGTCAGTCGCCTTTGCCGGTGACCTGGCGGATCACGTCGCGGACGCGGTCCATCATCGCCACCGGGGTGCCGACGAGGATGTTCTTGGTGGCCGACTCGATGCCGGGATGGGGATGGGTCGGCGCCATCGCCTCGGCGGCCCGCACCCCCGCCGCCAGCGCCCGCCGTTCGGTCTCGCTGGTGTGGCCGCGCAGCTTGGTGAACTCGTAGCGCTCCTCGCTGCGGGCGTGCGCCTCCACGGCGACGCGCAGCAGGGCCAGGTTCTCCGCGAAGTCCGGCGCGTCGGGACCGGCCTGGTCCATCCGCATGAGCAGTTCCTTGGCCTCGTTCTCCTCGGCCAGGCGATCGTCCACGATGGCGTCGCCGCCGTCCAGCTTGCGGCGGGCGTACGGATGGACGATCTCCTCCTCGGCGGTCTCGTGGACGGCCAGCAGGCGCACCAGCCGGGTGAAGGTCTCCCACCTGTCGGCGTCGGACGCCTGCTCGACCTCGTCGAACAGGTCCCTGATCATCCCGTGCTGGGCCACCAGCAGGTCGATGACGTCGTCCTCGCCCGTCGTCTCGGGGGCCTGGGTCCGCGTGTCCGTCATGTGATGCGTCTCCTCTCGTGCACGGCCCACGGCCTACCCCGCGTTTCCCCAGCTCACCCCCTGCCTTACCAAGTACGCGCCGTCTCCAGTGGCGACCGGGGGCATCGCTCGGCCGGCCCTCGGGTACGTCCGCCGACAGCGGGCCGTCACCGATCGGCCCGCCGCAGCCACCCAGCGTGAGGGAGTTCGGGGATGGCCTTCAACCCGTTGCGGGAGCGTGGCATCCCGCTCGACAAGCAGGTGCGCGACTGGCGTGAGCTCAACGTCATGCCCATCGATCCGGACCACTCCGATCCCTACACCCGGTGCCGGATCATCACGATGAACGGCATCGAGGTCGAGGCCATCTTCTTCGGACACCAGCTGGCGCGGCACTGCCCGAGCGTGGAGCTCAAGCAGCAGCTCGCGCGGGTGCGGTACATCGAGGCGCAGCAGCAGAAGGCGGTGAACTGGCTGCTGCCGGGCCTGGCCTCGGTGCTGGAGACGACGATCGCCTACGAGCAGGTGGCGGTGGACCTGACCGCGTGGGTGGCGCGGATGGAGCCCGACCCCTACCTGCGGCAGGCGTACGAGTTCGGCGTGCTGGAGGACTTCGATCACCTGTACCGGTACGCCAACCTGTACGAGATGATCGAGCACCGCAAGGCCGAGAAGATCGTCGACGCCCTGACCGAGGTCATGCCCGGCAGGCCCACCTACCTGCACCACCGCGACCCGATGGACAACGTCCGGGAGCCGTACGACAGGAACAGCGCGGCGCCGATCTCCAAGCTGCACGCGTTGACGATCATGTCGGCCGAGCAGCAGACGATGAACTTCTACATGAACGTCGGCCCCACCTACATGGAGCCCATCGCCCGGCAGCTCTACCAGGAGATCGGAATGGTGGAGGAGGAGCACGTCACCCACTACGAGTCGCTGGTGGACCCGGGCGAGAGCTGGTGGGAGATGCTGCTCAACCACGAGTACAACGAGTGCTACCTGTACCACTCGTTCATGGAGACCGAGTCCGACCCCAAGGTGAAGAGCATCTGGGAACTGCACCTGAACATGGAGCTGGAACACCTGCGCCTGGCCGCGGAACTGTTCAAGAAGCACGACGGCCGCGACCCCGAGCAGGTGCTCGCGCCGGAGCTGCCCGCCCCGGTGACGTTCGAGCCGAACAAGGGGTTCCTGCGCGACCTGCTCGCCACCCAGATCGACTACACCACGCTCGGCACCGGATACGTCCAGGACGCCCACGAACGCTTCCAGCGCATGCAGGAGGCCGTCATGGGCGGTGAACGGCCGCCGTCCGAGCAGGTCATCGAGGACAACCAGCACAAGTCCGGTGAGGAGTACCGCCTGGAGACCGACGGTCCGCACCCCGTGCCCAGCCTCCGGCTGCACCGCTGACCGCACACCCTGGCCGGCGGCCGGCCCGTGGAGAGAAGGTTCTGACCCGTTGTGGCGGCGCGCGGCGTCTCCCTAGAGTCGGACCGTGAAGATCGGGGAGGCGCGGGCGGTGGCGGCGCGCTGGGTGGCGGGCCACCGGGTTCCGGGCTTCGCGGGCGCCTACATCAGCGGCTCGGTCGCCTGGGCGCCGGTGGACGCGGAACTCCCGGCCACCTCCGACGTCGACGTGGTGATCGTGGTGCGCGGCGAGGTCCCGCCCAAGCTGGGCAAGTTCCGGCACGAGGGCCTGCTGCTCGAGGTGAGCTACGCGCCGTCGCAGCCGGCGGAGCAGGTGCTGGCCTCACCGGCCTTGGCGCCCGGGTTGAGCAGAGGCGTCCTCGTGTCCGATCCGGACGGATCGCTCGCGGCCCTGCACGCCGCCGTGGCACGGGATTTCGCCCACCCGCGCTGGGTTCGCGCGCGATGCGCGGCGCTGGAGGCCCGCATCGAGACCCTGGCCGGCCTCGACACCGGCCGGCCGCTCGCCGCGCGGGCGCTCGCCTGGGCGTTCCCGGCGAGCCTGCCGACGCTGGTGGTCCTGACGGCCGCCGGCGTCAACCCGACCGTTCGCCGCCGCTACGTGGCGGCCCGGGAGGTGCTCGCGAGCCACGGCCGAGCCGGGTTCCACGAGGAGTTGCTCGCCTGGCTCGGGTGCGAGAACCTCTCCAGGTCGCGGGTCGCCGCGCATCTGGAGCGGCTGGCCGACGTCTACGACCGCGTGCCCTACGACCCGGCGCGGCCGTACGGCAGCGACCTCACCCCCGAGGCCCGGCACATCTCCATCGACGGCACCCGCGAGCTCGTCGACCAGGGCCTGCACCGCGAGGCGACCTGGTGGATCGTCGTCACCTTCGCACGCTGCCTGACCTTCGCCCCGCACGGCGCCGCCGCCCTCGAAGAGCTGCTGGACGACCTCGGCGTGGGCACCCCGGAGACGATGCGGCACCGGGCCCGGGCGGCACTGGCCGGACTACCGCGCCTCCGGCGGGTCCGCGAGACCCTCCTCACCCGGTCCGGGAGGACGGGCGTCAGCGACGGGAGGTGAGCACCGCGTCCACCAGGCGGTCCACGGGGATTCCGGGGGAGCGGCGGCCGGACCGTCCGGTCATGGTGGTGGCCGCGACCAGGGCGTTGAGCACCGCCTCCTCGACGGAGAGCACCACGGCGGCGAAGAAGTCGTCGAGCCGGTTCCACGGGATGTGACGAAGCCGGTCGTAACCCGGCTCGCCCCGCGGGAACTCCGACGGGGTGAGCACGTTGCCGGTGGAGAACGCCAGGAAGATGTCGCCGGAGAAGTGCGAGCCCGTGGTGCCGGTGCGCGCCAGGCCGAGCGGCACCCGCCGGGCCAGCGCCGAGCACTGTCCGGGCAGCAGGGGCGCGTCGGTGGCGACGACGGCGATCACCGATCCCGCGCCGGGCGGGTGCTGCCAGTCGCCGTCCTCCATGGGGTTGTCGTCGGCCAGCAGCGTCCCGACCGGCACGCCGCACACCGTGAGCTCCCTGCGGGACCCGAAGTTGGCCTGCACGAACACGCCGACCGTGTAGGTGTCGGCGCCGTAGGGCACCACCCGGGACGAGGTGCCGCTGCCGCCCTTGAAGGCGTAGCAGTTCATCCCGGTGCCGCCGCCGACCGATCCCTCGGCGACCGGCCCGCCGGCCGCGGCGTCGATCGCGGCGACGGCGTGCTCGGGCCGGACGTGCGGGCCGTTGATGTCGTTGAGATAGCCGTCCCAGGTCTCGGCGACGACGGGCAGCAGCCACTCGTCGGCGACGCGCGGCTTCTCCCGCGCCGTCCAGTCGATCACGCCCCGGTGGCACGGCCCCACGGCGTGCGTGTTGGTGATCAGCACGGGCAGCCGCAGCGCGCCGGTCTCGTCGAGCAGCACCGTGCCGGTCATCTCGCCGTTGCCGTTCAGCGAGAACCGGCCGGCCGCGCACGGCAGGTGGACGTCCTCGCGGGGGCGCGGCAGGATCGCGGTGACGCCGGTGCGGACCGCGTCGCCCTCGATCAGGGTGGTGTAGCCGACTTCGACGCCGGGCACGTCGGTGATCGCGTTGAGCGGCCCGGTTTCTCCGGTCAGGGGCAGGCCGAGGTCACGGGCACGCATCAGACATCCAGTTCGCAGCGGGTGGCGTCGGCCGCGTAGGCGATGAGCATCGCCTCGGCCGCCGATGGGGTGAAGGTGGGCACGGCCTGGGTGATGTGCAGCCCGAGGCCGTCCTCCAGGGCGACGAGGCCGCGCGCGATGGTGGCGGCGTCGCGGGTCAGGGCGAACACCCCGGTCGCCGCGCCCGTTTCGAGGATCGCGGTGTAGAGGCCGGCCTGGCGTTCGTACAGCCGGATGTGCTCGGCGGCGTAGGCGGGGGTGCGGCGGGCGTACGCGCCGAGCTCGTAGAGCAGGACGCACAGCTCGTCGTCCTTACCACTGGGCAGGCCCGCCTTGATGGTGCGCACGAGCTTGCGGCGCGGGTCGGTCTCATGGCGCGCCGCCTCCTCGCGGTCCACGCAGAACCGTTCGACGGCGTCGCGCTGCACCTCGTACAGCAGGTCGTCGAGCGTCGGGAAGTAGTACAGGACCGAGCCGGGGGACATGTCGGCCTTGTCGGCGACGTCGCGCAGTCGCAGACCGAGCACGCCCCGGTCGAGGACGGCCTGGCGAGCGGCGGCGACGAGCTCGCCGCGCCGGTGATGTGCTCGGCTTGGTCGTGGCATGCCGGCCATTCTTCAACCGATCTTCGAAGAACGCAAGAGCGGCCAGATCGTGACCTATCGTGACTCAGTCGTGCTCAACCATGCTATTGACGTCGGCAGGGATCGAGTTCTTTGATGACCAGTCAAAGAACCACGACCGAGGAGGCCGCCATGTCGGATCCGTCGTCGTCATCCTCCAGCCCGCCCCTGCGCCGAGGTCTCAAGGTGCTCGGCACGCTGCTCATCACGCTCTCGGCCATCACGCCCGCGTCCTCTGTGTTCATCATCGCGCCGGGCGTGGTGGGCCAGGCGGGCAGCGGCGCGTTCTGGAGCTTCGTGATGGCGGCGGTCGTGGGCATCTTCATGGCCTTCGTCTACGCCGAGCTGGCCTCGGCCTATCCGGTCAGCGGCGGCGAGTACGCCATCGTCGGCCGCACCCTGGGCAAACTGCCCGGTTTCGTCATCCTCGGCCTTCTGGTGGTCACGCAGCTGCTGATCATCGCGGTCATCGCGCTGGGCGTCGGCACCTACCTGGCGGTGCTGTTCCCCGGCGTGCCGGGACCCGTCGTGGCCGCGGTGACGACGGCGGCGGCGACCGTGCTCGCCGTGTTCGACATCAAGCTCAACGCCTGGATCACCGGTGTCTTCCTGGCGATCGAGATGATCGCGCTGATCGTGGTGAGCGCCCTCGGGTTCTTCGACCCGGCGCGATCGCTCGGCGAACTGCTCACCTCGCCCGTCGCGGCCGTGGACGGCGGCGTCGCCCCCGTCTCGGTCGGGTTGATCGTCGGCGCGGCGGCCGTGGCCATCTTCGCCTACAACGGCTACGGCTCGGCCGTCTACTTCGGCGAGGAGACCACGGACGCCCACCGCGGCATCGCGCGCGCCATCCTATGGGCGCTGGCGATCACGGTCGTGGCCGAGCTGGTCCCGATCACCGCCGTGCTGCTCGGCGCGCCGTCGCTGGAGGAGCTGTTCGCCTCCGACAACATGATGGGGCTCTTCGTCTCCACGCAGGCGGGCGAGACCGTGAACACGGTGATCAGCCTCGCCATCGCGCTGGCCATCATCAACGCCGTCCTGGCGATCATCCTCATCTCCTCGCGCATGGTGTTCAGCACCGGCAGGGACACGGCGTGGCCGGGCGCGGTCAGCCGGGCGCTGGCCGCCATCCACCCCCGCACCGGCACCCCGTGGATCGCCACGCTGGTCACCGGCGGGTTCGCCACCATCCTGTGCTTCGCCGACGAGAAGCTCCTGCTCGTCGTCACCGGAACCTCTCTCATCGTGGTCTACGCGGCGCTGTGCCTGGCCGCGATCAACGGACGGCGCAACGGCACCACCGCGCACGCCGCCTACCGGATGCCGTGGTTCCCGCTCGCGCCGGTGCTCGCCCTGGCGGCGCTGGCCTATGTCATCTGGCAGAACGCGATGGACCCCGAGGCCGGGCGCACCAGCCTGCTGATCACGGTGGGCGTCTGCGCCGTCGCGGCCCTCTACTACGCGCTGGTGCTGCGCGGGCGCGACAAGTGGGTGCTGCGCGGCCCGGAAGAGGAGGACACGACCGCGCCGGAGACCGCGGCGCGCTGACGCCCGCGCCCCCGCTTCGCGCGATTCCGCCTGGGCGGCCCTTCCGCCGCCCGGGCGGGCCCGCTCCACGCGGATCCCGCCGCCGGGAGCCCGGCGCCGGCGGTGCGGCGTCCTCGAATGTCGCGGAGCGGCCCGCCGGATTCGGTAGAACTATCGCATGACCGAGTCCAGGCGAGATGATCCCGAGGCGGTGGTGTCGGCCGTCCTGACCGGATCCCGGCTGCTGGTGGCCATCGCCGCCCGCTCCCTGGCCGCGGTGGAAGACAAGATCACCTTGCCCCAGTTCCGGATGCTGGTGGTCCTGGCGGGGCACGGCGGCACCAAGCTGGTCACGCTGGCCGAACGGCTGAACGTCAACCCGTCCACCGCCATGCGGATGGTGGACCGTCTCACCGCCGCCGGTTTCGTCGCCCGCCAGATCAACCCGGACAACCGCCGCGAGGCCGTCATCACCCTGACCCCGGAGGGCCGGCACATCGTCGACGAGGTCACCTCCCGCCGGCGCGCCGAGATCACGCAGATCGTCGCCCGGATGACCTCCGGGCAGCGGCGCGCTCTGGTCGAGGCCATGAACGGCTTCAACGAGGCCGGCGGTGAGGTCCCCGTCGAGGGCGACTACCCGCTGGGCTGGCCGGAGCCCTGATCGCCGCCATGGAGCGCGATCTCCCGGATCGCCTCTCCCATGGTGGAGCGGACGTCCAACGGCCCGCCCTCCTCCGCCGATCCCAGCACGGCCGCGTTCCCGCAGACCAGGAGCAGGCCCCCGGCCGCGCGGGCGTGGTCGGTCCCGTTGCGCAGGACCGTCACGCCCTCGGTCCGCGCCGAGGCCAGTTCGCTGACGTCGACGATGATCCGCGGCGGCAGCATGAGGGCCAGCGCCCACGCCAGGCGCTCCTTGAGCGCGCTATAGGTCGACGGCCCGAGGTGTCCGCGAAGGCCGATCACGACGAATCGTGAGCTCACGACCATCGAGGTCACCAGAAGTTCCCCCGCCGCACCGGGGTCGGGGCCGTGAGACGGCGAGGACGGCGGGTACATGATCTTCTCCGGGCAGCGGTGATGACCTCGCCGACCAGACTTCCCGGCACACCGCTTCCCGACCTTAGCAAACCACTGTCCTATGCAAAAGTTGCACCCTGCAATGATGCCTCGCCGTTCACGCGACGGGGTCTCCCGTGCCTCCTGTGCAGGGAGCGCCGGGCTCGGGGGCGTCGATGCTCTGGGCGTACTTCTGGAGGAACGCCGGGAGGCGGGCGTCGTCGGGGCCGCGCAGGGCCAACTGCCTACCCCAGGCGCTGGCGGTCACCGGGGAGGTCAGGCCCTGGTAGGGGGAGAGGATGGCGTACGGCTGGGCCTGTACCAGGGCGCGCAGCCGGGCGACGTCCGCCTGCGGCAGGTCGGGCCGGTAGGTGACCCATACCGCGCCGTGCTCCTGCGCGTGCACCGCGTTCTCGTCGCGCACCGGCTCCGGGTACACCCCGCAGTTGAGCCACCGCGGGTCGTGGTCTCCGCCGGCCGGAGGGGAGTGGGGATACGTCACCGTCGCGGTGGTGTGCTTGCGCGCCGAGATGTTCAGCGTCCGTACCTCCGTCAGGGCGCCTTTCGCGCGTTCGCCGGCGACCAGCACCACGACCGTGGTGGCGATGACGCCGACGGCGGCGGCGGAGCCCGCGACCACGACGGTCCGGCGCAGGCGTTCGGCCTTGTGCTGGCGTGCCCGCAGGCCGGAGAGCCGCTCCTTCCTGCTGGGGGTCTGGTGCGCGCTGTCGGTCATGTGGCTCCGATCCCTCACAACTTCTACAAGTCGTAGAAGTTCTAGGGCATGAGCCATACGGCGGCCATAAAGCCGCCTCCCTTGCGAGGCGTCAGACGGTGACGCAGGCCAAGGGGGCGAGCAGCACGGCGACCGGCCCGCTCAGCAGGACGCCCGCGCTCGCGTACGCCACCGACGGCGCCCACCGCTGCCGGTCGTGCTCCCCCTTACCGGTCAGCCGCCGCACGCGGTGCACCACACCGGTGTCGGCGAACGCCTGGGCCCGCGTCGGCGTCACCGCACCCGCCGTCGCCATCCGGTAAAGAGCCTGCGCGAGCACCGCGTCCCCGTGGACCCGCCGCGCCCGGTCGTCGGCGAGCATCTCCAGGAGCAGGGGAACCACCTGACGGGCCGTCCGCGCCGCCGGGAGCCAGGGGAAAGCCCGGGCCAGGGCGATGAACGGCAGCAGGAGCAGGTCGTGACGTCCTTTCAGGTGCGTCCGCTCATGGCCGAGCAGAGCCTCGATGTGCTGATCGTCGAGGACGGCGAAGGTGCCCGAGCTCACCACCACCCGGGAGCGCCGGCCGGGGATGCAGTAGGCGATCGGCGTGGGGCTGGGGATCACGGAGAAATCGTGCGTGTGGCTCGGGTCGGCGACGACGTCCAGCAGCAGGCGGAGACGTCTCTGCTCGGCGAGCGTGGCGCCGCAGACCCAGGCCGTGTGCGTGACGAGCCAGGCGATCAGGGCCGCCGACCAGACCAGTCCGGCGATATGTCCTGGTCCGAGCCCCTGCAGTCCCTGCCCCTGCACGATCTGCCGGCCGAGGGTGTGCATCCCGTGCGGGAACGCCGCCGCCAGCGGCGCGACGGCGGCCACCAGCCCCAGTCCCACCGCGCCCAGCCCGGCGCCGAGGCCGATCGCCTGCCACAGCGCCAGAGCCGCGCGGGGGCGCAGGTGCGTCCACCGGGCCATCGCCAGCCGGTCCAGCATCCGGCCGTTGAGCAGGACGGGCAGCAGCGCGGCTCCCGTGGCGAGCATCCAGCCGGTCATGCGCCGTCCTCGTCGTCGCCGCGGCCGTTCAGCGCCTCACGCAGGGCGGCCGCCACCTCCGGCGACACCGTCCCGACGAAGTGGCTCACCGCGGCTGCCACGTCGCCCGCCTCGTCGAGCGCCGCCTGCATGGCCTGGGCGACGAAGGCGTCCCTGTCGCCGGCGGCCCGATAGACGTGAGCGCGGCCACGCCGTTCCCGCGCGACCATCCCCTTGCGCGACAACCGGACCAACACGGTCAGCACCGTCGTCACCGCGGGCCGCGGATCGAGGGCGTCGGCCACCTCCTGCGCGAACATCCCGTCCGGCCGATCCCACAACGCTTCCATGACCGATCGTTCGAGGTTCCCCAGTCGCACCCGCCGACCTCCGCCCGCTCCAGGGCCCTGCCGAGAGGAGAAGAATACTGAGCGCCGTGGACGCCACGGGACGGCGGACCCCGTCGCGCGCGTGCGGCGTGCGAAAACTAAGCATAAGTGTGCGTAATTCCATATGTTTCTCTATTTCGTACTGTATGGACCGGTGGAGGTCGGTGGCGTGCGCTGACGCGCGCCTCCATTAAATCCGAATAAGTGATGATAGGTGCCGCTGAGCTGCGGATGTGATGGCGATCGCGCGCAATCAGATTCGCGGGAACGCTGGTGGACGGGAAATATATTTCCTACGCTTTTACATATGAGCAGAGGTTCAGGCATCGTTGCGCGGTGCGATGCGCGGTCGTGAAGGAGTCTCTCCATGACGGGACCGGCGCGACATCACTTCGACCGGCACGGCCACGAGAAAGGACACGGGCACGGGCAGGCGTCGCCCCCCGCTCGTACAGGCACGCCGCATCCCAAGCCGGCCGTCCGGGACGCTCACGCCCACGGGCACGGGCACGGGCATGGGCATGGGCACGGGCACGGGCATGCCGTCTCGGCGGACGCGGATCGGCGGTACCTGATCGCCGCGCTCGCCCTGCTGCTGCTGTTCATGGTGGGCGAGGTGATCGCCGGGCTCGTCGCGCGGTCGCTGGCGCTGATCTCCGACGCCGGGCACATGCTCACCGACACGGCCTCGATCCTGTTCGCCCTGGTGGCGATGCGCCTGGCGCTGCGTCCTCCTCGCGGCGGGTTCACCTACGGCCTCAAGCGCGCCGAGATCCTGTCGGCGCAGCTCAACGGCGCCACCCTGCTGGTGCTGGCGGGACTGTTCTTCTACGAGGCGGTGCGGCGGCTGCTGGCGCCTCCGCAGGTCGAAGGCGGCCTGGTCCTGGTCACCGCGCTGATCGGGATCGCGGTGAACATCGCGGCCACCTGGCTGTTGAGCAAGGCCGACCGGTCCAGCCTCAACGTCGAGGGCGCCTACCAGCACATCCTGAACGACCTGTTCGCGTTCATCGCCACGGCCGTGTCGGGAGTCGTGGTCATGCTCACCGGGTTCGTGCGGTGCGACGCCATCGCGACCCTGATCGTCGCCGCGCTGATGCTGAAGGCCGGGTACGGCCTGGTCCGCGACACGTCCCGGATCTTTCTCCAGGCCGCGCCGTCCGGACTGGTCCCCGCCGAGATGGGGGCGCGGCTCGCGGGCCAGCCGGGGGTCGCCGAGGTGCACGACCTGCACGTCTGGGAACTCACCTCCGGCTACGCCTCGGTGTCCGCGCATGTGTTCGCCGGCCCCGGCAGCGACTGCGGCGCGCTGCGACGCCACCTGCAGGAGGTGCTCGTCACGGCCTACGGCATCACGCACACCACTCTGCAGGTCGATCCGGTCCCGCTCGGCGACGGCGCCGGCGCGGCCGCGGGGACGTGCGTCGACGTGTTCCACTGCGCCGATCCGCACGGGCCGCACTACCGGTCTCCCCGGAACTGACCACCCCACCGTGGCAGCAGGAGGGCGCTCCGATGGTCCCCCGGCCGAACCTCCCACCCATCCGCGGCCGTGCGCGACGGCTCGCGGAACCGGCGATGACAGGCGGCGGGCACCGGCTTCCTGTGTCCGCCGCCCTCACAGTGATCATGATGGCCTGCCTGACCGGCGTCGCGTGCTCCGGCGGGACGGGCGAGGACACGCTGGAACGCGTGCGCGCGGCCGGGGTCCTGCGGGTGGCGCTCACCCAGGCCAACCCGCCGTGGAACTTCCTCGACCGCGACGGCCGGCCCGCCGGGTACGACGTGGACGTCGCCCGCGAGGTGGCACGGCGCGTGAAGGCCGCGCGGGTGGAGTTCGTCGGATCCGACTACGCGAGCTTCATCGGCGGCATCCGGGCCGACCGCTTCGACATCGTGATCTCCGGCCAGACGATCACGGCACGGCGCGGCGAACAGGTCGGCTTCTCCCGGCCCTACGCCGTCAACGCCGTGTCGATCTTCGTGCGGCGGGGCGATACCGCGATCCACGGCCTGAGCGATCTGGCGGGCAAGCGGATAGCGGTGTCGGAGGGCACCGTCGAGGCCGAGTTCGCCCGCGCCCGCGTCCCCGGCGCCGATCTGAGGATCTACAAGAACGCCACGCTCGGCCTCACCGACCTGTCCTGGGGGCGCGCGGACGCCGCCCTGGTGTCCCGGTTCCTCGGTCTCCACCTGACCGCCGAGAAGGGGCTGGCCATCCGGCCCGCCGGGCCGATCCTGCGCACCGACGCGCTCGGCATGTCGTTCCGCAAGGAGTCCACGGCGTTCAAGCGGGAGGTCGACGGGGCCGTCGGCGGCATGATCGCCGACGGCACGCTGTCGTCCATCTCGCGCCGCTGGTTCGACGGCCTCGACATGGCGGCCGAGTTGCGCGGGCTCGCGCCGAAGCTCGGCGGGACAGGCACGCAAACGACTGGAAAGGAGGAGTGATGGACCTGATCACCGCGTCGCTGCCCAGCCTGCTGAGCGGGCTGGCGATCACCGTCGTCCTGGGGGGTGTGTCGTTCGCCCTGGGCTTCCTGATCGGCGGTCTGGTCGCGCTGGCGAGGATCTCCCGGTTCGGCGTGCTCAAGGTCGCCGCGATCGCCTACGTCTCGGTGTTCCGCGGTACTCCGCTGCTGATCCAGCTCATGCTCGTCTACTTCGGGCTTCCGCAGCTCGGCGTGCGCATCCCGCCCATCCCTTCGGCGATCCTCGCCTTCACGCTCTACTCCGCCGCCTATCTGAGCGAGAACTTCCGCGGCGGCATCCTGGCCGTCCACGGCGGCCAGTGGGAGGCCGCGGGCTCCCTCGGGATGCCCTATCACCGGATCATGAGCCGGATCGTCTTCCCGCAGGCGCTGCGGGTGGCGACCCCGGCCATCGGAAGCCGCTTCATCGCGTTGATGAAGGACACGTCGCTGGCCTCGGTGATCACCGTCGTCGAGCTCACCCGGGTCGCGGAGAGCGTCGGATCCTCCTCCTTCCGGTACGTGGAGGCGTTCGTGATCGCCGGTGTCGTCTACTGGCTGGTCAACAGCGCGCTGTCGGCGGGACAGGAGATCCTGGAGCGGCGGATGGCGAGGGCCTACGCATGAACGCGGTGGCCATCGAGGCGCGGGGACTGCACAAGCACTTCGGTGAACGGCAGGTGCTCAAGAGCGTCGACCTGACCGTCCGCACCGGTGAGGTCGTGGCCGTCATGGGGCCCTCGGGGGCCGGCAAGACCACCCTGATCCGTTGCCTGAACATGCTGGAACGGCCGGAGGCGGGAACGATCCGCGTCCAGGGGCACACGGTGAACTGCTCCTCGCCGCCGGACCGGCGTCAGCGGCGCGCGATCCGCGACATCCGGATCCGCACCGCGATGGTGTTCCAGGAGTTCCACCTCTTCCCTCACCTCACGGTCCTGGAGAACGTCATCGAAGGGCCGATATCGGTGCGGGGTCTGCCCCGCTCCTACGCCATCGAGGTCGGCGAGCGCCTGCTCGCGCGCCTGGGGATCGACGACACGCGGGATCGGCATCCGGCGAGGCTCTCGGGCGGACAGCGGCAACGCGTGGCCATCGCCCGGGCCATGGCCATGGACCCGGAGGTCATCCTCTTCGACGAGCCGACCTCCGCGCTCGACCCCGAGCTCGGCGACGCCCTGCTCGGCACGATGCGCGGCCTCGCGGCGCGTGGCATCGCGATGGTGCTGGTCACCCATGACGTCGCCTTCGCCGGGCGGATCGCCGACCGCGTCGTCTTCATGGACTCCGGCTACATCCTCGAAGACCACCCGCCACGCGTCTTCTTCAGCAACCCCTCCACGCCCCGCGCCAAGTCGTTCCTGCGGCTGATGCCCGACGCCGACACCCCTCCCCCGGCGCTGGAGAACACCAGCTGATCCCGATCCCTCCTCCCGCGACACCCGGCCGGCCACCGGAGTCACGCGGAGGCGTGCCACGACGACCATGACCACCCGACGGCCGATTAGGCCCTGACCCGCGCGAGAACTCCGGCGAGAGAGCCGTACGGCTCTCTCGCCGGAGTCGTGACCGGTCAGTGCGCGAGCAGCAGCAGGGCGCCGATGCCGACCGCGGCGGCCGCGGCCACCGTCACCTGCCAGGGCGACAGCCCGCCCCGCTCCCGGGTGGCGAGCTTCAGCCCCACGAACGCCGTCCGGAGCATCACGCCGGTGACCATCGCCAGCAGCACCGGAACGGCTCCGCCCGGGATCGGGCTGACGAAGGCGGTGACGACCCCGACGGCCGGGCTCACGCAGGCGGCGACCATCCATGGCGCCACGCGTTGCCCGGCGATGTCCAGCAGGGCCGTGAGCGCGAGCCCTTCGCTGGCGGAGTGCACCATCAGCGCCAGGACGACGACCACCGACCCGGTGAGCGCCAGCGTCGCCCCCTCGATGGCCCGGTGCGCGGTCAGCGCCGTCGCCGTGCCCATTCCGCCGAACAGCGCGGCGTCGATGACCTGCTTGATCGGCCGATGCCGGCCGGGCGCGTGAGCTCCCGCCGGCCGGCTCCCCGAGTGGTCGTGGCCGCATCCTTTGCGGGTGAAGTAGGTGA
This sequence comes from Sphaerisporangium krabiense, assembly GCF_014200435.1. Classification (NCBI taxonomy): domain Bacteria; kingdom Bacillati; phylum Actinomycetota; class Actinomycetes; order Streptosporangiales; family Streptosporangiaceae; genus Sphaerisporangium; species Sphaerisporangium krabiense. The sequence continues at coordinate 1,889,566 of NZ_JACHBR010000001.1, read as the reverse complement.
TGACCAGGAAGCCCACGGCCATGGCGATCCCGATCACCCAGAGGGCGACGCCTTCCTCCCGCGCGTCCCTCCAGGCGTCGGGGAGCATGTCGGTCACCGCGGTGATGAGCATCACCGCGGAGGCGGCCGCCAGCCAGCCCGCCAGGCGCCGGGAGTTGGCTCTGACGAGCCACGATCCCGCGAGCGTGGACAGGGACACGAGGATCACGGCGATCCATGCCCCGCCACGGGGCGCCTGTCCGTTCAGTACGGGCCCTCCGGCCTGTGACCAATGGTTCAGCATGATCGCCGTCACTTCGATGGTCCGGCGGCTTGTGGGGTCCGGCCGAGCGGCCCGGCGTCCTCCGCCGCGGGCTGCTCCGTCGCGGCGGCATGCGCCGAGGAGGGGTCCAGCTCGCGCAACAACGCGTCCGCCTGACGTTCCAGGTCCCGGACGAGCGCGTGGATCTGCCGGGCCTGGCTTTCCATGCTGCCGGTGAAGCGGGCGCCGTAGTCACGCGTCAGGGCGTACAGCTCGTGGATCCGGCGCTCACGGGTCGAGCGCAGGCCGTCCAGCTCCGCCATGGCCGCGCGGTGCCGGGTCGCGGCGTCGCGCTCGCGCACGGCGGCCGCGGCGGCCGCGGCGTCCTCGACGGCGTCCGCGCGGGCGTGCGCCTGGGTGATGATCTCGGCCGCCTGCTCGTGAGCGTCGCGGATCACCTGATCGGCGGCCTGCTGCGCGACGGCGACGATGCGCGCCACGTTCTCGCCGGCCGAGGTCTGGGACGGGTCGCCGGAACGGGGGAGCGCGCCGAGCCGGGCGGTCAGGACGGCTCTCTCGTGCAGGAGGCCGGTCAGCGTGGCCTCGACCTGCGCGAGGAAGCCGTCCACTTCCGCCATGTCGTATCCCTCGCGGAAGCGGACGGTGGAGAACACTTTGTGGTGGACGTCGGCCGGGGTCACCCCGCCGCCGTCACGGTGGTTCGAAGTGACCGCCGGCATCGAGGTCCCGGTGACGACGTGCTCCGGTACGTGGTCTCGATGATGCGGGTCGTGGTCCCGGTGTTCGTCTGACATGGCCTGCCTCACCAAGCCCTTCAGGCGTTTCGGAGCGTGCGGTGCACATCCCGCGAATGCCCCTTTTCCAGCCTAATAACGGTCCGCGACTGGATGATTACCCTGCGCCATCGGCCGGGAAACGCTGATACTGCAACCTCTGATTAATTGTTCAGATGTAGCTGGAACCCCAAGCGGGCGTCAGGGCTTGGTGGTTGACGCCATGGTGGGAGCTTTCCGCTATGAATGCAGGAAGAGCGCATTATGGTGGAAATGTACCCATTATCGGCCGGTTCTCGGCCCGCTCTGCATTCAGCCTTCATGCGCCTTCGACGGGATATGCCGTGAATTGGTCCTGGCGGGGAAGCTCGTGGCGCAGATGCTCACGACTGAGATCCAGCAGCATGCGCACGTGCACGTCGGCGAGCCGGTAGTAGATCATCCGCCCGGCGCGGCGACTTGTCACGATACCTGCGGTGCGGAGCAGGCGGAGAGCATGCGAAACGGCGGTGTCCGTCACGGCGACGACCGATGCCAGATCACAGACGCACAACTCGCCGGATTCGAGAAGCGCGTACAGGAGTTGCGCGCGGGTGGGATCACCGAGCAGGCGAAAGAGATCGGCCAGCCGCGCCGCCTCCTCGGCCCTGAGAAGCCGGTCACGCGTCCCCGTCAGCCTGCTTTCATCCGGTCCCTGCTCCGCGCATCGATGCAACCGCCGACCTCCGTAGGCACTGAAGGAGTGGTGTCAAGCGTCCACGGTGTGATGTTACCGCCGGTATATCGGCGAAGCGAAGACGGCATTGGCGCGGGGATGGCGTTGGTGAGCTATTCGGTGGTCCGCGCCGATGCCGTCTCCGTTCCGTTCACACTTTCGGCTCCGGTGACGTACGCGCCTTCTGGCGGCGCGGCTATTCCTTGATGACGTCGTCGCGCGGACCGCCGTAAACAGGGTTCCTGTCGAAGCGCTTTTCCGTGACGAGCAGGCGGATCAGCCCCGGCCGGCGGATGGACTGCTCCGCCTCCCAGACGATCCAGTCGTCGCCGACGGGCCGGCTCTGCGTGCGCACCTCGCCGAAGCCGCCCGGATTGTCCGGCGCGACCGCCATGATCAGATAGGTGACCTTCAACCCGCGCCTCTCGAGTTCGGGCCGCACCTCTCCGACCGTCTTCTCGTCCACCCGGAAGCCGGAGAGCGAGCCGCCCTTCGTGGTCGCCGGCCGATAGTCGGGCTCGATCACCCTCACCTCGCGGGACGCGTCGGGCACCAGGACGCACGGGGCGACCGGGCCGCTCATGAGGATCGTGCTGGTCGAGCGGTCGCTGATCGTCCAGACGAACGTCTGGCCCGGCTTGAACAGCTTGGTGTCGATCCGCATCTGCCAGCCCTCGCCGCCCTCCTCCCCGGGAATGTTCTCCGGCACCGAGTACAGGCCGCGCGGAACGTCCTCGGCATAGGCGCCGCGCGGCTCCTCGCACCACATGCCCGGCGGCGCGTAGTCGACGATGGCCGGGACGTTGAGCTCTTCCAGCCGCTTCGCCAGTCCTGCCTTGTCGCGGAAGTTCCGGACCTGGACGTACACGACGCCGTCAGAGTCCTTGGTGACCGCGTAGGAGGAGGTGCCGCCGTCCTTCAGCAGCAGGCTCGGCCCCACGACGATGCCCCCGGCGAGCAGCCCCGCGCCCACCAGCCCCACGGTCAGCCGCCGGGCGGAGTGGCGCCGGGGCCGGGGGGCGGACGGTTCCGGCCGCTCGGCGGTGATCGCGGTCAGCAGCTCGCGCGCCCCGGGGCCGGCCGCGTGCCCGCCCGGCCTGCCCGGTTCCACCCGGGCCAGCTTCCGTGTGATCACGTCGATGTCGTCGATGTCCTTCATGAGAACCGTCCCTCGGCCGGGGTCAACCGGCCTTCCAGTGCGAAGTGCACGTCCGCCTCGGCGAGCGCGCGGGCGAAGCGCCTGCGGGCGCGGTGGAGTCTGATGCGCACGGCGTTGCGGGACAGGCCGAGCACGGTGGCGATCTGCTGCCGGTCCAGCCCCTCCCAGGCGACCAGGGACAGCAGTTCCCGATCGGCGTCCGGCAGGGTGCGGAAGATCTGCGCGATCGCCGTCAGCTCGACCCCGCTGTCGGGCGCGGCCTCGTACAGGTCGGCCATCTCGGCGTCGAGCTCCACGCTGCGGGCCTGGCGGCGCACCTCGCCCCGATAGTGGTTGGCCAGCACCTTCCGTGCCACGCCGTACAGCCACAGCGTGGCCTGCTCTCCCTCCGGCACTTCGGCGATCCGCCGCCAGGCGATGGCGAAGGTCTCCGCGACGACGTCCGCCGCATCCTGCGGCGAGTCACAGCGGCGGGCCGCGTAGGCCGTGATCTGGCCGTATGTCGCTCGGTACACGGACTCGAACCTGGCCGGCTCCTCAGCCACGGGCCGGTCCCGTCCCCGATGTCGTCGGCATCCCCATGGCCGCCTCCTTCATGTCGCGATGTACGGACACCTAGGCCTATGTCGGGAGCCGGGCCATCATTTCGCGTCAGGACGCGGAGACTTCCGTGATCACTCGTCGCCGGGGACGCGGGTACGACACGGAATCTTCGCGACGGCACAAGCGGCGACGATCACATCACTCTCGGTAACATCACTGTGGATTTGATCTTGGATGTGTTCCTCATGACCGATCGGAGTTCCATGGTGATGTCACAACGCCCGAGGTCCGCGCTCGCCGTACTGGCCTGCGCCGTGACGGCACTGCTGATGACGCCGGGAACGCCGGCGCCGGCCGGCGCCACGACGCGGCAGCCCGCCGCGCGGACCGTCACACACGCCGCGGCCGGGCCTTGTGTCCGGCAGGGGCAGGCGAACTACCCCGTCGACTATTACTGGAAGAACGTGCTGGGCATGCGGCTCGGCGGCGGGTCGGTCTCGGTCGTCACCTCTCCGTCCCTCTGGGGCGGGCAGATCGCGCCGGGGAGCACCTTCACCGTCACCCTGACCCACCGCACGAGCCAGTGGCCGCTGCTCGTGCGCACCTACACCACCACCTGGGACCTGTCGTCCCTGCTGGCCGGCGCCGACGTCATCGGCCAGTCGGGCACCGGCGCGATCAACGGCACCACGTTGTCGATCACTTCGCCCGGCTCCAAGACCGACCCGTCCGCCAAGGTCATCACCTTCCGGGTCCGCCAGGGCACCGCCGGACGCGGCATGACCATCCGGCCGAGCGGGATCAGCAGCGTCATCGCCTTCCCGGGCCAGCTCGGGAACAACACCCCCGCCCCGCCGATCCAGATCGTCAACGGTCAGTCGATCTCGCCCACCTCGGCCGCCGACGACACCGCCACCGCACAGGGCAGGCCCGTCACCGTGCCCGTCCTGGCCAACGACACCGCCACCGCCCCGGTGATCAGCGGCGTCACCGCCCCCGGCCACGGCACCGCGACCGTCTCCGGCAACGCCGTCGTCTACACCCCCGCCCCCGGCTTCGTCGGCACCGACACCTTCACCTACACGATCACCACCGACTGCGGCACCGCCACCGCCAAGGTGACCGTCGCCGTCCCCTGCACCGACACGCCCGTCACCCTGGCCAACGGCGGCTTCGAGGCGCCACCGGTGACCGGATACCAGATGTTGCCCGACGCCTCGACCAACCCGGCCATCGGCTGGCACACCACCGCCACCGACAAGCTGGTGGAGTTCTGGCGCACCGGCTACGGCGGGGTCCCGGCGGCCGACGGGCAGCAGTTCGCCGAGCTCAACGCCAACATGTTCTCCACGCTGTACCAGGACCTGCCCACCGTTCCCGGAACCGTCATGACGTGGTCGCTGTACCACCGGGGCGTCGCCGGCGCCGACACGATGCACGTGCTCATCGGCGCGCCCGGCGCGACCGTGGCGCAGACCCCCGCCGGGGCCTCCTCGCCCGACATCACCGACGGCAACACCGCCTGGCGCCGCTACACCGGCACCTACGTCGTCCCGCCGGGACAGACCGTCACCCGGTTCTCCTTCCGGTCGGTGTCGACCGCGGGCGGCAACCCGGCGACCGGCAACCTCCTGGACGGCGTCGTCTTCGAGACCCCGCGCTGCCCGTAGTGACGGCGCCGGACCTGTGAGCGGATCGGCCGCCGCCGTCGCACTGCTGGGCTTCGCCTCGCTCATGGTGGCGGTGCTCTACGGCGCGGCCTGGTGGGTGCGGGTGACCGCCGTCCCGGTGGTCGCCCGCCCCTTCGAGTCGGGGCTGGAACCGGCCCAGCACGCGGTGAGCAGGTTCCACGTGCGCTGGTATCCGGTGACGATGCTGTTCTTGGCCTTCGACATGGAGATGGTGTTCATGTACCCGTGGGTGCGGGTCATCTCCGCCGTCGGCGTCGGCGCCGTGATCGAGATGTTCGTCTTCCTGGCGATCCTCCTCGCCGGTGTCGCCTACGCCTGGCGGGAGGGCGCGCTGCGATGGACCTGACCGCCGTGCCGCTGCGGGCCGTGGCCGCCCGTCCGCACGTGCTGCCGGCCACGCCGCCCGGCGGCACGCGGGTACGGCTGGCGGCGGAGCGGGAACTGCGCCTGCGCGACCTCCCGCTCGCGCTCACACCGGCGGACGCCGACATCCTGCTCATCACGGGTCCCTGCGGCCCTGATCTGGAGCCGGCGCTCGAACGGTTGTGGCGGGACATGCCCGCCCCGCGCTTCCGGACCCAGGTGGACGACGCCGGCGAGGTCGCCGGGGCCCTCGAAGCGGCCCGCTCTCACCTGGCCGACCGGACATCGGCGACCGCCCCGGTCTCCCTCTCCGGCGGAGACCTGGGCCAGGCGGACGACGCGGGCGGGCACGGCGACGGCGAGACGGAGATGCCCGCCGGGCTGCCGATGGCCGAGCAGGGCCCCGACCGGGACGGGCTGACGCTGGACCGGCTGCACGTCGCGCTCGGGCCGTTCCTCGCCGACTGGCCGGGCGGCCTGATCCTGCGCCTCACCGTGCAGGGCGACGTCGTCCAGCGGGCCGTGCTCGTGGCGCCGGCGCCGGGCCACGCGCCGTCCGCGGCGCCCTTCTGGACCGAGCCGTGGGCTCGTGCCGCCGCGGGAGAGCACGTCACCGTCGGGGAGGCGAGCCGGCGGCGGGCGGCGGCGCACCTCGACAGCATGGGGAGGTTGCTGTCCGTGGCGGGATGGCCCGCGGCGGCCACGACCGCGCGGCGGCTGCGCGACGAGCTTCTGCACGGCGCGGCGCCCGCGACGGCCGGGCCGGGCGTGCGGCGTTTCGCGCGGCGGGTCGGCCGGTCGCGCACGCTGTCCTGGATGACCCGCGGGCTGGGCCCGCTCTCGGCGAGCGAGGCGGCGGCCGCGGGCGTCGGCGGGCCGGCGGCGCGTGCGGACGGCGACGTGACGGCCCGCTACCGGCTGTGGCTCGCCACGGTGCTGGAGGACCTGGACCGGCTGGCGGAACCGGGCCCGCTCGATCCCGCGCGGGACGAGGGCCCGCGCGGCCCGGCGCGCGGCCCGCGCTCGCCGTCGGCGGCCCTGGCCGGAGTGCTGCCCGCGCTGCTGGAGGGCGCCGAGATGGCCGCGGCCCGGCTGATCGTGGCCAGCCTCGATCCCGACCCGGACGAACTGGCGGCGCGGCCCGCGGAAGCCGCCCATGGGTGAGGTCACGCCGTGGTGGAGCCTGTTCGCGGTCCCCGCGCTTCTGGTGGCCTTCGCGCTGAGCGCGGTGGTCTACGACGCGGCCCTGTCCGCGCGGGACGCGGGACGGCCGATCACCATGTCGGCCCGCCCCCTCCTGGAAGTGCCGCGCCTGCTCGTGGCGCAGCCCCGCCGGCTGCCCGCGTCCGACGTGCCGCTGTGGCGGCTCGGTGTGATCACGGTGCCCGTCGCGGCGGTGCTGGCCGTCCTGGTCGTCCCCGTCGGGGACGTGGTGGTCGCCGACCTGTCGGTGGGCGTCGTGTGGTTCAACGCGATGGAGGTGCTGACGTGGGCCGGGCTGTGGCTGGCCGGCTGGGGGCCGAACTCCGTGTTCAGCCTCATCGGCGGGTACCGCTTCCTCGCGCAGGGGCTGGCCTACGAACTTCCGTTGATGTTCGCGCTCATGACGCCCGCCATCCGGGCGGAGTCGCTGCGGGTCGGCGACATCGCCGCCGCGCAGGGCGGTCTGTGGTTCGTGGTGTGGATGCCGCTGGCGTTCGTGGTGTACCTCGCGGGTGTGCTGGCGTTCGGCTTCCTCGGCTGCTTCGCCTACCCGGCCGGCCGGGACATCGCCGGGGGCGTGTTCGGCGAGACGTCCGGAGTCGACCGGCTGCTGCTCTCGGCGGGCCGGTGGCTGCTGCTGGCGGCGGGATCGGCCATGGCCGTCCCGCTGTTCCTCGGCGGCGGCGCCGGCCCCGTCCTGCCGGCCTGGACCTGGTCGGTGATCAAGACCTTGGCCGTGCTCGCCCTGCTGGTCTGGGGACGACGACGGCTCCCGCTGGTCCGGGCCGACCGCTATGTGGAGTTCGCCTGGGTCGTCGTCCTCCCTCTGTCCATCCTCCAGGCGTTCGTCCCGGCGCTGGTCGTCCTGAACGGCCGTTAGGGGGCACTGGTGGAGGTGGCGGCGTTCTGGATCCTCGGAGTGCTGGCTCTGGTCAGTGGCGGGATGGTGTTCCGCTTCGACTCCATGGCCAGGGCGACGTTCGCGCTGCTGACGTCGCTGATCTGCGTGGGCGGTGAGGTGGTGCTGCTCGGACTGCCGTATCTGGGGGTCGTCACCATCCTGATGATGGTCATGGAGATGGCCCTCATGGCGGTGTTCATGATCGCCTACATGATGAACCCGGCGGGCCTGATGCCGATGTCGATGCTGCACAACAAGCGCGGCTCTCTGGCCGTCAGCGCCGCCGTCTTCGTGGCGCTGGCCGCCGGGATCTTCCTGGTGCCCTGGCCGCGGCGGACCGGCTCGCCGCCCGCGGACACGACGTTCCAGGTGGGGGAGTCCCTCATGGGAGCGCAGATGCTGACGATGATCGTGCTCGGGTTCGTCCTGCTGGCCACGATCGTGGGGGCGATCGTGCTGGCCACCCGCCGCGGGCGCTACGACCGGTTCGGCGACGACCTCGACCGGCGCCCGCCGCGTGATCCCGCGGGGGGAGGTGTGGGCCGATGACCCTGCACCTGTTCCTCCTGCTGGCCGCGGGGCTCTTCGCGATCGGCCTCTTCGGCGCGCTGGCCCAGCAGTCCATCGTGATGATCATGATGGGCATCGAGCTGATGATCGGCGGCGTCATCGTCGGCGCCGCCGCGTTCTGGCGCTTCCTCGCGCCCGCCGTGGGGAGCGGGCAGGTCATCGTCGTGGCCGCGGTCGTGGCGATGGCCGTCGAGATGGCCATGGGCTTCGCGGTCACCACCGCCATCTTCAGGACCCGTCGGATCGACATGGCGGACATGGCCAAGGACCTCGAAGGATGAGCGCGCTACTGTGGGCGCTCATCGCCGTGCCGCTCGGGGCCGGCGCGTGGCTCGCGCTCGCCGGGCACCTGCTCGACCGGTACGTCCCCGCGCTGGGCGTCGCCGCGGCCGGGACGACGCTCGCCCTGGCCGTCGCCGCGGCGGCGCTGCGGCCCCGGGCGAGCGCGCCGCTCCTCGCCGGGATCCGCGCCGGGCTGGCGGTGGACGGCCTGTCCGCCGTCATGGTGGTCACGGTCGCCGCGGTGACCGTCGCCGTGCTCGTCTTCTCCGCGGGCGAGTTCGGCCCCGGCGAGAACCGGGGACGGTTCTTCGGCCTCATGCTGATCTTCGCCGGCGCCATGCTCGTCACCGTCACGGCCACCACGCTCGCGTCGCTCCTCATGGCGTGGGAGGTGATGGGGGCCATGAGCTGGGCGCTGATCGGGTACTGGTGGCGCCGGCCAGGCCGGGTGCGCGCCGCCGACATCGCGTTCCTCACCACCAGGACCGCCGATCTCGGGCTCTACGTCGCCGCCGGCGCGGCCCTGGCCGGCGGCGCCGGCACGCTGAGCCTGAACGCGCTGCCGGCCGTCGCGTCGCCCTGGCTGCACGTGGTCACCGCCGGGGTCGTGTGCGCCGCGCTGGGCAAATCCGCACAACTGCCCTTCTCCTTCTGGCTCTCGCGGGCGATGCAGGGCCCGAGCCCGGTCTCCGCGCTGCTGCACTCGGCCACCATGGTCGCCGCCGGCGCCTACCTCCTGCTGCGGCTGGTGCCGCTGGCGGCCGCCACCGGCTGGGCCGGGCCGTTCGTCGCCTGGGCCGGCGCCCTCACCGCGCTGCTCCTGGGGCTCGTCGCGGTCGCGCAGACCGATCTCAAGCAACTGCTCGCGGCCTCCACCGCCGCCCAGGTGGGTTTCATGGTGCTCGCCGCCGGAAGCGGCGCCGTCGCCGGCGGCGCCACGCAGCTCATGGCCCACGCCGCGACCAAGGCCGGGCTGTTCCTGGCCGCCGGGGCCTGGCTGACCGCCCTCGGCACCAAACAGCTCCCCGCGCTGCGCGGCGCGGCCCGGACCTATCCCGTGACCGGCGCCGTCTTCACCACCGGGGCGCTGACCCTGGCGGGACTCCCGCCGCTGTCGTTGTGGGTCGCCAAGGACGAGATCCTGGCCGCGGCCGTCGAGCGCGGTCTCTGGCCGTACGGCGCCGGCCTCGCGGCGGCCGCCGTCTCGGCGCTCTACAGCGTCAAGGCACTGTGGTACGTGTGGCGACCGCTGCCTGCCGACGCCGAGGACGGCTACGACACCGAGCGACAGGGCACCCGGCGCGTCACCTGGCCGATGAAGCCGCCGCTGGTGGCGCTCGCGTTCGCCGCCGCCACGCTGGGAGTGTTCGGGCTTCCCGGGCTCTCCGCGTGGCTGCGCGCGGCCGTCGGCGGTGCCGGTGAGCCCTCGCCCCAAGGGTGGGAGCTGGGCCTGTCCGCGGCCGTCGCGCTCGCCGCCGCCGCGTTCGCCTGGTGGAGCAGGACCCGCCCCGTCGTGACGCCGGTGGAGCGCGGCCGATGGGCGGTCCGCTGGCTGGGGCTGGAGCACGGCGCGCACGCGCTGGTGGCCCGTCCCGTGATGGCGCTGGCCCGGCTGCTGGCCGCCTTCGACGACCGTGTCCTCGACGCCGCCGTCCGGGGCGTCGGGCGCACGGGCATGTCCGCCGCCCGGCTCGCGGCTCGCTTCGACGACCACGGGATCGACGCGTCGGTCGGCGCGGTCGCGGCCGGGGCACGCCGCCTGGGCCGGTGGGCGCGGCGTCCGCAGACCGGCCTGCTGCACCAGTACTACGTCCAGGCCGCGATCGGCTTCGGGGTGCTGCTCCTCCTCCTGCTGCTGGTGAGGTGACCCGTGCTGACCGTCGTCACCTTCCTGCCGCTGCTGGCGTGCGCCGTCCTGGTGGCGCGCAGGCTTCCCGGCCGTGCCTGTGTATGGGTGTGGATCGCCACCGCCGCGGCGGACCTGGCGCTCGTCATCGCCTTGTGGGCGAACTTCGGCGCCGGCGGCGGCCTGCGGTACGAGCAGCGGGTGCGCTGGATCCCGAGCGCAGGAGTGAGCTACCACGTGGGCGTGGACGGCCTGTCCCTGCCGCTGGTGGCGCTCACCTGCCTGCTCTTCCTCGCCGTCGCCGTGTACTCGCTGCGCGAGACCCGCAGGGTCCGCGCCTACACGTGCCTGTTCCTCTTCCTGCAGACGGTGTGCCTGGGGTTGTTCGTCGCGCTGGACCTCATCGTGTTCTTCGTCTTCTTCGACCTGTCGATCGTCGGCATGTTCTTCGTCATCGCCGGCTGGGGGCACGGCGAGCAGGGGCGCGCGGCGGCGCTGAAGTTCTTCCTGTACACCTTCATCGGCTCGCTCGCCCTGCTGCTCGGCTTCATCGGCCTGTACCTGGCGGCCACGCCGCACACCTTCGACATGCTCGACCTGACCCGGGCGAACCCCCTGGCAGGCCGGGGCGCGTACGCCGCGCTGGTCCTGCTGGCGATCGGCGCCGGCCTGGCCGTCAAGACCCCGACCGTCCCCTTCCACACCTGGCTGCCCCCGGCGCACACCGACGCGCCCGCGGCCGGGTCCGCCATCCTCGCCGGCATCCTGCTGAAGATGGGCGCCTACGGCTTCGTCCGCATCGCGATGCCGCTGCTCCCCGGCACCTGGCGCGAATACGCCATGGTGTTCATCGTCGTCGGCGCGGTCTCCGCCGTGTACGGAGCGCTGGTGGCCCTCGGCCAGACGCACTTCAAACGCATGATCGCCTACACGTCCGTCAACCACATGGGCTACATCGTCCTCGCGGTCGGCGCGGCGGGCGTGCTCGCCGGCACCGACGTGCAAGCCCGTACGCTCGCCGTCACCGGGGCCGTCACCCAGATGGTCAGCCACGGTCTGCTCACCGCCGCGCTCTTCCTGCTCTCCGGCGTGCTCTACGACCGCGGCGGCACCTACGAGATGGACCGGTACTCCGGACTGGCCGCGCCTTCGCCTAAGCTGGCCACCGCGACCGGTGTCGCGGCGTTCGCGAGCCTGGGCATCCCCGGCTTCTCCGGATTCATCGCGGAGTTCCAGATCTTCACCGGCAGCCTCGCCTCCCAGGCGGTCGCCACCGCCATCGCCCTGACCGGCATCCTCATCACCGCCGCGCTGTTCCTGAGGGCGCTGCGCGGCATGTTCATGGGCTCCCTGCGCCTGCCCTCCTCCACCGGCGCCGGCGGCTTCGGCGACATGGTCGCCGCGGAGACGTTCTCCATCGCGCCGCTGCTGACGCTCGGGCTGGTCATCGGCGTCGCGCCGCGCTTCCTGCTGGACGTCATCGAACCGGCCGGCCGCACCCTGGTGGGCCTGGTCGCCCGGTGAACGAGAACCTCGCCGCCCTCGTCCCCGAGACGGCGCTGCTCGTCGCCGCCGTCGCCGGGCTGCTCGCCGGATCGTGGCTGCCCCGCCGCCGCCAGTGGGTCGTCGCGGCCCTGGCCGCCGCGGCCTGCGTGGCCGGCGTCGTCGTCACCGCGGTCACGATGGCCGGCGGGCGAGACCAACTGGTCTTCTCCGGCGCCTTCGCGGTCGACACCGCCACCGGCGCGGGACGGCTGATCGTGCTCGGCGCCCTGGTGCCGGTGGGCGCGATGTCGGTGGAGTGGCTGCGCGGGAACCAGCGCGAGGCCGAGTACTACGTGCTGCTGCTCCTGACGGGCGGGGGGACCCTCGCCATGATCGGCGCCAATGACCTGCTGATGCTCTTCGCGGGCTACCTTCTCGCCAGCGTCCCCGCCTATGCGCTGGCCGGTTTCGCCAAGGACGCCACCAGCACCGAAGCCGCCCTGAAGTACTACCTGATGGGAGCTCTGACGGGTGTCGTCATGCTCGCCGGGGTGAGCGTGCTCTACGCCGCAGGCCACGCCACCCTGTACGGAGAGCTGCGCCCGGCGCTGCCCTCCGCCCCGTACGGGCTGGTCGCCGTCGGCCTCGTCGCGGTGCTGGCCGGGCTGCTGTTCAAGATCGGCGGCGTGCCGGCCCACTACTGGGTGCCCGACGTGACCGACGGCGCCATGGCGCCCGTCGCCGCGTACGTCACCACCCTCCCCAAGATCGGCGGCCTGATCGCCGCCTTCCGGCTCCTCCACCAGGCGTTCCCCGCGAGCGAGGTCAACTGGCCGCTGCTGCTCGCCGTGCTCGCCGCCCTGTCCATGACGCTCGGCAACCTGGCCGCGTTCTTCCAGACCTCGGTCAAGCGGCTGCTCGCCTACTCCACCATCAGCCAGGTCGGCTACCTGCTCATGGCCGTGGCCGTCGCCACCCGCAGCGACCTCGCCCAGCCGGCCCTGCTGTTCTACCTCGCCGCCTACGCCGTCACCAACCTCGGCGCGTTCGCCGTCGTGACCGAACTCCCGAGCGCCCGCACCCTCGACGACTACCGCGGCCTGGCCCACCGCCACCCCGGCCTGGCCGCCGTCCTCGTCGTCTGCCTGCTCGGCCTGGTAGGCACCCCGCCCACCGGCGTCTTCCTCGGCAAACTCGAAGTCTTCGCCGCCGCCGTCAACGGCGACTACACCTGGCTGGCCGCCCTGGCCGTGGCCAACACCGTCGCCAGCCTCTTCTACTACCTCCGCTGGCTGACCCCTCTCTTCCGAACGCCCGGCGTCCCCGCCGACGTCCACGCCCCCGCCGGCCGCTGGTCCGCCACGACCGCCTACCTCGCCGCCGCCTCCTCCCTCGCCCTGGGCATCGCCGGAGGAGCCGTCCTGCCCCTCTTCACCGGCGCGCCGTCGCCCTGACCGGAAACCGGACGGTGACCGTCAGGCCACCGTGAGGGCGCGGGCCGGCGGTGAGGGCGGCCTGGTGAGCTTGGGCGACCGCGTTGACGATGGCGAGGCCGAGACCGTAGCCCTCGCGGCGGCCGTCCCGGTCGGCGGCCAACCTTTGGAAGGGTTGGAAGAGCCGCTCGATCTGATCCTCGGGAACGACCGGCCCGCTGTTGGCGACCGTGAGGGTCACCTCCGTGCCGGAGGCCCGCGTGGTGATCTGGACATGCCCGTCCGGGTGGTTGTGACGGACGGCGTTGTCGACGAGGTTGGCGACGAGGCTTTCGATCAGCCCCAGGTCCCCGGACGTCACCGCGGTCGTCAGACGTTCGGCGACGTCGATGCCCTTCCGTGCCGCCTGGTCGCGGCGGGAGGCGAGTACTCCCGCGACGACGTGCGCCAGGTCGAGGGTGTCCCTGCGGGTGACGCCGCGCTCGCTGACGGCCAGGGCGAGCAGCGCCCGGACGAGTCGCTCCTGGTGTCCGCCGAGAGCGAGGGCCTCCTCGCAGGCCGAGCGGAGGGTGCCGGCGTCCGCGCCGGGATCGGCGAGCGTCACCTCGAGGAGGGTCCGCAGACCGGCGAGGGGAGTGCGCAGCTCGTGGGAGGCGTTGGCGACGAAGTGCCGCTGGGCGTCGAAGGAGGCTTCGAGGCGGGCGAACAGGTCGTCGAGGATGTGGCCCAGCTCGGTCAGCTCGTCGGCGGGCTCGCCGAGGCCGAGGCGCCGGTGGAGGTTTCCCGCGGAGATGGCCGTGGCGGTGGCGGTGATGGCCCGCAGCGGCCTGAGGAAGCGACCGGCGACGAACCAGCCGCCGGCGAGGGCGATGGGAATGAGGGCGGCGAGCGCGACGGCGGAGACGGCGAGGAGCCGGTGCGGGCCGATCCCGTCCCCGGTGCCGGTGATCGCACCAGAAGGCGGACCGCCGACGCGCGTCACCGACTCGACGCCGGCGAGCGGGACCTCGACGATCAGGAGCACGACGACCCCGGCGACGAAGAGGCCCGTGGCGTAGAAGAACGTGAGCCGGGCCTGCAAGGACCGCCGAGGGAGTGGGCGGGCCGTCACGCCGGCCCGATCCGGTAGCCGCCTTCACGGATGGTCTCGATCACCGGGGGGTCGCCGAGTTTGGCGCGCAGCCGGTGCACGGTGTGCTTGACCGCGGACGTGAAGGGGTCGGCCGCCTCGTCCCAGACCCGTGCCAGAAGTTCCTCGGCGGGCAGGACCAGGCCCGCCGAGGCGAGCAGGCATTCGAGCAGGGCGAACTCCTTCGGACTGAGTTCGAGGCGCCGGCCGGCGCGGAACGCCGCCCGGCGGGCCGGGTCGAGGGTGACGTCCCCGCAGGACAGAGTGGGAGGAAGCGGTGGGGTGGCCCGCCGGGCCAGGGCGCGGACACGGGCCACCAGTTCGGCGAAGGCGAACGGCTTGGGCAGGTAGTCGTCCGCGCCGAGGCCGAGCCCTTCGACGCGGTCCTCGATCGTGTCGGCCGCGGTGAGCATCAACACGCGGGTGCCGGAGCGGTCGCCGGCCAGTCGCCGGCAGATGTCGTCACCGCCGACGCCGGGCAGATCCCGGTCGAGGACGACCACGTCGTAGCGGTTGACGGCCAGGCGGTCGACGGCGTCGGTCCCGTCCAGCACGACATCGACGGCCATCCCCTCGCGGCGCAGTCCGGTGCCGATGGAGCGGGCCAGCACCTCGAAGTCCTCGACCACCAGGACTCTCACCGGGGACCACCACCGGACGGGCGAGGAGGGCGGCGGGACGGGCCGCCGGTTCGGCGTGTCACGTACCCAACGATGCCAGCTCGCGGGTTCCAACCGGGTCGCGGCGGCCGAGACCGGGCGGGAACCAGGCGCCATGTACATCTACCCGCATGAGACCACATCGAGTCGGCTGCTCACCCCGATGAGCGCCCCAGGGATCGTCGTCGCCGGGCTGCGCAAGCGGTACGGGGCGGCCCAGGCCCTCGACGGCATGTCCTTCTCCGTCCATCCCGGGCTGGTGACCGGCTTCGTGGGGCCGAACGGGGCAGGGAAGTCCACCACGATGCGCGTGATCCTGGGGCTGGTCGCGGTGGACGAGGGCACCGCGCTGATCGAGGGGAAGCCGTACCGCGGCCTTCGGCGCCCGCTCGCCCATGTCGGTTCGCTGCTGGACCCGGCGGCGCTGCACCCGAGCCGGAGCGGTCGCGATCACCTGCTCTGGCTGGCGCATTCCCAGGGCCTGGCGGCGCGGCGGGTCGACCAGGTGATCGAGCAGGTCGGCCTGAGCCCGGCGGCCCGGCGCAGGGCCGGGGGCTACTCGCTCGGCATGCGGCAACGGCTCGGGATCGCCGCGGCCCTGCTGGGCGACCCGCCGATCGTCATGCTCGACGAGCCGTTCAACGGCATGGACCCGGAAGGCATCGTCTGGATGCGCGGGTTCCTGCGGTCGCTGGCCGCGCAGGGCCGTGCCGTGCTGGTGTCCAGCCATCTGATGAGCGAGTTGCAGGACACGGCCGACCATCTCGTCGTGGCCGGGCGCGGCCGGGCCATCGCCGACACGAGTGTGGCCGGCCTGATCGCGGCCGCGTCCGGCAACCGGGTGGCCCTGCGTACCACGGCCGGTCCGGACGCGACGACGGTGCTCGCGCGTGCCGGCACCACCGTGACGGCCACCGGCCGGGACGCCCTGACCGTCTCCGGCCTGCCTTCGGAGCGTGTCGTGACGCTGCTGCGCGCGAGCGCGGTCCCGTTCGCCGAGGTGTCGGCGTACCGCGCCACTCTGGAGGAGGCCTACCTGGAGCTCACCCGCGACGCGGTCGAGTTCCACGCCGCGACGCCCGCGGAGCCGCCGCGGTGACCCCCGTCATGACGCGGTACCGATCGGCCCAGCGGGCCGGGCGGGACGGCTTTCTCCAGGTGCTGCACGCCGAGTGGACCAAGTTCCGCTCCGTCCGGGGGTGGGTGCTCGCGATGGTGGCCGTGGCGCCGATGGTGGTGCTGGTCGCCCTGCTCGCCGGGGTCAGCAGCGACCAGCGTGGCGCGCCGGCCGTTCCGGTGGGACCCGGTGGTGCGCCGGTGACCGACAGCTTCTACTTCGTGCACCGGCCGCTGACCGGAGACGGCGGCATCACCGTCTCCGTCTCCGCACTCAGGAGCGCCGTCCCCACGGGTCCCGCGGACCTGCGGCCCGGCAGCGTGCCGTGGGCGAAGGCGGGGCTCATCATCAAGGAGAGCACCCGTCAGGGATCCCCCTACGCGGCGATCATGGTCACCGGCGGCCACGGCGTGCGGATGCAGCACGGCTACGTCGGCGGCACGGCCGGCATCCCCGGCCCCGTCTCCGCCGCCTCTCCCCGCCGGCTGCGTCTGGACCGCTCGGGCGACGCGATCACCGGCTACGCCTCCGCCGACGGCACGCACTGGACCAAGATGGGCACCGTGCACGTGGACGGACTCGGGCCGACCGCGCAGGGCGGGCCGTTCGTCGCGTCTCCGCCTTCCGTGGAGGGCATGGGCACGGTCCCCAGCGTGTCCACGGCCGACTTCGGGGACCTCCGTGTCCAGGGGGGCTGGGCCGGTGGCGACTGGACAGGCGACCAGGTGGGAGCCGAATCCCCCAGCTTCTCCGGCTACCCGCGGAACACGTCGGGTTCGTTCACGTGGTCCGACGGCCGCTTCACCGTGACCGGCGCCGGCGACATCGCCCCCGCCCTCCGCCAGACCCTGCCGACCGGCGGCACCCTCGCGGACATCCTCACCGGCACGTTCGCCGCGCTCATCGCCGTGATCGTCGTGGGCGCGCAGTTCGTCACCGCCGAATACCGGGACGGCACGATCTGCACGACCCTGGCCGCCGTCCCGAGGCGGGGCCGGGTGCTGGCGGCCAAGGCCGTCGTCCTCGGGGCCGTCACCTTCGTCGCCGGGCTGGTGGGAGCGGTCGTCGCGGTTCCGCTCGGCGAGAGGCTCGCGCGGGCGCACGGCGTGTACCTGTTCCCGGTGACGTTCGCGGCCCACTCGCGGATCGCGTTCGGGACCGCGGCCCTGCTCGCGACCGCCGCGATCCTGGCTCTCGCCGCCGGCGCCGTGTTCCGGCGCGGTGCCGCGGCGGTGACCGGCGTCGTCGCGGTCCTCGTGCTGCCCTACCTCCTGGTCGCCCAAGTCCCGTTCCTGCCCGCCGACGTGTCGAACCGGCTGGCTCGGGTGACGCCGGCCGCGGCCTTCGCCGTCCAGCAGACGCTTGTGCCGTATCACCAGGTCACGAGCATCTACACGCCGTACGACGGCTACTACCCGCTGGCGCCGTGGGCCGGGTACGCCGTCCTGGCCGGCTACGCGGTGGCCGGCCTCGTCCTGGCGGCCGTGGTTCTCCGCAGGAGGGACGCATGAGAGCGGCCCTGCACGCGGAGTGGACGAAGACGCGGACCCTCGCCGGCTCCCTGTGGCTGCTGCTCGGCGCCGTCGCGCTGACCGTGGCCGTGAGCGTCGTGGTGACGTCGGTGATGAACCGCGGCGGCCGCGTGGACGTGACCAGGCTCAGCCTCACCGGAGTCGCGCTGGGCCAGGCGCTGGTCGCCGTCCTGGCCGTGCTGGCCATCAGCGGTGAGTACGGCTCGGGCACGATCCGTGCCACCCTGGCGGCGACACCGCGTCGGGGCGCCGTCCTCACGGCGAAGGCCGTCACCCTCACCGGCGTCGTGGCCGCGGCCGGGACCGTCGCGGTTCTCGGGTCGCTGCTGGCGGCGCGGCTCATCCTCCCCGGCCGCGGCCACCCGGCCCCGACCCTGGCCGACGGGCCCACGTTGCGCGCGGCGGCCGGGTCGGTCCTCTACCTGGTTCTGGTGGCTTTGCTCAGCCTCGGCGTCGCCACCGCCGTCCGGGACTCCGCGACCGGCATCGGGATCGTCCTCGGCATGCTCTACCTCTTCCCCGTCCTCTCCCAGGCGATCGGCGATCCGCACGGGCAGCGCCTGCTCGAGCGGATCGGCCCCATGACGGCCGGCCTGGCCGTCCAGGCCACCACCGATCTCCGTGACCTGCCCATCGCCCCCTGGGCGGGCCTCGGCGTCCTCGCCATCTGGTCCGCGGCCGCGCTCCTGGCCGGAGCGCTGTCGCTGCGCCTGCGTGACGCCTGACACGCGACGGCATCGCCGGCGTGGGATCACCGCCGCCTGCAACCTTTCGCCCGGTGGGTCGCGTTGGGAACGGGCGAGAGGAGGTCACATTGGATCGTCACGACGGCTTCCGCGAGTTCGTGCTCGCCCGCCAGCAGACGCTGATGCGGACGGCGTACCTGCTCACGGGAGACGCCCACCTCGCCGAGGACCTGCTGCAGAGCGTGCTGATCAAGGTCGTCGGACAGTGGCCCAAGCTGTCCGTGAACGGCAACCCCGAGGCGTACACGCGCAAGGCGCTGGTGAACCAGTACATCTCGTGGCGGCGCCGGCTGCAGGTGGAGTGGCCGAGCGCCTCTCCGCCCGAGCACGGCGCCTCCTACGACGAGGAGACGGTCGACCGGATCATGCTGCGCCAGGCGCTGGCCCGGCTGACGCGCAAGCAGCGCGCCGTGATCGTGCTGCGCTTCTGGGAGGACCTCACCGAGGCGCAGACGGCCGAGGCGCTCGGCTGCTCGGTCGGCAACGTCAAGAGCCAGACCCATCGCGCGCTGGCCCGCTTGCGCGCGCTCGCGCCCGAGTTGGCCGAGCCGCGTTCCCTTTCCGAGTTCCAGGAGGTGACACGATGACAAGGCTGCGCAGAGCGCTGAGCGGCATCGCCGAGGAGGCGCCCGCGGTGGACCTGGCCGACCTGGTGCTCGCGGGCCACCGGCGCCGGCGGCGCGCGACCGCCATGCTGTCCGCCGCCGCGACGGTGGCCACGGTCGCGGCGGTGGCGGTGGTGACGGCCGCCGTGATGCCGTCCAAACCCTACGAAGCGGCCGTGCCGGGACAGGCGCAGGCGGTGCGCGACCTGCCCGAGGGCGAGGTGGGACCGCTCGAATACGCGTACGAGACGCCCTGCAAGACCGGCAAGGGGCGCAAGGGCTTCGACTGCGGCGCCGTGGAGTGGCGAGTGGTCACCCACGACGGCAGGACCTACCGGCTGCCGCAGGCGCTCGCCATGACCGCCGGGAACCGTCGCGTGCCCGTCGCGATCAGCCGGGACGGGCGCAAGCTCGCCTACTACAGCCGGCAGGCCCAGGCGCACGTGGTGCGCGACCTGATGAGCGGCGCGCGGGTGACGTCCCCTGTCACGGTGAAGGAGGCACGCATCGGTGCGGGCTCCATGCTCGTGCTCTCCGACGACGGCCGCTACGTGGTGTTCGACCCGCGCGAGGGGAGCAAGGAGCCCGGGCTGCTGATCGACGTGCGAACCGGCACGACGGTGCGGGTGCCCGGCGCGTACGAGGCGATCGGGGTGAGGAACGGCGTCGCCGAACTCGTCCGGTACCTCAAGACCGACCTGTGGCTGATGCCCGTCACCGGCGGAGGCGAGCCGGTGCGCTTCGACGGCGAGTTCATGGGCTTCAGCGAACTCGCTCCGGACGGACGCACGGTCGCCGCCTTCGAGAGACGCGACTACAAGAAGTGGGTCCAAGAGCTGCGCACGCTCACCCTGCTCGACACGAGAACCGGGCGCAAGCTGCGCAAGGTGCCGATCCACGGCCTTCCCGAGGGTCAGCCCGTCCTGGTCACGGGTCTCTGGCGCAGTGGATCGGAGCTCACGGTCATGGTGACGGACGAGAAGCGCACGCGCGCCTACGGAGTCGACGTCGGCACCGGGAAGGCACGCCGGCTGGCCGACTACCCGAACACGACGGACCTGGTCCTGCCGGGGATCGCGAGCAGCTGAGCGGAGATCGGCACGGATGGGAGGGAGCGCTCCGCCCGGCCGTTCCGGACTCCATGCCCGGTCAGGGTTGCTGCGCCACCGCGCGCAGGGTGTTCAGCTTGTGCCGGCGGCTGAAGATCTCGATCGTCGTCCGGTCGGCACTGGCCGCGATCAGGTGGAGCAAGGTGTCGTGCTCGTGTACCGACTCGCCGGCGCGGCGGGGGACCATGCTGAAGCTGGTGCGGCGGAGCAGGTCGAGGCGTTGCCATTCTCGTTCGAGCAGGCCGCGCACGTGGAGGTTCGGGGACTTCTCGCACAGGAGCGCATGGAAGGCGTGGTTGAGCCGGGTGAAGGCGAGGGGGTCGAAGCGGGGGAGGGCGTTGCGCATCTGGTCGTTGAGGGCGCGGGCCTTGCGCAGGGTCTGGTCGTCGATGTGCGGGACGGCCGTGGCGGTGGCGTAGCCCTCCAGGAGCGCGAGGGCCTCCATGGCGGCGCGGTACTGTTCGACGTCGAAGGTGGCCACCTGGGCGCCGACGTTGAGCTGGTAGGTCACCCACCCTTCGGCCTCCAGCCGGCGGACCGCCTCACGGACCGGAACCGCGCTGATATCCAGGTCGCGCGCCAATTGGTCGAACACGAGACGGGTTCCGGGGCCGTAGGTGTCGTCCGTGATGCGATTCTTTATGATCTCGTAGGCTTGATCGACCTTCGACGAACGCGCCGTTCTCGCCATTTTCCCTCCTCATACCGGCTCTCATGACGGCCGGTTCGGCGCGTTCCGCCGGGCGATGTCGTCGGCCGGGGCCGGCGCGCTCGTCCGGCCCCGGCCGGCGACGTGCGCCGGCCGTCCGGGCCTGCAACTAGGGCATGTAGTTCCCGGTGCCGCTGAGCGCGACCGCGAAGAACAGGAACGGGCGATCGACCTTGTGGAACCCGAGCGGGCAGTGCTTGGTGCCGGCGGGGATGAAGACCGAGGTCGTCGTGGTGAACACGTGCTTCTCGCCCTCGATCGTCATGTACACCTCGCCGCCGAGGTC
This sequence comes from Sphaerisporangium krabiense, assembly GCF_014200435.1. Taxonomy (NCBI): domain Bacteria; kingdom Bacillati; phylum Actinomycetota; class Actinomycetes; order Streptosporangiales; family Streptosporangiaceae; genus Sphaerisporangium; species Sphaerisporangium krabiense. The sequence continues at coordinate 1,868,448 of NZ_JACHBR010000001.1, read as the reverse complement.
GTTCTGGTTGTTCGGGTCGTTGCCGACGAACATCAGCACCTCGTCGTAGATGTGCTCGTGCTCGCGCACCCATTCGACCTCGTGGTCGATCTGCGACACCCAGCTGGTCGTGATGTAGGTGGACGCCGAGGCCACGTCGGCCGCGCGCATGGCGGCCAGCGGCTCGCTCAGGTTCGGCGGCAGCCGCTGACCGGCGACGTCACCTTCGTAGACCATGTCGGACGCGCACTCTTTGAAGTTGGTGACGAACAGGTGGTCGTACTTGCCGCTCATTTCCTATTCCCTTCATCGCGCCATTGCCGCGTTTCGGCTTTGTTCATGGATCCGCAGAAATCGCACTATCCTCAGCGGGTCAGGCCAATAGTACGAATTTCTTCATATCCGATCCCATTCATGCACCGAGGCAAGCCTGGTACTTTTCGCGGGCCTGTTTGCGGTACGCCGACGGCGGCGCGCCGGCCTCGCGCCGGAAGAACCGCGAGAAGTACGAGGCGTCCTCGAAGCCGAGCCGATCCGCCACCTGCGCGCAGGTCATGTCCGTGTTCGCGAGGAGGCGCTGCGCCTCGGTCAGCACCGCCGAGCGGATGATCTGTCCCGGTGTCCGCCCGGTCTGCGCGACGACCACCTCACGCAGATATCCCGAGGTGACCCCCAGGCGCATGGCGGCCGACCGCACCGTGAGCGTCGCGGACGACCGCTCCGCGACGAGTTTCGTGAATTCCACGCTGAGTTCCGTCGAGAGACCGGCACGCGATCCCTCGGGCGCGGTGAAACCGTCGAACCGCTGGCACAGCAGGAGCAGCGCGGAAAGCAGGTGCCGCACGATGAGGTCCGCGCGGTCGTCGCCCTCGGCGTCCTCGTCGGCCATGGCCGCGAGCAGCCCTTCGAGCCTCGGGATCTGCCCGGCGCCGGGGCAGAGCATGTTCGGGTAATGGTTGAAGTCGACGGAGGCGGGCGCTCCCGGCCCCGCGAGGAAGGGCTCGTCGAAGACCACCACGGTTCCGTCCAGGGGTTCCGGAGTCACCCAGGCGTGCACCTGCCCCCGGCGAACCAGGTACAGCCGGTTCGCCGCGATCGGGTACGCCGTGCCGTCGATGACGTGCGTCCCCCGTCCCTCGCGGACGTAGAGGATCTCCAGGAACTCGTGCCGGTGAGGGATCGCCGCGGTCTCCCGGGGTCCGTGGCTGAGCACCGGGCCGATCTCGAACTGCGGCGCGTCCCGGACCCCTCCTCCCTCGATCACGTGGACGGGAAGCGGCGAGCGCGAGGCTCTGGTCATGGTCCTCGTCCTTTCGTGCGGGCGCGGGAACGCATGGCCGCGTTCCCCCGCGCGTCGTCAACCGGCGGCCGCGGACACCTCCAGGGTGTCCGCGAGCAGGGCCTGGGTGTAGGCGTGCCGCGGTTCGGTGAGAACCGCGCCGGTGTCGCCGTGCTCGACGACGTGCCCCCCGCTCAGCACGATCACGCTGTCGGCGAGGCTGCGGACCACGGCGAGGTTGTGGGTGACGAACACCATGCCGAGCCCGTCGTGGAGCAGGCTCCGCAGCAACTCGACGATCGCCGCCTGCACCGACACGTCCAGCGCCGAGGTGACCTCGTCGCAGATCAGCACGGTCGGCTCACAGGCGAGGGCCCGGGCGATGGCGACCCGCTGGCGTTGCCCGCCGGACAGCTCCGCGGGGTACCGGGAGGCCAGGTGGCCGGGAAGCTCCACCCGCTCCAGCAGCTCCGCCACCCGCAGCCGTGCCGCCTTGGCGCCGAGCCCGAAGAAGTGCCGTAGCGGCTCGGCCACGCTGTCCCCGACCGTGCCCCGCGGATTGAGCGAGCCGTACGGGTTCTGGAAGATGTACTGCATGGCCCGGCGCTGGTCCTGGGTGCGCCGGCCGGCGGTCGGCGCGAGGGCCGTCCCGCCGAGCTCGACCGAGCCGCCCCAGCGTTCCTGCAGCCCGATCAGGCTGCGGGACATGGTCGTCTTGCCGCTGCCGGACTCGCCGACGACGGCCAGGCACTCTCCCTCGACCACGTCGAAGGAGACGTCGAAGAGCACCTGACGGTCGCGGTAGCCGGCGGTCAGGTCCCGTACCCGCAGCAGCGGGGCCTCGCCCGGCGCGGCGTCCTGCACCGCGGAGGCGGGGGCGGCGGCGTTCTGACGTGGACGTTCGGGCATCTCTTCGGCGCGGATGCACCGCGCCGCGTGGCCCGGCGTCAGGTCGATCAGCGACGGCACGCTCGTGGTGCACTCCTCCACCGCGAAGGCGCAGCGCGGGGCGAAAACGCACCCAGGGTGCCTGTCGTGGACTCCGGGAGCGCGGCCGGGGATCGACGTGAGCCGCATCCGCTCCCGGGCCGAGGGCACGGCGGCGAGCAGCGCCCGGGTGTACGGGTGCGCGGGCCGGGCCACGACCTCCCGGGTGGGACCCTCCTCCACGATCATGCCGCCGTACATCACGGCGACCCGGTCGGCGACCTCCCCGATCACGGCGAGGTCGTGGGAGACGTAGATGGCCGCCATCTGGTTGTCGGCGCAGAGCCGGGCCACCAGGGAGAGCACCCGCGCCTGGGTGGTGACGTCCAGGCCCGTCGTCGGCTCGTCCAGCACGGTGAGCCGTGGACGTGGCGCGACCGCCATCGCCAGCGCCACCCGCTGCTGCTGGCCGCCGGACAACTCGCGGGGGCGGCGGTGCAGGAAGGCGTCGTCCGACGGCAGCCCGACCGCGGCGAGCACCTCGCGGATCCGCGCGTCGACCTCCTTGGCGTCCCCTTCGAGCCCCTCCGCCAGCTGGACGCCGATCCGCAGCGCCGGGTTCAGCGCCGTCGCGGGATCCTGCGGGACGTAGGCCACCACGTTGCCGCGGAACCGGCGCAGCGCGCGCGGCCCGAGCGAGAGCACGTCGGTCCCGTCGACCCGCACCTGACCGGCGGTGATCCGGGCGCCGTGCCGGGCGTAGCCGAGCATCGCCAGCGACATGGTGCTCTTGCCCGAGCCCGACTCGCCGACGACGCCGAGGACCTGACCCGGTTCCAGGTCGAACGAGGCGTCCTTGACGATGGGGCTTCCGTCGCGCAACGCGATGGTCAGGCCGCGGACCTCGATCGCACTCATTCAGCCACGCCCCTCGGTACGAGCGATCACCCGGGCGGCGCCCTCGGCGATCAGGTTGCCGCCGATCGTGAACAACACGATGCAGGTGACCGGGGCCAGCACGGCCCACGGCATGTTCGCCAGCCCGGTGCGGTTCTCGCTGATCATCAGGCCCCAGTCCGCGGCCGGCGGCTGGATGCCGTAGCCGAGGAAGCTGATCGCGGCGAGGATCCCGATCGACCACATCAGCCTCATCCCGAGCTCCACCAGCAAGGGAGAGGACACGTTGGGCAGGAAGCAGCGCAGCAGGATGGTCCGGGAGGGGATCCCGGCGGTACGGGACCACATGACGTACTCGCGGTCGTTGAGCGGTCGCGCCGCGCCGCGGATCACCCGCGCGACGCCGGGCGTCATGCCGACCGCCGTCAGCACCACCAGCAGCCACGGCTTGGGGCCGATCACGGAGACGAAGAGCAGCGTGAACAGCAGGGCCGGGAACGCGAGCAGCACGTCCATGATCCGCATCAGCACGATGTCGGTCATACCGCCGTAGAAGGCGGCCGCGATGCCCACCAGCGCGCCGAGGGCCACCGCGGCGATCGCCGCCGTCGGCGCCATCCACGCCAGGTGGAAGCCACCGGCCAGCACGCGGGACAACACGTCGCGTCCCAGCTGGTCCGCGCCGAGTGGCAGCCCGTCGCCCGGCACCGCGTAGGGCAGCGCGATGCTCTTGGCCGGGTCGTGCGGCGTCAGCAGCGGCCCGATCAGGGCGAACGCCATGGTCAGCAGGACGAGCGCGCATCCGAGCCGCACCTGCCCCGAGCGAAGGATCCGCAGCGCGCCGGGCCGGTTCCGCCGTGGCGCGGAGGTATCCGGGGTGCTCGGACTCAGGTCGACCGCGTCCACGGTCTCCGACACGGTGCTCACCTCCGCTCTCCGCTCTTGCCGGTGTGCAGCAGGTCGGCCAGTAGGTTGAAGAAGTAGTAGACGGCGGCGATCACCAGCACGACGGCCTGGATGACCGGAAGGTCCCGGTTGGTGATCGAGTCGATCAGCAACGCCCCGATGCCCGGATAGCCGAACAGGTACTCGACCACCACCACGCCGCCGACGGTGAAGGCCGCCACCAGGCTCGCCGCGGGCACGGCCGGGGCGAGCGCGTTCGGGAGCGCGTGGGTGAGCAGGATCCGGGTCGGGCCGAGCCCCTTGAGCCGTGCCATCTCGACGTACTCGCTGTTGAGCACGTCGATGAAGGAGACGCGGATCAGCCGGGACAGGTACATCACGCCGCCGATCACCAAGGTGGCCACCGGCAGCGTCAGCGCCTGCGGGTGCCACCACGGCATGTCCCCCGCCGGGATCAGCGACACCGGCGGGAACCAGTGGAACACGGTGGTGCCGAACAGCGCGACCAGCAGGGTTCCGACGACGAAGTCGGCGAGCGCGTTGGCCACCATCGACGTCCAGAGGAACGTGCGGTCGAAGACGCTGTCCCTGAACTGCGCGGCGAGGATGCCGACCAGCAGCGACAGGGGCAGGATCAGCACGATCGCGAACACGCTCAGCGTGGCGGAGTTCGCCAGCCGCTCGCCGAGCAGCTGGGAGACCGGCCGTCCGCTCGTCAGCGAGGTGCCGAGGTCTCCGTGGAGCACGCCGCTCAGCCAGTGCCAGTACTGGCTGATGAGCGAACGGTCCAGGCCGAGCTGGTGCCGGAGGGCCTCGACCCGCTCCGGCGTCGCGGACATGCCGAGCATGACCTTGGCGACATCGCCCGGCATGGCCTGAGTGGCGAAGAAGACCAGGGTCGACACCACGAACAGCATCAGGACCGCCTGGACGACCATCCACCCGACCCGGCCGAGCACGGTCGTGGACCGGCGTCGAGCGAGACTGCGGCGGGGGCCTGCCGACAGGGTTGCACCGGGTAGTTCCGCGACCATTCCCGTTCCTTCGCGTCGTCCTCACCTGTGCCCGAAGGCGATGTCGATCCCAGCAGACCGGTGGGACGGCGTCTTGCACCTGCGTGCAATGCGGTTGTTGCGCAACGCACGCCGGCGGCGCCCCGCGGGTCCGGCCCGGCCCTCCGGCCTGCCCGGACGACAGAGTGCTCGCGACGACAAGGGTTCGTGCGCTGCCGCACAAGACGCCTCCGGTGTCTGGCGATTGACTCCGTCAACTGGAAACCGACGTCGTGGCGGTTTCCGCCAGACACCGAGCCTCAGGAGGAAGACCTAAATGCGCTTGTCAACGTGGCAACGCCGCAGCCGGCGATGGAAGGTGGGTGCGCCAGGTCTTGCCCTGATGCTCGTCGCAGCCGCAACAGTCGCCTGCTCTCCGCCGGAGAAGACCGGGGCGGAATCGGCCGGTGGCGACTCGGGGCAGCTCAGCCTCGGAGTGGTCGGGGGCACGAAGGACATGCTCTATCCGTACGCGCCGCAGCAGACGATCTCCGAGGAGGTGCTCTGGCAGAACACCCTCGACCAGCTGACCATGTACGCCCCGGACGGCTCGGTGAAGTACGCCCTGGCCGAGTCCATGACGCCCAACAAGAAGCTGGACGTGTGGACCGTCAAGCTCCGGCCCGGCGTGAAGCTGCACAGCGGTAAGACGTTCGGCGCCGACGACGTCATCTTCAGCGTCAGGTCGCTGCTGACCGAGAAGGGCTATCCCTTCGCCGCGAACCTCGACTTCGTCGACCCGGACGGGCAGAAGAAGGTCGACGACCTGACCGTCGAGTTCCACCTGAAGCGCCCGTTCGGCCCGTTCGCCGCCGCGTGGGCCTACAGCTCCTTCAAGATGATCGGCGCGAGTTCCACCAAGGACAAGGTGGACGGCACCGGGCCGTTCACCGTGAAGAGCTTCTCTCCGGGGGCGCAGGCCGTTCTGGAACGGTACGACGCGTACTGGGGCACCAAGCCCGGGTTCGGCACGCTCAACGTGCGCTTCTTCCAGGACCAGACGGCGATCACCAACGCGCTGCGGGGCGGGCAGATCGACGTCGCGCCGTCCGTCCCCTTCTCCGACGCCAAGACCCTTGAGGCCGGCGGGGTCAAGGTGCTGAAGAGCGACAGCATGAACGTGCTGTCGCTGGACATGCGCACCGACATCGCGCCGTTCAAGGACGTCCGGGTCCGCGAGGCGATGAAGCTGATCGTCGACCGGGAGCAGATCGCCAGCAACGCGTTCGGTGGTTTCGCCAAGCCGGCCAACGACTACAACGGGGTGAGCAGCTCCTGTCCCGCGCCGGACGTGGCCCAGCGCGCCCAGGACATCGCCAAGGCCAAGCAGTTGCTGGCCGAGGCGGGGCAGAGCGACCTCAAGGTCGAGCTCGTGACCGACGGGGCGTTCCCCGGGATGATGGAGCTGGCCCAGTTGTTCGCCCAGCAGGCCAGCGAGGCCGGGGTCACCGTCACGGTGCGGAAGATGGACGTCGCGACGCTGCTGAACAAGTGGCTGGAGTGGCCGTTCATCATCAACATCACCAGCTCGCCCATGATCAACGCGATCACCGACCACCTGCTGCCCAAGGGCGGGAACAACGCGGCGCACTTCGACGACCCGGAGTTCAACAAGATCGCCGCCGACCTGTTCGCGAGCAGTGACGCCGACCAGCAGTGCGGCGACATCCAGAAGCTGCAGAAGATCCAGTGGGAGCGCGGCGGCAGCATCATCGCGGTCACCTCGCAGGACCTGACCCCCTACACCACCAGGGTGCGCGGCCTGCAGCCCGACGTGCTCGGCCGTTCGGCCTACCTCTACGGCGGCGTCTCGGTCGGGTGACCGGACCCGCCGCCGTCGAACGGCGCCGTCCCCGCCGCCAGGCCGGGGACGGCGCCGTTCGCGTTCCACGTCCGCGCCGGCTCGGGGAGGCCGCGGTCCCCCGGGAACGCGAACGGCGGGCCGGCGCGTTCTCCGCGCCCGCCCGCCGTGATCGAGTACCGGTTCCTCTACTCGGACGTGGTGGGGACGTAGTCCCGGTTGGCGTAGGTGGGGGCCAGCGACAGGGCGCTGAAGCGGAACGGCCGGTCCACCCGGTTGAAGCCCAGCGGGCAGTGGCGGGTGCCGGCCGGAATGTAGACCGAACCGCTCTGGGTGACGACGTGACGGTGACCCTCGATGTCGAAGTAGATCTCGGCGCCCAGGTCGTGGGGGTCGTCGGGGTTGTTCCCCGTCCAGATCAGCACCTCGTCGTAGTCGTGCACGTGCTCGTTCACCCAGTGAACAGGCTCGCTGCACTCCTTGATCCAGCAGTAGGTCATGTGGATCTGGCTCTCGGGCACGTCCTGCGAGCGGACGAGTGCGAGCGCTTCGCCGATGTTGTCCGGCTCGGCGACGCCCGCGCTCGCGCCCTCGTTCACGAGATCGTCGGCGCAGTTCTGCATCTTCCGGACGAAGAGCCGCTCATAGGGGCTTGACATGTTGATCTCCTTCAATCAGCTGACCTACGGAAACCGTAGGAAACGGACTTTCCGCATTCGAGGCACTCGTCACCACAAAAGTGGGCCTTTTCCCCGCTCCTCGCGGGCGGCGTGCGACGGACGAGCGTGGTCGGCCGCCGAAGACCCGTGCTCCGGCCGGCCGTCCGCGCTCAGCTTCCGTAGTGGCACCAGACGGCCTTGACCTCGGTGTAGGCGTCGATGGCGAGCGACCCCATCTCCCGGCCCCAGCCGCTGGCCTTGAACCCTCCCCAGGGGGCGGCCATGTCGGGGATCGACGGCATGTTGATGAAGATCGCACCCGCGCGGATGCCCTCGGCGACCCGGTTCGCCACCGTGAGGTCCTTGGTCCAGACCGTCGCCGCCAGGCCGTACTCGGTCTGGTTCGCCCGGGCGATCACCGCGGCCAGCTCGTCCTCGTCGTCGTAGGAGAGCACCGACAAGACCGGACCGAAGATCTCCTTGGTGGCGATCGTCATCCCGTCCTTCACCCCGGCGAAGACCGTCGGCTGGAAGAACCATCCCTTGTCCGCCGCGCGCCGCCCGCCGGTGACGAGCTCCGCGCCCTCCGCCGGCCCCGTGGCGACCAACTGCTCCACCGAGCGCAGGTGCTCCGCGGAGACGAGCGGGCCGAGCTGGGTGGACTCGTCCAGGCCGGGGCCGAGGCGCATGCCGCTCACGCCGTCGGCGAGCTTGGCGACGAACTCGTCCTCACGCTTGCGATCGACGTAGAAGCGGGTGTACGCCGCGCAGACCTGGCCGCTGTTGAGCACGCTGCCGGCGATGTTCCCGGCGACCGCGGCGTCGATGTCGGCGTCGGCGGCGATGATCGAGGGAGCCTTGCCGCCGAGTTCGAGCGTCACCCGCTTGAGGTTGCCGGCGCTGGCCCGCACGATCGAGCGGCCGACCTCGGTCGAGCCGGTGAACGAGACCTTGTCCACGTCCGGGTGCTCGGCGAGCGCCGCCCCGGTGGAGCCGTCGCCGGTGACCAGGTTGATCACCCCGGGAGGGAAGCCCACCCGTTCGGCGAGCTGAACCAGCCGGATGGAGGTGAGCGGGGTCTGCTCGGCCGGCTTGATGATCACGGTGTTACCCGTGGCCAGCGCGGGGGCGAGCTTCCACGCCAGGATCATGAGGGGGAAGTTCCACGGCGTGATCAGCGCACACACGCCGACCGGCTCGCGGCGCGTGTAGTGCAGCGTGTCCGGGAAGGAGACCGGCGAGGTGGCGCCCTCGATCTTGGTCACCCAGCCGGCGTAGTAACGGAAGTGCTCCGCGGCCCCGGTGACGCTCACGGCGCGGGAGATGCCGACCGGCTGGCCCTGGTCCCGGGTCTCCAGGACGGCCAGTTCCTCGGCGTGCGCCTCGATGAGGTCGGCGAGGTCGAACAGCAGACGGGCGCGCTGGACCGGCGGCATCGACCGCCACTGCCGGTCCTCGAAAGCCCGCCGCGCGGCCGCGACGGCGGCATCGACGTCGGAGGCGTCGGCGAACCCGACCTCCTCCAGTAATTCCTCCGTCGCGGGGTCACAGGTCGGGATGACGCCGCCCGATGCCGGCACCCATGTCCCGTCGATGTAGACGTTGGTCGCCACTGCCGCCTCTCCTGCTCGAGTGCACTCTCGGCGCTCCCACGTCGGCGAGAGCTTCCGCCAGCATGAGGGCCGACGGCCGCGATCGGCTTGACTATGCGCGTAGGACGGTTGACCACGCGCGAAGAGCTGCGTCCACCAGTGGCCAGGGCGCGGATGTGCCCACGGCGACGACGCTGAAGCCCCTACGGGCGATCCGGGCGCGGCCCCGAGGGCGGCGCTCTCCGCTTTCGCGCCGCTTCGTACAGGGCGCCGACGTCGCGGTTCGCCGCACGGGCTCGGCATGGGGCGGGGGAGAGAATGTGCGAGACGCCCACCGTCCACGTCCGGGATACGGTCCGGCGATTCGCCGCCGAGGCTCCCGGCCGATTCGTCAGGGCCGTCGCCGGCCGCTGACCTGGCCGTATTTCCGATGGGATCGATGGGTCCCTTTTTCGCACGCGATCATATATGGTAACACGACCTGGCTTCTTGGCCTGCCGTTATAGCGCAGTGGAACCTTCTGGCAAGGAGGAGCAGGGTGACCTCAACCGCCAATGACCTCGCTGTCTCCGTCGCGTCGTCCTTCGATGAGTGGCAGAACCTCGTCTCTCGGTCCTTCGTCTCCCTCGGGGTGACCAGAGACGGCTCGCGGCAGTTCCGCGGCCGCATCCGCCGCCGCGTGCTCTCCGACGTGTCCCTGTGCGAGATCGCCGCGTCCAGCCACACCGTCCGTCGCACCTCGACGCTGATCAGCAGGGACGCCGCCGCGTTCTTCAAGCTGAGCCTGCAACTCTCCGGCACGGGCCTGCTGATCCAGGACGGCCGGGAGGCGGTGCTCGCTCCCGGCGACCTCGCGATCTACGACACGAGCCGGCCGTACACGCTCACCCACGACGGCGACTTCCGCTCGCTCATCGTGATGTTCCCGCGCACGCTGGTCGATCTGCCCGTCGACGCCGTGGGCCGCCTGACCGCCGTCCGGATGCCGGGCGACACCGGCCTCGGCCGGATGATCAGCCCCTTCCTGGTCCACCTGGCCCAGAACCTCGACCAGTTCTCCGGCGGCAGCGGGCTGCGACTGGCGCACAACGCCCTGGACCTGGTGACGACGATGTTCGCCGACGAGCTCGGCACCGCGCACCAGACGGGAAACCCGAACCACACGCTCGTCGACCGGATCCGCGACTACATCGACGCCAACCTCGGCGACCCGGACCTGTGTCCGGCCAAGGTGGCGGCGGCCCACTTCATCTCGACCCGGCACCTGCACAACCTGTTCCGGGCCGAGGGGACGACGGTCGCCACCTGGATCCGGTCGCGGCGGCTCGAGCGCTGCCGCCGCGACCTTCTCGATCCGCTGCACTGCCACCAGTCCGTCGCGGCGCTGGCGGCTCGGTGGGGTTTCCTGGACGCGGCCCACTTCAGCCGCATCTTCAAGGCGGCCTTCGACCTCTCGCCGAGCGCCTACCGGCAGCGCCGCGCGTCCTGAGCGCCGGCGGCGGTCAGCCCGACACGGCGGCGTTGAACGGCGCGTTGTCCACGATCTGCTCGAACGCCACCACCTTGCCGCCCTCCAACCGCCAGACGTGCACCATCCGCGCCCGGAGGGCGCGGCCCGTTCCCCGGTGCTTTCCCGAGTAGTGGCCAAGCGCGACCACGTGGTCACCGGCGTCGAGCAGGTCGCCGATCTCGACGGTGAACCCCTCGAACTGCTCGCCGATCGGCGCGAAGACGTTCGCCACGATCGCGTCCGTCCCCACGTAGGTGCCCGCGTAGAGCGATCCCTCGGCTTCGGTCCAGCGGATGCCGGGCGCGAACGGGGCCAGCATGCCGTCGAGATCGCCCCGGGCGGAGGCGGCGTAGTGGGCGGCGACGATGTCGGTGTTCTTCACGGTGTCACTCCGATCATGCAGGTGGTACGCCGCCCGGCACGACCACCGGCACGGCGCCCCCCAACGTACCGACCGCCCCCCACCGCCCTCCATGTCTGTACCTGCACGCCTCTTGATGCTCCGCGAAGCCGGACGGGGAGTCACCGCACCCTCAGGATTGCGCCGGTGCGTGAACGCGCCCGTCGACCAGATCAGGTCCTGCGCATCGACCAGGCGCCTTCAGCCTTGATGACCAGCAGGAATGTTCCGTCCGGCATCAGCACTTCGCCGTCATAGCGGCCGATCTCGTTGATCAGCAGCTCCTCCTCGCCGTCACCGTGGAAGGCGTACACCACGAAATTGGAGGTGCCGGTGTGGCGCACCCGCACGCTGACCAGGCCCTTGTAGGCCGGGTCGATGTGGACGGCGTCGTCCCCGGCTCCCTTCAGCCGATCGCCCGCCGAGGTCCGGGCGAGCGCCAAGGGGCTGAGCACGATCGTCCATGCCCCATCGGCTGTGATCTTGAAGGCGGAGGTCTGCGTGCCGGCGTCGATGTTGTAGACGACCGTACCCCGGTAGTCGCCGATGGTGTTGACCAGCAGGTCTTGTTCCTCGCCCTCCTGGGTGACGGTGTGCACGACGAAGTTCGAGCCGCCACGGTGGTTGATCGTCGCCAGACCCGGTTCCTCGGTGGGCTTGATCTTCAGGACTCTGGTGCCGACGCCCCGGTAGGTCCTGGGCTTGGCCACAGGACTGGGGGGCGGGGACTCCGGCTCGGCGGTCGGTTCGGTCTCCGCGGCCTCGTCGGCTCCGCGGTCTTCGGCCTCGCGCGCGCCGGGCGAAGAAGCCGCCTGCGTGGTGGTGGTGCTCTTCTCGGGGTCTATCGAGGAGAGGCTCGCGACCACCGCCACGCAGCCGACCAGGAGCATCAGAGGGAGTCCGACGACGAGAATCCAGAAGACGGCGCCGAGGCGCTTCTTCTTCGGCGGCGGATAGGGCGGATACGGGGCGTACGGCGGATAGGGCGGTTGCTGGGGTGGTCCGCCGTACTGCTGCGACATCGCTTCCTCCTGCGTCGGGACGGGACGGCAGAAAGACGCGCTTGCCGCTGGACTGGTTGGCGAGCCATGCCCAACCGGTCGGATATTCGCCGTAGCGCCCCTGGCCGCTTGGCTCGTCCCGTTGTCAGCCGTCGCCGGTGGTGCTGACCTGGGTGGTGTAGCCCTGGCGGCACACGTCCGAGGCGAGGAAGCGTGTATCGCAGCCCACGACCGAGAACACGTACCGGCGGTTGGTGCTGCGGCGCATCTTGAACGCGCCGGAGGTGCCTCCCGCCATCTTGGACGTGCCCCGGTAGCTCGTGCCGGGGATGTACCAGGAGACCACGAAGTAGTCGTAGTGGAACGGGGCGGTGGAGCCCCAGCGGAACCGCAGGTAGCCGTCCCACTGGGTGGCCACGACGGTCATCTTGTCGCCCTGCCGGGGCGACCACGCGATCTGGCCGCCCTGGAAGTGCTGCCGGACGCCTCCGCCCTCCATCAGGTACTGCTGGTTGATCGGGCAGCCGAGGGGGCCGCCCTGGCCGCCCAAGGACAGCCAGCGGTCCTCGACATAACCCTCCACGGCCAGGCGGCAGACCGCCGCCGTGGCCCGGGTGCCGGACGCCGAGGCCGACGCCGTCTGCGGCGCTGTGATCAGCGTCGTGGCGGCGGCCGCCGCGCAGGCGGCGGCGAGCATCGTCCGCCTCACGGCCCCCCGCCGACGGTCGAGCCGGCCGTGCGTGATCTGGTGGATGTTCGGATCCATGGAATGCCTTCCCCGTTCGATGGATTGCCCAAGTGCCGTTCGAGAATGGGGCGCGGCCCGGGTGTCCGGCCATCGAACCGGACGCATTTCCCGCGCGGCTCCGGCGACGCGCAGGTCGGAGCATGTGCGCCGGGCATTTCCACGGTGTCCGGCGGCGTCGGACACCCGGGGTCGGGCTAGGTCGAGACAGGGATCGGCGTCACAGGGACCAGGCCCAGAGGGTGCCGTCCCAGTGGCCGGAGACGACGACGGTCCTGTCGCCGAGCCGGCCGATCGCGATGGATTCCGCGGCGGTCTCCGGGCCGGTCAGGCCGTCGCCGTAGGGGTGGCCGCTGCCCAGGGCGAACACGCGGATGGCGGCGTCGTCGCTGCCCGCCACGACCACGGTCGCGCCGTCCAGCGTCCCGATGGCCACGGACTTCACCGCGCTGTGGATCCGGTCGCCGAGCATCCTGCCCAGGGGCTCGGCTCCGCTCAGGTCCCACACGCGGACGACTCCGTCCTCGCTGCCGGTCACCGCGACGGTGCCGCCGTTCACCGTGCCGATCGCCACGGTTCCCACGGTGCTGTCATGGCCGCCGAGGAGTCCGGCCGGACGCCGGGTGGTCAGGTCCCAGAGCCGCACGGTGCCGTCCGCGCCGCCGGACACCGCGATCGGCCTGCCCTTGGCGGTGCCGGCGGCGATGCTCTTGACCTCGGTGTCGAGTCTCCCGCCGAGGATCTCGCCGGTGCGACCAGGGAGCGCCGGGTCCCAGACGCGCACCGTCCGGTCGTCGCCGGCCGACACCGCCACGGTGTGGCCGCCGACGGTGGCCAGGGCGACGCCGTTGACTCCGCCGCCGGGTTCGCCGCGGCCGATGCGGGTGCTCGCCGGCGGGTAGGCCGCGAGATCCCAGCGTCGCAGCGTGCCGTCCACGCCGGCCGACACCGCCAGAGGGGCGCGCATCGCGATCGAGTACACGGGCTTGGCGTGTCCGGTCAGGGGGGCGCTGCGGGCCTTGCCGTTGACCGGGTCCCAGACCTGCACCGTGCCGTCGGCCCGGCCGGCGAGCGCCACGAGTTCGCCTTTGTGGACGCCGACGGCGACCGACCACACCGGGTCCTCCTCGGCGAGCGCCAGGCTGAGCAGCGTGCCGGTGCCACGATAGGAACCGGCGCCGGGCTTGGCGGGACCGGGCTTGGCGGGACCGGGTTCGGCGTCCTCGGACCAGGGGCCGTACGACCAGGCGGGGATGGCCAGGCCGGCGCCCGCCACCAGCGCCGCGCCGGCGACGAAGAGGACGCGCCGGCGCGGGATCCGGCCGTTCTCCCGCACCGCCTCGGGCACATCCGCCACCTCCGCGGGACGCGGCACGTCCGGCACATCGGTCATGCTGGTGGGCGCGGCAGGCGTATCGCGGCCGTCGTCCGCCGCGTCGGTGCGGCCGGGAACGATGGCCGTGGCCGTGGGAGGGCGGGCGGGCCCAGGGCGGGGGACGGCGCGGCGCGGATGGCGGTCCACCTGCTCGCGCAGGTCGCGGTAGGCCTCGTCCCAGGCTCGCGGGTCGCCGAGGCCGGGCGGGAGCGCGATGCCGTTCTCCGCCGCGATACGCAGACAGGTATCGACAAAAACCTCGAAATTCGCCAATCCAGGGCGAACCGGGCTTTTCTGGTTGGTCATTCCGGCGATCGTGCTGCGCTTGAGGCGAATCCTCTCCTCTTTACGGCGGCGAGGCGTGCGCTCGCTCTCCACCTCCAGTCGCCGGATCGAAAGACCGGTCGCCTCTTGCAGGGCCCGTAAACGGCGGGCGAAGCTCACTCGCGGATCGGTCGTCTCTTCCATGCGACCCTCCGAGAATTTCGCCGGTAAGGCGTCCCACGCCTCCGAATACTCCGGGCGTATCCCAGCATAACGACCTGGCCGGTACTTCGCTGAGAATTCTGCGCCCTGCGCTCGGCATGGTTACCGGACGCTCCCGCCGGGCTTCACCATTACCCGACGAGGTATTCAGAGGGTCTGGAGAGGCATATCGAACGGAGGGATCGAATACGCGAATCCAGCTATGCGATCTCGCGGCGCATTCGTTGATCAATCCGCGGCCTCTACGCTTCCGACGACCGGCCCGAGTCGAAGTAGCGGGCCGCGACCTGAGTGTGCAGTGGGAACGCCAGCTCCTCAGGGCCGTTGAGCACCAGCCACTCGCTGGTCTCCGCGGTGCGGACGACCGGCGGGAGGGCGTCCGCGGTCGTGCGCGGGCCGAGACCGAAGATCAGCACGGTGCCGTCGGGCGCGCTGACCGCGTCGAACAGCCGCACGCCGGCCGCGTCGACGACGACGCCCGTCTCCTCGCGGAGCTCCCGCGCCGCGGCCTGCTGCCAGGACTCGCCGATGTCGATGAAGCCGCCGGGGAGGGCGAGCAGGCCACGGCGCGGCTCGACGTCCCGGCGGACCACGAGAACGCCGTCGTCCACCGGAAGCACCATGACCGCGACCGGCAGGGGGTTGAGATAGCCGGTGTTGCCGCACTCCCGGCAGGTCCTCGGCCAGGGCAGGCCGGGCGCGTAGGCCGCTCCGCAGAAGGAGCAGTGCGAATTCCTGATCGCCACGCTCGTGAGCGTAGCAACGCCCGATCACGGAAAGGCGCGTGAGCGCGGCGGGCCGATCGCTCGCCTGGAGAGTGTTCGCCGCGGAGGCGGCGTTCGTTCAGGGGCAGAACTCGGCGTTCAGGGCCTGGTTCATGGCTTGGTCGACGGCGTTGTCGTCGGAGGCGGGCAGGGCGGTGGCGGTGACGGTGATGCCGCGCCGGTCGTCGTGGAAGCTGTAGGTGGCGTAGCCGGGAATGTGGCCCTTGTGCCCCCAGACGGTCGCGCCGCAGGAAAGGGTGAGCTTCATCAGGCCGAGGCCGTAGGCGAGGCCGGGCGCGACCGGAACGGTCTGCTTCATCTGGGCGAGCAGGCCGCCGGGGAGGAGCCGGCCGTGGAGCAGCAGGGCGAAGAAGCGGTTGACGTCGGCGGCGGTGGAGATCACGGCTCCGGCGGCCCAGGCGTTGGAGGGGTCGAAGCGGGTGATGTCCTCGGGGCGCTTGTTCTCGTCGCGCATGTAGCCGTGGAGGTGGGTTCCGGCGATGTCGCGGCTGGTCGTGGGCAGGTAGGTGCCGGGGAGCCTCTGGGGGGAGAACACCCGGGTGGACAGGGCGCGGGCCAGGCTCTGGCCGGTGACCCTCTCGATCAGCAGGCCGAGGGCGGCGTAGCCGGTGTTGGAGTAGCCCCAGCGTTCGCCGGGCGCGGAGGTGGGCGGCAGGCCGGCGCCGATGTCGATCAGTCGCTTGGGCGTGTAGGCGGTGGTGGCCAGGCGGCGCAACCCTGCCGGGGTTTCGTCGAAGGTGGTGGCGTAGTCGGCGACGCCGCTGGTGTGGTTGAGCAGCATGCGGACGGTGATCTGGTCGCCGCGCGGGAGCAGGCCGGGCAGGTGCCGGCCGATCGGGTCGTCCAGGGCGAGCTTGTTCTCCGCGGCGAGCCGGAGGACCAGGGCGGCGACGAAGGTCTTGGTGACGCTGCCGATGCGCCAGCGCCCGTTCTGCGGGACGGGGCCACCGGTACGGCGGTCACCGGTGCCGGCGGCGCCCATCCAGCGGCCCTTCTCATCACGGGTCTCCGCCAGCGCGCCCGGGGCCCCGGCCGCGACGATCGCGTCCAGGGCGGCCTGGACCGCCGCCCGGCGGGTGGCCTCGGCGACGGCCGGCGTGGGCGCCGATGCCATCAGGAGCGGGAGAGCCACCACCAGCGGTACGAGGACGCGTGGTTTCACAGCATGGACTCCTTATGTCAACGCTCACGGTCGAAGGACACGGGTGGTCCGGCCCCCAGCGGCAGAGCAGTGCGCTTCCTGGAGAGGTCCTTCTCGTGAGGTGGCGACCGGGTGATCTCGGCTGGCTACAACAAGTATCAATATCATCGCTGTGAGTGACATCGGAATGGTGTCGCCCGCTCCTACAGGTGACGGATTCCTATCCGCGCGAGCTGGGAGTGGGGCGGTGTCGGCCCTCTGTGCCGGTTCGGGCTCCTGCCGTCAGGCGTACGGCGGGTGTGGTCACGCCGGCGGCGCGCCGAGGTCCTCGGGTCGTAGGGGAAGTGCTGCGGAACATCCAGGCCGACGCGGAAGGACGCCGGTCAAGGAGAGTCGGCGGACAACTGGCCGGAGCGTCGTCGCAGGTCGGTGGCGAACTCCTCGGCGCGGCTCAGTTGGGTGCGCAACGCCTCGCAGCGCTCGCGGGTGGCCTGCTCGAACCGGCCGAGCCGTACCAGCAACTGCTCGCGCTCGGCCGCCTCCATGCCTGCCGTGCCGCCCGCGTCGAGCCGGTCGGTGATGGCCAGCAACTCGCCCATCTCGTCCAGCGTGAAGCCCAGCGGCTTCATCCGGCGGATCACCATCAGCCGCGCCACGTCGGCCTCGGTGTAGAGCCGGAAGCCGCCCTGGCTGCGCGCCGAGGGCCGCACCAGGCCCACCTCGTCGTAGTGCCGGATGGTCCGCAGCGACAGCTCGGTCCGTGCCGCCACCTGCCCGATGTGCAGGTGATCTCTGCCCGCCGAAGGCGCACCCTCGTCGTTGGTGGTGGAAGACGCTGTTCCGTCCATCTTTCGCATGACCTCACTGCTCAGCCAGGTACGGCAGTGCGGGCGGTCATGCCCGGCCCCGCCGAATCTCTACCCTAACGTTAGGGTAGAGTTGCCGATGGCGGTGCCGCACTGCCGCCCTCCGACAAAGACCGGACATACCCCACCCTGGCACACCCGGTCCCCCCGACGACACGCACCGGTGCCGGCCGAGTGCCGCCCCATCACGAGGTAAGGAACATCGACGCGCGCATGCCTGTGATCGCCGCCGCCTGCTGCCCGCCGTGACCTGCCCGCGTTAGCACCGCCTGCCGCCCTCTTCGACTCGGGCGCGCTCCGTAGCCCTCTGCCCGGCCGTCTTTTCCCTGCCACGGCCGGTGGCATGCCGCCCGCCGCCCCGTGCGGGCCCGCTCCATGTAAGGACGCCTGTTGCCCAGCTCATCTGTGCCCGCCCGACCGTCCGCAGTCACCCGGCCGCGGCCCGGACGCCCCGCCTGGCTGACGCCTTCGGTGGCCCGCACCGAGATCCTGTCCGGCCTGGTCGTGGCCCTCGCGCTCATCCCCGAGGCGATCTCGTTCTCCATCATCGCCGGCGTGGATCCCAGCGTCGGCCTGTTCGCCTCCTTCACCATGGCCGTGGTCATCGCCGTCGCCGGAGGCCGCCCCGCCATGATCTCCGCGGCCACCGGCGCCATCGCCCTGGTCGTCGCCCCGCTGGCCCGCGAGCACGGCCTGGGCTACCTGGTCGCCACCGTCATCCTCGGCGGCCTCATCCAGATCCTGCTCGGCGCGCTCGGCGTGGCCAGGCTGATGCGCTTCGTCCCGCGCGGCGTCATGGTCGGCTTCGTCAACGCCCTCGCGATCCTGATCTTCATGGCGCAGGTGCCCGAGCTCATCGACGTGCCGTGGATCGTCTACCCGCTGGTCGGCGGCGCGCTCGCGCTGATGGTGGCGCTGCCCCGCCTGACCAGGGCCGTCCCCGCCCCGCTGGTCTCCATCGTCGCGCTCACCGCGCTGACCATCGGGGCCCACCTGGCCGTGCCCACGGTCGGCGACCGCGGCGCGTTGCCGTCGGCGCTGCCGGTGCCCGGCCTGCCGGACGTGCCCTTCACCTCGGCCACGCTGACGCTCATCGCCCCCTACGCGCTGGCCTTCGCCCTGGTCGGGCTGATGGAGTCGCTCATGACCGCCAAGCTGGTCGACGACCTGACCGACACCCACTCCTCCAAGACCCGCGAGTCCATCGGCCAGGGCATCGCGAACATCGTCACCGGCTTCTTCGGCGGCATGGGCGGCTGCGCCATGATCGGCCAGACGATGATCAACGTGAAGTCCGGCGGCGCCCGCACCCGCCTGTCCACCTTCTGCGCCGGCGCCTTCCTGATGATCCTGTGCATCGTCTTCGGCCCGCTGGTCTCGAAGATCCCGATGGCCGCCCTGGTCGCGGTGATGATCCTGGTCTCGGTCGGCACCTTCGACTGGCATTCGGTCGCGCCGGCCACCCTCAAGCGCATGCCCATCGGGGAGACCGCCGTCATGGCCGTCACCGTCGCCGTCGTGGTCGCCACCCACAACCTGGCCATCGGCGTGGTCGTCGGCAGCCTGGCCGCCATGGTCGTCTTCGCCCGCCGCGTCGCCCACCTGGCCGAGGTCACCTCCGCCGCCGACCCCGAGGGCGGTCACGTCATCTACGCCGTCACCGGCCAGTTGTTCTTCGCCTCCAGCAACGACCTCGTCACCCGGTTCGACTACGCCGGCGATCCCGGCCATGTGGTCATCGACCTGTCGGACGCGCACATCTGGGATGCTTCGTCGGTGGCCGCGCTGGACGCGGTGGAGACCAAGTACGCCGCCCGGGGCAAGACCGTCGAGATCGTCGGCCTCAACGAGGCCAGCGCCAAGATGCACACCACCCTGTCCGGTGAGCTGACCGGCGGCCACTGACCCCGCGAAGCGCCCGCCGGGCCTGCGCTCCGACGGCCGGGTACCTCGGCCGAGCAGGACAGGGCCACGTTTCGTGGATCATGGACCGGGTAGGTCCATGGCACGCTGAGACGCCTGACAGCAGGCTCGTCCGGCCACCGGCGAAGCCTCGCACGCGTTCCGACGGTGGCGCCGCCATGGCGATGAGTGTTTCGGCGACGTCGCGTGAAGTCGGGGCCAGGCAACGTGAACACGGTCGCAACGATCGCCGCCGGGGGTGACGCAGCGTCGTCCTGCGCCGGCATGGACCAGGTATGATCGCGGTCATCTTCGCGTTGCTCTGCGCCGTGAGCAACGCGACGGCGTCGATCCTGCAGCGGCGCGAGGCGCGCACCATGCCGCAGAGCATGGCCTTCCGGCCCGCGCTGATCTGGGCCCTGCTGCACCGCCCGGCGTGGCTCGGCGGCGTGGCCGCGCTCATCGCCGGCTTCGTCTTCCAGGCGACGGCCCTGTCCTTCGGCGCGCTCGCGCTGGTGCAGCCACTCCTGGTCGTCGAGCTGCCGCTCACGATGATCGGGATCTCGCTGGTGCTCAAGGCGACGGTGGACCGGCAGTCCTGGCTGGCGACCGCGGCGCTGACCGGGGGACTGGTCCTGTTCCTGCTCACGGCGGCGCCCACCACCAGCGGCCGGGCGGCCATCTCCGGCGTGGAGTGGGCGCTGGCCGGCGGCGCGACGGTACTGGCCGTGGCCGGGCTGATCCTGGTGAGCAGGACGGCCGGTCCGATCGGCCGGGCGGCCACCCTCGGCGTGGCCGCCGGTATCGGCTTCGCCCTGACCGCGACGTTCATGCGCAAGAGCACGATCGTGCTCCGCGGCGACCCGTCCGCCCTGCTGACGTCCTGGCAGCCGTACGCCATGGTGGCCACCGGCATATGCAGCTTCTTCCTGCTCCAGAACGCGTACCAGAGCGGTTCCCTGATCGCCGCCCAACCGGCGATCACCATCAGCGACCCGGTGGCCAGCGTTCTCTACGGCACCACGCTCTTCCACGAACGACTCCGCGGAGGCCCCTGGATCGCCGCCGAACTCGTCGGCGTCGCCCTGATGCTGTACGGCAGCGTCCTGCTCGCCAGGTCACCCGCGATCCAGCGGATGAGAGACGCCCCTCCCGCGCGGCCCTCGTCGACGTGAACCCGGCCGGCGAGCTCACTGCCCGGCCTTCACTCGCGGTTGTCGTGGATGTAGGCCGGGATCGCGGAGGAGTGTGCTCAGGTGTCCTCGGTGATCCGCTGTGCTTGGCGTCGCTGGAGCCGGACCTGGTCGGTGATGAAGTCGGTCAGCAGTTCGAGCTGCTGGGGGGTGTACTTCGACAGCTGGTGCCGGGTGTCCGCGATGGTCTGGCTCCACATCTGTTCCGCCAGGCGCCGCGCTTCGTCGCTGGCGGTGATGAGGACGCGTCTTCGGTCGGCGGGGTCGCGTCGCCGTTGTGCGTAGCCGGCTCGGGTGAGCCGGTCGATGACGAAGGTGAGCGCGGTGGCGGCGATGCCGGCGGCGGCGGCGAGGTCGCCCGCGGCCATCGGGCCGTGGGTGATGAGGCACGACAGGCAGCGGGCGTCGGTGCGGTTGAGCCCGAGGGCGGTGCCGGCGGCTTGGTCGACCTGGTCGGAGGCGGTCTGCAGTTCGGTGAGGGCTCGGATGAGTCCGGCGACCAGCTGCTCTTGGGTGCCGCCTTGCGTGGTGTCGCCGGACAACGCCAACCCCCGGGGTTCGTCAGGTATCGACAGGTGAGGTGGAGGCCAGGGTAGCGGGCGAGGAGCGGAAGTCGGCGGCGTGCTCGCGGGCCCAGTCCGCGAAGGAGTACGGCGGACGGCCGGTGACCCGTTCGACGGTGTCGGTCGGGGTCGACGGCTGGTGCACCACGGCGGCGAGCCGGCCCAGCACGGCTTCGACGATGGCGGGGGGCGCGTATCGGGTCATCTGCTCGCGGGCTTGGTCGGCGGGGATCTCTTCCATGCGCAGGGTGCGCCCGATCGCGGCGCCGATGAGGTCGAGCTGGTCGGCGTGGGTGATGGCTCGCGGGCCGGTCAGGACGTACTTGGCGCCGTGGTGGCCGTCCTGGGTGAGTGCCAGGACCGCGACCGCGGCGATGTCTCGCTCGTGGATCGGCGCGGTACGGGCCAGCGGGTACGGCGCGCGTACCACGTCGCCGGCCATGATCTGCGGCGCCCAGTGCAGGCTGTTGCCGGCGAACTCGTTGGGGCGCAGGAACGTCCACCGCATGCCGGTGCGCGCCACGGCGTGCTCGAACGCCGCGTGCGCCTCGGCGACGGCGTCCGGCCGGCGTTCGACGTCGTCGAGCACGTCGCTGGTGGACAGGACGACGATGCGCTCCACCCCGCACCGCTCGGCGAGTTCGGCGAAGCGCCGCGGGGCGCCGCCCATCGCCATCAGGTAGACGGCGCGGGCCCCGCGCAGCGCGTCACCGAGGTCGTCCGGTTGGCTCAGGTCGCCACGGACGACCTCGGCCTGCCAGGGGATGGACGCTCGTGCGGGGTCGCGGGTCAGCGCGCGCACCTTGTGTCCCTGGGCCAGCAGCCCGGCCGTCACGTGCCGCCCGACGCTGCCGGTCGCTCCGGTGACCACGATCATCGACGCTCCTCCATTACTCCAAAAATTGGAATACTTGACGTTAAGGTACCCGCATTGGGCGCGTCAACCGCGGCCTTTCGTGATCGTCATCTGACAAGACCCGCCGAATACCCCGGGTCGACGCATGCCGATATCGGCATATGATGGGGTCATGGCACGAGCAGCGACGACGTCGGACGTCTTCAACGCGATCGCCGAGCCGCAGCGCCGGGAGATCCTGGTGCTGCTGCGGGCGGGTGAGCGGCCGGTGACCGAGCTGGCCGAGGAGCTGGGGATGACCCAGCCGCGGGCGTCCAAACACCTGCGGGTGCTCCGGGAGGTCGGGCTGGTGCGGGACCGCAAGGCGGGCAAGCAGCGCCTGTACGGTCTGGACGCCCGCGGGCTGCGACCGATCCACGAGTGGACCGGCGGGTTCGAGCGGTTCTGGAACGAGACCTTCGACCGGCTGGACGCCTACGTGCAGGACCTCAAGCAGGCAAGTCAGGAAGGAAGTAACCGATGAGCGAGACGGGACAAGGAGCGCCGGCGCGGTCCGCGACGGCCGACCGCGAGGTCGTGATCTCGCGGGTCATCGACGCCCCGCGGGAGCTGGTGTTCGAGGCGTTCACCGAGGTGCGGCACCTGTCGCGGTGGTGGGGGCCGGAGGGGTTCACCACCACGACGCGGTCCTTCGAGTTCCGCGTCGACGGGGTGTGGGACTTCGTGATGCACGGGCCGGACGGGACGGACTACCAGGAGTGGATCACCTGGACCGAGATCGTCCCGCCGGAGGGAATCGCGATGCTGCACGGCGAATACCGCGGCGACCCGAACGCCTTCCAGTCGGTCCTCGTGTTCGAGCCCGACGGGGCGGCGACCCGGATCGAGATGCGCACGGTGTTCCCCACCAAGGAGCTGCGCGACGAAGCGGTCGAGAAATACCACGCGATCGAGGCCGGCCGGCAGACGCTTAACAACCTGGCCGCCTACGTCACCGAGAACGTTCGGAAGGGAGCCGAGGGCTGATGGCCGGGAAGGTGTTCTTCAGCGTGTCGATGTCGCTGGACGGTTTCATCGCACCCGAGTCCCTCGGGGAACTGATGGGGCGGCAGTGGATGGAACTGCAGCGGTGGATCTTCCCGCAGCGGTTCTTCCGGGAGAACCTGAAGCTCGGCGAGGGCGGCGAGGAGGGGCGCGACAACGACATCGTGCGGGAGACGTTCGAGCGCACGGGCGCGAGCGTGATGGGCAAGCGCATGTTCGACGCCGGCGAGCGGATGTGGCCGGAGGAGGCGCCGTTCCACACGCCGGTGTTCGTCGTGACGCACGAGAAGCGCGACCCCTGGGAGCGGCCGGGTGGGACCACCTTCCACTTCGTCAACGACGGCATCGAGACCGCGCTCGACCAGGCCCGCGAGGCCGCCGGTGACCGCGACGTCCGCATCGCGGGCGGCGGCGCGACGATCCTGGAGTACGTCAACGCCGGCCTGGTCGACGAGTTCTCGATCGCGCTCTCACCCGTGCTGTTCGGCTCCGGAATCCGCCTGTTCGAGGGCGTGGACGCGGGCCGCGTGGCCCTGGAGCAGGTCGGCGCGGAGCCGGCGCAGCGGGTGACCCACCTGACCTACGCGGTCCGGGAGCGGTAACCGTCTCGACCTCAGAAGCTGTGTCACCCCGGTCCCGGTTCGAGGCCGCGGATCAGGCACGACAGGCCGAGTTCGAAGCTCTCCTGGTCGATGCGTTCGGCGTCGGAGCGGAGGCGGTGGGCCTGGGTCAGGTGGGGGTAGCGGTCCAGGTAGACCTGGACGTCGTCGGCGAAGCCGCTGGCGAAGGGGGTGGAGGCCGCGCCGATCACCAGGTACTTCACGGCTCCGGAGATCGTCGTGGCCACCCGGGGGGGCCAACCGGCGCCGACGAGTCCGCCGTGGACCGCGTTGGCCATCGTCAGGAACGTGTCGCGGCGCCCGGTGCCCGAGGCGATCAGCGGTACCGCGTTCGGATGGGCGGCCAGGGCGGCCAGGTAGGAGCGCCCCCACGTGCGCAGACCCTCGCGCCAGCCGTGCTCGAAGCCTGAGGTGTCGACCTGCGCCACCAGCAGGTTGGCCACCGCGTCCAGCACGTCCTCCTTGGTGGGGTAGTGCGTGTACAGCGACGCCGCCTGGACTCCGAGTTGGTCGGCCAGCTTGCGCATGGTCAGCCCGGCCAGTCCGTGGTGGTCGATGATCGCCAGCGCGGTGTCCCGGATGAGATCGCGATTCAGCAGCGGCTGCGCCGGTCGCGCCATTCGGTCCTGCCTCTCGAAGTCCGTCAGGCCGCACGCCTGCGGGCGGCCGGAATTGCGATCCTTGCGGGCCCAGTTTATCGTTTACCTAACGGCGTTAGGTAAACGATAGGAGTGACCACCCCATGGCCACTGCCCGCAGCCCGTTGGGCCTGTTCGAGACCGATTCGCTCATCGGCGAGGAGGACCGCGCGATACGCGACACGGTCCATCGCTTCGTCCAGGAGAAGATCCGGCCCGAGCTGGCCGAGTGGTACGAGTCCGGATCGATCCCCGCCCGTGAGCTGGCCCGTGAACTGGGCGAGCTCGGGGTGCTCGGCATGCACCTGGAGGGTTACGGCTGTGCGGGCACGTCCGCCACGGCGTACGGGCTGGCGTGCCTGGAGCTGGAGGCCGGTGATTCCGGGCTGCGTTCGCTGGTCAGCGTCCAGGGCTCGCTGGCGATGTACGCCATCCACCGCTGGGGATCGGAGGAGCAGAAGCAGGAGTGGCTGCCGAGGATGGCCGCCGGGGACGCCATCGGATGCTTCGGGCTGACCGAGCCGGACTTCGGTTCCAACCCGGCCGGAATGCGGACCCGGGCCACCCGTGCCGGCGGCGACTGGGTGCTGAACGGCAACAAGATGTGGATCACGAACGGCTCCGTCGCCGACGTGGCCGTGGTGTGGGCGCAGACGGACGACAAGGTGCGGGGCTTCCTGGTCCCGGCCGGCACTCCCGGCTTCTCGGCTCCGGACATCAAGAAGAAGCTGTCCCTGCGCGCCTCGGTGACCAGTGAGCTGGTACTGGACGACGTGCGACTTCCCGGTTCGGCGATGCTGCCCGAGGCCCGCGGGCTGTCCGGACCGTTGTCGTGCCTGAACGAGGCCCGCTACGGCATCGTGTTCGGCGCCATCGGCGCCGCCCGTGACTGCCTTGAGACGGCGATCGCCTACGCGCGGGAGCGGGAGATCTTCGACCGCAAGCTCGCCTCGTACCAGCTGACCCAGGCCAAGCTGGCGGACATGGCCCTCGAACTCGGCAAGGGGATGCTCCTCGCTCTTCACCTCGGCCGGCTCAAGGACGCCGGACTCCTCCAGCCGGAACAGGTCAGCCTCGGCAAGTTGAACAACGTGCGCGAGGCCATCGCCATCGCCCGGGAGTGCCGCACGATCCTCGCCGCGGCCGGCATCACCCTGGAGTACCCGGTCATGCGGCACGCGAACAACCTCGAATCAGTGCTCACCTACGAGGGCACCTCGGAGGTCCACCAGCTCGTCATCGGCCAGGCGCTCACCGGCCACGCCGCCTTTCGATGAAGCGGGCGCACGGACCGGCCTGACCGGAGGCTCGTGCTCGCATCGGGAGGTACCGCTTGCCGGGGGATCTCGATCTGGGCGATCCAGATCATCCCCGCGCGGGGCGATACCTCCCGCCGTCGGCCGCGCTAGTTCGTGAACCGCGCTACCGCGTCCGTGACCTGGTCCAGGAACCGCGAGGCGTCCGGCGAGGCTTCCGGGAACGGGGCGAGGCTGAACGTGACAGCGTCGACGTCGATCGCGGCGAAGCGCTCGATCTCGGCCGGGTCAGCCCGAAGGCCGCAGACGGTGACGGTGACGGCTCGGCCCTGATCGGCGAGCCATGCCCGGGTGCGGGCGATCTCCTCGGGAGCGGTCTTGACCCGCGGCAGCCACCCGTCGCCGAACCGGAGCAGTCGTTGTACGGCCGGGCGGCTCTCGCCGCCGATGAGGATCGGCGGGTGCGGGCGCTGCAGGGGCTTCGGCCAGGAGAAGATCGGATCGAAGTCGACGAACTCGCCGTGGAACTCCGCCTCGTCGTGGGTCCAGATCTCCTTCAGCGCCGCGAGCTTCTCGTCGAGCGCCGCGCCCCGCCGGCCCGGTGGAATCCCGTGGTTCCGCGTCTCTTCCTTGTTCCACCCGACGCCGACGCCGAGAATCACCCGGCCGTCACTGACCCGGTCGAGCGTGGCCACCTCTTTCGCCAAGTGGATGACGTCCCGTTGCGCGGCGAGCGCGATCGCGGTGCCGAGTCGCAGCCGGGATGTCGCCGTCGCCGCGGCGGCCAGGCCGACGAAGGGGTCGTAGGTCCGGTAGTAGTGCGGCGGGAGCTCCGGCCCTCCTGCCCACGGCGTCTCCCGGCGGACGGGGATGTGCGAGTGCTCGGTGACCATCAGCGTGTCGAGTCCACGCTCCTCGACGGCGCGGGCCAGTGCCGCGGGATGCATGGTCTGATCGGTGATGAAGGTGTCGATGCCGAATCTCACTGTGCCCTCCCGCCGGGAACGGGCTGTTCGTCGGGGTGGGCGTCCCGCGCGAACCACGGATTGCCCGCCAGGAGACCGCCGTCGACCGGCAGCGTGGCGCCGGTGATCCACCCGGCTTCGTCCGAGGCCAGGAACAGGACCGCGGCGGCTATCTCCTCGACCCGGCCGATGCGGCCGGTCGGATACCAGTGCGCGAGCCGTTCCAGGATGTCCGGGTGGCGTCGCCGTCGCAGCTCCCAGGCCTCGGTGGCGAACGTCCCCGGGACCACCACGTTCGATCGGACGCCGTGCGGCGCGTACTCGACGGCGATGCTGCGGCTCAACGACTCCAGGCCGGCCTTGGCCGCGCTGTACGCCGAAGCGCCCACGTACGTATGGGCGTTGACCGTGGAGAGGCTGACGATCGCGCCGCGCCGTCGTTCCAGCATCGACGGCAGGACGGCCCGCGCGCAGAGGAAGGCGCCTTTGAGGATGACGTCGACGTCGCGCATCCAGTCGTCCAGGTCGGCGTCCAGGATCGTGTCCGGGCACGAGGTGAACGCGTTGTTGACGAGGATGTCCGGCCCGCCGAAGGCCTTGGACACCGTCTCGACCATGGCCTCGACCTGATCCGGTCGCCGCACGTCGACGGCGACCGCCAGCGCTTCTCCTCCGGCGGCGGTGATCTCGGCGGCGACGGACTCCGCCGTGTCACGATCTCGGTCGGCCACCGCGACGCGAGCGCCTTCCCCCGCCAGGCCGCGGGCTATGGCGCCGCCGAGGCCGTGGCCTCCGCCGCCGGTCACGATCGCAATGCGATCAAGGAACCTCATCGCACGCCCCTCTCGTGGTCTTGTCACCCTATATGGGCATCGATATCATGCTACGAAATGTAAATACTGTACAGTGAAATCAGATGGTGGATCTTGACGTGAGCGAGTCGACTGGGATCGAGAACGACGACGCCGCGGGTGGACCCGTTCACCCGGAATCCATGGCCGGCGGGGCGGCCGAGGGCCTTCGATCACGTTGCCGTGCGGCGCTCGGCTCGTGGGACGAGCGACTCGATCCGGTCATCGAGCGAGACCCCGGTTACGCCGGCGCCTTCGTCGCCCTGGCCGAGGAAGCGGCGGCCGGTCCGCTCAGCGCCCAAGCCAAGACGCTGGTGCTGCTGGCCTGCGATGCCGCGATGACGTACCGCAACCGCGAGTCCCTGCCCGCCCGGATCCAGGGCGCGCTCGACGCCGGCGTCCCGCCGGAAGGAGTGCTCGAGGTCCTGGAACTGGTCAGCGTGCTCGGCGTACACGCCCTGAACGTCGGCCTGTCGATCGCGCTGGAGGAGTACGCGGACGGGGAGAGTCCCGAGGCGCCGCCCGCCGCCCAGGCGCGTGTCCGGGAGCGATTCGAGCGCCTGCGAGGTTACTGGGACGCCGGATGGCAGCCCGTGCTCGCCCATCTGCCGGGCTTCCTCGACCGGTACATCGACTTCAGTGCGGCGTCCGGGCGGCACGGTGTGCTGGACGCCAAGACCCGCGAGCTGGTCCTGATCGCGATCGACGCGGCCGGCACGCATCTGTACGCGCCCGGTATCCGCATCCACGTGCGCAACGCGCGCGCCCACGGAGCGACGCTCGCCGAGATCGTCCAGGTGTTCGAGCTGCTCAGCCTCATGGGGGTCGAGTCGTGCCTGCTCGGGGTACCGCTGCTGAACGCCGCGGGACATCCGTGACCGGACGGCTCGACGGGACGAGGATCTCCAGCGGCTCGTCTGGACCGAGACCGCGGAAGAGATCCCCGTATCCCTCACTGCGTGTCGCCGACGTGTTCCAGGCGGGGGCTACTCCACGGTCTGTTCCGTGACGCCTAGGTAGGCGGCCCTGACCCGGTCGTCGGTGGACAACTCGTGCGCCGAACCCTGGATGACCACCGAGCCCGACTCCAGCACGTAGCCCCGGGAGACCAACTCCAGCGCGGCGGCCGCGTTCTGCTCGACCAGCCCGATGGCGATACCCCGCTCGTTGATCTCTCCGACCACCCGCATCACCGTCTGCACCAACAGCGGAGCCAGGCCCAGCGACGGCTCGTCGAGCAGCAGCAGCCGGGGCTTGGCCATCAGAGCCCGGCCGATCGCCACCATCTGCTGCTCACCGCCGCTGAGCGATCCGGCGTACACCGTCCGCTTCTTCTTGAGGGCCGGGAAGATCTCGAGGACCTCGTCGATCTGCGTGGCGACGGCCGAGCGGCCGAGCTTGCGGGGATACGCTCCGAGCAGCAGGTTCTCGCGCACGCTCATCTGCGGGAACAGGTGCCGGCCCTCCGGGCAGAGCACCAGCCCGCGGCGCACGATCTTGGCGGCCGACAACCCGTCGATCCGTTCACCCTCGAACCGGATCTCCCCGCCTCGTATCGGGGTGAGGCCGGCGATGGCCTGGATCAGCGTGGACTTGCCGGCCCCGTTGGCGCCCAGCACCGTGACCGCCTCGCCCTGCTCGATGGACAAGGACACGCCTGTCAGCACGGTGCTGTTGCCGTAACCTGCCGTGATGTCACAGACCTCAAGCATTCTTGGTCCCCAAGTAGGCCGAGATCACCCGCGGATCGTTGACGATCTGGTTCGGTGAGCCCTCGGCGATCAACTGTCCCGAGTCCAGTACGTACACGTGGCTGCACAGAGACATCAGGACTCGCATCTTGTGCTCGACCAGCAGGATCACCATGCCCTGGTCGCGAAGCCACTCGAGCAGCCGCATCAGCCGGGGCGTCTCCGACTCGCGAAGCCCGGCGAACGGTTCGTCCAGGAGCAGCATCCGCGGGCGCACGGCCAGTGCCATGCCGACGCCGACCAGCTTCTGCTCCTCGATGGACAGGCCGCTCACCACCTCGCCCGCCTTCGCGCGGAGGCCGGTGAGGTCGAGGATCGTGTCCAGGAAGCCGTCGTCCGGATCCGTGGTCCGGGACTTCCGCGTGGGACGGTGCAGGTAACCCGCCGTGATGAGGTTCTGCAGCACCGTCTCGTCGGCGAGCAGCCGGTTGGTCTGGAACGTGCGGCCGATGCCGAGCCGCGCCCGCTCGTGCACCGGCAGCTTCTGCAGATCCTGCCCGGCGAAGCTGGCGCTTCCCGTCCACCCTCCGACCACGCCGGAGATCAGGCCGAACAGGGTGCTCTTGCCCGCTCCGTTGGGGCCGATGACGCCGATGATCTCGCCTTCGCGAGCGGTGAGCGAGACATCGCTCACCGCGGTCACTCCGCCGTACTTCTTGGTGAGGGAGCGGGCCTCGAACAGCACCTGGCCGGGCCGGCCCGGCTCGCCGCGGTCGTCCCGGCTCAGATGAGGCAACGCGAGCGGACCGGCGTCGGCGTCGGTCTCGGTCTCGGTCTCGGCCTCGGGGATCGCGGCGGTTTCGGGCCGGCGCCGGCGGGCCGCCACTCGGGCCCAGGCGCGACCGATGCTTCCGACGACGCCACCCCGGAAGAACAGGAGCACCAGGAAGACGACGCCGCTGAAGATCAGGGTCTGGAAGAGCTCGGTGAACCGGAACGCCTCCGTCACCCCGACGACCAGGGCCGCCCCGACCAGCGGGCCCGCCAACGTCGCCGACCCTCCGATGATCACGTAGATCAGGAGGTTGAAGCCTTCCGTGATGCTGGCGCTGCTCGGGGTGATGTAGGAGATCCAGCTGGCGAACAACGGCCCGGCCAGCCCTACTATCGCCGCGCTCACCGTGAACGCCTTCAACTTCGTGGCGACGACGTTGATGCCGAGCGACGCCGCCAGCACCTCGTCGGCGTGGATGGCGCGAAGGTTGCGCCCGAGCGTCGACCGGGTGATCAGGAACATCGCGGCCAGCACCACGGTCAGAACGATCAGGCTCAGATAGAACTGCGCGGTCGTCGACTCGAACCCGGGGGGCGCGGGAATCGCGTAGATTCCGCTCGCTCCGTTGGTCAGGCTCGTCCACTGGGTGATCACCACCACCGTGACCGCGGCGAACGCCAGACTGCTGACGGAGAAGTAGTGTCCCCTGCTGCGCATCGTGAGCCCGGCGAGCAGGAGCCCGGCCAGGGTGCTGACCAGGATGGCGGCGACCGCGGCCGGCCAGTAGCCGACACCGTACTTGGTCGTGAGGATGACCAGGGTGTAGGCGCCGACGGTGAGCAGGGCGGCGTGCGCGACGGACACCAGGCCGAGGTGGCCGAGGACCAGGTCCAGGCCGTAAGCCGCGATCGCGTAGATGAGGATCAGGGTCATGACGCCGACCTCGTACCGACCGCGGACGACCAGCGGCAGAAGCGCGCAGATGGCCACGATCGGGACGATGACCAGCCATTCCCGGCTCCTGGGCTCACGCGGCCGCAAGCCGGCGGCGGCGCGGGCCATGACGGGCTTGCTCATTACGGATTTGCTCATCACGGACTTCACCGCACCAATACGCTCTTCGTAAACAGGCCGTTGGGCCGCACCATCAGGGCAATGATCAAGAAGATGAAGGCGTACGCGTCGGAGAAACCTACGCTCAGGTAGCTCGCTCCGAAGCTCTCGGCGATGCCCAGCAGGAGCGCGGCGCTGATCGCGCCGAGGCTGCTGCGCATGCCGGCCAGCACGATGACGATCAGGCCCTTGATCAGGATGTTGTCGCCCATGGTCGGATAGACCAGATACATCGGCCCGAGCAGGGCGCCGGCGACACCGGCCAGGCAGCTCCCGAGCAGCATGGCGATCATGGCCGTCTTCTTCGGCGAGATTCCCACGATCTCGGCCCCGCGCCGATCCTCCAGCGTCGCCCGCATGGCCCGGCCACCTCTGGTTCCCCGGAGGTAGGCGTGCAACGCGGCGATCAGGACGAGCGCCACGACCCCGGCCAGCAGCCGTTGCTCGGTGATCCTGATGCCGGCGAACTGCAGGATGTTCGACTCGTACGGGCTCGGCAGCTTACGGAAGTCGGCGGTGAAGAGGAGCTGCGCCGTTATCTCGGTCGCGGTGAGGAGCACCAGGGCCCCGATGAATCCGCTCAACAGGGGGCTGGGCGTGTTGCGCAGCCATCGATAGACGGCGAGTTCGCTGACCACGCCCATCGCCCCGGCGGCCAGCGCGGCGGCGATGACCGCGATCCAGTAGTGCAGGCCCAGGTGGTCGGCGACGAAATAGCCCGCGTATCCGCCGACCATGATTCGGCCGCCCAGGGCGAAGTCGGGAATCTCGAGAATCCCGAAGATCAGCAACAGGCAGGACGCGACGAGAGCGTAAATCGCTCCGAGCGCCAGCCCATTGGCTAGGACTTGCATACACGTAACCCGATCCACTCGGCGATGTGAGACGTGTGCTCGGTGTGGGGCGCCGCGCAAGGGGTGCCCCACACCGTCGCGGCACCACCGGTGCCGCGACCGCCAAGGTTTGCCCGGACGGCGACGGGACAAATATTGGCGGGCGGGGCGCTAGTTCTGGTCGGCCAGCGGGTCGAACGACTTGCCATCCGGTTCGGTCCGGGCCAGATAGGTCGTCATTTCTATGTCGCCGGTGTCCGGGAAGAACTTGGTGATACCCAGGATGTTGGGCTGAAGGCCCTTCAGCGCGGGTTCCATTGCCGCGTGCACCTTGGCGGCGTCGGTCGTCGTGCCCGCGGCGCTCACCGCCTTGGCGAACCAGTCGACCCCGAAGTAGCCGAATGCGAGAATCTGCTGTTCGATGGCCGACTTGTACTTCTCGTCGCTGTACTTCTTGTGGAACGCCCCGACCACCGGGATGCTGTCGAAGGCGTTGGTCTTCACCGCGGAGACGTTGCTGCCGACCATTTCGCTGTTGCTCATGTACTTGGTCAGTCCGGGGCCACCGCCGCACACCGCGTTGATGAACGTCCCCTTGAATCCCAGGTGCCGGGCCTGATCCATCACCAGGGCCGCCGACTGGCAGACCGTGGTGATGGCTATCGCGTCCGGGTTTCCCCGCAACAGGCTCGTGAGCTGGCTCGTGAGGTCCGTTGTCACGGTGTCATAGGAAGCGGTGCCGGTGATGGAGCCCCCGTTCGCCTTCCACGCCTTGGAGAAGGTCTCCGTGAACGCCGGCCCGAAGTCGCTGCCGACCTCCATGATCGCGACCGACTTCAGCGGGAGCTTCTCCTTCTTGGCGTATTCGCCGACCAGTCGTGCCAGGTCGGGGATCTGCCGCTCCAGGTTGTAGGTGGAGCGCACCACCAGCTTGTTGCCCTGCGCGGTGAACGTCGGCGTCTGGGACGTCGACATCAGAATGAAGCCGTCCTTCTGATTGAAGCCCATCAGCGGGAACGACGACTGGGTGGCCGGCGTGTAGATCATCAGCGATTCGCTGAGCTTCTGTCCGCAGGAAACGGACTTGGACGGCACGAACTGGTCGTCACAGACGGTCGCCTGCAGTTTGTGGCGCTTTCCGTTGACCAGGATTCCGCCGGCCTTGTTGATCTCTTCTTCGGCGGCCTGCACGCCCTGCCAGAACCCGCTTCCGTACGCTGCCGCGTTACCGGTCAGCGGAGTGATGATCCCGATCTTAATCGGATCGTCGTCCCCGCCGCTCTCGCTGCCACCGCAGGCGGTGAGCGAACCAAGAACGCCGAGGATCAGACCACAGCTGATCGCGCGTTTCTTCATATGGGCCCTTTCCTGAAGAGTCAGTGGCTCAAAGGCGGTCCTATAAGAAAACGGGAGCCCGACTCGGCAACCGATCGTTTCACGATATGGCCCGCCCGTTTCATTGTCAACGTTTCGGCCGGACGAAGTATCTGGATCTGTGCGGTCCATATTTCGTGATCATTGCGGCCCCGAGAGCCTCATCGACAAGGAGCGCGCGCGGGCGGACTCTCGGAACTCGTGTCGAATCTTGTGGGGGGTTGTGGTGCGGAGCCGATGCTCGCGGTGCGATGTGGCGGAGGCGTTATTGTGCGAGAAGTACGACACGCCGTCCGGGCTTTACGGCCCCGGGACGTAGCAGGTCAGTCGGTGCCGGTCCAGGCGGAGAGGCTCACGTTCCGGCCGCCGCGGCGACCGGCGCTGTCGAATTCGATTCCCGGCCGGCGCGTCATCGGAAAACCGTTCCCGGCGCCGAGGCTGAACCGTTACTGTTCCGCGTCCGGAACCATGCGGTCTCGGCGCTTCGAGGCGGAGTTTCTCCGCGGGCGACTAGCGGGTGTGAATGCGCTTGGAAATGTCCTCGCCGGTGCGGGCCACCAGCCTTTCGAACTCACGGCGGCGATCGTCGTTGACACGGGACGCGGGGCAGAGCACGCTCAGGGCCGCGACCGGGTGGCCGCGGTCGTCGAGCACCGGCGCGCTGACGCCTATCGCGCCGACGACCCGCTCTCCCGCGCTGTACGCCGTTCCCCGCCGGCGCACGGAATCGAGCTCCTGGCGCAGCACCTCGATGTCGGTGATCGTGCTCGGCGTCATCGGCCGCAGGTCGATGGTGCGGAGCACGTCCTCGAGCTCGTCGGGTGGCAGGAACGCCAGCAGCACCTTGCCGGCCGATCCGACGTGGATGCCGGTGGCCACGCCGAGCCCGGCGGTGTAGCGGATCGGCTGCGGGCTCGGCAGCTCTTCGATGCACACCCGGGACAGGCCCGCCCGCACGTGCACCGTGATCGTCTCGCCGGTGGCGGCGCGCAGCGCCTTCAGGTCGGCGTCCGCGTCGAACGGGAACCCGGCCCGCAGGTCGATGAGGCCGGACATCATGCGGAAGCAGCCAGGACCGAGGCGGTACTCGCCACTCGGCGCCTGCAGCACCATGCCCTTGTTCTTCAGCGTCGTCAGGATGCGGTACGTGGTGGCCTTGGACAGCACGGCCGCCGCGCTGATCTCGCTCAGCTGTCCGGGTCCGTCGCCGAGCACCAGCAGGATGTCCACGGCCCGGGCGACCGAGCGGACGGGAGCGACACCCTGACCCTCGGTCGCGGCCGAGGGCGCCTCTTCTTCGTCGGTTTCGTACGCGCTCACCCGTTCACGCTCCCCTGCCGTCCTGTCCTGCCGTGGCGAAGGCAGCTACCACGTCCTCGGTGGAAGAGCCAGGACCAAAGTAGCGGTACGCACCCGCGTCGAGCATCCTACTGATCTCGCCCGGTTCGTCGATCCCGCCGGCGATCACGGGAATGTCGGCGGCGTCGCTCGCCCGCAGCTTGCCGATCAGCGCGGTGGTGAAGTGCCCGAGACCGCCGCTGAGGCAGCTGACGCCGATGACGTCGGCGTCCTCCGCGACGGCCGCCGCGACGATGTCGTCGGTGGGTACCCGCTTGCCCAGGTACACCACCTCGAACCCGCCGTTGATCAGCGCCTTGGCGATCAGGTTCACGCCCACGTCGTGCCCGTCGAGGCCAACCTTGGCCAGCACCACGCGGATCGGTCGAGTAGTGGTCACTGGGCGAACCCCCGGCTGGTGGCCTCGATGATCTCTTGTCCGGTGGCCCCCGCGCGCAGCGCCGCGACGGTCGGCGGGACCAGGTTCGCGGTGGTGGCCGCCGCGGCCCGCACACCGTCCAACGCCGAAACAACCGCCTGCTGATCGCGGTCGCGGCGGTGCGCGACCACCCGGTCCCGAGCGGTCTTCTCGACCTGCGCGAAGTCGACCTCACCGGTGCTGTGACCGCTGAACAGCTTCGGTCCGTGCGGGCTGCGCAGCAGGTTGGCGCCCACCATCACCCGCTCGCCGTCGGCCAGCTGGCGTTGCCGGGTGCCGCGCAGCTCGTCGATGCGGGCGCTGATGTAGCCGTCGTGCAACGCGGCCAGCCCGCCGCCGTGCTCGTCGATGCGCTCGAGTTCGGCCTTGATGCCCGCCGCGACGCGTTCGTCCAGCTCGGCGAGCTTGTGGCTGCCCGCGAGCGGGTCCACCGAGGCCATCGCGCCGTGCTCGTAGGCCACCACCTCCATGGTGCGCAGCGCCAGCGCCGCCGCGTCGGCGGACGGGATGCGCAGCGCCTCGTCGTAGGCGCTGGCGCACAGGTAGTCGACGCCACCGAGCATCGACCCGAGCACGCTCAGGGTGATGCGGGGGACGTTGACCAGCGGCTCGTCCGCCGACTCCAGCCCGTGCGCGTAGCCCATCACGGTCATCACCGGCTGGTCGCCCACCGGCAGGCCGTAGCGCTGTTCGACCAGCTCGGCCCAGACCGTCCGGGCGGTGCGGAACAGCGCCGCGGAGACGTAGAGGTCGCTTCGCTCGTTGAGGAAGAACATCATGTGGCCGAGCGCGTCGCGCACCGCGTAGCCGCGCGCGACCAGCTCGTCCAGGTAGACCTGCGCGTTGGCGAAGGCCATCGCGGTCGCGACGACAGGGCCTGCGCCGGCGACGTCGAGGTGGTTCGAGCACACGGTCAGCGCCGCGCCGGGCAACCGGTTGTCGATGGCGAAGGCGACGCAGTCGCAGGCGATGCGCACCGCCTGCTCGGGCGTGAAGATCTCCGTGCCCCGCGCGGTGAACTCCTTGAGCGGGTCGTTCTGCATCACCAGGCGCACCTGGTCGGCTCCGGCGTCGGCCAGCACGCAGTGCACCATGCCGAGCCCGATGTGCCCGATCGAGTTGGCGAGCAGCCCGACGCTGTCCACGCGGGTGAGGTCCAGCTCGGAGCAGATCTCGGCGAAGTCCGCCAACGTCGTGCAGGAGACCCCGGCGCGGCCGACCTGGGCGTGCGCCAGCTCGTGGTCGGGATCGAAGCCGAGCTGAGAGGGCAGGTCCGCGGCCAGCAGGAACGACTCGGCGCCGAGCTCCTGCAGGATCGCCAATCGCCGGGCGGTCATGTCCGGGGTGCCGAGGCCGGAATAGACCATGAAGCGGGGACGGTACGGCCCGGGGGACGTGGCGAGCCCACCGGCCCACTGTTCGAGCGCGGCGGATCCGCCGCTGCCATATCTGCGCCGGATCGGCACCTCGCCGTCGTTGGCCCGGGTCACCACCTCGTCGAGGCCGGCCTTGCCATCGTCCATGTAGCCGCCCATTTCGTTTACCGATACCGTCGTTTCAATTCTGCCGCTCGTCGGTCGGCGCGTGCAAGCCCGCATCGTCCTGCGGCCGGTCCGGCCCCGGATCGGGGGTGAACCAGTACCGGGCCGCGTCCACCCGCACGGTGACCGGGCAGGGCACCATCTCCGTATCGTCCAGGCCGAGGATCTGGCCGAACACCACCGGCCCGTCGTCGACCCGCACCTGTCCCAGCACGTACGGCGCCTCCAGCCCGGGGCGGGAGACCATGACGCGGGTGCAGCTCACCAGCGTGCCGGTACGGGAGAAGGCGCCGAGCCGCACGTCCGCGCCACCGCAGCGATGGCACACCGCGCGGGCCGGCCACGCCGTGCCGCCGCAGTCCGCGCAGCGGCCCCCGACCAGCGCGCCGGCCGCGAGATCGAATCGCGGACGCTCGCCGGTCGGGGCGCAGTCGAGTGCAGCTGCTAGATCCATGGTTCCATCCGTTCCAGAAGGTGGACGTTGACCGCGGCCGACTCTCCCTCCAGCCAGCCGCCGCTGTTCTGCGCCAGCGCGATGCGCGGACGGCGGACCTGCCGCTCGCCGGCCTCGCCCCGCAACTGCCAGGTCAGCTCGGCCAGCTGGGCCAGCCCGGTGGCCCCGACCGGATGCCCGCGCGAGGCCAGCCCGCCGCTGGGGTTGATCGGCAGGCGGCCGTCCAGGGCGGTCGCGCCGCTGCGGAAGAACCGGGCCCCGTCGCCGGGAGGGCAGAAGCCCAGCGCCTCGGAGTAGAGCAGTTCGGCCGGCGCCATGGCGTCGTGCACCTCGGCGACGTTCACGTCGCCGGGTCCGACTCCCGCCTGCTCGTAGGCCCGCTCCGCGCACAGGGTCGCGCCCGAGGGGCCGCCGGCCGGGTCCAGGGTGAAGCCGGATCCGGACGCCGAGGCCAGGACGCGCACCGTCGGGCGCCCGGGTTGCGACAGCACCCCGCTGCGGGCCAGCACCACGGCCGCCGCGCCGTCGCAGATGGAACTGCACATCAGCAGGGTCAGCGGATCCGCGATGCACCGGGACTCCAGCACCTGTTCCGCGGTGACGGTCACCTGGTGCTGCGCGTACGGGTTGCGGGCGCCGTTCGCGTGGCTCTTCACCGAGACCTCGGCCAGGTCCCGCCGGGTGATCGACCCGTCGGCCAGCCGCAGCCGCAGCCGCAGCCCGTACACGGCGGTGAACTGGATGCCGAGACCGGCGACGACGTCGAGATCGGCGGCCGACTCCAGCGCGTCCAGCGTCCGGGATCGGTCGGCGACGAACATCTTCTCGAAGCCGAGCGCCAGCACGACGTCGGCCGCGCCCGACCGGATCGCCATGACGGCCTGGGCGAACGCGGTCGAGCCACCCGCGCAGGCGTTCTCGACGTTGACGACCGGCACGCCCTCGATCCCGATCTCGCGCAGCACGGTCTGCCCGCGCACCATCTCCTGGCCCTGCAACATGCCGGCCATCGCGTTGGACGAGTACACCATCCGCACGCGCCGCGGCCCGATGCCGGCGTCGAGCAGCGCACGCAACCCGGCCACCCGGGCCAGGTCCTTCAGGGACCGGTCGGGATACCGGCCGAAGGGGTGCATGCCCACGCCGGCGACCACCACGTCCTCAGCCATGGACCGACTCCGCCGACTGGCCGGACCCCTCCAGGGCCGCGCGGATGGCATTGCGGTCCACCTTGCCGTAGGCGTTGCGCGGAATCCGCGACCAGACCGCCACGCGCCTGGGCACGCGGATCCCCAGGCGCGGCCGGGCGAACGCCAGCAGTTCCTCGACGTCGAGCCGGGTGCCCGCGGCCGGGCGCACCACCGCGGTCACCGCGTCCCCCCAGCGCTCGTCCGGCATGCCCAGCACCACGACCTCCTCCACGTTCCTGAAGGTCGCCAGCACGTCCTCGACCTCACGAGGCGCCACGTTGAACCCTCCGGTGTTGATCATTTCGTCGCGGCGCCCGCGCAGGAACACGAAGCCACGCTCGTCGGTGACCGCGAGGTCCTTGGTGCGCAGCCAGCCGTCGCGCAGCACCTCGCCGGTCTCGGCCGGCTTTCCGTGATAGCCGGTCATCAGATGCCTGCCCCGCACGTAGACCTCGCCCAGTTCGCCGGGGCCCACCGGGGCTCCGTCGCCGTCGCGGACCTCCACCGCGACGCTGCGCCACGGCCGGCCGGCCGACAGCCGCGCCGACGGATCGAGGTGATCGCGCTTCTGCAGGCAGGTGATGGTGACCGGCGCCTCGGACTGGCCGTAGTCCTGCACCAGCGTGGGGCCGAAGCGCTCCACCGCGAGGTTCAGCAGCGCGGGGGCGATGCCGGACGCGCCGTACACGATGGACTCGAAGCCCCAGTCCGCGGCGCGGCCGGCGGCCGGCTCGGCGGCGAGGATGGCCTCGAGCATGGTGGGCACGGCCTTCAAGGTGCGCATGGCCGGGTTGCGCGAGAGGCGCCACACCTGCTCGGGGTCGAAATGCCGCATGACATACACGCCCGCGCCGGACATCAGGTACGGCAGCACGAAGTACCCGGCGCCGTGGGAGATGGGTTGGGTGAGCACGATCTGCTCCCCGGGGACGACCGGGCCGAGCTCCAGCAGCAGGTTGAGCGCGACCTCCCGGATCGCCTGGTGCGAGAGCACGACCCCCTTGGGCCGGCCGGTGGTGCCCGAGGTGTAGGAGATCCAGGCGACGCCCTCGGGGTCGGTGTCGCGGACCCGGGCGTCCCCCGGCGCGTCCGCGGCGAGTGACTCGATGCTGTGTCCTTCGCCCGGTCCGTCGGCGACGGCGTCGAAGGCGATGGGCAGCACGCCGGACTCCTCGGCCAGCACCGCGGCGTGCTCCTCGAACTCGGCCGAGTAGAACAGCGCGGCCAGACCGGCGTCCGCGGCCATGTAGCGGAAGTCGTCCAGGTGCAGCCGCGCGTTGAGCGCGACTCGCACCCGCCGCCCGAGTGCCAGGGCGACGTCCGCCTCCACGTATTCCGTGCGGTTCCCGGACAGGATGCCGACCGCCGCGCCAGGTGGGATGCCCACGCGGTCCAGCCCGTTCGCCAGGCGTTCGCCTCGGGCGATGAGCTCCGCGTGCGTGCGTGCGGTCCGGCCGTCGTCGACCGCGAGCACATCCTGGTACATCCGGGCGGCTCTACGAAGGAGGTACGCGATGTCCAGAACAGTCCCCTCGTTTCATTGTGCAGTTTGTCTGTTTCGCAGAACGATACTGGGAAGCCCGCTCAGGCACAATGACCGGCCGGGCCCGCCGTGGACCCGAGCGCCTGCTCGACCGCGGCGCCGACGGCGAGCACCAGGTCCTCGGCGTGCCGGGCCCCGACGATCTGCAACCCCACCGGCAGGCCGCGGGACGTCACGCCGGCCGGCACGCTCAGCGCCGGTTGCTGTGACAGGCTGAACGGCAACGTGAAGGGCGTCCACTCCAGCCAACTGCGCGCGGAGCTCCCCGGCGGCACGTCGTGACCGGCCGCGAACGGCTCGATCGGCACCGTCGGGGTGAGCAGCACGTCGTGATCGCGGTGGAACGCGCCCATCGCGGTACCGATGTCGAGCGCGGCCCGGCGCGCGGCGAGATGGTCGGTGACCGAGTAACGGGAGCCCTGCTCGATCAGCTCCGCCAGGCCCGGGTCGATGCCGTGCGGCGAACCGCCCAGTTGCGAACGCAGCAGTGGCGCCATGCCGGTCGACCACAGCACGGTGAAGACGTCCAGCGGGTCGGAGAACGGCGGATCGGCCGCCTGGACCAGCACGCCGGCGTCGCCCAGGGCGGCCACCGCGGTCTCGACCACCTTCGCGACCTCAGGGTCGACCTCGGCGTACCCCAGCGTGGGGGAGTAGGCGGCGCGCAGCCCGCGCACCGGACGCCGCATCCCGGCGCGGTAGGAGCCGGTGGGCGGCGGCATCGCGTTCGGGTCGCGGTCGTCCGGGCCGGCCAGCACGTCGAGAAGGGCCGCGACGTCGCCGACGGTTCGCGCCATCGGCCCCGCGCACCCGAGCCACCCGAGGTCGCTGCCCGGGTAGAGGGGGATGCGTCCGTAGGTGGGCTTCAGGCCGACGACCCCGCAGAACGCGGCGGGGATGCGGGTCGACCCGGCGGCGTCGGTCGCCACCGAGAGCGCCCCCATCCCGGCGGCGAGGGCGGCGCCGCTGCCGCCGCTGGATCCCCCCGCGGTCAGGCGGGGATCGATCGGGTTCCTGGTCACCCCGTCGATGGGGTTGTCGGTGACCGCCTTCCAGCCGAACTCCGGGGTGGTGGTCTTCCCGAGCAGCACGGCGCCCGCCTCGCGCAACCGCGCCGCGACCGGGCTGTCCACCGTCCACGGCTGGTCGGCGTCGACGCGCTGTGAGCCGCGCCGGGTCGGCCAGCCGGCGGTGAGGAACAGGTCCTTGATCGAGGTCGGCACCCCGTCCAGCGGGCCGAGGGCCTCGCCGCGCCGCCACCGCCGGTGGGACGCCTCGGCCTGGGCCAGAGCACGGTGCTCGTCCACCAGGCAGTAGGCGCGCAGCGCCGGGTTGTCGCGTCCGATGCGATCGAGCACGGCCCGCGTCACCTCGACGGGGCTCGTCCGGCCGCTGCGATATGCCGCGACCAAGGTGCCGGCCGAGGCACGCACCGCCTCTTCTGGCCGCATCGGCGCCTCCTCTGGGTAGACCACTAGATGAAACGAAGGTATCGCGATATGGTTTGGCGGAGAAGGGGGTGCCGTGAAGGAGAAAGTACAGCTCTCGCTCGTGCAGTTCAGCAGTGAGATGCTCGCGCCGGAGCGCAACGCCGAGCGGATGGCCGAGCTGGTGATCGCCGAAGCGGACCGGCACGGCGCCGAGCTGGTGGTCTTCCCCGAGCTGAGCAACACCGGGTACGTGCGGTCCGCGCGCGACGACGACTACGCCCGCCGCCTGTACGCCGCGTCCGAGACGATCCCCGGCCCGACCACCGAGCGGCTGGCCGACGCGGCCCGGCGGTCCGGAGCGCACGTGGTGGCCGGGATCTCGCAGCGGCACCCGCGGATCCCCGAACTGTTGTACAACGCCGCCGTGCTGATCGATCCGAGCGGCGCGCTCGTCGGCGTGCAGCACAAGGTGCACGCCTGCCGGGACGAGAAGGAGTACTACGTGCCCGGCGACCGCGTCGCCACCTACCCCACCTCGCTCGGCAGGATCGGGCTCCAGCTGTGCTACGACGTCCGGTTCCCCGAACTGGCCCGCGTCCAGGCGCTCGACGGCGCCGAGATCATCCTGTCGCTGTGGGCGGCCGCGGTGCAGCCGGGCCGGGTGCCGGAAGGCAGCATCATCGCCCGCTGCGCGACCCGGGCGATGGAGAACGCGCTGTTCTTCGCCGGCTGCAACCGGACCGGCACCGACGACGGCCAGGTCTTCTTCGGGCACAGCGCGATCGCGGCCCCCGACGGCAGCACCCTCGCCGCTTCGGGCAGCGACCGCGAGGAGGGCATCCGCGCCACCCTGGTGGCCGAGCAGCTCTCGGCGCAGCGCCGCTACCTGACCCTGTTCCGCGACCGCAGGCCGGAGCTGTACGCACCGATCACCGCGCCGCTGTCGGACCCGGCCACGACGCTGAGCGGAAAGGCCTCGACATGACAATGCCGCTCCGGCGTCTCGGCCCGCTCGAGGTCAGCGCCCTCGGCCTGGGATGCATGGCGATGAGCGACTACTACGGCGCCCACGACGCCTCCGAGTCCCTCGCCACCATCCACCGCGCGCTGGACCTCGGCGTGACCCTGCTCGACACCGCCGACGCGTACGGCTCGGGCTCGAACGAGGAGCTGGTCGGCCGGGCGATCGCCGGCCGCCGCGACCAGGTCGTGCTCGCCACCAAGTTCGGCGTGGTGCGGCGCGGCGGCCAGACGACCGGCGTCTGCGGCCGGCCCGACTACGTCCGCTCGGCCTGCGAGGCGTCGCTGCGACGCCTCGGCGTCGACCACATCGACCTCTACCAGCAGCATCGCGTAGATCCGGCGGTGCCGATCGAGGACACCGTCGGCGCGCTCGCCGAACTCGTCGCCGAGGGCAAGGTGCGCTGCATCGGGCTCTCGGAGGCGTCCCCCGAGACGATCCGGCGCGCCCACGCGGTACACCCGATCACCACGCTGCAGAACGAATGGTCGCTGTGGTCGCGCGACATCGAGGACGACCAGCTCGGGCCGTGCCGCGAGCTGGGCATCGGGATAGTGCCCTACTCGCCCCTCGGCCGCGGCTTCCTCACCGGCAAGTACCGGTCGGTCGGCGACTTCGACGGCGACGACTTCCGCCGGGTGGCCCAGCCCCGCTTCGCCGAGGCGAACCTGCGGCACAACCTCGCGATCGTCGACGCCCTGACCGAGCAGGCGACCCGGCTGCAGATCACACCGGCCCAGCTCGCGCTGGCCTGGCTGCTCGCCCAGGGCGACGACGTGGTGCCGATCCAGGGGGCGACCACGCGCGCCCACCTCGAGGAGAACCTGGCGGCGGCCACGGTCACGCTCACCGCCGCGGACATCGCGGCGGCCGCCGGCGCCGTCCCCGCCGGCGCCGTCATGGGCGAACGCTACGCGCCGGACCGAATGCAGCTACTGGACGATTGAGGCTTGCGGGAGGTCGCCGGTGCCGTCCGAGCGGAACGTGGATGTCCAGGAGCTCGCCGACGCGGTGCGGCGGGGCAGCCCGCGCGCGGTGGCGCGGCTGATCTCGCTGGTCGAGGACGCCGCTGCGGTCCCCGGCCGGGACGGGGTGCTGCGTCAGGTCATGGCCCGGTTGGCGACCGGCGCGGGCGGGCCGTGCGGCGCACGGGTGATCGGCCTGACCGGCGCGCCGGGTGTGGGGAAGTCCACCACCACGAACATGCTCATCGCGGCGTTGCGCGGGCGTGGCCACCGGGTGGGCGTGCTCGCCGTCGATCCCTCCAGCCCGTTCACCGGCGGTGCGCTCCTCGGCGACCGCGTGCGCATGCGAGGCCACGCCACCGATCCGGACGTCTTCATCCGCAGCATGTCCAGCCGGGGACATCTGGGCGGGCTGGCCTGGGCCGCCCCCCAGGCGCTGCGGGTGCTGGCGGCGGCCGGATGTGACGTGATCCTGCTGGAGACGGTCGGCATCGGGCAGATCGAGGTCGACATCGCCAGGCTCGCCGACACCACCGTCGTGCTGCTCGCCCCGGGAATGGGAGACGACGTCCAGGCGGCCAAGGCGGGCATCCTGGAGATCGCCGACGTCTTCGTGGTCAACAAGGCCGACCACGAAGGCGCCCAGGCGACCGTCCGCGAACTGCGCACGATGACGAGCGTGGCGAAGGGGCCATGGCGGCCTCCGATAGTGACCACGGTCGCCACCCGAGGCGACGGCGCCGGCGACCTGCTGACCGCACTGGACAAGCACCTGGCCCACCTGGAGGAGTCCGGCGAGGACCACCGCCGCCGGCTGACCCGGGCACGCGAGGAGATCGAGAGCGCCGCTCTGGCGCGGCTTCGCTCACGATTCGCCGGCCCGCACGACGACCGCCTCGACGCGCTGGCGCGGCGGCTGCTCGCCGGCGAGGTCGACCTCTATACCGCCGCCGACGACGTCATCGCCGCCCTGAACCGATCGGCTCGTCCGACGGTGTGACGTCCCATGGCGTAGGTAGATCCTTTCCGTGATGCGGGCGTTCCCGCGCGGTGCGCTTGTCCGGGCCACGCGCAAGAACAGCTCATGGGCATCGATCCGGAAGACCTGATCGGCGAGCGGGCCAAGCGCCTTGAGGGCGAGTTGACCGACCGCAAATACCAGGAGGAGCTCCGGCGCATACACCGTCTGGGCCTGCCGCCGGCGGACTCCATCCAGGACAAGGAACTGGCCTCGACGTTCCAGCGCGGCGAGATACCGCATTTCTCGGGCATCAAGACGTTTCTCAAGGCCCCGTACCTGGAGGACGTCACCCTGGTCGGCGAGCACGAGGTCGCGGTGGTCGGCGTGCCGCTCGACACCGGCACCACCTATCGCCCCGGACCCCGTTTCGGGCCGGAGGGCATGCGCAGCATCTCCTCCCTCTATTCGCCGTACTACTACGAGCACGGCGTGGACCTGCGCGAACAACTCGACATCGT
This sequence comes from Sphaerisporangium krabiense, assembly GCF_014200435.1. Classification (NCBI taxonomy): domain Bacteria; kingdom Bacillati; phylum Actinomycetota; class Actinomycetes; order Streptosporangiales; family Streptosporangiaceae; genus Sphaerisporangium; species Sphaerisporangium krabiense. Next base: position 1,823,973 of record NZ_JACHBR010000001.1, on the reverse strand, counting down.
CGACGTGGGCGACATCTTCATCACCCCGGCGAACATCGAGAAGGCCTTCGACCAGATCACCAAGGGCATCGAGCACATCGTGTCCCACGGCGTCTTCCCGGTCATCCTCGGCGGCGACCACTCGATCGGGTTCCCCACCGCCAGAGGGGTCATGAACGCGTTCGGCCGCAAGATCGGCGTCATTCACTTCGACCGCCACCTGGACACCCAGAAACGCGACCTCGACGAACGCATGCACACCACCCCGTGGTACTGGGCGGCCCACGAACTGCATTTCGACATGGGCAACCTCGTGCAGATCGGCATCGGCGGCTGGCAGGTGCCAAGGCCCGGCGTGCTGGAGGCACGCGAGGGCGGCTCGGTGGTGATCACCGTCGAGGACCTGGAGGAACACGGCCTGGACGCGGTCGCCGACCTGGCGCTGGAGGTGGCCTGGAGCAACGGCGCGCAGGGCGTGTTCCTGTCGTTCGACATCGACGCCATCGACCCCGGGTTCGCGCCCGGCACCGGCTGGCCCGAGCCCGGCGGGCTCTACCCGCGCGAGGCGCTCAAGCTGGTGCGCCGCTTCGCCGCCGAAGGTCTGCTCGGCATGGAGGTCGTGGAGGTGTCGCCGCCGTATGACAGCTCGGACGTGACATCGCTGCTCGGGGTGCGGCTGATCTGCGACGTGCTGGCCGCGTCGGTCAAGGCGGGCAAGCTGGGACGGACCAGGAGCGGCGCGCCGCAGACCCCGCGGGCGCGCGAGATCGACGACCGGACCGGTGAGGGCGACGGCGGGTAGTGTTCTCCGCCGTCCTCGCCGCGCTCGGCATGTGTGCGGACGGCCTCGGCGAGGGCCTGTACGCCGTACACAGGGGGTACAGGGCCCGGGCGATGGCGATCGGGTTCGCCCTCGCGGCGATCCTGACGGCGGTGACCCGGGTCGTCACGCCGCTGAACTTCACCGTCGAGTCCGTGGCCGTGGCGACCCAGAGCGTGAAGCGGACGCCGCAGATCTACTGGGTCGTGGTCCTGTCGGCGGTGCCCACCGCCGTGCTCGGCCTGCTCGGGCTGTACGAACCGCTCATCGAGCTGTTCGACAAGGGCGTGATCGCCGGGGCCGTCGCCGGGGTGGGCATCATGCTGGCCGCGGCCGGGGTCGACTACATCCGCGACAGGAGGGCCACCGGCATCGCCTCGACCGTGGCCGGGGTGTCGGCGTTCCTGCTCACCGACGACCTGGCGGTCACCGTGGTCGCGGCCATCGCGGCCGGCGCGCTGGTCGCCCGCTTTCTCGGGCCGCGGCTGGGCGACGAACCGGAGGAAGCGGAAGCTCCCAAGGTGGAGAAGCCGCGGCTGATCCCGTTCGAATGGCGCGAGATGGTGTCACGGCCCGTGCTGGTGGGGGCGCTGTCGTTGTTCGCGTTGCGCGTCGGCACGGTGGTCTCCTACGACACGGTCAACTCCGAGCTGGCCGGAACCCGGCCGAAGCTGAACGAGGTGTTCCTCGTCGACGGCGTGGCGAGCCTGGCCGCGGGTCTGTTCGGCGGCGCTCCGCTGGAGCCCACCCCGTCGGCGACGGCGGCCACGGAGATGCCGGTCTTCTCGGCGGTGCTCTTCCTCGCTCTGATGACGGCCATCTCGGCGTTCGGGCTGGTGGAGCGGATGGGACGGTGGGTGCCGCTGCAGTCGGTGGCCGGGTTCCTCATCGTGATCGGCGTGTTCGTGGTGCTGCCGGACAACATCAGGCAGGTCAACCGCCTGCCGGACGCGGTGGCGATGGCGGTGACGGCGTTCGGCAACCCGTTCTACGGAATCGTCGCCGGCGAGGTGATCGCCCTGCTGGAGCACGCCCTGCCCGGCGCCTGACGATCACGACGGCTCGCGCGAGTTCGTTCTCACGCGACCTGGTCACGCCGCCGCGCGGCGACGGCCGCCAGGCGGCGGTGGTGGGAGCCGTCCCGATGAACGGGATCCGCGATGCGGGGGCACCTGCCGTTTCCTAGCGTCACCTCAGCACTCCTGGCCCACCCCCCGAAAGGATCTGGCATGCCCATCCGCTTCCCCGGTCGCCGCCGGCTACGAGATCGACGAGAACGTCCTGGCGCGCGACCTCACCTGGGTCTACTTGGCAGTGCGGGGGAGCGATGACCACGAACCACGTGGCCGGTGGGCACACGGGCGCGCGTGCCGGCGGTCCCGACGAACGATGGTCGGCCCGCTGGGTCGGGCGGCTGATCGTCCTGGTGCTCGTCTCCGAGGTCATTCCGGTGTCGATGAGCCTCGCCGGTACGGCGCTGCCCGCGATCAGCGGGGAGTACCGGACGACCCAGGCGAGCTGGACGCTCACCGCCGCCTTCCTGGCGGCGGCGGTCGCCATGCCGCTGATCGGCAAGATCGCCGACATCGTGGGGAAGAAGAAGGTCCTGCTCATCGTGCTGGGCTGCACCACGATCGGATCGGTGGTCTCCGCGCTCGCGCCCTCCTTCCTGCTGTTCGCGGTCGGCCGGGCAATGCAGGGCGCCGCGTTCGCGCTGGTGTTCCTGTGCTACTCGCTGATCAGAGATCTCTTTCCGCCGAGGTTGGTGACCTTCGCGGTCAGCGTCACGGTCACGGGCACCGGGCTCATCGTCATCGGGCAGCCGTTCCTGGCAGGCTGGCTGATCGATGGCTACGGCGTCGGCGGCGTCTTCTGGTTCCTCGCCGTGCTGACCACGGTGCTGCTGGCGCTGTCCGCGGCCGTGGTCCCGGAGAGCGGCGTCCGGGTCTCCGAGTCCCGGCCCGACTTCGCCGGAGCCGCGCTGCTGGGCTTCGGTGTCGCGGCGATCCTGCTCGGGGTGAGCATCGCGCCGGAACTCGGGTTCCTGTCCCTGCCGGTGGTGGCGCTGGTCCTGGCCGGTCTGGCGCTGGTCGTGTGCTGGGTGTTCCAGGCGCGGCGGGTCGCCCAGCCGCTGATCGACCTGCGACTGCTGGGCAGCCGCAGCCTGCTGCCGATCGTGGCGGGCGGCGGCCTGGTGTACGGGGCGGGCGCGTCGATCACCCTGGTCCTGCCGATCCTGGCGATGACACCGCGCGAGATCGGCGCCGGCTACGGATTCGGCCTGACCGCCACCGGCTACGCGCTGTTCGGGATGGCCTCCGGGGCCGGCCTGGTCGTCGGCGGCCTGCTGGTGGGCCTGACGGCCAGGCAGGGAGCCCGCCGGCATCTGATCATCGCCTCCGGCGTGCTGATCCTCGGGACGATCGCCTCGGCGCTGTTCAAGGCGGACTACGCCATGCTGATGGTGGCGACCACGATCGCCGCTCTCGGCCTGGGCGTGGGCTCCGCCGCGATCCCGAACCTCGTGATCGAGTCCGTGCCGCCGGAGCGGCAGGTGATCAGCTCCAGCATCGTCGAGGTCAGCCGCACGCTCATCGCGTCGATCGTCACCCCGGTGGTGTTCGTCGTCATGAACAGCAACATCGCCCGCGTGGCCGGCGGCCAGCCGATCTACACCACCGGAGCCTTCGACGGCGCGTACCTCGCGGTCGGACTGACGATCGCCGCCGGCGGTGCGGTATCCCTGCTCATCCGCCGCCGCACCACTGGCGACCCCTCCCCGTCGCCCGTGCCCGGACACTGAGCCCTGCTCGACCTGGGCGCGAGTCGTGGGCGGGATGTTCCGGGGTCGCGGGTCAGGCCGGGCGAGGGAGCCGGTCAGGCTTTGACGGCCAGCCCGCCGTACATCGAGACCATGGAGTCCCTCACGAGGAGCGCCCTGTCGTCCGGCCGCCATCGGTGTACCGGCACCACGCCCGGCTCGATCAGTTCGAACCCGGTGAAGAACTCCTCGATCTGGGCTCTGGTGCGGGCCTTGGACATGATGCCGCGGCGGTTGTACTGGGCGACGGCCTCGCTCACCAGTTTGCCGGGCGCGCTGTCGAGCGCGATGGTCGACAGGGTCAGGAAACTGCCCGCGGGCAGCGGCTTCATCAGGCGTTCGATGATCGAGCGCACCTCGTCCTCGTCATGGATGAAGTGCACCACGGCGATCAGGCACAGCGCGACGGGACGGCTGAAGTCGAAGGTCTCGCGGACCTCAGGGGAGTCGATGATGGCGTCCGGGTCGTTCAGGTCCGCCTGGATGTAGCGGGTCCTGCCCTCCGGGGTGCTGGTGAGCAGGGCGCGGGCGTGCACGAGCACGAGCGGGTCGTTGTCCACGTAGATGACGCGCGCGGCAGGATCGGCCTCCTGGGCCACCTGGTGCAGGTTGGGCGAGGTGGGCAGCCCGGTTCCGATGTCGATGAACTGGTCGACGCCACGCTCGGCCGCCAGGTAGCGGGTCACCCTGACCATGAAGTCGCGGTTGGCGCGCACGGACGTCGGCATGTACGGCGCGATCTTGATGACGTCCTCGGCCGCCGTGCGGTCGGCCTCGAAGTTGTCCTTGCCACCCAGGAGGTAGTCATAGACGCGCGCCGAGTGCGGCACGTTCGTCCTGAGATTGACTCCCACCTGCCCGTCGTCGGCCAACCCCGCACCTCCACGTCGATCTACCGCCATATGGCCCACGTTAGCGGGATTCAGGTACCAGGATCTCGCGAATGCACCTCTCACAGCAACACGCGAACGCGCACCGTGACGACCGGCGAACCGCCTGAGTGTCGTCTCGAAACTCCCGGGGTAGCAGACTGGGAAGGAAGCCGACCGAAGAGGAGGTCGCGATGACCACCGAATCGGCAGAGCGGGTCTCGTGGCCGGGCCGCTACTTCGAGGACTTCTCCGTGGGCGACATGTACCGGCATCCGCTGGGGCGGACAGTGACCGCCACCGACAACGTATGGCAGGCCCTCCTGACCCAGAACACCATGCCGGTGCACTTCGACGCGCACTACGCGGCCCAGACCGGGTTCGGCCGGCGCCTGGTGGACTCGACGTTCACGCTGGCCCTGGTCACCGGGCAGAGCGTCACGGACGTCTCGCAACACGTGATGGCGAACCTCGGCTGGGACAGGGTGCGGCTGCCGAACCCGGTGTTCGAGGGCGACACGATCTACTCGCAGTCGGAGGTGCTGTCCGTCCGGGAGTCGCGCTCCCGCCGCGAGGTGGGCATCGTGACCGTCCGCACCATCGGCTTCAACCAGCGTGGCGAGATCGTCATCATCTTCGAGCGCACCATGATGATCTACCGGCGTGGCCACGGGCCCGACGTGACCGCCGTGCGGCCGGTGTGGGACGAGCGAGCACGGCGCGCGGTACAGGGGCCATGAGAGTCCGATCGTGGCTCTGCACGCCCGATCGAGGAGGGGATCGGGCGTGAACGATATCGCCATTCACGACACCGACGCGGCCCACCAGCGGCTGTCCGCGGAGGTGCGCGAGCTCTGTGAGCGTTTCGGCGACGAGTACTGGCGCGCCCGCGATCGCGAGCGGGCCTATCCGGAGGAGTTCGTCCGCGCCCTCACCGAGGCCGGGTACCTGTCGGTCCTCATTCCGAAGGAGTACGGCGGGCTGGGGATGGGGGTCACCGAGGGAGGCATCATCCTGCAGGAGATCAACCGTTCCGGCGGCCACTCCGCCGCCTGCCACGCCCAGATGTACACGATGGCGCCGTTGCTGCGGCACGGCGGCGAGGAGCAGAGACGGCGCCATCTGCCCGCGATCGCGACCGGCGCGCTGCGGCTGCAGGCGTTCTCCATCACCGAGCCCGAGGCCGGATCCAACACCACCCGGATCCGCACCATGGCGGTGCGCGACGGCGAGGACTACGTGGTGACCGGCCACAAGAACTGGACCAGCCGGATCGCCCAGTCGGACCTTCTGATGCTGCTGGCCCGCACTCGTCCGCTCGCGGAGGAGCCCGCCGAACGGACCGAGGGCATCAGTCTCTTTCTCGTCGACCTGCGTCAGGTCCGGCGGGAGCAGCCCGGCACGCTGGTCGTCGAACCGGTCCGCACCATGTTCAACTACGCCACCAACCAGGTCTGGTACAAGGGGATGCGGATCCCCGCCGACAGCCTGATCGGCGAGGAGGGGCACGGATTCCGCTACGTCATCGACGGCTGGAACGCCGAACGCATCCTGCTGGCCTCCGAGGCCATCGGCGACGGGTACTGGTTCCTCGACCGGGCGATCGCGTACGCCAGGCGGCGTGACGTCTTCGGTCACCCCATCGGCGCCGACCAGGGCGTGCAGTTCCCGCTGGCCCGCGCCTACACCCAGGTCGCCGCGGCGGACCAGATGCGCACCCGCGCGGCCGCCCTGTTCGACAGCGGGCGGCACAGCGGAGCCGAGGCGAACACGGCCAAGTTCCTGGCCAGCGAGGCCAGCTGGCAGGCGGCCAACGTCTGCCTGGACATCCACGGCGGCAACGGATTCGTGGACACCTGGGACGTCGAGCGCAAGTTCCGCGAGACCCGCCTCTACCAGGTCGCCCCCGTCAACAACAACTTGATCCTGGCCTTCCTCGGACAGCACGTCCTCGGACTGCCCCGCTCCTACTGACCGCGATCGTGACAACGGTGCCCGCGGCCCCCACACCCGCCCGCGCCTTCTGTCGATTTCACCGGGGTCTCACGCCTGTTCTGGTGGACGACGGGCGCTATGGAGTGCCCTCGCGCACTAAGGGTTTCTGGGGCTTTTCAGCGGGTGTGGACGCCTGTAAGGATGTGCACTGTGTCCCGCAGGGAGTCGGTGTTACGACTGCCACGAGCGCTGGTCTTCGGCGCCGTGTGCATCGCGGTTTCGGCGGGCGGGCACGTCTTCGCCGGGGGCGGGCCGATCCCCGCGCCGTTGCTGTTCGCCGGCGTGCTCGGCGTGACGGCGCTGGCCTACGTCCTCAGCGGCCGCGAACGCGGACCTGGTGAGATCCTCGCCGCGACCGTCTGCTCGCAGGTCGCGCTCCATCAGATCTTCGGGGCCGGAGCCCCGGTTCCCGCCGAGGCCGGGTTCGGCGGTCACGCTCATTCGGGCATCGGCATGGTGCTGATCCACCTGGTGGTCGCACTGCTGACCGGATGGTGGGTGTACCGCGGCGAGAGCGCGTTGTGGCTCATGATCCGCCTGTGCGGTGTGCGGATCCCCCTGGTCCGCCTGCTCGTGATGCTGACCGGCGAGGTTCTGACGCCGCCGCGGCGAGCGGTGCCGGCGTTCGACGTCCATCCGTGCGGTGGCCTGATGGTCGCCGAGGGAGTCACCCGGCGCGGGCCGCCGAGCCCGATTCTCGCCGGCTGAGTCCGCACCCGCCTGGGCTCGCGACGGCCGAGAGGCACCCGGCCTTGGGACGCTGCCGATGTACGCGTGGGCGGCCGCGCCGGCCACGCCGTGGCCGCGCGGGCCGAGGCCGCCTCGTGGCGGTGTCGCGTCGCCCGGTGGCGAATCCGTGCCGTCCGCCGGTGACCGGCGCCGGCGCTGCGTGCTGCCCGTCCTCGGGCCTCCGTCCGGCTCGGCGTGCCGCGCCGCCGCCCCGCGGTCGCCGGCGTCGCGGCACAGCCCTGAGCGGGCGCGGCCTGTCCGCGGCGATCCTCGCCGGCCTGGTCTGAGGGCCGCCGAGCCTCATTACTTCCTTCTCCGGGTGGTCCGTCCCCGCCCGGCTGTCCTCGTACCCCGAATTCGGTTGGAGCGTGGCCATGTCTTGTTCCCCCCTGCCCATGATGACCCCGCCGTCCGGCTTGGCCGGACGCACCGCGGCGCCCGCCGACGATGATCGGCTGACCCGGCTCGCGATGGTGGCACGCGACGGCAGGCCCGATGACGTCGAGGCGTTCGTGCGCGCCGTCTATGGCGACGTGCGCAGGTTCGCCGCCTACCTGGCCGGGATACCGGCGGCGGAGGACCTCACCCAGGAGACGTTCCTGCGTGTGCTGGGCAGCCTGCCCGGGTTCGCGGGCCGGTCATCCGCGCGGACGTGGCTGTTGTCCATCGTCCGGCGGGTGGTCGTCGACCGGTTCCGGGCCGCGGCGGTCCGCCCGGTCGTCGCGGAACTGCCGGACTGGCAGGCGGCCGCCGAACGGTGCCAGCCACGCGACGTGCCGGGCCCGGAAGAGGGCGTCGCGCTGGCCGACCTTCTGCTCCAGCTTCCGTTCGAACGGCGCGAGGCTTTCGTCCTGACCCAGGTCTCGCGGTTGTCGTACGCCGAGGCGGCCGAGCTGATCGGCTGCCCGGTCGGCACGGTGCGTTCCCGCGTGGCCAGGGCCCGCGGCCAGCTCGTCGAGGCGTTGCTGGCCGCCGACCAGGCCGCGTGACCCGTGGCCCCCATGGAGGTGAGCGTCCGCCGTCTGACCTTGCGCCTGCTCACGGTCTTCCGGAGTTCGCGCCTCGCCTACGACTCGACCGACACCTGTGTCGCGACCATCGTTCACGACGGCGTCGCCGGCCACGGGGAGGGGACGCCCGCCTGGGCGCACGGCGAGACCCTGGAGGAGGTCATCGCCGCGGTCACCGCGGAAGGCGAGAGCATTCTCGGTCCCGGCCTGTCCGATCCCGAGAAGGTCCTCGACCGGATAGCGGACTGGAAGGCGCCGGTGGGCGCCCGGATGGCCCTCGACGGCGCGGTGCATGACTGGCTCGGCCGGTCAGCCGGGCAGCCGACCTGGCGGCTGCTCGGCGTCCCTCGCACCCTGACCGAGCCGACCGGGTACACGATCGGGATCGCCGGCGTGGCGGAGACCCTGGCGGCGGTCGCGAACGCCCCGCACGTGGGCGCGCTGAAGATGAAGGTGCGCGGCGCCGAGGATCTCGACCGGCTGATCGCCGTGCGGGGGGCGACCGCCCTGCCGGTCCGCGTCGACCCCAATGGGGCGTGGGATTTCGAGACGGCCCGGCTGCTGACCCCGCACCTGCGCGACCTCGGCATCCAGCTCGTCGAGCAGCCATTTCCCGTGGAAGCGGTCGACGACTATCGGCGGTACCGGGAGGTGCCGGACCGGCTGCCGGTCTTCCTGGACGAGGGCTGCACCGACGTGGCGAGCGTTCGTGCCGCGCGAGCGCTCGCCGACGGCGTCGTGGTCAAGCTGGCCAAGTCGGGGGGCGTCCGGGCCACCCGGAGGGTGATGGAGACCGCGCGGCGAGTCGGCCTGTCGGTGATGCTCAGCTGCAACTGCGAGTCGGAGCTGGCACTGAGCCAGGCGGCCCTGCTGTCTCCCCTGGCCGAACGCATAGACATCGACAGCCAGTTCCTGCTGCGCGATCCGCCCTTCCGGGGGCTGGGGCTCGACCGGGGGCACATCGTCCTCGGGGATGCCCCTGGCCTGGGTGTCGTGTCCCGGGAGGAGGGCGGATCCGACCCCGGCCCCGCGCCGGCCGTGGGATGGTGATGGCGGCCCGTACCGGAGGAGCGGGAACCGCACGGGCCTTCCGCACGACCGTCTTCTCACCGTCCCGCCATGGTTCCCGCGGGGCGGGTCGTCGCGGACGCGAGCGGTCGGGAGGTCGCCGGTGAACTGGTGTGAGGTACTGGAACGGCGTCCCGCCGGAGCATCCCGGGCCGTTCCCCGCGGGTCGGCCGGCCGATGACGGCGCCGCCCTCGCCCCGGCCCGAAACGCGCGGAGCCGGGGGCCGCCGACCGGCGATCCCGCGAGGTCGTCCCTTCACGGGGGCGCACCTCGCGGTGCTGGTGGGCGGCTTTCTGGTCAACGTCGGCTCCTTCTCCATCTATCCGTTCATGGCCGTGTTGCTGCGTGAGCGGATGGGCATGGGGATGGAGCAGGCCGGCGTGGTGCTGGGGGCCGCGACCCTGGTGCAGTTCGCCACCGCGCCGTTCACGGCGGCGGTGGCCGAGCGGGTGGGATTGCGGCGATCGCTGATCGGTGCCCTGGTCCTCTACAGCCTCGGCGGGGTCGCCTTCCTGACGGGAGCGGGCGCCCCGGTGCTCACCGTCGCGGGCCTGATCCTCATCTCCGCAGGCGGCTCCCTCTATTCGCCCGCGTACCGCAGCTACCTCGTGCGCGGCGCGAGCAGCGAGCAACGGCCCCGGCTGGTCTCCGCGGGCAACGCCGCCGGCAACCTCGGCATCGCTCTCGGACCGGTCGTGGGGGCCCTGCTCATCCAGCGTCCCGGCGAGATGTTCACCGTCGTCACCGCGGTCTACGCGAGCGTGGCGCTCGGGCATGTCTTCCTGCGCGGGGAGCGGCGCGTCGAGGACGCCCCGGCGGTGGAGCCGTTCCGGCGGATGCTGCACGGCCTGGCGGTGCTGCCCTTCGTCGTCACCGCCCTGACCTTCTACGTGCACATGCAGTTCTACCAGTACCTTTCCAGCTACGCGCAGGGGCGCGTGGCCACTGTGGTCTTCGGCGTGGCGATGATGGGGTACTCGCTCGGGCTGGTGCTCGTGCAACCGCTGGTGGCGCGGCGCGTCGAGCGGATGAGTCACGCGGCGGCGATGGGCATCGGGTTCGGCTGCCTGGCGGCGGGCATGGTCGCCTTCGCCGGCGGGAACGGGCTCACGCTCGTGGCCGGCGTCGCCGTCATCAGTGTCGGCAGCGCGGTGCTGTTCCTCAAGAACGACCTCGAGGCGCTGGCCAGGTCGAGGCGGTCCGCCACCGTGGTCTTCGGGCAGCAGCGGCTGGCCGTCGGCGTCGGCTCCTGCCTCAGCGGCGTCGTCGGCGGCACCGTGTACGACGTGTTCGAGCGCGGCGGCCACCTTCCGATGTTCTGGCTCGTCGTGGCCGCCCAGTGCGTCCTGTACCCGGTACTCGTGCTCGCGGCCGGGCGGCTCTCATCCGGTCGCGGCCGGCCGGCCGCCTGACGGGCAGGGACGGGGTGAGTCGGCCGTCAGGGGGGTGGCCGCAGGCATGCGGCCGGGTGGGGAAGGGTGTCGGCGGCGTGCCCAGGGCATGGTCGACCAGGGCGGGGTCAGGTCATCGAGCGACGTGATCTCGGTGGGCTGGAGCGTGTCCGCGTCCGGGGCCTCGTCGTGGCGGGCGAACACCTTCTCGACGTAGCGGTGCCCGGTGTCGGCCCCGACCAGCAGGTGGGTCCGCTCCGGATGGCGCCGCGCCTCCCAGCGCGCGGCCAGGTACGCCGCGCCGGTGGACAGGCCCGCGAAGACCGCGTGCGCGCGCATCAGCGCGATCGTGCCGGCCATGGCGTGCCGGAAGCTCATCCAGTGGATCCGGTCGTAGAGCTCGTGCCGGACGTTGTCGAAGGGGATGGCGCTGCCGATGCCGGCGATGATGGCCTCGGGGTCGGCGAACCGTTCGCTGCCGAAGCTCACGCTGCCGAAGGGCTGGATCCCGACCAGCCGGGCCGACGGTTCGTGCTCCCTGATCGGCTGGATCAGGCCGGCGCTCGACGCGCCCGTGCCGACGCTGGTCACCAGGGTGAGCGGGGTGTCGGGCAGGGCCGTCCGCACCAGCGCCGCCGTCTCCGCGTACCCCAGGCAGTGCACCGGGTCGTGGTACTGGCGCATCCAGTGCATGTGGGGGTTTCCGCGCAGGAGTTCCTGGACGCGGGCCACCCGCCGGTGCTGGTCGAGCCGCAGGTTCGTCTCGGCGGGCATCTGGTCCACGGTGGCGCCGAGGATCTCCAACTGCGACCGGATGGCCGGGGTCACCGTGGTGGAGGCGACGATGTGGCAGCGCAGTCCGTGGCGGTGGCACACCATGGCCAGGGCGAGTGCGTAGATGCCGCTGGAACTGTCGATGAGGGTGTCGCCAGGGCGTACGGTTCCCGCCTCCAGCAGTGCCCGTACCGCCCCGAGGGCGGCGTAGATCTTCAGTGTCTCGAAGCGGGCGAGGACCATGTTGCCGGAAAGGCGGATCAGGCTCGGCGCCTTGATCGCGTCGGTGACATGGGAGTGCAGCGGCGGCGTGCTCGTCGACGTGCCCAGGGACGGCATGGTGGAACGCTCCTCGGCGTGCTGGATCGGGGTGCGGGTGGCCATGACGGCGGGACGCCGCCACGGTGGAGGCACGATGATGCGGGGCCCGGGCCGACGAGGAACGCCGGCGCATCGTCGCTGGATTGGTCGCCCCGCCGGCGGGGTTAGTTCCGGATGAAGGGAAAAAGATCGGAGATTCGCCGCTGACATGGCGTCATGGCCGATGCTGATCGGCTGTCGCGGTCGTCCCCGGCCGTCCGGCGGCCGCACCGGACGCGGTTCTCCTCCATCGCCGGGAACTTCTCCCCGTCGCCGCGCGACCTGTGATTCATGGGTCGTCGCACGAATCGGAGCTGCCGGTGGAGTGGTTTGAGGACGACACGTTCTGGGCGGACTTCGCCGGGGCACTGTTCGCGCCGGAGCGCCTGAGAGAGGCGCGGGCATGGGTGGCGACCTCCCCGCTGCTCGACCTGCCGCCCGGGACCACGGTGCTCGACCTGGGCTGCGGCCCGGGCACCTACGCCGTACCTCTCGCCGAGCGGGGAGCCCGCGTCACCGGGGTGGATCTCAGTGGCGCCATGCTGGACCGGGCCCGCGAGGCCGCCCAGGCGGCCGGATTGACGGTCCGCCTGGTCCGCGCCGACATGCGGGAGTTCGTCGAGCCGCACCGCTACGACGAGGTCGTCAGCATGTACACCTCTTTCGGGTACTTCGCCGACCCGGCGCAGAACCAGCTCGTGCTGCGCAACGCCTGGCGGAGCCTGGTGCCCGGCGGCCGGTTGCTGATGGACCTGTTCAGCAAAGAGATCTTCGCCCGGTGGGCCGGCACCCCGAAGGTGGTCGAGGTCGACGGGGGTTCCCTGTTCATGCGGGACACCATTCTGGACGACTGGACCCGCTTCCGCAGCGACTGGACTCTGGTGCGGGGCGGCACGGCCCGGCACGGGTTCTTCGAGCAGTTCGTCTACAGCGCCGCCGAGATCCGCTCCATGCTGGCCGCCGCCGGGTTCACCGACATCGTCTGCTTCGGCGGCTTCGCCGGGGAGCCGTACGACAACAACGCGAAGCGGCTGGTCGTCCAGGCGACCCGCCCGCGGGAAGCCGAGGCGGGCCGGCCGTGACCATCGTTCTCCTCGAAGCCCTCACCTTCGGCCTCGCACGCCTGCGGGACGCCGCCGCCGAGGCCGGGCACCGGCTGTGCCTGCTGACCGGCAACCGGTCGGTGTACGGCTACGAACTCGCCCGCCTGGGGCCGCGGGACCTGGAGGTGGTCGACGTGGACACCACCGACGTGCCGGCCTGCGCCGCGGTCCTCGACCGGATTCCCGATCTGGCCGGACTGGTCAACTCCACCGACACCTGGATGCTGCCCGGGGCGGAGCTGGCCGGACGGTTCGGCCTGGCCACCCTCGGCCTGGACGTCGCCCGCACCCTGCGGGACAAGGCCGAGGTCCGCACCCTGCTGCACCGGGCAGGGCTGAGCAGGGCCGGCGCGACCCGGGTGGAGCCGACGGCCGAAGCGGTCACCGAGGCGGTCGCGGCGATCGGCGTCCCCGCGATCGTGAAGGACTCGGCGGGCACCTCCTCCCGGTCGGTCTGGCTGATCCGTGACGACGCCGAACTCGACCGGGCCGCCCGCGAGGTCAAGGAGGCCACCCTGATGGGCGCCCATCTCGTGGCCGAACCGTACTTCCCCGGCCCCGTCTACAGCGCCGAGACGGTCAGCTGGGAGGGGCGCACGAGGCTGCTCGGGGTCGCCGTGCACCTCCACACGCCCGAACCGGTCCGGCGAGAGGAGGCCGTCGCCTTCCCGGTCGCCTTCCCACAGCCCGAGCTGGACCGGCTGGAGACCTGGATCGGCGAGGTCCTCGGCGCGGTCGGGTTCTCCGCCGGCGTCGCCCACACCGAGTTCGCCCACACCCCGGACGGCCCCGAGGTCGTGGAGGTCAACGGGCGAATCGCGGGGGCGGTCATCGGGGAGATGATGAGCCGCTCGCTGCGGGAGAACGTGTACACCGCCGTCATCGACGCCGCGCTCGGCCGGCGGCCCCGGCTGCTGGACGCGCCGCTGACCGTGGGGCGGGGCTACGGCATGGCCTTCCTGCACCCTCCGGCCCCTGGCCGGCTCGCCGGCTGGCGCGGCCCCGAACGGCTGCCGCTCTTCCCCGGGTCCCCCGAGTTCTTCCCGACCGCCCAGGCCGGGGACCTGATCGTCCACCTCGCCGACCAGCGGGGCTGCACCGCCCTCGTGATGGCCGAGGGAACCACCGCCGAACTGGGCCTCCACCACGCGCTGGCCGCGGCCGGCGCCGTCACCCACGACATGCGACCGCTGGACTGACCCCGGGACAGGAGCCCTATGAACGAGTACGGACCGGAGACCTACGGCGAGCGCAACGCCGACGTCTACGACGAGTGGCACGCCGACCTCGACCCGGCCGACGCCGTGCGCTGCCTGGCCGAGCTGATCAAGGAGGGGCCGGCGGGCCCGGTCCTCGAACTGGCCGTGGGCACCGGCCGGGTCACCATCCCCCTGGCCGCGCAAGGCATCGACCTGCGGGGCGTCGACGCCTCCGAGGCGATGGTGGCCCGTATGCGGGCCAAACCCGGGGGAGAGCGCATCCCCGTCACGATCGGCGACATGGCCGACGTCGACACCGGCACCGACGAGCGGTTCGCCATGGTCTTCGTCGTCTTCACCACCTTCTTCTTCCTGATGACCCAGGAAGCCCAGGTGCGCTGCTTCGCCAACGTCGCCCGGCGGCTCGCCCCGGGCGGGCGGTTCGTTCTGGAGTGCCTGGTGCCCGACCTCGCCCGCTACCAACGCAACCAGAGCCTCGACACCCACCGCGTCGATCACGACCACGTGCGCCTGGTCGCGGTCCGCCACGACCCGATCGGCCAGCGTTTCGACGGCCAGCACATTCTCATCACCGACCAGGGCATCCGGCTGGCCCCGGTCTCCATGCGCTACGCCTGGCCGTCCGAACTCGACCTGATGGCCCGCCTCGCCGGGTTGGAGCCGCGCCACCGCTGGGGCGGCTGGCGCCGCGAACCGTACCTCGGCACCGGCGCCCACGTCACCGTCTACGAGAAGCCCGCCTAGCCCGTCGCCTCGCCGGTTCGACGGCGCGTCAGCCGGGCGGACGCCCCTCGGATCCGGCATCGATCGTGGGGGTCGCCGCGAGCAGGGCACGGGTGTAGGGGTGACGGGGCGTGGTGGTCACCTCCAGGGTCGGGCCCTGCTCGACGATACGGCCGTCGCGCATGACCGCGACCCGGTCCGCGAGCTGCCGGACCACGGCGAGATCGTGGGTGATGAACAGGCAGCCCAGACCGAGCCGGTCGCGCAGGTCGCACAGCAGGTTGAGCACCTTGGCCTGCACCGACACGTCGAGCGCGGTGACGGGTTCGTCGCACACGAGCAGGCGGGGCCCCAGGGCGAGCGCCCGCGCGATGGCCACCCGCTGCCGCTGGCCCCCCGACAACTGCCGGGGCCGGCGCTCGCCCACGCCGGGATCGAGCCCGACGAGGTCGAGCAGCTCGTCCACGCGGGCCGAGCGTGCCCGGGAGTCGCCGATCCGGTGGATGCGGAGCGGCTCGGCCAAGGCCTGCCGTACCCTCTGCCGAGGGCTGAGGGTGAGATACGGATCCTGGAACACCATCTGGACGTGTCGTCGATGGTCTCGCAGCGCCCGGCCCCGCAGGGTGTGCACGTCCACCCCGGCGAAGCGCACCACGCCCGCGCTGGGGCGGTCGAGTCCGGTGATGACGCGCGCGAGCGTCGTCTTGCCGCAGCCGGACTCACCGACGAGCCCGACGATCTCGCCCCCGTCGACGCGGATCGTGACGTCCTTGACCACGGTCACCCGGTGACGGCCACCGAGGTAGCCGGCGGTGAGCCGTTCGACCTCCAGCATGGGTCAGAGCCCCTCCCGCTCATCGGCCGTCCGCGGTGGGCGCGCGGCCCCGCCGGGATGGCGCGGGCACGCCGACCGGTGCGCCGGCGCGGAGGCCGTCGGTTCCAGGGCCGGCCGGTCCTTCGCGCAGGCCGCGACGGCGATCGGGCACCGCGGTGCGAACGCGCAGCCGCCGGTCTCGTCCGGGCCGGTGCCCGCGCGTCCCGGCATGGTACGGAAACGGGTGCCCGGCGCCGCTCCGGGGCGCGGCACGGCGTCGAGCAGGCCACGGGTGTAGGGATGATCCGGGTCGCCGATCACGGTGGCGAGCGGCCCCGATTCCACGATCCGCCCGGCGTACATGACGGCCACGTCGTCGGCCAGTCGCGAGACCACCGCCAGGTCGTGGCTGACCACGACCATGGCCATGCCCAGCTCGTCGCGCAGCCTTCCCAGCAGGTCGAGCACCCGCGCCTGCACGGTCACGTCGAGCGCGGAGGTCGGCTCGTCGGCGACGAGCAACTCCGGTTCACCGGCCAGGGCGACGGCGATCTGCACGCGTTGCCGCATCCCACCGGAGAGCCGGTGCGGCAGCTCACCGGCGATCGCGGCGGGGTCGGGCAGACCGGCCAGGCGCAGTAGCTCTTCGCTGACGCGGCGGGTGGCGGCCCGCCGTCCTCCCCGGCCCGCGTTGCGGACGGCCTCGTCGACGTGCGCGCCGACGGTCCGCAGCGGGTTGAGCACCGCGAGGCTGTCCTGGAAGACCACACCCACCTGGCGGCCGTTGACCCGGCGCCGCTCGCGCGGCGTGAGGCCCATCAGTTCGCGGGCCCCGGCGCCTGTCGACAACGTCGCCGAGCCGGTGACCACCGCGCTGGGGTCCAGCAGGCCGAAGGGCGCCAGCGCCGACGTGGTCTTGCCGCTCCCGGTCTCGCCGACGATGGCCAGCACCCGTGCGCGCCGGACCTCGTACGAGACCGCGGCGACGACGCGGCGACGCCCGTCGCCGTACGGGTAGCCGACCGACAGGTCCCGCACGCGCAGCAGCACGGCGTCGTCATCGGCGGAGGCGGCCGGGGTGACGGATGCCCCGGCCGGACGCCGGAGCGCCGGACGTACCAGCCGCAGGATGGAGGGCCGCTCGTCGCCGCCCGCCAGACGCTCCCCGAGCAGGTTGCTCGCGAACACCACGGCCGTGATCGCGATGCCGGGCGGGTAGGCCAGCCACCAGGCGGAGGCCAGGAAGGGGCGCCCCTCGACGAGCATCTGACCCCACTCGGGCTGCGGCGGCGGGATGCCGAGGCCGAGGAAGCTCAACGTGGCCACGCCGAGCACGATGGCGCCGACGTCGGTGCCGGCGTAGACCAGGCACGGCGCGAGAGCGGGCGGGAGCAGATGCCGGCCGACGACGCGCACGGGCCCGGCGCCGAGCAGCCGCAGCGCGTCCAGGTGCGGGCTGCCCCGCAGGCCCGCGACCTGGGCGCGCGCGATGCGGGCGTACGGCGCCCACGTCCACAGGGACATCGCGACGACCAGGTTCTCCACGCCGGGGCCCCGCACTCCGATGACCGCCAGCGCCACCAGCATCCCGGGCAGGGAGACGGCCATGTCGATCACCCGCGCGATCACCCGGTCGACGCCGCCGCCCAGGTAACCGGCCACCGTGCCGGTGACGACGCCGACGGTCATCGAGATCGCCAGGACCGCCGCCGTCACCGACAGCGAGACGCGCGCGCCGTACAGGATGCGGCTGAGCTGATCCCGTCCGAGCTGATCGGTGCCGAGCAGGTGGTCCGCGGACGGCGGCAGCAGGCCCGCCGTCAGATCGATGGCCGCCGGATCGGCGGGGGAGAGGACGGGGGCCAGCAGTCCCGCGATCGCGAACACGATCAGCGGAAGGGCGGCCGGCGTGACGCCGCGCACGCTCGCCGGAAGTCCCCACCGGCGACGTCCCTCGGTCACGTCCCTCCCTGCCGGAGCCGCGACCTTCGCCCGCCACGGCGGTCGATGAGGGCGTGCAGGACGTCGGCGAGGCGGTTCGCCAGGATGAACCCGCAGCCCAGGGCCAGCGCGCCGGCTTGTATGGCAGGGACGTCCCTGGCCGCCGCCGCGTGCACGAAATAGGCGCCGAGACCAGGCCAGCCGAAGATCTGCTCCACGACGACCGTGCCCACCAGCAGACCGCCGACCATGACTCCGGCCAGGGACAGGATCGGCCCGGCGGCGTTGGGCAGGCCGTCGCGGAGCACGATCGAGACCGGCCCGCTGCCCCGCGCCCGCGCGGCGAGGACGTACGGCCGGTCGAGCGCCTCGCGTAGCGTGACGGCCACCACCCGGCTGAGGGCGCCGGCCGCCGGCAGTCCGAGCACCGTCACCGGCATCACCCATGTCGCGGGGCCCGCCATCCCCGACGTCGGCGCCAGGCCGAGGCGAAGGGCGATCACCAGCACCAGCAGGTAGCTCAGCCAGAACGCCGGCACCGAGGCCGCCAGCAGCGCCCCGCCGCGCAGGGCTCCGCGCAGCGGGCCGCGTCCGAGCACCGCTCCGGCGACGCCGGTGGCGATGCCCACCACGAGGGCCACCACGGCGGAGCCGGCCACCAACCTCAGCGTCACGTCCAGCCGATCGGCCATCTCCGGTCCGATCGGCGTGTTCGTCCGCAGCGACACCCCGAAGTCGCCGGTGCTCGCGCCGGCGAGCCACCGCAGGTACCGCACCAGAGCGGGAGCGTCGAGGCCCAGTTCGGCGCGGACGACCTCGATCTGCTCGGGCGTGGCGGCGCGGCCGGCTCTCGTCGCCGCCAGGACCGCCGCGGGGTCACCTCGCGCCAGCAGGACGAGCGCGAAGACGCCGGCGGAGAGCGCGAGGAGCACCCCGGCGGTGTCGACGGCCCACCGCGCGGCGTGGCGTCCGGCGGAGCCCACCCGTCCCGGTGCTCTCATCCGATGGTGACTCCGGTCAGGTCGAGGTCGACGTCGGTGGCCGGGACCGCGAAGCCTCGCACCTCGCCGCGGACCGCCCACAGCCGCGGCCGGTAGACCAGCGGCACGAACCCGGCGTCGGCGGCCACGGCGTCATAGAGGGCCTGATACGCCGTCGCGCGGGAGGCGGGGTCCCGGGCGAACAGCGCCTTGTCGACCAGGTCCTCGGTGGCCGGCGTCGCCCAGAGCGGTGCCCGCGCGTCGCCGGTGAACAGGGAAACGATCGAGCTGGAGGGATCGTAGGGCGCGCCGAGGGTCTCGAAGAACGTGATGTCGTACCTGCCCTCCGCGCGTTCGTCGTAGTACGCGGCGGCGTCGACCGGCGTGATCTCGACCCCGATGCCCACCTGCCCGAGAGCCGCGGCGATCGCCGCGGCCATGGTGCGAGGGTCGAGCTGCCCCTCGGCCGGGGCCGCGGGAATGAGCAGCCGCAGCGAGAGCGGTTTCCCGTCCTTGACCCGGGTCTTCCCGCCGAGGGTGTATCCGGCGGCGTCCAGCGCTCCGGCCGCACCGGCCGGGTCGAAGCCCAGGCGCAGATCGGTGCCGGAGTCGGGCACGTCCGGCGGGAACACCCGCCTGGCCGGTCGCGCCTGCCCCAGGAACAGCGCCTTCGCCAGCGACGCGGTGTCGATCGACTTGATGACGGCCTCCCGTACCGCCTTGTCGCCGGCCGGGCCCTTGGGGTTGAACCCGAGCATGATGGAGACGTCCGGCGCGCCGGTGAGCAGCTTGACGTCGTCGCGCCCGCTGAGCGAGCGGGCCTCCACGGGGGTGATCGGCGCCAGGTACGGGCCGCCGGCCAGGTCGAGCTCGCCGTTGGCCATCGCGTCGATCCGGGCCTGCGAGTCGGGGATGACCTTGAACTCCAGCCGCTTCAGCCGGGGTTTCTGCCCCCAGTAGCCGTCGTTGCGTTCCAGCACCGCTCCCGTGGCGGTGTTGGACACGAGCTTCCAGGCGCCGGTGCCCACAGCGTTCTGGAACCTGCCGTCGGCGGCGACCGACTTCGGGCTGAGCAGCCGGACGGGCCGTACGATCGACATCTCCTGGAGCAAGGGCTCGTACGGCTCGGACAGCTTGAGCACGACGGTGTCCGGGTCCGGAGCCTCGACCGCGGTGATGACCTTCGACGCCCGGAAGAAGGAGAAGCGCTCGTTGCCCACCCACCGATCGAAGTTCCACTTGACGGCGGCGGCGTCCACCGGCGCGCCGTCGGTGAAGCGCACGCCGTCCCGCAGGTCGAACGTCACCTGCTTGCCGTCCTTGGCGACGGTCCAGGACTCGGCCAGGCCCGGCTCCAGCCGGCCGTTCTCGCCGTAGGTGACCAGCGGTTCGTAGATCGCGTCCAGCAGCAGGAAGTTCCCGGTGAACGCGTGCGGATCCAGCGCCCCCGACTCCGCGCTCAGCCCGATGCGCAGCGTCGTGGACGCCGAAGCGCCGCTCGTGGACCCCGAAGCGCCGCTCGCGGGTGCGCCGCCGGATCCGGAGCTACAGGCGCCGGCGAACGCGAGCGACACGGCGAGGGCGGCGACGAGCGAACGTGGTCGCGGCACGGATCCTCCTGAGGGCGGCGGCTGACGGCACCACGGGTGCCAGGGAGTGGCTCCCATCAGTAGTCGCCCGCACACCCGGCCTGGTTCCCGCCACTTCCTCGGGGCGAGGCATGATCTGGTGGTGAGCGTCGTGTCATGGACCCTCCTCGTCGCCGCCATGGTTCTGTACGGCATCGCCGTTCGGCGCACCGCCGGGGCCGCGGCCGCGGCGGCGGGTGTGATCGTTGTGGTGGTGGCGGGTGAGGCCGCGATCGTCGGGGAGCCGCCGCGGTCAGTGGCGGGACTGGCCCTGCTGTCAGGTGGCCTGGTCGCGATGGCCTGGGCGTTCGGCCGGTCGCGCAGACGGAGCCGAGCGCGACGGGACGCGCTGGCCGCGTACCGCGCGGCGTGGCCGGCGCAGTGGTCGGCGGCGGCCGACGCCGAGCGGCTCAGGTTGGCCGCCGAGTTGCACGACACGGCCGCTCACCGCCTCACGAGCATCGCGGTGAGCGCGGCCTCGGCCCTGCACGTGACCGATCGCGGGCTCCAGGAGGACGCTCTGCGGCACGCCGGACAGGAGGGCCGGTCGGCCGCCGCCGAACTGGCCGTCGTGGATACCACCGTGTCCGATCTCGCGGCGATAGACGGGCTGATCGGCTCGTGGCCTGAGCTCGGCCTCACCTACCGCAGAACGGTCGACCATGTGTCACCGCAGGTCGCGGACGCGGCCTACCGCGTGGTCCGCGAGGCGTTGACCAACGCGGCGCGGTACGCGAGCGGGGCCGAGGTGCGGGTCGGCGTGGAGCACGACTCCGGCTGCCTGACAGTGCTGGTCAGTGACGGCGGCGGCGCGGCACGGCATGGCGACCTCGGTTCCGGGCATGGGCTGGCAGGGCTGGCCGCGACGGTGGCGAGCCGCGGTGGAACCTTCGAGGCGAGCCCTGACGGCCCCGGGTGGACGGTGCGTGCGCGTTTTCCCGCCGCCGCCGAGGTCCCCCCGGTCAGGGCGGAGTGGTGGCGCGGCCCACGCGCCTGGGACGCCGCGCTGGTCGGGCTCGCCTTCGCGCTGTCGATAGGGGCGAGCCTGCTGCCGGGCTCCACGACGGTCTCCACCAAGCAGTTGGCCGTGCTGGTCCCCCTGTTCGTGGCGCATGCGATACCGCTGTGGTGGCGTACGCGAGCGCCGCTGTGGAGCCTCGCGGCGATGGTGTCGATCTACCCGATCGCCCTGGCGGCGTGGGTGGCCGGATGGTCCTCGATACCCGCGGGTGACCTGTTCCTGTGGGGCTTCTGGGTGGAGTTGGCGCAGGTGTACGCCTTCGGCGTCCATCGTGATCGGGCCCGGGGGCTGCTCGCGGCCCTGCTCGTCGCCGCGGTGGGCGGCCTGGCGCTGGCCATGGGGCCGGGCGTCAGCGGTGACGGCGCGGCCGTCTGGGCGGTGCTCGCCCTGGGCGTGGCCGTCGTGACGGTGCCGGTCTGGGCGCTGGGCGCGATGGTGGCGCGGGCGCGAGCACGGCGTCGCGAGGCGGAAGGAGCGGCCGGCGACCTGCACAGGCGGCGGCTGTCGGCCGCCGCGCGGGCAGAACGCGAGCGGGTCGCGGCGGGGCTGCGCCGTACGGCCTCGCGACACGCGGAAGCGGTCGTGGTGGCGGCCGACGAAGGTCGGCTCAGCGTGGTGCTCGACGAGGCCCGCGCCGGGCTCGGCGCGGTCAGGGAGCTGCTGGACGAGTTGCGCCGGCCCTCGGGCGCCGACGACCCGCCGCCGACGCTCGCCGGGCTGGCGGTCCTGGCCGCGCGGCAGATGGTCGCGGTACGTCAGATCGGCGATCCGCGGGGACTGGTCCCGGAGCTCGAGGTGGGCATGTTCCGAGCCGCACAGGAGTTCTCCGGACCAGCGGTCACCGTGTCCTACCGGCATGACGGTGTGCTCGTCGCGGGCGCGACGAGCCCGGACGCGCGGCGGCGCCTGCACGTGCTGGCCGACGCGTACGGCGGCGCGTCGGCCGTGGGAGCGGGCGGCACCGTACACGTGTGGTTGCCCAGATGATCAGGGTGATGGTGGCCGACGACCAGGCGGTGGTCAGGGCCGGTATCAGCGCCGTGCTCGCCGCCGAGCCTGATCTCGAGGTGGTGGGGCAGGCCGCGGACGGGCACTCCGCCGTCGCGATGGTCGCGTCGCTGCGGCCGGACGTCGTGCTCATGGACGTCAGGATGCCGGTGCTCGACGGGCTGGCCGCCACCGCGTCCATCACCGCCCGCGCCTCCGGCACCAGGGTCATCGTTCTGACGACCTTCGGCCTCGACGAGTACGTGTTCGGGGCTCTGCGCGCGGGCGCGTCCGGCTTCCTGCTCAAGGACGCCGAGCCCGCGCGGGTCGTCGACGCGGTGCGGGTCATCGCCCGTGGCGACGCGCTACTGGACCCCGCGATCACGCAGCGGCTGCTCGGCCGCCTCGCCGCGGCCTCCACCCCCGCCCCGGCGACCGCACTGGACCGGTTCACGCCACGCGAGAGCCAGGTACTGCGGCATCTCGCCCGAGGGCTGTCCAACGCCGAGATCGGCCGTGCCCTCCGGATCAGTCCGGCCACGGTCAAGGACCACGTCTCGGTGATCCTGGCCAAACTCGGCGTGCGCGACCGGTTGCACGCCACCATCTACGCCTACGAATCGGGCCTGATCCGTCCCGGGAACCACTGACACCCCGCCGCGCGGCGGGAGTCCGGATCGGTCCTGGGCAGGAGGGACGGCCCGCCCGCCGTTCATAGCGTTGCCGTATGAAACGTGTGTCAGGGGCGGTCCTGCTGGTCGGTGCGGAGATCGCCGCGGTGGTGGCCGGGGTGGTCGCGTTCTTCCTCACCGCCGTGGTGACCGCGAGCGTGCCGGTGTTCGCGGCGGCCGGGCTGGCAGCGGTCGCGGTGATCAGCCGGCTACTGGGGCGGCCCGCGTTCCGGAGACTCGGCGCACCACGGCTCGTCATCCCCTACGTCGTGGTCAACACCCTCGCGGTCGCCGCCCTCGCGGCGCTCACGGTGTTCCGCGCGTCCCCCGTGCCCGCGCCGGCCGCGCCCCCCGCGCCGGTCGCGTTCTGGCGGCTGCCCACCGGCTCGACCATCGCCTACGTCAAGCTCGGCGGAGAGGGCGTGGCCGGCCGCCCGCCCGTGATCTTCCTGCACGGCGGACCGGGAACGCCAGGGGAGGGGCTCCCGGAGGGCGGCCGGGAACTCGCGGCGGCCGGCTTCGACGTCTACGCCTACGATCAGCTCGGCGCCGGACGCTCCACCCGGCTGGCCGACCCGAGCGGCTACACGGTCGCCCGGCACGTGGCCGACCTCGAGGCGATCCGCCAGACCATCGGCGCAGAGAAGATGATCCTGGTCGGCCGCTCCTGGGGTGGCACGCTCTCGGCCGCCTACCTCGCCGCGCACCCCGATCGCGTCGCCAAGGCCGTGCTCACCTCGCCGGGCGCCATCTGGGAGCCCGCCTTCCCGAACGGGATCGGCTCTCCCTGGGACACCCTGCCCGCCGGCCTCCAGGCCCGAGCCGACGAACTGACCAGCACCCCGCGCATGCTGGCGCAGGCACTGCTCCTCCAGCTCAACCCCGCCGCCGCGCACGCCATGGTGCCCGACGCGGAGGCCGACACCCGGATGCGGGAGCTTCTGCTCGTCGCCAAGGACGCCACCGGCTGCGAGAACGCGCCCCCCGCCCCGGTGCACGGCAACCTGCCCGGCTTCTACGGCAACCAGATCACCGCCGCGGACGCCGCCGCGGTCGCCGACCCGCGGCCGAGGCTGCGCGGCGTCCATGTGCCCACGCTCATCATGCGCGGCCAGTGCGACTACCTGAAGTGGGAGGTCACCTACGACTACCGGCGCACACTCCCCGAGTCGACCCTCGTCTACATCCCCGGCGCCGGCCACTCCATCGCCAACGGCCGCCCCGACCTCTACCGCGGCCTCCTCACGGCCTTCCTCCTCGACCGCCCCCTTCCCCGCCCCGCCTACACCGCGCCCACCGACCCCGCCCGCTCACCGGCGGACGGGGCCTCCTGATCGCGATCACAGCCGCGTCTGGTGAACCCGGACGTCCGGTCGTGGAGCGTCTGGTCACCCACGCGAAAGCCGGCGCCGTGACCCGGGATCTGTGGACCTGCGCCTCGTCTGCGAACCCGTGCGAGAGGTCGTCGTAGTCGAGGCCAGGCCCACCATGCACCAGAGTGCGGATCCGAGGGTGACTTGAACCCTTCGCCTGTTTCCTCGGCTCCCAACCAGGTCCTTGGCTGTACGTCGCGGGCCATGAAAGCCATAGAGGTCTTGCTCCGTCGTGAGTGGCGATCACGCAGGCAGCCTGATGGAGCCGAGGATTGGTATTGCGTGCTGTGGCATTAGTCGCCATTGTCGATAGTGGTGTCGCTGATGATTTGGTTGAGAAGCCCGATCGTGCCACCTGTAGCGGCGCCAGTGCCCAGAAACGCCCCGGCGGCGGATCTAGTGGCCCAATAGGTAAGGGCTCCGGCCGCCGCGCCGAAGATCAGGGACAGGCCGAAGATCAGGGCGGCCCGAACGGTCAGGAGCGGGGACGTTGAGCGAGCCGGGCGATTCACGAGGATTCCTCTCGTTCCAGTCCGCCCCGCTGTGGCGGGGCAGGGCGCAAGTGCTTGGCTCTAGGAAGCCAGAAGTCCGAGGTGTTGCGCCGCACTGCAACGGCCACAGGTGTCACGTTGCGAACAGTTGGCAACGCCATCAATGGCGACGAGCGCTCCCGGGGCCAATGCGCAAGGGCGATGATGGACGCGTGAGCGAGATCGACCGCCGTCCAGCCGAGTTGGCGCCATTGAGCCCGGAACTCAGTCCGCAGGTCATGGTGTGGGCGAAAGAGTTGCGCGCTCAGTTCACCGCCCTGGGTATGTCGATAAGCCTGTTCTCCCGGCTTCACCCGATCGATAAGGGCAGTGTGTCCCGGTACCTGAATGGCAAACGAGTGCCCGCTGACAGGTGGTTTCTCGATCAGGTGCTGGCCTTGCGGGCGAGTGCAGGAACTGCCGTGACCGATGAGGTCCGCGCGCACCTCGTAGACCTTCAGATGGCCGCTCTCAAAGTCGCTCATCCGCACGAGTACCGGATCCGTAAGGTCAGTGATGAGTTAGAGATCGCGGTCACTAGCTGGAAGGAGGCCGAGCGCTACGCCCAGACACTGGAGCGCCAGCTCACCGAGCGTAACGGAAGCCTCCAGCACCTGGTCATCGAGAATGAGCGTCTTCGTGCCGCCTGGGATCACGACCGCACGCGATACGACCACGAGATCAGCTATCTCAGCGAGCAACTGAAACTGGCCCGCGACCGAACCCGGCAGGCGGAACTACGCGTCCAGGTACTCGAAGAACTTCTCGATGAGCTGGACTCTCGGCCACCAGTGCAAGGCCATTCCGCCGGCGCCATTCACGAAGGAGTTCACCTGCAGCGGGCAACCGCCCTGCTGGCAGAGGCGATCACTCTGCAACAAGTTGTGGACGTGGTCTGGAATATCGGCCGTACGATGCTGACGGCCGACCGCGCGACTGTCGCGCTGCTCGACGCCAATGGTATGGGACTGGAAGTGATCAGAGGCGAGGGCGCCCTTGAGGGTCCTGACGAGTTCGGCGAATGGATTCCCCTGTCTATGAGCAGTGTGATGACCATGGCGCTGAACAGCCACCGGTTGGTCCTCGCCGAGTCCCCTGAGTCGTTCAGGGCCCAGCTACGCGAGGCCGGAGGCGACGAGGGCGCGCTGGACAACTACCTGTCCCGCACTGACGAACGAGCCTGGATAGGCCTGCCCCTGCTCGTCGCCGGGGGGGTGCTGGGGGCGCTGGAGTTCTCTTTCACCCGTCCACGGAACTTCTCGCAGGAAGAGGAGGTTTTCCTCAGGGTCCTGGCCGAACAGGGCTCTCTTGCCGTCCAGCGGGCGCAATTGTTCGAGCACGAGCATCGCACCGCCGAGATGCTCCAGCGGAGTCTGCTGCCCGAACGGCTGCCTGAGGTTCCCGGGCTCACGCTGGTCCGGCGCTTCATGTCCAGTAGCCGCAACACGCAGGTGGGCGGCGACTGGTACGACGCATTCGCCGTACAGGACGGACGGATCGCGGTCGTGGTCGGCGAATTCACTGGCAGGGGTGTCAAAGCCGCTGCGGGGATGGGCCGGATCCGTAATGCCGTGCGGGCCCTCTCTCTCACCAACCCGCCGCCTGCGGCAGTGCTCACCGGCCTTGACCGGGTCTTCGACGCTATCGAGGATGGAGAGCAGGTCGCCACTCTCGCCTATCTGATCGTCGAGCCTGGCACCGGGGAGGGCACGATCGGGCTCGCGGGCCACCCGCCCCCCTTGCTGGTGTCGCCAGAGGGTCCCGCGGTTCTGTTCGCCGGCCAGCCTGGTACACCGCTCGGCTGGCCCGTCGTCCGCAGGCAGGCCCGGTTTCGCATTCCGCCCGGGCACACCGCCGTCCTCTACTCTGACGGGCTCGTGACGAACAGGAAGCGCGGATTGGACGCCGGACTCATAGAGATTTGCAATGTCGCAACGGAAGCCTCGCCTGCGACTCGGCATAATCCTGATCTACTGGTGAATTTCCTAGTAGATCGCATGATGTCCGGCTATGAGCCGGATGACGACATTACCGTGCTCGCGATTCACGTCCCTCCCCGTTGAAGGCCTGGCAGCGGATCGAGCCGTCAGTGCCCGCCACGGACGGTCGTGGCCGTCCGTGGCGCGGGCATCGCCGGGAGGGGCGCCGGCCAATGTCACCAGGCAAGCACAGATCGTAGCCAGGCTGACCGACGTTTCCGCCGAGGCCGCGAACTCCCGACGGGTCGGCCCGCGGATCAGGTCACTCCCAGGAGGGAGCCGAGGAACGGTCCTCCAGGGTGACGCCGGTTACGGGACCGCGTTCGTACCGTCGGCGCCATGAGAAAGAGCGGAACACGGATCGGGGGCGCGGCTCTGGCGGCCGTCCTGGTCATGACGGCGGCGCCCGCGGCGGCGGTCGCGAGCGCGCGGGACGCAGCACTGGACGGTGTGTGGCAGGCCGACGGCTACGGCACGATCATCACCGTCGGCGGGGACCGGCTCCGGTACTTCGACACGACGGCGATCAGCTGCCTGGCGGGCGTCATGTCGGCCAGGCGGCAGGGTGGGCCGGGGGCGTTCGTCGCCGACGACGGCTCCCGTCGGATGACGATCACACTCCAGGGCCGGCAGCGGGCGCGGCTGCGCTACGTGGGCGCCGTCGGGGAGATCGGTCTGCGCCGGCTGCCCGGCCTTCCCGCCCGCTGCTCGGTGAAGGCCCCCGCCACGGGCCCGGTCGCCGTGTTCGACGTCTTCTGGACCACGTTCGCGGAGAACTACCCGTTTTTCGCGACGAAGGGCGTCGACTGGCAGGCGGTCCGCGACCGATACCGTCCCCGGATCGGCCCGAACACCACCGACGCCGAGCTGTTCGGCGTGCTGCGCGACATCCTGAAGGACCTCGGCGACGCCCACACCGCGCTGCGCGCGGGAAAGGACGAGTTCGCCCGGCCGCTGCGCCCCGGCACGAGGCCGCTGGACGGCCTGCCGGCCTTCCTGGCCCTGAACGAGGGGGTCCTCGATCTCGTGGAGAAGCACGACGTCCACAAGCCGCTGACGACATGGGGCCGCGGCGTGATCGGGTACGCCGACCTGCCGGGCGGGTTCGGCTACCTGAGGCTGGCCGCCTTCGACGGGTACGCCGACGGCGGCTTCGCGGCCAACGCGAAGGAGCTGGACCGCGCGCTGAACGAGATCTTCACCCCCGCCCGGACGTCACGCCTGAAGGGCCTCGTCCTCGACGTCCGCCTCAACTTCGGCGGGTACGACGCCCTCGGCATCCGACTCGCCTCCCGCCTCACCGGCCGGCCGTACGTCGCCTACGCCAAGCAGGCGCGCGACGACCCCTCCGACCCCACCCGGTTCACCCGGGCGCGACCGATTTGGGTGCGTCCGGCGGGTTCTCGCCACACCGGGCCGATCGCCCTGCTGACGAGCCCGTTGACCATCAGCGCCGGGGAGACGTTCAGCCAGGCGATGACGGCCCGCACCCCCGCGCCTCGGCGGATCGGCGACGCCACCCAGGGCGCGTTCTCGGACTTCCTGTGGCGCACGCTGCCCAACGGCTGGACCTTCGCCCTGCCCAACGAGCGGTTCCTCACCCGGCAGGGGACCACCTTCGACGTCACCGGCATCCCACCGCAGGACAGGATCGCCGAAACGCTCAGCGACGGCGAGCTCGCCGCGGGCCGCGACGCCGCCTTCGAGCGGGCGCTCGCCTACCTGCGCACGGCCGGGAGAGCCGGCCGGTGACCCGCACTGGCGCGCTGCCCGGTAGGCGGCGTGCCGGCGGGGCGGCCTCCCGCCACAGGGGGACGCGAAGGTCGCCCATGAGGACGAAGCGACCCGCCCGGCACGTCCATAAGCTGGAGAAATGATCTATCAGGGGCCGACCGCGAAGCCGGGGCCGCTCCTGCGGGCCGTGGCGCGGGCGCTGCTGCGGGCGGTCGTCACCGGTACGGCCGACCCGCCGCCGCCCGCGCCACGACGCGGGCAGGTGCGGGTGCCGTGGCCCCGCGGCCTGCGGGGCGTCACCCTGGATCTCGTCCGGCTCGGCGACGCGTTCGTGGCGTTCGTGGCGTTCGCGGGCGGGGTCGCGTACATGGAGGGCCCCGCGGCCGCCGCGCGGTGGCCGCACGACGAGGCGTATCTCGTGATCATGTCGGCGGCCTTCTCACTGCCGCTGGTGCTGCGCGACCGGTGGCCCCTGGCGGCCTGGCGGTGGGCGCTGCTGGTGGTTCCGGCCGGCTCGGCCGTGATCGGCGGGTTCCTCGGCCCGCCGTACACGCCGGGCGCGGCGATCGCCTGCCTGCTCGTGGCGTACTCCGTCGGGGTCCGCTGTGACGGCGCGGTCGCGGCGGGGGTGTGGCTGGTCTCCTGCCTCGCGGCGGTGGCCGTCGATGCCGGCACGGTGGTCCCCGCGGTGACCGGGATCACCGTCGCCGTGCTGTTCGGCCACAACGTACGGGCGCGGCGGCTGGCGACCGGAAGGCTGGCCGAGGAGGAGCGGCGTGCCGAGGGCGCCCTGGCCGAACGGGCGGCGCTGGCCGAGCGGGCCAGGATCGCCCGCGAGCTGCACGACGTGGTCGCCCACCACATGTCGGTGATCGCCATCCAGGCCGAGGCGACCCCGCTGCGCGCGGCAGGCGACGCGGGCCTGCTGGCGGAGGGGCTCGCCGAGATCCGCGCGCTGTCGCTGAAGACGCTGGCCGAGATGCGTCAGGTGGTCGGCGTGCTGCGCGGCGCGGAGGGCGCCGACACCGCTCCCCAGCCCGGCCTCCACCAGATCGACGAGCTGGTCGCGACCGCGTCCCGCGCCGGGGTGACCTTGAGGGTGTCCGGTTCGGGCGAGCTGGGCGACCTGCCGGGCACGGTGGGGCTGACGGCGTACCGGATCGTGCAGGAGTCACTGAGCAACGCGATGCGGCACGGGTCGGGACCGGACGTCACCGCGGAGCTGGTCCGCGACGGCGCCGAGC
Source organism: Sphaerisporangium krabiense (assembly GCF_014200435.1). Lineage (NCBI taxonomy): Bacteria > Bacillati > Actinomycetota > Actinomycetes > Streptosporangiales > Streptosporangiaceae > Sphaerisporangium > Sphaerisporangium krabiense. The sequence goes on along the minus strand of NZ_JACHBR010000001.1, from coordinate 1,794,208 downwards.
TGCGGATCCGCGTCGTCAACGGCCTGCCCGCCGATTTCGCGACCACGCCGGGCGGAGTCGCGGGGAAGCGGCCGGGCCACGGGCTGGCCGGAATGCGGGAGCGGGCGGCGATGCTCGGCGGCACGTTCCGGGCGGGCCCGGTCGGCGCGGAGTTCGTGGTGACCGCGACCCTGCCGATCGGAGGAGACGCCGGATGAGCATCAGGGTGCTCGTCGCCGACGACCAGGGCATGGTGCGGACCGGGTTCACGGTGTTCCTGAGCACGCAGCCGGACATCGACGTGGTGGGCGAGGCGGCCGACGGCGAGGAGGCCGTGCGCCGCGTCGCGGAACTCTCGCCCGACGTGGTGCTGATGGACGTCAGGATGCCGGTGCTGGACGGCCTGCAGGCCACCCGGCGGATCCTGTCCGCCGACCGTCCCCCGAAGGTGCTGATCCTGACCACGTTCGATCTGGACGACTACGTGTACGAGGCGCTCCGGGCGGGCGCCAGCGGCTTCCTGCTGAAGGACGCCTCCGCCGGGCGGCTCGCCGAGGCCGTCCGCGTGGTCGCGGCCGGCGAGGCCCTGCTCGCGCCCTCCGTCACCCGGCGGCTGATCTCCGAGTTCGCCCGCCTCGGGCCGCGCCGTCCCCGCGCCACCCTGGACGGAGTCACCGAACGTGAGTCGGAGGTGCTCACCCTGGTCGCCCACGGCCTGTCCAACCAGGAGATCGCCGAACGGCTCGTCCTGTCCGAGCAGACGGTGAAGACCCACGTGGGCCGCGTCCTGGCGAAGCTCGGCCTCCGCGACCGGGCCCAGGCGATCGTCCACGCGTACGAGACGGGCCTGGTCCGCCCGGGTGAGTGAGCCGGCGGGCTCATCGGGGTCCGGGGGAGGTGACGACCATGACGGGGCAGTGCGCGCGGTGCAGGATGCCGTGGCCGACGGATCCGAGAACCACGGAAGAGGCGGCGCCCCGGCCGCGGGAGCCGACCACGATGAGGTCGGCCTCCTTGGAGGCGTCGACCAGGGCCGGCACGGGGTGGCGGCAGATGACGGACTCGCTCACCTGGACGTCGGGATACTTCTCCTTCCAGGGGGCCAGCCATGGCCGCATCGCGGTGATCTTCTCCTCGAAGAACAAGCCCGAGAGAGAGGCGAACGCGGGCTCGGTCCAGGCGTACACCGCGCGGACGGCGGAGCGCCGCAGCAGTGCCTCCTCGAAGGCATGGCGCAGCGCGGCCTCGGATCCGGCCGACCCGTCGACCCCCACCGCCACCACGTGGGTCTGGTCGTCGGTGTATCCGCGCACCACGACGAGCGGGCACACCGTGCGGCCGGCCAACCCCAGGCCGACGGCTCCGAGCAGGAGCCCGGCGAAGCCGCCCATTCCTCTGCCGCCCACGACGAGCAGGTCGGCGGTGGTCGACTCCTGCAGCAGGCGCTCGACCACGGCGCCCGTGGGCAGGGCGGTGCCGGCGGTCACGCCGGGGGCGCGGGCGGCCGCCCGCTGGGCGGCTCTGGCGAGCATGCCTCTGCAGTGATCGGTCAGCGCGGCCTCGAACCCTCCGACGCGGCCGATCGGGTACTCGCTCGCCCACGGCTCACGTACGCGGACGATGCGCAACGCGGCGTTCCGGCGCGCGGCCTCGTCGGTGGCCCAGTCGGCCGCCTTGGCCGCGGACACCGAATCGTCGATCCCGACCGCGACAACACCGGACATGGCACCCCGTCCTTGGTTGCTCCCTTTCCAGGAGACACGAAGCTCCCGGCGGGCCGCAGTGGCCGAAGGTCACCCGCCGCCGGGACTTTGCGCCTTGTCGAGCCCCCGTCCGTGAACCTTGGAGAAGATCGGGCGCGAAGAGGCCGAGGGCCCTGGTCCCTGGGACATTCGGCCTGGTCCCCATGGGAGAGGTCGTCGGGGACTTCGGCGCGATGACTTTCGTCCCGCCGAATCAGGGACAAGCGCACTGGGCCGGGCGAGGCTCCTGCGGAAGCCTGCGGGTGTGAGGCGATACCTGTTCGTGGCCGGCAGCCTGGCCGCGCTCGCCGCCGGTGGGCTGCTCCACCTGCTCGGGGCGGGGAACGGCGGCGACGCGGTGTGGGCGGCGGGCGCGGCGGCCGCGGTGGTCCCGGCCGCCTGGTGGGTGGTCTCCGCGTTGCGGGCCGGCCGCCTCGGCGTGGACCTGATCGCCGTGCTCGCGCTGGTGGGCGCGCTCGCGGTGCGGGAGTTCCTCGCCGGCGCGGTGATCGGCGTCATGCTCGCCGGCGGCCGTTTCCTGGAGGACTACGCCCTGCGGCGGGCCCGCAGGGATCTGACCGCCCTGTACGAGCGCGCTCCCCGCACGGCGCGGCGCTACGAGGACGGCACCGCCCATGTGATCGACGTCGAGGCGATACGCCGCGGCGACCGGCTGCTCGTCCCCGCCGGCGAGATGGTGCCGACCGACGGCGTGGTCGAGCGGGGAACGGCGCTGCTGGACGAGTCCGCGCTGACCGGCGAGTCCCTGCCGGTCCGGCACGAGGCGGGGGACGGTGTGCGGAGCGGCGTGGTCAACGCCGGCCACGCGTTCGACCTGATCGCCACGGCGACCGCCGGGGAGAGCACCTACGCGGGCGTGGTGCGGCTCGCCGAGCGGACCGAGGCCGGCACCGCCCCGGTGGTGCGGCTGGCGGACCGGTACGCCGCCTGGTTCCTGCCCGCCACGCTGGGGCTGGCCGGCGGCGCGTGGCTGTTCTCCGGCGAGGCGGTGCGCGCGGTGGCCGTCCTGGTCGTGGCCACGCCGTGTCCGCTGCTGCTCGCGGCGCCCGCGGCGATCGCGGCGGGACTGTCCCGTACGTCCAGGCACGGCGTCGTCGTCAAGGGCGGCGGCGCACTGGAGACCCTGGGCAAGGCGCGGACCCTGGTCATGGACAAGACCGGTACCCTTACCGCCGGTCGCCCGCAGGTGGTCGACGTCGTGGCCGCCCCGGGCGAGGACACCAAGCAGGTGCTGCGCCTAGCGGCCGGCCTGGACCAGGTGTCCTCGCATGTGCTGGCCACCGCGCTCGTCCGCGCCGCGCACGAGCGCGACCTCGTCCTTCCCCGCCCCGAAGACGTGCGCGAGGAGCCGGGAACCGGCACGGCGGGCCTGGTGGAGGGGAAGCGGGTCGGCGTCGGCAAGGCGCCGGGGCCCCGGACGTCGCCCTGGGAGGCCGCCCAGCGCGCCCGGGCCGCCCTGGACGGGGCGATGACGGTCTGGGTGAGCGTGGACGACGAGCCGATCGGCGTGATCCTCCTGCGGGACGCCGTACGCGCCGACGCGGCCAGGACCCTGCGGCGGCTTCGCACCGCCGGCATCGGCCGGGTGGTGATGCTCACCGGGGATCGCGCCGAGGTCGCCGAGAGCGTGGCCGCCGTGCTCGGCGTCGACGCGGTGCTGGCGGAACAGACGCCCGCGGGCAAGGTGGCCGAGGTCCGGCGCGAATCGCGGGCCGCCACGACGGTCATGGTGGGGGACGGCGTCAACGACGCGCCCGCGCTGGCCGCCGCCGACGTGGGCGTGGCCATGGGCGCCTACGGCTCGGCCGCCTCGGCCCAGGCGGCGGACGTCGTGCTGACCGGCGACCGGCTCGACCGGCTCGCCGACGCCATGGACATCGCCCGCCGCACCCGGCGCATCGCCGTCCAGAGCGCCGTCACGGGCATGGCACTCTCCATCGCCGCCATGGGCGTGGCCGCCGCGGGCGGGCTGGCGCCGGTCGCCGGCGCGGTCCTTCAGGAGGTCATCGACGTCGCGGTGATCCTCAACGCCCTGCGCGCGCTGCGCCCCACCCGGGGCACCCGCCTGCACGTGGACGCCCCCGTCGAGGCCATGCTGCGCCGGTTCGAAGCGGAGCACGCCCGGCTGCGGCCGCCGCTTGAGAAGATCCGCGAGGTGGCCGGACAGATCGGGTACGAGGCGCCGTACGAGGAGCTGCGGAGCATCCGGCAGGTCCACGACTTCCTGACCGAGGACCTGCTGCCGCACGAGCACGCGGAGGAGGCCCGGCTCTACCCGGCGATGACCCGGCTCCTGCGCGACCCCGAGGCCACCGCCACGATGAGCAGAGCCCACGCCGAGATCGACAGACTGGTGCGGCGGCTGGGCCGCCATATCGAGCTCGCCTCTCCGTCGGGGGTGACGCCCGACCGGCTCGACGACCTGCGCGCCTGCCTGTACGGCCTGCACGCGGTGCTCACGCTGCACTTCGCCCAGGAGGAAGAGGCCTACTTCTCCCTGGTCCGGAGCACGCCCCCCGACCCGGGCTGACCGCCCGGCGAGGACCGGTCCGACCGCCTCGGTACTGTGACCATATGGGGAACGCTCGCGGGGGGCGCGGCTCCGCGTTCCTGCCGTCGGCGCACCGTCCGGGGGGACGATGGCGTTGGGCGGTCTGGCCTGTGCTCATCGCGGGGGCGTTCGCCGCCGGGGAGCTGGCCGAGCCGGTGGTCCCCGCTCCCCACCTGCTCGCGCCGTTGCTGGCGGGTCTCGTCCTCGCGCTGGCCGGCCTGGTCACCCGCGAGGTTCCGCGAGGGGTCAATCAGGCGTGCCAGGCCGCGCTGGGAATCCTGGTCGGCAGTTATCTCAGTCCGGTGAGCATCCAGCGGGCCGGCGCGGACCTGCTCCCCCTCGCCCTGGTCACCGCGGTCACGATCATGCTCAGCCTGGGAGCCGCGGGCGTCATGACGCGCCTGGGCCACCTCGACCGGGCCAGCGCCACGCTCGGTATGGTGGCGGGCGGTTCGGCGGCGGTGGTCGCCACGGCCCGCGATCTGGACGCCGACGGCCGCGTGGTCGCCCTGCTCCAGTACCTCCGCGTCCTGATCGTGGCAGGGTCCGCCCCGCTGCTGGTCCAGTGGATCCTGATGCCGAGCGCGACGGGTCGCCTGCTCGACGCCGACCATGAGCTCGGGCCCGTCGTCGCCGCCCACCATCAGGGCGTGGGGCTGGTCATGCTGGGCGCCGTCGCCCTCGCCGGCGCCCTGATCGGCCGGGCCGTCCGCCTGCCGAGCCCGGTCCTGCTCGGGCCCATGCTGCTCACCGCAGCCCTCACCGCCGGTGGCGTTGCGGAGGGCTTCGCCCCGACCGGATCCCTGCGCACCATCCTGTTCACCGTGATCGGCCTGGACATCGGCCTGCGCTTCACCCGTCCCGCTCTGGGCCGCGTCGTCCGGCTCCTGCCCCTGGCCGTGACGTGCACGGTGACGATCAGCGCCGCGTGCGCCCTGCTGGCCTGGCTGCTGGCCGGCGTCTCGCACATCCCTCTCGCCGACGCCTACCTCGCCACCACCCCCGGTGGCATCAACGCCGTCCTGAGCACCGCCGTCTCCACCCACGCCGACATCTCACTGATCTCCAGCACACAGAGCCTGCGACTCTTCACGATGATCCTTCTCGCCCCTCTGCTCATCCGCCTCAGCGCCAGGCGCTCACCCCGCCACGCCGGGTGACGCGCGCGTGGTGGACCGCGAGGCCGAGGTAGCAGCGTTGTGACATCGGCCGTCCCCGGCCTCGGCGAGGGCTCTCCCGTGACGGCATCCCAGCCCGTCCGCGCGCCACCCGGCCCGCGACCAGGGGCGCTCGGCCGGAGCATTGACATCTGATATATTAGAGTTTACGTTGCACATGCAAGGAGAGGGGCAGGCATGGGTCAGAGTCGAGTTGTCGTCATCGGCGGCGGTAACGCCGGCTTGTGTAGCGCGCTGGCCGCCCTCGAGGGTGGTGCCGAGGTGACGCTGCTCGAAGCCGCCCCGGAGTCCGAGCGTGGGGGGAACTCCGGATTCACCGCGGGAGCCATGCGCTTCGCCTACGACGGCAGGGCGGACATCCTCCAACTCGTCCCCGACCTGTCAGAAGAACAGCTCGCGAAGACCGACTTCGGCAGCTACTCGAAGGACCAGTTCTTCGACGACATGGCCCGGGTCACGCAGTACCGCTGCGACCCCGACCTGGTCGATCTGCTCGTGACGCGCAGCTTCGACACGTTGAAGTGGATGCGCGACAAGGGAGTTCGGTTCCTGCCGATCTACGGCCGCCAGGCGTTCCAGGTGGACGGGAAGTTCACCTTCTGGGGAGGCCTGACGCTGGAGGCCAACGGAGGCGGCCCCGGGCTCGTCGACTCGCTGTTCGACGCGTTCGAGTCGGCGGGCGGCAAGGTGTTCTACGGCCACCGGGCCATCGGCCTCACCGAGGACGGCGGCAGGGTGACCGGCGTCGTGGTCCGGGCCGGCGGGCAGATCCGGACGATCTCCGCTGACGCCGTCGTGCTGGCCTGCGGTGGATTCCAGGCCAACACGGAGTGGCGCACCCGCTACCTGGGACCGGGGTGGGAGTTCGCCAAGGTCCGCGGCACCCAGTTCGACGTGGGCGACGGACACCGCATGGCGATGGACATCGGCGCCATGTCGTGGGGCAACTGGTCGGGCTGCCACGCGGTGGGCTGGGACAGCAACGCGCCCGCGTTCGGTGACCGCGTGGTCGGCGACGGGTTCCAGAAGCACAGCTATCCCTTCGGGGTCATCGTCAACAGCCGCGGTGAGCGGTTCGTCGACGAGGGCGCGGACTTCCGGAACTACACCTACGCGAAGTACGGCCAGGAGGTCCTGCGGCAGCCGGGCCAGATCGCCTGGCAGGTCTTCGACAGCAAGGTGACCCACCTGCTGCGCGACGAGTACCGGATCCGGCAGGTCACGAAGATCGTGGCGCCGACCCTGGAGGAGCTCGTCCGGCGGATGGACGGCATCGACGAGGAGCAGTTCCTGCGGACCGTCCGCGAGTACAACGCGGCGGTCGACCAGTCGGTCCCGTTCAACCCCAACGTCAAGGACGGGCGGGGCACCTCGGGGCTGGCGGTGCCGAAGTCGAACTGGGCCAACACGCTCGATTCGCCACCGTACGAGGCCTACGCGGTGACGTGTGGAATCACGTTCACCTTCGGCGGCCTGAAGATCGACACGTCGGCGCGCGTGATCGACGTCACCGGAGAACCCATTCCCGGGCTGTACGCGTGCGGGGAGATCGTCGGCGGCATCTTCTACTTCAACTACCCGGGGGGCAGCGGGCTCACCGCGGGCTCGGTGTTCGGGCGGATCGCAGGGTCGGCGGCCTCGGGTGCGCTCGGCCGTGTCGCCGCGTCGACGGTGAGCGCGTGAGGTGGCCGTGCCGGGCGGAGTGATCATTACTGGCGCGGGCGGAGGCATCGGGGCCGCGGTGGCCGAGTGCGTCGCCGCCGCGGGCTACGGCGTCGTCGTCAGCGATCTGGGGGTCTCGGTCGACGGCCGCGACCCGGACCGGCAGGTGGCGGAGTCCGTGGCCGAGGTGATCCGGGCCCGAGGCGGCCGCGCCGTGGCCCACCAGCACGACGTCGTCTCGTTCGACGCGGCGGCCGACCTGGTCCGGCGCGCGGTCGAGGAGTTCGGCTCGCTCGACGGCCTTGTGACCTGCCACGGCATCCTGCGCGAGCGCATGATCTTCAACATGGCGGAGGACGAGTGGGACTCGGTCATCGCCGTCCACCTCAAGGGCACGTTCAACTGCGTGCGCTTCGCCACCGAGCAGATGCGCCGCCAGCGTGGCGGGAGCATCGTGCTGCTGAGCTCGGCTGCGGGCCTGGAGGGCAGCCCGGCGCAGGCCAACTACGCGGCGGCCAAGGCGGGCGTCGTGGGCCTCGCGCAGAGCACGGCGCTGGCGATGGGACGCTACGGCGTCAACGTCAACTGCGTCGTCCCCTCCGCGGCGACCCGCATGACCTCGCGGCTCAGCGACCGGATGCAGGCCAGCAGGCCCGACACCGAGCGACAGGGCCCCGAACTGATCGCCGAGCTCATCCGCGCGCTGCTCGACCCGGCCAACCGCCACATCACCGGGCAGACCTTCACCGCGGCCGGCCGCCGGCTCGCCCGGTGGGAGCCTCCTCAGGAACAGGAGAGCGTGCGCCTCGCTGACGAGTTCACGTACTCCGACGTGACGGACGCGGTCCGGAAGCGGCTCGGAGCCACGCCGCTGCGCCGGTTCGCGGCGCTCGGACTGCCGACGCCGGCCGAGTCCGACCACCAGACCACGGACCCCCTCGGGGTGGGAGACGGAACATGAACGCTCGGTCGACAGCGAGCTCCCCACACGATCCGCACGATCCGGCCGCGATCCGGGACGGGCGCGCGTGCCACGCCACGCGCGCCGAGGAGACGTCGCGGTGAGCGGGCGCAGCGTGCCGCTGGAGATCGGCACCGCGGTGGGAGCGGCGGACGAGCACCACGTGCGGGTGCGCGGACTTGACCTCGTCGACGACCTGCTCGGCGAGCTGACCTACACCGAGGTCGCGCTGCTCGCGGTGACCGGACGCAGGCCGACCCCCGCCCAGGCCAAGGTGGTCGACGCGGTGCTGGTGAGCCTGCTCGACCACGGGCTGACGCCCAGCGCGCTCGCCGCGCGACTGACGTTCTGGGTGGCTCCGGAGGCGATCCAGGGCGCGGTCGCGGCCGGCCTGCTGGGCGCGGGAAGCGTGCTGCTCGGTTCGATGGAGGGCTGTGGGCGCCTGCTCACGGACATCGCCGGCGATGTCGCCGCCGGCGCCGCGGCCGGCGACGCGGTGGACGCGCGGCTGCGCGCCATCGTGGACGCGGGCGAGCGGATCCCCGGCCTCGGCCACAGCCTGCACCGCGACGGCGACCCGCGTGCCGGGAAGCTGCTCGCCGTCGCGCGCGCCCAGAAGGTCGCGGCGCGGCACGTCGAGCACCTCGAACTCGTCGTCGAGCGGGCCGCGGCGCTCACCGGGAAGGCGCTCCCGCTCAACGCGACGGGCGCCGCCGCCGCGCTGCTGCTCGAAGCGGGTGTGCCCTGGCGATTGCACCGCGGTTTCGCCCTGATGAGCCGGACGGCCGGCCTGGTCGCGCACATCGGCGAGGAGCTCGAATCGCCCGTCACCCCTGCCGTGCGCGCCGCGCTGCGGGCCGCGAGCCGCATCGAACCGGAGGTGTGAGCGGTGTCAGAGGCGGTGGAGTCGCAGCCGCAGTCGCGGCCGCAGGCGGAAACGGGCTGGGAGATCTTCGTCTGCGACGAGTGGCGGGCGCGGGTGCTCCAGGAGATCACCGGCCTGGACGGCCCGCCGTACGCCGACGGTAACGTGCCCTGCCCCGCGTTGCTGCCCCCGACGTTCCTGGTGGCCCATCGGACCGACCCGGCGGCCATGGGCGTCCCGGACGCGCCGGTCCGGCTCAACGCCGGCAACTGGTGCCGGTGGGAGGCGCCCGTGATGCCGGGCGAGATCCTCGAGCGGCGCACGGTGATCGAGTCGGTCACCACGAAGCCGGGCCGAGACAGCGAGCTGACGTTCTACCAGCTCGCGACGACGTACCGGCGCCGCATGACGCACGACGTGGTGGCGCGCACGTCCACGACGACGATCCGCACGGGCGCCCGGCAGGGGCGCGGCGGATCCGGGCATCGCACCAGGCCGCCCTCCGACGCCATGCCGGTGATCGAGGTCGTGCCGAGCAGCCGCGAGGTCGTGCGGTACGCCGCGGCCACCGACGACTTCTACGAAGTGCACTACGACCACGCGTTCGCGCGGGCGAGGGGTCTGCCGGGGACGATCACCCACGGCCTGCTCAAGCTCGCCTACCTGGCGCGCGCCGCCGTGCAGTGGGGCGGCCGCGGGACGTTCGTGCGGGAGCTGAGCGCCTCCTACCGCGGGATGGACCGGGTCGGCGCGCCGTTCCGCGTGCTCGCCCGGGCGGACGACGGCGCGGGGGACGGGCTCTCGCGTCATCTCACGCTTTACGGCGTCTCCGCCGACGGCATGGTGAGCACTCTCGGCCGTGCGGTGATCGAGCGAACCGAAGGAGAGGACGGGCAGTGGCTGAGGGACTGACGGTTCAGACGGTACGCGGACCGGTCGCGGCGTCCGAACTCGGGCGCGTGCTGCCGCACGAGCACGTGGCGTGCGACCTGTTCCGGGTGACACGGCAGATGGGTCTCGCCGCGCTGAACGACCCGGACGAGGCGGTCCGGGACCTGACCGTCTTCAAGGAACTCGGCGGCGGCTCCGTCGTGGAGGCCACCAGCGGCGGCCTCGGCCGTAAGCCCGGCGTGCTCCGGTCGGTGTCCGAACGCGCCGACGTGCACATCGTCATGGGCTGCGGGTGGTACCGGGAGCCCTACTACGAAGAGGACATGAACAAGGTGAGCACGGCCGAGCTCACCGAACGCCTGCTGATCGACATCTTCGAGGGCGAGGACGGCGTGCGGCCGGGAGTGATCGGCGAGATCGGCGCCGACCGCGAGTGGGTGTCCGGGGTCGAGGAGCGGGTGTTGCGCGCCGCCGCCCGCGCCCAGCGGGAGACCGGGCTCGGACTGATCCTGCACGCGGTCAAGAGCGAGGTCGGCGCCTGGCAGCTCGACGTGCTCGAGGACGAGGGCTGTGACCTGAGCCGGGTCGCGGTCGGCCACTGCGACACCTATCCGGACGTCGACTACCACGAGCGGCTGGCCCGGCGCGGCGCGATGGTGATGTACGACGGCAACGGCCCGGGCGACCGGCTGCTCCAGGAGCAGCGGGTCGCCAACGCGGCCGAGCTGATCCGCCGCGGATGGGCCAAGAGCCTGCTGCTGTCCCACGACGTCTGCGTGCTGGGAATGCGCGAGCGCCGTGGTGGGCCGGGCTATTCATACGTGCTGCGACAGGTCGGCCCTGACCTGATCGCGGCCGGGGTTTCCGAGGATGTCGTGGAGACGATCTTCCGCGAGAACCCGCTTCAACTGCTCGTCGGGCGACGCCCCGGCGACAACTGAGGTACGCCATTTCTCCCGGCCCGAACGTTCGGGGACGACCGCTGCCGGATGCATTGGCGGCCTGTTCTGTCAAGTTCCAAGAAAGTGTGAGATGCGATGAAAGACAGGACCGGTCGGACGATCAATCGACGCCACGTACTCGCCGGGGTTGCAGGGGCCGGCGCCGCCGCGCTCGTCCCGTCGGCCGCGTTCGCGGCTGAACGGGCGCGCGGCGCGAAGCCGGGCGGGCGCGAGACCGTGCTGCCCGCGCAGACGTCGTGGGGCCCGGTGCCCGCGATGACCGGCAGGAAGCAGGTGCAGATCCCCGACGTGAAGCTGGCGGTCTGGGACACCGGCGACGGGAGCCGGGGCAAGGGCCAGGCCGTGGTGCTCATGCACCCGCACACCGGGAACGGCGGCTCGTGGGGCTACCAGCAGGCAGCCTTCGCCGCCGCGGGCTACCGGGTGATCAGCTACTCACGACGCGGATACCACGGGTCGGAGGCCGGGCCGGCGGAGCGGCCCGGCACGGTCGTCGGAGACCTGGTGGCGCTGATGGACGCGCTCGGCGTCGGGAAGTTCCACCTGGTCGGCCTGGCCGCGGGCGCGTTCGCGGCGTTCGACGCGGGCCTGTCGGTCCCGGACCGGCTGCTGAGCTGTACGGTGGGCTCGACGCTGGCGGGGATCCAGGAGCCGGCGTGGAACGAGGGCACCACGGCGATCCTGCCGCCGGGCTGGGCCGCGCTGCCCGAGACGTTCCGCGAGCTCGGCCCGTCCTACCGGGCGGCGAAGCCGCCGGCGATGACGCAGTGGACCGAGCAGGCGCAGCTGCCGGTCACGACCGTGCAGCAGCCCCCGCAGAACGCGCTGATGTGGCCGGCGATCGAGTCGATCAGGACGCCGATGCTCCTGCTCACCGGCGACTGCGACCTGTACCTCCCGCCGACGCGCCTGCGCGAGATGGCGAGGCACGTCCGCAACGCCGAGGTGGCGATCTTCAGTGAGGCGGGGCACGCCCCGCACTGGGAGTCCTACCGCGCGTTCAACGAGACGGTGCTGTCCTTCCTCGGCAAGCACCGGCGGTAGACCATGGAAACGGCAGGCACCGGGGCCGAGGAGCTCGTGGATCTGAGCATCTCGGGGCACGTCGCGACCGTGACGCTGGACCGGCCCGACGTGCTCAACGCGGTCAACACGCCGATGTACCGGTGCCTGCTCGCGGTCTTCGCGAAGATCGAGGAAGAGGCGGACGTCCGGTGCGTCGTGGTGCGCGGCCGGGGCAGAGCCTTCAGCGTCGGCGCGGATCGGACCGAACGCGCCACGATGACGGTCGACGACCTGCGGCGGCGGCGCCGGCTCGTGCCCCGGGTGTTCTCGGCGATGTATCACTGCCCGCGCCCGGTGATCGCACAGGTGCACGGCTACGCGCTGGGCGGTGGTCTTGAGCTGGCGCTCAGCTGCGACATCGTGGTCACCGCCGAGGACACCGTCATGGGGCTCGTCGAGACGTCCCTCGGCAGCATGCCGGCGGGCGGCGGCACGCAGCTGCTCCCGCGGCTCGTGGGCCTTCCCAGGGCGAAGGAGCTGATCTTCACCGGCCGCCGGTTCACCGCCGCCGAGGCCCGGCAGTGGGGGCTGGTGAGCCATGCGGTGCCCGCCGCCGACCTCGAGGCCACGGTGGGCGCGCTCGCCGCCGAGATCAGCGCGGCGGCGCCGCTGGCGGTCGCGCAGGCCAAGCGCGCCATCGACCTGTCCACCCAGCTGGAGATCGACAGCGGGGTTCAACTGGAGGCCGAGCTGTACGACCGGCTCCTCACGAGCGAGGACCGGCTCGAAGGGCTGGCCGCGGCGCGCGAGGGCCGGCCCGCGCGGTTCCGCGGCCGATGACGAAGCCGATGACGAAGCCGATGACGAAGCCGATGACGAAGCCGGAGACGCGGTCGATGACGGCCGGTAACGAGGCCGATGACGAGGCCAGTGACGAAAGGAATGCACGGTGATCGAAAGGTTGGGATGCGCCATCGGCGGGCTGGCCGACCCGGAACACCCGGGGGACGTCGCCGCGACGGTGCGGGCGATCGAGGACGCGGGCTACGAGTCGGCGTGGTCCTATGAGGCGTTCGGTGCGGACTGCTTCACGCCGCTGGCCTGGTGGGGCGCGCATACGCGCACGATGCGGCTCGGCACCGACATCGCCCAGATGGCGGCGCGCCCCCCGACGGGGATGGCGATGGCCGCGATGAGCCTGGACCAGCTCTCCGAAGGGCGGGCCGTGATCGGGCTCGGGCTCTCCGGCCCGCAGGTCGTCGAAGGCTGGTACGGGATGCCCTTCGAACGCCCGCTGGGCTGGACCCGGGAGTACGTCGCGATCATGCGCGCGGCCATCGCCGGGGAGCGCGTCGCCCTCGAGGGCAAGACCTACCGGCTTCCGGCGGAGGGAGGATCGGGGCTCGGCCGCCCCATCCGCTCCACGCTGCGTGGCGGCCGTACCGACATCCCGATCTGCCTGGGCGCGGAGGGGCCGAAGAACATCTCGCTGGCGGCCGAGATCGCCGACGGCTGGCTGCCGACGAACTTCTCGCCCAGCGCGGACGAGTGGTACCGGGAGCGGCTGGAGCTGGGCTTCGCCCGCCGGCCCGGCGGCCGGCCGGAGAACTTCGAGATCGCGCCCGCGGTGTCGGTGGCGTTCGGCCCGGACCTGGAGACCGCCGCCGACCGGATCCGCCCGTTCCTCGCCTACCAGATCGGGGCGAACGGGGCGGTGAACATGAACTTCCACCTCAACGCCGTCGCGCGGCTCGGGTTCGAGGAGCCCTGCCGCGAGATCCAGGCCAAGTTCATCGCAGGGGACCGCGAAGGCATGGTGGCCGCGGTGCCGACCGAGATGATCGAGGCGGTCGCACTGGTCGGGCCGCCCGAGAAGATCCGGGCCGACCTGGAGACGAAGTGGAACAAGTGCGTCGCGACGAGCCTGATCGCCCGGGCGCGCTTCGACGACCTGATCCAGCTCGCCGAGGTGTTCCGCACGATTACGGGCGCCGCGCAACGGCAGCCCGCCTGATTCGTACGACCGGTTCGGTCGGTGAGGAGTTCGCAGACTAATGATCAGGTACGAGCACTGGATCAACGGCAGTCCGGCGCCGTCGGCGGGTGAAGAGCGGCTCACCTCGACCAGGCCCGGTACGGACGAGGCCGTGTGCGAGATCCCGTTGGGCACCCGGGAGGACGCCGACCGGGCGGTGGCCGCCGCGCAGGCCGCCTTCGCCGGGTGGGCGGCGGAGAAGCCGATCCGCCGCGGCCGGGTCCTGATGGGCATCGCGGCGGGGTTGCGGCGCGAGCGGAAGCGGCTCGCCGAACTGGAGGCCGCCGAGACCGGCAAGCCGCTGCGGCAGGCCGACGTCGAGATCAGGGGCGCGGCGGCGTTCTTCGAGTTCTACGCGGGCCTGGTCAACGTGCCGGCGGGGGAGATCCTCGATCTCGGCGACGGCTACCACGGATACACGCGGCACGAGCCGTTCGGCGTGGTCGGAGTCATCACCCCGTGGAACGTCCCGCTCAACCAGGCGGCCAGGGGAGTGGCGCCGGCGCTGGCGGTCGGCAACGCCGTGGTCTGCAAGCCGTCGGAGTTCACGTCGTCGACCACGCTGGAGCTCGGGCGGATCGCGGCCGAGGCCGGGCTGCCGCCAGGGGTGCTCAATGTGGTGACCGGCATGGGCGACGTCGTGGGCGGCGCGATCGTCGAGCACCCGCATGTCCGGAAGGTCGCGTTCACCGGTTCGGTCCGCGCCGGCCGCCTGGTCGGCCGTGCCGCCGCCGAGAAGATCATCCCTATCACGCTCGAACTGGGCGGGAAGTCGCCGAACATCGTGTTCGCCGACGCCGACCTCGACGCCGCCGTCGCCGGCGCGACGCGGGCGTTCGTCGGGAACGCCGGGCAGGTCTGCTCGAACGGCACCCGTCTGCTGCTGGCCCGCGAGATCCACGACGAGTTCGTGGCACGGCTGGTCGAACGGGTGCGGACGGTGAAACCGGGCGAGGACTACGGGCCGCAGACGACGAAGGACCAGTTCGAGAAGGTGTTGTCCTACTTCGATGTCGCGCGCCAGGAGGGGGCCACACTGGCCACGGGCGGGCGGTCCACCGGCGAGGGGTGGTTGATCGAACCGACGGTCTACACCGGGGTGACGAACGAGATGCGGATCGCTCGTGAGGAGATCTTCGGCCCGGTCCTGGCGGTCATCCCGTTCGACGACGAGGACGACGCCGTCGCCAAGGCCAACGACTCCGACTACGGTCTCGCGGCGGGCCTCTGGACGGCGGATCTCGGCCGTGCTCACCGCGTCGCGGCCGCCCTGCAGGTGGGACAGGTCTACGTCAACGAGTGGACGGCCGGGCTGATCGAGGGCCCGTTCGGCGGCTACAAGAACAGCGGCCACGGCCGGGAGAAGGGCGTCGAGGCGCTGCGCCACTACACCCAGGCGAAGTTCGTGTCGGTCCGGATCGGGAAGAGCGCGAGTGGCGGGTAGGCACGGCCACCACTCATGACACGCGCGGCCGGCCGGGCCGGCGACTTCCGGTGAACGAGGGCAGGCGGCGGGTCATCGGGGGACCCGCCCGGCCTGACGCGGGCCTACTTCGAGGTCGACGTCGAGCGCTTCCTGGGCCCGCGCGCCGACCGGGACGTCCCGCGCCGGCCCGCCGCCAACTGCGTGATCGACGGTGTGTCGCTGGCGGTCGCCGGCATCAGCGCCTCGATCTTCGCGGTCGAACGCGCCTTGTGGGCCTGCATCGCGTTGTAGGCCGCCTGCGGGTCGCCGGCGGCGATCGCCTCGGCGACGGCGCGGTGTCCCGCGACGGATTCGGCGAGACTGCCGGGCTGGCTGAGGTTGCGGAACCGCAGCAGGCGTACGCGGCCGTCGAGAACTCCCAGCGCGTCGCGTAACCCGCCGCTCCCGGCCATCGTCAGCATCACCTCGTGTCTTTCCTCGATCATGCGGACGTACGCGGGGATGTCCCCGGCCTCGGCCACCCGCTCCAGATCGGTCACCGACCGCAGCAGGGCGCTCCGCTGCTCCGGGGTGCCGCGTACGGCGGCCCAGGCGGCCATCATGGGTTCCAGCGCGGTCTTGATCTGGTAGACGTCGGTGATCTCCTGCGGGCTGATCTCCCGGACGAAGACGCCGACGCGCGGGGCGATGGTGACGAGACCCTCCACGCTCAACTGCTGCAGAGCGTCACGCACCGGTGTCCGGGACACCCCGAACCGCTCGGCGAGTTCGTCGGTCGAGATCCGCGCGCCGGAGGCCATCGTGCCGTTGTAGATCAGCGCGCGGATCTCCTCGGCGACCACATCCTTGGCCGAGAGGATCCTGACCTGTGAATCCAACGATGTCACCTACTCCATTAGCGCTGATGTGCAGAACCCCCTGACGTAATCGTAGCCGTACGGCAGGGCCGGCCCGTGTTGATCGAAGTGGTGTCATCGAGCGGCGCTGAGATGCTGATCCTTGACATGTAGTACATCAGTGCTCACACTTGAGGTTGTGCGCACTCCCCTGAGACTCCGTGTCCTCTCGGCGAAGGACGTCGTCATCGAGGAGATCCGCGCGCTGATCTACAACGGCACGATGGCCTCCGGCGCGCGGATCTCGACCGACGAACTCGCCGAGCGGTTCGGGGTGTCCCGGACACCGGTGCGTGACGCTCTGCAGCAGTTGAGCGTGGAGGGTCTCGTCACCATCGCCCCGCGCGTCGGCGTCTTCGTCCGGGAGATCAGCCCGCAGGAGATCACCGACGTCTACCAGATCAAGACCGCGCTGGAACCCATGATGGCCGCCTGGGCCGCCGAACGCGGCACCCCGGAACAACGTGCCGCGTTTCGCGAGGCCTTCGACGAGCTCGAACGGCTGGCGCGCTCCAACAACGTCCAGGAATATGTGCGGGCGCTGGAAGAACGCCGCGAAGCCCTGCTCGCGATGGCCCGGAGCGACGGCTTGCGGGACTCGTTCGCGGTGCTGGACGGGCGGGTGCGCCTGCTGCGGTTCCGCAACCTCAGCCAGCCCGGCAGGCTCCTCGAGTCCGCGGCGCAGCACCGGTCCATCGCGGAGGCGATCGAGGCCGGCGACCCCGACGCCGCCTACATCGCCATGCGGGACCACATGCTGGACGCCACCGCACGGGTGCGCCTTCTCGTGGTGACGGCGCACCCGAACGGCGAGCCGGCGTCCACCGTCTACTCGAAGTTGTCGAAACGCACGGAAGGTGACTGATGATCAACAAGGTCGTGGAGTCGGCGGCCAAGGCCGTCGCCGACATCGAAAGCGGCGCCATGATCGCTTTCGGCGGCTTCGTCGGAGTGCCCGGCGTCCCGAGCACGCTGATCAAGGCAATCGCCGAGCGCGGACTGCGCGACCTGACGATCATCGCGTGTGAGTCCGGCCGCGGCCGCGCCGGCGCGCAGTCGTACGGGACCCGCCGCGGCGACCAGCCGTACATCCCGGAGCCGGAGGACGGCGTCTACCCTGTCGGATACCTCGCCGAGCTCGGCCAGGTGAGCAAGGCGATCACCACCTTCTCGTCGATCAACAACCCGAACGCCGACGGGCCGCTGGAGGCGGGTGTCCGGCGGGGCGACGTGGAGATCGAGCTGATCGGGCAGGGCAGCCTGTGCGAGCGGCTGCGCTGCGGGCGCGCCGGTCTCGGCGGCGTCTACACCCCCGTCGGCGCGGGCACGAAGATCGGTGCGGGCAAGGACATCCGTCACTTCGACGGCGTGCCGCACGTTCTCGAGACGGCGCTCCGCCCCGATTTCGCCATCATCTCCGCCTACCAGGCCGACCGGTTCGGCAACCTCATCTACCGGCACGGCGCCCGGACGACGAACCCCGTCGTGGCCGGCAGCGGCAAGGTGACGATCGTGGAGGTCGAGGAGGTCGTCGACTACCTGGACCCGCAGCACATCGTCACCCCCGGTCCGTACGTGGACCGGATCGTACTGAGCGACAGGCGCCTCATGGTGAGGTGACGGGCGGTCCAGTGAGTTCCAGGACCGAGGCGAACGGGCGGCCTCGGGTGAATCCATCCTCGGGAAAGGAGTTCGGGGGACACTACGCCCGGACCCCCGGCCAGGCTATGACGCCAGCTCAACACCCCTCCGCGCCATCCCTGTCCAGGGTCGGAATCGCGCGACGCATCTCACAGGACTTCCGTGAGGGAGAAGTCATCAACCTGGGCGTCGGCGTGCCCATGATGTGCAGCCTCTTCATCGAGGACGACGACGACATCCTGCTGCACAGCGAGCACGGCGTCCTCGGGCACGGCAGGACGGCCCGCACCCAGGACGAGGTCGACCCGTCGCTGGCCTCGGCCGGCAGGCAGCCGCTCGTCCCCCGTCCCGGGATGGTCGTCATGGATCACGCGGAGTCCTTCGCCCTGATCCGGGGCGGCCACCTCGACGCGACGATCCTCGGAGCGTTCCAGGTGAGCGCGCAGGGCGACCTCGCCAACTTCTGGCTGCCCGGCGCGGTGGCGGGCGCGATCGGCGGTGCCCAGGACCTGGCGTTCTGCGCCCGGCGGGTGGTCGTCGCCATGCAGCTGCTGCCGCGCCCGCGGCGGTTCGTCAACCGGCTCGACCTGGAGATGACCGCGCCGCGGTGCGTCGACCGGCTGGTCACCGACATCGGCGTGATCGACCTGGAGGACGGCAAGGCGATCGTGCGCGAGCTCGTGCCCGGCTGGAGACTCGAGGACGCCCAGCGGCTCACCGAGGTGGAGCTCGTGGCCGCGCCGGAGGGCATCGCCGAGGTCACGCTCAAGAGCGACAGGGACGACCTGTGGAACGCGGCGTAGCGAGGACCGTCCAGACCGTGCGCGGCCCGGTCCCGACCTCGGAACTGGGCCGGATCCTGCCGCATGAGCACGTGGTCTGCGACCTCGTCAAGAACCGGCCCGATCCCACCCTGGACGACTCCGAGGACGCCGTGACCGACCTCCGGGAGTTCACGGCGGCGGGCGGCGCCACGATCATCGACCTCACGAACAACGGCCTGGGGAGGAACCCGGGTCTGCTGCGGTCGGTGTCGGAGCAGACCGGCGTGCACATCGTGATGGGCTGCGGCTGGTACCGCGAGTCCTTCTACGAGCAGGACATGAACAAGGTCAGCGTCGCGCAGCTGACCGAGGTCCTGCTGGAGGACATCAGGACCGGGGTGCACGGCGTCCGGCCGGGCGTGATCGGCGAGATCGGGGCCGACCACGGCTACCTGTCCGCGGCCGAGGAGCGCGTGCTGCGCGCGGCGGCCAGAGCCCAGAAGGAGACCGGTCTCGGGCTCGTCCTGCACGCGGTGAAGAGCGACGTCGGGAGCTGGCAGCTCGACGTGCTCGAGGAGGAGGGCTGCGACCTGCGGCGGGTCGCGGTGGCCCACTGCGACATGTACCCCTACCTCGACTACCACGAGCAGCTCGCGAAACGCGGCGCGATGGTGAGCTACGACCGCAACGGCCCCCGCAACCCCCACCAGCAGGAACGGCGCATCCGCAACATGGCGGAGTTCATCCGCCGGGGCTGGGCGTCGCATCTGCTGATCTCCCACGACGTGTGCATCCCGCCGGACCGCGGCACCGCGGGCGGACCCGGATACGCCTACGTGCTGAAGCGGGTCGTGCCCGACCTGCAGCAGGCCGGGGTGCCCGCCGACGTGGTCGAAGCCATCATGACGGACAACCCCGTGCGCCTTCTCGTCGGCTCCTGACCGCGCCGATCCTTCCCATCCTTCCGATTCCCGCCTTGTCCCATCGACGTCAGGAGAGAGCGAGTGGCTGACAACGCCGAGGTGGTGCTGACCCGGACCGACGGCCGGGTGCGCGTCATCACCCTCAACCGCCCCCGGGTCCGCAACGCGCTGAACAGCGAGATGATGCGGCGCTTCCATCAGGCGGTGGACGACGCCGTCGCCGACCCGGAGGTGGGCGCGATCGTCGTCACCGGCAACGGCTCGGCGTTCTCGTCCGGCGCCGACCTCAAGGAGGCCGGGACGGGCCGCCCGCCGGAGGACCTGTGGGGCCGGTACTCGCAGGCGATCGACAACGACCGGATCTACGAGCGGTTGTCGCGGGTGCCGAAGCCGGTGATCGCCGCGGTCAACGGGTTCGCCGTCGGCGGCGGCTGCGCGATCGCGGTGTCGTGTGACGTCGTCATCGCGGCCGACACGGCGCGGTTCAGCTATCCCGAGACCAACCACGGGATCGCCGCGGTCACGGTGGCGGTCGGCCTGAGCCGCGCGGTCGGGCGTCTGCAGGCCCTCGACCTGCTGCTGTCCGGCCGGTTCGTCGAGGCGGCCGAGGCCCACGCGATGGGCATGGTCACCCGGGTCGTGCCCGCCGACGACCTGATGGCCGAGGCCGTCGGCTACGCCCAGGCGCTGGCGGAGAAGTCGCCGACCGCGATCCGCCTCACCAAGCGGGTCTTCCGGGCCGTCCAGGAGCTCGACTTCGACCGCGCCTTCGAGTACGCCCGGGACGTCAGCCTGATGACCCGCGAGGGGTGGTCCGCCGGCCGTGCGGCCGCGGCGTCGCCGGCCGCCGCGGAGAACGGCGCGGTCGCCGCGCGCGCGACCGAGTGACCATTGCGTATGTGATATTTCAGGTGTAACATTCAAAGCTACATCGCGGGCCGCAAGCAGCCCAGCGCGGTTTCCACCACTCGGGGACGGGATCGCCGCCGTCTCGGCTCGACCCGTAGCAGCAATTCCTAAAACTGTCGGAATCGGGTCAGTGCCCGGGACATGGGAGCGAACAATGAAGGTATTCAGGGTTCAGGCCCGCGTGGCCGGCCCTGCCGCGCTCGTCGCGGTATTGGCCGCCACCGGCTGTAGTGCCGACGCGGGCAGCGGCGGCGGTTCGGCGACGAACGAGCGGCCGACCATCCGATGGGGCGTGGCCACCGAGGGCATCACGTCGATGGACCCGGTCCGTGCCGTACAGCCGGTCGACCGCACGCTGTCGATGATGTTGTTCGACGGTCTGGTCCGTTACCAGCCGGGCAACTCGACGGCGCCGTTCGAGCCGGGGATCGCCAAGGAGATCCCCCAGGCCGCGACGCAGGACGGCAAGCAGGTGTGGACGATCGCGCTCCGCACCGGCGTGAAGTGCCCCGCCGGCCAGAAGACCCCGGCCTACGATCTGACGTCGGACGATGTGGTGTTCTCGCTGAAGCGGGCCGCCAACCCCGACACCTCGACGTTCGCCTCGGTGTTCACCGCCTATGACAAGGTCGAGGCGGTGGACCCCGGCACCGTGAAGGTGACGATGAAGCACCCGGTGTCGCCCGCCGCGTTCCTGCCGACGATCTCGAACTGGCAGGGCGGGCTCGTGGTGTGCAAGAAGGCGGCGGAGGCCGAGGGCCAGGACTTCGGCAAGCACCCGGTCGGGCCGGGGCCGTTCAAGTTCGAGAGCTGGACCCCGGGCCAGCGCATCAAGCTGCTGGCGAACGACGACTACTACCTGGGCAAGCCGCTGTCCGCCGGGTGGGACATCCGGTTCATGGCGGACGACACGGCCCGGCAGGCCGCCCTGTTCGGCGGCGACCTCGACGTCGCGGCGCCCACCGCGACCGGCGACAAGGGCCTTGAGGTCATCGACTCCCGGCAGGGGTTCAAGGTCGTCGAGGCTCCGCTCTTCGGCACCTGGTACCTGTTGTTCAACACGAAGGTCGGCCCGACCGCCAAGCCGGAGGTGCGCAGGGCGCTGGCGTACGCGGTCAACCGCGCCGACTACGTGGCCTCGGCCGGGCAGCGGACCGCGAAGCCGACGCTCAGCGTGTGGGGGGCCCAGTTGCCGGGCGGCATCCCCGACGAGCATGTGCAGCAGGCCGGCCTGGCGTACGACTTCGACGTGGCGAAGGCCCGCCAGATGCTCGCGGCGGCGGGATATCCCAACGGCTTCGACGTCACCGTCACCGCGCCCAGCAACGCGACCTCCTTCCAGATCCTTCAGGCCCAGATGAAGGAGATCGGCGTCAACGTCAAGATCAAGAACGTGGACGTGCCCACCTGGCAGACGGCGATCATGACCGGCCAGGAGCCGCTCATGCTCAGTCTCATCTCCTACCGGCCCACGCCGCAGATCCCGTTCACGGACTTCTTCTACGGCCCCTCGGCCGTCCGGGGCGGTAAGCACCCCGCGCAGAACTTCGGCGGATACGACGGCGCCGACGCCCTGATCGAGAAGGCGTCCGAGACGTCCGACTCCAAGGAGCAGGCGCAGCTGTGGCAGGAGATCAACGACAAGATCCTGCAGGACGCCGCGGCGAAGCCGCTCTACGTGTCCTACCAGGCGTACGGCGCGGTCTGCGGGTTCACCATGGGCGGCGCTGAGCCGACGGTCGCGATTCCCGGCAACTGGCAGCCGAGTTACAAGGCCACCATCGATTCCCAAGCCAAAGACTGCTGATCCCGTTCTGTCCGGAAGAGAGGTGCTGGAGTGGCTGAGGTCGAATTCCAGGTCGTGACCGATGGCGTCGGCGTCATCACGCTGAATCGGCCGGAGAAGCTCAACGCGTTCAACTTCGAGATGCACCGGCGGCTGGCGGAGGTGCTCACCGGAGACGAGCTGCAGGACTGCCGCGCGGTCGTGCTGCGGGCCGAGGGCCGGGCGTTCTGCGGCGGCACCGACCTCAGCGAGCTGGGCAGCCAGCTAGGGCAGAGCCGGACGCCCTCGTTCGAGGTGTCCACCGGCAGCGAGATGTCGCACAACTTCCGGTACGCACGGCCCGTGATCATCGCGGCGGTGCAGGGATACGCGCTGGGTCTCGGGACGCTGGTCGTGAACCTCACCGACCTCGTGATCGCGAGCGAGGACGCGGTGTTCGGGCACCCGGAGGTCACGCACGGCCTCGTCCAGGGCAACGGCATCCCGCGGCTGTGCGAGGTCGTCGGCATGCGGGCGGCGATGTCGATGCTCGTCACCGGCCGGCGCGTGCCGGCGGACGAGGCCCTGCGGATCGGCATCGTGAACGAGGTCGTGCCCGCCGAGCGGCTCGAGGAACGAGCCATGGAGGTGGCGCGGCAGATCGCGGCGAACCCGTCCTACGCGGTGCACATGGCGAAGAGGTTCTTCTACGAGTCCGCCGAGATCCCCTACGGCGCCGCCGTCCAGGCGGGCTACCGGGTCATGCGCACCGCGCAGCTCGCGAGGCGGGAGAACGGGGCGAACTTCCAGTGGTGACCACGCCGCGGGCGGGGGTCGGGCCGGAAGGAGCGTCAGGTGATCGATAAGCTCGCCTGCTCGATCTACACGCTGGGCGCCGACGCCGCCGAGGCCGCCGAGGCCGCGGGGTACGAGTCGGGGTGGACCTCGGAGTCGTACGGCACCGACTCCTTCACCCCCCTGGCCTGGTGGGGCGCCAAGACCCGGACGATGCGTCTCGGCACGGGCGTCGCGCAGATGGCGGCCCGTGCCCCGACCGCGACCGCGATGGCCGCCATGACGCTGGACCGGCTCTCCGGCGGGCGCGTGGTCGTCGGCCTGGGGCTGTCCGGCCCGCAGGTCGTCGAGGGGTGGTACGGCATGCCCTTCGAACGGCCGCTGCGGTGGACCCGCGAGTACATCGCGATCATGCGCGACACGTTCGCGCGCGAGCGGGTCGCCTACGACGGCGAGATCTACAAGCTCCCGGTGACGGGCGGAACCGGGCTGGGACGCTCGATCCGCCCGGGCATCCGGGACGCCCGCACCGACATTCCCATCCACCTGGGCGCGGAGGGGCCGAAGAACATCTCGTTGGCCGCCGAGATCGCCGACGGCTGGCTGCCGACGAACTTCTCCCCGGAGTTCGACCACTGGTACCGGGAACGCCTGGAGATCGGGTTCAGCCGCCGGCCCGGAGGCCGCCCCGAGAACTTCGAGGTGGCCCCCGGCGTGGCCGTCGCGTTCGGACCGGACGTCGAGACGGCCGCCGACGAGCTCCGGCCGGGCATCGCCTTCCAGGTCGCGGCCAACGGCGCGGAAGGCATGAACTTCCACTACAACTCCATCGCGCGGCTCGGCTTCGAGGAGCCGTGCAAGGAGATCGTCGCGCGGTTCAAGGCCCGGGACCGCGCGGGCATGGCGGCCGCGGTGCCCACGGAGATGGTCGAGGCCATCGCGCTGGTCGGTCCGCCCGAGAAGGTCCAGCGGGATCTGGAGACGCGGTGGCACGACTGTGTCGCCACGACGCTCATCGCGCGGACCTCCGTGCACCACCTTCCGATGCTCGCCCGCGTGTTCGCGGCATCGCGAGCCGCCTGCGGCGCACCCGTGGCATCACGAGCGGAGAACGGCTGATGGCGCGCTACTCCCTGAAGCTGTTCGGGCGGCTGCTGCTGACCCTCGGGGTGGTCTCCACCGCCGTGTTCTTCCTGATCCGGCTCACCCCCGGCGGTCCCGCCGTGGCCGTGCTGGGCCAGGACGCGTCCCCGGACGCGGTGGCGCGGCTCAACGAGAAGCTCGGGCTCACCGACCCGCTGCTCACGCAGTACTGGAACTTCCTGACGCAACTCGTCCGGGGCAGCCTCGGCGAGTCGCTCACCAACGGCCTGCCGGTGAGCGGGACGATCCTGAGCGTGCTCCCGCACACGCTGGAGCTCGCGGTGGCGGGTCTCATCATCGGCAAGCTCGGCGGCATCACCCTCGGCATCGTGGAAGCGGTGTGGAAGGACAGGTCGCCCGACATCGTCGGGCGGGTCATGTCGCTGGTGGGGCTGTCCTTCCCCAGCTTCTTCGTCGCCGTGCTGCTGGTCCTGTTCATCGCGCTGCCGCTCGGTCTGCCGACCAACGGGGTCGCCCCCTTCACCGAGATCGGCTCCAACCTGCAACGCATCCTGTTGCCCGCGCTGGCCATGGGAATCGTGAGCACCGCCTACACCTCCCGGGTCACCCGCTCCCTCATGGTCGAGATCATCGGGGAGAACCACGTCCGCACGGCGCGGGCGAAAGGGGTGCGGGAGGGCCGCGTCCTCGTGCGCCACGTCCTCCAGCCCGGCTCGCTGCCGCTCGTCCCGATCGCCGGCATCTCGTTCATCACCCTGGTGGGGGACGCGGTGCTCATCGAGACGGTGTTCGCCCGCCCGGGGCTCGGCAGCCTGATGGTCAACGCCATGCAGGCACGTGACTACACGACCGTGCAGGGCTGCATCATCGTGGTCACCACGGTGATCGTCCTCGTGAACGCGGCCGTCGACGCCTTCTACCACGTCCTCGACCCCCGAACCAAGACGGCGTGAGGTCCTCCATGGATCCGATAACCCTCCGGCCGCTCCGTATCCACAGCACTCGGCGCCTGAGCGACGTCGAGACGACACGAATGCCGGTGCGAGCATGACGACGAACGACTCGGGAGCGGTGGTGACCGCCGTCGTCCCCCCAA
This sequence comes from Sphaerisporangium krabiense, assembly GCF_014200435.1. Classification (NCBI taxonomy): domain Bacteria; kingdom Bacillati; phylum Actinomycetota; class Actinomycetes; order Streptosporangiales; family Streptosporangiaceae; genus Sphaerisporangium; species Sphaerisporangium krabiense. Next base: position 1,769,037 of record NZ_JACHBR010000001.1, on the reverse strand, counting down.
CGGGCACAGGCGGCTCACGAGATCTCTTGAAGCCCGGAAGGCGGGGACTGCGCCGGCTCAATCCGCTGCTGATCATCGGCGGGCTGCTGATCGCCTTCCTGGTGTTCGTCGCGCTCTTCCCGACCCTGTTCACCTCTCAGGACCCGGCGCACCAGGACCTGGCGGCACAACTGGAGTCGCCGAGCGCCGCGCACTGGCTCGGCCGCGACCAGTTCGGCCGGGACATCTACACGCGGCTGATCCACGGCACGCGGACCTCGATGCTCATCGGGGTGTCGTCGGTGCTGCTGGGAATGGCCCTGGGCATTCCGATTGGAATGATCGCCGGCTACTTCCGAGGGAAGACCGAGCGCGCGATTCTGTGGATCATCGACGTGGCGATGGCGTTCCCCGGGCTCATCCTCGCCCTGCTCTTCGTCGCCCTGTTCGGCCAGGGAACCTGGAACATCACCCTGGCGATCGTGATCGGCATCGTCCCGGTGTTCGCCCGGCTCGCGCACGGCCCCGCCCTGGCGTTCCGGGAGCGGGAGTTCGTGAAGAGCAGCATCGTGTTCGGCGCGCGGGCGCCGTGGATCCTGTACAAGCACATCTGGCCCAACCTGCGCAGCGAGATGGTGGTCATCGCCAGCATGACCGCGGCCGTGACGATCCGGATCGAGGCGGGCTTGAGCTTCCTCGGCCTCGGCCTGCCGCCGCCCACGGCCACCTGGGGTGGCATGCTCCGCGACGGCACCACCTACCTGCAGACAGACCCGTTGTTCTCGCTGGTGCCCGGATTGGCGATCTTCGTCGCCGCCCTGGGCTTCAACCTCCTCGGTGACGGACTGCGGGATGCGCTCGATCCCCGGACCGCGAACAACTGACCCGCCGGAGACCGGCCGACCCGAAGGTGTGTCGATGACCGACGTGACCGAGTCCGAAATCCACGAACCACCGCAGACCCCGGCGTCGGACGGATGCCTGTCCGTGCGGAACCTGACGACGGTGTTCACCACCAAACGCGGGACCGTGGCGGCGGTGAACGATGTGAGCTTCGACCTGCGTGCCGGGGAGACGCTGGGCATCGTCGGCGAGTCCGGGTCGGGCAAGAGCGTGACCGCGATGTCGATCCTCGGGCTGATCCCGAAGCCCGCGGGCAAGGTCGTGTCCGGCGAGATCCGGGTGGACGGGAAGAACCTGCTGGCGCTCGATCGCCGCAGCCTGAGGGCGGCGAGCGGGTCCGACGTGGCGATGATCTTCCAGGATCCGATGACCTCGCTCAACCCCGTCCACCGGATCGGCGCGCAGATCGCCGAGGGGATCCTGGCCCATCGGCGCAAGCCGTCCAGGGCCGACAAGGAGGCGGCCCGGCGCCGGGCCGTCGAACTGCTCGCCGCCGTCGGGGTGCCGGCGCCGGAGCGGCGCGCCCGGCAGTATCCGCATGAGCTGTCCGGCGGCATGCGGCAGCGCGTGATGATCGCCATGGCCATGAGCTGCGACCCGAAGGTGCTCATCGCCGACGAGCCCACCACCGCGCTCGACGCCACGATCCAGGCGCAGATCATGCGGCTGCTGCGCGAGGTGCAGCAGCGCACCAACGTCGGGATCATGCTGATCACCCACGACATCGGCCTGGTGGCGCAGAACGTCGACCGCGTCCTGGTCATGTACGCGGGGCGGGTGGTGGAGATGGGCACCGTCGAGGAGGTGCTCGAGAACCCCAAGCACCCCTACACCGTCGGCCTGCTCCGGTGCACGCCGAGCCGGCTGCCGGCGGACTCCGTCCGGCGGCGGCTCACGCCGATCCCCGGCCTTCCGCCCAACCCGACGGACCTGCCCCCCGGATGCTCCTTCGCGCCCAGGTGCGGCCTCCGCGGCGACCGGGAGCGGTGCCTCCTGGAACAGCCGGAGCTGCGCCCGGCGCCGACGGACGACCATCGGTCCGCGTGCCACTTCCTTGAAGAGGTCACTCCCTGAGCGTGCCCCCGCGCTCGTGCTCGACGGTGAGGAGCCGTAGCTCATGTTCCACAGCACACAACAAGACGTGGTGGACCCCACGGAACCGGTCGGCGAGGAGCTGCTGCGGATCGAGGGACTCAAGATCCACTTTCCGCTCGGCAGGCGCGTGCGCGGCCGGTACGCCGAGACGGTGTACGCCGTCGACGGAGTGGACTTCACGCTGGACAAGGGTCAGACCGTCGCGCTCGTCGGGGAGTCGGGGTGCGGCAAGTCGACCGTCGCACGGTCGCTCGTCGGGCTGGTCCGCCCGACCGCCGGGTCCATCCGGTACAAGGGCATGGACCTGAGGACCGCGAGCCGGAGCCAGATGCGGATGCTGCGGCGGGAGGTGCAGATCGTCTTCCAGGATCCGTTCGCGTCGGTCAACCCGCGGATGCGGGTGCGGGACATCATCGAGGAGCCCCTCCGCGTGCAGGGGATCCCCCGGGACAAGCACGTGGCCGAAGAGCTCCTGGAGATGGTCGGGCTCCAGCCCGTGTACGCGAACCGGTTCCCGCACGAGTTCTCCGGCGGGCAGATGCAGCGCATCGGCATCGCGCGCGCGCTCGCGCTGAAGCCGCGGGTGCTGGTGCTCGACGAGCCGATCTCCGCGCTCGACGTGTCGATCCAGGCCCAGATCATCAACCTGCTCATGGACCTGCAGGACGAGCTGGGACTGGCGTACCTGCTCATCGCGCACGACGTGGCCGTGGTGCGCGCCGTCAGCCACCGCGTGCTGGTGATGTACCTGGGCCGGATCGTCGAGGCCGGCCCGGAGGTGCTGTCCGAGCCCGGCCACCCGTACACGCAGGCGCTGCTGAGCGCCATCCCCTCGGCCGACGTCTCCTCACGCGGCCGCAGGAAAGAGATCATCCTGGAGGGCGACGTCCCCAGCCCGACCGATCCGCCGAGCGGCTGCCGGTTCCGCACCCGGTGCTGGAAGGCCGCCGACGTGTGCGCGCAGGAGGAACCCGCACTGCTCGACCGTTCCGGGCTCGGCGCGCTGAACGCCTGCCACTTCCCCGCCTACGAGTAGCAGGGGACCTACCCTCCCAGCGACCCCCTGTGCCAGGCGCACAACGCGGAAGGCCCGGAAGCCGTACGGCTTCCGGGCCTTTCTGCGTGCCAGGATCTAGTGGCGGTAGATGTGGTACACCTTCTGGAAGGTCTCGTGGACGGTCCAGGTGCCCTTCCAGCCGAAGGGGAACACCGCGCTCGACCCGGGCGTGAGCTTGACGGGCTCGCCGCCGTCCTCCTGCACGGTCATGGTGCCGGAGATCACGTAGACGGACTCCTCGCGGTTGTCGTACTCCCAACGGGACGACCCCGGCGCGCACTCCCAGGTGCCGATGATGAACTTCTTGTCCTCGCTCATGTGCAGGACGCGGTTGCGGGTGAGAATCTCGGCCGGCTCGATGGGCGTGGCGCTCGGCGGCACGAGCGGCCGCTGCTTCGCGTCGCTCAGATCGAGCTCTGCGGGGCGAAAGTTCATCGTCATGGATCGCTCCTCACTTCTTCTTGATCGCCGGACGGCCTGGCCCCGGTCCTCGCCTGGGCCGATGACGACGGCGTTGCGTGAAGCCTTGTTTAGATCCTAATATATCACATGTAAAAGCTGGTGCATATCGAGGACGGAGGCCGCCGTCACCCGTGCGCCCCGCCGACCGGCGTGCCGGCCGGGGCGCCTGCGGCCTCCCGAGCGGTCGCCCGGGGGAGACCGAGGACACGCTCCAGCCAGGAGCCGCGGGCGGCCTTCGACGCCCGGCTGACCGCGGCGTCCGGCGCCTGCTCCGTGAAGCCGTGGAACGCCCCCGCCCAGATGTGCAGCTCGGCCTGGCCGCCCGCCGCCCAGATGCGTGTCGCGTAGTCGACGGCCTCGTCGCGGAACACCTCGCAGGCGCCCGCGTCGATGTAGGCGGGCGGGAGACCGGACAGGTCGGTCGCCCGCGACGGCGCGGCGTACGGGGACACCTCCTGGCCGCCCGCGTCGTCACCCAGCAGGAAACGCCAGCCCCAGAGGTTGCTGTTGCGGTCCCACCAGCCGATCCCGTCGTACTGGTGGCTCGACGCCGTGGTGTTCCGGTCGTCGATCATCGGGCAGTACAGCCCCTGCCCGGCGATGGCGGGCCCACCCCGGTCGCGCGCCAGCAGCGACACGCCCGCGGCGAGGCCGCCGCCCGCGCTGCGCCCCATCACGACGATCCGTCCCGGGTCGAAGCCCAGCTCGCCGGCGTGCTCGGAGACCCAGACCAGGCCCGCGTAGCAGTCCTCGACCGGCGCGGGATGCGGGTGCTCGGGCGCGAGCCGGTACTCGACCGAGACCGCGACGAGCCCGTAGACGTCGACGAGCTCCACGAAGCTTTCCATGGACCAGAACCGGTTGCCCATGCACATCCCGCCGCCGTGGATGTTGTACAGCGCGGCCGGAGTCGTGACCCCGTTCTTCGGGCGCAGGATGGAGACGGTGAGGTCGGGGGCTCCGGCCGGGCCCGGGATCACCCGGTCCTCGAACTCCACCGGGCGGCCGCCGAGGATCTGCTCGATGGGCTTGGTCATCGACCCGCCGCCGTCGCGCTGCGCGCGTACGGTCTCCGGGCCGAGCGGCGGGCCCCCGCCGGTGTGGAGCGCTTGGTAGACGGGCAGGAGATCGGGGTCGAACGGGACGGGTGTCACGGTCATCGGGTGGCTACTCCTTCGGATCTCGGACAGGGAAACGGCCGCGTCCGCTGACGGTCGTGGTGTTCTGCTGCGAGGTCGCGGGGAGTCGTCACGAGCTCAACACCCCTTGGCCTTGCGGTCGACGGTGGCCTTGTAGCCGGCCTGCCAGTTCCCGGGGATCGCCACGGGCGGCTCGGCGCCGCCCCAGGTGAACCCGCACGCCGCGCCGTAGGTCCGGTGGGACAGCATCAGCGGCTTCACCGCGGCGTCGCGGAGGATCTGGTCGTTGATGTCCTGCCACAGCCGCTTCTGGCGTTCCGGGTCGGACTCCCGCGCGACCTGCTCGATCAGCGCGTCCGCGCCGTCGTAGCCGATGTAGTTCTGCGCCGGACGGCTTCCGCCGAGCACGGAAGAGGGGCCGTAGAAGAACGCGCCATAGGTGGTCTGCGGGGTGGCCCGGTACGCGATGAGCGTGACGATGATCGGTTCTTTCCCGGACAGCTGGGCCTTCTGCCAGGTCGGCGTGTCGACGTTCCGGATCGCCACCCGGATGCCGATCTTCTTGAGCTGCGCCTGAAGGATCTCGTAGTACTGCATGCCGGAGGGTCCTGTGACGGTGAGGCCGAAACCGTCCGGATATCCCGCCTCGGCCAGTAGTTCGCGTGCCTTGTCCAGGTCGTAGTCGTACGCCAGGCCCGCCTGCTTGGTGTGCGCGTCGGGCACCCCGCCCGGCATCGCGTCGCTCCAGGCGCTGAGCACGGGTTCGGCGGTGCGCGCGCCGGCCGCGGCCACGTAGTCGGCGCGGTCGAGCGCGTACGCCAGCGCGCGGCGCACCCGCACGTCGTCCAGCGGCTTGACCTTGGTGTTGAACGCGGCGTACCAGATCCCGAACAACGGGGCCGTGACGACCTTGAACCCTTCTCGCTCGTCGATCACCCGCAGCCCCAGGTCGCCGCCGGACGACGGGTCTATCAGATCGACGTCGCCGCTGAACAACGCGGCCTGCCGGGCCGTGTCGTCGTTCATGAAGCGGATCGTCCACCCGGCCGCGAGGGGTTTGCCGAGGTAGTAGCTGTCGTTGGCGGCGAGCTCGACCTGCTGTCCCGGCGTGTAACCGCGGAACGTGTACGGGCCCGGCCCCACCGGGTGCAGCCCGAACTCGTCTCCCTCGGCCTCCACCGCCTTCTTGCACACCACGAGCCCGCCCTGCCAGTTGGAGATCGTCGACAGGAACACCGCCGGGGAGACCGGGTGCGTCGTCGTGACCTCGACCGTGCGGGGGTCGGGGGCGGTGACGCTCTTGTAGTCGGTGTAGCTGGTGGCGAACGACGACCGTTCGGGGTCGGCGGCACGCCGCAGCGAGTACACGACGTCCTCGGACGTGAGCTGGTATGCCGCGGTCTTGCGGCCGGCCGGGCAGGTGACGCCGTCGCGAAGGTGGATCGTCCAGACCTGCTTGCCGTCCCTCGTCCGCGCCTGCGGGATGTCCCGCGCGATGCCCGGCTCGAACGGCGCGGTGGTGTCGCTGGTGCGGTACCGCACCAGGCCGTCGAACAGCATCATCGACAGGATCCGGTCCAGCGGCTGCAGCGCCTGGAGCGGATCCATCGACGTGAAGCCCTGGGTCATGATCCCGTAGCGGATCGTCGGTCGTACGTCTTCTCCGGCGGCGTCGCCGCCTTCGCCGGTGCACGCGGTCACGCCCGCCAGCACGGCCGCCGTCCCGAGGGTGAGTACGGTCCTCGCTCTGCCTCTGTTCATCCCGCTCTCCGCAGATACTAGACGTGATGTATCAGTCCGTGTGATCGCATGGTGCGGGCACCACAGGCCGGACGGCTTACGCCGTCCGGCCCGCGGAAACCGGGTCTAACGCGCCGGGTCGAACTCGGCGGGATAGACCGTCGTGCCGATCAGCCTGCCGAACCCGTCGAGGGTGAAATGGGCGAGACCCTGCCGGGACTCGTCGAGCCCGAACAGCACGCCCCGTGAACGGATGCTGCGGATGTCGCGGTGGTCGGTGACCGTCACCGCCGCGCAGGGGAGCGCCTTCTCCCGCCAGGCGAACAGGAAGATGCCGGGACGCAGTTCGTAGGCGGTGCACTCGTCGGTGTCCGCGAGCCCTTCCTCCGAACCGGCCAGGCACTGCCAGGTGTACTGCCGCGGCCCGAGGTAGATGTGCTCGTACACGCGGTCGGGGCCGTACTCCCACAGCACACGGCGGCCGGTGAGCGCGGTGGACGGCGCGGGTGGGAGCATGGTCGACTCGATGCCTTCGATCCGCGCCGTCGCGAAGCGCTGCCGGACCCGGGGCCCGCCCGGTGCGGGGTCGCTGATCAGGGTGATCACCGACAGCGCGTGCCCGCTCGTGAAGTCGAGCGTGAGGCTTACCGACTCCGCCGACGTCTGCGTGTGGCGGAACTGCACGTAGAAGAGATCGTCCGCGATCCGGAACGCCTCATAGCGGCCCTCTCCCGAGGCCGAGACGTCGTCTTCGCGCCCTGGGCTACGCGTCCACGTGACGGTGTCCGTGCCGAAACGGTGCGTGACGCGGGTGCCGTGGTCGTCGTAGAGCACGACCACGCGGCCGACGAGGGCGGACGGCGGATCGGTTCTGGTGAGGCCGAGGTCCGCGGCCGCGAGAAGTCCGTGGATGGGGTGACGGATCGAGGCTTCGGAAAGATCGCTAATCATGGTTCTCCTCACCGGAGTAAGACGAGGCGAGGGCGAGCGAGAACGCCACGGGCGCGGCTGAGGCAGCGCCTGTGACCCCCGCTCGGCTCATCAAGCTCGGTTTCGCCCGCAGCGGCGGACTCTGGTTTGTCAGTAAGCGCGCGGGTATAGGACGATCGTTAGGTGCAACTCTGATCACGCGGAGTGGGATGAACGAGGCGGAGACGCCGTGGTGGAACTCGGCCGAGTCGTGGGCGAACCCCGTGGTGACGTGGCCGATCCGCGTCTCTTGAACAGTAGCGTTCAAGACCTACCTCCCCTGCCTCAAGGGCAAAGCTTGGATCCCATATCCGATCTCGCCGGGTTCGGTGCTGTCAAGGTGCCTCGAGCCCGCACCGGATCGGGTGATCGCCGCATGTCGGGTGATCGACGACAGGCGCCGAAGCACGCCGGGCGACCGTCACCGAGGTGGGCGGAGCCGCTCACAGGCGCTGGTGTACTCCGCGACGATCTGCTCGATGATCTCGGTCGCCGGGAGCACCGAGCGGATGAGTCCGGCGGACTGGCCCGCCTCGGCCTTGCCCCACGTGACGTCGCCGTACAGCGCGGCGTCCCGCAGCGTCGCGGCCTGGAACGCCTTGCGGCGCACGTCGAGGTCCGCGTTGGACTCTTCGAGTTCGGTCATGCGGGCGGTGAACTCGTTCGCGAGCGCGCGGGTGACGCCGAGCCCGCGTCCGACGGCGCGGGTGCCGTCGACGGTCGCCGCGAGGACGGCGGCCTTGTAGTTCGGGTGGACGGTCGCCTCGTGGCTGGCGAGGAATCGGGTGCCGAACTGCGCGGCGCCGGCCCCGAGGGCGAGCATCGCGGCGAGGCCCGCACCGTCGGCGACGCCGCCGGAGGCGATGACGGGGATGTCGGGGACCTCGGTGACGACGGCGCGCACGAGGACCTGCGTGGTGACCATGGCGGGCGGCGGGTGGCCGCCCGCCTCGGCGCCGACGACGACGAGCCCGTCGACGCCCGCCGCCGCGGCCTTGTGGGCGTGCTCGGTGCCGGCGACGACGTGCAGGCACGTGGTGCCGACGTCGCGGAACCGATCGAGGTAGCGCTGCGGTCCGCCCTGCGACGCGATCAGGATCGGCGGTCTGCGCTGGAGCAGGACGTCGATCACCTCGTCGGCGCCCCGCCGGTAGAGGGGAAGGTTGACGGCCCACGGCCGGTCGGTCCCGTCGGCCATCTCGTCGAGTGTGCGCGTGAGGTCGGGGAGCCGCATCGGGCCCACGGCGACCACGCCGAGTCCACCGGCCCGGCTCACGGCGAGCGGCAGGGCCGAGCTGGACGAGGCCCAGGACATGCCGCCCTGAATGATCGGCAGGTCGATTCCGAGCAGGCGGGTGACCGAGGTGGAGATCACGCTCCCACCTCGCTGCGCTCCTGCTCGAGCAGCTTGCGCGCGTGGGCCGCGAGCTGGTTCTTCTGCACCTTCGAGCTCGCGGTCATCCCGATGTCCTCGAACCCGTCGACGGCGCGGAGGTAACGGGGGACCTTGAACCCGGCGAGGTGCGCGCGGGACCAGTCGAGCAACTCCTCCTCGGTGGCGCTACCGGCCTCGGTGAGCACGACGAACGCGAAGGGAACCTCGATCAACCGCTCGTCGGGGACCCCGACCACGGCGGCCTGGCGGACGCCGGGATGGCGGTGCAGGGCATCCTCGATGTCGGCGGGCGCGACGTTCTCCCCGCCGACTCTGATGATGTCCTTGGTGCGTCCGACGAAGTGCAGGCGCCCGGCCTCGTCGAGGATGCCGACGTCGCCGGTGAACAGCCATCCGTCGGCGTCGATGGTGGCGGCGGTCTGCTCGGCGTCGTCCAAATAGCCCTGCATGACGTTCCAGCCGCGGACGAGGATCGAGCCCGGCTCCCCGGGGGCGCAGTCGGCGCCGCCGTCGAAGGCGCGGATCCGGACCTCGACACCCGGCTGGACGCGCATCGCGCCGGAGGCCCGTACGGCCTCCTCCTCCCACCAGGCGGACAACGCGACGTTGGGGGAGGCCTCGGACAGGCCGTAGGCGGCGACGCACTCGGTGGCGCCGAGTTCGTCGATCACGCGCCGGATCACGGTCGGGGACGCCGCGACCCAGGCTCCCCGCAGGTGCAGCGTCCGCCGGGGGCGGTCGGGGTGGTTGAGCAGCATCAGCGCGATGGTGTCGTTGCCGGAGAAGTGCGTGCACCGTTCCGCCTCGAACAGGCGCAGCGCCTCGGCGGGCTCGAAGCGGGGCATGGTCACCAGCGTGGTGGCGTGCTGGATCGAGGCGAGCACCGAGAGCGTGCTGCCCGCGACGTGGAAGAACGGCCGCGCACTGTGGTAGCGGTCGCCCGGGCGCAGGCCGAGCCGTACCCCGGCGAAGAAGGCGTCGGCGCACATGCTGCGATGGGTGAGCAGCACGCCCTTCGGCCGCGAGGTGGTGCCGGACGTGTACTGGACCAGCAGGACGTCGTCCGGACCCGCGGCGGGCGGCCCGGCGCCCACATCGCTCCCCGCGTCGATGAAATCGGACCACGCGGTCGCCCAGCCGGGGACGTCGTCGCCGAGCACGACGACCGACCTGAGCTCGGGCAGGGCCGGGCAGGTCGGGGTCCCGTCGTGACCGATGCCGAGCTCGCCCAGCATCGCGACGAGGTCCGTGCGCAGGACCCGGTCCGCCATGAACAGGGTGGAGATGCGGGCGTGCTGCAGCGTGTACTCCACCTCGCCGGCGGTGAACCGGGTGTTCACCGGGACGGTGACGGCTCCGACGCTCCCGAGGGCGACGAACAGGGCGACCCAGCGCGGCCCGTTGCCGAGCCAGACGCCGACCCGGTCACCGTGCCCGATGCCGGCGGCGGTGAGAGCCGCGCGGATGCGGGCGACCTCCTGAGCCAGCTCGGCGTAGGTGACTCGGTCGTCGGCGGTGACTACCGCCTCGACGTCGGGAGCCAGCAGCACGGCGCGGTCCAGCGCCTCGTGCGCGGTGACGGGACACGCCGTTCTGAGATCCATCAAGCTTCCTCCGTCCCGGATTCGGTGCGCCGGACCTGTGGTCCACCCGGGGCGACGTACGCGCAGATCGTACTCGCGTCGGCCATCGAGCCACCTCCTCGTGCTGGCTCTAGGAGTACGCGAACCTGTTGACCTTGTCAACTACTTTGGGCATCGTTTGTGTGGTCGCGTTCCTGGCGCTCCACTTCCAGCGCGAGGTCGGCGAGCTTGTCGAGCGCGCGCACCAACACCTTCCGCTCCTGCGGGGTCAGGACGGCGAGGAACGTCGCGTCGCGCTCGTTAGCCGCGCGGATCAGCCCGCGGTAGACCTCTATGCCCGCCTCGGTGAGCGCCAGCTGGTGCGTCCGTCCCGACCCGGCCGTCCGGTTGACCAACCCCCGCTCCGTCAACTTGGTAACGACCCGGCTCATCTGCGCTTTGTCGAGTCCCGCGCGCCGGGCCAGCCGGTTGAGGGTGAGCGTCGGATTGGACGCGATCAGGGCGATCGCCCGCCACTCGCCGAGCGTGACATCGAACTCGCGGCGGTACCGCAGCGCCGCACTGCGGGACAGGGCCGCCGACGTGCGTGACAGCCGATAGGACAGCAACTCGGCGATGGGGAGTACATCCCTGACGTTCGCGCGATCGGGCATGGACAGATCGTAGTGGGCCAGGGGCCTGTGTTGCATCATCAACAACAAGCATTGTCCGTGGCAATCGCCGGGTGATCGCCACGCACACGGACGCGTCGGCGGCTTCCTCCACCGCCCCGCACAACAAGCCTTCCCCATCCGCCCGTTTCACCGAAGTCGGTGCCTTGACCTCGGCCTGCCCGCTCTCACCCTGAACGGAAAGCGCCGGAGCGGCGCAAGTAACCGCTGAGGGGCGTTGAGCAGGGCGGTGACCTGGGTTCGGAGCGGGTCACGAGGTGCTCATCCTGCTCGGGTCGGCGGCCTGATCGTCGTCGCCTCGATGTCCATCCTGTTGGCTGACCGGTCCGGCTCCCGCCTCTCAGGGAGGCGGGACCGGAGAGATCGGAACGAGGGGCCGGCGTTGGTGGCATTCGCGCTGGTCAACGGCGCCACGGAAGGGCTGCCGCGCTCGATGCCGAAAATCTGTGTTCGCGACAGTAGACATTTGTGGCTGCCGCAGCTAGTGTTTCTCGCATCGTAAAGAACGGTTCGGCCGGGCAGCGGAAGTACTGGCACCACGATGAACTGCCCGGAGCACGATGAAGTTGGAAGTCGATGGCAGCAGGTCGGACGTGACGGGCCAGCGCAGTGGTTAGGGGCCCTGATCGTGGACGCGCTGCCGCAGGTGAAGCCGGACAGTGGTCCGGAAGAGATGAAGGGAGTGTTTGACGCCATCAGGATCGCCCGTTGCCGGCTGAGTCTCGCCGCTCGGGTGCCGCAGCTCCACAGATAGGAAGGTGGTCTACGGTCACGCATCCGCGATCCCCGCACCCCCGCCGCTCAGTACGGCGGATGCGGAAGACAATGAGCCGGCCAGATGACCGGTAGATGGTGTTGAACTCTTCGGGGCCCCGGCGCTACAGGCGCCGGGGCCCCCTGTTCGCATGATGAAAGGAATCTATGGATCAAACACCCCCAGCCGGTGATGAGCGTGCTGCTGCCAGGACTGCACACAGCACCGCGCACAGCGCCGAGGACCGGTTCCACGATGAGGACTACCCCGCCTACAGCATGGGCGCCGCCGCGGAGATGCTCGGGGTCACCCCCTCGTTTCTACGGGCTCTCGGCGCCGCCAAGCTGATCGAGCCGAAACGCTCCAGCGGCGGCCACCGCCGCTACTCCCGCTACCAACTGCGCCTGGCAGCGCGCGCCCGGGAACTCGTCGATCAGGGCACTCCTGTGGAGGCCGCCTGCCGGATCATCATCTTGGAAGACCAGCTCGCCGAGGCGCTGCGCATCAACGAAGCCCGCACGACCGGAGACTGATACCGGAGGCTTCAATGCGGCACGTGTCAAGGACTCTCGGCGCGATGAGCAGCGTAAGAATGGCGACACGAGCCGAAGAAAAACGAGCCGAGCCGACGGAACAGGCTGGCCTCGTGTGTCTGAATCGTTGGCGATCGCCGAAAGAACGGCGGCTGCGATGCCGGCCGCAGAGCTGGAGCGGACTTATGGCCGAACCGGAGCCATCAATGGTCGGCGGAAGAATAGACAGGTTCGTGAGGCCGTCCGTCCCGGCGCAACGGGTACCACGAAAGCAACGCGCTGGGGCCCGCACCTTACGGTGCGGGCCCCAGCTGCGTGATGCGTCAGTGTCAGGCGGGAACGATGTTCTCGGCCTGAGGGCCCTTCTGGCCCTGGGTGACATCGAAGGCCACCTTCTGGCCCTCATGCAGCTCGCGGTAGCCGCCCTGAGAGACGATGTTGGAGTAGTGCGCGAAGACGTCGGCGCCGCCGCCGTCCTGCGCGATGAAGCCGAAGCCCTTTTCCGCGTTGAACCACTTCACGGTACCAGAAGCCATGTTGATCTCCTCTTGATAGGTGTAGCCGAAATCCGCACCGTCACGAATTCCGCGTTGCCGCGATAGAGGCCCACCCGGAGAAGACCGGCAAACAAAAAATGCACCTGAGGCCACATACCGTCAGGTGCACACAAGTTCATCATGGGTACCACAACTGCAACTACCTCCAACCTATCACACCTGAGGCATGATACGCACCCCGCCGCTCTCGACCTGGGCGAATCGCATTCCGCGCGCCGCCCCACCTCGCCCCCGCATCTCGCCCCAGTGCTCCCGAAGCTGCGGCGAGGAGCGCAGGCAGGTTTGATGCTTCCGTTCCTTCTGTTGTGGTTTCAGGCGCCTCACCGGCGAATCCACTCCCACCTGGCGCGACGCATAACAAGAAACAAGCGGAACACACAGGATCAAACACCATCTAAGGCGCGGGTGCCGAGGCTCGGCCCGCCGGGCCCGCCGTCTCCCAGGAGCAGGGCACGCCGATCATGCCCGGCGCGGCTCTGACAGCGATCGCACCTCGCCCAGCGGGGCCTCGATCAACGCGCTTCCGTCGAAGGTCGTCTCGTCGGCAGGGTTGCCGGCCGCGGCTTAAATACTGCCCCGCATGCCGTCGCTCGTGGCCGTGCCCACGGCCGCTCGCGCCCGGCCGATCCGCCCTTCCGCCGCAGGGCGACCAGCGCCTTGGCACGCGCCCGGATCGCCAGATCGCTCAGGCCGAGCACCAAGGTGGCCCGCTACCGAGCCACCCTCGAAGCCGGAGGCGACCCTGAAGAGATCGGCAAGTGGATCGCCGAGGCCAAGGTCGAGCAGGTCGGTCATGGCTGACAAAGCAAAAGTGAGGGCCGAGGTGAATCTCAGCCCTCACTTGGTAAAACGTTTGTGTCCGAGGGGGGACTTGAACCCCCATGCCCCGTAAAGGGCACTAGCACCTCAAGCTAGCGCGTCTGCCTATTCCGCCACCCGGACAGTGGTGCCTGCACGTTGGAGTGTCATCCCGCGTCGGCGGGACTAGGTTAGCAAACTCTGGGGGGTGCGTCATACCGCGATTCGTGGGACCCCGGGCTGGGCGGAGGGGGGCGTCCGTGTGGGCCGGTGGGGCGGGGAGGGTGGGGGTGTCGGTGGGAGAGGGTGGGGTTCGTCCTGGAAAGGGGGTGCAGGGTGGAGACTGGGGGCAGCCGTCCGAGACTGGAGCGCCAGGATGGCAGGGGTAGTCCCGTAGTCGGACCGAAGGAGCACGTGTGGCCGCGTTCAAAGGCGAGGACGAGGTCGTTGAGCTGTGCCGCGACCTGATCCGCATCGACACGACCAACGCAGGGGACAACGCGGGCCCGGGGGAACGGGTGGCCGCGGAGTACGTCGCGGGGAAGCTGGCCGAGGTCGGGCTGGAGCCGCGCATTCTGGAGAGTGACGACAAGCGGGCCAGCGTGATCGCCCGCATCGAAGGGGAGGACTCCGGCCGGGGCGGCCTGCTGCTTCACGGGCACCTGGACGTTGTCCCCTTCGACGCCGCCGACTGGACCCACCACCCGCTGAGCGGGGAGGTCGCCGACGGCTGCGTCTGGGGCCGGGGCGCGGTGGACATGAAGGACATGGACGCCATGATCCTCGCGGTGGTGCGCCAGCGGCTGAGCGAGGGGCGCAGGCCGCCCCGGGACGTCGTGCTGGCGTTCACCGCGGACGAGGAGGCCGGCGGCGCGTACGGCGCGCAGTGGCTGGCCGAGCGGCATCCGGAGCTGTTCGAGGGCTGCACGGAGGCCGTCGGCGAGGTCGGTGGCTTCAGCGTCACGGTGGACGAGGCCAGGCGGCTGTACCTGATCGAGGCGGCGGAGAAGGGCATCGCCTGGATGAGGCTCACGGCCGCGGGCCGCGCCGGGCACGGGTCGATGCTCAACAACGAGAACGCCGTGACCGAGATCGCCGAGGCCGTGGCGCGCATCGGGCGGTACGAGTGGCCGGTGCGGCTGACGCCGACGGTGCGCGACTTCTTCCGCGAGGCGTTCGAGATCGAGCTGAACGCCGACGACGCCGAGGCCATGGTCGGCAAGCTCGGCTCGCTGGCCCGCATGATCGGGGCCACGCTGCGCAACACGGCGAACCCCACGATGCTGGAGGCCGGCTACAAGGCGAACGTGATCCCGCAGGCCGCCACCGCGCACGTGGACGGGCGCTTCCTGCCCGGGTACGAGGACGAGTTCTTCGCCACGATCGACGAGCTGCTGGGGCCGAACGTGCGGCGGGAGTTCGTGTATCACGACGTCGCCGTCGAGACGTCCTTCGACGGCCCGCTCGTCCGCGCGATGTCGGACGCGCTGCTCGCCGAGGACCCGGGCGCCCGCGCCGTGCCGTACACGCTGTCGGGCGGCACGGATCTCAAGGCGTTCAGCCGTCTCGGCATCCGCGGCTTCGGGTTCGCGCCGCTGAAGCTGCCCGCCGACCTGGACTTCTCCGGGATGTTCCACGGTGTGGACGAGCGCGTGCCCGTGGACGCGCTGCGCTTCGGCGTACGGGTTCTTGACCGTTTCCTGGACGCCTGCTGACCCGTTCGGTGGAAACGCTTTGACTTCACTCCGCGTGCTGCTACGGTAACTTTCCGTTGAGGAGTTGGTGGTGCGGTCGGCCTTGCGAAAGCTTGGCCGATCGATGGTCGGGGAGGTCACGTGGCACGCATCGGTGCACGGTCGCGAGCGGGCGCGTCGCCCGCCGCGGCGCGGTGCGTGCCCGTGACCGCTTCGGGCGATCACGCCGAGGCGGTCGTGACGCGGGAGGTCCGGATGGCACGGTTCGTGGCCGGCTCCCGGTTCGCTCGTCTCCTTGCCGTCGGCGGTGTGATCGCCATCGGCTGGCTCCTGGGCCTGATCTTCGGCTTCACCGGCGCCGCGTCCGCGGAAACCCACATCCCCGCAGGGCACGCGACCGCCGTCGAGGCCGAAGGCACGGCCCGGGTCTCCCACAGGACGAACGGCGCCGAGGTCACCACGCCGAAGGCGCCGCGTGACGCCGCCGCGACTCCTCACGTCGCCACCGGGCCGGCCTCGGCCGGCGGTTTCCCCACGGTGAGCGACACGGTCTCGGCCGACGCCGTGGCCATGGCCGGGCGCTCGGTGGACGGGCTGACCAGCCAGTCCAAGCCCGCGCCCGCCGCGCCGTCCGCCGCCGATCATTCGGCGGGTGCCGACGGCTTCGTGCCCCGGAGTGGCTCCGGCCCCTCCGGGCCGGGTATCGGGGATGTCGCGAGGTCCGTCTTCGACCCGCGGCTCGTGGCCTCGCCCGCCTTCACGGCGCGCGTGCCCGCCCCGGTGGTCCGCGCCGCAGCGGACGATCCCTCTTTCTCTCCCGACTGATCCCGCCCCGCCGGTACGGGCAGCGTGCCCGTCCGGTCCCGGAGCGCCCCGCTCGCACGCAGCTCTCCTGGGCGATGACCTCTTCTGCAGTCGGGTCATGTCCTGAGCATGTCCTGAGGACGGTTCCTCGGGAGAGCGATGAGCGAAGGCGGTCTCCGCGCGGGTGACATGGAGTCTCCCGCATATCCCATCCCTGACGTTTCTGACATCCACTGGCGGACGTCACTCCCGGTCTCGGCCGCGTCCCTAGAGCGACCCCCACGCTCTGACGGCTCGTGCCCGGACGGCTGCCCTCCCCAGGCGGCTGGTCCTCGGATACGTCCAGGTCGGCCACGGTTCAGGCGTACATCAGCGATCTGCGCTCGTCCTGGTCGTGGCCTGGGCGTGAGGCCCAGGAGACGAAGTCCCGACTCGGGTGCCTCTTCCTCTGTGGTCTCCGGTGGCCGGGCCGTGCGGTCCCGCGGGTGGGTGTCGGTCAGGAACTTCCCCCCGAGCTAGAACAAGGAGCGATCTATCATGCGAACGTGGGCGAAGGGTTCCGCTCCCGCCGCTCTTCTGGCGGTCGCGGTCATGGCCCTCAGCAGCGGCACCGCCCTTGCCGACACCTCCGGCACCGGATCGGTCGGCGGCGGCAACCAGATCGACCTGCCGATCAAGGTCCCGGTCGACATCAGCGGCAACGCGGCCGGCGTGATCGGCGGCGCCTCGGCCGGCTCGCGCGGCGGCGCCTCCGTCCAGGAGGGCGGCGCGTCGGACGCGATCCAGGGCCGGACCGACGGCAGCCACAGCGTCCTCGGCGGTAACCAGGTCAACGCCCCGATCACCGCCCCGATCAGCGCGTGCGGCAACGCCGTGTCGCTGATCGGGCGGTCCGACGCGGGCTGCCGCGGCGGCGCCGAGGTCAGGAAGGGCAAGGACGCCGCCGGTGGCAACACGACCGACGGCAGCCACAGCGTGCTCGGCGGTAACCAGGTCGTCGCCCCGATCACGGCGCCGGTCAGCGTGTGCGGCAACGCCGTCGCGGTCATCGGCGAGGCGGCCGCGGGCTGCCGCGGCGGCGCGAAGGCCGTCGCCGGCGGCGGGCGGCACGGCGCGGGCGGCAACCGGACCGACGGGCGCGGCTCGGTGATCGGCGGCAACCAGGTGGTGGCCCCGATCACGGCGCCGGTCAGCGTGTGCGGCAACGCCGTCGCCGTCATCGGGCACGCCTTCGCCGGGTGCCGCGGCGGCGCCACCGTCCCCAAGGGCGGCAACGGCTACGGCGGGCACGGCCAGGGCGGTGGCAAGGGCGGCGCGGGCGGCAACGCGACCGACGGGCGGCACAGTGTGCTCGGCGGTAACCAGATCGTCGCCCCCATCACCGCGCCGGTCAACGTGTGCGGCAACGCGGTCGGCAACGGCGCGGCGGGTTGCCAGGGCGGCGTCAGTGTCCCGCCCGCCGGGCACGGGAGCGGCGCGGGCGGCAACCGTACCAGTGGGTTCGGCTCGGTGCTCGGCGGCAACCAGGTGGTGGCCCCGATCACGGCGCCGGTCAGCGTGTGCGGCGTCTCCGCGGGCGTTCTCGGGCGGGCGTTCTCGGGCTGCCGCGGCGGCGCGACGATCAAGGGCGGCGGTGGTGGCGCCGGCGCGGGGAACAACCGGACCGACGGGCGGCACAGCGTGCTCGGCGGTAACCAGGTCGTCGCCCCGATCGCCGTGCCGGTCAGCGTGTGCGGCAACGCGGTGGCCGTGCTGGGCGACGCCGCCGCGGGCTGCCTCGGCGGCGCGTCCGTCGGCGGCAGGGCCGAGGGTGTGCCCCAGCAGGGTCCCGGCGCCTGGGCGCGTAGCTCGGGCGAGGTGTCCGCCGCCGTGACGGAGGCCAAGCCGTCCGGACTCGGCATCCTGCCCGACCTGCCCCTCGCCCCGGCGCTTCCCGGCCGTCCCAAGGCGGGCGAGACGACCCACCAGTCGAGCCAGGCGGGCGGCCCCGGCGAGAAGCCCCTCGGCCTGCCCGAGCTGCCGGTGACGCCGGGCCGCCCGGCCCCTTCCGGCGGCGGCCCGCTGGTCCCCGTGCAGAGGGTCGTCTCCGGTACGCCGGTCGGGGGCGTGATCGGCGGGGCCCGTTCCGGTGCCGGTGCTTCCCCGGTCGGCGTGGGCACGCTCGGCCTGATGAGCGCGGAGCGTCCGCTCGGCGTCACGGGCATGAACGCCGGCTCGCTGGTCGCCCTGCTGACCGGTGCGCTCTGCGCCGCCTCGGCGATCCTCTTCGCCGGCACCCGCCGTCTCCGCCGCAGGTGAACGACTCGGAGTGAGGTCCGGCGGCGCGACACCGCCGGGCGTCCCGTCCCCGTGCCGCACGCCATGCGGTGCGGGGGACGGCCGAGGGCGTCGCGATGCCTGACGGGTGCGGCGACTGCGCCCGTCGGGCACGGGGCGGACGGACGGCGTGCCGCGAGCCATGCGGCACCGTTATAGATCGTCCGCTCTGGGCGACGTGCCAAGAGCCATCTCGCCGGCGCCGGCGAGATGGGGTCACAGATCCTTCGCCGTGATCCTGCGGCGGAGTCACAGACGCTTCGCCGCCTGCGAGGATGCTCGCGGTGCCGGGCCGCAGGGCCGAATCGCGGCGGCGGAGCAAAGACGCTTTGCCCGTTCCGGGGGCGCGGCCCGGGGCGGGCAAAGCCATTTCCAGAGGCTACAGTTGGCCGCGAGGGCTAAAGTGTGCTGGCCACCCGCAGGATCTTCCGGCGCAGCCGCACGTAGCGGCGGCCGTCGGGGTACAACCGGAGACGATCCAGCTCCCAGTGTCCGTGCTCAGCGTGCTCGGTCAGGACCCGGCGGGCGGTTTCCCGGGTCGTCCCGCGCGGGAGGTACAGGTCCAAATAGGAGTACTCAAGCACTGCTATTAGTCTCCGAAGGGTGTGCAAGGGGACGCTGGCACTGTCTGGGCTCTATTCTGCGTCCTCGTGGGTATCGGGTCCAGGTAGGTGGAACACCGGTAAGTGACCGGGTAGTCCGACGGGGAGTATTTTCCGACGACGGGTTACCTTCATGCCTGTGACGGATCACCCGGCACGCCCGCGTGGTGGGCCGGGATCGACCGGCAGGGGAGTACGACAGCGAACAGCGAGGTAGGAAGCAGCGTGCCAGCCAACAACGGCAGCGCCGGCGGAACCCGCCTGGTGATCGTCGAGTCGCCCGCCAAGGCGAAGACGATCGCCGGGTACCTCGGGCGTGGCTACATCGTGGAGTCCAGCATCGGCCACATTCGTGACCTGCCAGAGAGGGCCGAGGACATCCCCGAGAAGTTCAAGGGCGAGGCATGGGCCCGTCTCGGGGTGAACGTGGACCACGAGTTCGAGCCGCTCTACGTCGTGAACCCGGACAAGAAGTCCCAGGTATCGAAGCTGAAGCAGCTCCTCAAGGACGCCGACGAGCTCTACCTCGCCACCGACGAGGACCGCGAGGGGGAGGCCATCGCCTGGCACCTCCAGGAGGTCCTCAAGCCCAAGATCCCCGTGCACCGCATGGTCTTCCACGAGATCACCCCGCAGGCGATCCAGGACGCCGTGTCCAACCCGCGCCGCCTCAACCTGCGGCTGGTGGACGCGCAGGAGACGCGCCGCATCCTCGACAGGCTCTACGGCTACGAGGTCAGCCCGGTCCTGTGGAAGAAGGTCAAGCCGCGCCTGTCGGCGGGCCGGGTGCAGTCGGTGGCCACGCGGCTGGTGGTGGAGCGCGAGCGCGAGCGCATCGCGTTCACCTCGGCCGAGTACTGGGACCTGCAGGCCGTCTTCGACATCGGCCGCGACGAGGATCCGCGCAGCTTCTCGGCGACGCTGACCGGCGTGGACGGCCGCAGGGTCGCCCAGGGCCGTGACTTCGCGAGCACGGGCACGCTGAAGACCGCCGACGTCCTGCACCTGGACGAGCAGGCGGCGCGGGCGCTGGCGGGGCGCCTGGAGGGCGCGTCGTACGCGGTCGCCTCGGTCGAGAGCAAGCCGTACACGCGCAGGCCGTACGCGCCGTTCCGCACGACCACGCTGCAGCAGGAGGCCAGCCGCAAGCTGGGCTTCTCGGCCAAGTACACGATGCAGGTCGCCCAGAAGCTGTACGAGAACGGCTTCATCACCTACATGCGAACCGACAGCACGACCCTGTCGGAGACGGCCCTGGCGGCGGCCAGGAGCCAGGCGGTGCGCCTGTACGGGGCGCAGTACGTGCCGGACAAGCCGCGCATCTACGCGAGCAAGGTCAAGAACGCCCAGGAGGCGCACGAGGCGATCCGGCCGTCCGGGGACGAGTTCCGCACGCCCGGCGAGACCGGCCTGAGCGGGGACATGTTCCGCCTGTACGAGCTGATCTGGCAGCGCACGGTCGCCTCCCAGATGAAGGACGCGGTCGGCGAGTCGGTCAGCGTCCGCATCGCCGGCAGGTCCAGCACGGGGGAGAACGTCGAGTTCAGCGCCACCGGCCGCACGATCACGTTCTACGGCTTCCTCAAGGCGTACGTCGAGGGCGCCGACGACCCGGCCACCGACCGGGACGACTCGGTGCGCAGGCTGCCGAACCTCCGCCAGGACGACCCGCTGACCGCGCTGGAACTGGGCCCCGAGGGCCACGCGACGCGGGCGCCGGCCAGGTACACCGAGGCGTCGCTGGTCAAGGAGCTGGAGGACCGCGAGATCGGCCGCCCGTCGACGTACGCGTCGATCATCGGAACGATTCTCGACCGGGGGTACGTGTTCAAGAAGGGCACGGCGCTGGTGCCGTCCTTCCTGGCGTTCGCGGTGGTCAACCTGCTCGAACGGCACTTCGGCAACCTGGTCGACTACGACTTCACCGCCGAGATGGAGAAGGTGCTCGACGACATCGCCAACGCCCGCGCCGAGCGGGTGCCCGAGCTGCGCCGCTTCTATTACGGCGATCACGGGAGCGGCCTGAAGGAGCTGGTCAGCGACCTGGGCGAGATCGACGCCCGCGAGATCAGCTCGTTCCCGATCAACGGCACGGACATCGTCATCCGGGTGGGCAGGTACGGGCCCTACCTGGACCGGGACGGCGCCCGGGTGAACGTCCCCGAGGATCTGGCGCCCGACGAGCTGACGGCCGAGAGGGCCGAGGAGCTGTTCAAGCAGCCGACGGGCGATCACGAGCTCGGCGCGGACCCGGTGACCGGGCACAAGATCGTCGCCAAGTCCGGGCGTTTCGGGCCGTACGTCACCGAGATCCTCCCCGAGGAGGAGCCTCCGGCGGACGGCAAGAAGACCAGGGCCAAGAAGGACGCGCCGAAGCCGCGCACCAGCTCGTTGTTCAAGTCGATGTCGCTGGAGACGATCACGCTGGACGACGCGCTCAAGCTGCTGTCGCTGCCGCGCGTGCTGGGTGAGCTGGACGGCCAGGAGGTCACGGCGCAGAACGGCAAGTTCGGCCCCTACATCAAGAAGGGGACGGACTCGCGGTCGCTCGGCTCCGAGGAGGACATCTTCACGGTGACGCTGGAGCAGGCCAAGGAGCTGTTCGCGCAGCCCAAGCCGCGGGGCAGGGGCCGGGCGGCCGCGGCGCCGCCGCTGCGCGAGCTGGGCGCGGACCCGGTGTCGGGCAAGCCGATCGTGGTCAAGGAGGGGCGTTTCGGGCCGTACGTCACCGACGGCGAGACGAACGCGTCCCTGCGCAAGGACGACTCGGTGGAGCAGATCACGACCGAGCGGGCGGCCGAGCTGCTGGAGGACCGCCGTGCCCGCGGCCCGGCGCCGAAGCGTCCGCGCGCCAAGGCCGGGGCGAAGGCCGGCGCCAAGTCCTGAGCGCGAAAGACAGCCGACGGGATGGGCGATTCGCCGGCGAACCGCCCTTCCCGCCCCTGAGGGGGCCGTAGAGGCACGATCGGGCACGAGTGCCCTGAGAGGGGTCGCTCCGCGTCCCCGGGAACGTGTGAGGCCTCTGGCGGGCGGCCCGCGCGGGCGTCAGGCGAACAGCGTGCGGCCCCAGTAGTCGCCGGCGTCGCGCAGCCCGGGCGGGCAGGCGAACAGACCGCTGGAGACGTGCTTGATGTACTCGTTCAGCAGGTCCTTGCGCGCCAGCTCCATCTGGATGGGGACGAACTGCTTGCGCGGGTCCCGCTGGTAGGCGATGAAGAACAGCCCGGCGTCCAGCCGTCCGAGCCCGTCGGAGCCGTCCACGTAGTTGTAGCCGCGCCGCAGCAGGTGCGCGCCGCCGTGGGAGGTGGGATGCGCGAGGCGGATGTGGGCGTCCTTGGCGATGGCGAGCTCGCCGTCCTGGCCCTTGGCGTTGAAGTCGATCGGGTCGAACTCGCGGGCCCGGCCGAGCGGCGCGCCCTCGCCCTTGTCGCGGCCGAAGATCTGCTGCTGCTCCCCGAGCGGGGCCCGGTCCCAGGTCTCGATGTTCATCCGGATCTTGCGGGTGACCATGTAGCTGCCGCCGGTCATCCAGGCGGGCCCGTCGCCGGGCGCCACCCAGAGCTGCTGCTTGAGCATGGCGGCGTCCTCGAGCTTGAGGTTGTTGGTGCCGTCCTTGAAGCCCATGAGGTTGCGCGCGGTGGTCTGGGCGCGGGAGGTGGAGGACGTCCGGCCGAAGCCGAGCTGCGACCAGCGGACTGAGACCTTGCCGAACCCGATCCTGGCGAGGTTGCGGATCGCGTGCACGGCGACCTGCGGGTCGTGGGCGCACGCCTGGACGCACAGGTCGCCGCCGGAGATCTCCGGCAGGAGGGCCTCGCCGGGGAAACGGGGCAGGTCGGCGAGCGCGGCGGGCTTCTTGGCGGCGAGCCCGAACCGGTCGTCGAACAGGGACGGCCCGAAGCCGATCGTGAGCGTCAGCCCGGACGGCGGCAGGCCGAGCGCCTCGCCGGTGTCGTCCGGCGGGGCCTCGGGGGCGCCGCCGACGGCGCCGAACGTGCCGGCGTCCTTGCCCTGCGCCATGCGGGCGGCGGCCGCCGTCCATTCCTGGAGCATCTCGACGAGCTCGTCGCGCTTCTTGGTGACGACGTCGAAGCTGACGAAATGCAGGCGGTCCTGGGCGGGGGTGACGATGCCGGCCTGGTGCTCGCCGTAGAACGACACGGGGTCGGAGGTGGACGCCGCCGCGGCGGGCGGGGCGGCGTCGAGCATGGCTCGCGTGGCCAGGGCCCCGGTGCCGGCGGCGGCCACGCCCGCGGCCCCGAGGCCGAAGAGCTTGCGCCTGTTGATCTGCATCAGCTCGCCTCCTTCCTGCCCGGGCCTAAGTCCGCGTGCCCGGTCACTTGGCGATCACCGCGGCGACTTTGCTGATGGGCTCGGCCAGCGCGTTGATCGAGTCGGAGAGTTCCTTCAGGTCGGCCTTGGACAGCTCGGTGTGGAGCTTCCAGCCGTCGCCGGAGCGGTGCTTGCCGAGGGTGGCCTCGGCGGCCGGGAACTTCTCGTCCAGCTCCTTGACCAGGTCGGGCGCGCGCTCGGTGAGCACGGGGCGCAGCGCCGCGATGGCGCCCTTGGACCCTTCGAGGTTGGCGGCGAAGTCCCACAGGTCGGTGTGGGAGTAGCGGTCCTCCTCGCCGGTGATCTTGCCGGTGGCGACCTCGTCGAGCAGGGCCTTGGCGCCGGTGGCCAGCTTGAGCGGGGAGAGCGTCTCGCTGTTGGCGCGTTCGACGATCTTCTGCACGTCCGCCATAAGCTTGTCGGCGACGGGGCCGTCCTTGCTGATGTCCTTGGCCTTCCACAGGTCCTTCTCGATCCGGTGGAAGCCGGTCCACTCGGCGCCGGGTTCGAGGGCGTCCTCGCGGGCGTCGATGGCGGGGTCGAGGTCGCCGAAGCTCTCGGCGACCGGCTCGATGCGCTCCCAGTACGTCCGCGCGACCGGATAGAGCGACTTGGCCTTGTCGATGTCGCCCGCCTTGACGGCGTCCACGAACTCCTGGGTCTTGATCAGCAGCGCGTCGGTCTGGCTCTTGACGTAACGGCCGTAGTCCTTGGCGGCCTGGGCCAGCTTGGCGTCGTCGGACAGCGGCGCGGCGGCGCCGGAGACCTTGAGCGGGTTGCGGATGCCCTTGCCGATCATGCCGGGCTTGCAGGCCGTCTCGTAGGCGCCGGCGGGCAGCTCGATCATGACCTCGCGGGTGAGGCCGGGGACGATGTTCTCGACCTCGCCCATGACCCGGTCTCCGGGGGCGTAGACGTAGAACTCGGTGACCTTGGAACCGCCGTTGGTGACCTGGAAGGTCGAGGTGCCCGCGGGGAGGGCCGCCGTGGAGACCTTGCAGTCGGTGTCGGAGGCGGCGACGGTGATCTTGCCGGGCTTGCCCGAGGACTGCGCGGCCGTGTCGCCCCCGCCGCTCGTCGACGAGCACGCGGTGAGTCCCGCGAGGGCCAGCGCGCCGGCGGTGATGGCTGTGGCGGTACGCATGGTTCTCCAGTTCCAGGTGTTTCGGTGAGGTTCGTGGGGGTGACGGGCGGGGCCGTCAGGACGGGGCGGACGCCGGGGCGGCGGACGGCGTGCGCGAGGCGCCGGGGCCGTTGCGCTTCGGCATCAGGAACAGCACCAGCACCGGAACCAGGTAGGCGACCCACGCGATGATCTCGATGGTGGTGGGCTGCGGGGTGAAGTTGAAGACGCCGTTGAGCAGGGCGGAGTACCAGGCGTCCGGCGGCAGCGCGCCGCTGAGGTCGAACGCCGGGGCGGTCAGGACGTGGACGACGCCGCCCTCGACCAGGTCGTGCACGCCGTACTTGAAGATGCCGGCGGCGACCACGATGAGCAGCAGGCCCGTCCAGGTGAAGAACCGGCCGAGGTTGATGCGCAGCGCGCTCTTGTACAGCGCCCAGCCGAGGGCGATCGCGGTGATGATGCCCAGGGAGAAGCCGATCAGGGGGGAGGTGGTGGTGCCCGCGCCCTGGGCGGCGGCGAAGAACAGCAGCGCGGTCTCCAGGCCTTCGCGGGCGACGGAGAGGAAGGCCATCACGACGACGGCGGTGGCGCCGAGGCCGAGCGCCTCGGTCAGCTTGGCACGCAGGTCGCCGGAGAGTTTGCGGGCCGCCGTGCGCATCCAGAAGATCATGAAGGTGACGAAGACGGTCGCGGCGATGGAGGCCGCGGCGTCGAACAGCTCCTGCTTCTGGGAGTCGAGGTGCGCGGCGGTGAAGGTCAGCAGCGCGCCGAAGCCGATCGACAGCAGCACGGCGGCGGCGACCCCGCCCCAGACGTAGCCGAGCCGGTCACGGCGATCGCTCTTGACGAGGAAGGCCACAAGGATCGACACGACAAGGGTCGCCTCAAGCCCCTCACGGAGGCCTATGAGATAACTGGCGAACACTGTGGTCTCCCTAGTCCTTGCTTAGCCTTGCCTAAATTAGGACAGCATTACCTTAACGGTGGCAAGAGGGTGACCCACATGGGACCCACCCATGGTGCCGGGGCCGATCGTTCGAGGTAAGGCCGGTGTCACGTCCTCGCCACATCACGGGTGCGGCCGTGGCGGACTGGTTCCCCGTGCGCGGCGCCGCCACCCCGGACGGGCACGGCGTTCTCGACGTCGAAACGGGGATGATTCCGACCTTTCCCTGCATGTCCCCTGCGGGGGAACCGGGAAGGTAATACGCTCGGGAATGGAGCGGCAGGCGCCTCACGCCCCTGCGCACCGATCCAGCCCAGCCTACGCGAGCACCTGGATACGCTGACATCATGACCACCTCTGGCCGGTCCGCCGCGCGCCGCAAACCCCCCCACGTGCTGGCGAACGCCCCGTTCCGCCGGCTCTGGACGGCCATGGCGGTCTGCAGCCTGGGCGACTGGCTGAACATCATCGCCATCACGGCGTTCGCCGCCTACCTGACCCAGGGGTCGGGCTTCAAGGCGCAGAGCCTGGCCATCGGCGGGGTGTTCGTCGTCAAGATGCTCCCGGCCATCCTGCTCGGCCCGCTGGCGGGGGCGTTCGCCGACCGCTTCGACCGCCGCCTGACGATGTTCGTCAGCGACCTGCTGCGCTTCGCGCTCGTGCTGTCGATCCCCCTGGTCGGCAGCTACCAGTGGATCATCGTCGCCACCCTCCTCGTGGAGTGCGTGAACCTGTTCTGGGTCCCCGCCAAGGACGCCACCGTCCCCAACCTGGTGCCCAAGGAACGGCTGGAGGAGGCCAACCAGCTCAACCTGCTGGTGACCTACGGCTCCGCGCCGGTCGCCGCGGCCCTGTTCGCGGTGCTCTCGGTGGTCATCGAGGTCGTGGGCAAGGCCGTGCCCACCTTCGTCTGGCAGCCCGCCCACCTCGCGCTGATCGTCAACGCGGTCGCCTACCTCGTCTCCGCGTTCCTGATCTTCACGCTCACCGGCATCCCCAAGGGGCACGCCGGCCGGGTCTCCGCGCCCTCGGTGCTCCGGCAGATCATCGACGGCTGGCGGTACGTCGGCGAGAACCGTATGGTGCGCGGCCTGGTCATCGGCATGCTCGGCGCCTTCGCCGCCGGCGGCGCGGTCGTCGGCGTGGCCAAGCTCTACGTCGCCGCGCTCGGCGGGGGAGACGCCGCGTACGGCACCGTCTTCGCCGCCGTCTTCGTCGGCATGGCGCTCGGCATCTTCTTCGGCCCCCGCCTGCTGCGCGAGCTGTCGCGGCGGCGGTTGTTCGGGCTCGCCATCGTCACCGCGGGCGCCGTGCTCGCCGCCACCGCGCTCATCCACAACCTGGTGATCGTGGTCATGCTCGTCGTCGTGCTCGGCGCCTGCGCCGGCATCGCGTGGATCATCGGGTACACGCTGATCGGCCTGGAGGTCGAGGACGCCATCCGCGGGCGCACCTTCTCCTTCCTGCAGTCCCTGGCCCGGGTCACGCTCCTGCTCGTCGTCGCCGTCGCGCCCGCGCTGTCTGGCCTGTTCGGCGAGCACTCGCTCTCGATCGGCGCCGGCATCGTCTACCGCTTCGACGGCCCGAGCCTGGTCATGCTGATCGGCGCCGCCGTGGCCGTCGCCGTCGGGGTGCTCGCGCTGCGCCACATGGACGACCGGCGCGAGGTCCCCATCTCCTCCGACCTGATGGCCGCGCTGAAGGGCGAGCGCTACGTCCCCGAGACCGCCGAGCACGGGCGGGGCATGTTCATCGCCTTCGAGGGCGGCGAGGGCTCGGGCAAGACCACCCAGTCGCGCCTCGCCGCCATCTGGCTGCGCGACCAGGGCTTCGACGTCGTCCAGACCCGCGAGCCCGGCTCCACCAAGGTCGGCATGCGCCTGCGGGCGATCCTGCTCGACTCCGCCCACCAAGGGCTGTCGGCCCGCTCGGAGGCCCTGCTGTACGCGGCGGACCGGGCCGAGCACGTCGAGAAGGTCATCCGTCCCGCGCTGCTGCGCGGCGCGATGGTCGTCTCCGACCGGTACGTCGACTCCTCCCTCGCCTACCAGGGCGCGGGCCGCGAGCTGGAGCCGCAGGACGTCGCCAGGGTCAACGCCTGGGCCACCGGCGGCCTCACGCCCGACCTCACCGTCCTGATCGACGTGCCGCCGTCGGTCGGGCTGTCCCGGTTCGCCTCCCCGGCCGACCGCATCGAGTCCGAGCCCCTGGAGTTCCATGAGCGCGTGCGCCGCGAGTTCCGCGCGCTCGCCGCCGCCGACCCGGACCGCTACCTGGTCGTGGACGGCCTCCAGACGCAGGAGGAGGTCGCGCTGGCCATCCAGGACCGGCTGCGCGAGATCATCCCCGACCCCGTCCCGCAGGAGACCGAGGCCATCACCGGCACGATGCCCGTCATCCGCGACTAACCTGGCCGCGTGACAGTCTTCGACGACCTGGTGGGCCAGGAGCAGGCGGCGGTCCTGCTGCGGCGCGCCGCCGAGGCCGCGGCCGAGGCCCTGTCCGGGGGGCGCGGCGCGGGCATGACCCACGCCTGGCTGTTCACCGGCCCGCCCGGTTCCGGCCGCATCGAGGCGGCGCAGGCGTTCGCGGCGGCGTTGCTGTGCTCCGACCAGGGGTGCGGGCACTGCGACATGTGCCACCAGGTCGCGGTCGGCTCCCACCCCGACGTCGAGTTCGTGCGCCCGCAGGGCCTCTCCTACAGCGTTAAGCAGACCCGTGAGCTGGTGCTCAGGGCCTCCGGGGCGCCCACGCTCGGCCGCTGGCGGGTCATCCTGTTCGAGGACGCCGACCGCGCGACGGAGGCCGCGGCCAACGCGCTGCTCAAGGCCATCGAGGAGCCCCCGCCGCGCACGGTCTGGCTGCTGTGCTCGCCCTCGCCGGACGACATGATGGTCACCATCCGGTCGCGGTGCCGGGTCGTGACGCTGCGCACCCCCTCGACCGAGGCCGTCGCCCACCTGCTCGCCACGCGCGACGCCGTGCCGTACGAGACCGCCGAGTTCGCCGCCCGCGCCACCCGCGGCCACATCGCCCGCGCCCGCCGCCTCGCCCTGGACGAGGAGACGCGGCGGCGGCGCGACGCCGTGCTGGCGCTGCCGAGCGCGCTGACCGGCCTCGGCGCGTGCGTCGAGGCGGCCGAACGCCTGGTCAAGACCTCCTCCGAGGACGCCGAGGAGGCCACCGCCCACCTCAACGAGAGCGAGACCGCCGAGCTGCGCAAGATCTACGGCGAGGGGTCCACGGGCAAGGGGCTCAACAAGGGGCTGGTCCGCGGCGGCGCGGGGGCGATGAAGGACCTGGAGGACCGGCAGAAGTCCCGGGCCACCCGCATCAAGCGCGACTCCCTCGACACCGCCCTGCTCGACCTGGTCGCCTACTACCGCGACGTGCTCGCCGTGCAGTTCGGGGCCGCGGTCGAGCTCTCCGCCGAGGATCGCGCCGCCGACATCACCGCGCTGGCCTCCTCCAGCACCCCCGAGGACACGCTGCGGCGCATCGACGCGATCATGCTGTGCCGCGAGCGGCTGGCGGCCAACGTCAACCCGCAGATCGCGGTCGAGGCGCTGACGATCGCGCTGTGGCGTCCGCGGTTGTGAGGCGCGCCGCCGGGGTTCTCCGGAAATCTGAATAGTCGCGAGCAACCCGGGGACCGCCGCCGCGTCTCTTGGACATGCAGGCTTCCGACACGCGCACCTCCGGGCCGCGGAGCGCCGAGGAAACGATCACGGCGCTCTACGCCGGCCACGCCTTGGGCCTGGTCCGCCTGGCGCTCGTGCTCCTCGGAGATCGTGAGAGCGCAGAAGACGTCGTGCAGGAGGCCTTCCTCGGCCTCCATCGCCGCTTCGGCGCGTTGCACGACCCGGCCAAGGCACTGGTCTACCTCCGTAGCGCCGTGCTCAACAACGCGCGCAGCGTGCTCAGGCGGCGCCGGCTGCCGTCCTGGTTCGCCGGCGCCTACGACCCGCCCGTCTGGTCGGCCGAGTCCGCCGCGCTGCTCGGCGCGGAACGGCGTGCCGTCATGGAGGCGCTGCACGCGCTGCCCAGACGGCGGCGCGAGGTGCTGGTGCTGCGCTACTACGCCGACCTGTCCGAAGAGGAGACCGCCCAGGTCATGGGTGTCAGCCGAGGCACCGTCAAGTCCACCACCGCCCGGGCGCTCGAAGCGCTCGGACGCCTTCTGGGGGAGCGGCCGTGAACGACGTCATCAACAGGTTGCGCGACGCGGCCACGGCCGTGGGGGACACCGTCCACGATCTGCCCGCCCTGCGGCCGGCCAGGGCCCGGGCGCGGAGGCCCTGGCTCATCCCGGCCGTGGCCGCGGCGTCGGTGGTCGCCGCCGTCGCCACGGGCACGGTCGTCTTCGGAGGCGGCGCCCGCCTCGCGGCCACCGGGTCCGCCGGGACGCCCGAGTTCTTCGTCCGCGCCTTGTCCGGCGAGCTGACCGTGCGGCGCGAGGCGGACGGCGGGGTCGCGGCCCGCGTCCCGGCTCCCGAGGGCGAGTCGTTCACGGACGCGGCCGCGGCCGGCGACGACCGGCACTTCTACCTCCGCACCATCACCACCGCCACCGGCTGCGGCGGCCACTTCTACCGGCTCACCGTGGAGGGCTCCTCCGGCGGCGCGACGCTCGACCGGCTCGCCTTCTCGATCCCGGAGGGCACGCGGACCACGTCCCTGGCGGCGAGCGAGGACGGCGGCAGGCTCGCGTACGGCCTGGCGCGGTGCGGCCCCACCGACCGCGCCGCCGGGCTCGTCGTCGCCGACACCGCGACCGGACAGACCCGCACGTGGACGGGCGCCGGCGACCCGCCGGTGGGACGCGTGGCGATCAGCGGCGACGGACGGTACGTCGCCTACCAGGACCTCACCCCGGCACCCCTCGCCACACCCGTCCGGCCGAGACCCCCCGAGGGCTCGCCCGCGCCGACGGCGGGGACGCCGGCCCCGGACGCCCCGCCGGCACCGCAGGACGTGCCGCCCACCGAGGCTCCCGCGCCCACCCCCGTGGGCAGGATTGAGACCCTGCCTTTCCGCCCTGAGCTGTACCTGCTGGACACGAGCCTCCCGGGTGCGGACCTGGGCGGCAGCAGAAAGGTCACGCCGGCGGTCGGCGACGCCAGGCTGCCCGGCGGCCTGCAGGGGTTCCAGCTCGACGCCGACGGCGGCCGGATCATCGCCGCACTCGGCCGCGTCGCCAGGACGTTCCAGGGAGACAGGGCCGCGGTCGAGCCGTCCGCCACCGCGATCGTCCGGTTCGACGCCGTGGACGGGCGGCTGCTGGACACCGTCTACCAGGACGGGAAGGGAGGAATGACGCTGCTCGACGCGGACGGCGCCTACGAGCACTTCCTCGTCCGGCGCGGCCACGAGATCGCGTCCGTCTCCGCCTCCGGCTATCGCCCCCTCCTGACCCGGGACGGCTACGGCTACCCGGCCGTCGCCTGGTGACCACCAGCTGAACGCGCACGGCCGGGGAACCCACCCCCGGCCGTGCGCGACGTCGTCCCCCTGGAGACCGAGAGGCCGATCACAGGTCACCGGGACGTATTGCTCAGCCCAAGCGGGCGGCGCGTAATGTGGCCAGAAACCGTGTCGGCATGGTCGCGTGACGTCCGTGCCGGCGCGGGGGTGCGAGGCCGCGCGGCCGTGAGCCGTACCGGCGAGAAGGCGGAGGGTTCCATGGGAATGATCATGGCCGTGAGCTTTACTCGCTACGGAAGGCTGTACTACCTCGACCCCGGAGGCCACAGCCCCAAGGTCGGGGACAAGGTGCTCGTGCCGACCGACTCCGGCCCCGAGGTCGCCGAATGCGTCTGGGCGCCGGCGTGGGTCAGCGACGAGATCGACGGGCTGCCGGTGTGCGCCGGCATCGCGGGCGACGAGCACCTCGACCGCGACGAGTCCAACCGCAGGCGCAGGGCCGAGGCGCGCAGCGTCTCCAAGCGGCTGATCAAGCGGCACGAACTCCCCATGAAGATCGTCGGAGTCGACTACCTGGACGCCGACAACGTCTACACGGTGTACTTCTCCGCGCCGCACCGCGTGGACTTCCGCGCCCTGGTCCGCGACCTCGCCCGCAACCTGCGGGCCCGCGTCGAGCTGCGGCAGATCGGGCCGCGCGACGAGGCCCGGCTGCAGGGCGGCATCGGCCCCTGCGGACGCGACCTGTGCTGCGCGACCTTCCTCAAGGACTTCGAGCCGGTCTCCGTCCGCATGGCCAAGGACCAGGACCTCCCGGTCAACCCCCTGCGCATCGCCGGCGCGTGCGGCAGGCTGATGTGCTGCCTCAAATACGAGCACCCGCTGTACCAGGAGTTCCGCGCCTCCGCCCCGCGCACCGGCGCCGCCGTCGACACCCCCGAGGGGGCCGGCACCGTCGTCGGCCACAACGTGCCGTCCGACTCGGTGATCGTCCGGCTCAACGACGGCGGCCGCAGGTGCGCGTGCTCCCGCGCCAGTGTGTGCTCCCCGCGCAGGCAGCATGACGAGCGCTACGGTGGCGAACGATCAGATGAGGAATGAAACCGCAGGTAGGTGGGGTACAACCTAACCGCCCGCCTGGTGATCGTCACGCCGGCGGTTCTGTCAAACGGGGGACAGGTGGTCGGCGCATGAGGCGCTTCTCCGGCGTTGGCCACACGGCCGCCGCCCTGCTCGCGGCGGTGTCGCTCGCCACGGCGTGCTCGGCCCAGGGGGACGCGCAACAGCCGTCGGACGGATCCTCGCCCGGCGACCCACCGGCCCGTGCCGCGCAGTCGGCCACCCAGGCCCCCTCCGCCGCCCTCGCGCCGTTCTACACGCAGAAGATCACCTGGACGCCGTGCCAGGAGAAGTTCCAGTGCGGCAAGCTCACCGTCCCCCTCGACTACGCCGACCCCGGAGGCGAGCGCATCCAGCTCAGCCTGATCAAGCTGCCCGCCGGCGGCAACCGGCGCATCGGCTCCATCATCCTCAACCCCGGCGGCCCCGGAGGTTCCGGCATCGAGTACGCGCGCGCCGCCCGCACCGTCCTCAGCCCCGCCGTCCTCGCCCGGTTCGACACCGTGGGCTTCGACCCGCGCGGCGTCGGCAAGTCCACGCCCGTCCGCTGCCTCAGCGGGCGCGAACTCGACGTGTTCATCGGCCTGGACGGCACTCCCGACGACCCCTCCGAGGTGAGCGCGCTCGCCCGGGGCGGCAAGCAGTTCGCCGAAGGGTGCGAGGCGCATTCGGCCAAGCTGCTGCCGCACGTCGGCACCCACGACGCCGCCCGCGACATGGACGTCCTGCGCGCCGCGCTCGGTGATCAGGGCATCACCTACCTCGGCAAGTCGTACGGCACCTACCTGGGCGCCGTGTACGCCGACCTGTTCCCGAAGAGGATCCGCGCGCTCGTCCTCGACGGCGCCATCGACCCCGCCCTGCCGCCCGTCCCCACGGTGAACGCCGCCCAGGCGCACGGCTTCGAGGTCGCCTTCCGCTCCTTCCTCTCCGACTGCTTCACCCAGCAGAACTGCCCGTTCCCGGAGAAGAACACCGACGCGGCGCTCGGGCGGCTGTCACAGTTCCTCAAGACCACCGACCAGCACCCGCTGCGCAACGCCACCGGCGACGGGCGCAGCATCACCGAGTCCTGGGCCACCCTCGGCATCCTCGCCGCCCTCTACGACAAGGCCACCTGGCCCGTCCTCAGAGCCGCGCTCGGCCAGGGCTTCCGCGGCGACGGCACCACGCTGCTGAAGCTGGCCGACCTCATCGTCGACCGCCGCCCCGACGGCACCTACTCCAACCAGACCGAGGCCAACATGGCCGTCAACTGCGTCGACCACCCCTACCCGCACAAGATCGCCGCCTACGAGGAGGCCGCCAAGACCGCGCAGCGGGAATCGCCGCACTTCGGCGCGTACGTCATGTGGGGCTCGCTCCCCTGCGACTACTGGCCCGTCAAGTCCGCCGCCTCCGACCGCCCCCTCAAGGCCGCCGGCGCACCGCCCATCGTCGTCGTCGGCACCGAGCGCGACCCCGCCACCCCCTACCAGTGGGCCAAGTCCCTGGCCTCGGAGCTTTCCTCCGGCGTACTCCTCAGCTACGACGGCGACGGCCACACCGCCTACCGAACCGGTTCCACCTGCGTCGACGAGGCCGTGGACCGCTACCTGATCTCCCTGGAGCCCCCCCGCTCCGGCACCCTCTGCCCCAAGGTCACCTGACCACCCTGGCGCAAGAACCACCGAAAACCTGTAGACTTCCACACGCTACGGGCCCCCGCAGCACGCCGCCTTAGCTCAGTCGGCCAGAGCGACGCACTCGTAATGCGTAGGTCAAGGGTTCGATTCCCTTAGGCGGCTCCCACCGGAAGCCCTAGGTCACCATTTCTGACCTGGGGCTTCTTCGTGCCTGCGATCCTTACCGCCCGATACCGCTGATGCCTGATCATCGATCGTGGACCGAGTCGTGGACCGAGAGGCACTTCAAGGGCTACCTTGCGGCCATGGCGAAGGGCGAATCCGGCCGCGCGAAGGGCCATGTCGAGCAGCTCCCCAGCGGTAGCTTCCGCATGAAGGTGTACGCCGGCACCGACCCCACGACAGGGAAAGAGCGCCGCTACCGCAAGACCGTCAAGACCGAGATCGAGGCGCTGGAGACGCTCGCCAAGCTTCTGCGTGATGCCGAGCCGAGGCCGAACGCGAGCCGAAAGAGTCGGCCACTCTCGACTATGTCCTCTCGCGCTACCTCGAAGTCGCCGACCTGGAGGTGTCGACCCGCGAGGCCCACGAGGGCTACATCCGCCGTACCATCCGCCCTGTCCTGGGACATGTAAAGATCGGCAAGCTGCGGGCGGACATGCTCGATTCGCTGTACAGCCACCTGAAGCGATGCTCCAGGCTGTGCGAACGACTGCCGAAGGTCGAGCACCACAGCGACGGTGAGCACGTCTGTGACGGCCGGTGCGGGCCGCTCAAGGATCACCGCACCCCGCGGCAACACGCCTGCGACAAGCGGTGCACGCCGCACCGCTGCAAGCCGATGGCCGCCGGCTCGATCCTCCGCATCCACACGATCATCTCGGCGGCGCTCAACCTCGCCGTGCGGTACGAGTGGCTTGACCGCAACCCCGCGGAGAAGGCCTCACCACCTCCGCCCAAGAAACGCGAACCCGAACCGCCCAGCCCCAAGCAAGCCGCACGACTGCTCAACGAGCTGTGGACAGCGGACGCGGAGTTCGCGCTGTTCGTCTGGCTGGCCACCACGACCGGCGCCCGCCGGGGCGAGCTAGTCGACCTCCGGCGGCACCGCATCGACTTCGAGGCCCAGGAGATCCGCATCACGCGCAACTACCTGGTGAAAGCCGGCCAGCAGATCGAGAAGACACCAAGACCGGCGAAGGCCGGCGCTTGTCCCTGGACCCGCTCACCTGCGAGCTGCTGCAAGAACATCTCCGCCGCCGCCAGGCCGCGCTCGATGCTGCGGACGTTGAGCTCGCCGAGGACGCCTTCGTGTTCTCCCCTGACCCCGCGAGCCTGAAGCCCTGGAATCCCGACACCATCACCCACAAGTACGAGCGCCACGCCCGCGCGGCCGGCATCCGCAGTTCACTCAAGGAGCTCCGCCACTATTCGGCGACGCAGCTGCTGTCCAACGGCATCGACCTGCGGACCGTCGCCGGCCGCCTGGGCCACGCCGGGGGCGGTGTCACCACGCTGCGGTTCTACGCCCAGTTCGTCCGCCCGGCCGATCAACAGGCCGCCGCCATGCTCTCCAGCCAACTCACCGAACTCCGCAAACGCGAACGCCTATGGGAACTGTTCAACGAGATCCCCACCGTCGACCTCGACGCCCTCAGCCAACTCGCCACTGACCTCGCCCCTAAAGCCGACCTCGACGAACCGACCGCTTCTGCCTACCTGCAAGAGTTCGCGCAAAACCGCCGCCCGAGGAGTGCATAAGCAGCCTAGTGAAGTCGGGGTAGGGACGAGGAAATGCCCCTGCGCCAGGTGGCGCACCTCTCTGCCGAATTGTGCTCCGGTGGTAGGGATCAACGCGGCAGTGTTCCGCGCCGCCGCACGGCCCGCCGCCCGCTCCGCCCGCGGGCGTGCAGCGTGGGCGCCGGTCCCGGCCGGCGGCGGGAACGCGGGCCGCCCGCCGCACCGAGCGCCCGCCGAACCAAGCCGCACCCCATGCAGCACGACGATCGCCATGCTATGGCTGGCCATCACACGGGCCGGGGGCGATCGAAGGCCAGGGACTTCGTACCTAATGGCGGTGCGGGCGCGTTCCCTGTTCTGGTCGGGGTCGTGGATGCCTTCTTCGTACCCGGTACTTCGAGTCCTTCTTGCTGAGACTGGCGCTGTTGCCTCGAACGGCCGGACAGGGGCGTGCCCGCACTGATAGTTCGTGGTCTGAGCCCGTCTGCACAGGGAGTACCCCTTCTATTCGTTGGTGAGCTTTGAGCTCTGAAGCAAGACCGGGGCCTGTGCGGGTTGCTGGGGTCACGAACGGCTGATCGGATGGTAGGCCCTTCGAGTCTTGTCATTAGGGCGCCGGGTGACTCCGCCACGGACACAGATGACCGGATCAGCGGAGGAGAGGCGTGGGAGTCTTCTGCGGAATCGACTGGGCCGAGCACCACCACGACATGGCGCTGGTGGATGAGAGTGGGAAGGTGATCGCGCAGCGGCGGATCACCGAGAGCGTACAGGGCTCCCAGCAACTGCTGGACATGCTCGCCCAAGCCGGCGACGACCCAGAAAACATGATCCCGGTCGCGATCGAAACGACCCGCGGCCTGCTGGTGGTGGCCTGCCTGCGTGCCTCCGGGCGTCCGGTGTTCGCCATCAACCCGATCAGCGCGTCCCGCTACCGGGAACGGCACGCGGTCTCTCGCAAGAAGTCCGACCGCCAGGACGCCATCGTGCTGGCCGGCATCTGCGCACCGACATGGCCCCTGCACCGGCCGCTCCCGGCCGACAGCCAGCAGGCCCAGGCTTGGCGGTGCTGGCCCGCGCCCAGCAGGACGCCGTGTGGCGGAGGCACCGCACCGGCAATGAGCTGCGCTCGATGCTGCGCGAGTACTACCCGGCGTTCCTTCAGCTGTTCGCCGGCCAAGACGGCGGGGTGACCTGCCGGGAAGCACGCGCCATCTTGGCCATCGCCCCCACCCCCGCCACAGCCGCCAAGCTGACCCGGCCGCAGATCCGCGCCGCCCTCAAACGCAGCGGACGCGTCCACCACCTCGACACCTGGACCGAGAAGATCCACACCCGGGCTGCGCGCCGAGCACCTGCGCCAGCCCGCTGCCGTTGAAGAAGCATTCGGCCACCAGGCCTCAGCCCTGCTGGCCGTTCTCGACGCCACCTGTGCTTCTGCCGCTGCCCTGCACCAAGCGGCGGTCTCGGCGTTCCGCTTCCAGCCCGACTACGCCATCATCACCAGTTTCCCCGGCCTTGCGGACCTAGCCGGCGCCCGGCTGCTCGGCGAAATCGGTGACGACCGCAGCCGCTTCGCCGACACGCCCGAGCGCTCAAGGCCTACGTCGGCGCAGCCCCCACCACCCGATCCAGCGGACGCCACCACGCCGTGACCCACCGCCGGGTGAAGAACCGCCGCCTGGCCGCCGTGGGCTATGTGTGGGCATTCGCCGCGCTCACCGCCTCACCTGGCGCCCGCGCCCACTACGACCGGCGCAAACACCAGGGCGACCGCCACGCCACCGCCCTACGCCACCTCTACAACCGCTTCCTGGGCTGCCTGTCCACTGCCTGACCACTCGCCAGACCTACCAAGAACACACAGCCTTCCCCACGGCCCAGCAGCCCGCAGCGGCCTGAGGCTGACCGCCGATGCCGCTGAGGGCTTCGCAGCCCCAGACCCCCTGCGCGCCGGAGCAACCACCGACGCGCACCCCGCCATGCCCACAAACCGCCATACGCGTCGGCGGTCACTCCGGACCGACTTGACACGTCCCTCCCATCGGATGTCTCAGCCCCGGTCCCCCGAGCCACCTCATGCTGTATATCCGACCACGTTGCTAGCTAGGAGAAACTCACCACAGAATGGGAGAACCCAACTACTGCGGCGATCACGCAATCATGTTTCTTATTAGAGGCCCGCCATGATTCGCTCGAGCTTGTCGAACAAATTTTTAAAATGCTCCACCGTCGTCGACTCGATCGCGACTTTGTCCTTGCGGGCATAAAGTTCCATGAGCGAATGCTGTAGATTCTTCTTGGAGACCCTGTGAGATACATCTGCGTCAGGGAATATCGCGGAGACAACCTCCGCCTTATCTCTCTTAGAGAAAAGATCTTCTAGTTCTCGGATCTGCTCATCGCCGCATGCATGGGGCAGCATGATACATCGATCGGCGACGAGGGTGCCAAACTCGCGCTCATAGCGCTCATACTGCTTCTTTCCTTCAGCGTCACCATCAAGCAACACTAGGAAGCTTTTCCCCCACCCGATATGCAGTCTAATAAGCGCATCCAGAGAGCCCGCTCCTCCACCAGGCACCATCTTGAGGTCCGATCCGATGCCAATAATTTCATTCATGTAGCGAAGCGCATAGAAGTCCGACTTACCTTCAACAAGAATCACTTCCGGCACGGGCTCAAGGACGGATGGCCGATAATGCAGGATGTCGAGAACTGGTTGAACGTACGATGTCTGGCCAGGATTTTCGCTGACAAATTTCTTGTACTTGATCGCGGAAATTGAGCTACGCTCACTTGCCTTCGCAGAGAGGTACGCCGAAAAATCAGCCGAACCGAGAGCGCTATTTTTTACTACGTAAGCCGAATCGAGCCAACGAACGTTGATCAGGTGATGACTGTGCGTGCTATAGATAAGACTGCAATTTTCGATCAGCTTCTCAAAACTCTTCAGGAGCTCAGCCTGAGCGCTTGAGTGCAGGTTCGAAGCAGGTTCATCAAGCAATATGAGTGGCTTCGGCTCTGAGTCTGAAGTGCTCTGAAAGGACGTCATCAGGAGAAACATGAAGAACCAGCGAAATCCTAGACTTCGCTCAGAGAGATCGTGATAGCCGTCGGCGTCCTTAATCTTCAGTTCGAGAAAAGGTGTTCCATCAGCTTCCAATTCGGCATCGATCTGGACTTCCTGGGCCATGGGGGGCCGCCCAAGAATTCGATTCCATCCGCCAAACACCGTTTCGGTTATCAGGCGACCCATGTCAAGAAGTATTGCATTCAAACTTCGACGATCTGCTTTATCTCCTGACTGGAGACGCCTCACCACATGAGTCTCTAGTGTTGCCCCATATCCGAGTCGCACGGTGATGTTTTCGAATATCTCCCGGTACAACCTATTTCGGGCATGCTCTCTGTTGTGTCGCACTACTGTGCCGGTAGAGGTGACTACATCACGTAACGCAGCGTTGGCATTGACCGCTCTAGCGTCTGAAAGTACGAAGCGCTCTGGCAGTTCAAATAAAAAGTCTGGAAAATACCAGATCTTGGGCAGTCTTTCCTGTACATGCCGGACTATTCCTTGCCACTCCTTCTCTTTTGCGCCGTAGGTGCGCGGTTTCCGCTGCCTCCCTTTCGTGCCGGCTATTTGGATACTCCAAATTGCGCGGGGTACGCGGGCGGCCTTTATTGGCGCATAGCGCGAGTTTTCGAAGTTGTATCGCTCCTCAATAGAAATCTCAGACGGCACGTTTGTGAGCCGTAGGTCGTACTTCTCTAGCGCAAAGTGCCTTATCTCCTGCTTATCTTTTTCGTCGAGAGTCACAACGGCAGATATCGATATCACGTCATTGAAATTCGCACGCCGAGAGACGGGGATCCATGACTCAACACTTCGACGCAAGGCTATGCTGGGATTGATGTCCTCGACGTTTTTTGCGCCCCGAGAGAAGCAAAAGATAGCTTCGAGTATGGTCGTCTTTCCGCTCTCATTCAAGCCGATAAGTGTCGTAACCCCTTGATTTAAAGGGAGCGTTAGATCCTGTATTCCTTTATAGTTCTTGAATCTGAATTGTTTGTATAGCATAGGTCACCGATCCTTCAATGCTGTTGGATCATGCTATCCGGTCATCGCATGCTTTGAGGTGATGTATCCGAAACTCAAGGTCACCTTCAGGCTAGACCATCCGCTGACCTCGGCCTATCTGCCCTACCACTTCAGAAACGCGCCTCAGTCACTTCATGAACGTCCAGCCCGCCGGATCGGCCAAGCAGTTGCACGTTCATCCCGTGCTGCTTGTGTTTCCGCTGTAGTGCGGCCGCTCGTCGGCGAGGCGGTCGATCGGAATGAGCGTGCCATTCAAGATGGCGTAGGCCAACCGACCTGCTCGTGCCGCGGCGTCGGCCCTCAGGTACAGCAAGGCTGCGGACTAAGGGTTGACGGCCACTAGATCAGCGCCGACCGGGGCGTGGGTATCTAGTTGATGGGCTCGGATTCGCCACTAGTGAGTTCGGTCCAGGTGTCGGAAAGGATCTTGTTCGCGACCTGGCTGATGTGCGCCGGGGTATTCGAAGCTGCCGCTGCGACGACGGTCTCCCCAGTGCTCTTCAGCTTCACCGTCTTCTTGGTGCCGTTTTTCTCCTGCAGGCAACCTGTGATCCGAATCCAATGCCGGCGGTCACGCCGCCAGTCGATGGCAGCCAGGCGCTGCTTAAACTCATCAAAGGACACTGCCGGAGTAGGCACCGATTGTTCCGTGATGATCTTGGTGAACCTTTTCACCAATTGCTCAGTCGTGTCGTCTCCGGTTGCAGTCTCCTTCTGCATCGCATCCATGATCGGCCCGAGTTTGTCGCGCTGCACCTGATTATAGGCCAAAGCGAGGGCCTTGAGGGCGAATGCCCATCCATGGACGTACAGTCGTCGGTAGGTGTCGGCCTGATTGGTGTCGCTCCAGGCGCCGCCGAATTGACCTTCCAACGTCTGCAGGAACTCGCGGCAGTACGGCAGCACCGCCTCGATGTGGTGGTGCTTGATGTGTTCCCGCTTACGGTTGCCGTGGGAGATAACATTGAGCAGCATCTGCTCGAGTGTCGATGCGTCGACGATATTTTGCACCGCGGTGAGCGTGGCTCCCGTACTGCGGCCATCGGCGACGCGGTTCTCGAAGATGGTGCCCTTGACTGCCTGGTTGCGCAGCTTGGCCAGGGCGGACGAGGTGTCGAAGGTCGCCACCAAGTTGGTGTTCTTCTTCGTGCCGCGCCCATTGCGATCTGCGAAACTCTGGGCCGCCGCGTCGACGTCAACCTTTAGTTCGACCTCAAGTGTCACGAAGAAGGTGTCAAGTGCACCGCTCTGGAGAGCGAGACGATTCTGCGCTGCCTCGAATAGGGCAGCGGTCTGGGTCTGTCCGTCGGCCTGCATGATGGGCCGCTTGGGCAGGTAGATCTCGCCGTAGATGGCCGCCGGGTTCGCTTCATCGAACGCGACGAAAATGGGCTGAGGGTCCTCCTCAAACTCCTCAACCGACTGCCAACCTGTGACGGTAGGAAGGTATGCAACCCGCTCACCGCGGACCGCCTCCAATATGTACCGGCTGAAGTCACCACGGTTGGCAGCCTTTGCGCCCTTGAAGTCGCTCTGCGTCTTGATGTGGGCGGCCTTCATGCCGTTGGCCTCGAAGTCGACAGCGCGTGGCGGATCGGAAGGATTATACCTTACGAGGTCCGTAAACTGCCGCAGGCTGGGATGGACTGTGACGCAGATGCGATATCCCTCCGCCGCACCTTTTAGGCACAGCGTGCCGCGAATAGCGTGCCGCTTCTCACTCTCATGCTGGAAGCGGTAGCGATGCTGCTCAAAGTTGTCGCGTACCTCCGCGTCAGAGCTGACACGCAGAATGCGCAGGCCCCCGTATCTCGCGTCCTCGGGGATGTCGTCGGTGTTGATCAGCTTCTGCTGGCTGATGAACGGCGTACTCATGGCGTCTCCTGCTGGTAGGGCTCGGTGCCCGTCGAGGCGAGCAGCCCGGACTGGCCTGGAATCACGGGAATCGATGTGGGTTCTGCAAAGGTCGGGATGCCACCTCCGTGGGCAAGGACGGGCGGCAGAGCGACTAGCTCGATCGAAAGGTTCAACCTTTCAACGGTGTAGACGATCTCAGGTTGGAAATTGAACGCTGCGATGACGCCACGGATTAAACAGTCGCTGCCGGCAGCTTCCTCAGCCCGGCGCGCCATGGCCACGTAGACCAGGATCTGCCCAAGCGCCTCGTAACTCGCACTGATCTTGAACTCCCACAGGCGAGTGACGTTGCTCCGATCGATCGTGCGCATATCCGCGCGCACGGCCGTGCCGTCGTAACCGTTCTCCCGGGCGATAAGCAGCTCGCCTGGACGGTGCTGGGCCAGTTCCGAAGCGTAGTAATCCCGCACTCTACACTCGCGCTCATGTAGCACTACCCGATCTCGCGTCATTGCGTCTAAATCTTGTCTCCGTCCATCCATGCCTCCGAGAGGCTAGCTGGTACCTCGTCGAAGCGCAAGCTCATCTCCGAGATGTGAAGGTACACCGCCGAGACGACATAGACATGTACCGGCAGGCCGCGTGATGTACTGCGCCCGGTACTCCACCCTCCGCAGACGCCCCGGGCCTCCGTTCTGTTCCGTGGCGACCAAAATCGTCAGAGCGTCGAGGGTGTCCGTTCCGATCGCGTCTGAGGACATGCGACAGCCTCACGCCACCCCAGAGCCCATGAGTTGCTGAGAGCTGGAGGGGCGACATGCCCGGTGCGGGTACGCCCGAGTGCCATACCGCCGGAGGAGTTGTGGACCGACTCGTGGACCGGGTATTGAGTAACGGCCTGTGTTTTCAGTGCGTCGCGAGTAGCGAGTTGGGGCGTTGGTGCAGGTAGACGCTAAGGAGCTTGTTCGCGTGCCCCTCGTAATGCGTAGGTCAAGGGTCGATTCCCTTGGGCGGCTCCAGTTTGTAAACCCCAGGTCATAACTTCTGACCTGGGGTTCTTTACTGTCAGGGCTTCCGTGCCCACCCACTGACCACTTGTTGGATCTTCGGCTACGCCCGATCGGGATGGCTCTCGTGCAGCAGCGAGCGCAGGTCGGTGGTGTCGATGATGTGGGCCAGTCTTGGGAAGACGGTGGTCATCAGAGTTTGGTGGGCCTGGGGGGCTGGGTCGGTGACGCCGTCGGAGAGGACGTAGAGCTGGTAGTCGCGGTCGGCGGCGTCGGTGACGGTGGACAGGACGACGCCGCTGGTGGTGAGGCCGGCGAGGACCAGGGTGGTGATGCCGCGAGACCGTAGGCGCTGATCCAGGTCTGTCGTGGACAGGGCGCCGTAGCGGGTCTTGCGGACGGTGATGTCGCCGGGCTCGGGGACCAGTCGAGGGTGGAAGTCTGTGGCGGGGTCCGCGTGGTGCAGGAGGCGTTGCCGGCCGAAGAAGGAGAAGGTCTTGTTGGCCGGGGGGATCGCCGTCCAGTCGGCTTCGGTGAAGCCGACTCGCACGTGGGCGATGGTGGCGCCGTGGGCGCGCATGTCGGCGATGGCGCCGGCCACCCGGGACGGCAGCGCTTCGGGGTCGGCCAGGTGAGGGAGCGAGGCCAGGATTCCCTGTTGGTAGTCCATGACGAGCAGTGCGGTCGTCCGGGGGTTCAACGCTGGGGGCGTGACGGTCATTTCTCTCCGTGGGTGATGAGGGCGCCCTGAGCCGGTTCCGGCTCCGAGTCCGGGTCCGGGTCCGGGTCGGCGAGGGGTGCCGGTGTGCGTCGGGGGAGTAGGAGGGGGGTCGCCAGCAGGAGTGCGCCGGCCAGGGCGATGGCTGTGCGGGGGCCCAGCAGGGTGCCCAGGACGCCCCAGATGGCCGTCAGGAGTGCGGTCGTGGCCTTTGTCGTTACGGCCCACGCGGATAGCGTGCGGGCGATCCGGTCGGGCGCGCTGCGTTCGAGGCGGTAGGTGGCGTAGACGGGGTTGAAGACCGCGCAGCAGAAGATGAGGCCGAGTTCGACGGTCATCACCAGCAGCAGGCCCCCGGTGCCCGGGCCCAGGAAGGCCAGGCCGACGGGCCAGAGGGCGCGCAGTGTTCCGGACATGACCAGGACGCGGTGCTGTCCGAAACGGGTGACGAGGGGCCGGGCCAGTCGCGAACCGAACAGTCCGCCGATCGCGGGCGCGGCGAAGGCGAGGCCGTACTGCCATGGCGTGAAGCCGAGCCGGCCGAGCATCAGGACGGCCAGCAGCGCGTCGGTGGCCATCACCAGGCCGTTGAACAGGGCGGTGTTGAAGAACAGCGGACGCAGCGTCGCGTCGGCGAGAATGTACCGCCAGCCGTCGAGCAGGTCCCCCCGTCTCCTGCAACGCCTGGGCGAGGGCGCGTTCGGCGCCGCTCTTGAACCGCTCCATCCGGGGGGCCGCATGCGCGAGGACTCCCGGGCCGCGCCTCGGGTGGTGGACGGTTTCTTCCCCTCGGCTCGCATGTGCGGGACCTCCCGGCGCTGGGGCGGTGGCTCCTGGCCGCCCATCGCGCGGATGCCCAGGGCTGAGAGCAGGTAGCTGAGCGCGTCGGCCGCCACCGTCACCACCGGGCCGAGGAGGCCGATCGCGGCGCCGCCCAGTGGTGGTCCGATGATCGTGGTCGTCCAGGACGTGGACTCGAACCGGGCGTTGGCGACGAGCAGGTCCTCGGCGGGCAGCAGCGTCTTCAGGTACGCGCCGGAGGCGGCGCGGAAGGTGATGTCGGCCGCCGCGACGACGACCGAGACCAGCAGGAGTTGCACGAAGGAGAGCGCGCCGAGCGCGAACGCGGCGGGGATCGTCAGCAGCGCGGCGAAGCGCGCCAGGTCCATCCCGATCAGTACCGGCCGCTTGCGGCGGAACTCCACCCACGGGCCGAGCGGCACCGCCACGGCCGCGCCGACCGCCGCGCCCACGGAGGACAACGCCGCGACCTCCGCCGGCTCGGCGTGCAACACCTGGATGGCGATCAGCGGGAACGCGCCGAAGGCGAGCCACGTGCCGAGCGCGCTGGTCGCGTACGCCCCCCAGAGCCACCCGAACCGCCGCCCCAACCGGTGCCCGCTCCGCATGCCCGATGCTCCCCAGAGCCCTCGGA
Organism: Sphaerisporangium krabiense; assembly: GCF_014200435.1. Taxonomy (NCBI): domain Bacteria; kingdom Bacillati; phylum Actinomycetota; class Actinomycetes; order Streptosporangiales; family Streptosporangiaceae; genus Sphaerisporangium; species Sphaerisporangium krabiense. Next base: position 1,724,554 of record NZ_JACHBR010000001.1, on the reverse strand, counting down.
GCCGCCGCCTCAACCGATGCCCGCCGCTCCGCATGCCCGACGCTCCCCGTCGCTCGCCCGTACAACCGATCCGCGATCGGAAGCATCAAAGCGCGCGCCTTATCAGGGGATCAAACAACTGGGAGGCCACCTAGGCACAACCGATGGTTGTATCTCTAGGGTGTCCGCATGGACCTCGACACCGTCCGGACCTTCGTCGCCGCCGCCGAGGCGGGGCAGTTCCAGGTGGCCGCCGCCGAGCTGGCGGTCACCCAGCAGGCCGTCTCCAAGCGCGTCGCCGCGCTGGAGCGTGATCTAGGCGTCCGGCTGTTCACCCGCACTCCGCGCGGCGCCGAGCTCACCATCGACGGGCAGGCGTTCCTGCCCCACGCCCGCGAACTGCTGCGGGTCGCCGAGCGCGCGGTCGCGTCCGTCCGCACCGGCAGCCGTCCGCTGCGCGTCGACATGATCGCCTCACGCAGCGCGGCGTCGGGCCTGCTGCGCGGCTTCCACCGCGCGCATCCCGAGGTCGAGCTCGACGTGGTGATGCTGTTCGACATCGAGACGGCCGTCGCCGCCATCCGGTCCGGTGTGATCGACGCGTCCTTCCGCGCCGTCACCGTGCCCGGCCGGCCTCTTCCCGAGGACATCGAGGCCGCCCGGGTGTTCGACGAGCCGCTCCAGCTCCTCACCGGCCCCGCCCACGCGCTGGCGTCCGCCCGCTCGGTGACCCTGACCCAGCTCGCCGGGCACCGGATCTGGATGCCCGGCCTCGCCCCCGGAACCGAGTGGACCGCCTACTACGACGACCTGGTCGCCGAGTTCGGCCTCACCATCGAGGCGACCGGCCCCAACTTCGGCTCCGACGCGCTCCTCGACACCATCGCCGACACCCCCGCCCTGGCCACCTTCATGGGCGAGCACACCCGCCTCGTCTGGCCCGCCGGCCACGGCCTGCGCCGCATCCCGGTGACCGACCCCACGCCGGTCTACCCGCACTCGCTCCTGTGGCGCCGCGACGCTCCCCACCCCGCCCTGGCCACCCTCCGCACCCACCTCGCCACCACGGCGCCCGGCCACGACGCACCCGGAACCTGGGTGCCAGCCTGGACGAACCCGCGCTGAACGCCTCTCGTGGGCCGATTTCCTCTTTTTGATCCGAGGTTTTCCGGGTGCATCGATTCGCGTTCTCGCCGCCGACCTGTGGAGGTCTTCGATACCTGGGCGGGCCCTGTGCACTGTCCAGGCTGGGATTTATGCCTCCACAGGTCAGGGCGTTGAAGAGGCGATTTCGGCGGTGGTCGTGGCGAACGGATCCGTGAAGGTCGGCGCGATTGAAGGAGGGATATCGAGCGGCACGACCTGTCGAAACGCGTTGCCGGACGGATGGCGTCAGCGGTTCTTGATCACGCCGCAGGCGAGACGGGCGCCGGCGTCGCCGGTCTTCAGGCTGTCGGCGTCGGGGCCGGGCTTGTCGTCCGCGCCGCGGTAGCGGTCGGGGATGTTGGCCTGGTTGTCGGGGCGGGCGTGGATGATGACGGCGCTGCCGTCGGGGTCGAGGAGCTGCTTGGCACGGAACCGGTCGGTGAGGAAGGACGCGCTGCCGGTGCCGTCCGCGCCCACCAGGAGAGGCGGCAGGTCGCCGGAATGGTCAGGGTGTGAGCCGGTGCCGAGGTTGAAGTGGCCGCCCGCGCTGAAGAACGGGCTGCCGGTGTTCGGGTCGGTCGAGCGGGGATCGCAGATGCCCGTCGTGTGAATGTGGAAGCCGTGATATCCGGCGGGAAGGCCCCGGACGGCTACCGTGATCCTGGGCGTGCCGGAATCCCGGTGTTCGATGCGGAGTGAGCCGACGCTCGCACCGTCGACATTCCTGATGATGGCCTCGGCCGCCGGTTGACCCAGCATCGCCTGGGCCGTTCCGGCGAAAGCGAGACCCGCCGCGCCCACGGTCAACGCGGCCACTAAAGCAAGATGCACTTTTCCAGGCATGACAGCCACCGTACTCCGCCGTCCTGCTCTGTTCCAGGAACTCTCACATACCGGCTAATGACTCGTTCGGCGCTATGGAGTTCGCCGGAGTACGTGTCCGATTGGACCTTTGCCGGTGTGTCGATAATGAGGAGAGTATGAATATTGCACCAGTTTCGCGTGGCGTTCAGTGCTTTAGGAAGGCGTGGCGACATGCTTGTCACGTCCGGGGTTCTTCGGTGACGCCCGCACGTGGCGTCGACTGCTCGGCCTCGTGGTCAGGTCGGTGGTAGCCGGTCGGTGTGCGCGCGCACGGGTGGCGACCAGGCGGCCACGGACACCGGCCGGACCCGGGCGCCATGATCCGCGGTGACGCGGGGAACGCGTCGGTCACGGCCGTACGCCGCCGCGGCGCCCTCCGGCCGGCCGGACGCCCGGTGCCCGGCGGTGGCGGCACACGGGGCCCGATTTCGGTTACGTGGTATTGCGCATAATGGGGGCTCGGGCTCATCGTTGTATTCGAGGGGGGACTTCCCGGCTGCAAGTTATTTGTACATTCGTCGGTTTCGTGGTCTTTGTTGTGCTGGGGGACCCGGGCTGAGCTGGGAGGATGCCGGGCGTTCTCGTTGCTGAAAGCGGGGGCGGATTTCCGGGGAACTTTCCGGCGGCGGGCTCGTGCGATCCAATGGTCCCGACGTAAGCTTCTCCTGCGGTGGCGGGCCGAATGTTATTCGCCTTTCCATGTCGTTCTCAATGTGTGAGATGGGGTGCCGGAGATGGCCGGTCGGATGAACACCGCGGCGGTGGAGACCGCACGCATGGACGCCGGTTCCGCGGAGGATGAGCCGGCCGTCCTGATCGGGACGGTGAGCGAGCAGGCGGAGCTGCTGCGCATCGGCATGGAGTCCCTGCGCCGCGACGACCCCGAACTGGCCGGGCTGCTGGACGCCGAGGCGGGCCAGCAGGCCATGACGCTGGCGATGATCGCATCGGCCAGCGTCGCGGACCTGTCGGTGCTGGCGGCCGGTGGGGCGGTGCTGTCCAACCTGACGGTGGAGGGGTATCCGGGCGCCCGGTACCACCCCGGGTCCGCACAGTTCGACCAGGTGGAGACGCTGGCGGTCGAGCGGGCCAAGGAGCTGTTCGGCGCCCGGTACGCCAACGTGCAGCCGCATTCGTGCTCGTCGGCGAACCTGGCGGTGCTGGCGGCGCTGCTGCCGCCCGGAGGGACGCTGCTGGCTCTCGACCTGGACTCCGGCGGGCATCTGACCCATGGGTCCCGGGCGTCGGTGACCGGGCGTCATTACCGTGCCGTGCACTATGGGCTGGATCGCTCCGGGTTCATCGACTACGGCCAGGCGGCGGAACTGGCCGCGGAGCATCGGCCTCAGGTGATGATCGCCGGGGCCAGCGCCTATCCGCGTGTGATCGACTTCGAGCGGTTCCGTGGGATCGCCGACTCGGTGGGGGCGTACCTGCTGGCGGACATCTCGCATCTCGCCGGCCTGGTGGTCGCCGGAGAGCACCCGAGCCCGATCGACGTCGCCCACGTCACGACGACCAGCACGTACAAGCAGCTCGCCGGGCCGCGGGGCGGGCTCATCCTCAGCGGGCGCGAGCACGAGTGCCCGGGGCCGGACGGGCGCACGCCGCTGGCCCGGCTGTTGCAGCGGGCCGTCTTCCCGCAGTCGCAGGGGACGCCGAGCCCCGCGACGGTCGCGGCGATGGCCCGCGCGTTCGCGATCGCGTCCGGCCCGGGGTTCCGACGGGTGGCACGGCTGATCGTGGAGGACGCGCGGACGCTCGCCGAGGAGCTGTCCGGGCTCGGGTACGACGTCCTGACCGGTGGCACGGACAACCACATGGTCGTGATCGACCTCACCCCGCGCGGGCTGACCGGGGTCGTCGCCGAGCGCGCTCTGGAGGAATGCGGCATCCTCGCCAACCGCAACCGCGTCCCCGGGGACGTCCGGCCGCCGCTGGTGACCAGCGGGCTGCGGCTCGGGACCAACATCCTGGCCCAGCGGGGCATGGGCCCGCGGGAGATGCGCGAATGCGCGCGCCTCGTGCACACGGTGCTCACGGCCACCACCGCGTCGTCCGACACCGAGTTCAGGACCGATCCGGCGGTGGCGGCCGCGGTGCGCGCGGACGTGCGGAGATTGTGTGTACGGCATCCGCTGCCGTTCGATGGAAGCGATGACCGTCACGGACGAGGAGCCGGCCAGTGACCACCGACACCCGCCAGGACACCACCCCGTTCTCCTGGCCTCTGGTGCTCTTGCCCACCGACCGCTCTCGCCGTCCTGGCGTGACGCCCCGATGTTCGGACGTGGTGCGCGGCGAACTCGGTGTGGACATTTCGCTCTTAGGGGCGTCCTGGCGTGATGCGCTGACGGCCGGTTTCGCGGCCGTGCTGTCCCGCTATACCGGTCAGGATCACGTCGCTCTGCATCGCCGGGATGACGCCGAGGGTGCGGGGGAGGAGGGGCGTACTGTTCCCGATTCCGCTGGAGCGGTGGAGCGTGTCGATCCGGCGGTCGCGGGGTCGGCTGCGCGGGTGGGGTTCGTGTTGACCGGTGAGCCGTCGCTGCGTGAGCTGATGCGTGGTGGCCGGGTCATCGTCTCGGCCGAGGGTGATGACGGGTCCGGGGGGTGGCCGGTGGCCATCCGGTTCGCCGGGCGGGATGGGGCGGTGGCCTCGGGGCCGGGGCATGAGCTGGAACTGGTGGTTCGTACGGGTTCCGGTGCGCGCGGGGGCGTGGCGGTGGAGCTCTGGTACGACCCGGGGTTGTTCGATGCCGGGACGGCGGCGCGGCTGCTGGGGCATGTGGCGACCTTGGTGGAGGACGCGTGGCGTTCTCCGGAACGTGCGGTGGCGCGGCTGCGGTTGCTGGGCGACGCCGAGCTGGAGCGGATGCTGGTCGCATGGAATGCCACCGCCTGTGACCTGCCGTCTGAGGTGTGTCTGCACGAGGGGTTCGAGGCGCAGGTGCGGCGTGCGCCTGATGCGGTCGCGGTGGTGCAGGGCCAGGACAGGCACAGCTATCGGCAGGTGAACGCCGCGGCCAACCGTCTGGCCCGTTATCTGCGTGAGCGTGGTGTGGGGCCGGATGTGCGGGTGGGGGTGTGCCTGGATCGTTCGGTGGACCTGCTGGTCGCGGTTCTGGGGGTGCTGAAGGCCGGCGGGGCGTATGTCCCGTTGGACCCGGACTATCCTGCCCAGCGCATCGCCACGATGGTGAACGGCACCGCGTGTGCGGTGATGATCAGCCGCGAAGGCCTGACCGCCAACCTGCCTGACACCGGCGACGACTCTGACACCGGTGCCGGTGCGACCGCCGAAGCGGCGGGTACGGGCGTCGTGGACGGCGCCGGTCGTCCGACTCGTGCGGGTGCCGGTGGTGATGGCGGGCGGTTGTTGCTGCTGGATCGGGACGCGGCGTTACTGGCCGCTCAGCCGGATGACGACCTGGGGCCCACCTCTGGTCCTGAGGACTTGTGTTACATCATCCATACTTCCGGGTCGACGGGGGAGCCCAAGCCGATCGCGTTGCGGCATCGGGGGGTGATGAACAACCTGGCCGATCTGAACACGCGGTTCCAGGTGGGGCCGTGGGACGCGGTGCTGGCGTTGTCCTCGCCGAGTTTCGACATGTCGGTGTACGAGTTCCTGGGGCTGACCATCGCGGGCGGCCGGGTGGTCATCCCGCGGGCCGCCCACGCCAAGGACCCCGCCCACTGGGCCGATCTCGTGACCCGGGAGCACATCACCATCTGGAACTCGGCCCCGGCGCTGCTCGGCCTGCTGGCCGACCACGTCGAACAGGCGGGTCCGCGCTCCGGGGTGGGGTTGCGGTTGGCGTTGCTGGGTGGGGATTGGGTGCCGGTGTCGTTACCGGACCGGGTGCGGGCCTGGGCGGCGCAGGTGCGGTTCGTGGTGATGGGCGGGGCGACCGAGGCGTCGATCCATTCGACGATCTTCGAGGTGGATCGGGTGGATCCGGGCTGGCGGAGCATTCCCTACGGGCGGCCGATGGCCAATCAGCGGGTGTACATCCTGGACGGGTTGCTGCAGCCGGTGCCCCCAGGTGTGGCCGGGGAGCTGTATCTGGCGGGGGTGGGGTTGGCGCGGGGGTATCTGGGCCGGCCGGAGCAGACCGCCGAGCGTTTCGTCGACGACTGGTCGTGTGGGCCGGTGGCGGGGGAGCGGCTGTACCGGACCGGGGATGTGGCGCGGTTCGGGGCCGATGGGCTGGTCGAGTTACTGGGGCGGGCGGATTTCCAGGTCAAGATCAACGGGCTCCGGGTGGAGCTGGGCGAGATCGAGGCGGTGCTGCGCGCCCACCCGTTGGTGGCTCAGGTCGCAGTGATGGCCCGCCAGGGCCGCCTGGCGGCCTACATCGTCCCCGCCACCGCGACCACCGCCGCCCCTGATCCCGGCACCGAGGTGGACGTCGAGACCCTGCGGGCGTACGCGGCCACCCGGTTGCCGGCGTTCATGGTCCCCGCCGCTTTCGTGGTGATGGAACGTCTGCCGTTGACGCCCAACGGCAAGCTGGACCGCGGCGGGTTACCCGACCCGCAGCTCGGCGGGAAGGACGCGGGGTATCGCGCGCCGCGCTCGGCGGTGGAGAAGACCTTGGCGCGGGTACTGGCGCAGGTGCTGGAGGTGGAGCGGGTCGGGCTGGACGACGAGTTCATCGCGCTCGGCGGCGACAGCATCCGCGCGATCCAGCTCACCGGCCGCGCCCGCGCCTCCGGCCTGCACATCACCGCCAAGCAGGTACTCCAGTCGCGCACCCTGGCCGACCTGGCCGCGAGCGTCACGGACACGGAGCCCGGGGCCATCGGGGACGCGGCCGTGGTCGCCGGAGAGGCGACCGTGGGGAGCGTGCCCCTCAACGACACGGCGGCCGGGAACTCGCGTGGGGATGACGGCGACCTGGGCGGTGACGGGCTCGCGGACGGGTCCGGGCCGTTGGTCGATGTCAGCCAGGAGGACATGGACTACTGGGGGCAGGACTATCCGCATATTTCGGATGTGTGGCCGGTTACGCCGTTGCAGGCCGGCATGCTGTTCGAGTCGATGCTGAACGACAGCGGTCACGACGCCTACCACCTGCAGACGGTCTACCACCTGTCCGGCGAGGTGGACGCGGCGCGGATGCGGGCCGCGGCTCAGGCACTCCTGAAGCGTCACCCGAACCTGCGGGTCGCGTTCGTCGAGGACGAGCTCGGCGACACCGTGCAGATCGTGGTGGACGGCGTCGAACTGCCCTGGAAGCAACTGGATCTGGGTGACCTCGCCGAGGCGGCGCGGGACGAGGCGTTCCGGCGGTTCCTCGCCGAGGACGAGGCGGCCAGGTTCGCGCCCGGCACGGCGCCGCTGCTCCGCATGACCCTGGTCCGGCTGGGCCCGGGGCGCGCGGCGCTCGTGCTCACCGTCCACCATGTGCTGGTCGACGGCTGGTCGGAGCACGTGCTGGGGCGGGACCTCGTCAAGCTGTACGCGGCGGACGGCGACGCCGCCGCGCTGGCGCCCGCCCGGCCGTACCGCGACTTCCTGGCCTGGCTGTCCCGTCAGGACCGTGCGGCGAGCGCCAAGGCGTGGGCCGAGGAGCTCGCCGGGCTGGACGGCCCCACCACCGTGCTGCCGTCGCTCACCGCCCGGCACGCCACGGCCGGCGGAGGCGGCATCGGCGAGGTCGTGCTCCCGGTGTCCGCGGCGGACGTCCAGGCGTACGGCCGGCGGAGCGCCGAGCTGGGCGTGACGCTGAACACGCTGGTGCAGGGGGCGTGGGCCGTGCTGGTCTCGGCGCTGACGGGGCGGGAGGACGTCGTGTTCGGCGCCGTCGTCTCCGGCAGGCCGGGGACGCTGCCCGGGGTGGACGCGATGGTGGGCCTGTTCATCAACACCATCCCGGTACGCGTGCGGTGCGCGCCGGGCACGACGGTGGCCGAGCTGCTGACGGGCTTGCAGGGCAGGCAGATCGCGCTGCTGGACCATCACCACCACAGCCTGGGCGAGATCCAGCGGGCGGCGGGGTTCGACGCGCTCTTCGACACCCTCGTGGCGTTCCAGTCCTACCTGTGGAACCGCGAGGACGACGCGGAGGCGGGCGCGGGAGGAGTCGAGGTGACCGGGGTGGACTCGATCGGCGGCAACGGCTACCCGCTGACCCTGGTGGTCGAGGCCGGCCGGGTGATCCTGCAGTACCAGCGGCGTCTTCTCGACCACGGCACGGCCGAGAGGGTCGCCGGCGGGTTCCGCGCGGTGCTGGACCAGATGGCGTCCGACCCCGCGCGCCGCCTCGGCACGCTGGAGGTGCCGGCCGACGGCAGGTGACGGCGCAGGGCCGCCCGGCGCGGATATGAGTTGTCAGGCTTCTGACCTGCCGCGACGCCGGGCGGCTCACGCGCCTCGCAAGAACAAGACTGATATTTTCTGACTTGCCGCCGCACGCTGGACGGGCTTTGGAAACCGCTCCCAGGACAAGGCGACAAGACGGTGACCTCACAAGACCCGGAACACCCCGACCAGATCGCGCACGAGCAGGCGTACGTGACGCGGCTCTACCGGCGGCTCGACGCGCTGCGCGCCCAGACGCGGGCCCGGCTGGCCGAGGTGTCGCACGACGCGGGCGGCACGGCCCAGGCGCGCACCGAAAGGGACGTCGCCTTCGGCGAGCACACCCGGAGGCTGGCCAGGCTCGACGCGGCCGAGAACCGGCTGTGCTTCGGCCGCCTCGACCTCGGCGGCGGCGAGCGGCGCTACATCGGCAGGATCGGGCTGTGGCCGGAGTCCGGCGACGGCGACCCGCTGCTCGTGGACTGGCGCGCCCCCGCCGCCCGCCCCTTCTACGTGGCCACCCCGGCCGCCCCGCGGGACGTGCGGCGGCGGCGTCACATCCTCACCCGGGGACGCCGCGTGGTGAGCGTGGACGACGAGACCCTCGGCGAGGACGGCGACACCGGGACCCTGGCCGGGGAGGCGGCGCTGCTCGCGGCGCTGAACGCCGGGCGTACCGGACGGATGCCCGACATCGTGGCGACGCTGCGGGCCGAGCAGGACGCGGTCATCCGCTCCGACCATCGCGGAGTGCTGGTGGTGCAGGGCGGACCCGGGACCGGCAAGACGGCGGTGGCGCTGCACCGCGCCGCCTATCTGCTCTACGAACGTCCCCGGCTGGCGTCCCAGGGCGTGCTGGTCATCGGGCCGAATCCCACGTTCCTCCGCTACATCGGCCAGGTGCTGCCCGGCCTGGGCGAGACCGGCGTGCTGTCGGCCACCGTCGCCGAGCTGTTCCCCGGCGTCCGCGCGGACCGCGCCGAGCCGGCGGCGACGGCGGAGGTGAAGGGCCGGGCGGTGATGGCCGAGGTGCTGGCCGCGGCCGTGCGCGCACGTCAGGCGCCGCCCGGCGCCGAGGTCCGCGTCGAGTTCGGCGATGAGACCCTCGTCCTGGAGCCCGAGGTCGTCGCCCGGGCCGCGGCGCGGGCGCGCGACTCCCGCCTGCCGCACAACCAGGCCCGCCCCCGGTTCGCCGCCACGCTCGTCGGCCACCTCGCGCGCCGCGTCGCCGAGCAGACCCGTGAGCTGGCCGAACGCATCGAGGCGGACGTGGCGGGCATCCTCGCCGAGGCCGACGTGGACCGCGCCGTGCGGGCCGACCTCGCCGCCCTGGGCCTGCCGGAGGAGACGCCCCCGCAGGAGATCGGCGGCGAGGACGACGTCCGTGACCTCCGCCGGGCCCTCGCGTCGGATCCCGCCGTGCGGGAGGCGCTGGACGCGCTGTGGCCCGCGCTGACGCCGCGGGGCCTGCTGGAGGACCTGTTCTCCGACCCGCGCGGGCTCGCCGCCGCCGCGCCGGGGCTGGACGAGGCCGAGCGGGCGTCCCTGGTCCGGGCGCCGGGGGGTTGGAGCACGGCGGACGTGCCGCTGCTGGACGAGGCGGCCGAGCTGCTCGGCGTGGACGACCGGGCGCGGCGGGCGCGGGCGGCGCGGGACCGTGCCCGGCGGGACGCCTACGCCCAGGGCGTCCTGGACATCGCCGCCGCGGACGAGGGCGACGGGGAGGTCCTCACGGCCGGGGACCTGCTGGACGCCCGGCGGCTCGCCGAGCGGCACGAGCGGTCCGGGGACGCGACCGTCGCCGAGCGGGCGGCCGTGGACCGTACCTGGACCTTCGGGCACGTGATCGTGGACGAGGCGCAGGAGCTGTCGGCGATGGCGTGGCGGATGGTGATGCGGCGCTGCCCCGGCAGGTCGATGACGCTGGTCGGGGACCTGGCCCAGACCTCCGACGCGGCCGGCGCGACGTCGTGGGACGAGGTGCTGCGCCCGTACGCGGGCGACCGGTGGCGCCTGGCCCGGCTGTCGGTGAACTACCGCACCCCGGCGGAGATCATGGACGCCGCCGCCGGTCTCGTCGCGGACCTCGGGCCCGAGGCGGCGCCCCCGCGGTCGGTGCGCAGGACGGGCGTGCCCCCGTGGCGTGCCAACGCCCGTGACCTGCCCGCATCGCTGGCCCGCCACGCGGCCCGCGAGGCGGCGGCGCCGCGCGGTGGACGGCTGGCCGTGATCGTCCCGGACGGCCGGCTCGGCGAACTGGCCGCCGCCGTCCGCGCCGCGGTCCCCGGGACGGCCTTCGGCCCCGACCCCGATCTGACGGCCCCCGTCGTCGTCCTCGGGGTCGGGCAGGCCAAAGGGCTGGAGTTCGACGCGGTGCTGATCGCCGACCCGGCCGCGATCCTGGCCGCCGCGCCGCGCGGCCGCAGCGACCTGTACGTGGCCATGACGCGGGCGACCCAGCGGCTCGGCATCCTGCACCCGGGCCCCCCGCCCGCCGAGATCGCCGGCGCCGTGCCGGAACTCCGCGAGGGCCCCGGCGGCGGCTCATGAGCCGCCGCGCCAAGGGAACCGGTCAGGGGGTGTAGATCTCCTGGAACTTCACGATCTTCCCCTGGTGGACGGTGATCAGCGCCGGGCGCGGATACGCCTTCATGCGCGAGATCAGGACGCTGCGCGAGCACCGCTTGTTGCCGAGGCCCTGCCGGTTCACGGTCAGCTCGCTCTGGTCCCGGCACCCGAGGGCGCTGTAGAAGGCCACCTTCGACGAGACCGGCGAGGCGTACGCCCGGTTGTCGCCCTCCGGCGGGCCGGTGAACCAGCCCTGGGTGTTGCCGGACTTGTCCTTCACCCACTTGATCGGCTCGTACTCCGCCACCCCGCCGCTGTAGTGCGTGACCCAGCCGCGCAGGATGCCGTCGTGCCGCGGCGAGATGTGCTTGGTGAAGTCGTGGCGCGGGTCCGGCTGGAAGGTCGTGCCGAACACCTTGGGCGGCTTGAACTTCGGGATCGTCGCGGCGTCGGCGGTGACCGCCCCCACGGTGAGCGCGGCGGCCACCGTCGCGGTGACCGTCGCGGCACGGGCCAGAGCGCCGAACGCCGTCCGCTTCCTGAAAGTCTCCATGTCAGATGAGAGTGCCGAATCCCGCCGTCGGTTCGCGGGCCCGGCCGTGTTTCGTCTCCCAGTGGTCAGGAGGGCACGGCGCGGGCGTAGCGGCCGGCGAGGGCGCGGATGTGGTCGACCAGCTCAGGCGGCTCGGTGACCTCGAAGTCCAGGTCGAGCAGCCCCAGGTGAACGGCGAGGGTGTGCGGGGTGTCGGCGCCGGTGTGCAGCACGCAGGTGTGCGCGTCGATCGCCTCGACGACGCCGACCGCCGGGTTGATCCGTTCGGTGACGGCCTCGGCGGGGGCGTGGACGACGACCCGCGCGCGGTACCGCCAGGCCGCCGCGGAGGCTCCCCGCGCGACGTGGGCCGCGGCGCCGCCCTCCGGGGGGTCGCGGGGCGGGAAGCGGGGACCGGTGGGCGTGCGCGGGGAGAGGCGGTCGACGCGGAAGCTGCGCCAGTCCTCGCGGTCGGCGTCCCAGGCGACGAGGTACCAGCGGCGTCCCCAGGACACCAGCCGGTGCGGCTCGACGGTCCGCACGCCGGTCGTGCCGTCGTGGGCCGCGTAGTCGAACCGGAGCCGCTCGCGGTCGCGGCAGGCCGCCGCGAGCGTGCTGAGCACGCCCGGGTCCACCACGGGGCCGGGGCGGTCGGGCGGGACGGGCTCGGTGTAGGTCTGCAGGGCGTTGACCCGGTGGCGCAGCCGGGACGGAAGCACCTGTTCGAGCTTGGCCAGGGCGCGGACCGAGGTCTCCTCGATGCCGGCGACGGCGCCGCCCGCGGCGGTGCGCAGCCCGACGGCGACGGCCACGGCCTCCTCGTCGTCGAGCAGCAGGGGCGGCATGGCGCTGCCCGCGCCCAGGCGGTAGCCGCCGTCGGTGCCGCGCGTGGCGTTCACGGGGTAGCCGAGCTCGCGTAGCCGGTCGACGTCGCGGCGGACGGTGCGCTCGCTGACCTCCAGCCGCCCGGCGAGGTCCGCGCCCGTCCAGTCCCGCCTGGCCTGCAGCAACGAGAGGAGGCGCAGCAGCCGCGCCGAGGTCTCCAACATGGGTCCCAGCCTGCCAGGACTATAGGACAGAGGTTGACCGGAAGGGTGCGTAGCGTTCTTCCCATGAGCGAGAACACCGAGATCAGGCCCTTCCGCATCGACGTTCCCCAGGCCGTGCTGGACGACCTGCGTGACCGGCTCGGCCGCACCCTCTGGCCGGACGAGCTGCCGGACGCCGGCTGGGACTACGGCGTTCCGGTCGCCTATGTGAAGGAGCTCGCCGAGTACTGGCGCGACGGATACGACTGGCGGGCGCACGAGGCCGCGATCAACCGGTATCCGCAGTTCACCACCGAGATCGACGGCCAGAACATCCACTTCCTGCACGTGCGCTCGCGGCACGAGAACGCCCTGCCGCTGGTCCTCACGCACGGCTGGCCGGGTTCGATCGTGGAGTACCTGCGGATCATCGACCTTCTCACCGACCCCGAGGACCCGGCGCAGGCGTTCCACGTGGTCGTCCCGTCGCTGCCCGGGTTCGGCTTTTCCGGGCCCACGACCCAGAAGGGGTGGAATCGCTACCGCACCGCGCGGGCATGGGCGGAGCTGATGCGGCGGCTCGGCTACGACCGCTACGGCGCGGTGGGCAACGACGGCGGGTCGTTCGTCTCACCCGAGGTCGGGCGGATCGACCCCGAGCACGTCGTGGGCGTACACGTCACCCAGATCTTCTCGTTCCCCTCGGGCGACCCGGCCGAGTTCGCGAGGATGACCCCGGAGGAGCACAAGGCGCTGGAGGTGCTCCAGTGGTTCAACGAGAACAAGATGTCGTTCAACATCCTGCACTCCCAGCAGCCGCAGACGCTGTCCTACGCCATCGTCGACTCGCCGGTCGGGCTGCTGGGCTGGAACTCCCAGCTCTTCGGCGACACCGTGGACGTCAGCGCCGACTTCGTCCTCACCAACACGATGCTCTACTGGGTGACCGGCACCGCGACCTCGGCCACCCGGTTCTACTACGAGGACGCCCACGCCGAGCACCCCAAGGAGCCGACGACCGTGCCCATGGGCCTCGCGATGTTCGCCGGGGACTTCGTGTCCATGCGCACGTTCGCCGAGCGCGACCACACCAACCTCGTGCACTGGAGGTCCTACGACCGCGGCGGCCACTACGCCGCGCACATCGTGCCCGACGTGCTGGCCGCCGACCTGCGCGACTTCTACGGCCCGCTGCGCTGACCCGTGGAGGCCGGACGGGCGTCACTCCCGTCCGGCCTTTGCCGCGTGGTTCAGCCGGTGAACCTCATCGTCCCGATCGCCGGCCCACGCGCACGCGCTGCAGGTCTTCTCCGATCACGACGGTGCCGTCGTAGTCCCGCTTGATCGTCGACCGCCAGTGCCCGGCCGGGATCTTCGGCGGCGTGGGCGAGGCGAGCGTGAGCGGCACGATGTGCGACAGGGCGAGGGTGCGCGCTCCGGCCCGCGTGGCGACGCCACCGATCTGGGTGATGTCGGTGTGGCAGCCGCGCAGACCCTTCACCATGAATTCCGCCATGCCGTGATCCAGCATGCCCTGGCCGTCCATGATCTCGTGTACCAGCACGTCGGTGTTCCGGGCCAGCTCCACGAGGTTGTCGCTCGGCGTGGTGTCGCCCGAGAACGTGACGCTGCCGTGGTCGGTGTCGAACCGGAAGCCGAACGCCGGGAAGGGCCAGTAGTGGTTGACCAGCGTGGCACTGACGCGCACGCGGTCGTCCTCGTACACGGTGAAAGGACGCATCCGGGGCGGTGACGGCAGATCGGCCGTCGCGTTCACCGAGAGGTCGTGGGGCACGATGAGGTCCCGGATGTCCGGTCCGAACGCGGCCTTGATGCCCTGGCTGTTCGTCGTGGTGGCGAACGCGGCCAGCACTCCGTTGTGGACGTCGGTCATGCCCGGGTGCGGGTTGTCCGGTTGGATCAGCTCCACCCCCGGCATCGGCACCCCGGGCGGCAGGCCCAGCGACGGCGGGCCGTAGACGTGGAGCTGACCGGCGTAGCCGTACTCCTGTCCGGGCAGCGGTCGTCCGAACAGCATCAGCGGCAGGTAGTCGCTGAAGTGGTCGGCGTGGAAGTGGGTCACGAACAGCGCCCGCAGCATCCCGTGGGTCACGCCGGCCGCGTACATCTGCCGGACCACGCCGCTCCCGCAGTCGACCACGTACGCCGCACCGTCGACCACCACGACCTGCGAGGTCATCTGCCGGTCCGTCATGGGTATCGGGCCACCGCCGGTGCCCAGCAGCACCACGTTCGTGCCGGACCAGTCCTGCTTGCCCGGCGCTGCCTGGGCCGATGCCGCGCCGGCCGCGGCGGGGGTGAGCATGGCGCCGGCCAGCGAGGCCACACCCGCCCCGCCGAGCGCACCGACGGCCTTGAGCACACTGCGCCGGGAGCTGCTCGATTCGGACGTCGCGCAGCAGGGGGACCCGGGGATATTCGTCATGAGACCACTTCCTTAGGTGCCCGCCGATGCTACGTGTCACAGACCACGTGGCACCTCGCACGCGGTGTAGTAATCGCAGGCCGGATGATGCGACACGTTGTCTGACGAAGCCTGGCGCAGTTAGAGGGTCTCGCTTTCGCTATTGCCTCGTGCGGCCAGCTTGTTATAGCTTCTAACAGAAGCGAGTACCGCTAACGCCAAGTCGGAGAACGAGGAGAACAGCCATGACGGACACCAGCCCGACCACGTCGCCGAACCCGCGGAGCCCGGCCGGCGCCGCGCGCGCCCTCCGCCGTGACCGGCGGCGCTCCGCTCTCGTCGCGATCCCGCTGGTCACGGCCGGGCTCCTCGGCGCCGTCGCCCTACCGGCCGGTGCGGCCACCGCCGGTCAGAGGGCGACGGCCGGTCACCTCACCCCGGATTCGCTGACCTGTCGCGGCGAGGGCATCGATCCCGCCGCCAAGCTTCACCATCGGACCGAGACCTTCATCAAGGCGCCGCTGAGCACCGTCTGGAAGCTGCACACCGACGTCGAGGGCTGGCCCTCCTGGCAGGCGTCCGTCACCGGCATGAAGCGGCTGGACCCGGGGCCGCTGCGGGCCGGGTCGCGGTTCCGGTGGACCATTCCGGCGCCCGCCACGCCCACGACGCCCGCCACCACCCTGGTCATCACCTCCACGGTCCAGCAGATCAAGCAGAACTCCTGCGTCCGCTGGACCGGGCCCGCGATCGGCGAGGGGTTGCGTATCGACCGGGGCGTCCACGTCTGGAACTTCGTGAAGGTCAAGGGCGGCGTCCTCGTCCGCACCGAGGAGAGCTGGACCGGCGACCAGATCGAGGCGGACCCGGACACCGCGATCCGCTACCTCGCCCCGGGCCTGGACGCCTGGCTGGCCGACCTCAGGACCGCCGCCGAGGCGCGCCGGAACACCTGACCTGGCGCTAAAGCGCTGTGAAAGCGCTGCTCGTGCCGCCACCCGCATGGTCGAGAGGTGAGCCGGAACCCAAGCGGCGGACACGGCCGAAGCCAGGCCGGCTCCGACAGACGCGAAGGGACCGAAGGCTCGGACAAGAGACGAAGGGAAAGGGACATGAAGACCACGCTGAAAGTCGGCGTCGCAGTCGCGGCGGCAGCGTTCTCGATCATTCCTGCGGGAACGGCGACCCCCGCGGCCGCGGCGCCCCTCGCCCAACCGGCATCGGCCGCGCACGCCGAGGGATCCACCCACGCGAGCACGGCGGCACGGGCCAGCTGGCACACGCAGCGGCACGAAGCGCTGGGCCCGTTGCGGTCCCAGGACACCGGTATCTGGAAGCGGCCGTCGGGTGTTCGGATAATGCAGGTCAAGGCCCGCTGCTGGGACCAGTCGCGGAAGGGTGCGCGGTTGAACATCACGCTCATATACCGGCGCCGCTGGGGCAACGGCGATGGGGTCGCCAAGGAGGCCCGCGGAGCCTGCAACGGCCAGTACATCTACGCCCGCATCCACAACGCCGGGCACGAGAAGTACTACGCGAGCTTCTCCGTTAACAAGCGGCACACCGTCGAGTACTGGGTGCAGTACTACAAGTAACCCGCTACAAGCGCCAGGCGTCACCCGTCCCGTGCGCGGCATCCCGTATGCCGGGCACGGGACAGGCCTATTCCGCGTCGCGTGGCCAGGACGGCTCGAAGAGGCGAGGACCGTTCCCGGGGGTGGCCGAGGTGCCGGAGGTCACTTGGGGAGCGGCTGGACGTGGATGTTGCCGTGGGCGTCTATGGAGATCAGTTCGCGGCGTTGGATGCCGGATCTGCTGGCGTGGATGGCCCAGACGATGGCCCAGACGAGGCACGTCAGAAGGGTGATCGCGGCGTGGGCGATGTGGACTCCGGGATTCAGCGGCTCGCCGTAGGTCAGCACGGCCTGCCAGCCGTGGCGGCTCTCCAGGCGCCAGCCCATGGCGAGGCGGTGGGTGATCTGCTGGTCCAGGATCTGCTGCAACTGGTGCGGCGGGAGGGACTCGCCCTGGTAGCCGGGGTCGCCTTGGTGGCCGGGACCGCTCCCGGGCGGCAGGTGGGACCCCTGCGGGGAGAGCGGCCCCTGCGAGTAGGGCCCCTGGGAGTACAGCCCCTGGGGGGTCGCGCTCTGGCCGTACGGTCCTTGTGCGTACGGCGTCTGTGCGTACGCCCCGGATGAGTACGGCCCCTGAGCGTGCGGGCCTGGCGAATAGGAGCCCGGCGGGTACGGGCCCGGCGAGTAGGAGCCCTGGGAGTGGAGGTCCGGCATCTGCGGGGTCTGTTGCCAGGGGGTGTGCTGGGTCTGGGGGTGGGACGGCGGGTAAGGGGTGGCCTGGAGGTCTCTGACCAGGTCCTGGAGGTCGCCGCGGTAGCGGGCGGTCTGGGTGCGTTCGAGGCGGTCGTCCAGTTCGGCGCGGGTGAGCCGGCCGGTTCCGTACGCCTCGCTGAGGAGGGCGGTGACCTGGTCACGGTCGGCGTCGTCGGCGCGAAGGTTCGGGTTGCCGTGCACCATGGTTACCCTCTCCAGAATCCGGGTGGAATATTGATATGTCAGGCTGTATGTCCGGAGATTGCGCAAACCGTCACGATCACGGTCGGCTGCCGGTCCACCACCGACGAGTCGGAGGGCCGGCCCGGGGCGCGGGTGCCGAACTCGGAAACCCTAGATGCTTTCTCCTGGCGTCGAGGTGGGTTCACCACTTTATGGGCAGAATCCGGCCTACTCCAGCCACACTAAAACGCGAAACCGGCGGACGCGCGCCGCGCCCGCCGGTCGGCCGTCGCCCCTGCGCCCCCGCCGTCCCGGGAGTGCCGCGGCGGCATCTCCCGTCCAGCGAAGATCACCGGTCGAGCTGGTACTGCACGAACATCAGCCGGTTGCGTTCCTCGGGGGACAGCTCGTACGCCTCGCACAGCGCGGAGACGTCGCGGGCGGTGGGGCGGACGCCGCCGCTCTCGATGCGGGTCACCCGTTGCTCGTCGATGCCCGCGCGCCGTCCGGCGTTGGCGGCGGACAGCCCGGCGCCCTCGCGCAGGCGCCGCAGCTCGGCGGCCAGGTAGGCGCGGGTCACCGGGGCGGGCGCGGCGGTGGTCTGGGAACGCGCGGCCACGTCGGACGGCTCGGGCGTGGAGTCGGGCAGCAGCGCGGAGACGACGAGCACGACTATGGCGAGCGCCGTGAGAACCGCACCCGCGGTGATGACGGTGCGGGTGGGCAACCGGCGTATATGGGCTCTGACGGTGACCAGCCGGCCATTGCTCAACCGGCGGACATACTCTCTGACCCTGACTTTCCTCATCTCCTCGACCGTACGGAATTCCTGAACGGCCAACATAGACCGGCACCGGTCATGTTTACCTGACTTCCGCGCGGTTCGCGGGCCCGGACGCCGGGATGAAAACCGGAAATAGAGTTATGGGCGGTTATGCGGTGAAAGACGGATAACCGGATGGGGGTCCCGCGGCGTCACGGCGCGGTGAAACCGGGCAGCAGGGACGGCAGTTCGGCCGCGCCGCGCGGGGTGACGGCGAGCTCGCGCGTGCCCTCCGCCGGTGTCACGAGCCCGCGCGCGACGAACGCGTCGAGCACGGCCTTGCCGAGGACGCCGCCGAGGTGGGGCAGGCGGTGGGTGCGGTCCAGGCAGGCGGTGGCGAGCTTGCGGCGCCCGGGGCGCACCGCGTCCAGGTCCACGCCCAGCGCGGCGAACGGGGACGGATCGCGTCCGAGGGCGAGCGCGCTCTCGCGGCCGTCGGGCGGCAGCAGGGCGCCCCGCTCGACGAGCGTGGCGAACAGGGTGACGCCGAGCAGCCCGGCCGCGTGGTCGTAGCAGGTGTGGGCGAGGTCGCGCGCGGTCGCCCGCCACCCGGGGGTCGCGGCGAGGTCGGCGTGCGCGTACCTGGCCAGGGCGGCGAGCACGTCGGCGACGCCGGGGGAGGCGACCTGGTAGACGGCGTGCCTGCCGGTGCGCGTGACCGTGACCAGCCCGCTCTCCCGCAGCCGCGCGAGATGGTTGCCGAGGCGCGGCGCGGACACGCCGAGCGCGTCGGCGAGCTGGGTGAGGGTGTGGGGCCCTTCGGCGGACAGGAGCTGGAGTGCGGTGAGCCGCACGGGGTCGGCCAGTTCGCGGGTCAGCGCGAGGACGGACGCGAGGACGGGCTCGCGTGAGTCGACCCATCCGGTCATCGCGCACCCCCTCTCCCCTTCGGAGCCTAGCAAGTTTCACGGAATCCTGAAGGATGGGTGTTTGACGGACAGGTCGGCGGTTACTTTCACCTTTAAGGTAATCCTGAAAGGTGGATGTGTCATGGTCGTAGCGCCGAGCCGGGGGTACGAGCGCCGGGACGAGGTGCGCGCGGCGGCGGGGCTGCGACGCCTGCTGTGGGGGCGGGGCGTCTCCGCGCTCGGGGACGGGCTGTGGTTCACCATCTGGGCGCTCTACTTCACCCGCGTCCTGCACATGCCGCCCGTCACGGTCGGCCTGGCCATGGCCGTCGCGGGCGGGCTCGGCCTCGCCACGGCGATCCCGCTCGGCGCCCTGGCCGACCGGTTCGACGCCCGCCTGGTCCTGGTGTCGGTCACGGTCGTGCGCGGCGTGGCGATGGCCTGTTACGCGCTTCCCGCGGACACGTGGACGTTCGTGCTGGTCACCGCCGTGTTCGTGGCCCCCGCCAACGGCGCGACCGCCGTGCGCACCGCGCTGGTCGCCGCGCTGGTGCCCGGGACCGAGGCGCGCGTCGCGGCGCTGGCACGGCAGCGCGTCGCCCAGCACGTGGGGTACGCGCTCGGCGCCGCGGCCGGCTCGGCGGTGCTGGCGGCCGACGACGCCTCGGCCTACGCCGTGGCCGTCGTGGCGAACGCCGCGAGCTTCGCGCTGCTGGCCGCGCTGACGCTCGCGGTCCCCGCCACGCCCGCGCGCCCGGCGCGCGAGGGCCGGCCAGGGGCGGGGCTGGTGCTGCGCGACCGTCCCTACCTGGTCGTCATGGGCGTGACGTCGCTGCTGTCGCTGTGCTGGGCCATGGTCTCGACCGGGCTGCCGCTGTGGATCGCCGGATCCACCCGGCTGCCGCTGTGGCTGAGCGGCGTGGCGGTGTTCGCCGGCTCGGCGGGGATCGCCGCGCTGCAGATCTTCGTGACCCGGTTCACCGGGACGGTCGCCCGCGCGGCGCGCACCGTCGTCTGGGCGGGCGTCCTCCTCGCCGTGAGCTGCGTCCTGCTCGCCACCACAGGCGGAGCGGCGGGCGTGTGGGGGATCGCGGTGGTGATGGCGGCGGCGCTGTTCCACCTGGCCGGTGAGCTGGGCTACGTCGGCGGGAGCTGGGGCCTGTCGGTGGCCCTGATGCGCGAGGACGCGCGGGGCGCCTACCAGGGGGCGTCGGAGGCGGCCACGGCGACGGTGCAGATGTTCGCGCCCGCCGTGTTCACGCTGGCGCTGACGACGTTCGCGGCGGGCGGGTGGCTGCTGGTGGCGGCCGTCTTCGTGGCCTGCGCGCTGCCCGTGCCCGCGCTCGCGCGCTGGGCCGGGCGCACCCGGTGACGACGGTCACGGCGCGCCCGGCCCGCGGGGTACCACGGAACTCAGGACCTCAGGGCTGCAGAACCTCGACGCCTCAGGACTTCAGGCCGAAGGCGAGGAAGACCGAGCCGTTCGGGTTCGGGTAGGGGGTGAAGAAGTAGCCGGACTGGACGTACACCATGCCGTGCGAGACCACGGCGCCGCCGCCGCCCGACACCGCGCCACCGCGTCCGGGCAGTCCGTTCACACCCTGGACCTCCTGGATGGTGTCGTACGCCCACAGCACCTCGCCGGAGCGCGCGGAGTAGGCGCGCAGCTTGCCGTCCATGCTGCCGAGCCAGACCAGGCCGGGCGTGGTGCTCACGGCCGGGCCGTGGCCGAGGCGGCAGACGTTCGGGAACTGCGCCGCGCCGCCGGTGGTGCAGCCGTCGGACGGGTTCGGGGTCTGCCACAGCAGGTGGCCGGTCAGCGGGTCCAGCGCGAACAGGGTGCCGGGGTTGGCCATGTACGTGGAGACGTACAGCCGCTCGCCGTCGAAGCTGGTGCCCCACTGCACGCCGGACAGGCCGCCGCCGGGCATCGGCGTGGAGAGCTGCCGCTGCCAGACGATCTTGCCGGTGCGGGCGTCGAGGACGTGGAAGACGCCGGCCTTCTGGCCGATGCCGATCAGCGTGCGGCCGTGGGCCCTGATGATGTTCGGCGAGGCGCCGAGGTCGAAGTCCAGCGCGGTGCCGTCGGGGAAGTTCGGGCAGTACTGGCGGTCCTCGGGCGTGGGCAGCGAGCACTCGATGCGCCAGGTGTCCACGTCGGTCATCCTGCGCGTCCAGCGGGGACGGCCGGTGTCGGCGTTGATGGCGAGCACCGAGTCGTAGTGCCCGGCGCTGCCGGTGTAGTTCTGGCCGGTGCCGACGTAGACGGTGCGGGTGACCGGGTCGATGGCGGGCGAGCTCCACACCCCGGCCCCGGACGGCCCGTACTTCGGCTGGCCGTTCGGCCACGTGCCGTCCTGCTCGGGCTTGGGCGTGGTGTAGAAGCGCCAGATCTGCTTGCCGGTGTCGGCGTCCAGGGCGTTGAGGTGGCCGCGGAAGGTGCAGCAGGCGTGCTCCTTGCCGAGGATGTTCTCACCGCTGGACACCCCGACGTACACCCGGTCGCCGTAGACCAGCGGGGAGCTGGTCACGATGGCCGTGATGGTGTCGTCGAGGCGCTGCGACCAGGCCAGCTTGCCGGTGCGCTGGTCGACGGCGTAGAAGTAGCCGCGGGTGTCGCCGAAGTACACCTTGCCCCTGGCCACGGCCGGGCCGTCCTGCACCGAGGTGCGGCCCTCGCCGACGGTGGTCAGGTCGAACTCCCACTTGGCCGCGCCGGTGGCGGCGTCGCGGGCGTACAGCTTGCCGTCGGGCGAGCCGAGGTACACGGTGTCGCCGACGACGGCGGGCTGGCTGCGGGGGAAGCCTGCCGCCTTTGGGTAGGCGAACGCCCACTTCAGTTCGAGGCCGCTCACGTTCTGCGGGGTGATCTTGCGCTCGTCGGGGTTGTGGCGCAGGCCGCGCGGGTCCTTCTGCCACATCGGCCAGTCGCCCCGGCCGCCGTGCCCGAACTCGGACGGCGTGTCGGACGGCGGCGCGGCGGCCGTCACCGATCCGGTCGCGGACGGTGCGGTTAACACGGCGAGACAGAGCGCGACGAGCGCCACTCCCGCGCGGGAGAGCCGTCTGCGGTTCATGTCCCCTCCTAGTCGACGTAGGGCGCGTGCTTGTTCCAGAACGCGCAGTTGTGCTGCCTGGCGATCTCGCGCGTGGCCACGCTGTCACCGGCGGGTACCAGTGACATGACGGCCGGGTCCCCGTGGGTGTACCGGGGCCACAGTGGGGTGCCGTCCACGGTCGGGTTGCCGGTGCGGGCGAAACCCGTCCACTGCGCGACGATCTGGGTGCCGAAGGTGCGCTGGTTGGCGCTGACGTCGGAGCGGGGCGGGCCGTACAGGAACGGCACCTCGCTGACGTGGTACGCGCCGTTGGGCTTGGTCTGGTCGAGGAAGAACAGCGGCGGGGCGTCGGCGTTGTCCACCTGGAACGCGAACACCGGGATCCAGCGCGACAGCCGCTCGTCGTTGAGCAGCGCGGGGCAGACCGAGTTGCTGTCCGCGACGATCGTCCGGTAGGCGATGAACGGCGCGGGCTCGGGGTACCTGTTCAACGGGTAGCGGGCGAACACCTCGGGCGCGAGGGATCCGTACTGCTGCTTCACCAGCGCCTCGTACTGCTCGGGGGTCGTGGCGGGCGCGAGCTGCACCTCGTCCCGTCCCACCCCGTGCATCAGCGCGACCCTGTTGACCTTCCCCTTCACGAACGCCTCCGCGGGGGACATGGTCAGGATCCTGCCGTCCACGATGGGCGCGAGCGTCCCGCGGTCGGGGGCGAGGCCGTCGGAGGACTGGTCGAGCAGCGTCTTGACGGGCAGCGCGCGCAGGCAGGCGGCCACGTCGGCGCTCTGCTCGCACTTCAGGGCGGTGGCGAAGCGCGCGCCCTGCGCCTGGGCCTCGGCCTGCGTGGGCAGGGCGGACTTGCAGTCCTGGATCTGCCAGGTCGTGTCGCCGCCGCGCAGCGAGTTGTACTCGCCGCTCTGCACGATGCCCTTCTGGAACAGTCCGGCGGCCAGGGGCGAGGCGGTGTGCGCGCAGACGCTCGATCCGCCGGCGCTCGCTCCGAAGATCGTGACGTTGCGCGGGTCGCCGCCGAAGCGCGCGATGTTGCGGCGCACCCAGCGCAGGGCCTCCTGCTGGTCGCTCAGCGCGTAGTTGCCCGCGTGCGGGCCGAGCGCCTTGTGCGACAGGAATCCGAAGATGCCGAGCCGGTAGTCGACGCCGACGTGCACGACGTTCCCGGCCTGGGCCAGGTAGGCGCCGGGGCCGGGCGCGCCGAAGCGGAAGCCGCCGCCGTGGAACTCGACCATGACGGGGAGCCCTCCCGCGCCGGTGTCGGCCGGGGTGACGATGGTGAGCTTGAGGCAGTCCTCGTTCTCCGAGGGGGTGCCGAGCACGCCCGCCTGGGGACAGGCGCTGCCGCGCTCGGTGGCCTGCAGGACGTCGGTCCACGGCGCGTGCCGTTTGGCGGGCGTCCAGCGCAGGTCCCCCACGGGGGGTTCCGCGTAGGGGACGCCGAGCCAGGAGCGGACGCCGTCGCCGGTCGTCCCGCACACCTGTCCGGTGTCGGTGGCGACCGTTGTGCCGGGGGCGCAGGCGGGGGCGGAGCGGGACGCCGCCTGCGTTGGAGTCATCATGCCGAGCAACGCGAGTGCCACGAGCGCGCTCAGCCCGTACTTAGGCTTCATGATGCGCTTCCCTCAGCTGATCGTTTGGGGTCATACAGAGCATGACAAGGCGAGTCAGATCGATCAATGGCGATGGTCATACCGGTGTGCCATAACGCCGGGGTGATCGGCGGGGGCCGTCAGTCCTCGCCGCCGTACCAGCGGGCGCCGTAGTTCTCCCAGGTCGGAGGGGTTCCGGGCAGGTCGGAAACCCGGGCGGGGGCGCGCAGTCCGTCGAGGGCGATGGCGAGCAGACGCTGGCAGACGCCGACCTGCTCGGGGGCGCGGCGGGGGATCCGGCTGAGGTGCTCGACCAGATAGGAGACGTCCAGCGGGACCAGGTCGCCGCGCACGCTGCCGTCCGCGCGGCCCCGCGCGGCGAGCTCCTCGATCAGCTCGCGGCCGAGCTCGGCGGCGGCCGTCATCTCGTCGGTGACGGCGATCGTGCCGGCGGCGGGGGCGAGCGCGCCGACCCGGGCGGCGACGCATCTGCGGACGTAGTGGGCGATGACCGACCATCCATCGCCGTCGCCGGCGAGCGCCTCACGCGCGGCGGCGATCGACTCGCGCATGGACAGCAGGCACAGCCGCTGGAGCAGCTCCTCCTTGCTGCCGTACCTGCGGTAGAAGGTGGCGATGCCGACGCCGGCCTCCTCGGCGAGCGCGGCCATGGGGGCGCCCGCGCCCTGCTCGGCGAAGACGGTGCGCGCGGCCTCCAGCACGAGGCGGTCGTTGCGCTCCGCCTCGGCCTGACGGCCCCGCCGCCGGGGCGGCTCCCCGGCCGGCTGTCTCGTCGCGCTCACCCGGGAATTATATGCGAACGGAGTGAATTGCTCCGTTATGTTAGTCGGAGCGATTCACTCCGATAGAGGATCTCGTGGAGAGGAGCGGTCATGCGTGCGGTATGGCTGCGGGAGTTCGGCGGCCCTGATGTGCTCGTGCCGGGGGAGGCCCCCGAGCCGGTCCCCGGCGCGGGCCAGGTGGTGATCGAGGTGGCCGTGATCGGCATCCCGTTCATCGAGACCCAGGTCAGATCGGGGTCGGCGCCGGTGCCGCTGCCCCGGCTGCCGATCATCCCGGGCAACGGGGTGGGCGGCACGGTCGTGGCCGTGGGACCCGGCGCCGACCCGGGGCTCGTGGGGACGCGCGTGGTGACCTCGCTCGGCGGCTCGGGCGGTTACGCCGAGCGGGTCGCGGCGGGCGTGGACGGCCTGATCCCCGTGCCCCCGGGGCTGGAACTCGCCCAGGCCGTCGCCCTGCTGGCGGACGGCCGCACCGCGATGGGCCTCGCCCGGGCGGCGGCGCTCAGGCCCGGCGAGTGGGCGCTGGTCGAGTCGGCGGCCGGCGGGGTCGGAAGCCTGCTCGTCCAGCTCGCCGTCAACGCCGGGGCCCGGGTGGTCGCCGCGGCCGGCTCGGCGGGCAAGCTCGCCCTCGCCGCCGAGCTGGGCGCCGAGGTCACCGTGAACTACGCCGAGGACGGCTGGGACGGCCGGGTGCGCGAGGCCGTCGGCGACGCCGGCGTCCAGGTCGTGTTCGACGGCGTGGGCGGGGCCGTCGGGCGCGCCGCGTTCGAGCTGCTGCCCCCGCGCGGGCGCTTCCTGGTGTACGGCGCGGCGGGCGGGACGGTGACGCACGCGACCGTCGCCGAGGTGTTCGCGCGCGGCCTCATCCTGATCACCGGCTGGCAGCTGTTCGCCTCGCCCGCCGATATCACGGCCATGGCCGGGGCGGCGCTGGAGGAGGCCGTCGCCGGACGCCTGCGGCCCGTGATCGGCCAGACGTTCCCGCTGGAGAAGGCCGCCGACGCCCACGCCGCCATCGAGGCGCGCGCCGTGCTCGGCAAGACCCTGCTCACCGTGTCCGATATCTCCTCCGATTCCCCCGCCACGTCCGTACCGAAGGAGCGCTGAATGTCCCTCCACATCGGAGTCGGCCTGCCCACCACCGGCCGCGGCCCCGGGTTCGCCGAGCTCGGCGACGTCCGGGCGCACGCCGTCCTGGCCGACGAGCTGGGGCTGGAGTCGGTCTGGGCCGCCGACCACCTGATCCCCGTGGTGCCCATCATCGACAGCACGATCGCGCTCGCCGCCGCCGCGGGGGCCACCTCGCGCGTCAAGCTGGGCTTCAGCGTGATGGTGATCGCCATGCGCCCGCTGGCCTGGGCCGCCAAGCAGATCGGCTCGTTGCAGCACGTCTCCGGCGGACGGGTGCTGCTCGGCGTCGGTTCCGGCGGGGTGCCGCACGGCACCGCCGGGTGGGAGGCGGCGGGCGTGCCGTTCGCCGAGCGCGGGGCGCGCACCGACGCCGCGCTCGCCGCGCTGCCCGGCCTGCTGGCGGGCGAGGCGACCGTGCTGCCGCACGAGCCCGGCCGCCCGAAGGCCACGCTCACGCCGTCCGCCGCCGTGCCGCCGATCCTGGTCGGGGGGAACGGGAAGGTGGCGCTGCGCCGGGCGCTGGAGTACGGGGACGGCTGGTTCCCCTCGGCGATCGCGCCGAGGACGCTCGCCCGCCAGGTCGCGCGGCTGCGCGAGGAGGCCGCCGAGAAGGGGAGGCCCGCGCCGGTGGTCACGGTCGGCGTCCCCGCGGTCCTCGGCGGGGGCCGGGCCGAGCGCGAGGCGGTCGCGGCGGCGGTGGCCCAGGGTTACGGCGTGCCGCCGGAGGAGGCGCGCGAGATCCCGGTGAGCGGGGACGCGCGCGAGGCCGCGGAACAGCTCGCCGCCTACGCCGAGGCGGGCGCCGAGCGGGCCGTCCTCATGACCGACCGGCCGGACTGGACCCGCCACTTCGAGCGCATGGCAGAGGTGAACGCGCTGCTCAACGGATGAGCGCGCCCCGGTGACGGCGCGACCGCACGGCCTAGGCGGAGATCGCACGGCCGCGCCGCGGCGAGGATCAGGCGTCGCCGCGGCGACGGTCAGGCGGTGACCGCGGCGACGGTCAGGCGGTGACCGCGGCGACCGCCGAGGCGATCATCTGAGGGTTGGCCGGAACGGGCACGCCCTGGACGAAGACCGTCGGCGTCGCGTTCACCCCGCGCCGCGCGGCCGCCGCCGTCACCGCCGCCGCCCAGTCCACGTACCGGTGCGCGCGCACGCACACCGCGAAGCTCGGGTCCTCGACCCCGGCCGCCGGGCCGAGCGCGATCAGCTCGTCGTCGGTGAGGCCGGGCCCGCCCTCGGGGGGCTGCTCGACGAATAGCGCGTAGTGGTACGGCACGAACCCGCCGTGGTCGGCGGCGCACCCCGAGGCCGACGCCGCCCGCGACGAGTACCGGTTGGTGGACGCCGCGTCCAGGAAGGCCATCGGGTGGTACACCAGCGTGATCGCGCGGCTCTCCACCAGCTTGTCCAGGGTCGGGCCCGAGGTGAGCGCGAACTGCTTGCAGAACGGGCACTGGAAGTCGATGTAGGCGTCCACCGTGACGGGGCCGATGCCGTGGACGACGCCGTCCCCGGTGTTGGTGGCGCCCGCGGGCACCGGGACGGGTGGACCGTCCGGGCCGTCGGGAATGCTCATGCGCATCCTTCCTGGGACGTTTCTGGCACTCACCAGTAGAACGGCCAGGCCGGGCAACGGTGTCCTCCCGCGGGCCCAAAGATCGAACAAAGTGTGCCGGGCATGATCCGGTGGTCCCGTCCACCGGGAAAGCGCCCGGCCGTTACGCGCCGACCAGCCACGACGGCGACGCCGACCGTACGCCAAGCTTTCGTTGACCGCATGCCAAGAGACCTGCTCCTCAATCGACGGCAAAGGAAGGAGACGGAAGATGACGAGCAGTGGCATCGGCATCGTCGGCACCGGGATCTCGGGGCTGACGCTGGCCCTGCGCCTGCAGCAGCTCGGCGTCGAGGTGACCTTGTACGCCGAGAAGACGGCCGACGAGCTGCGCGCCGGCCGGCTGCCGAACACGGTCGCGCGCATGCGGCGCGCCCAGGAGCGCGAGGAGATCCTCGGCAGCGTCCACGGCCGGCTGGAGGGCAGCCTGGTCAGCGGCGCCCGCGTCCACGTCGGCGGCACGCCGCCGCTGGAGTTCCGCGGGACGCTGGCCGATCCGTTCCACGCGGCCGACTTCCGCGTCCTGCTGCCGGCCCTGTACGACGACTACACCGCGCGCGGCGGGCGGGTCGTGCCGACACCGGAGCCGCCGGGGGCGCGCGAGGTGGACGCCTGGTCGGCCGGGCACGAGCTGATGGTCGTGGCGGCGGGCCGCCGCTCGGTGGCCGAGCTGTTCCCCCGCGACGGCCGCCGCTCCCCCTACGACCGCCCGCGGCGCTCGCTGCTCGCCGGCCTGTACACGGGGGTGACGTTGAACGGCTTCTTCAGCTACAACGTGTCGCCCGGCGCCGGCGAGGTGTTCTCGTTGCCGATGGTGGCGCACGGCGGGATGGTCACCGGGATCCTCGTCGAGGCGATCCCGGGCGGCCCGATCGAGCCGGCGACCAAGCTCTCCTACCGCGAGAACCCCGGCCTGTTCCTGCACCTGCTGGAGAAGACGCTGGCCGAGCACGCCCCCCGCCTCGCCGAGCGGATCGAGCCCGGCGCGTTCGACCTGCTCGGCCCGGACGACGTGCTGCAGGGCGGGGTGACCCCGGTGGTCCGCAGGCCCTTCGCGACGCTGCCGAGCGGGCGGATCGCGCTGGCCATCGGGGACGCGTGGATCACCAACGACCCGATCACCGGGCAGGGCGCCAACCTCGGGTCGCACTGCGCCTGGGTCACCGCCGACGCCATCGCCGGGGGCGGCCCGTACGACGAGGAGTTCGCCCGGTCGCTGGCCACGGAGATGTGGAAGGTCGCGGGCCCGGTGACCGACTGGACGAACGCGTTCCTCGGCACGCCCCCCGACCACGTGCTGCGCCTGTTCGGCGCCGCGGCCCGGGATCCGTTCGTGGCCGACCACTTCGTCAACCTGTTCGGCGATCCGGTGCGGGCCTGGGCGCTGCTGGGGGATCCGGACGCGGTGGACGCGCTGCTGGCGTCCCGGGCAGGGCTCTTGAGCGAGGAGGGCTCACCCGCGACCGGTGAGGTGTGAGAATCTCTAAGTGGCCATTCAGGATGGATCGCGGCATACCATGCACAGATCCGCCGAAAAGCTACGTCGGAAGAAGGGACGCACCTCCATGCCAGCGTCACAGCACGGGCCTCATGTGGAAATCCGTGTTGAGCGGCTGGAGCATTGCACGGTGCTCAGCGTCGTGGGCGAGCTCGACTTCGAGGGCACGCCGATGTTCTACGCCCACATCGACGGGGCATGGTCCTCCGACCAGGAGGGCCCCCGTGTCGTCATCGACCTCCACGAGGTGCGCTTCTGCGACTCCGCGGGGCTGGGCGCGCTCATCTACGCGTTCAACCAGGTGACCTCGGCCAAGGGACGGCTCCTGCTGGCCGCCGTCCCTCTCCATCTGCGGCGGCGGATGCGGATCAGCGGCCTGGAGCGTCACCTGCAGTCGCGCGAGACGGTCGAGGAGGCCGTCAAGGAACTCGGCGAGCCCTGACGGGGCTCAGCCGGCGACGGAGACGCCGATCCCGCCCCGGGTGGTCGCGCCGTAGCGCTCCTTCTCGCGGGCGATGTCCAGCGGCTGGATGCTGGAGCGCCCGGCGATCGTCTCCTCGGTGATCAGCGACGCCGGGACCAGCCAGGAGACCTCGAACTCCAGCCCGTCGGGGTCCTTGGCGTACAGGGCCTTGGTGGTGGAGTGGTCCGAGGCGCCGACCAGCGCGCCCATCTCGCGCAGCCGTACGGCGATCTCCTCCAGGTCGTCCAGGGTGTCGACCTCCCAGGCCAGGTGGTACAGGCCGACGGTGGCGGCGCCCGCCTGGGAGGGGCCCGCGGCCTTGCCGATCTGGAAGAGCCCGAGGTCGTGGTCGTTGCTGGACCCGGGCGCCTGGAGGAAGGCGGCGCCGGGGAAGCCCATGACGACGCGGAAGCCGAGGGCCCGCTCGTAGAAGGCGACGCTGCGCTCGACGTCGCGCACGTACAGGACGGCGTGGTTGAGGCGGTGGACGGGCATGGCGGTCTCCCCCATTTGTTGAACTCTCAACCAATTCTAGCCCGAGTCATTTGAGGGTTCAACTATTGCCGAGGACGAGGTCCTGGCGGCGAGGTGGCCGGCGTCGGCCGTCCGTACCATGGACTGACTCGGGAGGGCCGTGGACACGTACGTACCCAGGAAGGCCGGCGAGGGGGTGGCCCGCGTCGCGGGGGTCGACTCCTCGACGCAGAGCTGCAAGGTCGTCGTCAGGGACGCCGAGACCGGGGCCCTGGTCCGCGAGGGCCGCGCGCCGCACCCGCCCGGCACAGAGGTCGACCCCGGACGCTGGTGGGCCGCGCTGTCCCGGGCCGTCGAGGACGCGGGCGGCCTCGGCGACGTGGACGCGCTCGCCGTGGCGGCCCAGCAGCACGGCATGGTCTGCCTCGACGAGCGCGGCGAGGTCGTCAGGGACGCGCTGCTCTGGAACGACACCCGGTCCGCCGGCGCCGCCCGCGACCTGGTCGCCGAGCTGGGCGGGCCGCGGGCGTGGGCCACAGCCGTGGGCAGCGTGCCCGTGGCGTCGTTCACCGTGACCAAGCTGCGCTGGCTGGCCGAGCACGAGCCCGGCGACGCGGCCCGCACGGCGGCCGTGTGCCTGCCCCACGACTGGCTGACCTGGCGCCTGGCCGGAGCGCACGGCGTCGAGGCCCTCACCACCGACCGCGGCGACGCCTCGGGCACGGGCTACTGGTCGCCCGCCACTGGTTTCTACCGCTTCGACCTGCTGGAACGGGCACTCGGCCACCGCGCGCACGTGCCCCACGTGCTGGGGCCCACCGGCGAGGCCGGCCGGGCCGAGGCCGCGGCGAGCGCGGGTCGCGGCGAGGGCGTACGGCTCGCGGCGGGCACCGGGGACAACATGGCCGCCGCGCTCGGCGTCGGCGCCCGGCCCGGCGACGTGGTGATCTCCATCGGCACCTCGGGGACGGCGTTCGCGGTCGCCGACCGGCCCTCGTCGGACGAGTCCGGCGCTGTGGCGGGCTTCGCCGACGCGACCGGGCGCTTCCTCCCCCTGGTCGCCACCCTCAACGCCGCCCGCGTGCTGGACGCGGCGGCCGGCGTCCTCGGCGTCACCCCGGCGGGACTGTCCGACCTGGCGCTCCAGGCGCCGCCCGGGGCGGACGGCCTGGTCCTGGTGCCGTACCTGGAGGGGGAGCGGACGCCGAACCGGCCCGGCGCCACCGGCTCGGTGCACGGGCTGCGGCTCGCCAACTCCACCTCCGCCCACTTCGCCCGCGCGGCGGTGGAGGGCATGCTGTGCGGGCTCGCCGACGCCCTGGACGCGCTCGGCCTCGACCCGGCCCGGGTGCTGCTCATCGGCGGCGGCGCCAGGTCCGAGGCGGTGCGCCGCGTTGCGCCGTCGGTGTTCGGGCGTCCCGTGCTGGTGCCGGAGCCGGGGGAGCACGTCGCCGACGGGGCCGCGCGGCAGGCGGCCTGGCTGCTCACGGGGTCGGCGGAGCCGCCGGCCTGGGCGACGGGGTCGCCGCGGACCTACGAGGCCGAGCCCCGGCCCGAGGTCAGGGCGCGGTACGCCGAGGCGACCCGGGGGTGCGTCCCCGAGTGACCCTGAGGCGTTCTCAGGGGTCGGATCAGGGGCGGCACCTGATGTTCGCGGAGCCGTTTCGGGGCAGTCTGGATCACATGCTGCCCCTCAGAAGGCTTTACCCCTTGATCGCCGCCTCCGGCATGCTGGCCGGGGCGGCCATGCTCGCGGCCGGCCAGCTCGACGCGCCGTACGACCGCGTCGACCTGACGATCGGCCGGTACGCGGCCCTGGAGCACGGCGGGTACACCGCGATCGCGCTGGCCCTGTTCGGGCTCGCGGTGCTGCCGTTGCTGGCGGGCCTGCGGGCCGTGCGGGCGCCCGTCTCGGGGTGGCCGGAGCGCCTGATGCTCGGCTGGGCGGGCGCGCTGGCCGGCGCCGCCGTCCTGCCCGGCACCGTCGTGGCGGACGTGCTCGTGGCGGCGGCCCTGATGTGCATGGCCGGGGCCTCGGCGCTGATGGTGCGCCGCTTCGGCGAGGACGCGCGCTGGACGGCGGCGGCCCGGCCGCTGGAGTGGCTGGCGCTCGGCGCGGGCGGCGGCCTGGCGGCGCTGATCTACGTGTCGCTGCCGGGCCACCAGGACATGGTGGGGCTCGTGCAGTGGGCGCTGTTCGCGGTGGACATCGCGGTCGTTCAGGTCCCGCTGGTGCGGCTCGTCCGGATGGTCTGGCTGGAGTCGGTGAGCGGTGCGCGGACCGGCCTGGAAAACACCGCAAGAGGCACAGCTCATGCCACAGCCGTACTAAGCCGACACTAGCCCCCGAAGGGATTAATTCACCAAATATCACAGATTCATCAAGAAGAGCACCCGTCACGATGCTAGTCTCTTCGGCGATCTTCACCCTCGGCTGCCGGTCCGTCACGGCACCCCGCCGACCGATGAGGTGTCATGGCATCGAGCAGGTCCATCCGATTCAAGATCACCGCCCTTCTCGTGATCCCGCTCCTCTCCCTCGCCGCCCTGTGGATCTTCGGGGCCGCGGTCACGACGCGGGAGTCCGCCAACCTGCTCTCGGTCTCGGCCCTCTACGACAACATCGGCAGGCCCGCCGAGGACCTCACCATCGCCCTGCAGCACGAGCACGTGCTCTCCGCCGAGTACCTCGGCGCCCGCTCCCAGCGCAACCGTGACGCGCTGATCGAGCAGCGGCAGCGCACCGACGAGTACCGCGAGCGCATGCGGCGGCTCGCCCTCGGCCCCGACGCCCAGCAAGCCCTCTCCACCCCCGCCATGCGGACCGGCTTCGCCGACGCGATGGCCGCGATGGACCGGCTCGACGCCACCCGCTCCGCCGTCGACGTCGGCTCGGTGGACCTGCCCGCGCTCACCCGGGAGTTCGCCAAGTTCTCCGACGCCATGCAGCGGCTCGTCACCAGCATGAGCGTCGTCAACGACGTGTCGATCCAACAGCGCACGCGCGGCCTCATCGCGATGGCCTACTCCAAGGAGTTCCTCACCCGGGAACGCGCGCTCGCCTCCGGGGCCCTGATCGCCGGCCGGACGATGCACCCCACCGAGCGGCGGCTGTTCGCCCGCCTCGTCACCACCCGCCGCTTCCTGTTCGACCAGGCGCTCACCGAGCTGCCGGCCGGCGTCCGCGAGCCGTTCGCCACCCTGGCGGCCTCCGGGTCCTTCCACCGGCTCACCGCCATGGAGGACGCGCTGCTGGCCGGGCCCGGCCTCGAATACTCCCACGAGCAGCTGCGGTCGATCACCGACGAGGTGGACGGCTCCTACCAGAGGACGCTCACCCAGGCGGGCGAGACGCTCGTCGCCGCCGCCCGGCCGATGGCCGTCGGCAGCTTCGTCCGCGCCGGGATCGCCGGCGTGCTCGGCCTGCTCGCCGTCGTCACCTCGCTCATCGTCGCCGTCCGCGTGGGCAGCGGCCTGAGCAGGGAGCTCAGGGAGCTGAGGAACTCGGCCACCGACCTGGCCGGCGTACGGCTGCCGCGCCTCATCGACCGCCTGCGGCGCGGCGAGCAGGTCGACGCCGACGCCGAGGCGCCGCCGATCACCGTGCGCTCCACCACCACCGAGGTGCGCGACGTCGGCACGGCGTTCGGCACCGTCCAGCGCACCGCCGTGCACAGCGCCGCCGAGCAGGCCCGCGTCCGCGACACCTCGGGCAAGGTCCTGCGCAACCTCGCGCGGCGCAACCAGACGCTGCTCCAAGCCCAGCTCAAGGTGCTCGACGGCCTGCAGCGCTCGGTGGAGGACCCCGACATCCTGCGCGAACTGTTCCGCGTCGACCACCTCACCACCCGCATGCGCCGGCACGCCGAGGGCCTGGTCGTCCTCGCGGGCGGCAACCCCGGGCGCACCTACCGCGACGACGTGGCCGCCATCGACGCCCTGCGCGCCGCCGTGGCCGAGGTCGAGGACTACACGCGGGTGCGCGTGCTGCCCATGCCGAACGTCACCATCGCCCGCGACGCCGCCGCCGACGTCATCCACCTGTGCGCCGAGCTCGTCGAGAACGCCACCAGGTTCTCCCCGGCCGCCACCGACGTCACCGTGCGCGGCGAGCTGGTCGCGCGCGGCCTGGCGGTGGAGATCGAGGACCGCGGGCTCGGCCTCACCGACGAGGAGCAGTGGGCGCTGAACGCCAAGCTGTCCAGCCCTCCCGAGTTCGACCCCACCGAGACCGACCGGCTCGGCCTGCACGTCGTCGCCCGCCTGGCGGCCCGGCACGACATCCGGGTCGAGCTGCGCGCCTCCGCCTACGGCGGCACCACGGCGATCGTCCTCCTCCCCGACTCCCTGACCACGGTCCACCGCGCCGACACCACGCGCCCTCCGATACGCGCCCTCACCCCCGTCCCCACCCCCGACGCCCGGACGTCCGTCCCCGCCCGGCTTCCCGCTCCCGACCCAGGCGCCGAGACGTCCGACCCGACCCCGCTTCCCGACCCAGAGACGCAGGCGTCCGGCCCCGCCCACCTGCCCGGGAAGGCGCCCAAGCCCGGCGACGCGGCTCCGGATCCCTCCTCCCCCTCGGAGTCCTCGGATTCGCCGGACTCCTCGGGCTCTGCGGGCTCCACGGGATCCCCAGGAGGGGGGCTGCCCCGGCGGGTCCGCAAGAAGAGCCCCGCGGCCCAGCCCCAGTGGGAGCGGCCTGGGACACCGGAGGAACGATCCCCCGAGGAGGCCAGGGCATTGCTGAGTTCCCTGCAATCCGGCTGGCGGCGCGGACGTGCCGCCGGCGAACAAGACGGCGAGGAGGTGTGAGATGTCCACAGAGCTCAACTGGTTGCTGGACGACTTCGTGGCGCGGGTGACGGACGTGCGGCACGCGATCATCCTGTCCAACGACGGCCTGCGCGTGGCCGCCTCCGGGGGGCTGCTCCGCGAGGACGCCGAGCACCTCTCGGCCGTCGCGGCCGCCTTCCAGAGCCTCGCCAAGGGCACCGCCATGCGCTTCGAGGGCGGCGCCGTCCGCCAGACCATCGTGGAGATGGAGGCGGCGCTGCTGTTCGTCTCGGCGGCCGGCGACGGCAGCTGCCTCGCCGTCCTCAGCGGCATGCGCGCGGACGCCGGCCTCATCGCCTACGAGATGGCCCACCTCGTCGCCCGCATGGGCCGCCACCTCACCACCCAACCAAGAGGCATGACGTGATGGCCGAGCCACACCACCCACCCGAGGAACATGGCCCGATGGAGCAGCCGCACCACCTCACCCCCCGTCCGAGGGGCGTGGCGTGATGGACGCACAGCATCCCACGCTCAAGGGGCGGATCGTCATGGACGACGACGAGATGGACTGGATTGACGACGGCCCGGTACTGCGCCCGTACGCGCTCACCGGAGGCAGAACGCCGCCCGCCGCCTCCGACTTCGACCTGCTCGCGATCATCACCGCGACCGGCGGCATGGCCGCGACCGGCGGCGACACCCCGAACGGCCGGGCGCACACGACCGGCGTCCCGGCCCCGGCCCGCGAAGCGTCCGCGACCCGCGCCGCGCCCCCGCCCGGCGTCTTCCCGCCGACCGGTCTCGGCCCGGAACACCACCGCATCCTCCACCTCACCCGCAGACCGAGACGCCTGGTCGAGCTGGCCGCCGACGTGAACCTCCCTCTCGGCGTCGTCCGCCTCCTCCTGTCCGACCTGTGCTCCCACGACCTCCTCACCGTCCACTCCCCGGCCCCCGCCGCCCTGGCCCACGACCCTTCCCTCCTTCACGAGGTGCTCAAGGGCCTCCGGGCCCTGTGACGGCCCCGCCATCAGGACAGATCCCACCGCGCCCAGACCGTCTTACCGGGCCCGTCCCGTAGCGGTGTCACGCCATGGGCGGTGGCCAGCGCGTCGATCAGCTCGAGGCCGCGCCCGTGCAGCGCGTCAGGGGAGAGACGCAGACGGCGGGGCATGGCGTCACCGTGGTCGGTCACCCGGACGCACAGGACGGCGGACGCGAGCCAGACCGAGAGCCTGATCGGGGGCTCTCCATGGGTGATGGCGTTGACGAGGAGCTCGTCCATCACCAGCACCACGTCGTGGCGGAGATGAGCCGCGCCCCAGGTGGTGAGGACCTCTCTGACCAGGTCACGAGCCCTGCCGACCACCGCGGGGCTGGGTGGCAGATCCCAGCAGGCGGTCCGTGGGCCGTCCGGTGTCGCGGTCATCGCCGGCACTCCTTTGAAATCGGCGGATGGGGTGGAAATGGCGGTAGGCGGACTCGGAACCGCCGCCCGCTCGGCTTCGCGCATCGAAGCGCACCTCCTGGCTGGATTTGGTCAGTTCTGGGTGGACGGCGGATTTTGCCGACTAAGCGTGGAAAGTCGATCGCATCGATTGGCCGTCATATCGCGAGAGGGGATGGCCGACGCTTTCTTGCTCGATAATCAGGTCTTTGTCGCGGTTGTCCGGTCGTCCTTCGGGGAATTTTCGTTTCCGCGCCCCAGATTTATAACCAGCGTCGTAGGCTCCGCCATAAGGCGCCGCGCGTACGGGAAACCGTGCGGACGGCCTCACCCCCGTGAGGCTTTGTGAGGGATCATGAACGGCAATCGAATGACACCGCTCGAATTCTTCGCCAGGGAACTCCGGCAGGCCCGCGAGGCCGCCGGGCTGAGCCAGGCACAACTCGCGACCGCGATCGTCGGCTACTCGCCGTCCTTCGTCGCGATGGTCGAGACCAGCCGCAGAGTCCCCAAGCCCGACTTCGCCGACCGCTGCGACCAGGTCCTCGACACCGGAGGAATCCTCGGCCGCCTGGCGGCGGACCTGGTGTGCAAGGGAATGCCGCCGGAATGGGTGGGCAGATGGCTGACGATCGAGGCGAAGGCGACCTCGCTTCTCTGGTTCGAACCGCTTCTCGTTCCGGGCCTGCTGCAAATCGAGCCCTACGCACGGGAGGTGATCCACCACTCCGGTCGCCTATTCGATGTGGACGACCAGGTAGAGGCTCGCATGGCGCGACAGCGCGTCCTGAACTCCGCGACACCGCCGATGGTGGTCGCGGTCCTGGACGAGGGAGTCCTGCGTCGTCCGATCGGTGGCCCGCAGGTGATGTACGACCAGATCACGCATCTGCTGGATCTCGCGCAGCGCCCCAAAGTCGTCATACAGATTGTGCCGCAAAACGCCGGTGCCTATCCTGGGCTCGCCGGACCCCTCGTCGTCACCACATTCGACGGAATCGAGGTCGTCTACGTGGACAATGCGCTGAGCGGCGATGTCGTCGACCGTGCTCCCGACGTGGCGGCTTTGAAATGCCTGTGGGAGTCGCTGCGCGCCGAAGCGCTGCCCGCGAAGCAATCAATGGAACTGATGGCAAAGGTGGCAGAGACATGGAAGTGAACAGAGTGGTGTGGCGTAAGTCTTCCTACAGCAGTGGCAATGGTGGAGCCTGTGTAGAAGTGGCCTCGTTACCCAAGGCCGTCGCGATACGCGACAGCAAGTACCTTGACGGCCCCGCGCTGAGCGTCGGCATCGAAGCCTGGTCCGCTTTCCTCGCGAACCTCAAGTCAAGGAACCTCGCCCGTCCCTGAGTTCGTTCCTCGTGGGCGCGTTAGCCGGTCCGGGCGCAGCCAGTGGCCGGGCCGGTGGCCGGGGGCGCGGAGGTCACGCTTCAGGAGATGGCCCGCTCGATGCGGCAGAACGGTGCTCGTGGCCCTCGGGCTCGTGCAGCGTCACAGCCGGGATCTCAGCACGTCGATCTCACAGCCCGGCGCGAACGGGTCGAAGCCGTGCTCGACGAGCCAGCGAACCACCAGCAGGCTTCGGAGCGACCACCACGCGCGGATCACGTCGAGATCGACGTCGGCGCCGTAGCCGGCCACGACGTCGCCAAGGTGCTCCTCGTGTCCGAGCGTCAGGATGGCGAGGTCGTACAGGGCATCGCCCTGGCTCGCCTCGGACCAGTCGATAACACCGGTGATCTTGTCCCCGTCGATGAACACATGGGTGATCTGCAGGTCGCCGTGGGTGAATACCGGCGTCCACGGCCGGAGCGCGGCCTCGGCGACCCGGCGGTTGCGTGTGACCAGGTCGGTGGGAAGGACGCCGTTCGTGACGAGCCACTCGCATTCGTCGTCGAGGCGCGACGCGACCTCGTCGAGGCTTCGACCGGGCCATGGCGGCAGTGGCGCATCGTGCAGCATCCGTGCGGCGGCACCCGCCGCGGCCCACGCCGTCGGCGACGCGGTCGACGGCTCGCCGAGGCGGCCGAGTGCCGTCCCTGGGAGGGCGGCCAGCGCGAGCACGGGCGGATTCCGCCACAGAACCTCCGGAGTCGGGATCGGCGCCAAGGCCATCGCCTCGACCTCGACATCGGTGCGCGTCTGATCCGCGTCGACCTTCAGGAACACGTCACCGATGCGCAGGGTCGCACGCTCCCGATGGGCGACGACGACCTCGACCTCCTCCACGTCGGCCATTCTCGTGGGGATGACCGCCGACGTCACCGGGTTTATCACGTGCGACCACGCGGTCGTCTTCGCCGACGAGGGCTGGCAGGGTGCAGGTGAAACGATCCGCGCGCCGTCCAAGCGGTACCGGCATCGCCCCAGCCTGTCAGGGACGCAGCAGGAGGTCGATCGCGCCCACACGCGCTTGCGCGCGGTCGGCGAACGCGCCTTCGTCACCTTGAAGCCTGGAAAACCTGTGAGGTGGGCCTGCGCCGGGTGTACCAGGCTGAACCGCTCATCGCCCCGTAGCGGGTGGGGCTGCACGTATCGAAGGGACGGGACGCCGCGCTTGCGGCCGCGTCAGGGGTCGGTGGCGCGGCGAGCGCGGAGGGCTCGGAGTTTGTGGCGGTTGCCGCAGCGTTCCATCGCGCACCAGCGGCGGGCGCCGGGGCGGGACGTGTCGACGAAGACCAAGGGGCAGTTGTCGCTCGCGCATTCACGGATGCGGCCGGAGAGCGGTCCGGACAGGAGTTCGATCATCTCGCGCGCCAGCGTCGACAGCGCGTGCGTGGCCCGCACCGGCGGCGCCCATCTTGCGGTGGCGCCGTCGTCGGCGAGCTGGGGTGCCAATGGCGCCGCGGACGCGGCCCGGTTGATGGCGGCGATCGCTTCGGCGGGGAGGGGGCGATGTGCCGCCCGGGCGTGCGCCGCGACCCAGATGGCCTGCCGGAGGACCTTGGCCGCGGACAGCTCGCGAGCCGTCACAGGGACGGTCATGACCGCGGCGATCGGCGGCTGAGCCAGCCATTCGCTCAGGTCGGCAGGCTCATGGAGGGTCTCGAACACCGCGTAGGGCCCCTCGCCGCCACTGTGGGCGAAGTCCAGACAGGCAGCGCCGGCATCGAACCAGAACGACCCTCCCTTGGGATCGTGCAGCGTCCGTCCGGTTGCTTTCGCGCGCATGACACCACTATAACTGGTGTCACGATGACACCTGTATTACTGGTGTCCTCATAGGGGGAAGCCAGCCGTATCGGTGTCCTCATGGGGGAACGCCGGCCGTATTGGTGTCCTCGTCGGGAGCGATACCGGTCGTCTCGGTGTCCTCGTCGGCAGTGACACCGGTCGTCTCGGTGTACTTGTCGGCAGTGACGTCGGTCGTATCGGCGTACTTGTCAAGGTGACATCGGCCGTATCGGTGTCTTTGTCAGCGGTGACACCGGTGGTGCCGGTGTCTTCGTCAGAGGAGAGTCATACATGGGTGTCCGGCACATCAACCCTCCCGGGATGCACCGCAGCCCGGCCTTCAGTCAGGCCGTCGTGGTCGAACAACCGGCCAAGACCATCTACATCGGCGGACAGAACGGCGTCGGCCCCGACGGCAAGGTCGTCGGCCCCACGGTCGGGGAGCAGGCCCGGCAGGTGTTCCGCAACCTCGCGACCATCCTGGACAGCGAGGGCGGGACCCTGGCCAACATCGTCCACTGGCGCATCGCCGTCGTGCAGGGCCACACCTTCGACGAGGGCGTAGCCGCCTTCCAGGAGGTATGGAACCGAGCCGACCCGCCCCCGGCCATCACGGTCCACGTGGTAGCCGGCCTGGGCCCAGGCTTCCTCGTCGAAGTCGACGCCGTCGCCGTCGTATGACACCCCCGGGCCCCCCGATACCGCCCCACCCCTCACAACCCAAGTGATCACCACCAACACACCGACACCCGACGAGCCAGAACCTCCAGATTGCCCGTCCAGCCTCGGCGGGGCCAGAACCTCCAGATTGCCCGTCCGGCCTCGGCGGGCCAGGATCTCCCGGTTGCTCGTCCGGCCTCGGTGGGTGAGGATCTCCCGGTTGCCCGTCCGGCAGGGAGGCGACTGAGAGGAGAGGAATGGTCGGGGGGCGGGTCAGGTCAGGGGTCTGAATGGTGGGGGGCCAGGCCGTGTTCGTAGGCGTAGATGACGGCGCGTACGCGGGTGGGCAGGCTGAGTTTGCGGAGGAGGTTCGCGACGTGGGTCTTGACCGTGCCTTCCTCGATGGTCAGGACCTCGGCTATCTGCGCGTTGCTCAGCCCGCGCGCCAGGTGCCGGAGCACCTCAAGCTCACGCGTGGTGAGCCGCTGGCGCGCGTCGCCGGCGGACGCGGGCGACAGTCTGGCGAAGCGGTCGATCAACCGGGTGGTGACCTGGGGATCCACCAGCCCGTGTCCCCGGTGCAGCGCCCGCACCGCCTCCAGCAGCAGTTCCGGGTCGCTGTCCTTGAGCAGAAACCCTGAAGCCCCCGACTGGAGAGCCCCGAAGAGATACTCATCGGTGTCGAACGTCGTCAACGCGAGCATCCTTGGCGGAGTATCCATGGCCGCGAGCTGCCGAATCGCGGAGATCCCGTCGACATACGGCATGCGCAGATCCATCACCACCACATCCGGCCGCCGCCACATCACCTGATGCACGGCCTCCCCGCCATCCCCCGCCTCCCCGACCACCTCGATATCGGCTTCACCCCCCAACGTCACCCGCAACGCCTCCCGCACGGCGGGCTGATCATCAGCGATCACCACCCGAATGCTCACACCGCCATCCCTCCCTCACCGATCACCTTGACGTCTGGCCACCCGTCCAGCGTCACGCGCAATGCCTGCCGTTCGGAGGCTTGGTCGTCAGCGATCACCACGTGAATGGTCATGCCGCCGTCCCTCTCTCAGCGATCACTACGATGTGGGTCGGCCTTCTAGCGTCGCGCGTAACGTGTCCCGTACGGCTGGCTGATCGTCGGTGGTCACCGCGCGGATGGTCATGCTGCCGTTCTCCTCTCAGGGATCGGTGGCTTCGGCGTGTGGTCAACGCCGTGACCGTCGCCGTCGGGCTGTCTGTGGGCTCGGTGCTTCATGTGGGGTCGTACGCCATGCCGGAGAGGGTTCGCCTTCGGGGGATGTCTGAGGGCCAGGAGCGATCGGCACGATGGCTTCTACCCGCCAGCCGTGGCCCTCTTTCGGGCCTGCTGTCAGTGTGCCGCCGTGTTGGTGTACGCGTTCGCGCATGCCTCTGATGCCTCGGCCTTCGGCCCCGGCGCGGGGATGACCGTCATCGGTGATCGAGAGCGTCACCGCCGTGTGGTCGCACCGTACCCGTACCTCCACGTGGCCGGCGTCGGAGTGGCGGGCGGCGTTGGTGAGTGCTTCCTGTACGACGCGGAAGACCGTGTGGCGCACGTCGGATGGCAACGGTGGGCAGGGGGTGGCGCGGTGCACCGAGATCCGCAGCTGTGGAGTGGAGAGCCGCCTGGCCAAACTCTCGATCTCATCCAGGTCCAGTCCCACCGGCGCCTCACGCAGGGCGTCGAGCATGCCCCGAACCTCCTTCAACGCAGTCGAGGACAACTCGGCAATGACGCCCAACGCCCGCTCGGCAGCCTGCGACTGCCCACGCAGAGTTGGGCCGGTGGCTCGCGCTTGGCCATGTGAAGCTTGGTCGGTGGCATGCTCCTGGCCGTGTGGAGCTTGGTCGGTGGTCTGGGTTCGGGTGCGTAGGGCTCGGCGGGTGGAGGTGGCCTGCATGTGGATCGCGGTGAGGTGGTGGCCGACGCTGTCGTGGACGTCGCGGGCGAGTGCGGCGCGTTCCTCGGCCATGGCGCGGCCGGCCTCGGCGTGGTCGAGCCGTGCCGCCTGGGCGCTCCGCTCGCCGTGCAGCCGCAGGGCCTGGCCGACCGCGACCGGGGCGACCCCCATGATGACCAGGTCGGTGACCACGGAGAGCCCTCCGTGGGCTTGCGGGAGCAGAAGGCCGTAGCCGGTGGTCCAGGCGATGGACAGGCCCATGACCACCCATGTGCGGCGCGGCAGGCGGAAGGCCGCCGCGCCGAACATGACCATGGTCACCAGCCGGCCCTGCCAGCCTGGTATCACCAGGCCGGCCAGAGAGATCGCGGCCGAGAGCAGCGCTCCTGTCAGGGGGAGGCGGGCACGCAGGGTCACAGGCAGCGCCGCGGCGAGGTCGGCGCCCACCAGGAGAGGGAGGCCAGGCAGCGGCGGCTCGCCGTCGAGCATGGCGAACGCGGTGAGAGCGGCCGTGGCCGTGAGCACGACCAGCCCCTCTCTGGCATACAGAGCGGCTCCGCCACGGCCCCCATGCACAGCGACTCCGCCACGACCCCCATGCACAGCGACTCCGCCACGGCCCTCGTGCACAGCGGCTCCGTTCCTTCGCCCGCACACTGTGGTGACGCCATGTGCCCGGTGCACGGCGGCTTTGCTCCTTCGCTCGGACATGGCAGTTAGGCTCTTTCGCCAATACACGGCCGTTCCGCTACGTCCCCGGTGCACGGTGGCTCCGTTCCTTTGCTCGTACACGGCGGTTCCGCTACGTCTCCGGTGCACGGTGGTTACGCTACGTCCCTGGTGCAGGGTGGCTGTGCTATTTCGTTCGT
Source organism: Sphaerisporangium krabiense (assembly GCF_014200435.1). NCBI lineage: Bacteria > Bacillati > Actinomycetota > Actinomycetes > Streptosporangiales > Streptosporangiaceae > Sphaerisporangium > Sphaerisporangium krabiense. The sequence goes on along the minus strand of NZ_JACHBR010000001.1, from coordinate 1,682,017 downwards.
AGACGTGGCTGCGCTGCTTGGCCCGTACACGTGGCTGTGCTACTTCGCGGGGCCGCAGGAGGTGCCCTGGGGAGGCATCTTGCCTGTGGTCAGGTAGTGGTGCACGTGTTCGCGTACGCAGGGGTGGCCGGTGAGGTAGAGGGCGTGGCCGCCGGTGGCCGGGAGGAAGCGGGCGTGGGGGAGTTGGGCGGCCAGGCGGCGGCCGTCGGCGGTCGGGGTGGTGTCGTCGTACTCGCCGCCCGCGATGAGCACCGGCGGCAGGCCTGGCGCCTTGATGGGGTGGGGCGCGTACGTTCTCGTCGGTGGCAGGCCGGCGCAGTGGTTGGCGATCGGCCAGACGGCTCGCCAGCCGATGTGGGGCGTGTCGCGGCGCAGCTCGCCCTCCAGCTTCTTGAGCTTGTCGTAGCCGGGGTAGGGGAGGTCCGCGCAGAGGACGACGCGGGACAGGTCCGGGTCCGGAGCGCCTTCCACCCTGGCGAAGAACGAGGCGTCACCGGCTTGTGCGCGCGCCAGCCCGGCGGCCAGGCCCTCCCAGGTGTCCTCGTAGGTGAAGAAGGCACGGGAGGCGATCTGGGTGTCGCTGATACGGACCTCGGGACCGGCCTCGGGAGCGGGGATGGGCTCGCTGCGGGCCTTGGCCATCACCTCGTCCCAGACGGCCACCGGATCCTTGTCGTGCAGCGCGCAGGCGCTGGTGCGGCGGCACCAGGCGGCGAAGCGTTCGAAGGCCCCCTCCAGGGCCGTGGCCCGCGGTCGCAGCCACGTGCGCAGGTCGGGGGTGGTGTGGTCGAAGACGCTGTCGAGGTACATGCGGCCGACCCGCCGGGGGAACAACTCGGCATACGCCTGTCCGAGCACGGTGCCGTACGAGTTGCCCAGATAGGTCAGCTTGGCTGGGCCGAGCGCCTTTCTGATCGCCTCCATGTCGTGCGCGATCTGCCAGGAGTTGAGGTTGCCCGACAGCACGCCGGCTTCTTCGGCGCATGCTTCCCCGAACGCGCGGTTCTTCGCGGCGTACGCCTCGTAGGCCGCCTTGTCGGGGAACACCCATTCGGTGGCGAACGGCGCCGGAACCGGGCACTTGATGGGGGTGGATTCGCCGAACCCGCGCGGGTCGAAGATCACCACGTCGAACCATCGGGTCAGATCGGCGAAGGACCGCCTGGCCTGGCGGAGCAGCGCGATCTGCTCGCCGGGCCCGCCGGTGTCGACCAGGACCACGCCCTTCTTGCGAGCCTGATCCTGGGCGGGCAGCTTGGCGAGACCGATCGCCACCTCCGGCCCTGACCGGCGGGTCCAGTCGGCCGGCACCTTGATCTGCGCGCACTGCAGGCCGTCCCCGCAGTCCTGCCACGACAGTGGAGTGGTCGTGACCGGAGCGAGGGCGGTGACCGCGCCGATGACGAGCGATACGACGAAGTTCATGCCGGAAGGATGGCCGTGGCCACACCGCCCCCGCGTCCCTCTTTCTGCATATCTTTGGCGCGCCCCTGACGTAAGTACGGCGTACATGCGCCGTTTCAGATGATTTCGAGGTCGGCCATCATTCCCATGTCGCGGCGTCGTGGCGGTGCCGCACACCGCCGATCACGGGGACGTGATCACTCGCGTGGCGGAGGCCGGCTGCTCGGGGCGCGGGCCGCCCTTGATCCAGCTGATGGAGCCCGGCTTGCGGGCCTCGCGGCGGATCTTGGACACCGACCACTTGAGGACCATCTCCTTGTAGGCCGCGCCCAGGCGGCCGTCGAAGTAGATATTCGTCGTGCTGTCGTCCTTGCGCGCGAACTGCCGCAGGCCGGCGCGCCGGCCGAGGCTGACACACGACCCGGTGAAGCCCAGGTCGATCACCGCGGGGGCCGTCCCGGCGATGCGGCTCAGCACGGTGGCGGCGGCCTGTGCGCCGAGCGGCCCTGCGGCGTAGGAGCTCATCCGCAGCGGCTGGTCCGACGGCGCGGCGGCGTCCCCGGCCGCGACGATGCGCTCGTCGTCAAGGCTGGTCAGCGTCTCGTCGGTGAGCAGCCGGCCCACCGCGTCGGTGCGCAGCCCACTGGCGGCGGCCAACTCCGGCACCGCGAAACCGCCCGCCCAGATGGTCAGCGCGCTGTCGCGCACCGTGCCGTCCCCCAACACGACCGCGTCCGGCCCGACCTCGCGCACCATGACCTCCTGCAGCACCGTGACACCGTGCCGGGACAGCCACTTGGCCGTCGACCGGCGCGCCGGCGCGCTCAGGGACGGCGCCAGGATCCCGCCGCACACCAGCGTGGGCCGGCGTCCTTGCTCGGTCAGCTCGGCGGCCGTCTCGATGCCGGTCAGCCCGCCGCCGACCACCGTGACCGGAGCGTCGAGGGGCAGATCCTCCAGCCTGGCACGCAGCCGCCGCGCGGACTCAAGTTCGGCGATGGCCCACGCGTGTTCGACGGCGCCGGGCACCGAGGACGGCAGGGCCCCGGTGCTGCCGACCGCGTAGACGAGGTAGTCGTAGTCCAGCGTGCGTCCTGAGGCCAGGCGCACCGTGCGGGCGGCGGTGTCGATGCGCGTGGCGCTGTCGACGACGAGCCGGATGCCTTCGCCGAGCAGCGTGCCGTAGTCGAGGGTGGCCTGGCCGGTGCCGGCGACCAGTTGGTGCAGCCGGATCCGTTCGACGAACTGCGGGCGGGGATTGACCAGCGTGATCTCGACGTCGGCGCGCATCCGCAGATGGTTGGCCGCCAGCGTGCCGGCGTAACCGCCGCCGATGACGACGACCTTGCTGATCGGGCCTAGGGTGCTAGCCGTGTGGCGTCCGGTAGGGGACATGGTGAGGTTCCCTTCTCGATTCTCAGCGGTGCGGGATGGTGTCCCACCAGACCGACAAAACAGCCCATCCGAATGTCAGGCGACGCGCCGGCCTCACAGTTCGCCGTGCTGCCTTGTCGAACCGAGTGAGGGCACAATGCGACCGAGGGGGGCCGGTGACACCATGACCGACGACGCTGAGCAGCGAGGAGACGGACGGCTCGACCCGAGCCTGAGCGCGATCATGAGCGAGCGGCGCGGGCTGATCAACCTGGCCTACCGGCTCCTGGGCTCGCTGGCCGACGCCGAGGACGTCGTCCAGGAGACCTACGCCCGCTGGTACGCCATGTCCCGGCGGCAGCAGGACGCCATCGAGTCTCCCGGCGCCTGGCTGACCAAGGTCGCCGGCCGCCTCTGCCTCAACGTGCTGTCCTCGGCACGGGCCCGGCGAGAGACCTACGTCGGCGAATGGATCCCCGAACCGTTGCCGGAACCCTCCGAATGGATCGGCGGACGGCCGGGCGGCATGGCCGCCGACCCGGCCGACCGGATCACCCTGGACGAATCAGTCAACATGGCGTTCCTGGTCGTGCTGGAGTCGATGACCCCGGCCGAGCGGGTGGCGTTCATCCTGCACGACGTCTTCCGGTACTCCTTCGCCGAAGTGGCCGAGATCGTCGGCCGCACCCCGGCCGCCTGCCGCCAGCTCGCCTCCTCGGCCCGCCGCCGCATCCGCGCCACCCAGGCGCCCCCGACCCCGCCGGCCAGGCAGGCCCGCATCGTCAGGGACTTCAAGCAGGCCCTGGAGGCCGGGGACGTCGAGGGGCTCATCAGCCTGCTGGCCCCCGACGTCACGGCGTTCAGCGACGGCGGCGGCCTGGTCAGCACCACGCTGCGCCCGATCGAGGGCATCGAGCAGATCGTGCGCTCCCTGAGGCTCCTGGCGGGCAGGGTCCGCGAGCAGACGATCCTGGAGCGCACGGTCAACGGACAGCCCGGCCTGATCGCCCAGCAGGACGGCGTCACCGTGTCGGTGTACGCCTTCGAGATCGCCGGTGACCGGATCAAGCACATCTGGGCGGTACGCAACCCCCACAAGCTCCGCCCATGGACCACGGAGCCCTAGAAGACCCGGGAACGGCGCGGCCCTCCCGGCGAGCGGTTCCGGGAGGGCGGTCGTCGCGTGGGGCCGCTATCCGGCGGCGGGGGTCAGCGTGCGCAGGGCGTGCTCGACCAGGGTGACCAGCACGACCTTCGCGGAGGCGCGGCGGCGGACGTCACACATGATGACCGGGATGTCCGGGTCCAGGTCGAGGGCGATGCGGACGTCCTCGGCCTCGTGGCGTTCCGCGCCGTCGAAGCAGTTGACCGCGACGATGAACGGCGTGCCCCGCTGCTCGAAGTAGTCGATCGAGGGGAAGCAGTCGGTGAGGCGGCGCGTGTCGGCCAGCACGACGGCGCCGAGCGCGCCGTAGGACAGCTCGTCCCACATGAACCAGAAGCGCTCCTGGCCGGGCGTGCCGAACAGGTAGACGACCAGGCCCTCGCGGATGGTGATGCGCCCGAAGTCCATGGCGACCGTGGTGGTCGTCTTGCCTTCGACGCCGTCGAGGTCGTCCACGCCGACGCCCCGGTCGGACAGGACCTCTTCGGTGCGCAGCGGGCGGATCTCGCTGATCGCCCCGACCAGCGTGGTCTTGCCCACGCCGAACCCGCCCGCCACCAGGATCTTGAGGGCGACGGGCTCCTCAGAGGGCTCGTAGGCCATTGATCACTTCCTTGAGAATGCGCTCGTTGGGGCGCGGTCCCTTATGGGCGGGGGCCCGTACGCTGATCAGATCCTGATCGTGCAGGTCGCCGAGGAGGACGCGGACCACGCCGAGCGGGAGGTCGATCTCGGAGGCGATGTCCGCCACCGACATCGGCCGCTCGGCCATTTCGAGGATGCGAGTCTCCTCGGGGCCTAGAGCGGCCTCGCCAGTGTACGGAGCACCGGTCGCGGTGACCATAGCGATCAGGTCGAGATTGTCCGCGGAGGACCGCGTGCGCCCGCGGATGAGCGCGTAGGGCCGGACGATCGGCCCGGCCTCCTCGTCGAGCCACTGCTCTCCCCGCGTCGTCATGACAACGTCCGCCGGGGATTGGTGGAGATGTGCTGGCCGACGCGCTTGACGAGCATGGCCATCTCGTAGGCGATGTGGCCCACGTCGGCGTCGGAGCTGCTCAGCACGGCGAGGCAGGTGCCGGTGCCCGCGGCGGTGACGAACAGGAAGGCCGACTCCATCTCGACGATGGTCTGACGCACGTCACCGCCGCCGAAGTGGCGGCCCGCGCCCCGGGCGAGGCTCTGGAAGCCGGACGCCACCGCCGACAGGTGTTCGGCGTCCTCGCGGCTGAACCCGGAGGAGGCGCCCACGACGAGGCCGTCGGTGGAGAGGATGACCGCCTGGCGCACGGCCGCGACCCTGCTGATCAGATCGTCGAGGAGCCAGTTGAGTTCGCCGTTCGACGATACTTTGCCGGTCATTCGTCGCCCTTCTCGCCAGTCGTCTGGTGTACGTAACCATCACTATGGTCGCGCAGGTCGCGCAGTTGGTCACGCTCGTCCGGTCGGATGCTGACGGGTGCGTCATGCCCGGAACTTCTGTCAGGCCAGGGGTTGATGGCGTCGTCGCTGCTCAGCGGCTCATCCCCCGGGCGCAGGGGGCGCGTGGCGTCATCTGCGCCGTCGGCGTCGTCTTCGGCTTCGAGGCGTCCGCGGCGGCCGCCCTGCTGGAAGGCGGTGAACAGGGCGCGGGCCTGCTCGGGTGAGCGTTCTTCCGGCTCGGGGGCGGGGGGAGCCGTGTCGGCGGGGGTGGGGGCGGACAGCGGGCCGGTGGTCTGGCGGAGCTGGGGCGCGATGTTGGCCTGGCGCACCCGGCGCGGCAGGCCCCGGTGGGTGCCCGCGGAGACGGACGCGCGGGCGCCGGGCCTCTCGTCCTTCGCGACGGGAGAGGGCGCGGGGGCGGCCGGCTCGATACGGGAGTAGCCCACTGGGGACGGTTCGGAGGCGGAGGGCCTGGCGAGGGACGGGTCGGAGCCGCGAGAGGCGGGCGCGGTGAAGAACGGCGACGGCGGCGGCTCGGGGGCCGCGGCCAGCGCCGGGGCGGCGTGGCGCGGCGGCTGGTCCAGGAAGACGGGCTCGGCGACGATCTCGGCGCCGGGGATGGTCATCGGCGTGCCCTCGTCGGCGACCAGCGACTTGGGCAGGAGCACGATGGCCATCGTGCCGCCGTACGGCGAGGCGCGCAGCGTCACGCTGACGCCGTGGCGCGCCGCGAGCTGCCCGACCACGAACAGGCCGAGCCGGTCGCTGTCGGCCAGGTCGAACTCCGGCGGGTGGGCGAGCCGCTCGTTGACCGCGTCGTACTCCACGGGGCTCAGCCCGAGGCCCCGATCCTCGATCTCGACGGCGAAGCCGTTGGCCACCGCCTCGCCGCGCACCAGCACCCGCGTCTGCGGCGGCGAGAAGATGGTCGCGTTCTCGATCAGCTCGGCGATCAGGTGGATGAGGTCGGCGACCGCGGTGCCGCTGACGTGGGCGCCGGGGAGGCCCATGACGCTGACCCGGGTGTAGTTCTCGACCTCGGAGACGGCGGCGCGCACGACGTCCACGAGGGGGACGGGCTTGCGCCACGCGCGGCCGGGCGCCGCGCCGGACAGGATGATGAGGCTCTCGGCGTGGCGGCGCATGCGGGTGGTGAGGTGGTCGAGGTGGAACAGGTCGGCCAGGACCTCGGGCTCGGTGGCGCGGCGCTGCATGGCGTCCAGCAGGGTGAGCTGGCGGTGCAGCAGGCCCTGCTTGCGCCGGGCGAGGTTGAGGAAGACCTGGCTGACGCCGCGGCGCAGGTTGGCCTGCTCGACCGCGGCCTCCACGGCGGTGCGCCGCACCGAGCCGAAGGCGCGGGCGACGTCGGTGACCTCGGCGGAGTCGCCCTCCATGAGGCCGGGCGCCTCGATCTCCACGTCGACCTCCTCGCCGCGGCGCAGGCGGTCGACGACGTGCGGCAGGCGTACGTCGGCGAGCTCGCGGGCGGAGTTGCGCAGCGCGGCCAGCTCGCGGACGAGGCCGCGGCCGAAGCGCACGGAGAAGAGGACGGACGTCATCAGGGCGATCAGGCCGACGCCGCCGGCGATCGCGATGCGGATGAGGATGCCGGTCGCGACCTCGCCGGCGCGGTCGGCGAGGGTGCGGGACGCCTTGACGCCGACCTGGTCGAGCATCGCCGACAGGTTGTCGGTGATCGGCCGCCACTGGCCCAGCGAGGACGGCAGGGGGGCGCCGGAGCGCGCCCGCAGCACGACCTCCTGCTCCATGGTGACGTAGCGCTTGAACGTGGGGGAGGCGGCGACCTCCTGGTACGGCGTGCGCAGCTCGGGGTCCAGCGAGACCAGGCCCTTGGCGAACTGCGCGCGGCGGTTGGCGGCCCAGTCGGCGAACGCCACGTACTCGGTGTCGGACAGGCGCCCGGCGATCAGGGCTCCGGTGAGCAGCGCGTTCTCGCGGGCGATGTACTCGCGCGCGTTGCCCATCGCCTGCATCGCGCCGGCCTGCTCGTAGATGGCGAGGTCGGGCACCGACACCATGCGGTCGTACAGGTGGAACAGCACGTCCATGAGGCGGTTGTACGACTGGAGGATCTCCAGGCGGGTGGTGCGCCCGGTGTCGACGCCGGAGCGGATCGACGGGAGCCGCCGCAGCTCGTCCCTGAGGCTGACCAGCGCGGACCGCATCGCGTCCGAGGCGTCCTCGGAGTCGGCGACGGTCTCGGCCTGGAACTTGGCCAGCGACAGGTCGGTGGCGTGGCGCTGGGCGGCGAGCCGGTCGGCGTTCCCGGAGGCGCCGCTGAGCTTGGCGACGGAGAGGAGGCGCTCGGCCTGGATCTGGAGGCCGAGGTCGGTGGAGGTGACGCCGATGCTCTGGTAGACGGCGTTGGCCCGGGCCAGCGAGACGCCGTCCCCCATCGTCAGATTAAGGACGAATCCCCATAAAGCGCTGAGTGACAGCAGGGTTAGCAGCAACAATGAAAAGATCTTGAAGCGGATGGACCGCTTTCCAGAACCCATGGTCACTCCTGCTTGCCTCGGAGGGTTGCCGTTTTATGGGGAAATGCACCTCCGGAAGATCGGTCTGAAGGCTAGCACCGATAGAGTTCCGGCGTACGGGAGGCTGAGATGATTAGTGTGATCACCGGGGCCAGCGCGGGCATCGGGGCCGCCGCCGCCGAGGCCCTCGCGCGCGCCGGGCACGACGTCGTCCTGGTCGGCCGCTCCCGCGCCCGCCTCACCTCCGTGGCCGGCCATGTCGCCCAGGCCGCCGGACGCCGCCCTGACACCGCCGTGGCCGACTTCGCCTCGTTCGAAGAGGTCACCCGGCTCGCCGCCGACCTCCTCGACCGCTACGAGCGCATCGACGTGCTCGCCAACAACGCCGGCGTCATGGCCGCGGAGCGGCGGCTCACCCGTGACGGGCACGAGCTGATGATGCAGGTCAACCACCTGTCGCCGTTCCTGCTCACGAACCTGCTGCTGCCCCGCGTCACCGCCTCAGGGGGCAGGGTCGTGACCACGTCCTCGGGCGCGGCCAAGTCCGGCCGCCTCGACCCCGCCGACCTGGACCGGGCGCGGCGCCGCTGGAGCGCCTGGCTGCAGTACGGCGACACCAAGCAGGCCAACGCCCTGTTCACGGTCGCGCTGGCGCGGCGCGGGGTCGCGGCCACGTGCTTCCACCCGGGCATCGTCAGGACCGGGTTCGCGCCGGACAGCCTCTACATGAAGCTGCTGATGGCGATCCCCGGCGTCGCGCGTTCCCCCGAGCAGGGCGCGGGCACGCTCGTCCACCTGGCCACCACGCCGGACGGCGTCAAGCACCCCGGTCGCTACTTCGCCAACGGGCTGCCCGCCTCGGCCTCGCCCCGCATGACCGACGCCGCCCTCGCCGCCGCCCTCTGGGACACGAGCCGGGCGGTGACGGGCCTGTCCGCCGACGAGGTGCCCTAGGCCGGTCCGTATCGGCGGAGGCCCCGCGGCCGCGCCGGACGGAGGTCTTTCCGTGGCGCCGATATGTGTGGCGAGGCCCGTCCGGCGATTCACCGAAAGGCACGGGAACGTGGCGGCGGGGCGTCCGTCATGTCGTTCACCTCATCCTTCGGCGTGATTTGCCAGGTGAATTCCGGAAAGGAGGGTGAGGTGGGATAGGCGCGCTTCCGGACAGCCGTGCTTCAGGTCGCGGCCGGGTGGTGTTCGCCTGGGGGCCATCCGGTGTTCCCCCGGCTCCCAGGGGACATGGCTAGGGTCCGGGGGATGTGACCGCCGCCTCCCGTCCGGATCCGTCCTTCATTCCCGGTTTCGACACCCCCGCGCCCTACGAGGCCGCCGCCGTCCAGGAGGCTCCGCACCCGAGGGACGGCGCCACCGGTACGAAGGCGGCCGAACCGGCGCCCACGGGCCGCGTCCGGGACCCGTACCTGGACAACGCCAAGTTCCTGGCGATCATCCTGGTGGTGTCGGGACACCTCATCGAGGGGTTGCGGGACGTCCCGTTCGCGCACGCCGCGTACTTCTACGTCTACACGTTCCACATGCCGCTGTTCATCACGCTGAGCGGCTACCTGTCGCGGAACTTCACCTTCTCACCGGGCAAGGCCAGAAAGCTGATCAGCGGGCTCGCCGTGCCGTACGTGATCTTCGAGCTGGCGTACTCGCTGCCGCGCCTGGTGCTGTACGGCAAGCTCGACATCAGCCTGCTCGACCCGTACTACCTGACGTGGTTCCTCATGTCGCTGTTCATGTGGCGGCTGTCCACCCCGGTCTGGCAGCAGCTCCGGTGGCCGCTCGCCGTCGCGGTCGGCCTGTCGCTGATGTCCGGCATGAGCGACCTGCCGGACGAGCTGTCGATGAACCGCACGCTCGGCCTGCTGCCGTTCTACGTCCTCGGCCTGCTGCTGCGCCCCGAGCACTTCGAGCTCCTCAAACGGCCGTGGGCGCGCGTGGCCGGCGCGGCGGTCCTCCTCGCCGGGCTGCTCGCCGCGCTCGCGTTCCACACCGACATCGCCACCGAGTGGATCCGCTGGCGGCACGGCAACGCCAAGATCGGCGTGGGCGACCTCACGGGCAGCCTCATCCGCCTCGGCATGCTGGCCGCCGGGGCCCTGCTGGTGGCCGCCTTCGTCGCCGTGACGCCCTCCCGCCGCACCTGGTACTCCGGCCTCGGCATGGCCACGATGTACGCCTACCTGCTGCACGGCTTCGTGGTGAAGATCTTCGAACCCTTCGACCACAAGCTCGCCACCCCGCTCGGCGTGGCGCTGATGTCGCTGTTCGGCGTGGTCCTCGCCACCGTGCTGTGCACGCCGCCGGTGCGGCGGCTCTTCCGCTGGGCCGTCGAACCCGACACCTCGTGGGCGTTCACGTTGATCAGGCGGCCCCGAGGGGCCCGCTGAGCGGTGCCAGCTCGTCCACCGCCCGGTAGGCCGCGCGGACGGCCGAGTCGACGTCCGCCCCCGGGACCGAGTCGGAGTTGGCGATCGCGACGCGCCCGAACCGGCGCCGCGCCAGCTCGGCGGGGAACGGCCCGCCCGGATGGAAGGCGTCCCACGGGCGCACGTACTCGGGGGCGTACCCGTGACCCCAGCGGTTGATCGTGAGCCCTTCGATGTCGCGCGCCGGGTCGAACCCGAACGGCCCGAGAAGCCGCGTCAGTTGTTCCCTGACGCCGAACTCCAGCGGCGCGTACGGCGTGCGGAGCAGCTCGCGGCGGCCCGCGACCGCCGCCTCCCGCGGCGCGAGCCCCCGTCGCGCCGGGGTGTGCAGCAGGTGGACGGCGATCGGCTCGTCCGGGTGGCTCGGACATCGGTACGCCCCGGCGCTGACCGGGGGCGCCAGCTCGGCGGTCACCCAGTACGCCCCCGTGAACCGCACCCGGTGGACGCCCGCCTCGCGGAACGCGCGCCAGCCGCGCAGCTGCGCCGTCGCGTGCACCAAGGGCATCTTCACCGCCTGCCGCATCGCCTCCTTCTGCTCGGCGGGCAGGTCCTCCAGCAGGTAGGGGATGACCATGTTCCAGCACGCCATGACCACCGCGCCCGCCCGCACCGTCCGCACCCGCCCGCCGTCGTAGTAGCCCACGGTCGCGGACGACGCCGTCTCCGCGGGCCCGTCGTTGCGCACGAGCACCACCGGGCTGGACAGGCGGAACCGCACCCGGTTGGCGGGCCGGTCCAGCGCGCCGTAGTCGAACCACGTGGTCGTGATGTCCTCCACGGCGGCGGACCCGGCGAAGCCGGGCACCAGGCGCGCGACCATCATCCGCACCAGCGCCTGGTTTCCCTCGGGGAAGCACGGCACGTCGCCGTCCTCGGCCGCCCACCGCCTGGCCACCCGCGCGGCGTTGTACGGCGAGGGCCGCGACCGGTCCAGGCGCAGGCCCGCGAATCCGGGATAGGCGTGAGGCCCCGACTCCGCCCAGGCGTCGAGCGCGCCGAGCGCGTCGGCGCCGTACCCCCACGCGGCGCTGGGCATCGTCCGGCAGAAGGCGATGACGTCGGGGTGGGCCCGGCACACCTCGCGCAGGAAACCCGTGTAGGTGAGCCCGGCGAGCACCTCCTTCTTGCGCGCGTCGGTGAGGCCGGGGAACCAGTCGGGAGGGTCCTCCAGCAGCCGGATAAGGTCCTCGCGCGCCCGCGCGGCGACGGGCAGCTCGGCCACCCACCGCCGCGCCGGGCCGTCCGGCACCACGAGCCGGTCGGCGGAGAAGGTCTCCCGGTCGCAGAACACGCCCTCGCGCATGCCGAGCGACCGGTAGAGGTCGGGCCGCCGGCCGCGCACCTCGACGCCGAGCGAGGCGAGCAGCCCCCTGCCCTCGGGCGACCACGCCGACGGCGCGTACAGCGAGCGCGCCCCGCCGTGCCCGACCAGGGGCCCTGACCTTCCGGCGGGGCGGAACTCGTTGCGGCGCGCGTGCCCGCCGATGTCGTCGTAGTTGTCCAGGACCAGGACGCGGGCCCCGCGGTCGCGCTCGGCCCAGGCGTAGGCGGCGGTGACGCCGCTGATCCCCGCGCCGACCACGACCAGGTCGTAGGTCTCCCCGGTGGGGCGCGGCGCGCCCGCCCGCTCCCAGAACCTGCCGTCGCGCAGCGCGTGCGGCACGCCCACCGCGTCGGGGGTGTCCCCCTGGAGGTTCCTGGCACGGGACGGCCGCCGCGCCCGGCTCGCGGCGTGCCGGGCCGAGGGGACGTGTCCGGCGTGGGGGAGGGCATGCGGGACGGCGCGCCCCGGCGACGCGGCACGACCCGGCGCGGCGGCCTGGCCGGCGGCCGGAGGGACGGCGTGCCGGGGGCCGAGGGCCGCGCCGGCGGCGGCCACCGCCACGCCGTCGATGAAGTGACGCCTGCTGATCCGCCGGTCCATGCCGAGGCGCCCGGTTTCCGGCGGGTGGTCGTCCGGGCGCGCGGCCCCGTGTTCGCCGGCGCCGTCCCCTGAGACGGGATCACGGGCCCGTCTTCCGGGCGCGTCACGCGGGAAATGAGCCATCATTCCGCGATCATCACCCGCGGGGAAATCGGGCCGGGCCGTGTCGCACAGCGCGGGCCGAGTCTTTTGCCCTTATTGGCGGCCCGTTGGCCCGGGCGACGGCGGCGGGCTCACGGCGGGCTCATGGGGACGGCGCCGACGCGGCGGCACGGCGGCGGAACTCCAGCGGGCTCACGCCGAACGCGCCGCGGAAGGCCCGGGTGAAGTGGGCGGGCGCGTGGAAACCCCAGCGGGCGGCGACGGCGTGGACGGGCCGGCCGTCGTGGACGCTGGTCACCAGGTCGCGGCGGCAGTGCTCCAGGCGCAGCGCGCGGATCCACGCGGCGACGCCCTGGCCGTGGCCCTCGAACAGCCGGTGCAACGTCCGCGTGGAGATGTGGTGCGCCTGCGCGATCGCGGCAGGCGTCAGGTCCCGGTCGCCCAGGTGCCGCACGATGTACGCCTGGATCCGCTGGAGGAGCACCCGCCGGTGGGACTCGGCGGGCAGGACGTCCCCGGCCTCCAGCTCGTGGGAGATGAGGCCGCCGAGCAGGTCGAGCAGCGTGGTGGTGACGCGGGCGGTGTCGGCGGGGCTGTAGCGGTCCAGCTCCCCGGCCGCCCGCGTCGCGAAGGTGAACACCAGCGCCCCCATGCCGGCCTGCCCGCGCAGCCGCCCGCCGACGAGCCGGTCGGCGGCGGCCCTCGGCGCGGGGAGCAGCTCCCGCGGGAACTGGACGGTCAGGTACCGGCCCGCGCCCGCCTCGTGCCATCCGTCGTAGGGGCGAGAGCTGTCGATCAGCGTCATGTCGCCGGGGAAGAGGTCCACCTGGCGGCCGTTGTGCGACAGCGACGTGGACCCCTGCTGGAGGAGCAGGAACTGGTACTGCGAAGGGTCGGAGCGCCGGATCAGCCCGGCGTCCCTGCGCAGTCCCCGGCGGCCTCCCGCGCTTCCGCTGTCCATTCGCGTCAATAAGAGCGATCCCAGGGAACCGCGGTCCATTCGTCCCCAGAAATCGGTGTCGTTCTGCGTGTACAACTCCGCGGGCGCCGATTCCTTCAGGATCGCCGCGCGGAACGATTCGACGCGTTCGGTCGCCGGGACGTCGTCCGTGGTCAGTAATGTGCGCACCGTGAGCCCCCTCTCGGTCATCATGTTTCGGCGCGAGTCGCCCGCATATTACCGGGCCGCCGAAAAGAGAATCCCTTCATGGCCGGGGGGAATTTCACGATAACCGACGCCGCGCCGTGGCGGGCGGCGCGCGGAGAATCGAAATCCTTTCGTCCCGCGTCATATGAGCGGGGTTCACCGGGCGGCGCCCCGGTCAGGGGCGCCGCCCGGCGTCGCCGGCGGGTCCGTCCGTGCCCTCGCCGGGCGGGCGCTCGCCGGACGGCGTCGTCACAGGCAGACGGGCAGCGTGTCGGTCTCGCTGGCGATGTCGCCGTCCCGCACCCATCCCCACTGACCGTTGCCCGCCTGGGTCCATTCCCAGCGGTACGGGTGGCGGCCGGTGTTGTTCCTGCTCCCCTCCACCCGGCAGACGAACGCGGTCTTGGTGGCGGTCAGCGACGCGGTCGGGTAGGCGGCCCCCGGAAGGTAGACCGGCGCCCCGTAGGCGTTGACGCACCACCAGCGGGCCGTCTCGTTCCAGCAGGCGACGGGAAGCGGGGTGTCGTTCAGCGGCGCGGCGTTCTCGCTCCCCCGGACACCGGCCCGGTCACCTTTCGGTGTGAACGTGGGCGCCGCTCCGGGACCGGCATTCCCGGCCCGCGCGGCGAACGCGGACGGCGCCAAAGCGGTCAGCATCGTCACGCCCAGCGCCGCCGCCGCGACGGCGGTCGCCGCCTTAACGGATGCACGCATTTCTCTCTCCCGTCATTGATGGGCCTCCACCGTTTCGCCGCGCCTTTCGCGGCCGGCGTCCCGTGATAAATGCTGGGACGGGAGAGACGGAGAGTCATTCACATCCGGCGCCGACGGATTGACTTCGCGCGCCGACGGAGGCAGGCCCGTCCCGGCACGGGAGGACCGGAGCGTCACGCGGGCTCGAGCTTCCCCCGGGGACGGTCCGATGGAGTGGGGTGGGAGGCGGGGAACGCGGTGCCCGGTTCGGTCGTTGGCCGGGATGATGGCGAATCGTGTGGACATCAGAGACCTGACGACGGACGATAACAAGTCATCGTCGGCTGCTGATGTGACGGGGCAAACGGGGTAACGTTCGCGTTCGCGGCCTATGTAAGGCGACGGGGTGTAAGGGTGGTCGGGAAACAAGGCAGGGTGACCGGCAGGATCGGGCCGGGGCTCGTGGGTGAGGTTTTCGTGCCGATACGCGGGGGCGTTGAGGCGTTCTATGCTCATCCTTCTGTTCCCGACGAGGAGATCCCGGTAGGGACGATCATCGTCGTCGTCGAATATTCGCCGCCACGCACGGTCTACGTGGCTCGCGCGATCGTCTGACTTCTCTCCCCCCTCATCTCGGAGGTCTCATTGACCACCACGGAGCTGGTCTTCTGGGCCGGCGGAATCCTGGTCCTGTTCTTTGTCGTCGTCCTGCTGTTCAAGGCCGTCTGGAGGGTCGCCGAGCCCAACGAGGCGCTGATCATCTCGGGTCTCGGCGCGCGCTCCAGGAACGAGCTGGCCGAGAGTCTCGGCTTCAAGATCGTCACGGGTAAGGGCACCGCCGTCCTGCCGGGATTCCAGACCGCGCGGCGGCTCCGGCTGGACAGCCGCGCCACCAACCTGCAGGTCAACTGCGTCACCCAGCAGGGCATCCCGGTCCAGGTGCGCGGCGTCATCATCTACAAGGTCGGCGACGACTTCAGCTCGATCGCCAACGCCGCGCGCCGGTTCCTCGACCAGCAGGACAGCATGAGCGGCGCGATCCACGAGCTGTTCACCGGCCACCTGCGCTCGATCATCGGCAACCTCACCGTCGAGGACCTCATCCTCAACCGCGAGCGCCTCACCGGTGAGACCCGCAGCAGCGCCGCCGACGAGATGAGCAAGCTCGGCCTGGTCGTCGACTCCCTCCAGATCCAGGAGATCGACGACGAGACCGGCTACATCCTCAACATCGGCAAGCCGCACGCCGCCAGGGTCGCCGCCGCCGCGCGCATCGCCGAGGCCCAGCGCGACCAGGAGGCGACCGAGGCCGAGCAGGTCGCCGCCGCCAAGAAGGCCGCGGCCGTCCGCGAGTCGCAGATCCAGCAGGCCGGCTACCAGGCCGAGGTGGACCAGGCCGCCGCCAAGGCCCGCCAGGCCGGGCCGCTGTCGGAGGCCACCGCGCGCCAGGAGGTCGTCGTCCAGGAGACCCGGGCCGCCGAGCTGGAGGCCCAGCTCTCCGAGCAGCGGTTGCAGTCGCAGGTCCGCAAGCCCGCCGACGCCAAGGCGTACGAGACGGTGACGTTGTCGCAGGCCGAGCGCGACGCGCGCATCGCCCAGGCCGAGGCCGAGGCAAGGGAGACCGAGCTGCGCGCCGCCGCGCAGGCGTCCCAGGTCAAGCAGGCCGCCGCCGCGGACGCCGAGTCGGTCCGGCTGCGCGCCGAGGCGGCGGGCGCGGCCTCCCGCGCCACCGGTGAGGGCGAGGCCGCGGCGGCGCAGGCCCGCGGTCTGGCGGAGGCCGAGGCCGCCAAGGCGAGGGGTCTGGCCGAGGCCGAGGCGGCGAAGGCCAAGGGTCTGGCCGAGGCCGAGGCCATCCGGGCCCGCTCGCAGGCCCTCGCCGAGAACCAGGAGGCCGTCATCGCCCAGCAGCTCGCCGAGAACTGGCCCGCGATCGTCGAGGCCGGCTCGAAGGCGTTCGGCAACGTCGACCACATGGTGGTGCTCAACGGCGCGCAGGGTATCGAGGAGATGCTGGCCAAGGCGCTGACGCTCGGCGGCACGGGCCTCGGCCTGGCCCGCTCCCTGCTGTCGGGGTCCACCCCGCCGAACGTGAACGGCACCGCGAACGGCACCGTGAACGGCGCCGAGCCCTCGGCGCCGCAGAAGCTCGACGTGGGCTGACCCGCGGAAACCCGCTCCGGGGCCCAGGTCGCGGGGTCCCGGAGCGTCTCACGGCCGCAGGGCGGCGGCGAGCGCGTCCAGGGCGGTCGGGTAGGCGTGCTCGGGCGGGGTGCCGTACCCGGCGATGACGCCGTGCGGGCGTCCCTCGTACGGACCGGCGTCGTGCCAGTGCGGGCCGAGCGCCTCGACGGCCACGCCGTGCGCCGCGCACCGGGCCAGCGCCTCGGCCTCGTCCTCGTGCGCCGGCGTGATCAGCGCGTGCAGCCCGGCGGCCACCCCGTGGACGGCGGCGGGCCCCAGGCGGGCCACGAGCAGGTCGCGGCGGCGCCGGTAGCGCAGCCGGCAGGCGCGCACGTGCCGGTCGTAGACGTGCCCGGTCACCAGGTCGGCGAGGACGAGCTGGCCGAGCGTCTCGGTGTGGTGGTCGGCGTGGAGCTTGGCGTCCACGACCGGCCCGACCAGGTGCGGCGGCAGCACGAGCCAGGCCAGGCGCAGCCCGGGGGCCAGCGTCTTGGACGCGGTGCCGAGGTAGGCGACGTGGCCGGGCGCCATGCCCTGCAGGGCGCCGACCGGCTGCCGGTCGTAGCGGAACTCGCCGTCGTAGTCGTCCTCGATCACCAGCCCGCCGCCGCGCGCCCACTCCACGAGGGCGTGCCGCCGCGCCGGGTGCAGCGTGACGCCCGTGGGGTACTGGTGCGCGGGCGTGACCACGACCGCGCCCGCCTCCGCGCCGATCAGGTCGGCGCGGGCCCCGTGGGCGTCCACCGGCAGGGGCAGCACCCGGGCCCCGGCCCTGCGCACGACCTCGCGGTGGAACGGCAGCCCGGGGTCCTCCATCGCGACCGCCGTGCCGAGCACCCGCGCCAGCAGCGCGAGGGCCTGGACGGCGCCCGCGGTGACGACGATCCGCTCGGGCGTGGCCTGCACGCCCCGGGTGCGGCCCAGGTAGCCGGCCAGCGCCGCGCGCAGCTCGGGCGCGCCGCGCGGGTCGCCGTAGCCGTACGCCGAGGGGGAGACGCGGTTCAGCACCCGCCGGGTGGCCCGCGTCCACGCCGCCGCGGGGAACGCCGTCACGTCCGGCCGCCCCGGCCGCAGGTCGTGCGCGGGCGCGGCCGCGGCGTCGGCCCCGCCGGGCGCGTCGGGGGCGCCCGCGCCGACGCCGGCGACCGAGGTGCCGGAGCCCCGGCGCGCGGTGAGGTACCCCTCGGCGATGAGCTGGTCGTAGGCGGCGCCGACCGTGTTGCGCGACAGCCCGGCCTCGGCGGCCAGGGCCCGGGTGGACGGCAGGCGGCTGCCCGGGGCGAGCCGCCCCTCGCGGATCGCGGCGCGCAGCGCGTATTCGAGCCCGGTGCGGCGGCCGGCCGCCGGGTCGATCTCGACGTACAGGTCGAGTCCCAAAGTGGCCCGAAATCTCGACACGAAACTGGACCTTACCGCCGGGCCAGTCCGTTTCCTAACGTTGACCGACATGACAACGACGACGACCAGCGGCCAGGCCGCGACCCCTATGCCCGCCCCGCGCATCTCCCTGAGCGACCTGACGCCGGACATCTACCGGGCGATGATCGCCCTGGACGGCGCCGTCGCCCGCTCGGGCCTGGAGCGCCCGCTGCTCGAACTGGTGCGGATCCGCGCCTCCCAGATCAACGGCTGCGCCTACTGCGTCGACATGCACACCCTGGACGCCCGCGCCGGCGGCGAGCGCGAGCAGCGCCTCCACGCGCTGGCGGTGTGGCATGAGACGCCGTTCTTCACCCCGCGCGAGCGCGCCGCCCTGGAACTGACCGAGGCGGCGACCCGGCTGCCCGGCGGCGGGGTGGACGACGAGGTGTTCGCCCGCGCGGCCGAGCACTTCACCGAGGAGGAATTGGGCAAACTGATCTGGGCGATCACGGTGATCAACGCGTGGAACCGCATCGGCGTGACCTCGCGCCTGGTCCCCGGCGAGTACACGCCGGACGCCTGATGGCCGCCACGGGGGCGGCGCGCATGGACGAGGGGAGGGCGTGATGGCCGAGGAGCAGGACGGCGGCCGGGCGCGGGCCGTGGACGGGAGCGACGGCGCGATCGCCGCCAAGCGGGCGAGGCTCAGGGAACTGCACGTCCCCGGGCGCCCGCTGGTACTGCCGAACATCTGGGACGCCGCCTCCGCGCGCACGGTCGCGGCGGCGGGGTTCCCCGCCGTGGCCACCAGCAGCGCGGCGGTGGCGGCCGTCCTCGGGTACGAGGACGGCGAGGCGACGCCCGCCGCCGAGGCGCTGGCCCAGGTGGCCCGGGTCGCCGCGGCGGTACCGGTGCCGGTGACCGCCGACATGGAGCGCGGGTACGGGTTGGCGCCTGCGGAGTTCGCCGAGCGGATCGCCGCCGCGGGCGTTTCCGGGGTGAACCTGGAGGACTCCGACCCGCGTACCGGCGCGATGGTGGAGGTGGACGAGCAGACCCGCTTCCTCGCCGCCGTCCGGGCCGCCGCGGGCGCCGGCCTGGTGATCAACGCCAGGGTCGACAGCTTCGTCCACGGCACGGGGACGCCGGAGGAACGGCTGGCCGACGCGGTGGCGCGCGGGCGCGCGTACCTGGAGGCGGGCGCCGACTGCGTGTACCCGATCCTGGTCTCGGACACCGAGACGATCCGGGAGCTCGTGACCGGCGTCGGCGGCCCGGTCAACATCCTGTACCGGCCGGGCGTGCCCTCGATCGCCGAGCTGGCGTCGCTGGGGGTGGCCCGGGTGAGCTTCGGCGGCGGCCTGCACGCCGCCGCGCAGGAGCACCTGGCCGCGCTGGTGTCCGCCATCGCCGACGGCGCCGACCCCTACGGGGCGCCGCGCGGATAGGCCGGCGGCCGTCCGGAAAGGATCCGCGATTGGAGTCCCTCCCGGACGGGGAGGTACGGGCAGGAAGAAGTACGCCCCCCACGGAGTACCCGGACGGGGGGCGACATGGGTGTCTTCGGGTTCGTCGGCAGATGGCCGGTGCTGCGGCAGCTCACCGGCCCCGACCGGTGCGGCCTCGGGGCGTCCGTGCGCTCCCGCGAGACCGACGAGCTGCGCTCCCGCATCGCCACCGCCGACCGCGTGGTGAACTCCGTCTGCCCGTACTGCGCCGTCGGGTGCGCCCAGAAGGTCTACGTCAAGGACGAGAAGGTCGTCCAGATCGAGGGCGACGTCGACTCGCCGATCAGCAGGGGCCGCCTGTGCCCGAAGGGCTCGGCGTCGCTCCAGCTCACCACCGGCCCCGGCCGCGAGCACTCCGTCCTGTACCGCCGCCCGTACGGCGCCGAGTGGGAACGGCTCGACCTGGACACGGCCATGGAGATGGTCGCCGACCGGGTCGTGCGGACCCGCCGCGAGACCTGGCAGGAGTACGACGACGGCCGGCGCGTGGCGAGGACGATGGGCATCGCGAGCCTCGGCGGCGCGACGCTCGACAACGAGGAGAACTACCTCATCAAGAAGCTGCTGACCGGGCTCGGCGTCGTCCAGGTGGAGAACCAGGCCCGGGTCTGCCACAGCTCGACGGTCACCGGGCTCGGCACCTCCTTCGGCCGGGGCGGCTCGACCACCTACATGCAGGACCTGCAGCACTCCGACTGCATCATCATCGAGGGCTCCAACTTCGCCGAGTCGCATCCGGTCGGCTTCCAGTGGGTGATGGAGGCCAAGCTGCGCGGCGCCACGGTGATCCACGTCGACCCGCACTTCAGCCGCACCAGCGCCCTGGCCGACAAGCACGTCCCGATCCGGCCGGGCAGCGACATCGTCTTCCTCGGCGCGATCATCAACCACGTGCTCACGGAGGGCAAGGACTTCCGCGAGTACGTGCTGAACTACACCAACGCCGCCACGATCGTCTCCGACGAGTTCCAGGACACCGAGGACCTCGACGGCGTCTTCTCCGGCTACGACCCCGAGAAGCGGGCCTACGACGTCAGCAGCTGGCACTACAAGGGATCGCCGATGCAGGCCGCCGTCGGCCGCCGCATCCACCACACCGAGTACCACGTCCCGGGCAGGAGCGAGGCGCACGGCTCCGGCGGCGCGCCCGTCATGGCGCATCCCGAGTGGGACGAGACGCTGAGCGACCCCAGATGCGTCTACCAGATCCTCAAGCGGCACTTCTCCCGCTACACGCCCGAGATGGTGGAAGAGGCGTGCGGCATCCCCCCGGACACCTTCGCCTGGATCTGCGACACGCTGACCTCGAACTCGGGCCCCGACCGCACGAGCGCGTTCGCCTACGCGGTCGGCTGGACGCAGCACACCGTGGCCACCCAGTACATCCGCTGCGCGAGCATCCTGCAGCTGCTGCTCGGCAACATCGGACGGCCGGGCGGCGGCATCATGGCCATGCGCGGCCACGCCAGCATCCAGGGCTCCAGCGACATCCCGACCCTCTACAACCTGCTGCCCGGCTACATCCCCATGCCGTACGCGCACACCGACGAGTCGCTGGACTCGTTCATCGACATCGTCTCGACCGAGAAGGGGTACTGGAGCGAGGCGCGTGCCTACATCGTCAGCCTGCTGAAGGCGTACTACGGCGACGCGGCCACCGCGGACAACGACTACTGCTTCGGGCACCTGCCCCGGCTGACCGGCTCGCACAGCACCTACGACACGGTGATGGCCCAGCTCGACGGCGTCTGCCGCGGCTACTTCCTGTTCGGCCAGAACCCCGCGGTCGGGTCGGCCAACGCGCGGCTGCAGCGGCTCGGCATGGCCAAGCTCGACTGGCTCGTGGTCCGCGACCTCTCCCTGATCGAGTCGGCCACCTGGTGGAAGGACGGACGGGAGATCCAGACCGGCGAGCTGCGCACCGCCGAGATCCCCACCGAGGTGTTCTTCTTCCCCGCCGCCTCCCACACCGAGAAGAGCGGCACGTTCACCAACACCAACCGCCTGCTGCAGTGGCACGACGCGGCGGTCGAGCCGAGCGGCGACTGCCGCAGCGACCTGTGGTTCATGTACCACCTCGGCCGGATGGTCAAGGAGCGGCTGGCCGGCTCCACCGACCCTGCGGACCGGGCGCTGCTCGACCTGAAGTGGGACTACCCGGTCGAGGGGCCCCTGCGGGAGCCGAGCGCGGAGGCCGTGCTGCGGGAGGTCAACGGGCACGGCCCCGACGGCCGCGCGCTGTCGTCCTACACCGAGCTGCGCGACGACGGCTCCACGGTCTGCGGCTGCTGGATCTACTGCGGGGTGTTCGCCGACGGGGTCAACCAGGCGGCCCGCCGCAAGCCGCACACCGAGCAGAGCTGGGTGTCGCCCGAGTGGGGCTGGGCGTGGCCGCTGAACCGGCGCGAGCTCTACAACCGCGCGTCGGCCGCGCCGGACGGCACCCCGTGGAGCCCGCGCAAGGCCCTGGTCTGGTGGGACGAGAGCCTCGGCAGGTGGACCGGGCACGACGTCCCGGACTTCCCCGAGGAGGTGCCGCCGGGCTACCGGCCGCCCGAGGACGCCCGCGGCGTGGCCGCGATCTCCGGGATCGACCCGTTCATCATGCAAGGGGACGGCAAGGGCTGGCTGCACGCGCCCGCCGGGCTCATGGACGGCCCGCTGCCGACGCACTACGAGCCGCAGGACACGCCCGTCCGCAACCCGCTGTACCCGAACCGGCCGCACAACCCGGTCCGGCTGACCTACGAGCGGCCGGGCAACCGCTACCACCCCGTCGGCAGCTCCGTCTACCCGTACGTCGTCACCACCTACCGGCTCACCGAGCACTTCACCGCCGGAGGCATGAGCCGCTGGCTGCCGTACCTGTCGGAGCTGCAGCCGGAGATGTTCTGCGAGGTCTCGCCCGAGCTGGCCGAGGAGCGCCTGCTGGAGCACGGCGCGTGGGCGACGATCATCACCGCGCGGGGCGCCATCGAGGCGAGGGTGCTGGTGACCGACCGGATGCCGCCGCTGCGGCTCAACGGCCGCGTCGTCCACCAGATCGGCCTGCCGTACCACTGGGGCCCGGGCGGGTGCGCCACCGGCGACCCGGCCAACGAGCTGACGGCCATCGTGCTCGACCCGAACGCCGACATCCAGGAGACCAAGGCGTGCACCGCCGACATCCAGCCGGGCCGCCGGCCGCGCGGGCCCGGCCTGAACCGGCTGGTGGAGACGTTCCGCCGCCGGGCGGGCATCGCCGAGCCGACCCGTCAGGAGGTCTGACATGCCGCCACGACCCGAGGGAGGCCCGGCGTGAGCGTGCGATCCGCGGCCCCGAGGCTGCCCGAGGTCCAGGAGGAGACCGGATACTCCGAGCATCCGCCGCGGATGGGCTTCTTCACCGACACCTCCATCTGCATCGGCTGCAAGGCGTGCGAGGTGGCCTGCAAGGAGTGGAACCGGCTCCCGCCCGATCCGCCCTTCCAGCTCACCGGCCTGTCCTTCGACAACACCGAGCAGCTCTCGGCGTCCACGTGGCGGCACGTGGCGTTCATCGAGCAGCGCAAGCCGGTGCGCAGGCCGTCGGCGGGGGAGCAGACCAGCGACCACCGCTGGCTCATGGCCTCCGACGTGTGCAAGCACTGCACCGACGCCGCCTGCCTGGACGTCTGCCCCACCGGCTCGCTGTTCCGCACCGAGTTCGGCACGGTCGTCGTGCAGGCCGACATCTGCAACGGGTGCGGCTACTGCGTGTCCGCCTGCCCGTACGGGGTGATCGACAAGCGGGAGAGCGACGGGCTGGCCTGGAAGTGCACGCTCTGCTACGACCGCATCGGCGAGGGGATGGTCCCGGCGTGCGCCAAGGCGTGCCCGACCGAGTCCATCCAGTACGGGGAGCTGAGCGACCTGCTCGACCGGGCCACCGCGCGCGTCCAGACCCTCCACCGGGAGGGAGTCACCGACGCGCGCCTCTACGGCCACGACCCGGACGACGGCGTGCGCGGGAACGGCGCGTTCTTCCTGCTGCTGGACGAGCCCGAGGTGTACGGCCTGCCCCCCGCGCCGAAGGACACCACCCGCGACCTGCCCGCGATGTGGCGCCACATGGCCCTGGCGGCCCTGACCGTCGCGGCCGGCATCATCACCGCCTTCGCCGCGGGACGGTGACGGGCGTGCGCGCGGCGGCGCGTCCTCGCGGCGCGTCCAGGCGGCACAGCCCCCGGCGCGATCTCGGCGCGGTTTCGGCCCCAGTGAGGAACGGAGCGAGATGACCACGCGGGACCGGGTCGACGGCCGGGCGACGGCCTCGGCGGACCACTACGACTCCTACTACGGGCGGCGCATCCTGAAGCCGCCGACCTGGGAGGCCGCCACCATCGGCGGGTACCTGTACCTCGGCGGGCTGGCCGGGGCCTCGTCGGTGTTCGCGGCGGGCGGGCAGCTCACCGGCCGCCCGCGGCTCGCCCGCGCCGGCAAGGCGGCGGCGTTCGCGGGCATCGGCCTCTCGCTGGCCGCGCTGGTGGAGGACCTCGGACGCCCGAGCCGCTTCCTGCACATGCTCAGGACCTTCAAGCCCACCTCGCCGATGAGCGTCGGCTCCTGGCTGCTCGCCGCCTACGCGCCTCTGGCGGGCGTCAGCCTGCTCACCGACGTCACCGGCAGGTTCCCGCTGGCCGGCCGCGCGGCCTGCTACGGCGCCGCGGTGCTCGGCCCGGCGGTGACGACGTACACGGCCGTGCTGATCAGCGACACGGCCGCGCCCGCGTGGCACGAGGGGTACCGCGAGATGCCGTTCCTGTTCGCCGGATCGGCCACTTCCACCGCCGCGGGCAGCGCCCTCATCGCGACACCGGCCGCCGAGAACGGCCCCGCGCGCCGCGCGGCGGTCCTCGGCACCGCCCTGGAGCTCGTCGCGGGCCGCCTGATGCGCCGCCGCATGGGCATGGTCGGCGAGGCGTACGAGCGCGGGCGGGCCGGCGTCCTCATGCGGACCGGGGAGGCGCTCGCGCTCGCCGGGGCCACGGGCGCCGCGCTGTCCGGGCGGCACGGCGGCCGGGCGGTGGCCGTCCTGTCCGGCGCGGCGCTCATGGCCGCGTCGGCGTGCATCCGGCTCGGCGTCTTCTCCGCGGGCGTCGCCTCGACCGAGGACCCGCGCTACACCGTGGTTCCCCAGCGTGAGCGGCTGGCCGGGCGGCTGAGCAAGACCTAGTCCCCTGCCGCTCCGTCCCGCGCCGCGGTGTCGCGCAGGATCAGGGCGGCGGCCACGGCCAGGGTGAGGAAGACGACGGCCCCGGTGAGGGCGACCGCGTTCAGGCCGCCGGTGAAGGCGGTGCGCGCGCTGTCGAGCAGCTCGGCGCCGAGCCGGCCCGCCAGGTGCTCGGCGGTGGCCACCGCGGCGGTGAGGCCCTCGCGGGCCGCGCTCGCCGCGTCCCCGGGCAGCCCCGCGGGCAGGTCGCCGTCGAGGCCGGTGCGGTGGACGAAGGTGGCCAGGCTGCCCATGGCGGCCATGCCCATCGCCACCCCGAACTCGCCGCTCGTCTCGGAGATGGACGCCACCGGTGGCGCGGTCCGCTGGGATCGCGCGGGCGGGGACGGCGTGCCGCGTCGCCGGAGGGGCGGGGGCGGCGGGGGCGTTGACAGGGCGGCCAGAAGATGAATGGATCGGATATCGGCATTCATGTGGTATTGCCGGGCCTCTTTTGGATCTCGGCGACCCGGCGATTGTTGCCGGATCGTGATTGCCTGGGCATTCGAAAAGATTTTATTTCGTGATATGATGTCAGAAACGCCCGGTAGTGTCTCTCAACGTGAAAAACGATGAAGAAGTCAGCCGTACCGCGCTCATGTCCGCCGCCGCCCGGGCGGCGCATCTGGTCGTCGACGGCCGGCCCCCGATCTTCGCGGACACCCTGGCGTACCCCCTGCTCGGCGAGCAGGCCGACGACCTGATCGGCTACCACCGCGCGCACGGCGAGCACCTCGTCCTCAGGGGCGCGCGGACGGCCGCCCTCACCCGGAGCCGGTACACCGAGGACCGCCTGGCCGAGGCCGTGGGCCGCGGGATCGGCCAGTACGTCATCCTCGGCGCGGGCCTGGACTCCTACGCCTACCGCGCCGGGAAGGACGGACCGGTGCGCGTGTTCGAGGTGGACCACCCGGCGACCCAGCGGTGGAAGCGCCGCGCGCTCGACGGGGCGGGCGTCCCCGACCCCGGCACGGTCGCCTTCGTCCCCGTCGACTTCGAGCGCGACGACCTGGCGGAACGCCTCACGGGCGAGGGCTTCGACCCCGCGGCGCCCGCCCTGGTGAGCTGGCTCGGCGTCACGATGTACCTGACCCGCGAGGCCATCGGGCACACCCTGGCCGTCCTCGGCGGCCTGGCCCCCGGCACCGAGCTCGTGGTCGAGTGGATGCTCCCCGAGTCCCTTCGGGACGAGGAGGGCCGGGCGTACGCGGAGGCGGTCGCGCAGGTGTCGGCGCAGGGGGGCGAGCCGTGGCTGACCTTCCTCGGTCCGGACGAGGCCACGGCCGTCCTGGGGGAGCACGGCCTGGAGGTCGTCGGGCACGCCTTCCAGCGCGACGCGATCGACCCCGCGCTCTGGGAGAGGACGGACGCGCTGCTTCCCCAGAACCTGTCGCTGCTCACCCACGCGCGGGTCCCGGTCCGGGGATAGCCCGCCATATTCTCACTCGCCGGTGCTTTTACGGATTCATATGCCGTGCCGGGGCCTCGCGTCATGGAACGGCCATTTCCGAGGGCCGTACCGGCCAAGAACGGAAAGACCTGGAGTCATAACCCGGAGTCGCCGTTGAATACTCGGGGGCACTGGATTTGATTGGGTTCCGTCGTCTCTTCCCGGCCGCGGCGTGGCCGGGAAGAGACGGGCAGCGTCCCCTGATGAAAGGAACCCGATGTCCCGCATGCCCGCACGCACGGCGGTCCTCGCCGTGGCCGGCGTTCTCGCCCTGACGCCGTTCCTGACGCCCGCGGCGACGGCCGCGACCTCCCAGGCCCACGACGGCCCCGGCCAGGCCGCCTCCGCCCGCTGCGGCGACCGCCTCCGCGCGTGGGTCGACCGCGGGGACGCCCGGTACGCGGGCAAGGTGAACGCGACCTCCGACGGCGGCGCCGCCGAGGTGACCGTCACCTTCGAGGGGCCCGAGGTCGTCCTGCGGCTGGCCAGGAAGTCCGCGCCCCCGCAGTCCTACCGCTTCGCCTCCGGCGCGGCCGCCATCACCTTCGGGGAGAGGTCCGGCGTCTACGTCGAGCTCGACCAGCCGCGTTGCGACCGCGGTGAGGTCGGCGCCGCCCACATCGCCATCGACGTCGCCGGCCTGGTCCAGCTCGAAGGCCGCGTCGAGCGCACGGGCTGACCCTCCGCGAACCCTGGCGCCCTCTCCTGTCCCGGGAGAGGGCGCGGCCATGCGTCAGCCGCTCAGCACGGGGTCGGTGACACCGCCGGGGCAGGCCAGCCGGGCGGCGTCCCACCCCGCCCGCCGCGCCCCGGCCAGGTAGGCGCTCTCGTAGAAGTCCAGCACGGCCACGCGCGGGTACGGCGTGGCGCGGGCGTCGGCGTAGCGCAGCACGGCGAGGTGGCTGCCGCGCTGCTCCACCCACCGCGCCGCGTCCGGGCGCAGCGGCTCCTCGGCCAGCCCCTCCGGCTCGGGGGCCGTGTAGGAGTAGAAGGCGGGCTCGGGGAAGTCGTCGTCGCCGAACCAGAACCCCGAGCTGATCACCTCCCGCGAGTACGCCTCGCGGGTCACCGGGTCGGTCTCGGGCGGCTGGTCGATCTCCCGCGCGGAGAACCGCGTGCAGGCGATGTCGAAGGTGTGCCAGAAGTGGTGGACCGGGCTGACCTTGCCGGAGAAGCCGGCCGCGAACTCCTCCAGCACCAGGTTCACCTGGCTGAGCACCTGCCAGTACCTGGTCGCCATGACCGGGTCGTAGGCCGCGTGCTCGACGTCCTCGGCGAACGGCCGCCGCGCGTCCGGCAGGTCGAACGGATGGGGGATCTCGATCTCGACACGCACCCCCAGCTCCTCCAGCGTCCGCATGGTCTCGGCGTAGAACGCCGCCACCGACTTCCCGTACAGCGGGAAGGACACCTCCCGGCCGTCGACGGTCGCCACCCGCAGTTGGTGGCCGACGAAGTCGAAGTCGATGGTGAAGATCGGGTTCCCGTCCACCTGTCCCATGGGCCGCGTGGTCAGCCCTCGCCCCGTCAGGTGGAACGGCGCGTTCCACCAGTGGTTGCGCCGCACCCCCGCCGCCAGCCGCACCTTGCCCACGACCTGCGCGAACCGGTGCAGGGTCTCCTTGGTGGCCCGCCACTCGTCCAACGGCATCGCCGGAAACAGCTCCATGAGATGACCGTTCCCCGCTCCCGGCCGTGGGTGCGGGCGACGGGGAAGTCTGTGGACGGTTTTGGCCGGTCGCGGCGACGTCCGCTACCCGGGCCCGGGGGGCCGCGGGAGTGATCCAGATGCTTGCGCCGTAGATATATGCAATCGTCAACTACTTAGGCTTGAAATCATATACGATCTCAGTATCATCGGCCCGGTCAGCCCGCTGAACACCTCGCGGAGGGTCAATGAACCTCAACCGACGCTATCCATACCTGTCCCATCTCGGTCTCCTCCTGCTGCGCCTGGCTCTGGGCGTCATCTTCGTCGCCCACGGGTGGCAGAAGCTCAGCACCATGGGCCACTCGGCCACCGTCGCCATGTTCGAGCAGATGAACGCGCCGCTGCCCACCGTCTCGGCGGTGTACGCCACCTGGGTCGAGCTCCTCGGTGGACTGGCCCTCATCGTCGGCCTCGGCCTTCCGATCGCGGGCCTGCTGCTGTTCCTCGACATGGCGGGCGCGTTCCTGTTCGTCCACGTCGGCCACGGCGTCTTCGTGACCGACGGCGGGTTCGAGCTCGTGCTCGCGCTCGGCGCGGGCAGCCTGGCCCTCGCCCTGCTGGGCGGCGGCCGCTATGGCGTCGACGGACTCCTCTCGGCCCGTCGATCCGGCCGCACGGAGGTCACCGCCTGACCGGTCCACGCCGGCTTCCCGTACCTCGGACGGCCGCGGGGGGTCGTCCTCCGGGAAGCCGGCGTGGCGCTCGACTTCGCATCCCCGTCGCCCAGGCAACGGCGGGGAAGCTGCGGACAGTGTCTAAATGTGGATATGTCGATACGTGCCCGAATACGTGATGGAGACGCCGAGGCGTTCGCCGAGCTTTTCGACGAGCTGGCGCGCCCGGTGTACGGCCACGCGTACCGGTTGACGGGGAATTGGTCCACCGCCGAGGACGTGATGGCGCTGACGTTCCTCGAAGCGTGGCGGCTACGGCTCAAGATCGACGCCGAGGGCGGCTCGCTGCGGCCATGGGTGCTGGGCATCGCCACCAACGTGGCGCGCAACGTGCGCAGGGCCGCCCGCCGGCACGACGACGCGCTGGCCAGGATGCCCGCCGCCGCTCCCGTCCCCGACTTCGCCGACGAGATCGCCGCCCGCATCGACGCCGCCGAGCGGCTGGCCGCCGTCCGGGAGGCGTACGGGTCGCTGCGCCGCGGCGAACGCGAGGTCTTCGCGTTGTGCGTGTGGTCCGGGCTCGACCACGCCGAGGCCGCCGAGGCGCTGGGCGTGGCCGTCGGCACGGTCAGGTCCCGCCTGTCCCGTGCGCGGGGAAGGCTCGAGAGTTTGGCCGCCGAGCGGCAACGGCCGTCCGCGTCGCGACAGGAAGAAGGTGACCGCGACATCGCGGTCCGGTCCCCGAAGGAGCGCCACCGATGAACGCAGGCGATCGCGAAGAGCTGGCCCGGCTGCTGCCGCTCGACGTGGAACCTCGGCTCCCCGGCGACCGGCACCGGCTGCTGAAGGAGTTCGTGATGACCGAAGCCCGCAGGTCCGACCATCCGCTGCGGCGGGCGCGCCGCCCCGCGCTGCTCGCCACCGCGCTGGCGGCGGCCGCCGCGGCGGTGGTCGCCGTGCCCGCCCTGCTCGGCGGGGGCGCACCGGCCAACGCCGTGTCCAGGAACGACGACGGGACGCTCACCATCAGCGTCAACCAGGCCAAGGACCCCAAAGTGCTGGAGGCCACGCTGCGGGACATGGGCGTCAACGCGGTCGTCGACTACATCCCGATGGGCAAGCGCTGCACGCCGCAGCCCCGCAGCGAGCACTTCCTGTCGCGCGAGGAGGTCAGGAACCCGGCGGACGGGCACCCGCTGGTCGTGTGGCCGCCCGAGACCGACTATCCCGCGGTGTTCCGCATCGATCCCACGGCGGTCAAGCCCGGCCAGACCGCGGTGCTGGAGTTCAGCGTCTCGGAGGACGAGACGATGGCGGGCATCTGGGCCGGTCTCTCCACCGGACCGGTGGCGCCGTGCACGCTGAAGGACAGCGACGAGGCGCCGCTCGGCCCGCCCCCGGGCCGGGACGGCTGACGGCCCCGGCTCAGTCGAAGCTGAGCTCCTCGGCGCGGCGAGGAAGGAGGACCAGCGCGCCCACGGCGAGGACGGCGACCACGACCACGGCGAGGAACACGTGGTGGGAGGCGTCGTACAGGGCCTGGCGCACGTAGGCCGCGGCGCCGGGGCTCGTGCCCGAGCCCTGGCTGCCGAGCACGAGGGCCGTCGCGTCCAGGCTGTTCGGCATCTCGCCCGCGACGGCGGCGGGCGGGTGGGAGAAGCGGTCGTTCAGGGTGCCGTTGGAGATCGCGCCGAGGACGGCCGCGCCCACCGAGCTGCCGATGGAGCGGCAGAACATGTTGGTCGCGGTGACGACGCCGCGCCGTTCCCAGCCGACCGACGACTGGACGGCGACGATGGCCGGGCTCGACAGCAGGCCGAGCCCGGCGCCGACGATGAAGCAGGCCACCGCGACCTGCCACAAGGGCGCCCGTGAGCCGAGCAGCGCGCACAGGACCGCGCCCGCGAGGGCCAGTCCGCCGCCGATGAACGCGGTGTCGCGGAAGCCGATGCGCATGTAGAGGCGTCCGGAGAACGTCGCGGCCAGGGGCCAGCCGACGCTCAGCGCGGCCAGCACGAACCCGGCGACCAGCGCGCCCGTGCCGAGGACGCCCTGGGCGAAGGTCGGCACGTACGAGCTGAGGCCGATCATCAGGGCGCCGATGCACAGGCCGACGAGGTTGCCGCCGACCAGCGTGCGCCTGCGGAACACCCACAGCGGGAGGATCGGCTCCGCGGCCCGGCGTTCGACCAGCAGGAACGCGGCGATGAACAGGATCCCCGCCGCGAAGATGACGAGGCTCGGCGCCGAGGTCCAGCTCCAGGCGACGTCGCCTTCCAGCAGGCCCAGGATCAGCAGGGACGACCCGGCGGTGAGCAGCGTCGCGCCGAGGTAGTCGACGCGGTGGCTGCTGCGCTCGACCCGCTCCTTGAAGCGGGTGGCGAGCGCCCAGACGGCGACGGCGCCGAGCGGCAGGTTGATGAAGAAGATCCAGCGCCAGTTCACGTACTCGGAGAACACGCCGCCGAGCGTGGGCCCGATCACCGCGGAGACGCCCCAGACGCTGGCCACGTACCCCTGCACGCGGGCGCGTTCCTCCAGCGAGTACAGGTCGCCGACCATGGTGACGCTCATCGGCTGGATGGCGCCCGCGCCGATGCCCTGGATGGCGCGGAACGCGATGAGCGCGGGCATGCTCCAGGCGAACCCGCACAGCGCCGACCCGAGCAGGAAGGCCGCGATGCCGAAGAACATCACCGGCTTGCGCCCGAAGGTGTCGGCGAGCTTGCCGTACAGCGGCACGGTGACGGCCTGGGTGAGCAGGTAGATCGAGAACAGCCAGGGGAACTGGGAGAACCCGCCGAGGTCGCTGACCATGGAGGGGACCGCCGTGGCGATGATCGTGCTGTCGATCGCGACGAGCCCGGTGCACAGCATGATCGCCGCGAGCACGGGCCCGCGATCGGATCTGAGGCCGACGCTCCGGGATGTGGTGGTCGTCACGTGCAAGGTCCCCCTACCCGCTCGGCGTCGACATCAGGGCGGGCACGTGCTGACGCAGGGCAGGCCCCACCGCATACACCGAACCACCACTACGTCATTTACATTCCCATCTGTCCCGACTATCGCATTGCGTGTGATCCGATGACTTTTGGGAGCCAACGACGGTGAAAAGGCAGGACCGCGCCGGGCGCGCGTGGACCACCGGCCGCGAAGCGGGGGTCACCACCACCTCCGGAGGGTGACACGAGGCATCCGGGATGTTAAGACCGAAAGAGCAAGATCAGACGACAGCCGCATCACCTGGAGAAACGGAGCCGTCCGTGACCACTGCCTCTCCAAGCGGCGTCACGCCGGTCGACCACCCGTTCGGCCAGGACGGCCTCTTCAAGAACCCGCTGTACCACCGGCTCCGGGAAACCGGCACAGGGGTCACCGACATCGTCCGGGCCAACGGCACCCACGCCAAACTGATCACCCGGTACGACGACGTGGTCGAGGTCATGCGGGACCAGCGCACCTTCTCCCGGCAGGCCGCCCTGGACGTCGACGAGGTCGACCTCGGAGGCACCCTGCTCGGCCTGGACGGCGAGGAACACGCCGCGGTCCGCGACGTCGTCAAGGGCGTGTTCACCCCGAACGCGGTGGGCCGGATGCGCCACACCATGGAGGAAAAGGCCCGCGCGCGGCTGCGGTCGATGACCGCCGCCGGCGACTCGGCCGACCTCATCGAGGCGTTCGCCCTGCCGTTCGCCCTGAACACGATCACCGACCTGCTGGGCCTGCCCACGGCGGACCGGCCGCGGTTCCGCCAGTGGGTGCAGCCGTTCCTGGCCACCAGCACCGCCACGCGGGAGGACGCGCACGCGGCCCGGGTCGCGCTGGCCGGGTACTTCGCGACGCTCATCGAACAGCGGCACCGGGAACCGGGTCCCGACCTGCTGTCCAGGATCGCGACGGCCGCCGGCTCCCTGCCTCCCGACCACCTGATCAAGCTGCCCATCGCGTTGCTCGTCGGCGGATGGGAAGCCGTCGCCACCTCCATCGCCACCTACACCGAGGTGCTGCTCACCCAGCCCTACGACGACCACGCCACGGCGTACGCCTACCTGACCGCGTACCCCGAGGCCGTCCCCGGAGCGGTCACCGAGATGGAACGCATGTTCTCCACCTCGGCCGCCGACGACATGCCGCGCCGGGTGCTGCGCGACGTCGTCCTGCCCAGCGGGGCCGTCCTGCGGCCCGGCGACGTGGTGATCCCGTCGCACGACGCCGCCAACCACGACCCCCGGGTGTTCTCCGACCCGCTCCGCATGGACTTCACCCGCGCGTCCCACCGGCACCTGAGCTTCGGCCACGGCGTCCACCACTGCATCGGCCGCCACCTCGGCCACATCGAACTCGTCACCGCGATGACCCTGCTGACCGGCGAACTCCCCGACCTGCGCCTCGCCGTGCCCGCCGACCGGATCCCCCGCAGATCCGACCACCTCATGAGCGGCCCGGCCAAGCTCCCGGTCCGCTGGACCTGACATCCGACACGTCTCGGCAGGGCCCCCGGCCCTGCCGGAACGCGAAGGGGCGCGGCCGGTGGGCCGCGCCCCTTCGGTCAGACGGCGTCCGTCAGGAGCCGTCGCGCCAGGTGGTTCAGCAGGACAGGTTGTTGCCGGGGGTGACGCCGAGGATGCCGGCGAAGCGGGTGTAGGCGTTGATCCGGCTCTGGACCTGGGCGGGGTTCCCGCCGTTGCACTCCAGGGCGCCGTTGATGCTGCGGATCGTCTCGCCGAAGCCCGCGCCGTTGACCATCGCGTTGTGCGCGGTCATCGTGCCGGGGCCGTTCTGCGTCATCCAGTACCAGATGCCGGTCTGCCAGGCGACGGAGGCGTCGGTCTGCACCAGGTTGGGGTTGCGGAGCAGGTCGATGCCGAGCGCGTCGCCCGCGGCCTTGTAGTTGAAGTTCCAGCTCAGCTGGATGGGGCCGCGGCCGTAGTACGCCGCCTGACCCGCCGGGCAGCCGTACGGCTGGGTCGCGTCGCAGTAGTGCGGGTAGTTCGCCGTGTTCTGCTCGACGATGTACACCAGCCCGCCGGTCTCGTGGTTGACGTTGGCCAGGAAGGCAGCCGCCTCCTGCTTCTTGACCGTGTCACTTCCCGTGTTGGCGAAGGCGGGGTAGGCGCGCAGCGCCGCCACGAGCCCGTTGTAGGTGTAGAACGGGTTCCGGCTCGGGAACATCTGGTTGAACTGCGCCTCGGTGACCACGAACGCGCCGGCGGGCCCGGTCGGGGTCGGCGTCGGCGTGGCCGTCGGGGTGGGACCCGTGCAGGTGTAGGGCTCCCAGTACCAGGTGCTGACCGTCGGGTCGTAGCCCGGGTTGTCGTGCGTGGCCCGGTAGTTGCGGCCGTTGGTGTACCTGACGATGTCGCCGGTGACGTAGGCGCGGCCCGCGACCCAGTTCGGGAAGAGGCACGAGTCGGTGGGACCGCTCGGCGTGGGCGTCGGGGTGGGGTTGCCACCGCCCGTGCAGGTGCCCTGGTCGGTCCAGACGGCCGCGGTACCGGGCTTCTCGTTCTGCGTCCACCACTTGGCCTGCCAGTTGTGGCTGTTGTAGGACGCGATCATCCCGCCGGTGTACACCTGCGAGGACGACCAGGGTGTGGCACACGCCGCCGCGGACGCCGGGGACGTCGGCAGGATCACTGCCAAAGCCCCCGCCACCGCCAGGGCGACGACGGTCACCACGATGCGCAGTCTCGACACTTGATCACTCCTTCATGCGCGGCGACGCGCCGCGCAAGATGAGAACAGGACTGATCCCGCGTCAGACCCCCCATACCTCCTCCGAGGTATCGATCCGCAGGACTGAGGCAAATCAACCGGAACATCTGACGAACGTCAAGATCTGACAAAGAGGACATGACGGGTTCGTCGCGGCCGGTCCGGTGCCGGGGCGCCGGCCGCGGGCTCGCCCTAGATCATCACGTGGGCGTCGGGGTGGCCCACGAAGCAGAACTGGGCGTTTCTGGTGAGCTTGTAGTCCTGCGCCTTCCAGGTGTGGGCCGAGGCGTCGGCGCCGCGCATGTAGACGAAGTTGAAGCGGTCCGCCGAGTAGATGCGGACGCCGTCCTCCTTCAGGCGCCGCACGAGCCGGGTGTCCTCGCCCGCGTTGACGGCCTCGAAGGCGTACGTCCGCATCAGGTCCGCCGTGGCGAGGATCGTCGCGCCCTGCACCAGGTGGGCGTAGCGGTGCTCCAGGCCGGGCAGCCGCATCACGGTCGTGTCGGTCGCGGGGAAATACGTGTAGTGGGCGCCCTTGCCGACCATCTCGGCGTCGGCGTAGTCGAACGCGCGCAGCAGGTCCGACAGGTAGTGGGCGCCGTAGAGGTTGTCGTCGTCCATCTTGGCGATGTAGTCGCCCTCGGCCTGGGCGATGCCGACGTTCAGCACCTCGCCGAGCGTGAGCGAGGCGGCGGCGGTGAGCACCTTGACGGCGGGCACCCCGGCGGCCAGCGCCTTGTCGCGGACCACCGCGGGGTCGATCTCCAGGCCGTGCAGGACGAGGATCAGCTCGAGGTCGCGGTGCCGCTGGCGCGCGACCTGCGCGATGGCGTGTTCGAGCTGGCCCGCGCGGTTGGTGGGCAGCACGACCGAGACGCTCCGGGATCGCACCCGCACCGGACGGCCGAGCGCGGCGAGGATCTGGTCCACGCGGTGGGAGAAGAGGTGCTTGTCGAAGACCTCGCGCATGGCGAGGTGGCTCTGCCGCGCGCGCAGCTCGGGGCTGTTGATGAGGTAGAGGGCCTGGTTGTAGGCCTCCTCCTGGGTGTGCGCGATGGGGATCAGCGGCCCGAAGGTCTCCTCGATGGCGCGCGACCAGCCCGACAGCACGGTGGTGGAGCAGGCGGACAGCTCGAACACCCGGCGGGCGCACATGGTGGGCGAGTCGATGACGGAGTTGACGTTCAGGAAGACCTTGTACATCTTGTACGCGGCCAGCATCTGCTCGTACGGCAGCTCGCCGACGATGTGCGGGCGGTACTCGGCGGGCCAGGCGTACTTGTCGCCGGCCTTCTCGTTGCGGGCGAAGATGTGCAGGCCGAGCTCCCGCGTCGGGGCGATCACGGTCTCCATCTGCTCGCGCCGCTCGGGGTGCTTGTCGCGGAAGTACATGCCCGCGAACACCACGTCGTAGGGACGGCCCTGCTTGGTCTGGATGGGGTTGTGCACGCGCGGCTGCGCCGCGAACTGCAGCACGTCCACCCGGTCGTGTCCCAATATTTCGCGATACTTCGGCAGCATGTCGCCGTCGCACGTGTAGACGAGGTCGAACAGCTTGGCCGTGTCGATGAAGAAGTCGAAGTTGGGCGGGTCCTCCTTGTTCCAGAAGACCGTGGGGATGCCCTGCTCCTTGCACCAGGCGAGGAGGTCGCGAAGCTCCTGCTTGGGGGCGTTCGTCCCGGTCATCTGGTAGCGCCAGCGGCCCTGGTTGCCGTGCCAGGCCGACTCGCAGAACAGGATGTCCGGGCGCTTGGCCGCGAAGATCTCCGGCCAGTCCTTGAGGCCGAACTCGATCTGGTCCCACTCGTACTTGAACGCCATCCGGGAGAAGTCGTCCAGGATGACGGCGACCTTCAGGTCCGGCCGGGCCACCGGGCCGTCCGGCCAGGCCAGGTTCGGGATCTTGACCTCGGGGGCGTGCGCGAGCACGGCGTCGATGGCCGCGGCGCTCGCGGTGACGGTCGCGGGGGCCTTGGGCGCCTTCTTGGGCTTCAGCGCCTTCGACAGGTCGCGGGGGAGCTTGACGAGCTTGGCGGGGCGCTTGGCGCCGGCCAGCGCCGTGCTCACCCGGTACGGGCGCTGCGCCTTGGTCGCCGAGAGCTGCCACTGGGCGTACTCGGCCCGCGCCTCGGCCGTGGCGAGCCTGCGCTCCAGGTCGCGGATGCGCTCCTCGTACCGCTCGACGACCTTGCGCTCCTCCGGCAGCCAGTTGGCCGCCCCGAGGCGCTGGAAACGCGGCTCGTCCGGGTTCACCTGGTCACTCTCGGCCATGGCCTGACTTGCCCCCTAGGTCCGAACTCCGCGTCATTCCCGGGCCTCGCGGTCCGTTGGCACGTGCCCGGGAATGTCCGATCGTACGACGTTCGCCGCGGGTAGATGGTTGTCTCCGGTCGAATGCCCGGATCAGGATGCGGCGGGCGAGACGCCCTGGGACGCGGGCGAGAGGTTGTCGCCGCGCAGCCACGCCTCGATCACGCGGGCGATGCGCGGCCCCGCCTTGCCGTCCCACAGCGGCGGCAGGTCGCCGCTCGGGGTCGCCGCGCCGTCGGCCAGCGCCTTGGAGGCCGCCGCGGGCAGCGTGGCCGGGGTGACCAGGCGGTTGGTGCCGTGCGTGATCGTGACGGGCCGCTCGGTGTTCGCGCGGACGGTCAGGCAGGGGACGCCCAGCATGGTCGTCTCCTCCTGCACGCCGCCGGAGTCGGTGACGACCAGCGCCGCGCCGCGCACCAGCGAGAGGAACTCGACGTACCCGAGCGGGTCGATGATCGTGAGGTCGTCGCCGGTCACCAGGCCCGCCTCGGCGAGGCGGGTGCGCCCGCGCGGGTGCAGGGGAACCACGATCGGCACCTGCTCGCCCACCGCGAGGACGGCCTCGACCAGCTCGCGGGCCGCCTCCGGGTCGTCCACGTTGGCCGGGCGGTGCAGGGTGGCGACGGCGTACCGCTCGGGCAGGCCGAGCCGCGCCTTCACCGGCGCCGGGTCCAGCAGCGGCAGCGCCGAGAAGAGGCTGTCGATCATGGGGTTGCCGACCAGGTGGACCCTGCTCGCCGCGATCCCCTCGTCGGCGAGGTGGGAGAGCCCGTCCGGGCTGGTCACCAGCAGGATGTCGGCGAGCGCGTCGGTGACGACCCGGTTGACCTCCTCGGGCATCTCGCGGTCGAAGGACCGCAGCCCCGCCTCGACGTGCGCCGTGGGCACGTGCAGCTTGGCGCAGACCAGGATCGCCGCCAGCGTGGAGTTGACGTCCCCGTACACCACGACCAGGTCGGGGGAGTGCTCCAGCACGACCTCCTCCAGGCCGACGAGCAGCGCGGCCGTCTGGCGCGCGTGGCTGCCGGAGCCGACGCCGAGGTTGGCGATCGGCTCGGGGAGGCCGAGATCGGCGAAGAAGACGTCCGACATCAGGGCGTCGTAGTGCTGACCGGTGTGGACGATGC
The DNA here is from genome assembly GCF_014200435.1 of Sphaerisporangium krabiense. NCBI lineage: Bacteria > Bacillati > Actinomycetota > Actinomycetes > Streptosporangiales > Streptosporangiaceae > Sphaerisporangium > Sphaerisporangium krabiense. Next base: position 1,644,642 of record NZ_JACHBR010000001.1, on the reverse strand, counting down.
CCTGCCGGATCCCGAGCTCGGCGAGGCCGCGCACGACGGGCGCCGCCTTGACGAAGTTGGGACGAGCGCCCAGCACATGCAAAACGAGGGGATTTTCCCTCATTGACCTCGCCTTTCAGCCGGATACAGGTCAACTATGCCCAGGTGGGCCAAGCGTTGCCTATGGTACGGTCGCCGCGTGGTTTCCGAGGCCAGCCGGCCCGAGAAGGTATCCCCCAAGTCGGCTCGCGCCGGCCTGCGCGGCTTCCTCAAGGGCTTCGTCCGCAATCCGGTCATCGTCTCCCGTGTCCTGGTCACCAGGGTCAAGTCCGACCCCATGCGTGTGGCCCAGGCCGCGGCCGAGGCCATGCCGCCGAGCCTGCGTCCCGCCGTCGGCCGGGTCGCCTGGCCGGTGGCCCGCGTCGTCAAGGTCACGGCCCGCAAGATCGCGCGCCGCATGGCCGACGGCCCGCTGGAGGCGGCCAAGGAGGAGTTCGAGAAGGGCCGCATGACCAAGGCCGTCGAGGTCCTGCGCCCGCACGCCCGCTGGCCGTTCATCCGCCGCCGCATCGCCTACTACGAGGGCGAGAAGGCCGCGATCAGCCCGAACCCGATCCCGCCCAAGTCCAAGGCGATCGTGGGCGAGCGCGTCGAGGGCCGCGTGCTGCACTGCGTCACCAACGCGCTGCCCTACACCCAGGCCGGGTACACCGTCCGCACCCACCGCATCGTCACCGCCCAGCGCGCCGCGGGCCTCGACCCGCACGTGGTGACGAGCTGGGGCTGGCCCATGCTGCAGGGGCACGCCGACGCCGAGCCGTACGAGGAGATCGACGGCGTCCCCTACCACCGCCTGCTGCCGAGCGGCGAGGTCCCCTTCGAGAGCCGCGGCCGCATGATCCGCGGCGCCGGCGAGGTGACCGAGCTGGTCAGGACGCTGCGGCCCCAGGTCCTGCACGCCGCGACCGACCACCGCAACGGCTCGGTGGCGCTGGCCGCGCGCGAGCGCACCGGCACGCCGTTCGTCTACGAGGTGCGCGGGTTCCTGGAGGAGACCTGGGCCTCGCGCGACGCCGCCAGGGTCGGCAGCGAGCGGCACCTGCTGCAGCGCGACCGCGAGGCGCACATCATGCGCTCGGCGGACGCGGTGGTGACGCTCGCCGAGACCATGGCCGTCGAGATCGTCGAGCGCGGCGTGCCGAGGGAGCGCATCTTCCTCGCCCCGAACGCCGTGGACGACACGCTGCTGACCGCCGACTACGACGGCGCCGCCTTCCGCGCCGCGTACGGCATCGCGCCGGGCGAGATCGTCGTGGGTTCGGTGTCCAGCATCGTCGGCTACGAGGGGTTCGCGACGCTGCTCTCGGCCGCCGCGCTGCTGCGCGACGGGGGCACGCCCGTGCGGGTCCTGATCGTGGGCGACGGCGCCGAGCGGCCCGCGCTGCTGGCGCAGGCCGAGAAGCTGCGCCTCGGCGACCTCGCCGTGCTGCCCGGCAGGGTCGGCCCCGAGGAGGCGCTCCAGGCGCAGGCGGCCATCGACATCTTCGTCTGCCCGCGCGACGACCTGCGCGTGACCCGGCTGGTCACCCCCCTGAAGCCCGTGGAGGCCATGGCGCTCGGCAAGCCGGTCGTGCTCAGCGACCTGCCGGCGCTGTCGGAGCTGGTCGGCTCGGACGGCGCGGGGCTGCTCGTGCCGCCGGGCGACCCGGCGGAGCTCGCCAAGGCTCTGGCCGGGCTGCGGGAGGACCCCGCGCGGCGGGCCGAGATGGGCGAGGCGGGCCGGGCGGAGGTGGCCGCGAAGCGCACGTGGGGCCGGGTGGCGGAGACCTACCGGGACCTCTATCGAACGCTTGCGCGGTGAACTACGTGTCATGAACGATTGGAATGTGGCACTTCGCCAGCCGTTCAAGCGCATTAGACGTGATCTGCGTGGACTTGAGATAGCCTTTGCCACCATGCAGCGTTGTTTCGGACTTCCTCAGGGCGTGTCGTGAGCGCATACGATCTCGCGGTCATCGGCCTGGGATACGTCGGCATGCCTTTGGCCAAGGAGGCCACGGCGGCCGGTCTGCGCGTGGTCGGCCTGGACGTCGACCCGCGCAAGGTCGACGCGCTCAACTCCGGCCACTCCTACATCGATGACCTGAGCGACCACGACCTGGACTCCATGCTGGCGGCCGGTTTCACCGCCACGCTGGACCAGGCGGTGCTGGCCGCCAGCGACACCATCGTCATCTGCGTCCCGACGCCCCTCGACGAGGACCACCGGCCGGACCTGTCGGCCGTGCGCGGCGCCGTCGGATCCGTCGGCCGGTACCTCCAGCGGGGCAGCCTGGTCGTGCTGGAGTCCACCACCTACCCCGGCACCACCGACGAGGTGGTCCGCCCGATCCTGGAGGACGCCTCCGGCCTGAGCGCCGGCGCGGACTTCCACCTGGCCTTCTCGCCGGAGCGCATCGACCCGGGCAACGCCAAGTACGGCCTGCGCAACACGCCGAAGGTCGTGGGCGGCTACACCCCGGAGTGCCGCGACCGCGCGGCCGGGTTCTACGCCCGGTTCATCGAGCAGGTCGTGACCGTCAGCGGCACCCGCGAGGCCGAGATGGCCAAGCTGCTGGAGAACACCTACCGGCACGTCAACATCGCGCTCGTCAACGAGATGGCGATCTTCTGCGACGAGCTGGGCGTGAACCTCTGGGAGTCCATCGAGGCGGCGGCGACCAAGCCGTTCGGCTTCCAGAAGTTCCTGCCGGGCCCGGGGGTCGGCGGCCACTGCATCCCGGTGGACCCGTCCTACCTGTCCCACGCGGTGCGCAAGCTCGGCTACCCGTTCCGGTTCGTCGAGCTGGCGCAGGAGATCAACGAGCGCATGCCGCAGTACGTGGTGGCCCGCGTCTCGCGCCTCCTGAACCGTGCCAAGAAGGCCGTCAACGGCTCGCGCGTGCTGCTGATGGGCGTCACCTACAAGCCCGACATCGCCGACGAGCGCGAGACGCCCGCCGTGCCGGTCGCCCGGGTGCTCCGCGAGCTCGGCGCCGAGCTCGTCTTCGCCGACCCCTACGTCAAGCGGTGGGCGGTCGACGGGGTCGAGGTCCCGCGCGTCGAGGACCTCGCGGAGGGCGTCGAGAACGCCGACGTCACCGTGCTGCTCCAGCAGCACTCCGCGTTCGACCTGGAAATGGTGGAGAAACGAGCACTTCTACTTCTCGACACCCGGGGCGTCCTCTCCGAGGGCGATCGCGTCGAGCGGCTCTGACGACGGAGGGTCGGCGCGTGCACGTGCTTGTCATGACGGTGGTCCACCACCCTGAGGACGCCCGGATCCTGCACAGGCAGATCCGCGCGCTCGTGGACGCCGGACATGACGTCACCTACGCCGCACCGTACTCCGCGCGCGGCGTCGTGCCGAGGTCGTGGGTGACCGGGGTGGACCTGCCGAGGGCCGCCGAGCGCAAGCGCCTGGCGGCCGTGCGGGCCGCGCGCAAGCTCTTCAAGAGCCTGCGCGGAAAGGTCGACCTGGCGCTGATCCACGACCCGGAGCTGCTGCTGGCGGTGGCGGGCGTGCGCAAGCGCCCGCCCGTGGTGTGGGACGTCCACGAGGACACCCCCGCCACGCTGTCGCTCAAGCCGTGGCTGCCGTCGTTCCTGCGTCCCCCGGTGCGGTTCCTCGCGCGGCTGCTCGAGGGCACCGCCGAGCGTCACCTGCACCTGCTGCTGGCCGAGACCGCGTACGCGGGCCGGTTCCACCAGGCGCACCTGGTCGTGCCGAACGAGACCTGGGTGCCCGACCACGTCAGCGAGCCGTCCGACGACCGCGTCGTGTACCTGGGCTGGCTGTCGGAGGCCCGGGGCGTGCGGGAGGCCGTCGAGGTGGGGCGGCTGCTCCAGGAGCACCGCGTCGCGGTGGAGCTGATCGGGTACGCCGATCCGCAGAGCCGGCCCATCCTTAACGAGGCCGTGGCCAAGGGCGTGCTGGAGTGGCGCGACTTCATGCCGAACGACGAGGCGCTGAAGCGGCTGGACGGCGCGCTCGCCGGACTGTCGCTGCTGCACGACGAGCCCAACTACCGGCACTCCATGCCGACCAAGATCGTCGAGTACATGGCGCACGGCATCCCCGTGATCACCACGCCGTCGCCCCGGGCCGTCGAGCTGGTGGAGCGGTACCAGAGCGGCCTGGTCGTGCCCTGGCGCGATCCCGAGGCCGTCGTGCGGGCCATCCTGAAGCTGCGCAACGACCCGGCCGCCCGCCGGGCCGCGGGGGCGCGCGGGTACGCCGCCGCCCGCGCCAACCACCACTGGCCGAACTCCGCCCGCCGGTTCGTCACCCAGCTCGAAACGTGGGCGGGGGCCGCGCCCCGGTCGTGATCTTTATCCGGGCCACATTAAAGAAACGGTAATGTCCTGAAGGTGCGCGGCCTCTTTCTGCTCTTGGGAGCGGTTCTGCTGACCGCCGTCGCGGCCATGATCCTCGTCATCCCCGACTCCTCCCGGGAGCCGTCGAGCGGCGCGCGCACCGCCGCGACGGGCTCGGCCCCCGGCAGCCCCACGCCGTCGACCAGCGTCTTCAGCGACCCCTGCGGAACGTTCGACACCACCAGCCCCACCCCGTACGCGGTGACCGGCTACTGGCTGGTGCCCACCTCCGACCACTGCACCTGGCGCAGCCAGCTCCAGGCCATCCACCGCGTCGGCGGCGACACCGTCGTGCGCCTGGGGTACGGGCTGTCGCCGCGCCCGGTGGACCAGGACGGCCGCGTGATGACCTCCGACGGCGCCGCGCCCGACCCCCGCTACACCCGGTGCGTGGAGAACGGCATGACCTGCGCGCAGGCCGCCGAGTCGGCGCTCAAGGCCGCCAACCCCGGCAACCGGATCACCTGGACCTACGTCTACCGCACCGACGAGGCGTACGGCCCCGGGCTGTTCCGCTGCCCGCAGATGGAGCACACGATCCCGATCGGCGACCAGGTGTACTACCGGGTCATCGCCCCCGACGACGGCTCGGACGACCCGACCTGCGACTTCACCTCCCGCGGGCGCGGCTACCACCTCGTGCTGATCGAGGCCGCCGCGCAGGACAGCCTCACCGAGATCCTCGACCTCGCCGACCGCTTCGCGATGAAGGTCTTCCCCGCCCTGCCGGTGGCCCCGCGCGACCGCCTGGAGAGCACCAAGGCCGACCCCCGGCACATCGGGACGCTGACCACGCTGACCCGGCGCATCCTGCAGGACTACGGCGACCGCTTCCGGGACCGCGCCTCGCTCGGCGGGGTGTACCAGCCGTTCGAGCTCCAGCTCAGGGAATGGCCGGACCCGGCCAAGGTGCCGACGTTGCAGGTGTACGCCCAGCAGCACGACATCGTCCAGCAGGAGCTGCCCGGCAAGCCGATCCTGGTCAGCCCGTACCTCGACGCGCGCAAGGGCAAGGCGTTCACCGCCACGCCCGCGCAGGTCAAGGAGGGCTTCAAGGCGCTGGCCCGCACAGGGGTCGGCATCATCGCCCCGCAGGACAGCCGGGGCACCGGCAAGGTCGGCCTGTACTGGCCCAACCTCAAGGGGCAGGCCGTGGACGACCGCCTCAAACCGGTCGTGGGCGACACCTCCTACGGCGACGCCTACCACGGCTCCACGCGCGACTACTACCGCGTGATGGCCGAGGCGCTGGCCGAGCTGCGCACCGAGGGGGACGAGGTGCAGCTCTGGGCCAACGTGGAGGCGTTCGAGCCTGAGGGCGACGGCGCCTGCGAGGCGGGCGGCAAGCGGGGCGTCACCGACAAGAAGCGCCTGGACGCGGCCGTCGCGTTCGCCGGGCCGTACGTCTCCAAGATCATCTCCTACAAGTGGAGCAGCTTCTTCACCTGCGGCTCGCCCACCCTGGCCGAGCAGGTGGAACGCGACTGGGACCGGCCCATCCCCATCCAGGTGGTGCCGGGCTCGCGGGGCATCCAGGGCGGGATCGAGATACGCGGCTACAACCTGGCCGGGGGCACCGTGACCCTGAGCTGGTTCGGCGCCGAGGAGCCGCGCACGGTGGACTCCGCGGAGGCCGGCTGGTCGGACCGGACCCCGATCCCCGGGCTGCCCGCCGGCGTCCAGCGGCTGTGGGTCCCGGTCGACTGGGAGTCCGTGCCCGCGGGCGCGTGGATCCGCGTCGACGTGACCTCCGAGGACGGGCGGCAGAGCAACGCGCCGGTGTACCTCAACCGCGAGACGTGACGGCTCCGGCACCCCGGGTCTCGGTGTAACGTGCGTGCCATGGTCCCGCGCATACCCGTCAGCGTGGATCTCGTCGTCCTCACCGTGCGCTGCCAGCAGCTGAGCGCTCTGGTCTGGCGGCGCGACCGCCCTCCCTACGAAGGCCGCTGGGCGCTGTCCGGCGGCTTCATCCAACTGGAGGAGGACCTGCCCGCCGCCGCGGCGCGCGTGCTCGCCGAGCGGGCCGGGCTGCCCGGGGCGCCCGTCCACCTGGAGCAGCTGCGGACGTACGGCTACCCCGACCGCGACCCGCGCCAGCGCGTCGTCAGCGTCGCCTACCTGGGCCTCGCGCCGGACCTGCCGGCCCCGACCGAGGCCCACATGAGCTGGCAGCCGGTGTCGTCCCTGCAGACCATGGCCTTCGACCACCGCAGGATCGTCCTGGACGGCATCGAGCGCGCCGGGGCCAAGCTGGAGTACACCTCGCTCGGCGCGGCGTTCTGCCCGGCGGAGTTCACGGTGGCCGACCTGCGCCGGGTCTACGAGATCGTCTGGGGGCGGGCCCTGGACCCGCGCAACTTCCACCGCAAGGTCACCAAGGCCGACGGCTTCCTGGTGCCCACGGGACGCACGACCACCCGGGACGGCGGCCGTCCGGCGATGCTGTACCGGCGGGGCCCGGCCGAGCTGCTGCACCCGCCGATGCTGCGGCTGGCGGGATGACCCGGGCCGCGGGCGGCTGACGCCCGAAATGTCGGGCGGGGGCGGGCCGTCCGCCGTCCCGGCAGCTCGTCGTAGGGTAAAGCCATGCCGCGTTTCCGCCCGATTCTCGATGCGTTGCCCGCCTACCGGGCGGGGAAGGCCGTGGTCTCCGCCGACGGCCGGTCCTTCAAACTGTCGTCCAACGAGTCGCCCTACGACCCGCTGCCGTCGGTGGTCGAGGCCATCGCCGCCGCGGCGCGCGAGATCCACCGCTATCCCGACCCGGGCTGCGCGCGCCTGACCGAGGCGCTGTCGGCGCGTCTCGGCGTGCCGCAGGAGCACATCGCGCTCGGCGCGGGGTCGGTCACGGTCGCCCAGCAGCTCTTCGAGACGGTGGGGGAGCCGGGCGCCGAGGTGATCTACGCCTGGCGCTCCTTCGAGGCGTACCCGCTGCTCGCCGACCTGGCGGGCGTCACCTCCGTCCGGGTCCCCCTGGTCGAGGAGACCCACGACCTGGAGGCGATGGCCGCCGCCGTCACCCCGGCCACCCGCATGGTCTTCGTGTGCAACCCCAACAACCCCACCGGTACGGTCAACCGGACCGCCGAGCTGACGGCGTTCCTCGACCGGGTGCCGGAGGACGTCCTCGTCGTCCTGGACGAGGCCTACCGCGAGTACGTGCGCGACGCCGACGTGCCCGACGGTCTCGGCCTGTACGGCGACCGGCCGAACGTCGCGGTGCTGCGCACGTTCTCCAAGGCCTACGGGCTCGCGGGCCTGCGCGTGGGCTACCTGGTCGCGCAGGAGCCTGTCGCCTCGGCCGTGCGCAAGACGACGGTGCCGTTCGCGGTCAACAGCATCGCGCAGGCGGCGGCGATCGCGTCGCTGGCCGCCGAGGACGAACTGCTCGAACGCGTCGAGACCGTGGTGAAGGAGCGCACCCGCGTGCGCGAGGCGCTGCTCGGCCAGGGCTGGGCGGTGCCGCCCACCGAGGCCAACTTCGTGTGGCTGCGCCTCGGCGAGCGCACCGCGGAGTTCGCCGAGCACTGCGCGGTGGACGGCGTCGCCGTGCGCCCGCTGGGCGAGGGGGCGCGCGTCTCCGTCGGCTCTCCCGAGGCCAATGACGCCTTCCTCGACGCCGCCGCGCGGTTCAGGACCGGCTGAGCTCGCTCTTCCCGGCCGGCGCCGCGTCCCCCGCGCGCCGGCCGCGCCGTTCCGTCGACACCACCAGGGCCACGCCGAGGACGATCACGGCGCCCGCGGCGAACATCTGCGCCGTCACGCTCTCGTCGAGCACGACCACGCCGAGGACCACCGCCACGACGGGGTTGACGTACGCGTACGTCGAGACCAGCGAGATGGGCGCGTTGCCGAGCAGCCACACGTACGAGGTGAAGCCGGCCAGCGAGCCGACGAGCACCAAATAGGTGAGCGCCACCCACGAGCCGGTGCCGACGGCTCCGACGTCGACGTGCTCGCCGAGCAGGGGGCTGACGGCGAGCATCACCACGCCGCCCACGAGCATCTCTACCGTGCTCGCGGTGAAAGGGTCCTTGGGCATGGGGAGGCGGCCGGACAGGAACGAGCCGACCGACCAGGCCAGCGCGCCGCAGAGGATGATCACGATGCCGGCGGCGGCGCCGGAGCCGCCGCCGGTCAGCGAGAGGCCGGCGACGCCGCAGAACCCGACGAGCACGCCGGTCACCGTGAGCGCGTGTGGGCGGTCGCGGACGGCCACGCGGAAGATGACCAGCCACAGCGGCACGGAGGCCACCAGGAGGGCCGCCAGGCCCGAGGAGATGTACTTCTCGGCCACCGACACCATGCCGTTGCCGGCCGTGAGCAGGAGGACGCCGACCACGGACGCGCCGAGGAACTCCGCGCGCGTCATGCGGAAGACGGCGCGGCCCCGGGTCAGCGCCAGCACGAGGCCGAGGATGAGGCCGGAGAGTACGAAGCGGACGCCGCCGCTCAGCATCGGGGGAATGGTCTCGATGGTGATCCGGATGCCGAGGTAGGTGGATCCCCACACGACGTAGACGATCGCGAGCGCGGCCCAGACCCTGATGTCACGAGTGTTCTGCCCCATGACTCATGACAATAACGGGCGGCCCCCGTCTGATTCATGCGGGTTTCGGACTACGCGTTGGAAGGGGGCCGCACTACCACAGGTTTGTCCACATGGGTGTGGATAACTGGCTTCGTCACGACACTCGGACATCACATTTTCGCATCTCGGTAGAGGAATGCGTCTTGTGCGGCTAACGCCGAGTTATCCACAGCCTGTGGATCGGCCGTCCCCGTCGGCTCCCGGGCAGGTCGGGCCGGGATACCGTCAATACTTTCGAAATCGCGACCGAAACGGCCGCGACGCGGGCACGCGAACGCCGGACACGCACCGTGACACGGGCACACGCACGCCGACCGTGACACGGGCGCGCGGAACCCGGGCACGGGCGGCGCCCGCGCCGGCGCGGCCCGTGCCCGGGCGACCTCGGAAGAGCTCGTCGCCCGTCCCCGCAGGGACGGGCCACGCCTGCCTTCGTGCCGAGCGGCCCGCCGTCCCCCTGACGGAGGGCCGCTCACGGGTCATCCGCCCCACACGGATGACCCGCCGAAAGCTAGCGCGGGCCGAGCTTCTCCACGATCAACCGGTAGAGCTGGCGCGGACGCCCCGGCTGTGGTGTGCGATTCGGCGGTAGCGGCCACGCGAGTCCCTCGTCAACCAACGTGCGCAGCAGCCGCCGGGCCGTGCGGGGAGTCACTCCGAGCATGCGCCCGGCGCTCTCCGCGTCCACGATCGTGTCGCCGCCTTCGAGCTTGGCGGCCAGCCGTGCGAGGACCTCCACGCCCTTCGGCCTGCCCTGTCCCGGCGCCTGAGGAGGCATCCGGGGCGCCGGCACGAGCGTGCGGCCCTCTCTGTCCACCGCGAAGCCCTGAGGCTGCTTGCCCGCCTGTGTGCGGGCCAGAGCGGCCCTCGCGTGGGTCTCCGCGTCGTGGGTCGTCCGGCCCATGCCCACGCCCACCTCGACCGCCAGGCCGAGCTCGTCGCGGATGCGCGCGGCGAAGGGCAGGACACGGAAGCCGTCGGTGGCGGCGGCCATCGAGCCGCGCGTCGCCGTGACCAGATAGCTGTGATCGTCGATCGCCCATACGGCGGCGTTCATGCGATTGGCCTCCTGCACCAGCAGACGATGCAGAGAAAGCCTCAGCTCGTCACGCCAGTACCGGGGTGCGGCCCGCCGTACGGGCTCGCGTAACGTCGGCACCTCGATGAGCACGACCGTGAGCTGCGACTCCTCCAGCCGGTGGTGCGCGCCGAGCAGCGCCGCGGTGTGCAGCGCCGAGCGGATCGCCGCGGAGGTGGGTCGCACCCGCACGGTCGGCACTCCCGCCGCGGTCAGCCGGTCCGCCACCGCGGGCAGGCAGGTGAGCGCACCGGTCGTGCTGCCCTGCCTGATCAGGCGCTCGTGGTAGGCCGCGACGGTTCCCGTCGCACCCGGCTCCTCACGTGTCTGCACTCCCGCCGTCGGAAGACCGAGGTCGGCGTAGGCCTCCTCGACGTCCGAGCGGGTGAGCAGGTCGACGCTGACCCTGCGCGGGTCGATGCGCTCGTCCAGTGCGGCCCGAGCCAGCGCCGCGGTGAGCGCGGGACCTCCGAGCTGCACGTACGTCGCGGGGATCGTCAGCACCCCCGAACGTCTGGCCAGCTCGTAGGGGACGGGGCTGGCGAACAGACACGCGTCCACCCCCGGTCCGAGCCGGACCACCTTGTCAGCGGCCTCCTGTTCGTCTCGGTATGCCGCGGCGACGAGCCGGCTGGGCACCGGCGCCGCCGCATGACCCATTAACATCACTCGCTCGACCAGGTCATGGGGTCCCACCACCCCAATCGTCAGGTCCGGGGCCGACGCGCCCACGCGCGACCCGCGAGGAGTTTCCTCGGTCCTCTCGACCAATGTTCGTCCCATCCCGCCATACCTCTGTTCGAGGCCGCTCCACCGCGCGGTGCCGTGAACCGGTGTACCGGCCCCACGGGCGCCCGGCATCGCGACCTCCCAATCCACTGGTCGAGTCCGCCGCGCGCGGGGGCGCCGGGCGGCTCGCCTGTAGGCGTTCCCGGCGTTCCCGGCACGGGTTCTTCTCCCATCCGGTCTAGTCCTCTTTGGAACGATCGCTCGCCGCGGCACTAATGTCACGCCCGGATTTGCCGGAATGCGCCCCAGCCATGCCGACAAGGTATGGATGAGAGGGTCATAAGAACAGGTCAGAGGCGGTTTACGGGCGGTGTCACGAGCTAGAGGAAATTTCTCTTACCACATCTCCTCCCAGCGCCTTCATACGCGCCGCGAGGTCGTGGTGACCGCGGTCGATGAGATATCCGGGCGAGACGACCGTCTCGCCGGACGCGGCCAGGCCGGCCAGGACGAGCGCGATTCCGGACCGCAGATCGTGCGCCGTGACGCTCGTTCCGGTCAGCGGAGTGCTGCCGTGGACCACCGCCCGGCTGCCCTCGACCGCGATGCGCGCGCCCATCTTGTTGAGCTCGCCCGCGAGCGCGAACCGGCCGTCGAAGATGCGTTCGTGGATGTAGCTGTTGCCGTCGGCGAGGCACGCCACCGTCATGATGGGCGACTGCAGGTCGGTGGCGAAGCCGGGGTAGGTGTCGGTGATCACGTTGATCGGTCGCAGCGGGCGGTCGCGCCGGACGTGCAGCACCGCGCCGTGGGTGTCGAACTCGACGCCCATCTGCTCGAGCTTCCAGCGGACGACGCCGAGGTGCTCCAGCGACGCGCCCACCAGGTTCACCTCGCCGCCGGTGATGGCGGCGGCCATCGCGAACACGCCCGCGTCCAGACGGTCCGGCATGACCTGGTGCTCCACGGCGGTGAGCTCGTCGACGCCCTCGACCGTGATGAAACCGGTGCCGCCGCCGCCGATGCGCGCGCCCATCTTGGTGAGCATGTCGATGACGTCGAGCACCTCGGGTTCGAGGGCGGCGTTCTCGATGATCGTGGTGCCCTTGGCCAGGGCCGCGGCCATGATGAGGTTCTCGGTGCCGGTGTGGGACGGCGTGTCGAGGTACAGCGGCGCCCCCGCCAGGCCGGACGCCTTGACGTGGATGACGCTCTCGCCCTCGTCCACGACCGCGCCGAGCCGCTTGTAGCCGAGGTAGTGGAAGTCGAGGTTGCGGCTGCCCAGGTTGCAGCCGCCGATGCCCTCGATGATGGCCTCGCCGAGGCGGTGCAGCAGGGCGGGGACGAACAGGACCGACCCGCGGAACCGCCGGGCGATCTCGGCGGGCAGCACGGCGCTCGTGAGCCGGGACGCGTCGATGACGAGCGTCCGCTCGGCCTCGTGGAGCTCCACCTTCGCGCCGACGGCCTCGGCCAGCTCCACCGCGCGGCGGACGTCCTCGATGATGGGCACGTTGCGCAGGACCGTGCGGCCTTCCGAGGCGAGCAACGCCGCGCCGATCATCGGGAGCACGGCGTTCTTGGCGCCCTGGATGAAGGCGGTTCCGCGCAGGGCGTTGCCACCGCGCACGCGGTAACGAACCATAAGATGAGGCTCCTCGATATCAGAAATGACGCGCCTGAGGCGCGGACGGCGGCGCAGTTATCCGCCCACATTAGCCGTTTCCGGATGCCTGCCCGCCCCGTTTCCGCGCACTGCGCGGCCCCCGCGCCGCGGCCCGCGGCGCCCCGCGCGGGTCACCTCGCGGGGGTTCCCGCAGGTGTGTCCGGAGAGGCCGCGTGCAGCAACGTGTTGGCGCGCTGGTCGACGATACGGGTCACCACCTGCTGCGCGTAGCCGAACACCATCGCCCACACCAGGATCGACGTCTGCGAGCTGAGCCCGGCGAAGCCCGGCACGAAACCCGAGTTCAGGATGAGCAGGCCGATGATGGCCGTCGCCACCCCCGCCGGCGCCTTGAGCAGGTTCTGCGCCACCGCCAGCGAGTAGCGCGTCGTCAGCTCCGAGCGCGTGGACAGGCTCGCCGCGGTGGCCAGGGCCGCGCCCAGCATGCCGATGAGCGCGACCAGCGGCACGTCGCCGTGCGAGGGCGCGCCCGCACCCGCCGGGCACACGCGGATGCCCTCGCGCGGCCCCAGGCTGGCGAGCAGCGTGCCGTTGCCGCACATCGGGATGGCCGACGGCCAGATCGCGCCGACGGCGACGAGCCCCGCCGTGATGACGGTCAGCGCGGCGACGCCGCCGAGCAGCATGTTGCGGAAGCTGCGCACCCGCCCGCTCTCGATCCCGGCGGTCGCGTACGCGGCGCGCAGCACCGACTGCACCAGCCCGCGGTCGGCCTCGCCGACGTCGCCCGCCGCGACACGGGCCGCGAGCTGGGCGAGGCGCGCGTCGTCCCCGGGCAGGTAGGCGCGGCCGACGGCCAGCGCCTCTGGCGCCCTGGAGGCAAGCTCGGCGGCCGGGAGCAGGCCGAACAGCATCACGGTCGCGCCGTACAGGTTGGCCCAGGCGGCCTCGATGGCCTGCCCGGTCAGCCACCGCCGCCAGCCCTGCCGCTGCGTCGCGTACTCGTGGGCGGCGTCGAGCTGCCGCACGATGGAGGCGTGCAGCTCGGCCGTGCCCGGCTCCTCCCGCCGGGCCGCGAGGGCGCGGTCGGCGTCGGACCGCACGTCCGCGGCGCGCGAGGTGACGGTCACCCGCCACACCCCCGGCCAGCGCAGGGCCTCGCGGTCGCTCTGAACCTTCGGCGTCTCGCTCTCCCGCACCGCGGGCTCGGCAGTCATGCGCTCCTCCAGGCTCGCCTCTCCTGGATCATCGCCGCTGCCGGGCCCGCGCGCCACCGGACCCGCCTGATCCGCGACACGGAAGCCGGCGGGCGGGAAGTGCCGTGGAAGGGTTCTGAGCCTGCTCCAGGCGCGTTTCTAGGCCAGGGCGGCGATGTCGGTGCGGTGGTGCGAGCCGCGCAGGCGTATGCCGTCCACGAGGGCGTACGCGGCGGCGCGCGCGGCGGCGACGTCGGGGCCGGTGCCGACCACGCTGAGCACCCTGCCGCCCGCCGAGACGACGTGGCCGTCGGCGTCCAGGGCCGTGCCCGCGTGGATGACGTAGGCGTCCTTCGCCGCCGTCCGCAGGCCCTCCAGACGGTCGCCCTTGACGGGATCGGCCGGGTAGTTCTCCGCGGCCACCACGACGGTCACGGCGGCGCCCTCGCGGTACCGCGGCGCGGGCTCGCCGGCCAGCGCGCCGGTCGCGCAGGCCAGCAGCAGCCCGGCGAGCGGCGTCTCCAGGCGGTCCAGCACGACCTGCGTCTCCGGGTCGCCGAAGCGCGCGTTGAACTCGATGACCTTCGGCCCCGCGGACGTCAGCGCCAGCCCCGCGTACAGCACCCCTGTGTACGGCGTGCCGCGCCGGGCCAGCTCGCGGACGGTGGGCATAACGACCTCGTCCATGACACGCTCGGTCAGCCACTCCGGCGCCCACGGCAGCGGCGTGTACGCGCCCATGCCGCCGGTGTTCGGGCCCTTGTCGCCGTCGTAGGCGCGCTTGAAGTCCTGCGCGGGCTGGAGCGGGACGGCGGTGGCGCCGTCGCACAGCGCGAACAGCGACACCTCTGGCCCGTCGAGGAACTCCTCGACGACCACGCGCTCGCAGGCCGCGGCGTGGGCCAGCGCCTCCTCGCGGTCGGAGGTCACCACGACGCCCTTGCCCGCCGCGAGCCCGTCGTCCTTCACGACGTACGGCGCGCCGAAGGCGTCCAGCGCCGCCTCGGCCTCCTCCCGCGTGACGCACACGCGCGCGCCCGCGGTCGGCACCCCGGCCGCCGTCATCACCTCTTTGGCGAACGCCTTGGAGCCCTCGATGCGGGCCGCCTCCTTGGAGGGGCCGAAGCAGGGGATGCCCGCGGCGCGCACGGCGTCGGCGACGCCCGCCACGAGCGGGGCCTCGGGGCCGACGACGACCAGGTCCGCGCGCAGGCGCGTGGCCAGCGACGTGACCTGCCCGGGGTCGGCCGGCGCCACGGCATGCGTGGTCGCCACCTCGGCGATGCCGGCGTTCCCCGGGGCGCAGTGCAGTTCGGACACCGCGGGGTCGAGGGCGAGGGCGCGGCACAGCGCGTGCTCGCGGCCCCCGGAACCAATCACAAGTACGCGCACGTGGGGGAGTCTACGGGGCGCGTCCGGGACCGCCGTCACGCGACGGGGAACCGGGCGGAACGGACGTCCGCGGGCGGGTCACAGGAAATAGCGCTGGTGCTTTGCACCGTTATTCATGATCAGAACCGTATGCGCGTTGTAAGCTAGGGGGGTCGGCCTGGCCTGTGATAGGTTGGGCCAGCTATGGACCGTCTCTCGGCCGATCGGAGGTGGAATCGGGATGACATCTGGTGATCCCAGCAGTACGTGCTCGCGCACGTGCTTCGTGCGCAACCCCGACCACTCCAATTCGGTGTCCGACTGAGAGCCGCGCGGCCAATCTAACTTTTCGCGGTATTCACCGCATCCCCTTTTGTCGTGCGCGGGTTCCCCCAGGTCGGGCGGGAAGGGATTTCCATGCGCTCGTCCACCCTTTTCCAGCGGATCAACCTGCACCAGCGTCCCGCCCCCGATGTGGCGCTGCGCGGCTCCGGCTCCCGGCTCCGCCAGGTGAGCGGCCCTTGCGTGCCCCCGAGCGACTCGGTCGTCGAGTTCGGCGCCTACGTCGGCGGCAAGCGGGTGGAGGCCGACGGCATCCCCGAGGCCGTCGGGCTGGTCCGCGACCACAACGCCGCCTCCGAGATCGGCGGCGCCTACGTGTGGGTCGGCCTCTACGAGCCCGAGGCGTCCGAGGTCGGCTGGCTGGCCGAGGTCTTCGGCCTGCACCCCCTCGCCGTCGAGGACGCCATCAAGGCGCACCAGCGCCCCAAGGTGGAACGTTACGGCGACTCGCTGTTCGTCGTGCTGAAGACCCTCGCCTACCTCGACGACGACCCCAGGGCCGGCAGTCAGATCATCGCCGGCGGCGAGATCATGATCTTCGTCGGGCCCGACTTCGTGGTGACCGTCCGCCACGGTGACCACTGTCCCCTCGCCGACGTGCGCGCGCGCCTGGAGGACAAGCCCAAGCTGCTGTCCCGCGGCCCCTCGGGCGTGCTGCACGCCATCGCCGACCACGTCGTCGACAAGTACCTCTCCGTCGCCGACCTCATGCAGGCCGAGCTCGAAGAGGTCGAGGCCACCGTCTTCGCCGACGTCAGCTCCCGCGACATCAGCCGCATCTACCAGCTCAAGCGCGAGATGATCGAGATGAAGCGCGCGGTCACCCCGTTGCAGACCCCCTTCAACGCGCTGCCCACCCGCCGCATGATCCCTTCGGAGATGCGCGAGTACTTCCGCGACGTCGTCGACCACCTCTCCCGGGTCTGCGAGCAGGTCGAGTCCTCCAACGAGCTCTGCAACTCGATCCTGCAGGCCGCGCTGGCCAGGTCCAACGCCCTGGCCAACGAGGACATGCGCAAGATCTCCGCGTGGGTGGCCATCATCTCGGTCCCCACGATGATCGCCGGCATCTACGGCATGAACTTCGACCACCTGCCCGGCCTGCACGACATGTGGGGCTATCCGGTCATCATCGGCATCATGCTCGTGATCTGCTCGCTGCTCTACCGAGGATTCCGGCGCAACAGCTGGCTCTGAAGGCGACCCCCCGGACGGCGGAGCGGTGCTCCGCCGTGCATTCACGCAGGTCAGAGGTTGTCAGGGCCGGTCAAGTCGCTTTTCATACGGCCCAAAACGATTTGGGATGGCTCACACCGGCCATGATTCCCGCCGCCACGCCGCTTCCCAGAACATCCACTCGTAGCGGGCGGTGGTGACGAAGTGGCCCAGCGCGGCGGCGCGCTGGGCCGGCGTCGCCTCCGCCCCGGTCCGATCCGCCAGTTCCACCACGCGGCGCACCACGCTCTGGAACGCCTGGTCGCCGTAGGTGGCGATCCAGCGGGCGTACAACGCGTCCGGGGACGACTCGGCGAGCAGCGCCGTCCCGACCCGCGCGTAGATCCAGTAGCAGGGGAGCACCGCCGCCAGGCCGTCCAGGAACGACCCGCCGTACACCGTGGCCAGCAGGTAGCTCGTGTACGCCCGGGTGGTCGGTCCCACGGGCGCCTTCTCGGCCTCCTCGGCCGACCCGCCGAGCTGGAACATGAACTCGGCGTGCATCTCCTGCTCGGCCGCGATGGCGCTCACCGCGTCGTGCGCGAAGGCCCGCACATCGTCCTCGGTCGGCGACTTCGCCGCGCACAGCGCCAGCGCGCGGGCGTAGTCCCGCAGGTAGTGCGAGTCCTGCTCGATGAAGTGGCGGAAGGCGTCGTGCGGCAGCGTGCCGTCCGTGAGCCCCGTGATGAACGGATGGTCGAGGATGGCCGTGTAGATGGGGGTGATGGCCTCCCAGAGCTCCGCACTGAACGACCGCGACGACTGGTACGTACCGGGGATGGACCCGGATGTCTCCATGGAAAAGCTCCCTACGCCGGCATGACCCGGTCAGGTTCGAGCGGTCTGCGGCCGAACAGCCACACTCTCAGCCCGGTGCGCCAGGCTCCCGCGTTTCGTCCACCCGAAGCGTACCCCGCCCGACCACCCCATCCGATACGACATCCCGCGAAACTTCACGTCCCCACAACGGTCCTCGCCTCCGCGCCCGGGGGGGCGCTCCGACTCGGTCTGTGTTTCCCAAGGGGACTCCGTCCCCCTTCACTCCTCGATCCGAGGGCTCCGCCCGCCGGACCGCTCGCATCGCGGGACGCGCATTCGATAACAGGGCGAACGTCGCATGATGCGGCACTGGTTCAGCGGCGAGCGGGAAATTACCCACTTGACCGGTAGGGATAATTCGGATTCTATGTGGTCATGACATCGACCGCCCGGCGTGGACACAGCTTCCACGCCACGGTGCGGCGTCACATCGACTTGGCGCGCGTGAGCAGCGCCTTGTGTCGCCCGGTTCGCCACCGCTGATTCTCCGACCTCCCTTTCGGGCGCGACCTTCTGTGCCCGCAGCCGCCAGCACGCCTGGATGGACTTCACCCTGTTCGAGGCTGGAATGTCTCGGCACGTTTCATCGACATCAAGCGATGGACCAGGTATCCCGAGAAAGGGTGCGGTATGAACGCCCACAAGCCACATCGTCACCGATCGAAACTCTTGGGGGCTCTGCTCATCGCATCCGCGAGCATCACCTACGCGGGTGTGAAACTCGACGGTTCGCCGGCGTCGGCGGCGACGACCCAGCCCAACATCGTCTTCATCCTCACCGATGACCTCAACGAGGACGTCTTCGGCAAGGACGCCGGGCTCCAGACACTCCTGACCAGTCAGGGAACGACATTCAACAAGCAGTTCGTCGAACTGTCGCTGTGCTGCCCGTCGCGAGTGTCCACGCTGCGCGGGCAGTTCGCACACAACACGGGCATCTACACCAACGAGGCCGCCTCCGGCGGCGGATTCCAGTCCTTCTACAGCAGAGGACTGGAGAACTCGACCGTCGCCACCTGGCTGCAAAGCGCCGGGTACCGCACCGGGTTCTTCGGTAAATACCTCAACGGGTACCCCAACGGAGCGCCCAGTAGCACCTACATTCCGCCTGGGTGGACACGCTGGTTCAGCCCCAACGGTGGAAGCCCGTATTCGGAGTACAACTACGACGTCAACGACAACGGCACGACCGTCCACTTCGGCGGCGCATCGTCAGACTACGGCGTTGACGTGATCTCTCGCAGGCTGACCACGTTCATCAAGAACACCACCACCAACTATCCGGACAAGCCGTTCTTCACCTACGTCGCCCCCTACATCCCACACGGACCGGCGACGCCGCCGCCGCGCTACGACGGCATCTACCCCAACGCCAAGGCTCCGCGCACTCCGTCTTTCAACGAGGACGACGTCAGCGACAAGCCGGCCTGGATCCGCAACAAGCCCAAGCTCACCGCCGCCCAGATCAACAACATCGACGCCTTCTACGAAAAGCGCAGAGAATCCTTGCGCGCGGTCACCGACCTCGTCCAGGACACGATCGACACTCTGCGGGCGCAAGGCGTACTCGACAACACCTACATCGTCTTCACGTCGGACAACGGTTTCCACCAGGGCCAGCACCGCCTGAACTCCGGCAAGAACACCGCCTTCGAGGAAGATCTCAACGTCCCGCTGGTCATCCGCGGACCCGGCGTCCCCGCCGGGGCGGTCGTCAACGCCTTCACCCTCAACGTCGACCTCGCACCGACTTTCGCCGAACTGGCCGGAGCGACCGCGCCCGCCTTCGTCGACGGCCGCTCACTCGTGCCGTTCCTGCGCGGCACCACACCATCGCGGTGGCGCTTGGCGTTCCTCAACGAGCATGCCGGACCCAGCACCCTGAACACCAACACCCTGAACAACCTGCTGGAACCCCAAGATCCCGGAGACGCACAAGCGCTCGCCTCCGGAGGCGCCCCCGTCTACGTCGGCCTGCGGGCCAAACCCAACACGCTCGGCGTGAACGCGGCGTTGAACTACGTCGCCTACAACACCGGCGAACATGAGCTGTACGACCTGTCCGCCGATCCCCACCAGCTCGACAACTCCTACAACAGCGCCGACCCCACGCTCAAACAGAGGCTCGACACCTGGGTCACCAGACTCAAGAACGCCTCTGGGCAGACATTGCGAGACGCGGAAGAGAACCCGCCGCAGTAGAGGACCCATCGCGGTGCGGGCAGGGATGAGGACTACCGCTCCCCGCCCGCACCACAGGCAAGCCTTCGGCGCACCCGCGCCGATCCGCGTCTGACGAGTCTCTGCCCGCCGCCACCCTGACCCCCGACCAGCCCGTCCGATACGACACCCCACGAAACCGTGCGTCCCCGAAACGGTCCTCGCCTCCGCGCCCGGGGGGCGCTCCGGCTCGGGCTGTGTCCCCCAAGGGGGCTCCGCCCCCCTTCGACCCCCCGTTCCGAGGGCTTCGCCCTCCGAACCGCTCGCATCGCGGGACGCGTATTCGACGCAGCCGTCCA
This sequence comes from Sphaerisporangium krabiense, assembly GCF_014200435.1. Classification (NCBI taxonomy): domain Bacteria; kingdom Bacillati; phylum Actinomycetota; class Actinomycetes; order Streptosporangiales; family Streptosporangiaceae; genus Sphaerisporangium; species Sphaerisporangium krabiense. Next base: position 1,624,757 of record NZ_JACHBR010000001.1, on the reverse strand, counting down.
CCTACTGCCTCAGGCCATACCGTCGCCCACAGGCAGAGCGAACCCGACTGCGTGCCATCGGATGGCGACACGAGTGTCATGTCCCGGTTCGTACGCACTTGCCGATTGAGGAATGTGAGAGTCGGAGTCCGAGGCGGAGCCTTCGAATGGGGGCCGAAGGGGGCGGAGCCCCCTGGGAAATACAGCCCGAGCCGGAGCGCCCCCCGGGCGCGGAGGCGAGGTCCTCGCTCGGAGGACGGTTCGCCCCCCGGTTCAGCAAGATCACCATCTTCTGGGGGGTTCAGTCGGTGATCGCGGTGGCTTCGGTGTCGATGTCGCCGTGGCCGGCATGGCCATGCCGACCGCCTCCTGCGATCTGTGCCGGTCCGGGGACGAGGCGGAGTTCGGGGCGGGGGTCGGGGAGGGAGAGGAGTTGGCGGGTTCGTTTCAGGGGCCAGGCCAGTTGGGTGGCGAGGGCGGGGAGGGTGAGGCCGGTTCGGGTGGTGGCGAGGTCGAAGGCTTGGGACAGGAGGACGGGGTGTTCGCCGGGGTAGCCGGTGATGGGCTCGCCGGCGAAGCCGGGCTGGTCGCGGAGGGTGGCGAGGCGCTGGTAGGCGCGGCCGGCGGCGGAGTCGGAGAGCAGGCCGAGCTCACGGCAGCGGTAGAGCAGGGAGTCGACCGAGACGCCCCAGATGTTCTTCAGCTCGGCGAGGCGGCGCAGGTCGAGGCGGCGGGGGAGGGCGGGGAGGATGCTCTCGCGCGGGGTCAGGAACTCGGCGGCGAAGGTGTCGGCCTCGCGTTCCTGCTGGACGTCGCCGGCGGCGGTGTCGCCGTGCAGGACCAGGTGGCCGAGTTCGTGGGCGGCGGTGAAGCGGTAGCGGTGGATGTCGTCGAAGCGGTTGGCGGTGAGGACGACGATCGGGCGGGGGAGCTGGGAGGTCGAGAAGGCGTCCACCGTGGTGGCGTCCTCGTCCGGGGGCGGGAGGACGACGACGATGCCGTGCGCCTCCATGTGGCGGACCAGGTGGGGGATGGGGCCGGTGCCGAGGCGCCAGTGGCGGCGCAGTTCGCGGGCGGCGGCGGCCGGGTCGCGGGGCAGCTCGACGCCGGAGTGGACCTCTCCGCCGGAGAAGCCCGGCAGGTCGACCTGCGGCAGCCGTACCCGCTTCTCCAGGGCGTGGGTGAGCTCCCAGACCTGTTCGACGAACGCGACCGCCTTGGCCCGCTGGTGGGCGCGGGTGGAGCGCAGGCTGCGGAAGTGCGCCATCGAGCCGTCCAGCTTCGCGTGCGGGCGGCCCGGCAGGAAGAACGCCATGGGCACGCCGAGGACCTCGGCCAGGCGCGGGACCAGGTCGGGACGCGGGTGGGTGGCGCCCGTCTCGTACTGCCCGACCGCCGCGGGGGTCACGCCGACCCGCTCGGCGAGGTCCTTCTTGGTCAGCCCGGCGAGCCGCCGCGCCTGCGTGAGCCGTGCCTGGTCGAACGCGACGGCGACGGCCTGCGGGGTGGGCGCCGCCCGCTCGTCCACCTGGTCGAAGAGACGGATCTGACCGTGCCCGTCGCTCCAGGATCCCGGGGGGGTCTCGCCCCGGTCCGCGAGTGAGCGCGGCCGGGGGCCGGATGCCTGGTCATGGGGCGGGGCGGAGTCGTGGTCACGCGTGGTCATCGGCGGCGGCGGGGCGCGTGTACGGGGGCTCGGTGTCCACGGCGGACAGGGCGCGGTCGAGTGCGGAGCGGTGGGCGAGGTCGAGGCCGGGCTCGGCGGCGGCGTCGAAGCGGACGGCCGGGGAGCCCAGGGGAAGGGCCTGCGGCACCCAGGGGGAGGACTCACGCAGCGGGATCGGCTCGCAGTGCAGCCAGTAGATGTGCCCTCTGTCGTCGATCAGCTCGGCCTCGCCCCAGTAGAGCCGCAGCAGCCCGGCGCGCGCGTTGGCGGCGTAGGCGACCGGGATCAGCCGGGTGCCGGCGGGCAGCCGCCGCAGCGGCGGGAGCACGTCCTCGGCCTCGTCGTCGTCCTCCTGGACGCCGAGGTCGAGCTCCTGCTGCTGGTAGATCGTCCGGGGGCCGTAGCGCGTGAACAGCTCGCGGGCCAGGGCCGAGACGCGGCCGTCGCTGACGCGGGCCTCGCTGACGGGGGTGAAGTCGTCCTCGGCGAAGCGGAAGGGGAGGAACAGGTTGCCGTCCAGGACGACGAGGTGGTGCGGCGAGCGGTAGGGGCGGACGACCTGGAAGCCGGGCTCGTCCCTGAAGCCGGCGACGAGGGCCTCGTAGCGGCGCGCCATGAGCGTGGACCCATAGGCATAGCGTTTGTCGCTCTTCGACCACTTCTGGGCGTCCTGGGCGTTCTCCGCGGCCTCGCGGAGGGAGGTGGCCAGCCGCTGTCTCACGTCCGCGGCGCGCGCGCCGAAGCGCTCGGTGGCCCAGGGGGACATGCGCGGCTCGACCTGCATGGGTGACCTCCGGTCCGTGGCGTCCTGGTATCGGGGAGACGGTCCCGCCACTTTAGTTCTCCGCACGATACTCCCGCGCGCACTCCAGTTGATGTTGTGACGCGCCGGGGGGACGGCGCCGGAGACGGGTCAGGGGCGCTCGGGGCGCGGGGCGACGACGGCGCGGGGCAGGGGGAGGCCGCGGCGCGCCCAAACCTCGCGCATGCGGTCCGGGTAGTCGGTGACGATGCCCGTCACGCCGAGGTCGAGCAGCCGCTCGGCCTCCTCGGGGTCGTTGACCGTCCACACCGTCAGCGGCAGCCCCGCCTTGTCGGCCCGCGCCACCAGCTCGTCGTCCACGAGCACTCGGTCCGGGGACAAGGTGGTCGCGCCGATGGAGGCGGCGGCCGCCGCGAGGTCGCCGTCGAACGCGCGCGGGTCGAGGCCGAGCCAGGCCGGGTCGACGGTGGCCTTCTCGACCAGCGCGTACCGCCGGGACACCAGGTGTTCGGCGGCGCGCAGCACCCGCCAGTCGAAGCTGAGGATCGCCGCGCCGTCCAGCCGCCCGTGCCGGGTCAGCTCGGCCACCACCAGCTCGGTCAGCTCGCGCGGGTCGCCGGACAGGTCGGGCCGGGTCGGGTCGGACTTGATCTCGACGTGCATGCGGACGTCGTCGGCCCCGTAGGCGGAGGCGAGGCCGAGGACGGCGCCGAGCGTGGGCATGCGCGCGCCGGGGACGGGCGCCTGGGTGCGGACGAAGCGGTCCTTGTCCGACCTGGGATGGCGGACGCCGACGTCCAGCGTGCGGAGCTGGGCGAGCGACAGCGAGCGGATCGGCTTGCCCACGTAGGGGAAGTCCGGGTCGTCCTCGACGAGGGGGGCGGTGTCGGCGCTGGTCACCGCCGACACCGTGAGGTCGTGGGTCAGCACGAGCCGCCGGTCGGCGCTGAGGGCGACGTCGAACTCGATCGCGTGGACGCCGAGCTCCAGCGTGAAGGCCATGCCGGGAAGGGTGTTCTCCGGGCGCAGGCCCCGTGCTCCCCGATGGCCGTGTATCTCCGGCAGAATCTCCGGTATCTCCACCTGCACACGGCGCACCCTATCGCCACGCCGTCCTGACCCCCGTCAGGCGGGGCCGTGAAGGCGGCGGCCCGGCGAGCCCGTGGATCGGCGCGTGCCTTCCCGGACCGCAGCGAGCCCGCCGCCGTGCCGCCCCGCCGCGTCAGATCAGCGAGCGCAGGGACAGGGTCTGCGTGCGGCCGGGGCCCACGCCGATCGCGGAGATGCGAGCGCCGCTCAGCTCCTCCAGGGCGTGGACGTAGTCCTGGGCGTTCTTCGGCAGGTCGTCGAACGACTTGGCCTCGGTGATGTCCTCGTCCCAGCCGGGGAACTCCTCGTAGATCGGCTTGGCGTGGTGGAAGCCGGTCTGCGTCATCGGGATCTCCTCGTGGCGCACGCCGTCGACGTCGTAGGCCACGCAGACCGGGATGCGCTCCAGGCCGGACAGGACGTCCAGCTTGGTGAGGAAGAAGTCGGTGACGCCGTTGATCCGCGTGGCGTACCTGGCGATGATCGCGTCGAACCAGCCGCAGCGGCGGTCGCGGCCGGTGGTGACGCCGTACTCGCCGCCGGTGGTGCGCAGCCACTCGCCCATGTCGTCGGTCAGCTCGGTCGGGAACGGCCCGGAGCCGACGCGCGTGGTGTACGCCTTCAGGATGCCGATCACGCGGGTGAGCCGGGTGGGCGGGATGCCCGAGCCGATGCACGCGCCGCCGGACGTCGGCGAGGAGGAGGTCACGAACGGGTAGGTGCCGTGGTCGATGTCGAGCAGGTTGCCCTGGCCGCCCTCCAGCAGCACGACCTTGCCCTCGTCCAGCGCCTTGTTCAGCACCAGCGAGGTGTCCGCGATGTGCGGGGTGAGCCGCTCGGCGTACCCGAGGTACTCCTCCAGGACCTTGGCCGGGTCGATGCCCCTGCGGTTGTAGACCTTGGTGAGCACCTGGTTCTTCTCGTTGAGCGCGACCTCGATCTTCTTGCTGAGGATGCCCGGGTCCAGCAGGTCCTGCACCCGCACGCCCATGCGGGCGATCTTGTCGCCGTAGGCGGGGCCGATGCCGCGCCCGGTGGTGCCGATGCGGGACTTGCCGAGGTACCTTTCGGTCACCTTGTCCAGCGCCTTGTGGTGCGGCATGATCAGATGCGCGCTGGCGGAGATCAGCAGACGGTCGCACGAGATGCCGCGCTCGACCAGGCCGTCGATCTCCGACAGCAGGACCCCGGGGTCGATCACCACGCCGTTGCCGATCACGGGGATGACCTCGGGGGACAGCACGCCGGTCGGCAGAAGGTGCAGGGCGTACTTCTGGTCGCCGATCACGACCGTGTGCCCCGCGTTGTTGCCGCCCTGGTAGCGGACGACGTAGTCGACGTCACCGCCCAGCAGGTCGGTCGCCTTACCCTTGCCCTCATCGCCCCACTGGGCGCCCACGAGAACGACAGCCGGCATGGTTAACTCCCGCGCACCAAAAAGTAAACCCCTGGCGCAAGCGCGACAGGGGCTCTTGCGTTGAGAGACTACCCGAGCAGGCTGATGCCGCCCAAGCGCGGCTTACGCCGAGTTGAGGGCCTTGACGGCCTCCGGGCTGCTGTCGCGCAGGAACTGGGAGCAGCGCTCGGCCTCGTCCTTCTCGCCGATCGCCTGGGCGGAGCGGGCGAGCGCGTGCAGGCAGCGCAGGAACCCCTGGTTCGGCGCGTGGTCCCACGGGATGGGCCCGTGCCCCTTCCAGCCGGCGCGCCGGAGCTGATCCAGGCCCCGGTGGTACCCGGTGCGCGCGAAGGCGTACGACGTGACGGCGTGACCGGCGGCGAAGTATTCGTCGGCCAGCGCCCCCCAGGCTCCGGAGTAAGCCGGGAAGCGCGCGGCGACATCGCTGGCCTTGACACCGGACTCCAGCGCTTGCCTCGCTTCCGGGTTGTCCGGCAGGAGGGTGGGCGGCGGGCCGGCGAGGAGGTTCTCGTGCGATTCCATGACGACAGTATCGTCTGCGATTCCCTTCTCTGGTCATACCGGCTTCTGTGATCCGCGCCGATATCCGAAAAAGGTTCAGCGCAGGCGCCGCAGCAGCGCCCTCGGCCCGCGCGGCGCCGGCCCTCGGCCATGCGGGGCGGGTCCTTTCTCGGGCTCCTCGGCGCGCGCGGCGAGCTCCTCCGCCAGGCGCGCGTTCTCGGCCTTGAGCCGCGCCACCTCGCGCCTGAGCGCCGGGTCCTCGGCCTTCCTCCGCTTGGGCGGCTCGGCCTCGGCGGCGGGCAGGAAGCCCAGCGTCGCGCCGTCGGCCCAGCGGGTGCCGGCGACGTCGTCCACGGCGGAGTCGAGCGGCTCCCCGGGGGCCACGACCAGGGCGGCCCTGGCGAACGCCCCGGTGTGCTCCAGCCGGGCGGCGATCACCTCGTCGGTCTCGTCCAGGGCCACGCTGACCAGCCCGCAGCCGTGCTCGGCCGCCTCCTCGACCAGCCGCAGCACGGTCTCGGGCCCCGGCACCCAGCCCGCCGGGCACAGCAGCCGGTACGGCACGGGCGCGGCGGAGCCCGGGACGTGCTCGGCGAGGCGGACGCGCGGCTCGGCCCGGTAGAGGCCGCGGACGAGCAGCAGGTCGAGGTGCGGGCTGGCGAGCGGGTCGCGCCGCTCCTCGCGCACCGACCCCCACGGCGCGACGAGCGTGATCCGCAGGTCGCCCAGCGAGCTCGCCAGGAAGCCGTCCACGGTGGCCCTGACGTCCTCGTACGGCGCAGAGGACACGTCGATCACGACCTCGACGTACGGCACCAGCCACTGGCGGCGCGGGTGGGTGCGCCGCCAGCGCATGACCGGGATGTGGTCGGGCACGAAGGCGTCGTTGTAGCGCCGCACCTGCTCGCCGTCGCGCATCATCATCGACGCGCCGAGGTGGCGGGTGCGCGCCTCGGGGGCCAGCACGAACGCCGCCCCGGCCTGCGCGAGCCGGTAGCCGAGCTCGCTGTCCTCGCCGAGCACGAGCCCGGTGTCCAGCGGCCCGGCGGCCCGCAGCAGCCCGGCGTTCACCGAGGCCGCGTTGGTGACGTGCACCCGGTAGGCCAGGTCGCGCTCGGTGCGCAGGCCGTCCGTACGCGCGGCCAGATCGACGATCCAGGCGTGCGGCTCGCTGGCGGCCTCGTCGAACAGGGTCTCGGTCGCGTGCGCGGCGACGGCGTCACGCACCTGCGCGGGGGTGTGCGTCCCGGGCTCGTGGTCGACGAAGCGGACGTAGCCCATGACCACGAGGTAGCCGGCCAGGTGGTGCCAGCGCATGTGCGCCTCGACCTCGTCGTGGAAGGCGACCATGTCGGCGTCGAGCCAGTGGACGACGTCGCCGTCCGCCAGGGCGAGCCCGGTGTTGCGGGCGCTCGCACGGCCCCGCGCGCCGGGCTCGGTGGTGACCAGGCGGGTGTTCTCCGGGACGATCTCCGGCAGGCGCAGGGCGGGGACGGTGCCGTCGTCCACGACGACGACCTCCATGAGGTGGCTCGGGTAGGTCTGGGCGGCCAGCCCGGCGAGGGTCAGGTCGAGCTTGTCCTGGTGGCCGTAGGCGGCGATCACCACGCTCACCGACATCCGGGGGGTCCACGAGCCGGGCTCGGGGGGCCGCAGGACGCCGTAGTCGTTGTGCCGGATCCTCGGCTGCCTGGGCCGGTCCTGTGCTGTCACTGCTCCCACTCCATCAGTCGGCTCGGCCGGAATCCCCGCCACTGCTCCTTCGCGCGGGCCAGGAAGTAGCCCACGGGCTCCCGCCAGGTGTGCCCGCCCCGGGCCGCCCTGCGCGCGACGAACCCCAGGCCGTGGGTGCGGTAGATCGCGCCGCCGGCCCTGAGCAGGTCCTGGAAGAAATGGACGTCCACCGCGCGGGCCACCGGCCGGAAGCCGCCGAGGGCCTCGAACGCCGAACGCGACACCACGAAGGTGCCGCCCGCCACGTGGTTGGACATCGTCTCGCTGGTCCAGTCGCGGCGGATCGTGACGTCGATCTGCCGCAGGTAGAAGAACTCCGAGGCGGCGCCCACCAGCTCGGCCCCCGAGTACGCCCGGGCGAGCGCCATGTCGGCCAGGTGGTCGGGCCCGTACCAGTCGTCGTCGTCCCACTTGCTGAGGTAGGCGCCGCCGGCCCGGCTCGCGGCGCGGTTGAGCACGGCGCCGAACGGCAGCTCCGCGCCGGCCTCCACGATCGTGACCGGCCGGGGGAAGTCGCGCACGGCCGCGGCCACCTCGGGCGCGTCGGCGGGCACGCCGTGCAGGGTGAGGATCACCTCCAGGTCCACGCCGCGCTGCCGGGCGATCTGGCCGAGCGCGAACGGGACCAGCGCGGCGCGCCGGGTACACATGATCACCGAGATCGTGGGCGCGTCCGGGACCGGGACCCCGGCGCGGGCGGCCAGGGCCCGCCAGCGGGCGGTGGTGCCGTGGCGGGTGAGCGCGGTCCTGCGCAGCAGGACGCTGTGCTCCTCGCGCCGCAGGTCGTCGGTCAGGTCCTCCTCGGTGGCGGCGGTGAGGAGCGCGGCCAGCTCGGGTCCGAGGCCGTCCGCGGCCCACCCGGGCGGCGGGTCCGACAGCAGCGGGACGCCCGCGGCGGCGAGCCCCGCGACGGCGTGGACGGCGGCGATCGGCCCGGTATGGGCAGGATGCCAGCTCAGCCGGACGCCGCGCAGCCGGCGCAGGCGGCCCACGTCGGCGTCGGTCACGCCTCCCGTGGGGGCCAGGCGGACGAGCGCCGCCCCGTCCTGCCGGATCTCCCAGCCTCCGTCGTGGTGCACGAGGTCGGCGATCGGCCGCGACGGCCTCTTGAGGAAGCCGCGCGGGTTGACCGACCGCTCGTCCACGGGCGGCACGGCGTCCGGCTCGATCGTGAGCGCGCGCAGCGCCGCGTAGCCGCCGGGGGCGCCGAGCCGCTCCCAGCTCACGTCGGGCGCCACGTCCACGGCGGGGACGCGCGGGTCGATCCAGTCGTCCTCGCCGGCCTCGTCGCCGTCCTGGGCGCGTACGGCCAGGTCGGCGGTGGGGACGTCGGAGCGGTCGGGCGCGGGGCCGCGGGCGTCGGAGACGGTCGCGTTCGGGTCGCCGGGACGCCAGGCGGCCAGGCCCGTCCCGGTGAGCCCCGCCGTGGGCAGGGGGTATCCGGCGAGGTGGTGGCCGCCGAGGCTCCTGTCGACGGCCGCGGCGACCTCGCCCGCGGGCACCGGCTCGGAGAAGCGGGCCGTGAGCCGCCAGCCGGTGCCGCCGTACCGGGTGACGGTGAGCTCGCGCAGCAGGCGGCGGCCGAGGCTCGGCGACAGGGGGAGGCCGGGGGCGTCGCACCACGGCGGCGCCTCGGCGATGACGACGCAGGCGAACGCGGTGGCCGGGAGCGCCGTCCCGAGGGTGACGGCACGGCGCAGGTCGGTGGGGGTACGGGCCAGGAGCACGAAGGCCGCCGGGTCGGGGGCCACCCAGGGCGCGGGGCCCATCGCGTCCACGTCCGCCGCCTCGTACGCCATGCCGGGCAGCAGGCCGTCCAGGTCGGCAGGGTCCACGCCCGCCACCGCCACGGCGATCTTCGCGCCCTTCCTGGTCAGCCGCGCGGCCATCGCGGCCGGCACCACCGCCTCCGTCATGCCCGTCCCCCCCGGTGCAGGCCCCAGGGCGCCGTCCGTCCCGCGCGAGGTGACCCCGGGGGCGTCGTCCGTCCCGTGCAGGGGAGGCCGCGGATCATCGGCCGGTCCGCCTCAGCACCATCGCTCCCTTCTCGGCGGGGAAGGAGGAGCCGGTGATCTCGGGGAACTCCGCGAGCCACCGGTCGGCGATCTCCCGTTCGGCGGCACGCGCACCGTCGTCCAGGACGAACCACGCGTCCGGCGCGCAGCGGGGCAGCAGCACCGGAAGCGCCGGATAGCGCGCCAGCGGGGCGGTGGCCCCCGGCGGGCCGTCCACGAAGACCAGCCCGATGTCGGTGAGGTCGTCCAGCGCCCGCGTGTCGTACCAGGGGATCACCTCGTCGCCGTCGTGCCACGAGGTGAGCGGCGCGTGGCGGATCTCCACGACGTCCTGCAACCCGTGGGCGAGCACGAGATCGCGGGAGGAGTGGGCGAACCGCTCGTCGTGCTCCAGGGCGATCACCCGGCCGCCGCCGAAGCGCTGGACGGCGTAACCGAGCCAGACGCTGGACGCGCCGCTGCCGCACTCCACGATGATCTTGGGGTGGTCGACCGCGACCCGCTCCACCAGCAGGCGCAGCACGTCCGGCGAGGCCGCCCAGCCGCGCAGCCGCGGCAGCGGGGCGCGCGGCTGGAGCAGCGCGCGCACGTCGACCAGCGCCTCCAGCTGCGCGTAGTTCTGCCGCACGGCCCCCGCCAGCTCGGCGTGCCCGTCGCGGACCTCGCCGCCGAGCGCGTCCAGCCGCTCGCCGATCTCGCGCACGGTCTGGGCGACGCCGCCCGCCGTCTGGTCGTGGACGAGGTCGCGCAGCTCGCGCAGGCCGTCCGCGTTCCGCAGGACCACGGCGTCGATGCGCGCCACCGACTCCGCCAGCTCGTCCAGGCGGCCCGCCTGCGTGGCGAGGGCCATGCGGTCCTCGCCGAGCGCGGCGAGCACGGAGCCGGACTGGTGGCGCGCGGCCTCCTCCAGGCGTCCGGCGAGCCCGTCCAGGATCGTGGCGAGCCGGGCGAGGTCGCGCTCGGTCCGCGTCAGCGCGGTGTCCTGGCGCTTGGTCCTGGTGTCGATGCGCAGGGCCTTGCCGTCGGTCCTGCGGACGCCCGCGACGATCGCGACGGCGGCGGCGAGGACGAGCAGCGTGGCGGCGAGCTGGACCGCCGCGAGCGGGGGCACGTCTCCTAGGACGGACAGCAGCACCGGCACCACCACCGCGAGGCCTGCGAAGGCGGCGCTGCCGATCAGCAGGAGGCGTGGGGAGAGTGTCCGCATTATCCGAATTCCTGGCCTTTCTTGGTGGGGCGGCGAGGGTGGGTTCGGGGGGCGTTCACGTGAGCGGCGTCCAGGCGAGGCGGGAGCCGTGCCGGGCGCGCCAGCGTGCCAGCATGCTCGCCCACTGGAGAACGTACAGGGGCCCTGACCAGCGGGTTTGCCGGGCGCGGAGCTCGGGGTCCTTCAGCGTGGCGAGCATACGTGGGCCGAGGAGGTCGCGCACGTCGCCGTCGGCGGCGACGCTCCCGGCGAGGGCGGACAGGGCGGCCGGGCTGGTCTTGCGCTGCGGTCCGGGGGCCGGACGCTCGCCCGGATCGTTCGTGGAGGGCAGTGTCGCCACACCCGCCGCCCCGTACCCCAGCATGGCCCGGTAATACGCGTGATCCTCCCGCGCCGGGAGCGGCACGCTCAGGGCGGCGGCGATCACGTCGGGGTCGGCGAACGGCAGCCACACCTCCGTCTCCGGGCCGAGCAGCCAGGACGGCGAGGTGAAGATGCCGCGGTACCGGGTCGTCAACCTGGACAGGACCGGCATGGCGTGGTGGCCGTCGAACGGGCGCGTCACCCGGTGGAACGCCGCCAGGCCGAGCTCGGCGATCGCCTCGCCCGCGCCGCGCGCCCACACCTCCTCCTGGCGGGGGAAGTGCGTGGACAGCGCCCGCCACATCGCCTCCCGCGCCCGCCCGGGGTCGTTCGCCCCGGTCACCTCGGCGGGGGCGCCCCTGCGGAACAGGCCGTCCCCCAGGCAACCGTCGATCAGCGGGGCGCGCAGGCGGTGGACGGCCCGGGCGTACGGCATCGCCCAGGAGTGGTGCAGCGTCTGGTACTGCGTGCGCCGCCACACCTCGCCGTGCTCCTCCAGCCACGACTCCGGGCCCGGCCTGACCACGTGGTGCGGGACGCCGAGCGCCGCCGCGACGGTCCTGGCGCGGGGGATGTCTAGGTCGAGCCCGTCGTCGGTGCTGGTCGTCCACGCCTCGATCCGGGCGGACGCGCGGCGGGCGGCCAGCGCCGCGAGCAGCCGCGAGTCCCATCCGCCGCTCAGGCCGATCGCCACCGGGCCCGCGCGGTGCGGGATCCGGGCGGCGATCAGCTCGACGACGTCCTCGGGCGCCGGAGGCCGGGACGGGTCGGCGGCGAGCCAGGCGGGGGCGAAGCGGTCGAGGCGCGGGCCGCCGTCGCGCCCGGCGCGCCAGGCCGTCGCGGGTTCCATGTGCCGGATCTCGGCGAACGGCGTCTCGTCCCCGAGCGGGGTCATCATGACCAGCAGGTTCGCCCAGGCCGACCAGTCGACGTGCAGGGGATCGCGGTCCAGCGTGGTCAGCGGGGCGAGGCGGGCGGAGAAGTAGAGGGCGTCCCCGAGGCGGCGGACGTTCAGCTCGTGCAACCCGAGGGCGTCGGTGTGGAGCACGGCGCCGCCGGGCTCGATCACCAGTCCCGCGGCGAGGCGTCGCTCGGCGGCCTCCTGCCACGTGCCCGGCTGCGGGGCGCCTCCGGCGGCCGGCCACCACAGGTAGCCGGAGCGCGGTCCCCGGGACCAGTTCTCCGGCTCTCCGGTCGACCACAGCGTGGCCAGCGGTGATCGGTGCACCTCGTCGAGCCCCCGTGGAGAGGCCGCCACCAGCCGCTCCACTATGCGCGCATCCCACTTTCCGATGGCACCGCAGACATATGGCCGCGATCGGTAGGAGATGGACATTTAGCTCATGCTAACGAGGTATTTGTGAGAAGAGTCTCCCGGTTACTAGTTTTTACTGTTTTTCTCAGCAGATTCACAAGAACGGGCGGACCCGCCGGGCCCGCCCGTTCTGGCGTGTCTCTGTGCGTCGCCGCGCGCCGCCGGTCAGGACAGCTTGTTGCCCGCCGACAGCAGGTGCTCGCAGGCCTCCCGCACCCGGGCGGCCATGCCGGCCTCGGCCGACTTGCCCCACGCGCGCGGGTCGTAGTCCTTCTTGTTGCCCACGTCGCCGTCGACCTTCAGCACGCCGTCGTACTTGCGGAACATGTGGTCGGCGACCGGGCGGGTGAAGGCGTACTGGGTGTCGGTGTCGATGTTCATCTTCACCACGCCGTAGGAGATCGCCTCGCGGATCTCCTCCAGCGAGGAGCCGGAGCCACCGTGGAACACCAGGTTGAAGGGCTTCTCGGTGCCGTACTTGGCGGCCACCGCCTCCTGGATCTCCTTCAGCACGGTCGGGCGCAGCTTGACGTGACCCGGCTTGTAGACGCCGTGCACGTTGCCGAACGTCGCGGCCAGCAGGTACTCGCCGCGCTCCCCGAGCCCGAGCGCCTCGGCGGTGGCCAGGGCGTCCTCGGGCGTGCTGTACAGCTTCTCGTTCATCTCGCCGACGACGCCGTCCTCCTCGCCGCCGACGACGCCGATCTCGGCCTCCAGCACGACCCGCGCCGCCGCCGCCTTCTCCAGCAGTTCACGGGCGATCTGCAGGTTCTCGTCCAGCGGGCAGGCCGAGCCGTCCCACATGTGGGACTGGAACAGCGGGTCCTTGCCCTCGGCCACGCGGCGCTGGGAGATCTCCAGCAGCGGGCGGACGAAGCCGTCGAGCTTGTCCTTGGGGCAGTGGTCGGTGTGCAGGGCGATGTTCACGGGGTACTTGTCCGCGACCACGCGGGCGAACTCCGCCAGCGCCACGGACCCGGTCACCATGTCCTTCACCGACGGGCCGGACAGGTACTCGGCGCCACCGGTCGACACCTGGATGATGCCGTCGCTCTCGGCCTCGGCGAAGCCGCGCAGCGCGGCGTTCAGCGTCTGCGAGGACGTCACGTTGATCGCCGGATATGCGAAACCATTGGCCTTGGCCCGGTCGAGCATTTCGGCGTAGACCTCTGGGGTCGCGATGGGCATCGGAAGTCAACTCCCTAGACGGAACGTTTGGCTGGACGTGTGGCTGACCGGGGTCGGGATCCCCGGGGCAAGTATTGCGAAGGAGCGGCGGACGAGGAAGAAGGGGTCCAGCATGTGTCCGCTCCCCGGGCGCGCCGGCCTCGCACCATTCTCCCGCGTCGTTCCCCGTGCCTTTCCCTTCCCTGGGACACCCGCCGCCCTCCCGGCGTGACGGGTACACCCCACTGGCACCTCTACCCCGCCGCGCGGCGGTACTCTCATCGGTGATGGACCTCACAAACCTTCTGGACGCCCAATGGTGGATCGTCACCTTCGGGCTCATCGGCATTCTCGTGATCATTTTCGCCGAGACCGGACTGCTCATCGGATTCTTCCTGCCCGGTGACTCGCTGCTGGTGGTCGCGGGCATGGGGGCGTCCACGGCGGTCGCCGCCTCGGTGGGCCTCGACGCGCCATTCCCACTGGCCGTCCTGCTGATCTGCGCGCCGCTGTGCGCGATCCTCGGCGCCCAGCTCGGCCACTACATCGGAGCCAAGACCGGCCCCCGGCTGTTCGCGCGCCCCGACTCGCGGCTGTTCAAGCAAGAGTACGTGGACAAGGCCGAACACTATTTCCAGAAGTTCGGGCCCGCGCGCGCCGTCGTCCTGGCGAGGTTCATCCCGATCGTCCGCACGTTCCTCAACCCCGTGGCCGGCATGCTCGGCATGCCCCGCGCCACCTTCCTGCTGTGGAACGTGATCGGCGGCGTCCTCTGGACCGAGTCGATGCTGCTCATCGGCTACTTCGCGGGCAGCGCCATCCCCAACGTCGACCGGTACATCCTGCCGGGCGCCGCGGTGATCATCGTGCTGTCGGTCATCCCGATCGTCCGCGAGGTCCTGAAGAACCGCAAGGCGGCACCGCAGCAGCAGCAGGTCGCCGAGCCGCGCGGACGTCACCACAGGGACGCCAGCCCGCACTGACCCGCCGGCCCGCTCCCATAGGAGTACCGGCGACCCTTCGGTGACCGTGATGTCCAGCGGCTACCCTCCGAAGGGTGGGACGCCACCGGTCTGACCCCATGGGAATCGCCCGCCTGCTGCTCGTGGGCGTCGCGATCCTCGTGGTGTTGGGTCTGGTCGTCCTCGGCGCCGTCGCGCTGATCGGCTCGCTCAGCTCCGACGGGGACGGCGGCACGCCCACCGCCCCGCCCGCCACGACCCCGCTCGTCACGGCCCCGGCGTCCCCCACCCTCGCGGAGGAGGACTCGTCCGGCGACCTTCCCACGCTGTACGTCGAGTGCCGGGCGGACCGCTGCCCGATCTTCGTACGGGTCAGCGGCGGCGACATCGTCGAGGACCGCGAGCTCACCCGCGGCCAGCAGGCCATGTACTCCCAGCCCCGGCTGGACGTCGTCCTCGCCGACGCCTCCACGCTGTACGTCGAGGTCAACGGCAGGGCCCGCCCCCCGGCCAAGCCGGGGGAGCGGCAGAGCTTCATCGCCGACCGGTTCAAATGAGGACGTCCCCCCACCCGGGCCTCCCGCGCGGGATCCCCCGCGGCCTCAGTCCAGCCCGAGGTCGGTGAGGGTGTAGGCCGTGCGATAGGGCAGGCCCGTCGCCTCGATCGCGGCCGCCGCCCCGCGGTCCACGATGGTGGCCACGCCCACGATCTCCGCGCCGGCCTCGCGCAGCGCCTCCACGGCCGTGAGCACGGAACCGCCCGTCGTCGAGGTGTCCTCCACGGCCAGCACGCGGCGGCCCGCGACGTCCGGACCCTCGATCCTGCGCTGGAGGCCGTGGGCCTTGCCCGCCTTGCGCACCACGAACGCGTCCAGGTGGCGTCCCCGCGCGGCGGCGGCGTGCAGCATGGCCGTGGCGACCGGATCGGCGCCCAGCGTCAGGCCGCCCACGGCGTCGTAGCCGAGATCCTCGGTGACGTCCAGCATGACCTGGCCCACCAGTGGGGCCGCCACGCCGTCCAGGGTGATACGGCGCAGGTCCACGTACCAGTCGGCCTCACGGCCCGAGCTCAGCACGACCCGTCCGTGCACCACTCCCTTTTTCTTGATCTCATCGAGAAGTTTCGCGCGCTCATCCATGGAGGCCAGCCTAGAGACCTGCCAGGAGCACCCCCTGCGGGGCCACTCCTTTATCACCAAGGGCTGAAAATAACGGCAAACTGGTACGGTCGGCGGGAACATTCCCGAACATGGGCATGCGCGGGCCGAATCGCCGGGATTCACCCTCGCAGGATCAGAGCCTTCATTACCCTGAGATAGGGCCGGGCTTCGGCTGCCACCGGACCTTGGCCATGTATGAGAGGGCGGTGTCGCGTGGATCGCTGCGCGCTGTTCGTGGACGCTGGCTATCTGCTGGCGGACGGCGCGATGGCCGTGCATGGGACCCGCCATCGCGAGGCCGTCGCCTGGGACTACCCCGGCCTGCTGCAACTCCTCTCCACGCTTTCCCGCGAGCGTACCGATCTGCCCCTGTTGCGGTGCTATTGGTATGAGGCGACCGTCGAGGGACGGCGCACTCCCGAGCACGACGCCCTCGCCGACATCCCCGGCCTCAAGCTCCGCCTGGCCCGCATCCGCCCCGGCCGCAGGGAAGGCGTGGACGCGCAGGTCCACCGCGACCTCATGACCCTGGCCCGGAACAACGCCATCTGCGACGCCGTCGTCGTCAGCGGGGACGAAGACCTCGCCCAGGTCGTCAGCGACGCGCAGGACCTCGGCATCCGCGTCACCGTGATCCACATCGCGGCCGAGGGGGGCTGGGCGGTGTCCCGCACCCTCCAGCAGGAATGCGACGACCTCATCGAGATCGGCAGCGGCCACCTCCGGCCGTACGTCAGCCTCGTGACGGGCAACATCGCCGCCGGCCCCGACAGCGGACCGTCCAACGGCTTCCACCTCCCGGCTCCGATCGGCAACGGCCGCCCCCGCGACACCGCCTACAACGGCCGCCCCGCATCGGCCTACCCCTCCACCCCGCCGCCGACCGGCCCTTTCACCACGGCGCCACCCACCGGCCCCTTCGCCCCCTCTCCCGCCTCGGCCCCGTTCACCTCGGGTTCCCTCAGCACCGGCCCGGCCTCGGGCTCTCTCGGTACGGGTCCCGCCTCCGGCTCGCCCGGTACCGGTCCGGCCACGGGATCCTTCAGTACGGGCTCACTCGGCACCGGCCCGGCCACAGGCTCCTTCGCCTCCGCTCCCGGCGGCGCCGGCACGTCGACCTCTGGCACGTCCGGTGCCCACGGCGGCTCCCCGGCCTCCTCCGCCGGCTCCCAGGGCGGCGGCGCGGGTTCCCCTGACACGGGGACGCGCGGTACCGGGGGCCGCCCTTCGGCGTCCCTCGGACCGGGGGCGTCCGGCCAGGCGGGACCGACCTCCTCGTCCTACGGGCCGGGCGGGGACACGTCCGGAAACAGCGGCACAGAGGCGGGTTCGGACGCTCACGGCCAGAGCGCTCTCCCGTCCGGGAACCTGGGAGCTTCCACCGGTTCCCAGGGCGGCGGCTCACTCGGGGCGGATTCGTACGGATCCGGCCCCCACGGCACCGGCTCGTACCCAACGGGCTCCGGTGCTGCCGGCACGGCCTCCAATACCGGAAATTTCACCTTCTCAACCGATTCCCCCGGCTCCCACGGCGACGGCCTCTCGGGCACCGCATCCCATGTGACCGGTCCCCACGGCGACGGTTCCCACAGCACCACCTCCCACGTCACAGGTCCCTATGGTGACGGGCCGCACAGCGCGGCCGCCCATGGGAATGGATCGCAGGGCGCGGGTTCCCACGGGGACGGTTCGCACGGAGACGGGTCGCACGGCGCAAGGTCCTACGGCGCGGGCCCCCATGGAGACGGTTCGCACGGCGCGGGCTCGTACGGCCTCACCGCCCAGGGCACCGGCGGCTACGCCTCGGGATCGCCGGGCACAGGTACGCACGGCGCGACCGGCCAGAGCTCCGGCTCGCACGGCGTGGGCGCCCAGGGCTCCGGTGCGTACGGCGCGGGCGCGCAAGGGGACCAGCCTGGCCAGACGTCCCCGCACGGCGGCCCGCTCGCCTCCCGATCCCCCGGCGCGTCCGGCAACCTCCCAGGCTCCAACTCCCTGGGCCCGAACTCTCCACGATCAGGCTCCCTCGCCTCCACCCCGCCAGGACCCGCTTCCCCCGGCCCCACCTCGCCGGGATCCGGTTCCCTCGGTTCGACCTCCCCGGGGTCCGGTTCCTTCGGCTCCACTGCCGGCGGCTCAGCTTCCTTGGGCTCCCCCTCCAGCGGATCCGGTTCCCTGGGCTCGACCACGGGCGGGTCCGGTTCCCTGGGCTCGACGTCCGGCGGATCCGGCACCCTTGGTTCGCACACGGGCGGGTCCGGTTCTCTGGGCTCGACGTCCAGTGGGTCCGGCACCCTTGGTTCGCACACGGGCGGGTCCGGTTCCCTTGGTTCGGCCTCCAGTGGGTCCGGCACTCCGGGGCCGAACGCGGGCGGGGCCGGCTCGATCGGCGGCGGCTCGTCCGGGACCGTTCCGGCGGGCTCGGGTTCGCACACCACGCCCTCGCCCGCCGACCAGGTGGGGCTCACCGGCGTCCACAACTTCGGCTTTCTGGGCACCAGCTCCCGCAACCAAGGATCCGCGGGCACCGGTTCACCCGGCTCCTCGACAGGCGCGGGTTCGCACGGCCTCTCGACGACCCCGGGTTCGCAGGGAACGGGTACGGGTTCCCACGGCCTCTCCACCAGCCCCCCGTCCCCAAGAGACGCGGGGAGCGGCGCGCACGCCACCGGGCCGGGCACAGGCGGCGGGACCCACGGCACGGGAGGCGGCACGCTCGGCACGGCAGGGACCGGCTCATACGCCTCCCCAACCGGCGGCCTGACCTCCCAGAACCCTTCCACCTACGGCACAGGAACCCACACCCCGAACCCCACGGGTTCTCACGCCGGAAACCCGACCGCGAACCATGCGGGCTCTCACGCGGGAAATCCGGCCCCGAACCACGCGGGGAACCACGCCGGCACCTCCGCGGGGTCGTATGCCGGAAACTCCACAGCCTCCCACGCCGGAAGCTCTGCGGGCTCCCATGCCGGAAGCTCTGCGGGCCCCCATGCCGGAAGCTCCGCAGGCTCCTATGCTGGAACCTCCTCAGGGTCCGCCTCGGGAAACCTCGCGGCGAACTCCCCGGCCGGAACCTCCCCGGGGGCGGGCGCCCATGCCTCGTCCGACCCGGGCTCCATCTCCTCCGTGCCATCGAGCACGCGGTCGGGCTCGGTCTCCTCCAACAGTCCCCGCTCCGACTCGTCGTCGCGCTCGTCGCAACCCGCTCTGCCCCCGGCGTACTCGAACTACTCGGACGCCCCGTCGTCCTCCCGGAGCTCCCAGCCCCCCGCGTCGCAGCCCCTGGCCGCGCCGGTGCCGCCCCAGGCGGGCGGTCAGTACACCCTGGGCTCCTCGGCCCCGTCGAACGGCGGCTCCTCCGGCTCTGCCTACCCGACCTCCCAGCTCGGCCCGTACACCGGCCCGCAGCCCGCTCCGGTCCCCAGCGGCATGCCGGGCACGACCACCCTGGCGGACGCCGTCAAAGCCGCCCACAAGGAGGGCCACGACTTCGGCGAGTCCGTCGCCCGCGACGCCCCGGCCCTCTGGCTGGAGGCCGTCCTCGCCCGCAAACCCCGCATGCCGTCCGACCTGGAGGCCCGCCTCCTCCAGGGTTCATCCCTCCCCATCGACTTCCTCCTCCACGACGAAGTCCGCCACGCCCTCCGCCGCGGCTTCTGGGACGCCCTGGAACGCGCCCGCCGCTGACCGTTCCCAGCTCAGCCGTCCGAGGGCCGAGGAGTTTTCTGGGCCAGGACGCAGGTCGAGGTGATTCCGACGCCCAGCACATTCTCGTTCGTGCGGAACAGCGCCATTATGAAGTCGTCCGGTCGAGAACGTGCGCCGATGTTTATCCCGGTCTCGGACGCTGTCTCGATCACATGACCCTGCTGTTCCCAATACAGCCTGATCTTCTCGGACACCTCTTTGAGCTGTTCCTTTGGAACGCCGTTGAGGTAGTAGCCCCGACTTATCACGACGCCGTCCTCAGGGCCTCCCTCCCCGGAGGCGGAACACGGCCTGCTGTCCAGGCTGGGACGGTATAACTCCAGGTGAGGCTTCGGTTGGATCACACTCACGGTCCCATCGACCAGTTGTGCGATCCGGGCGAGGGCCTGGCTCTCTGTCATGGCTGGCCTATTGTTCACGACTTCTCCCTGGGCACCGCAGCCGGCGGCGAGTAGGACGACGGCGATGGCGACCACCGTGGTGCGTGACATTCATCCTCCGACCGGTCGGGCTAGGTGAGCGAGCGAGGCGCGATGTCGTCCGTTGACACCGGTAGGGGGCCGGGCGCCAGAAGTCGAGGGGGCGGCGTTGGTTCCGTGTGCTTCGGAGCACGGGTCAGGTCTTCGTACTGGCCGTTGACCAGGAGTCCGAGATTCTGCATGGCGGGTGAGAACTGGTCCCAGCCTCTCTCTGTGTCTCCCCAATAGCTGGAGTGGCCCTTGAAGCTCAGAGTCGACGCACCATTATCAGGGACATAGAAATGGTGGGCACCGAATTCCTTACCACTGGGGTCTTTGCCGAGTGGGGTGATGGGGGAAGCCTTACCGAGATCGCCGACCGGATCGTTCGGGGCCTCACCTACCCATACCGAGCCGACACCGAGTTGCCTGGCCGTGTCGACTCCGACACCGGGGCTGCCCACGAAGATCACTTGGTCGGCGAAGCCGTGGAAGCGCTGCTGGGTGGCCAATCCGACCACTGTTGATCCGTAGCTGTGCCCCAGGACGCTGAGTCGTACGTCGGATGCTGCCTTATGAGCGGCGTGTAGCCCATCGGTGAAGCTGGCGAGGAGTGGCGCGCCTGCTTCAGCGGCACTGCGATTAAGCACCGTATGCCGCGAACTGTGGGTTTCGCCCCACTGTGGTGGTTCGTAGCCGAGCCAGGCGATCGATGCGATCTTCTTGTTCGGCGCGGAGCTGTTCGCCTGATTCCATAAGTAGGCTGCACGTTTGGCGTCGCTGCCACCGAATCCGTCGAGCTTGGTGTCAGTACCCGGCACATATGTAACGATATTGTCGGCTTCGTCGGGATTGCCGTATGAGATCGCGGTCTTGCCGCGATCACCTAGTTCCAGTTGCAGCAGATATGCCGGAGGGCGGCCGTCCTTCCCGCCAAGGGCCAGGGCCGTTTCCACGGAGGCGAGCTGTCGTCTCTTGAGCTCCGTGTCCTTCATGGTCCTCGACACCAATCCGGGGTACGGCAGTGCGCGCAGTTCGTTGATCTGCTCGTCCAGTACAACCTTGGCACCCTCGAGATATGCCCGATTGGCCTGGTCTCGCGTCGCGGCCGGCAGGCCGTTCAGGCTCCCGATCAGCTGGGGGCGTTGGCTCAGTAGGCTCTGCTGGGTCGTCGGGCTCAACTGTTGCCACCAGACGTTCAGCCGGCTTGCCAGAGTCGCGTCCTTGCCGGTGTTTTGAAGGTTCACGAGGGCCTGGAGTGCTTTGGGGTCTCCGTTGGAGGCTGCCGTTGTCAGCTTGGTGACGCCGCCGGGGTCTGGGGCGTGGGTGCCGAAGAGGCCGAAGGCCGTGAGGGCTGTGGTGGTGCGGGTGGAGCCGGGGTCCTTCTGGATGACGGACAGCCGGGTGCGTAGGTCGTTCACCTGGCTTCGCGCCCAGTCGCCTGCGGCGGCGACCTGTGCGCCCGAGGCGGCGGGGACGCACATCGCGGAGAGTTCGCCCGATAATCGGTGGCCTGCGTCGGGGAGTTGTTGGGCGGCGCGGTGGAGGTCGGTCACCAGGCGTTCCATTTTGGCGATGTCCATGCCGTCGAAGCCGTTGTGGGTGGCGGACATCACGCTCATGGGGGTGGAGAAGGAGGGCACCTGCGGTGCCTGGCCGCCTTCCTGGCGGATGCGGGTGGCGATCTGTTCGGCCGCGTCCTGGAAGGCTCGTTGCATGGTCGTGCGGTGCTCGGTCAGGGCTTTGGAGAAGGCGGGCGCCCCGCCGCCTACCCATGCGCTGGCGGCCATGCATTGCGCGGGAGAATCGAGTGCCCGGGCGTGCTCATCGGCCAGCCGAATCACCCTCGATAAGGCAGCCTCTAAGTCTGCCGTACTCCCCGTGGTCATAAGCCGTCAGAATCGCATGCAGATCAGACATTCTGCAACTAGTTCTGCGTTAGTGGCAGATGTGATGAGAAGTCCGGGAATTCATCCCTTGGTGTCCATTTTGATGGCCTGCGATGAGGCGGGACACGCGGAGAAGTGATCAAGGCCAGGGGCGCCGGGCGGTGGCCGTGCGGTCGCGGGCCGACGCCCCTGGCTGCGCGGACGGATCGAGAGGGGCTACGCGCCGAGGGCCCGTGCGGCGCGTTCGGCCTGCTCGCGGATGCGGTCGAGCTGGGACTGGGTGACCTTGAGGGAGCCGAACTGCTTGACGGCCTGGTAGTACGTCCAGGCCACGCCGTCGCAGCTGGTCTTGGCGGCGCCGGAGTACCCGGCGCAGACCTGCTTCATGTCGAAGTAGAAGGAGTCGTCGATACGCGACTTGTTGGCCGGGAAGCGGCCCACGGCCTTGTAGTTGCGGTAGCCGAAGTCGTGACGGTGGCACGGCATCCTGAAGTCGAAGCCGAGCGGCTGGTCGGGGCTGCTGGAGCAGAGGTCGGTCGACCAGTCGAAGGCGTAGTCCGCCCAGGCTCCCTGGTTCTGCCAGGCGGAGCGCCACGCGGAGGCGCTGGAGGCCGTGGACTGGGTGAAGCCGGAAAGTGCGGAGAGTTTTTGCTCCAGCGTCACCGCGAATGCGGGGAGCGTTAATGCGGGTAACGCGGCGAGGGAGAGGGCGACCGTCGCGAGGGCGCGCTTGACCATGGGGCTCTGCCTTTGTCCGGGGGGATGGCGCTCATGACAGTGGTCGTTCAACGCCCAAGAATGAACGGATCCGGTCCCGAATGCTGGAACAGCCCTTCATCAGGATTCATCCTGATATTTGCGAACAATCGCTCTTTACGGAATGAGAGATGAATGTAAGAGTGAGGATTCACGCCTCACCCGTGACGACAGGTGCCGGATCAGTGACGTAGCGCAGTCGCATGCACCCGTGCGGAAGATCACCGGCGTCGTCAGAAGAAGGGGTGAGGGCCGCCTTCCGGCCCCCGCCGCGAAGCGAGCGCGGTCAGCGGGGGGCCCGCGGGCACGCGAAGGTCAGGAGAGGGCGTCGAAGCCGGCGCGGAGGTGGGTCACGCGGTCGGTCAGGTCGCCGAGAGGGCCGGAGAGGGCGGTGCTGCCGTTGGCGTGGTGGACCAGGTCCTTGATGCGGGCCAGCTCCTCCTCGACGGCGCTGAGGCGGCGGGAGAGCTCGGGCAGGACCTCCGCGCCCGTGCCGTCCGGCAGTTCGACGTTGAGGCGCTCACGCAGCAGCGAGGCCTGCTCCGTGAGGCGGCGGTTCATGTTGTACAGCTCGACGAAGACCGACACCTTGGCGCGCAGCACCCACGGGTCGAACGGCTTGGTCAGGTAGTCGACGGCGCCGGCGGCGTAGCCGCGGAAGGCGTAGTCGGGGGCGCTGTCGACCACGGTGAGGAAGATGATCGGGATGTTGCGGGTGCGCTCGCGCCGCTTGATGTGGGCGGCGGTCTCGAAGCCGTCCATGCCGGGCATGCGGACGTCCAGCAGGATCAGGGCGAAGTCCGTGCCGAGCAGCGCCTTGAGGGCCTCTTCCCCCGACCGCGCCCGTACGGCGGTCACGTCCAGGGAGCTGAGAATGGCCTCCAGGGCGATGAGGTTCTCCTCCCGGTCGTCGACCAGGAGGACCTTTGCTCGATCCGGCATCAACCGCGTCCCTCTCTCCCGTCGCCGGAGGCCACCCGGCCGCGCGTGAGCCAGCCACGAAGGCGTTCCAGGAGCCGGTCGACGTCCACCGGCTTCGGCACGTAGTCGGACGCGCCGGAGGCGATGCTCTTCTCGCGGTCCCCGCGCATGACCTTGGCGGTCAGCGCGATGATCGGGAGGTCGGCGAACTGCGGCATGCGCCGGATCGCCGAGGTGGTCGCCCAGCCGTCCATCTCGGGCATCATGATGTCCATCAGCACGAGCGCGACGTCCTCGTTGCGTTCGAGCTGTTCGATTCCTTCGAGGCCGTTCTCAGCGTAGACGACGGTCGCGCCGTGGCGTTCCAGGACGCTGGTCAGCGCGAAGACGTTACGGATGTCGTCGTCCACGATGAGAATCTTCGCATCGTTCAGGGGATCGTCGCCCTGCCAGGTCTGCGGCGCGGGGAGCGGCGGCTCCTCGATGATCTGCGGCAGTTCGGGCAGGACATCGGAGGCGGTGAGCTCCAGCGAGCGTTCCTGCGGGGTGTCGAGCGGCGCGATGGCCGCGCCGCCGTCGGCGTTGGCGAGCGGCCCGGAGTAGCTGACCGGCAGGTGCAGCGTGAACGTGCTGCCCTTGCCCGGCTCGCTCTTGGCGTGGATCTCGCCGCCGAGCAGGCGGGCGATCTCGCGGCAGATCGACAGGCCGAGGCCCGTGCCGCCGTACTTGCGGCTGGTGGTGCCGTCGGCCTGGCGGAACTGCTCGAAGATGACGTCCAGCTTCTCGGGCGCGATGCCGATGCCGGTGTCCACGACGGCGAAGGAGAGGATGTCGTCGCTGCCGCGCAGGGTCTCGTCCACGTACGGCACGTCGGACGCCCGCGTGATGTCCAGCCGCACCTCGCCCTTGGGGGTGAACTTGACCGCGTTGGACAGCAGGTTGCGCAGGACCTGTTGCAGGCGCTGCTCGTCGGTCCGCAGTTCCTCGGGCACGGCCGGGTCGACGTAGACGGAGAAGGACAGGCCCTTGTCCAGGGCGAGCGGGCCGAAGGTGGCCTCGACGTACTCGACGAGCTTGGGCATGGAGATCTGCTGCGGGTGGATGTCCATGCGCCCGGCCTCGACCTTGGACAGGTCGAGGATGTCGTTGATGAGCTGCAGCAGCGCCGAGCCCGCGCCGTGGATGGTCCTGGCGAACTCGACCTGCTGCGGGGTGAGGTTGCCCTCGCTGTTCTCGGTGAGCAGTTTGGCCAGCACCAGGAGGCTGTTGAGCGGGGTGCGCAGCTCGTGGGACATGTTGGCCAGGAACTCGGTCTTGTACCGCGAGGAGACCGCGAGCTGCTCGGCGCGTTCCTCCAGCGTGCGGCGGGCCTGCTCGATCTGGAAGTTCTGGATCTCGATGGCGCGGTTCTGCTTGGCGAGCAGCGCGGCCTTGTCCTCCAGCTCGGCGTTGGACCTGCGCAGCTCCTCCTGCTGGCGTTGCAGCTCGTCGGAGCGTTCGCGCAGCTCGGTGGTGAGGCGCTGGGACTCGGCCAGCAGGCCCTCGGTGCGCGAGTTGGCGATGATCGTGTTCATCGTGACGCCGATGGTCTCGACGAGCTGGTTGAGGAAGGCCAGGTGCGCCTCGCTGAACCGGCTGAAGGAGGCCAGCTCCATGACGCCGAGGACCTGCTCCTCGAACAGGACGGGGAGCACGACGATCTGCGCGGGGGTGGAGCTGCTCAGCCCGGAGTCGATGGTGAGGTAGTCGGACGGGACGTGGTCGAGGACGATGGGACGGCCCTCGGACGCCGCCTGCCCGACGATGCCCTGCCCGAACGCGAACCGCTCTCGCACGCCGGCGCCGGGCCGCACGCCGTACCCGGCGATGAGCCACAGCTCGGCGTCCCTGGGGCTGGAGACCATGTAGAAGGCGCCGAAGTGGGCCTGCACCAGCGGGGTCAGCTCGCTCATGATCAGCTTGCCGACCTCGTGGAGGTCGCGGTGGCCCTGCATGAGCCGCGAGACACGGGCCAGGTTGCTCTTGAGCCAGTCCTGCTCCTGGTTGGCCTTGGTGGAGGCGACCAGGTTGGACACCATCGTGTTGATGTTGTCCTTCAGGTCGGCCAGCTCGCCCTGCGCCTCGACGCTGATCGAGCGGGTGAGGTCGCCGCGGGCGACGGCGCTGGTGACCTCGGCGATCGCGCGGACCTGGGTGGTCAGGTTGCCCGCCAGCTCGTTGACGCTCTCGGTGAGCTGCTTCCAGGTGCCCTCGACGCCCTCGACCCGGGCCTGGCCGCCCAGCCGGCCCTCGGAGGCCACCTCACGGGCCACGCGGGTGACCTCGGAGGCGAAGGACGAGAGCTGGTCCACCATGCGGTTGATGGTGGTCTTCAGGACGAGGATCTCGCCCTGCGCGTCCACGTCGATCTTGCGCGACAGGTCGCCCCTGGCGACCGCGGTGGTGACCTCGCCGATGTTGCGGACCTGGTAGGTCAGGTTGGTGGCCATGGAGTTGACGTTGTCGGTGAGGTCCTTCCAGACGCCCGAGACGCCGCGGACGCGGGCCTGGCCGCCGAGCTGGCCCATGGTGCCGACCTCGCGGGCGACGCGGGTGACCTCGTCGGCGAACAGCGAGAGCTGGTCGACCATGGTGTTCACCGTGTCCTTGAGCTGCAGGATCTCGCCCTGCGCGTCCACGGTGATCTTCCTGGACAGGTTGCCCTGCACGACGGCGTTGGAGACGGCCGCGATCTGCCGGACCTGCGAGGTCAGGTTGTTGGCCATGAAGTTGACGTTGTCGGTGAGGTCCTTCCAGACGCCCGACACGCCGCGGACCTGGGCCTGGCCGCCGAGCTGGCCCTCGGAGCCGACCTCGCGGGCCACGCGGCTCACCTCGGAGGCGACCGACGAGAGCTGGTCGACCATCGTGTTGATGGTGGACTTCAGCTCCAGCATCTCGCCCTGGGCGTCCACGTCGATCTTCTTGGACAGGTCGCCGCCGGCGACGGCCTTGGTGACCTGGGCGATGTTGCGCACCTGGTAGGTCAGGTTGTACGCCATCGAGTTGACGTTGTCGGTGAGGTCCTTCCAGACGCCGGAGACGCCCTTCACGTTGGCGCGCCCGCCGAGCTGGCCCTCGGTGCCGACCTCACGGGCGACGCGGGTGACCTCGTCGGCGAACATCGAGAGCTGGTCGACCATCGTGTTGAGGGTCTCTTTGAGCTGGAGGATCTCGCCCTGCGCGTCGGCGGTGATCTTCTTCGACAGGTCGCCCTGGGCCACGGCGGTCGCCACGGTGGCGATGTTGCGCACCTGGCTGGTGAGGTTGCCCGCCATGACGTTGACGTTGTCCGTCAGGTCCTTCCAGACGCCCGAGACGCCGCGGACGCGGGCCTGGCCGCCGAGCTCGCCCTCGGTGCCGACCTCGCGGGCCACGCGGGTGACCTCCTCCGCGAAGGCGGAGAGCTGGTCGACCATGGTGTTGACGGTGTTCTTGAGCTCCAGCATCTCGCCGACGGCGTCGACGGTGACCTTGCGGGACAGGTCGCCGCGCGCGACGGCGGTGGTGACGACGGCGATGTCGCGGACCTGGGCGGACACCCGGCTGGACATGGTGTTCACGGCGTCGGTGAGATCGCGCCAGCTTCCGGACATGTCGGCCAGGTTGGCCTTGCCGCCGAGCCGGCCCTCCGAGCCGACCTCGCGGGCGACCCGGGTGACCTCGGAGGTGAACAGCGCGAGCTGGTCGACCATGCCGTTGATGGCCTTGCCGAGGCGGCGCACCTCGCCCCGCGAGCTGGTGGTCTCCATGTCGATGCGGCGCGACAGGTCACCCTGGGCGACGGCGTCGAGAACGTCGGCGGCGCTGCTGACCGGGCCGACCAGCGCGTCGATCAGGGCGTTCACCGAGTCGACGCTCTCGGCCCACGAGCCGACGCCGGGGCCGGGGGTCAGGCGCACGCCGAAGCGGCCCTCCTTGGTCACCTCCTTGCGGACGCGCAGCAGCTCGTTGGCCAGGTGCTCGCGGCGGTCGGCGACCTCGTTCACCAGGAGCCGGATCTCGCTGAGTATGCCGTGGGGGGCGTGGGGCACCCGGCGGCGGAAGTCGCCGTCACGCCAGGTGATGAGCGTCTCCAGCAGGGGGCGAAGCTCGGACTCGGTATACGACCGCTCCGAACCGGGCTCCTTGGTCGGGGTACCCTTCATGAAGCCTCCTTCACGCTGTTCGGGCGGGACTCGGAGTAGTGCCAGTCTGGCATGAAGGCGGCTATGCGGTCGCCCGGTCGGTTGACCGCATGTGACCGCGGAGTGTGGTAAGCACGGTGCGATGACAAGTTCTTCCCGGGGTGTGCTGGCCGCCTCCTTCGCGGCCGGCGATACGGCCCTACCCGCGGCCATACGGTTCACGCGCGAGGTCATGACCGCGTGGGCCGCCGCTCCGATCAGGACCGACGCGGAGCGGCTCACCGGTGAGCTCGTGGCCGGCGTGCAGGACGGTCCTTTTGAGATCGTATGGATGCATCAGGGCGATTCGCTCCAGATCGAGGTCCGGGAGAAGGACCACGACCCGGCGACGGCCTCGGCTCCCTCGGCCCCGGTCACGGTGTGGGGCGTCAGCTTCTCCGGCGCGCTGCGCACCCGCTGGGCGCGCCTGCCCCTGCCCGGCGACTCCGGGGGAGAGGAGCCCGACGACTGGACGCTCGGCGGGGCGGCCTCGCAGGGGCCGGGCTGGCTGGGGTTCCTCGCCGACGCCAGCGACTTGCTCGCGGGCACGCTGGACCTCAACATGGTGCCGGCGCTGATCGCCCAGATCGTCGTCCCCCGGCTCGCCACCTGGTGCGCGGTCTACACCGCCGTCTCCGGCGCCGAGCCGCCCACCCCGGCCTACCTCTGGCACGCCGACGAGTCCCAGATCGACGTCCTGCGCGAGCAGCTGGACCAGACCGAGATCCCCGCGCTGGAGAACCTCACCCCGACGCCGATCCAGCTCGCCGACTGGCAGTCGCTGGCCTTCCCGCTGACCGCGCGCGGGCGCAGCCTCGGCCTCATGTGCCTCGGGCGCGCCGGCCGCTTCCCCGACGAGGTGGCCAGGCTCGCCGAGGACCTGGCCCGGCGCGCCGCGCTGGCCATGGACAACGCCCGCCTGTACGCCCAGCAGGCCGACGCCAACCGGGCGTTGCAGCGCAGCCTGCTGCCGCCGGGCACCCCGGCAGAGACCCCTGGCCTGGACTACTGGGTGGTGTACGAGCCCGCGGGCGAGAACAACGAGGTCGGAGGGGACTTCTACGACCTCTTCGCCACCGGCGAGGGCCGCTGGCGCTTCGCGATCGGCGACGTCTGCGGCACCGGGCCCGAGGCCGCGGCGGTCACCGGCCTCGCCCGCCACACCCTGCGGCTGCTCGCCCGCGAGGGGTACGACGTCGCCGCGGTCGTCTCACGGCTGAACCGGGCGATCCTGGAGGAGGGCGAGCGCGCCCGGTTCCTCACGCTGCTGCACGGCGAGATCACCCGCACCGACGACGGGCTCGACCTCTCCCTGATCTCCGCCGGGCACCCGGAGGCGCTGCGGCTGCGGCCGAGCGGCGTGGTCGAGGCCGTGGTGACCTCCCAGTCGCTGCTCGGCGTGTTCCCCGAGGCCGAGTTCGAGGCCGACCACGTCCACCTGGCCCACGGGGACGTGCTGCTGGGCGTGACCGACGGCGTCACGGAACGCCGCTCGGGGGAGCGGCTGCTCGACGACGACGGCGGGCTGGCCAAGCTGCTGGCCGAGTGCGCCGAGCTGTCGGCGCGCGCGGTCGCCGAGCGCATCCGCCGCGCCGTGGAGGAGTACGCCAACGAGCCCAGCGCCGACGACCTCGCGATCCTGGTCCTGCGCGCCGACTGACCCCGTCCCGGGACGGCGGAGCCGGCCGTCCGCCCGGCGGACGCGGGTCCCGTTCGCGGAGGCGGTCTAGACCAGTGGGGGCGGGCCGGTCCGTACCGGGCCCGCCTCCGTCAGGTCCGCGCCGAGGCGGGCTGGGCGAGGCCGGCGTGCTTGCGCGCGAAGTCGAGCTGCGCCGCCATCTGGCGGATGCGCTCCTCGACGACCAGGGAGCCGTGGCCGGCGTGGTAGCGGTACACCTCGAAGGCGTGGTCCCGCTCGGCGAGCTTGCCCAGGTACTGCTCGATCTGCCGGATCGGCGAACGCGGGTCGTTCTCGCCCGCCAGCACGAGCAGCGGCGCCCGTATCCCGTCCAGGTACGACATCGGCGACGACGCCGCGTACAGCTCGGGCACCTCCTGCGGCGAGCCGCCGAACAGGGCGCGGTGGTAGGCGCGCAGTCCCTCGGTCTCGTCGCGGTAGGCGGCGGCGTGGTCGGCGATGGGCACGGCGGCGATCCCGGCCGCCCAGCTCTTGGGCTGGGTGCCGAGGCCGAGCAGCGTGAGGTACCCGCCCCAGGACGCGCCCGCGAGCACCAGGCGGTCGGGGTCGGCCAGGCCCGTGGTGACGGCCCAGTCGCGGACCGCCGCGACGTCGGACAGCTCGATGTGGCCGACGTCGCCGCGCAGCGCGTCCCGCCACGCCGAGCCGTAGCCCGTCGAGCCGCGGTAGTTGACCCGCACGACCACGAAGCCGGCGTCGACCCAGGCGGCGACGTTCGGCAGGAACGAGTCGTCGTCCTGCGCGGCCGGGCCGCCGTGCAGCAGGAAGACGGCCGGGTACGGGCTCGTGCCGATCTCGGGGCGCGACACCAGCGCGTGGATCCGCCCGCCGGGGCCTTCCACGAAGACGTCCTCCAGCGGCACCGAGGGCGGCGCGGAGGGCCCGGACTGGTTCATGACCACGTGGCCGTCGCTGGCGCGGACCACCGGAGGGTGGGCCGCGCTGGACCACGAGTACTCGACCGTGCCGTCCGGCCGGGGCATGGCGTCGTGGATGACGCCGTGCAGGGTCTTGATCGGCGCGAGGTCGCCGCCGCCGAGGTCGTAGCGGAACAGCTCGGTCCTGGCCCGGTTGTTGTGGCCGATGAGCAGCGCCCTGCCGTCGTGGTACCAGTCGGCGGTGATCTCACCGGGCACGCGCAGCCAGATCTCGCGCTGCTCGCCGGTCAGCGGGTCCCAGACCAGGGGCTCGCGGCGGCCGCGCCGCTCGTGCAGGGTGAGGATGCGCCGGTCGGCCATGGTCGGGGCGAACCGCACGCCGCTGAAGCCCTTGCCGGGCCCGTCGTGCAGGTCGCCGACGACCTGGCCGTTCGGCCTGATCACGCGCAGGGCGGGGTGGCGGGAGTCGCCGTGCTCGCTGTGGCTCACCGCGATCAGCGAGCCGTCCAGCGACATGCCGGAGACCTGCGCGAACTCGCGGGACTCGTAGATGACGGCGGGCCGCTCGTCGCCGCCGACGCGGAAGTGCAGCACCTGGAAGCCGTGGCGGCTGCTGCGCCCGACGGCGGCGGTGCCCGCGGCGGACAGCGCGAGGCCGGTCGGGTGCCCGGGCGCGAGGTCGGGGTGGGCCGGCATCTCGGGGCCGCCGGTGAACGGCTGGCGCATCCAGATGCCGAACTCGTCGCCGTAGGTGTCGGAGAACCACCAGATCCACTGACCGGTGGGGTCGATCGCGGCGTGCGAGGTGCCGCGCGGGCGGCTGGTGACCTGCCGGGTGGCGCCGTTCGACCGGTCCCAGGCGTGGATCTCCCAGATGCCGGAGATGTTGCAGCGGTACACGGCCCGGGACGGTGCGAGCCGTGCCCAAACGGGCAGTGTCATACGTGCCGCGCGGAACCTGGCCTGCCAGCGTTCCTCGGCCTTCATGGGCGTGCCCCTCCCTCACGCTCTCCCGGACCGGCATCGGTGGGTTGCCGTTAAGTATGTCGCTTCTAATCGGATGTTGGTCTACAAAGTCGGGGAAATTCGTAATTCGGGTTGTTCTAGGCGATCTTACGGAAGAGTGAGATGTGGCATGACATTTCCACGGCCACCTGGAGAGGCAGGCGGGAAATCTCCTGTTCCAGTGCCCCGGAATCGACATGCCATGCGCTCGGCCCCATCCCGGCCGCCGCGGCGACCGCCCGGTGGTCGAGGAGCATACGGCTCTCCAGGACCTCCCGCGAGATCTCCGTGAAGTGGCTTCCGAGGGACTCCCCGACGCGGCGGGCCTTGTCCTCGTCCACCGACAGCAGGCCGAGCGTCTCGACCAGCGGCGCCAGGTGGCGTGAGGTGGGGGTGACCACGACGAGCGTCCCCCCGGGCCGCAGCACGCGGGCGAACTCGGGCCCGTTGCGGGGGGCGAACACGTCGAGCACGACCTCCACCCGGCCGTCCTTGACCGGCAGCGCGCGCCACACGTCCGCGACGACCGCGGCGACGCGCGGGTGGGCGCGGGCGGCCCGCCTGAGCGCGTGCTTGGAGACGTCCAGGGCGATCCCTGCGTCGTCGGGACGCAGCGCGCGGGCCAGGTAGTAGCCCGTGCCCGCTCCGGCGTCCAGGACGATCCCGGGGCCCGGCGCGGCGACCTCCCCGACGAGCGCCCGCACCCGGTCGGCCAGCGGCGTGTAGTGTCCGGCTTGGAGGAACTCCGCCCGCGCGGCCACCATGGCCGGCGTGTCGGCGGTGCCGGGGGGCGCGGAGCCGGTCAGCAGGCTCACGTAGCCCTGCCGCGCCACGTCGAACGCGTGCCCTCCCGCGCACCGCACGGCCGTGCCGTGCAGCGACAGGTCGCCCCGGCACGCGGGACAGGCGAGGGCGTCGATGGCGTCGGCGAGCATGAACTCCATCATCCCGAACTCCGGCGGCGCCTCGGACAGGGCGCCCGCCTATCGAGTGGTCTGTACAGGTACGGACATAATCGGCGGGATATGTCCGTACGGGTGGTGATTCTCAGCCCGCCGCGCGGTCGATCAGCACGGCCAGACCGTCCAGCAGCCGGGCCAGGCCGAACTCGAACAGCGTGTCCAGGTCGAGGTCGGCCTCAGGCGAGGTGACGACGGCGGCGAGGCCGGGGAACGAGCCGGCGGCGAGCACCTCGGCGAAGGCCGGCTGCGCGTTCATCCACTCGTCCTCGGTCAGCCCGGTGTCCTGCCGCGCCAGGTTCTCCGGCTCCAGGTTCACGCCCACGCCCCGGACGAAGCCGATCACGGTGATCGCGGCGTGCAGCCGGGCGTTCGGCCCGAGCCCGGCGCCGGCGAGCGCGCGGATCACGCGGTCGGTGTGGGCCAGCCCGCCGACGGAGAGCTGCGGACGGGTCATCGACACGGCATGGGGCAGCCAGGGGTGCCGCCGGTACACGGCCCACATGAGCCGTGCCGTCTCCTCCAGCGCGCGACGCCAGTCCGGCGCGTCGGGGCCCGGAGGGTGCGCGGCGTACACGGCGTCGGTCATGAGCGTCACCAGCTCGTCCTTGCCCGGGACGTGGCGGTACAGCGACATGACCGCGACGCCGAGCGCGGCGGCGACCCGCCGCATGGACAGCGCGGCCAGCCCCTCGGCGTCGGCGATCTCGATGCCGGCCCGCACGACGCGCTCCCGGGTCAGCTCGTGGTCGCCGGCACGCGAGGGAGGAGTGCGCGGCGCGGGCGCGGCCTCCCGGGGTGGCGGGGCCTGGACCACCGTGCCGACGCCGGGGACCGCGCGCACCAGCCCTTCCTGGCGCAGCGCGGTCAGCGCCTTGGTCGCGGTGGCCATCGCCACCCCCCACCGCCGGGTGATCTCCCGGGTGGACGGCACCGGGTCGCCCGCGCGCAGCTCGCCCGTGGCGATGCGGCGCCTGATCTCCCCGGCGATGCGCAGGTAGGGCGGCTCGGGGTGCGGGGCGGGTCCGTCCACAGGGTCCTCCTCGGTCGTGCTCGGTCGTGCTCGTGCGGAGGGCCGTACTAGTGCGCCATCCGTTGGTGGTACACGCCCGCGAGGCGTCCCGTGAGGGAAGGCGCCGGTCACGCGGGCGGTCGTGTCGCAGCATAGTGCACTAGGGCGAGATGCTCGTCGCGGCCATGTCCTGCCCGGCCATTGCGGTGCGCTAGGGGTGCGTTTACGGTGTACGCGACAAGTGATGTACGGCGTACGCGCCGGAGGAGGCCGCGGCCGTCCACCGGCGAAGGAGATCGGCATGAAGAACAGGAACGTCCTCATCTCGGGAGCGAGCATCGCCGGGCCCGCGCTGGCCCTGTGGTCGCGCCGCCACGGGTTCGAGCCGGTCGTGGTCGAGCGCGCCCCCGCGTTCCGGGACGGCGGCCACAACATCGACCTGCGCGGGGTGTCCAAGGAGGTGGTCGAACGGGCGGGGCTGATGGCCGAGGTGCGGGCCGCCGCCGTCGGCACGCGCGGCATGTCCTTCGTCGACGCCGAAGGCAGGCGGGTCGCCGCCATGCCCGCCGGCCTGTTCGGCGGCGAGGGCGCGGTCGCCGAGATCGAGATCCTGCGCGGCGACCTGGCCCGCGTCTTCTACGACGCCACCCGCCGCGACACCGAATACGTCTTCGACGACTCCATCGCCGCGCTCGACGAGGACGGCGACGGCGTGAAGGTGACCTTCGAACGCGGCAGGGCCCGGCGGTTCGACCTGGTCGTGGGCGCCGACGGCGTCCACTCCCGGGTCCGCGAGCTGGTCTTCGGCGCGGAGTCGCGCTTCCGCCGCCATCTCGGCTGCTACACGTCCTACTTCACGATCCCCTACCCGGTCGAGCACGGGCTGTGGGACCTCTACCACACGCCGCTCGGAGGCCGGGTGGTCGGCGTCCGGCCCACTCCGAGGCCCCGCGAGGCCAAGGCCCTGTTCGGGTTCACCTCGCCGCCGCTCGCCTACGACCGGCGCGACGTGGACGCCCAGAAGGCGATCATCGCCGGGAGGTTCGCCGGGGTGGGCTGGGAGGCGCCGCGCCTGCTGGAGGCAATGGCGGGGGCCGACGACTTCTACTTCGACACCGTCAGCCAGGTCCGCATGGACCGCTGGTCGGCCGGGCGGGTCGTCCTGCTCGGCGACGCGGCCTACAGCCCGTCGTCGCTCACCGGCCTCGGCACCAGCCTGGCCCTGGTGGGCGCGTACGTGCTGGCCGGGGAGCTGGCCGCGGCGGGCGGCGACCACCGCGCCGGGTTCGCCGCGTACGAGAGCGTGATGCGCGGGTACGTGGCGAAGGCCCAGGCGCGGGCCGACGACGGGAAGGCGTCCTCGGGGCTCATGCCCACCTCCGCCGCGCAGGTCTGGGGGCGCAACCTCATGATCAGGAGCATCCCGTACCTGCCGTGGCGGGGCCTCATCGCCAAGAAGATGCGGGGCGCCTCCGAGGGCGTCACGCTCAAGGACTACGCCCCCTGACGCCGGCCCCCGGGACGCCCCGAGAGGCCGGCGCGAACGGGCGGGGACGGTCAGGCGGGGACCGAGGCCACGCCCGGCGGGAGGAAGCGGCGTCCGGTCACCTCGGCCGACACGCCCGTCCTGTCCAGGTACGGCGTGATGCCTCCGGTGTGGAACGGCCAGCCCGCGCCGAGGAGCATGCACAGGTCCAGGTCCTCGGCGGCGGCCACGACGCCCTCGTCCAGCATCAGGCGCGCCTCCTCGGCCAGCGCCCGCAGCGCGCGCGCCCGCACCTCCTCGGCGGGCGGCCCGGTCAGGCCGGAGCCCTCGAAGATCTGGCGCGCCTCCGGGTCGATCGTGAAGTCGGGCGCGAACACGCCGGGCTTGCCGGCCTTCACCAGGTTCGCCAGGTTCTCCGAGACCTTGTACCGGGCGGGGAACGCCTCGTGCAGCGTCTCGGCGACGTGCAGCGCCACCGCAGGGCCGACGAGCTGGAGCAGCGCGAACGGCGACATCGGCAGCCCCAGGCCGTCCAGGGCGTGGTCGGCCGTCTCGACCGGGGTGCCCTCGTCCACCGCGCCGATGACCTCGCCCATGAAGCGGGTCAGCAGGCGGTTCACCACGAACGCCGGGGCGTCCTTCACCAGCACGCACGACTTCTTCAGCGCCTTGCCGGTCGCGAAGGCCGTGGCCAGCGTGGCGTCGTCGGTGCGCTCGCCGCGGACGATCTCCAGCAGCGGGAGCACGGCCACCGGGTTGAAGAAGTGGAAGCCGACCACCCGCTCGGGGTGGCGCAGCCCCGACGCCATCGCGCTCACCGACAGCGAGGAGGTGTTGGTCGCGAGCACGCACTCGGGCCCGACGACGGCCTCGACCTCGGCGAACACCTGCTTCTTGACCTTCAGGTCCTCGAAGACGGCCTCGATCACGAAGTCGGCGTCGGCGAAGGCGTCCTTGGTCAGCGAGCCCGAGACCAGGCCCTTCAGCCGGTTGGCCTGGTCGCCGTTCACCCGGCCCTTGGCGAGCAGCTTGTCCACCTCGGCGCGCACGTAGCCGACGCCCTTGTCCAGGCGTTCCCGGTCCAGGTCGGTGAGGACGACCGGCACCTCCAGCCGCCGCGCGAACAGCAGGGCGAGCTGGGAGGCCATCAGGCCCGCGCCCACCACCCCCACCTTGGTCACCTTGCGGGCGAGCGCCTTGTCGGGCGCGCCCGCGGGCCGCTTGGCGCGGCGCTGCACCAGGTCGAAGGAGTAGAGCCCGGCGCGCAGCTCGTCGCCCATGAGCAGGTCCGCCAGGGCCCGGGTCTCCGCCTCGAACCCCTCGTCCCGCCCGGCCGTGCGGGCGAGCGCGACCAGGTCGAGAGCCCGGTACGGCGCGGGCGAGGCGCCGCGCAGCTTCATGTCCACCAGCGCCCGCGCGCCCTCGACGGCCGAGTCCCAGGCCGCGGCGTCGGAGGTGAACGGCGGGCGGGACACCGCGGCCTCGCCGGTCAGCACCCGGGCGGCCCAGCGCAGCGACTCCTCCAGGAAGTCGGCGGGCTCGAAGATCGCGTCGGCGACGCCGAGCCGGAAGGCATCCCGGCCCTTGATCATGCGGTTCTGCGAGAGCGGGTTCTCGATGATGAGCTTGAGCGCGGACGCGGGCCCGATCAGCCGGGGGAGCAGTTGCGTGCCGCCCCAGCCGGGCACCAGTCCGAGGAAGCACTCCGGCAGCGCCACCGCCGGCACGCCCGACGAGATCGTCCGGTAGGTGCAGTGCAACGCGATCTCCAGGCCGCCGCCCATGGCCGCCCCGTTCACGAACGCGAACGACGGCACCTCCAGCTCGCCGAGCCTGCGGAACACCTCGTGCCCGAGCCTGCCGAGCTCCTCGGCCTGCCCGCGCGCCCGGACCAGCGCGGCGCCCTTGAGGTCGGCGCCGACCGCGAAGATGAACGGCTTGCCGGTCACGCCGACGGCGGTCAGGTCGTCGCGGGCGGCGATCGCGTCCAGCGCCTTGTCCAGTTCGGTGAGGCCGCGCGGCCCGAAGGTGTTCGGCTTGGTGTGGTCGAAGCCGTTGTCCAGCGTGATCAGGGCCATCGTCCCCGCGCCGCCGGGAAGGCTCACGTCGCGGACGAGGGCGTGGGTCACGACCTCGTCGTCGAAGATCTCGGTGATGTCGCTCACTTGGCGCCCTCCCAGGCGGGGTTCTCCCAGATGACCGTTCCGCCCATGCCCATGCCGACGCACATCGTGGTGATGCCGTAGCGGACGTCGGGCCGCTCGCCGAACTGGCGGGCGAGCTGCGTCATCAGGCGGACGCCCGACGAGGCGAGCGGGTGGCCGAACGCGATCGCGCCGCCGTAGGGGTTCACGCGGGGGTCGTCGTCGGCGATGCCGAAGTGCCCGAGGAAGGCCAGCACCTGCACGGCGAACGCCTCGTTGATCTCGATCAGGCCGATGTCGCCGATGCCGAGGCCCGCCAGGCGCAGCGCGCGCTCGGTGGACGGGATCGGGCCGACGCCCATGACCTCCGGGTCCACCCCGGCGAAGGCGTAGGAGACCAGGCGCATCTTGGCGGTCAGGCCCAGCTCGGCCGCGACGTCCGCCGCCGCGATCACGCAGCCGGTCGCGCCGTCGTTCAGGCCCGCCGCGTTGCCCGCGGTGACGCGGCCGTGCGCGCGGAACGGCGTCTTCAGCCCGGCCAGGCCCTCCATGGTGGTGCCGGGCCTCGGCGGCTCGTCCTCGGTGGCGAGGCCCCAGCCCTCGGCGGCCTTGCGGGCCGCCATCGGCACCAGGTCCGGCTGGATCCTGCCGTTGGCGTACGCCTTGGCGACCTTCTCCTGCGAGGCCACCGCGTAGGCGTCGGCGCGCTCCTTGGTGATGTCGGGGTACCGGTCGTGCAGGTTCTCCGCCGTCATGCCCATGATCAGCGCCGAGCCGTCGACCAGGCTCTCCGACAGGAACCGGGGGTTCGGGTCCACCCCCTCGCCCATCGGGTGGCGGCCCATGTGCTCCACGCCGCCCGCGATGGCGACGTCGTAGGCGCCGAAGGCGACGCCGCCCGCGACGTTCGTGACGGCGGTCATCGCGCCCGCGCACATGCGGTCCACGGCGTACCCGGGGACGGTCTTCGGCAGCCCGGCCAGCACGGCGGCGGACCGTCCGATGGTCAGGCCCTGGTCGCCGATCTGGGTGGTGGCCGCGATCGCGACCTCGTCGACGCGTTCGGGCGGCAGGCCCGGGTTGCGGCGCATCAGCTCACGGATGACACGGACGACCAGGTCATCGGCACGCGTCTCGGCGTACAGGCCCTTCGGGCCCGACCTGCCGAAGGGCGTGCGCACGCCGTCGACGAACACGACGTCACGTGACGTTGGCACGGCTGGCTCCTCGCATAGGCTACTCGTGAGTAACATAATGCCACGGCCCGGCGGCGCCGCGTCCAGGTGGTGTCGTACCCGCGCCGCGTCCTCTCCGCGCCTTCTCGGGGCTTTCTCGGTGCCTTCGCGGGGCCTTCTCCGGGCGTGCGGACGTCAGCGGATGCCGTCGAGCAGGGTGCGGGCCAGGGACGTCGCGAAGGCGTCGACCGAGGCCGGCGGGGACTCCTCGCCGGCGAGCAGGGTGAGCTGGGCGCGCTGGTAGCAGGCGCCGAGCAGCAGGGCCGCCGCCGCGTCCGGATCGGCGTCCGCGCGGACGCGGCCGGCCTCGCGCAACGAGCGCAGGTAGCCGGCGAGCGTGTCCAGCGGCCGGTGCGGCCCCGCGCCGAGCTTGCGCAGCCCCTCGCGGTGGCGTTCCAGCAGCGCGGGCTCGGCGAACAGCGGCGCGGCGATCGGCGTGCTGGCCTCGTAGAACAGGGTGGCCGTGCGGGCGATCTCGGCCAGGCACTCCTCGGTCGTGCGCTCGCCCGGGTCCTGCGCGAGGTTCGCGATCAGCGTGCTCAGGCCGGGGAGCCGCTCCTCGAGCACCTTGACGAACATCTCCTCCTTGCCGGAGAAGTGCCGGTACAGCGCCGCCTCGCTGATGCCGGCGGCGCGCGCGATCTCTTTGGTGGTCGCGCGGGCGATGCCGACCGTGCGCATGAGCTGCTCCGCGGCGTCGAGGATGCGCTGGCGCGTGCGCGCGCCTGAGGCCGTGGGCCGCTGGGGCATCGTTCCCCTTTCTCCGGGTTCTCCCGGTGATTCTGACGTGCGGGACGGCCGGGTGCGCGCACCGCGGGGTGCTCATTCTAGGATGTGAGTGAGTGCTCACCAACCTATGGGAGGGGTAGCTCATGAGGCTCACCGTCGTAGGAGCGACCGGAGGGGTCGGCAAGGAGGTCGTCCGGCAGGCGCTGGACGCCGGGCACCAGGTCGCGGCCGTCGTGCGCGACCCGGCCCGGCTTCCCATCAGCCACTCGGCCCTCGAAGTGGTGACCGCGGACGTCACCGCCCCCGAGGCGCTGCGGCCCGCGCTGGCGGGACGCGAGGCCGTGATCTCGGCGCTCGGGCCGAGGACCAGGAAGGACGCGGGCATCGCCGCGATCGCGCTGCGGTCGGTGATCCGCGCCATGGAGACCATGGACGTGCGGCGCCTCGTCGTCATCAGCGCCGCCCCGCTCGGCCCCACGCCCGAAGACGACGGGCTCCTGTACCGGGCGGTGCTCAGGCCGCTGATCCGCAGGTTCCTGCGCGACGTGTACGCCGACCTCGCGGTGATGGAGGACGAGGTCCGGCGCAGCGCCACCGAATGGACGATCGTGCGCCCGCCCCGCCTGACCGACAAGCCGCTCACCGGGGCCTACCGCCGGGTCATCGGCGGCAGCGTGCCGCGCGGCTACACGATCTCGCGGGCGGACACCGCGCACGCCATGCTCACCGCGCTCGACGACCCCGCCACGCTGAAGCAGGCCGTCGGCGTCGCCAACTGAGGGACTCAGGGGGCCGTGGCGGCCACCTGGCGGAGGAAGGCGGCGTTGGACCGCGTCTCGCGCAGCCGGTCGAGCAGGACGCGCAGCGCCTGCTCGCGGTCGAGGCCGGACAGCACGCGGCGCAGCCGCCACATCAGCTCGCGCTCCTGCCCGGCGAGGAGGATCTCCTCCCGCCGGGTGCCGGAGGCCGCCACGTCGACGGCCGGGTACAGCCGGTGCTCGGCGAGGGCGCGGTCGAGCCGCAGCTCCATGTTCCCGGTGCCCTTGAACTCCTCGTAGAAGTTGTCGTCCATGCGCGAGCCGGTCTCGGTGAGCGCGGTCGCGAAGATGGTCAGTGACCCGCCCCCGCGTACCGCGCGGGCGGCGCCGAAGAGGCGTTTGGGCAGGTAGACGGCCTGGGCGTCGATGCCGCCCGTGAGGATCCTGCCGCCGTTCGGCGCGGTGACGTTGTACGCCCTGCCGAGGCGGGTGAGGGAGTCCAGCAGCAGGACGACGTCCGTGCCCTGCTCGACCAGGCGCTTGGCGCGCTCGACGGCCAGCTCGGCCAGCGCGGTGTGCTCGCGCGCGGGATGGTCGAAGGTGGAGGCGACGACCTCGCCGTGGACGGACTCGCGGAAGTCGGTGACCTCCTCGGGTCGCTCGCCCACCAGGACGGCCATGAGGTGGGCGTCCGGATGATTGGCCGTGACGGCGTCCGCGATGGCCTTCAGGACGATGGTCTTGCCGGCCTTGGGCGGCGCGACGATCAGGCCGCGCTGCCCCTTGCCGACGGGGGCGACCAGGTCGATCAGGCGTGTGATCGGGGAGCCGTTCTCCAGGACCAGGCGGTCGTGGGGGTGGACCGGGGTCAGGTCGGCGAAGTGCGGCCGGTCGTATCCCGGCTCGCGGCCGTTGACGGACAGCAGGCCGGCCAGCCGGGTGTACGGGGCGCGGACGGTGCCGGTGACCAGGTCGCCGGGCCGCAGCCCCAGGCGCCGGACCTCCGGCAGGGAGAGGCGGACGTCGCCCTCGCCGGGGGCGTAGCCGCCCGTCCGGATGAAGGCGGTCTTGTCGCGGACGTCGACCAGGCCGGTGATGTGCCGGATCGGCTGGTCAGGGCGGTCGGGGGGCCTGACGGGGGCCTCGGTGGACACGGTGGACACGGTGGACACGGTGGACACGGTGGACACGGTGGACACGGTGGACACGGTGGACACGGTCATGGGAAATGCCTTTCGCTGGGGAATGCGCGAGAGGACGCGTGTCGTGAAACCGAGGACGGTGGAACGCGGCTCTCGCGGAGAGGAAATGCCGGACTTTTCGTGCACGGGAAATTCGGCTGCCGAACGGGAGGCGCGCGTCCATGAACGGGGCGCCTCGGAGAACGCGTACGGGCCCGGCGTACGCCGGTACCGGTGGAACGCGGCTGCGAAAGAATCGCGTGAATTCGATGAGAAGAGATGAATCGAGAGAGAGAAGACCCTGGGAGGGGGCGCGGGGACCGAGCCCTAGCGCGCCGCCGAGAAATCCGAGGGACCTGAGCAGCCATCTCCACGATAACAGCAATTCCGGCCCTGCGCGCAAGCCCGCCGGTTCCGCCCGGCCGTCACGGCCTCATAGTCTTGAGGCGACGCCGACCGATGAGGGAGTCCGATGTCGTACGCGCCCAGGACGTTCGGCGGGTTCGAGGTGACGCCGCTGCGCGACGCGGTGGGCCCCATGGGCCCGTCGATCAGGCGTCCGCTTCCCGAGCTCTTCACCGGCGCGTCGCCGGACGACTGGGCGGGCACGCCGGCCGAATGGGTCCTCCACTTCCGCTGCTACCTGCTGCGCGACGCCTTCGGCCGCGTGGTCCTGGTGGACGTCGGCATCGGCGGCACGGACTCGCCGGCGTCGAGCTGGGCGCCGGTGCCCGGCGGCCTGGTCGGCGAGCTGGCCGCCGTGGGCGTCGCGCCCGGGGACGTCGGCACCGTCGTGCTGACCCACCTGCACAGCGACCACGCGAGCGGCGCGGTCACCGACGGCGTCCCCACGTTCCCGAACGCGCGGCACGTCATCCAGCGCGCCGAGGTCGACTGGATCGAGGGCGCGGGGCCGAACCCGATCCTGGAACGGGTGCTGCGCCCGCTGACCGGGCTGGTCGACGCCGTGGACGGCGCCGCCGAGATCGTCCCGGGCGTCCGCGTCGCCCACACGCCCGGGCACACACCGGGCCACCAGGTCGTGGAGGTCGGGTCGCTGACGCTGACCGGGGACGTCGTCCTGCACCCCGTCCAGCTCGCTAACCCGGCGGTCCGGTACGCCTACGACGAGGACGCCGAACGCGCGGCCACCACCAGGGAGGCGCTCCTGCGGGAGGTGCGCGCCCGGCACGGCCTGCTGGGCACCGGCCACTTCCCCGAGCCCTTCACCGACCCGGGGATCTAGGCGGCCGGGGTTCCCGCGGGCGAGGCGCGCTCTCCGGTCAGGGCCGGGAGAGGAAGTCGCGCACCAGCCTGTCGTAGCGGGCGCGATCCACGTTCCACGCCTCGGTGTGCTGTCCCTGCGCGAACTCCTCGAACTGGATCTTCCACCCCAGCCGCCCGGCGGCGGCGGCGAGGCCGCGCGACTCCTCGATGGGATGGTCGGTGTCGGGACGGGTGTGGATCAGCAGCAGGGGCGGCCGGATCTTCGGTGGGTGGCGGATCAGGCTGAGGCGGGCCACGTCCACTCCGGTGCGCCATTCGGTGACCAGGTTCGACAGCGTGGAGACGAAGCCGGGCAGGTGGTGGTTCCTGGCGCCCTGTTCCCCGGTGATCAGCACGTCGATCATGGGCGCGTCCATGATGACCCGGTCGACGGTGGTGGCGAGCGGCGACCTGGCGAGGAGCTGTCCGGCGATCTGGCCGCCCATCGAGGTGCCGAACAGGATGAACCTCTGCGCCCCCATCTTCCGCGCGTGACGCAGGGCGGCCTCAAGGTCACGCCATTCCGAGTCGCCCAGATGCAGCAGCCCGTCGGGCGAGGGCGGCGCCCCTTCGTCGTTGCGGAAGCTGATGTCCAGGAAGGGAAGCCCCAGTTCGTGGACGACCGGGAGGATCTTGAGCTGGGCCTTGCGGCGCCCGTTCTGGCCGTGAACGGCGACGACCCAGGTGGAGCCCCGGCCGGGCACGTACCAGGCGGGGGCGGGCCCGAGCTCGGTGGGCACCATGATCTCGGAGTAGTCGATCCCCCAGGCGACCTTGGGATCGCCGGGGGGAACATTGTCGAACCACCCGGGAGTGCCCAGGGAGGGCACCTGGCCGCGCAGGACCCTGCGCGTCACCCCGCCCCGATCCTGGGACACGATGTCGCCGAGCATCGAGGAGGCGCCGCCCCACTCCAGCCAGTACGTGCCCGGTTTGCCGGTCTGCGCCGACCGCTCGAGCGTCACCATGTCGCCCCGGACGGCGAGCACCCGCGTGTTGCTCGATCCGTAGTGCACGACGGCGATCCCCTGATCGCTGCCGAACCAGGCGCCGAATCCCGTCGCCACGACCACGAGGACCAGGAACGCCGTCAAGGCGGCCCATAAGCGTCTTCTCCGGACCGGTCGCCGGTCAGGCCCGGATGCCATCGAGCACCCTCCTCGTCGTGCGCGCGCACAGCAGCCGGAACGTTTCCTCGTCCAGGCCGATGCGGCCGCCGAGGTAGAGCTGCACGAGCCCCTGGGCGGTGGAGGTCAGCGCCAGCGTCACCTCCAGCGGGTCGTCCTCGCGCAGCAGCCCGTCGCGCATGCCCTCCTCGACCAGGAGGACGAGCGCGCCGAAGACCGGTGATCCACCGCCCTGGAAGTCGCCGGGGAAGCGCCGGGCGCGTGGCCGCTGCTCCGTCATGAGGAACGTGTACAGATGCGGCCGCCCCAGAGCGAAGTCGAGGAAGTCGTCCATGAGGCCGAACACCCGCTCCTCCCAGGAGCCGTCGGGGACGCGGGTCCCCCAGGCTTCCGACAGCCGCCGGAACGCCCGCGCGGCCACCGCGTCGAGCAGCGCCTGGCGATTCGGGAAGTACTTGTAGATGGCCATCGCGGACACGCCGACGATCTCGGCCACGCGTCGCATGGTGGCGGCGTCGGACCCCTCGTTCACGAGGATGTCCTCCGCCGCGTCGGCGATCTTCTCCGCCGTGCTGGGAACGCTCACGTATACAGCGTAAACCATCGTGGTATACGCCGTATACCACGATGGTCGTTCCTCTCGCGCGTTCGGGCGGGACGTGCGGCCCTGGTCAGACGCCCACGGGAATCCGGTGGCGCGGCTGCGGCGTGGGGTCGTCGTCGTCCTCGTCGCCGTGGGAGAGCTGCGGGAGCCAGTTCAGCCAGCGCGGCAGGTACCAGTTCCAGTCGCCGAGCAGCTTCATGGTGGCCGGGAGCAGCACCGCCCTGACGAGCGTCGCGTCGATCAGGATCGCGGCGGCCAGGCCGACGCCCATCTCCATGAAGGTCAGCAGCGACAGCGTGGCGAAGGTGGCGAAGACCGCGACCATGATGATCGCCGCGCTGGT
This sequence comes from Sphaerisporangium krabiense, assembly GCF_014200435.1. Taxonomy (NCBI): domain Bacteria; kingdom Bacillati; phylum Actinomycetota; class Actinomycetes; order Streptosporangiales; family Streptosporangiaceae; genus Sphaerisporangium; species Sphaerisporangium krabiense. The sequence goes on along the minus strand of NZ_JACHBR010000001.1, from coordinate 1,581,053 downwards.
CACCACGCCGGCCGTCGACCTGATGCCGAAGGAGACCGCGTCCTCGGTGCGCATGCCCCGGTCGTACGCCTCGCGGATACGGCTGAGGATGAACACGTGGTAGTCCATCGACAGGCCGAAGAGGATGACGAACAGGAACAGCGGCACCCAGTCGGTGATGAACCCGGTCGAGGTGAAGCCCAGCAGCCCTTCGCCGTAGCCGCGCTGGAAGACCAGCACGAGCACGCCGTAGGCCGCGGCGACCGACAGCAGGTTCAGCAGGATCGCCTTGACCGCGACGACCAGGGAGCGGAACGAGGTCAGCAGCAGGATGAACGCCAGGAGCAGGACGAAGCCGAACACCAGCGGGATCGAGCGGCCGAGTTGGTCGTTGAAGTCCATCGACCCGGCGGTCTCGCCGGTGACGTGCGCCTCCCCGGCCCCGGTCAGCGTCGCGGGGATCACCTTCTCGCGCAGCGTGCGCACGGCCTGCTCGGCGACCTCCTTCTCGCCCTTGAGGCCGATGGAGATGCGGGCGACGGTCTTGTCCGGGTTCACCTCGACGCCGAACGGCTCGTTGGCCTGGCCGGTCGCGAACGCCTGCCGCTTGAACCGTTCGATGGCCGAGGTGACGGCCGGGGTGGTGACGTCGGGCGCCTTGAGCACGACCACGGCGGGCGCGTTGCCGCCGGGGAACGCCTTGTCGATACGCTTGAACGTCTCGGCGATGGCGTAGTCGCCCTGCAGGTCGTCGAAGCCCTGCGGCCCGGTGCGCAGCGTGAAGGCGGGCGCGGCCAGGGCGACCAGCAGGCCGCCGGCGACGAGCGCGGACACGAGCGGGCGGCGCAGGACCGGGGTGAGGACGGCGTTCCAGATCCGCCCGCCTTCGCCGCCGCGGCCGCCGAGCTTGCGGGCCCAGGTGACGCGGCCGCCGGTGAGCACCCGCACGGTGCCGTGGATCAGCCGTGCGTCGATCTTGTCGCCGATCAGCGAGAGCAGCGCGGGCAGGACGGTGAGCGAGCCGATCATGGCGACGAGGACGACGAGGATCGTGCCCTCGGCGAAGCCCATGAAGATGCCGTTGCCGGTGAGGAACATGCCCGCCATGGCGACCATGACGGTGATGCCGGAGATGAGCACGGCACGTCCGGAGGTGGCCGCCGCGATCTCGATGGCGCGCCGCTTGTCGCGGCCCTCGGCCCGCTCCTCGCGTTCCCTGCGGATGTAGAACAGCGAGTAGTCCACGCCGACGGCCAGGCCGATGAGCAGCATGAGGTTCGGCGTCGCGTCGTCCACGTGCAGCAGGTGGCTGGTCAGCGCGAGCAGGCCGGTGGCGCCGACGATGGCGGTCATGGCCAGCGCCAGCGGCACCAGCGCGGCCAGCAGCGCGCCGAAGGCCCCGAGCAGGATGCCGAACGTGATCGGCAGCGAGAGCTGCTCGGCGCGGACGAAGTCCTTGTCGATCGCCTCGCCGATCATCTTGCCCGCGCTCGCGCCGCCCGCCTGCTCCACGCGCAACTCGGGGAAGCTCTTCTGGACCCCGGCGACCGCGTCGAGGACGGGCTGCACCCGCTTGTCGGCGTCCTTGCCGTCGCCCTTCATGTCGAACTGGACCAGCGTCGTGCGCCGGTCCTCGGTCACCGGCGAGGGTTCCTTGTCGTACGGCGTGCGGACGTTCTCGACCTGGCCGGTGGCGGTGACCGCCTCCTTGACCTTGGTGACCGCGTCGCGGAACCGCGGGTCCTGGACCGTCGGCCCGCCGTCCTTGGCCTGGACCAGCACCACTTCACCGGCGACGTCCTTGAAGTTCGCCCCGTCGAGGATCTGCCCGGCCTTGCGGGAGTCGCCGTTCTGGCTCTCGTAGCCCTTCATCTTCGCGGTCCCGACGGCGTTGCCCGCGAACGTCGCCGCCGCCACGAAGGCGACCCAGATCATGATCGCCGCCCAGCGGTGGCGGGCGCTCCACCCGCCGATCGTGGCGGCCAGGTTCCCCCGGCGTCTCATCTTATGTCTCCCCCAGCGAAAGTCGTTTTCTCTGAAGGTAGAAGCCGGGGTAAACCAATACATCGGCCATGGAATCTAGCTGTCGGATAGTACGAGAGGGGTAGATCGCCCGCGGCGTATCCGCCTTTGGATGTACGGGGTGGCCCCTAGGGGTGAGGGGCCGGGCGCCCGCACTACGGTCGGATCATGGCCACTTTCTCGCCCGACGAGTTCTACGCCCGGATCAACAAGACGCTGGCGGGCGCGGGCGCGCTGATCACCGACCCGGCCCGCCGCGTGCTGCTGGTCAAGCCCAACTACCGCGATCACTGGCTCTGGCCGGGCGGTCACGTGGACGAGGGCGAGACGCCCGACCAGGCGTGCGCCCGCGAGATCACCGAGGAACTGGGGCTCTTCCTGCGGGTGGGGCGCCTGCTCGGCGTCCATTGGGTTCCGCCCTTCGGCGACCGCCCGATGCCGTTGATCCACTTCCTGTTCGACTGCGGCACGCTGCCGGACGACGCGGGCATCGTCCTGCAGGAGGAGGAACTGGACGCGCACGGGTTCTTCGACCTCCGCGAGGCCGCCCGCCTGATGCCGGCGTACTTGGTGAGGAGGCTGCACGCCGCCCTGGACGCCCGCGACGACGGGACCACTTTCTACCTCACGGGTGGCTCCCCGGCGATGGCACGCTGACCCGTCGTCGCCGTTCACTCCGGAGAAGTACGCGGGGCGGATTTCCGCCTGCCGATAAATGTCGATTCCGTGCCGTGGCGGTAAAGAAACGTATTGAATCGCCGGTCGCACCGGGCGGCCTCGCGGGCGGGGAATGAGGGAGGAGACGGGGCCCGGGACGTCCGGGGGCGGTGACGGGAGCGACGCCAGTGGGGACGGGCGCGGCCGGGGACGGGGACAGCGGGGTCGGCGGTGGCGCGGCCCGGTGGCGCGGGTTGTCCCGGTGGTTCCTGGAGACGCCCGTCGCCAAGGAGCCCGAGGCCGAGCCGTCCGAGGGACATCCCTGGTGGCGGGTCATGTGCCTCACCGGCGTCGACTACTTCTCCACCCTGGGCTACCAGCCGGGCATCGCCTTCCTGGCCGCGGGGGTGCTGTCCCCGGTCGCCACGCTCGTGCTGGTCGCCGTCACGCTGTTCGGCGCGCTGCCGGTCTACCGCCACGTCGCCGAGGAGAGCCCGCACGGGCGCGGCAGCATCTCGATGCTCCAGCGCTACCTGCCCGGGTGGCCGGGGAAGTTCCTCGTGCTCGTGCTGCTCGGCTTCCTCGCCACCGACTTCATCATCACGATCACCCTGTCGTCGGCCGACGCCACCGCGCACGTCATCGAGAACCCCTTCGCGCCCGACGCGTTGCGCGGCCACCGCGTCGGTGTGACGCTGGCGTTCGTCACCGTGCTCGGCGCGGTGTTCCTCGCCGGGTTCGGCCAGGCCATCGGCATCGCCGTGGTCCTGGTCACGGTGTACCTGGCGCTGAACCTGGCGGTCGTGGCCGTCGCCGTGGACCACCTGTTCACCAGCCCGGGCGCGGTCGTCCACTGGGAGAACGCGCTCACCGCCCGCTACGCCTCGCCGCTCGCCCTGGTCGGGTTCGCGCTGCTGGTGTTCCCCAGGCTGGCGCTCGGCCTGTCCGGCTTCGAGACCGGCGTCGCGGTGATGCCGCTGATCAGAGGACGGCCCGGCGACGACCCCGCCCACCCGGCCGGGCGCATCCATGAGGCCAGGAAGCTGCTCGCCACGGTCGCGGTCATCATGAGCTTCCTGCTCATCGCCAGCAGCTTCACCACGGCCGTGCTCATCCCTCCCCACGAGTTCCAGCCGGGCGGCAGGGCGAACGGCCGCGCCCTCGCCTACCTCGCGCACGGCTACCTCGGCGAGGGCTTCGGCACCCTGTACGACCTCAGCACGATCACGATCCTGTGGTTCGCGGGCGCGTCCGCCATGGCGGGCCTGCTCACCGTGGTGCCCCGCTACCTGCCGCGGTACGGCATGGCCCCGCACTGGGCGGCGGCCACCCGCCCGCTCGTCCTGATCTTCACCGCCGTCGCGTTCGGCATCACGATCCTGTTCCGGGCCGACGTGGACGCCCAGGGCGGCGCGTACGCGACCGGCGTGCTCGTCGTGATCCTCTCGGCGGCGCTGGCCGTGACCCTGTCGGCGCACCGCGCCCGCTCCCGGCGCAGGCTGCCGTTCTACGTCGCCATCACGGCGGTGCTGACCTACACCACCATCGCCAACATCTTCGAGCGCCCGGAAGGCATCAAGATCGCCTCGTTCTTCATCGGCACGATCATCGTGACCTCGTTCCTGTCCCGCGCCACCCGCTCCTTCGAGCTGCGCGTGGAAGGGGTGCGGCTCGACGCGCGGGCCCGCCGCTTCGTCCGGGAGGTCGCGGCGTCCGGCCATCTCCCGCTGGTCGCGTCCAACCCCGACGACCGCGGGCGCGTCCGCTTCCCCGAGAAGGAGCGGCGGGCCTGCGAGCTGCACCACCTGCCGCCGGACCAGCCGTTGCTGTTCCTGGAGATCACGATCGGCGACGCCTCGGAGTTCATCAGCGTCGTCGAGGTCACCGGCCGGCAGCGGGAGGGCTGCCGGTTCCTCACCGCCCGCAGCCCGTCCGTGGCGAACGCGGTCGCCGCCATCCTGCTGCACCTGCGCGACGAGACCGGGGTGATCCCCGACGTCTACTTCCACTGGGCCGAGGGCAACCCGATGCTGGCCCTCGTCGGCTACCTCATCCTCGGCGGCGGGGACGTCGCCCCGATGACCCGCGAGATCCTCCGCAGAGCCGAGCCCGACCCGCAGCGCCGCCCCCGCGTCCACGTCGGCTGACCGCGTCAGGACGCCGGACGGGTCTTCTCCAGCAGCTCACGCCGGAACCAGGCGATCGTGCGGCGCAGGCCCGTGTCCACGTCCACGCGGGGCCGCCAGGCGAGCCGCCGGGCGGCCAGGGAGGTGTCGGGGCGGCGCACGGCGGGGTCGTCCACCGGGCGGGCCACGAACCGGATCGGCGAGGACGAGCCGGCGAGGTCGCGGATCGTCGTGGCCAGCCGCAGCATCGACAGCTCCGACGGGTTGCCGATGTTGACGGGCCCCTCGAAGGCCGCGTCGGCCAGGGCGAGTATCCCCTCGACCGTGTCCTCGACGTAGCAGATGGAACGGGTCTGCGAGCCGTCCCCGGTGACGGTGATCGGCTCGCCGGCGAGCGCCTGGCGGATGAACGTCGGGATGGCCCGGCCGTCGTAGGGGCGCATGCGCGGGCCGTAGGTGTTGAAGATGCGCACGATGCCCGTGTCGACGCCGTGGGAGTCGCGGTAGGCGGTGGTCAGCGACTCGGAGAACCGCTTGGCCTCGTCGTACACGCTGCGCGGCCCGACCGGGTTGACGTTGCCCCAGTACGTCTCCCGCTGCGGGTGCTCCAGCGGGTCGCCGTACACCTCGCTCGTGGAGGCCAGCACGAACCGGGCCCCCTTCTCGCGGGCGAGGCCGAGGGCGTGCAGAGTGCCGAGGCTGCCCACCTTGAGCGTGGCGATCGGATGGCGCAGGTAGTCGGCGGGGGAGGCGGCCGAGGCGAAGTGCAGCACGAGGTCCACCTCGCCGGGCACGTGGACGAACCCGGTCAGGTCACACTCGACCAGGCGGAACCGGGGCCGTCCCATGAGGTGCTCCACGTTGGCGGGCGCGCCGGTCAGGAAGTTGTCCATGCAGATGACGCTCGCGCCGCCCGCCAGCAGGCGCTCGCACAGGTGCGAGCCGAGGAAGCCGGCGCCCCCGGTCACGACCACCCGGCGCGCGGTCACCGGACGGCCTCCGCCTGCAGCAGGGTCGCCGCGGCGTCCAGCACGACCTCGGTGCCGATCTCCAGCAGCCCGGGGTCGGGCCGGTTGCCGTGCGGGTCGCCCGAACGGCCCGTCCACAGGGCGATGTGGCGGGGGTCGGGCGGAGGGCCCCACTGGTCGGGGGACACCGGGCCGAACAGCACGACCGAAGGGGTGGCGCAGGCGGTGGCGAGGTGGGCGACACCGGTGTCCCCGCAGATCACCAGGCGCGCCCCGGCTACCAGCCCGGCGAGGTCGCGCAGGTCCGTGCGCCCGGCCAGCACCGACTCCACCGGCAGCCCGGCCAGCGTGCCGACCCGGAACGCCAGCGACCGCTCGGCGGCGTTGCCGGTGATCATGACGCGGTGGCCCCGCTCGGCCAGCGCGGCGGCCACCTCGGCGAACCGCTCCACCGGCCAGCACCGGGCCCGCGAGGCCGCGCCCGGGTGGACCACGACGTGGCCGGTCGTGGTGGACGTGGTGGACGTGGTGGACATGGTGGACATGGTGGAGGTGGCGGGCAGCAGCAGGTCGGCCGGGTCGGCGGGGACGCCGTACCACGCCAGCAGGTCGCACCAGCGGTGCACCTCGTGCGCCTTCGGGTCCCACATCGGGCCGTCGAGCCCGGGGAACTCCGGGTGGGCGTGGCTGAGCAGCCGCCCGGGGCGGATCCGCGACAGCGCCACGATGCTCTCCGGGCCGCTGCCGTGCAGGTTGACCGCGAGGTCGGGGCGTTCGAGCGGCACGGGGCCCGGCCCGGACACGTCGAGCTGCGCGTCCACCGCGGAGATCAGCGAGACCAGGCCGGACAGCGCGGCGGGCGCGGCGAGCACCAGGCGGTGACCCGGGTAGGCGCTCCGCAGCGCCCGCAGCGCCGGCACGGCCGTGAGCAGGTCGCCGAAGCCGAGCCCGCGCAGCACCAGCAGGACCGGCGCCCCGGCCCGCCCGCCCGGGAGGCGGCGGCCGGTGAGCACGCGGCGCTCGGGCGCGGGCTCGCGGGGGACGATGCGCCGCGGCGCGGGACGCCTGCCGTACGCCCGCCGGTCCGTCTGCGCCTCGCCGGCCGGCCCGGCGGCGGAGCGGCGCGAGGCGGGGGTGTCCGGGGGGCGGTCGTTCACGGCCATGACGTCTCCCGCGCGGGGCACACGACCAGCTCGCGGACCTCGCAGCCCGGCGGCCGGGTCAGCGCGAACACCACGGTCGCCGCGACGTCCTCGGGCGCGTTCAGGTCGGCCTCGGGGCCGGGCGTGTACTGCTCGTCCCTGCCGTCGAAGAACGGCGTCCGCATGCCGCCCGGCACGAGCAGCGTCACCCCGACCTGCCCGCGCAGCTCCAGCGCCAGCGCCCGGGTGAAGCCGACGACGCCCGCCTTGGCCGCGCAGTACGCCGTCGCGTCGCTCAGCGGGCGCAGCCCGAGCGTCGAGGCCACCGTGACCACCCGGCCCCGCGACCGGGTCAGGTACGGCAGCGCCGCCCTGATCACCGACACGGTGCCGAGCAGGTTGACGCGGACCACCCGCTCCCACTCCTCGGCCTCCACCCGCGCCAGCGGGCCGCACCGGTCGATGCCGGCGGAGGTCACCACGGCGTCCAGGCCGCCCGCCCGCTCGGCCAGCTCGCGCACGGCGCGCTCGGCCTGCCCGCGGTCGGCCAGGTCGGCCACCACGTGGTCGCCGGACCTGACGCCGCCGCGCGCGCCGCCGTTGGACTCCGCGCGCGCGGCGTCGGCGGGGGCGGAGCGCGCCGTGCGCCCCGCCTCGGATCCCGGGCCGCCGTGCCGTGCCGTGCGCCCTGCCTCGGGCCGCGGACGTGCGGCGCCGCCGGCCGCGCGGCCCGGCTCGTACGCCGCGTACGCGGGTGCGGCGTCCGGCGCGGTGACGTCGATCACCAGTGGCCGGCCGCCCGCCTCGGCGACGGCGTGCGCGGTGGCCTTCCCCAGGCCCGACGCCCCGCCGGTGATCAGGATGTTCCCAAGCATCGATGTACCTCCTGGTCCAGGGGGGCTTCGATCCGCAGAGAGTCCGTGAAGAGCCGTGAAGTGACGTGGACGGTCGTGAACTGCCGTGGAGCCCGGGTCACCTGACTTCCTGGACGGCGGCGATCAGGCCGGTGGTGGAGTGGCCGGAGAAGGTGGGCAGGACCACGACCTCCCCGCCCGTGCGGCGCACCGCCTCGGCCTCGGGCAGGTCGAGCCCGGTGTAGTCACCGCCCTTCACCCACACGTCGGGCCGCAGGTGCTCGATCAGCCGGGTCGGGGTGTCCTCGGCGAACAGCACGACCGCGTCCACGCAGCCGAGCGCCCGCAGGACCTCCATCCGGTCCTCCTCCGGGACCACCGGGCGTCCCGGCCCCTTCAGACGGCGCACCGACTCGTCGGCGTTGACGCACACGATCAGCGCGTCGCCGAGCGCCTTGGCCTGCCGCAGCAGGCGGACGTGCCCGGCGTGCAGCAGGTCGAAGCACCCGCCCGTCGCGATGAGCCGGCCCCCGGTCGCGCGGACCAGCGCCGCCAGCTCGATGGCCGTGCGGGGACGGTCCGCCGCCGGCGCCTCGGGGAGGCGGATGCCCGCGGCGCCGCCCGCCTCGACGAAGCGGGTCGCCGCCCGCACGGCCGCCGCCACCGCCTCCGCGGCCGTCGCGCCGTCGCGCAGGGCGAGCGCCGCCGCCGAGGCGAACCGGTCCCCGGCCCCGCAGGAGTCGCGGCCGAGCACGCGCGCGGGCGGCGGCACCCGGGTGGTGCGCCCGTTCCCGTCGCACAGCACGGCCCCGCGCCCGCCGAGCGTCACCGCGACCGCCTCGGCGTGCAGCGCGCGCGCCAGGTGGCGCGCGGCGGCCTCCGGCGTGGCGCCCGGTTTCCCGTTCCCGGTTCCCTGCGGGTCGGCCTGCCCGCACAGCACGGCCGCCTCGACCAGGCTCGGCGTGACCAGCGCGCAGCCGGGCACCGGGATCGACCCCGCCGGGTGCGGGTCCCACACCAGCGGCACGGCCAGCCGGTTCAGCAGGTCGCGGACGGTCTCCGCCGCGCCGCGCCCGTAGTCCGACACCAGCACCGCGCCCGCGCCGCGCAGCGCCCGCGCCGCCCGCTGTCCCTCGCCGCCCTCCGGGACGTGCCAGGCCCGGCCGTCGCCGGTGTCGATCCGCAGCAGGGTCTGGTCGCGGGCGCGCACCCGCGTCTTGCGGGAGGTCGTGCCGCGCAGCGGCAGCCGCACGACCTCGGCGAACCCCGACAGCAGCGCCCGCAGCCCCCGCCCGGGCGCGTCCTCGCCGAGCGCCGTGATCAGCACGACCTCGGCGCCCTCGCGGGCGGCCAGCAGCGCGGCGAGCCCGGCGCCGCCCGGCCTGCGGTGCTCGGCGCGCCCGCACACGACCGGCACCGGGGCGTCCGGGCACAGCCGCTCCGCGTCGCCTTCGATGTCCACGTCGAGCAACGAGTCGCCGACGACGACGATCGGCCCGGCCGTCATGTGCCCGGCTCCGCGGCCTCGATCACGTCGCACAGCATGTGGATGACCGCCAGGTGGACCTCCTGCACGGTGGTGGGGTCGTCGGACGGCACGGCGAGCGCGTCGTCGCACAGCCCGGCCAGCGGGTTCGGAGCCGGCCCCGTCAGGGCCCAGGTCGCCAGGCCCGCCTCCCGCGCCACCTCGACCGCCGCCAGCACGTTCTTGCTGGCCCCGCTGGTCGACAGGCAGATCAGCACGTCGCCGGGCCGCCCGTGCGCCCGCACCTGGCGCGCGTACAGCTCCTCGGCGCCGAAGTCGTTGACGATCGCCGTGGAGGTCGAGGTGTCGGCGTGCAGGGGGATCGCCGCGTACGGGCGGCGGTCGGCGCGGAAGCGGCCCACCAGCTCGGCCGTCAGGTGCTGCGCCTCGGCGGCGGACCCGCCGTTGCCGCAGGCCAGCAGCCGTCCTCCCGCGCGCAGCACCCGGGCGAGCGCGGCTCCCCAGGCGTGGATCTTCGGGGTGTCGGGGTCGACGGCGGTCAGCGCGGCGCTCAGCTGGGACAGATGCGGATGCATGGCTCACCCTCCCGCCGCGGCGAGCCGGCCGAGCCGGTCGCCGATCAGGCTGCGGTACACCGACTCGGTCTGCGCGGCCACCCGCGGCCAGCCGTACCGGGAACGCGCCCGCCGCACCCCGCTCGCGCCGAGCGCGGCGCGCAGCTCGGGCCGGGCCAGCAGGTCGCGCAGCACGGCGGCGAGGAGGCGCGGCCTGCGCGGCGGGACGAGCATGCCGCAGCCGGACACCGTGTCCAGGTGCCCGCCGACGGCGGACGCCACGACCGGCACCCCGCAGGCCATCGCCTCGACCGGCACCATCCCGAACGGCTCGTACCAGGGGACGGTGACGACGACCTGCGCCGACCGCATCAGCGCCGGCACGTCCTCCCGCGCCACCGCGCCGGCCAGCCGCACCCGCCCGGCCAGGCCCCGCGCCGCGGCGAGCGCCCGCAGCCTCGGCGTGTCCTCGTCGCCCGGCTCGCCGCCCGCGATGACGAGCCGCGCGCCGGGGACGTGGCACAGCGCCTCGATGACCGTGTCCACGCCCTTGCGCGGCACCAGCCTGCCGATGCTGAGGATCCGCACGTCCGGCTCACCTCGCGTGCCGGCCTCGTCCGGGTGGAACAGCCCGAGGTCGACCCCGCACGGCACGACCGTGATCCGGTCGACCGGCACGTCCATGGCCGTGAGCTCCCGCACCTCGTCGGAGCAGGTGGCGATCACCGCGGCGGCGCGGCGCCCGACGTCGCGCTCGATCGCGAGGCGTTCGGGCGGGCTGGTGTCGGCCGAGCCCTGCCAGCGTCGTTTCACCGTGCCGAGGGCGTGGAAGGTCTGCGCGACCGGCACCCCGAGGTCCTCGGCCGCCTCGAGCGCGGCCACGCCGCTCATCCAGAAGTGCGCGTGCGCCACGTCCGGGCGGCTCGCCCGCCAGCGGCGCCTCAGATGGTCGGCGAAGGCGGGCATGTGAGGGAGCAGGTCGTCCTTGGCCAGCGGGACGGGCGGCCCCGCGGGCACGTGCTCGACGGTCACGCCCGGCGCCATCGCGATCGTCGCCGGGTCGCCGGCGGCGGCGCGCCGCGTGTAGACGGTCACCTCGTGGCCCAGGCCGGCCAGCGCGGCGGCCAGCCCCGCGACGTGGACGTTCTGCCCGCCCGCGTCGACGCCGCCGACCGCGGCGAGCGGGTCGGCGTGCTCGGACACCATGGCGATCCTCATCGCGCCCCCTCCCTCACCCCGGCGCGGCCGTCCAGCGGCGCGCCGGAGAGCGGCCCCACCAGGCCGAGCACGGTCCCCACGACCTCCTCGACCGGCACCGACGACAGGCACGGATGCCCGGGCACGGGACACACCCGCGCCCGGCTGCCCCGGCAGGCCGCCTCCTGGTCGCCGAGCAGCGTCACCGGCACCCGGTACGGCGCCCAGCGCGCCGCGGGCACGACCGGGGCGAACAGGCTCACCACCGGCGTGCCGACCGCGGCGGCCAGGTGCGCGGGGCCGGTGTTGCCCACCACGACCGCCGCCGCGCCGTCCAGCACGGCGGCCAGCTCCGCGAACGTGGTCACCCCGCCGAGGTCCTGCCCGTAGGCCCCGGCGACGCCCGCGGTCAGCGCCTGCTCGTCGGGGCCGCCGGTCACGACCACGCGCACCCCGGCGAGGACGAGGTCGCGCACCGCCCGCGCGTGCAGTTCGGCCGGCCAGGCGCGCGCCGGCGCGGAGGCCCCCGGGTGGACCACCACGTACCCGGGCGGGCCGGTGAAGCGCTCCACGTCGGGCAGCGGACGGCGCACCGCGAGCGCGCCGTCGTCGCCACGCGGGAGCACGAACCCGGCGGCGCGGGCCAGGCCGAGCATGCGTTCGGCCTCCGGCACGTCCTCGGTCTCGTCCACGAGGTGGCGGACGTCCAGCAGCGAGCCGGGGTAGTCCTCGCTGATCGCGGCGATCCACGGCACGCCGGCCAGGCGCAGCAGCAGCGCCAGCGGCAGGGACGACTGGTGGAACGAGGTGAGGATCAGGGCCTGGCCGGGGGCGGCGGCCTCGACCAGGGAGATCAGCTCCTCGGTGTGGGCGCGGGTGAGCGGGCGGGGGTCGGGGTCGATCCACGGCGCGTGCCACTCCAGGACTTCGTCCACGCCCGGCAGCAGCCGTGCCGCCTGCCCGCCGTTCGGCCCGGTCAGCAGCACCACCCTGCGGGCGCCCGCCGCGACGGCCCGGACGGCGGGCCCGGCCAGCAGCACGTCCCCGGCGTTGTCGAGCCGTGCCACGAGCACGGTGGTGCGGCGCGTCACCGGCGCGCTCGCAGTTCGCCGCGCAGGCGGTGCGCGCAGGCGACCGGCGGGATGACCACGCTGGTCACGGCCATGCGCAGGATCTCGCCCGGCGTGCGGGGGCCGGGAGCCAGCCGCGCCCAGGCGAACTCGGCCGTCATCGCCAGCCACCCCGCCGCCGCGGCCAGCCCCATCAGCCTTCCGGGCCCCCGGGCCACGCCCTCGGGCGGGCGGACGCCGTGCAGGAGGAGCAGCAGGCACGAGGCCAGCCCGAGCGTGCTCGTCACCGCGTGGCGCGGCAGGCGTCCCGGCACGCCGCCGACGGCCGCCCGCCATCCCGGGCCGTGCACCCGGCGCATCAGCGCGTCGTCGGCGTTGCCGCGCTGGGCGCGCACGCTCGCCCAGAAGCCGTCGTCCCGCACGGGGTGCTCGGTGACGCGCCGCCCCTTGACCAGCCGGTGCCCGGCCCTCATGAGGCGCAGCGCGAGGTCGGCGTCCTCCCGGTAGGCGCGGGGGAAACGCTCGTCGAACCCGCCCACGGCCGCGAGCGCCGCCCGGCGGTAGGCCATGTCGGCCGTCGCCCAGCCCGCGCGGGTGAGCGCCGCGGTGTTCCGCTCGGCGTCGGTGGGCCTGCGCCCGGCGGGCAGGCGGACCTCCAGGCGGCCCTGCGAGCCCGCGATGTCCGCGCCCAGCCTGCGCAGATCCGTGACCAGCGCGTCGGTCCACCCGGGCGGCGGCAGCACGTCGTCGTCCAGGAAGGCGATCCACGGCGTGTCCGCGGCCCGCCATCCCGCGTTCCTGGCCGCCGCGGGACCGCGCCCGCCGGTGCGCAGCACGCGGACGTGCCCGGGGACGCGCAGCGCGGGGGAGAACCGCGGGCGATCGTCCACCACGATGGTCTCCAGACTGGTGCCCAGCGCGGCGAGCAGGCGGTGCAGGCTGCGCCGGCCGATGGTCGGGATCACCACGGTGATCATGACGTGCGCACCTCCTGCCGCCGCACCAGGTACGGGCCGATGGCCAGCACGTCCACCGGCGCGGACCCGAAGCATTCGAGCGCGTCGCGCGGGTCGTCCACCATGGGCCGTCCCGCCGTGTTCAGGCTCGTGTTGACCACCACGGGCAGGCCGGTGCGCGCCGCGAACGCCTCCAGCATCCGGGCGAGCAGCGGTTCCCTGACCGGGTCCACGGTCTGCGCGCGCGCCGTCCCGTCGACGTGCACCACCGCGGGGATCTTGTCGCGCCACTCGGCCCGCACGTCGTGCACGAACGTCATGTACGGGCTCGGCAGCGGGCCGCGCATGAAGATCTCGTGCGCGCGCCCGGCGAGCACCATGGGGGCGATCGGCCGGAACCGCTCGCGTCCCTTCACGGCGTTGAGCCGGTCGGTGTTGGCGGCGTGGCCCGGGTGCGCCAGCAGCGAGCGGCGGCCGAGCGCGCGCGGCCCGTACTCCGACCGTCCCTGGAACCAGGCCACGATCCGGTCGGCGGCCAGCTCGGCGGCCACCGCGTCCGCCAGGTCGGCCGGGCGCGTGTACGGCACGCGGGCCGTGGTCAGCCAGGCGGCCAGCTCCGCGTCCGTCCAGCTTCTGCCGAGGTCGGCGCCGGACATCGGCGCCACGGTGTCGCCGTGCGCGCGGGCCAGGTGCAGCGCGCCGCCGAGCGCCGTCCCCGCGTCGCCCGCGGCGGGCTGCACCCAGATGCCGTCGAACGGCCCCTCGGCCAGCAGCCGGGTGTTGGCGACGCAGTTCAGCGCGACCCCGCCCGCCATCGTCAGGCACCGCTCCCGGGTGCGCTCGTGCAGCCACCCGGCCAGCTCCAGCAGCACCTCCTCAAGGCGCCGCTGCACGCTGGCCGCCAGGTCGGCGTGGTCGGGCGTCCACGCCTGGCCGCGGCGCAGCGGCTTGGCGTACCCCCTCCAGTCGATCGGCTCGACGCGGAAGCCGCCGTCGCCGGTCGTGCGGATGAGCTCGCGCAGCTCGCCGAGGTGGCGGGGCTCGCCGTAGGAGGCCAGGGCCATGACCTTGTACTCGTCGCTGGAGCGCAGGAAGCCGAGGTGCTCGGTGACCTCCTCGTACATGAGGCCGAGCGAGTGCGGCAGCTCCTGGGTGGCGAGGACGGTCAGCTCGCCGTCGCGGTAGTGCCCGGCCAGGTGCGAGACGGCCTCGCCCCGGCCGTCGCACACCAGCACCGCCGAGTCGCGGTACGGGGCCGCGAGGCCCGCGGAGGCCGCGTGCGCGATGTGGTGCGGCACGAACTTGACCTGCGCGGTGTCCAGGCCGGGCAGCGCGGTCGCCAGGAAGGACGGGGCGCGCCTGGCGTAGGTGGTGCGCAGGTCCTCCCAGTACGCGGCCATGTCACGGTCCTCACCCGCCATCCCCTTGGAGGCCGCCCCGAGGTCCCGCGCGGCCATGCGCGGGTCCTCGGCGGGGACGGCGTTCCGGGTCAGCTCCGGGTCGTAGGAGTACGCGACGCCGTCCAGGTCCTCGGGCCGCAGTCCCGCCTGCTCCAGGCACCAGGCGGCCGCCTGCTCGGGCAGCTCCCACGCCGAGAACGGCACCGGGCGCTTGCCGTGCTTGCGGCGGCTGAACCGTTCCTCCTCGGCCGCCGCCACGATCTCTCCGTCCACGACCAGGGCCGCGGCAGGGTCGTGAAATATGGCGTTGATCCCCAGAAACCGCATCGGCTTACCTCCGTAGGGCCGCGGGAGTCTGGTTACCGAGCGAAGCGGCTCGCAAACGCGGCTTTGCGCATAAGTCGAGGTAGAGAGGCGGTAATCTTGAGCTTTGTCACGCTTAGTAGCGGACGGGGGGTGTTTGTCGGCTGGGGGGCCGGGTAGCCCAGGGCCATGGGAGTCGATCTGCCGGCCGCCGTGCTGTTCGACCGAGACGGGACGCTCGTCAAGGACGTCCCCTACAACACCGACCCCGCGCGCGTGGAACCCATGCCCGGCGCCCGCGCCGCCCTCGACCGGCTGCGCGCCGCGTCCGTGCCGGTCGGCGTGGTCACCAACCAGTCCGGCATCGCCAAGGGACTCATCACCCCCGCCCAGCTCGACGCCGTCAACAGGCGCGTCGAGGACCTCCTCGGCCCGTTCGCCATCTGGGCCGTGTGCCCCCACGACGACGGCGACGGCTGCCCCTGCCGCAAGCCCGCCCCCGGCCTGATCCTGCGCGCCGCGGCCGTCCTCGGCATCGCCCCCCGCGACTGCGTCCTCATCGGCGACATAGCCCGCGACACGCGAGCCGCCCACGCCGCCGGCGCCCGGGGCATCCTCGTCCCGACCCCGGAAACCCTCCCCGCCGAGGTGACCTCCGCCACCGAGGTCGCCGCCGACCTCCCCCTCGCCGTCGAAATGGCCTTAACGCCTCGCCCGACCCCGGCCCCACCGACCTGCCCCCCCTGCCCAGACCGCAAGACCGCCACCGGCCATCCCTCCCGGCCACCCATGACGGCCACCCTCGGCCCTCCCCCTTCTCCGGACGAGCATGATCTCGCCGGTCGTCATCCCTGCGCGGATGCGGCGGCCGTCCTCGACCGTCCCCGCTTTCCGGACGAGCAGGGTTTCGCCGGTCATTCCCCCTCGCCGTGTGCGGAGGACATCCCTGATGTGGTGGATCCCGTCACGGGACGTGCGGAACCCGGTTCCCGGCGGCGTGCCGTCCGCGCGGAAGCCTCACGGCGCCGCACTGCGTTCCGCTCCTCCCGATCGCCGGGGCACGCATGAGGATCCTCTTCTGGCATGTGCACGGGTCGTGGGCCACGGCCTTCGTCCAGGGCGCGCATGACTACCTGGTCCCGGTGGTCCCGGGCCGCGGCCCGGACGGGCGGGGACGGGCGCGGACGTACCCGTGGCCCGCGAGCGTCCGGGAGGTGCCCGCGGACCGGCTCGTCGGCGAGGACTTCGACGTGGTCGTCCTGCAACGGCCCCACGAGATCGAGCTGGCGCACCGCTGGACCGGCCGCCGCCCCGGCCGGGACGTCCCCGCCGTCTACGTCGAGCACAACACCCCCGCGGGCGACGTCCCCCGCACCCGCCACCCCCTGGCCGACCGCGACGATATCCCCCTCGTCCACGTCACCCACTTCAACGCCCTCTTCTGGGACTCCGGCCGCGCGCCCGTCCACGTCATCGAGCATGGCGTCGTCGACCCCGGTCACCACTACACGGGCGAGCTGCCCCGCGCCGGGGTCGTCGTCAATGAGCCGATCCGGCGCACCCGCGTGGCCGGCACCGACCTCCTCCCCGCCTTCGCCGCGACCGTCCCTCTCGACGTCTTCGGCATGGGCGTGACCGGCCTGCCGTCCCACCTGGCCACGCCACCCGGCCGGATCACCGTCCACGAAGACCTCCCGCAGGCCGCCATGCACGCCGAACTGGCCCGCCGCCGCGTCTACCTGCACCCCTACCGCTGGACGTCCCTCGGCCTGTCCCTCATCGAGGCCATGCTCCTCGGCCTCCCCGTGGTCGCGCTCGCCACCACCGAGGCGGTAGAGGCCGTCCCCCCCGGCGCGGGCGTCCTCTCCACCAACCCCGCCACCCTGCGCACCGCCCTCGAAACCTTCACCGGCGACCTGGCCCACGCCCACCACACCGGCCGGCAAGCCCGCACCGCCGCCCTGTCCAGATACGGCCTGAAACGCTTCCTCGCCGACTGGGACGACCTCCTGACGAGCCTCCGCTGAACGATCGTGAGCCACGGCGAGCCCCTGACCGGCGGCAGACCATGACCGACCGCGTCAGACGGTTCTGGCGTTGACGAGGACGAGCGCCGCCGTCACGGTCTCGCCGAGGCTCTGGCGCACCGGGACCCCGTAGCGGTGCGCCAGGTGGATCAGGTACCGGTTGCGCTCGGGGTTAGGGCAGTCCGGTGGGCATCCCAGCACCGCGCGGCCGGTGCGCACGTCATGCCCGAACTCCACGTTGGTGGTGAAACCCGGCAGCGTGGCCAGGTTCCGGGGGATCCAGAACAGGATCGCGTCGGCCGCCTCGCGGGCGGCCGTCTCCCAGGCGAACTGGTCGTCGTAGGAGGCGGCCCGCACCCCGTCCCGGGATTCGGGGGTGAGCACGACCAGCGGCTGTGCCCCGTCCCACGCGGCCCGCAGGGCGTCGATCGCCGCCGGCCGCCAGGACGGCACGCCGTCCACGCGGGGCGTCGGTCCGGCGAGGAACACCGACGGTCCGCCCGGGATGGGCTCGCGGGCCCACACCACGGTGACGCTCACGTCCGGCTCCCCGCCGCCGTGGCGGCGTCCCGGGCGGCGTGCCGCGGTGTCCACGGCAGCGGCAGCCCGTCCCCGTCGACGCGAGGCACGACATGCAGGTGCAGGTGCCACACCGTCTGGCTCGCCGCGGCGCCGCGGGAGGTGATGACGTTGACCGCGGGCCACCGCCTGGCGAGCTCGGCGGCGCGCGCCATGGTGGCGGCCGACACCGCGGGGTCGACGCCGACGTCGGCCACATGGGCGTGCGGGATGACCAGCACGTGGCCGGGGGCGACCGGGTGGTCCGGGCTGATGGCGATGGCGTCCGCCCACCGGCGCACCACCGTGGCCGGGGCCTGGCCCGCGATGATGGCGCAGAACACGCAGCCAGGTGCGGTCACTTCTTCTCGCCCTTCCTGCCGCCGAAAGTGGGGAAGGTCTTCATGATGCCTGCCCTCTTCGGACGGGTGGGGATCAGCCGGCAAGGCGCGGGCTACCGAAGGGCTACTCCGCGCCGAAGTCGAAGCTCAGCCAGCGGTCCGGTCGCGCGGTGAAGAGTACGAAAGTGCCCGTGGGGCTGCCGACTTCGGCCTCCGCGAAGCCGTGCGCGGCGTCTTCGGGCAGGTAACGGCTCGTGATCGCGACGACATCGGCGACCGTCGGCTTCCGGTCCACATCGACGACCGTGCATTCGACGGTCACGTACGCGTACGGGTGCTCTGGCCGCTGGACGCAGAAGCTGAGCTTCCCCGCACGTTCGAGCAGCCCGGTCTTGCGCGCCCTGCGGCCCTGGGTGCCGGTGAAGAACGTGATGTTCCCGCCGGGCTGGTAGGCGTACCAGACGGGAACGGTGAGCGGCGGGCGGTCGTCGTCGCTGGGCACACTGAGCACGCCGATACGGGGCTGCGCCAGGAAGCTCTCGCGTTCGGCGCTGGTGAGGGTCCGTGCCATCGTGATCTCCTAGTACTCGTCTCGGGGCCTGAGCCAGCTCATGGTCGGGTCCTGCGGCCACCCGGCCGGAGAGTCCTCCCACTGCTCCTGCCGGCCGTAGGGGGTCAGGTCGAGCAGGTTGAAGTCCAGCCGAAGCCGGTCGACCCCGCGCGCGGTGGTGTAGTAAGTCCGGAACACCTCATCGCCATCACGGAGCAGCACGCTCAGCCCGAAAATGCCGCCGAGGTCCAGGTCGGAATAGAAGTCGTTACCGTAGGCCGAGTACCAGGGCATGGTCCAGCCGAACCGCCGCCGCACCACGTCGATCTCCTGCTGCGGCGCGGGCGACATCAGGATCAGCGTGGTGTCCCGGGCGTTGATGTGGGACCTGTCCGTGAGGTTGTCGGTGAACGACGCGCAGCCGGTGCACACGTGGCTGTGCCCTGGCGACAACATGAAGTGGTAGATGACCAGTTGGCGGCGGCCCTCGAACAGGTCGGTGAGACCGGCCGTGGCACCGTCCGGCGCGGTGAACACGTAATCCGTGCGCAACCGCACCATCGGCAGCCGGCGCCGCTCGGCGGCCAGCGCGTCGAGCGCGTGGGTGAGCTCCTTCTCCTTGACCAGCAACGAGTCCCGCGCCGCTTGCCACTCCCGCGCGGAGACGACGGGTGGACGGTTCATCGGCTGCCCCTTCCCTGGTTAGTTCCTTCAGGGAATGGACACTAGCAGGATCAGTTCCCTAAGGGAACCTGCTGAGCTAGAATCGTGTGCATGCAGCGCACCCGCTTCGGCGACATGGCCTGTTCGATCGCCCGCACCCTCGATGTCATCGGAGAGCCGTGGTCGCCACTCATCCTGCGAGATGTCTACGTGGGGATGACCCGCTTCGAGCAGATCCAGCAGGACCTCGGCATCTCCCGCAAGGTCCTGACCGAACGCTTGAAATGGCTGGTCGAGAACGACGTCCTGGAACGCCGCGAATACTCCACCCGCCCCCCACGTCACGAGTACGTGCTCACCCCCAAGGGCACCGAACTATGCGACCTGCTCCTGGTAATGGTCCGCTGGGGCGACCGCTGGACCGCCGGCGAAGCCGGCCCCCCAGTCCTCTACCGCCACCACGCCTGCGGCCAGATCGCCCACGTAGACCTCCACTGCTCGGTCTGCGACCGCCCAATGCACGCCACCGACATCGACCTCCTCCCAGGCCCGGGCCAGCCGGCTCAGCCGAGCGAAGAAGCTTCCCTGGCGGATGGGTAGGGGCTCACGGCTTCAGCGTAAGCCTCTTCCTCGACGAACCCGGGAACACGACGAGCAGGTGCTGCTCCTCTCCTGCGTCGTCGACCCGCACGTGGACACGGAGCCGGTAGCGGCCTTTCCCCGCCGACCTACTAACGCAATCCTGATAATCCGCCAGACATTATCCGAAACGACGAAACGCGATCTTAGTCCGGCAACCACTGCACAGGTGGCCACAGCGGAACAAGCGGTCCCGCCCCGCCGATCAGACGCTATGATCTTCGATGCGATGTGGTTTGTTCCGCACCCACGGACCAGCGCTTACGCACCCGCTGTGCCACCACTCCCGTTCCCGGATCCGGCCCCTCGCTATCCGCGTTCCCCGCATCCCCGACGGCTCAGGCGTCGTCGTCCTCGTCGTCCTGTTTGACGAGGTGCCGACGGATCGCGCTATCCTCCACCATGTCCTGAATCGCCTCGAATATGGCGTCGACACCCGGCTCTCGCATCAAGACCAGGCCGCTCTCCCAGTAGTACAACCCGCCCCGGCACTCCCGCGTGCCGCTGAGCTTGCGCATCAGTTGCCCAAGCTTTTCAAGGGACACGAAGACTCCGACCCAAACGGTCCCATCATCGTGCAGGGTGACGAACGCGTCGACGTAGTCGGCGGTCTCCGGCGCCTCCTGCTCCTTCACGTCCAGGACGAATTCCACGGAGAAGCCTTCGCCATGCCGTACGGGAAAACCCCAGTCTGTCACATCAATACAGCTCCTTTATTCTCTTTATCACCTGCGGCTCGTTCTTCTTGCTGGACTTATGGCGACATTTCTAAAGCGCCCAGGTTTCGACCGACGTGGTCAAGACCTGGTCTGTGCGTCTGGAGTGGGCGTGTGCGAGACGTGCTGGGGTGGGTCGGCAGGGCGGCGGGCCTCGGCGAGGAGGACGGCGAGGAGCATTAGGGCGGCGCCGGTCCAGCCGAGGGGGGTGGGGCGGTCGCCGGCCAGCCAGAAGCCGAACACGCCGGCGAAGGCGGGTTCGGTGGCGAGGATCAGGGAGGCGCGGACGGGGGAGGTGCGGCGCTGGGCGTAGGACTGGATGAAGTAGGCGATGGCGCTGGCCACGATGGCGGTGAAGGCGATGGCCCACCAGACGTCGGTGCTCGCGGGCGGGGCGAGGTCGCCGGTTACGGTGGAGGCGCCCAGGGAGACGAGGCCGACGACGGCGAGTTGCACGGTCACCAGGGGGCCCACGGGGAACCGGCGGATCACGCGGTCGGTGGCGATGATGTGCGCGGCGAAGGCGAGGCTGCACAGCAGGGTGAGCGCGTCGCCGAGGGGGTGCCATGCGCCGCCGAAACCGGACAGCAGGAAGAGGCCGAAGGCGGCCAGGGCGATGCAGCCCCATACCCAGGCGCTGATCGCCTGGCGGAGGACGAGCCAGGCGAGGACCGGGGTGAGGACCACGTACAGGCCGGTGATGAAGCCGGCATTGGAGACCGTGGTGTGTCCGAGCCCGATGGTCTGGAAGGCGTACCCGGCGGTGAGCAGCAGCCCCAGGACCAGCCCGGCCCGCCAGCCCGCGGCGGGGAGCCGCCGGAGCCGGGCGCCGTAGGGGATCAGCAGGACGGCCGCCGCCAGCAGGAACCGGAATGCATTGAACGTCCACGGCGGTGTGTCGCGGATCGCGTCCTGGACCATCGTGAAGGTGAAGCCGAAGCACACGGCCACGCCGACGAGCCCGAGCTCGGCGACGCGCCGGTTCCCGGTCTCGGCGGACCTGTCGTCGACGATGCTCATGAAGCTGACCTCTCTGTCGGGTTCACGGGCTTCTGTCGGGGGCGTAGACCTCTGCCCGGGATGGACTCCTGCGGGATTGGCCTCTGCCCAGGATTGGCCTCTTCTCGGGTTAGGCCTCTGTTCGTGATGCTCTACCTGGGATGGACGTCTACCTGGGATGGACGTCTACCTGGGATGGGCCTCTACCCGGGATAAACCTTTTGGGATAGGCATATGTCCGGTTATGGACCTCCGTCGCGGTTATAGATCCCTGTTCCGTTGTGAACCTCTTGTCGGTTCTATGGACTCGCCGGGCCCTGTGCGAGTGGTCCAGGGGATTCGGTGGGCGGGTGTCGGCGCGCGGTGGTGGTGCCTCGGTGTGGCCGGCGCGGGCCCGGCTCGTGTCCTGGGCTGCGAGCAAGGCGTGATCGGCTGCTCGGGGGCCGGGCCGTGAGCGCGGGGTGGGCTCGGCTGGGGGCCGGGGGCGCGGACGGGCTCGGTGTCGTCTCCGAGGGTGTTCATCGTGGCATCGCCGGGCCGTTGGGCGCGGCTTCTGTGCGCGTGGTCCCGTTCGGTGATCTGTCTCGGGCTGGTAAGGACAAGAGCATCCTCTTGTCAGGGCCGTTCGCCGTCAAGGACCACTTGTCCCTTGTGTGCAGGTGTTTTCGCATGTCACTTAATATGCGGATCAGTCCGGCATGGCGGGTTCCGGGTGGTCGGGTAGCGCCGGCGACATGTCCGATACGTACAAGCCGCCGTCCTCCGGCACCGGAGACGATGGGCGGTATGGAACTCGATGTGAACCTCGCGAAAGCGGAGACCTTTCTGGCCACGCACGCTCGCGTGCTCGACCGACACCGGTTCGCCGTGGCGACCGGCATGGACGGGTCGGCGGACGCCCTGCGCGCGGCGCTCGCCGCCTACCGGAACGGCGACGGCGGTTTCGGCTGGGGTCTGGAACCCGACCTGCGGTCGCGGGAGAGCCAGCCCGCGGGCGCGCTGCACGCCCTCGAGGTGCTGGAAGAGGCGGGATCGGACCCGGGCGGCCTCGCCCCGGCCCTGTGCGACTGGCTGGACTCCGTCACCCTGACCGACGGTGGGCTGCCTTTCGCGCTGCCGGTGGCCGAGCCGGTCGGTACCGCCCCCTGGTGGCGCGGCGCCGACCCGGCCGCGTCGTCGCTGCACATCACCGCCGCCGTCGCCGCGGCCGCCCACCGGCTCGCGCGGCACGACAAGGCCGTCCGCGACCACGCCTGGCTCGCGCGCGTCACCGCCTTCTGCCTGCGCGAGATCGCCGAGCGCCCGCCTGCCAGCGCCTATGAACTGCGGTACGTGCTGGCGTTCCTCGACGCGATCCAGGACGCCATGCCCGAGACCGCCGGCGACCTCGCGCGGCTCGCCGCCCGTCTGCCCGAGGACGGGACGCTGCCGGTCGAGGGCGGGCTGGAGGGCGAGGCGCTGCACCCGCTGGACATCTCCCCGTGGCCGGACCGCCCGTTGCGCCGCCTTCTCCCGGCGGACGTCATGGCCGCGGACCTGAGGCGGCTGGCCGCCGGGCAACGGGACGACGGGGGCTGGACCGTGGACTTCGCCGCCCAGTCGCCCGCGTCCGCGCTCGAATGGCGCGGCCACGCCACCGTCAACGCCATCAGGATCCTCTTCGCCCACCGGCCCGCCGCGTGACACGGCAGCCCGGAGCGGTCACGCGTCCGCTGAGGGGGCGGGGTAGTCGGCGCTGAGGGTGAGGTCGCGCCAGGTGTCGAAGGTGGTTTTGAGGGTGTTCAGGCGGGCGGAGGCGACGTCGTAGGCGGCCTTGCCGAGCAGTAGGCGCAGTGGCGGGTCGTCCGACTCCACGACCGTGAGGATCGCCGCCGCGGCGCGGGCCGGGTCGCCGGGCTGGTGGCCGTAGGTGGCGAGGGTGGTGGTGCGGCGTGCGCCCGCGGTCTCGGCGTAGTCGTCGATGCGGACCCGGGACTGGCGCATGGACGGCCCGGACCAGTTGGTCCGGAACGCGCCCGGCTCCACGATCGTCACCTTGATACCCAGCGGGCCTACCTCGGCCGCCAGCGACTCCGACAGGCCCTCCACCGCGAACTTCGTCGCGTGGTAGTAGCCGGTGGCGCCGAACGCGGCCAGGCCGCCGAGCGAGGAGATGTTCACGATGTGGCCGGAGCGGCGGGCGCGCATGCCCGGCAGGACGGCCCTGGTGACGTCGACCAAGCCGAAGACGTTGGTGTCGAACAGCGCGCGGACCTCCTCGTCCTCGCCCTCCTCGACGGCGGCCAGGCAGCCTTAGCCGGCGTTGTTGACCAGGACGTCGATGCGGCCGAACTCGGCCTCGGCCCGCTTGACCGCGTGCTCGACCTGGTCTTCGGCGGTGACGTCGAGCGGCAGGGCCAGCGCGCGGTTCGGGTGCGCGTCGGACAGGTCGGCCAGTTGGGCGGGGTCGCGGGCGGTGATCACGGCCCGCAGGCCGTGCTCCAGGACGGCGGTGGCCAGCGCCCGGCCGAGCCCGGTCGAGCAGCCGGTGATGAACCAGACCGGGGTGTTGTCTACCGTCATTTCGGGTGTCACTCCAATGAGCTTGGGCCGCACGGCATGGCGGGACCACGTGTCGTACGGGTGTGTGGTCCGCGGGCCGAGGACGCGCGGCGAGGGGACGCGCCGACTGTCGAGCGCGTGGTGGATCAGAACTCGGACAGGTGGGGGGTCGGGCGCACGACGCGGCCACGGGGCCCGTCCGGCGTGCTGGGGCACTCCGACCGGAGAGGGACGCGGCGGGTCCGCGAGAACCGCCCGAGCGGTTGCTCCATCTCCATGACTTCGAGGCTAGGTCAGGAACCGGCAGCCTGAGGTCGCCAAGGGTGGGTGCGTTACTCCCACGCACGGCCCGCCACCGGTGCTCTCCGGCTTGCCGCGTATGGCCGGTGACCCGCTCCGCGGTCCGATCCGGCTCCGGCGGTGGGTCGTGCTCATTCCTGGGCCTCCTCGGCGGCGGGTTGTCGTCGTCCGGGGGACCGCCACGGCCTGATCACGCCCTGGAAGATCGCGGCGGCGCCGGCCGCGGGGGCGAGGAAGTGCTCGGGCGAGAGCGCGGGCGGCGGGTCCACGAGCAGGCGGATCGATCCGGCCAGCAGCACGAGCCAGCCGACGATCATCACGAGCTGGCGCAGCAGGCCGGACATGTGCCGGAGCAGGCCCGTAGTCGCCGTGACGACCGTGGCGGCGTCCTCCAGCACGCGCACCAGTTTGTACCGCTTCGATCTGGCCACGCGGCCCACCTCCCACCAAAAGGATCATTCGATCCGATCGGGGGGCCGCTAGCGCTAGCAATATCAACCCGCCGCTCCCTCCCGCA
This sequence comes from Sphaerisporangium krabiense, assembly GCF_014200435.1. Classification (NCBI taxonomy): domain Bacteria; kingdom Bacillati; phylum Actinomycetota; class Actinomycetes; order Streptosporangiales; family Streptosporangiaceae; genus Sphaerisporangium; species Sphaerisporangium krabiense. The sequence continues at coordinate 1,556,488 of NZ_JACHBR010000001.1, read as the reverse complement.
ATGCGAACCCGCAGGTCGTGGACAAGTTTTCGAAGAGGTGTTCGAGACGGGTGCCGTCTTGCCCGTGGCGTGGGGGCGGATCACCGGAGCCGCGGACTACGGATGACGGAGAGGCGCGGGGCCTGATCTGCGGACGTGCGGGCCGGGAGGTGGGGGCCGGGGATCACCGAGAGGCGGGGGCCGGGGATCGCGGGAGGCGCGGGCCGCAGAGAGCCGGGGGCCGTGGACGTCGGAGAGGTGCGGGGCGTAGAGCTTGCGGAGGTGCGGGGGCGCGGAGAGGGGTGGATCGGGGAGAGGCGTAGGGGTGGGGTGGTGGGGGGCGTGCGAACGCCTGGTTTACGGGGCCGGGGCTACGCTGCGGGCATGCACGCCTCTTCCCCGCCTCAGGCGCTGGACGGCGCGGCGGAGCTCACCCCCCGGCTCGCCCGTATGGAGATCTTCGTGGTCTTCGCGGTGTCGCTCGGCGCCAGCGGCCTGCGCGCGCTCGTGTCCCTGATCGGCTCGCTGACCGCGCCCCGCGCCCTCAGCGGCCAGCAGGCCGTGCTCGTCGGCACCCGCGCGCCCGGACGGCCGTGGTTCGACCTCACGCTGCAGCTCGTCGACATCGCCGTCTCTCTCGCGCCGGTCGCGCTCGTCGCCTACCTGCTGGCCCGCTCGCACGGGTCGTTGCGCACGATCGGGGCCGACGCGCGCGAGCCGGGCCGTGACCTGCTCAGAGGGGCCGTCCTCGCGGCGGTCGTGGGCGGCACCGGGCTGGTGTTCTACCTGATCGCCTACGGCGCGGGCGTGAACCTCGACGTCGTGCCCGACCAGTTGCCCGACGTCTGGTGGCGCGTGCCCGTCCTGCTGCTCGCCGCGGCGCAGAACGGCGTGCTGGAGGAGGTCGTCGTCGCGGGCTACCTGCTGCACCGGCTGGCCGGGCTCGGCTGGGCCCCGTGGCGCGCGGTCGCGGTGTCGTCGCTGATCCGCGGGTCCTACCACCTGTACCAGGGCTTCGGCGGGTTCGTGGGCAACGTGGCCATGGGGCTGCTGTTCGGGCGCCTGTACCAGAAGTGGGGGCGGGCGATGCCGCTGGTGGTGGCGCACACGCTGATCGACGCCGTGGCCTTCGTGGGGTACGGCCTGCTGCGCGGCCGGGTGTCCTGGCTCCCGTGATCTTCGGCGACGGCGTCGCGGGGTGACGTCCGTCCCCGCTGCTCATGTCCGCGGGATGGGTCGTACCCCTGACGTTCGTCAGTTTCGGTGACAACCTGACGGTGTCAACTTAGATCGACATACCTGATCGAGACGGCGACCGAGAGGGGCCTGCCATGCGAACCTCGACCCTGCGTGTGCCCGGCGCGGACATCTACTACGAGGTGCGGGGCGCCGGCCCCGTCCTCCTGCTCGTCGCCGGCGGCGGGGGCGACGCCCAGGCGTACGCCCGCCTCGCCCGTGCCCTCGAGGACCGCTACACGGTGGTCACCTTCGACCCGCGCGGCAGCTCACGCAGCCCGCTGCTCGAAGAGCCCGGCGAGCAGCGCATCGAGGTGTACGCCGAGGACGTCTCGCTGCTGCTGAAGGAGGTCGGCGACGGGCCCGCGCACGTCTTCGGCAGCAGCTCCGGAGCCCTCATCGGCCTCGACCTGGCGGCACGCCACCCCGAACAGGTGCGCACCCTCGTCGCCCACGAACCGCCGGCGGTGTCGTTCCTGCCGGACGCCGCCCACTGGACCGCCTTACTGCGCGAGGTGCACGACACCCAGGCCGAGCAGGGCACCGGCGCGGCCCTGCGCAAGTTCGCCGAGGCCGTGAACCTGCCCCGGCAGTTCGACGCCGCCGCCGAACTGCCTCCCGACACGCGCCGGATGCTGGCCAGGGTCGCGGCCAACATGGAGTTCTTCTTCCGCCACCAGGTGCGGTCCTTCTCCGCCTACGTCCCCGACATCGAGGCACTGCGCGGGGCGCCGGTCATCGTGGCCGGAGGAGTGCAGGGCCGTCCGTACATGCCGTACAAGGCGGCCATGGCGGTGGCCGAGCGCCTCGGCGCCGAGCTCGCCGAGTTCCCGGGCGACCACGTCGGCTACCTCGCCGAGCCGCTGCCCTTCGCCGAACGGCTCCACGAACTGCTGACCGCCCCGCCCACCCCCCGGAACGCCTGACGGCGACCTGCATTCGTCAAGGTCGGGCGCACACTCGCTCGCCAGAACGGGACGCACCCTGCGATCGGTGACAGCTGCCGATGCCTACAACCTGCGGAGGAGGGCCTGCTTCGCCGCGGTGAACTCCTCCTCGGTCAGCACACCGTCCTTGCGCAGGTCGCCCAGCTCGCGCAGCCGCCGCAGCAGAGCGTCGGGATCGCTCCCGTCGGCAGTCTCCGCAGCCGTCAGGGCTCGCGCCGGTCCAGGGCGGACCTGGTGCGCCGTGTCCGGGTGCACCGGCGCGTCCTGCGGGGCGAACGGATGCGGCAGCCGCGCGGTGATCGCCGCGATCAGCATCGCGCACGTCCGCGTCTCCTTCTCCATGCCCCACAACACCAGGCACAACGGGTCGTGCTTGGGCTGCTGCCGGGTGGTCACCCCCCGGACCCGGAAGCGGATGTGCCCGTTCTCCAGCCCGGCGGACGGCGACCAGTCGACGCCCTCCAGGTCCCTCAGCGCGATCTGCTGCGCGCCCGCCGACCGCTTGCCGGACTCGGTGGCCCAGTTCCAGGCGAGGTGGACCGTCGAGCCGTCGAACACGGCGCTGCCGTCCCCCGCCGTCGCCGTCAGCGGCACCGCCGGGCCGGGCAGCAGGTAGTGGTCGCAGGGACCGTCGGGCACCTGCTCGATCAGCAGCGCGTTGCGCACTTCGTCGGCGAAGTACTCCGCCACGCCGGTGCGGTCCTGGTCGACGGCGAGCTGGTACGGGTCGCCCGCGTCGGCGATGCGCCCCCGGGTGGCCTGCTCGAACGGATCGGCCCCCTCGCGGAGGCGCAGCCTGAGCCGTCCCCCTTTCCGCCCCGGCTCGTAGGTGATGCCGGCCACGGCCATGAGCGGCACCGACCGCTCGCCGACCAGCCGCCGGAGCTTGTGGACATGCCGGTCCCCGGACGGAGTGATCCGAATGCTTTCGCCATCGAAGACCCACGCCCCATCGCGCACCAAGACCTCCGCCATACCGGGATCTTACGAGCCCTCCACCCCGGCAAGGAGGAACTGACCACGAACCCTCAACGGCGCAGGCCCCCGGACTCGACGAAGTCCTTGACCTTCTGAGGCGCCTTGGTCAGCGATCCGGAGTCGAACGGCGGTCGGGGGTCGTACTCGATGGCGAGCTGGATCGCCTCGGCGACGGTCCGGCCCGCAAGTCGCTCGGCCAGGGCGAGCGCCATGTCGATGCCCGACGAGACCCCGGCCGCGGTGACGATCTTCCCTTGAAAGACGACGCGTTCGGCCGTGTAGGAGGCGCCGAAACCTTCTAGGACGTCCGCGGCGGCCCAGTGCGTCGTGGCCCGCAGACCCTGGAGCATGCCGGTGGCGCCGAGCAGCAGCGCCCCGGTGCAAACGGACGTCGTCCAGGCCGTGGTGGCGTGGACACGTCGGATCCAGCCGGTCAGCGCGTCGTCGTGCACCAGCCGCCGTGTCGCGGGGCCGCCCGGGACGAGCAGCACGTCGCAGGAGTCGATCGCCGACAGTGCGACGTCCGCGACGAGGGCCAGGTGTCCGGGCGCGTCGCGCACCGGCCCCGGCTCCGGGCCCGCGAAGACGACCTCGGCTCCGGGGACCAACCTGAACACCTCGTACGGGCCCACGGCGTCGAGTGCGGTGAAACCCTCGTACAGCGGTATGACGATGCGCATGTCGCCCCTCGGGACGGGTCAGCGGTCGGCGGGGGTGAGGATGGCGCGGATGACGGTGGGGGTGTCGGAGAGGTCGTCGAGGACGAGTTCGGCGCCGGCGTCCAGCAGGGTTCTTCTGTCGCTGGCGCCGGTGGCGACGGCGACCACGCGGGCGCCGCCTAGGTGGCCCGCCTGGACGTCGTGGCGGGTGTCGCCGACGAGGACGGTGTTGTCGCGGCCGAACGGCTGGCCGTAGATGTCGGTGGCGCGCCGCTGCGCGAGGCGCACGAGTTCGGCGCGGTCCTCGTGGTCCATGCCGAAGGCGCCCACCCGCAGGTCCATGAAGCGGCCGAGGTCGAAGGCGGCGAGCTTGCCGATCGCGATCGGCTCCATGTTCCCGGTGAGGACGGACTGCACGACGTCGTCCCGCCCGGCCAGCGCCTCCAGCGCCTCACGGGCGCCGCGCAGCACGCGGCCGTTCTCCCTGACCGCGCTCTCATAGGTGACGAAGGCACGGGCCAGCGCGTCACCGAACGTCCGGAGGAGATCGGTGGACGCCTCGATGCCGTGCATGCGCAACGTGTCGACGGTGATCGCCCAGTCGGTGCGTCCCGCCATGTCGGCCACCTGTTCCAGGGGCCGGCTCGCGACCACCTCGAACGCGTCGGCGTACGCGCGACGCCCGACGCCCGCGGTGTTCATCAGCGTGTGGTCGATGTCCCACAGGACGAGGGTGCGCGGGGTGGTCACCGTCCGAGCATACGGAAGGCCGCGGGCCACGCCGGTCGACGGCCGGCGCGCCTCGCGGTCAGCCCGTGGCGACGGGCTGACGGTGCTGCTGCGGGGCCGGACCCGGCATGGGAACCTGCCCGGCCGCGGTCTCGGGACGCGCCGCCGGGGCCTCGAGCTGCCGCGGCGGGGCGCCCATCATGCGGCGGACCACCTCTTCGAGCTCCTCGACCGTGTCGGCCTCGGCCATCCGCGTGCCGGCGGGGACGGCCGAGCGGGGAATCGCCCAGAAACGCCGGGTGTGCTCCCCGTACCAGACGGTCCATCCGGGCATCCGCGCCGCCAGCGCGCGCGCGGCGGCCTTGCTCTCGGTGACCTCGTTCGTCATCACGACCTTCTTCCGTGGTCCAATCCGTCATTTCGGCCAGGCAAGCCGCCGTGACCCAGGAAACCGCCGTACGCGGCACCCCCAGGCAGGCACGACCTCCCAATCGGACGGTCAACGGCCAACATCAACCAGACCGGACTGCCCGGATCAGCTCTGTGGAAACCCCCGACACCAACGGTACGGGGTGAAAGCCATATTTGGCCCAGGGAACGATCGTGAAAATTCGCAAGGCTTTTCCCGATCTTGAACGCCCGTTTCGCCGTCGCGACATGCCCGAGGTGGTCAGATTGACGGGACGGCAAGTCAGGATCTCGCTACTGATCCGGTCAAACGGCAGGTGGCGAAGTGGGTTTCGTCGCCGCGTCGGCCGGATCCGCCGAGTGAAGTTCCACGGCCGCCCGCCACCGGGGTATGCCGATGAAGGACCTCACGTGGCGACAGCACGAACGCGCACACGTTCGGAGCGTGATGTGACGTTGATCACGCTGAGCGTTTTTTCACGCACTGTTCACGCGTCATTCCCGCTGGGCCGAGCGGTGGTGGCGTTCGGCGCATCGGCGGCTCAAAGAGGCGGGGCCGGCGCTCTGTCGGGACGGTGACGATGTGCTGACGGGTGAGCCCTTGGCCGACCTGGTGGGCGGGGAGTGGGAGGCATGCGCCGCCGAGGCTTCCTTCTAGGACGTGCTCGGTCGTCCCGACGGGCTGCGGATCCCTCGTGTGCCGTGCGATCAAGTCGCGCATCTACCTCCTTTTCCGAACATTCGCTCTTGCGATATTGAGTGACTGTAATTTCGGTATAGAGAAGCCCGTAATGCGGCACGGGCTGCCCGAATCATCCATTACGGTGCGGGTTGGATAGTCATTATATGTCTTTGGTGTCGCCGATGCCGGGTCTGTGACCTCATGCACCTTCCTGTAGGCCGGGGTCTGGGCATGTCTGAGTAAGTATTTGTCAGTCGGAAAGTTCGTCAATTCCGCGGTCGTCGAGAGCGCCTTTTCTGTCGTGGTTCGCGGGGTGGTGCCGCGGAAGGGGCAAATCTCAAGATTTGAATCGATTTTTTGGTACCGTTCCCCGGTCCAGCGCTGATCGCGCAGATCAGTACGTATGAGCAGAAGTCATATGAAGGGAACATCGTGCGTGGGGAAATCGCTGACGTGGCGTCGCTGTCCTCAGGGGCCCCCGCCGTCCTCTCGATGGTTCTGACCGGGGTGGGGCTCGCGGTCGTAGGAGGGCTGCTGGGGTATCGCTACGTGACGCGACGGCGACGGTCGCGGTGAGAAGACGCAAAGACAACGAGAACCTGCGGATGGTCGCGGCCGGTGTTCTCGTGCTGGCGGCGGCCGTCGTGTGGATTCTCGTTTTCCGCGCCTTCATCGGCAATCCCGGTCACTGGGAGTCGATGGGTGTTTACCTTCTGACGACCGGGGTCCTCATCGCCATTCTCGGCTCCACCGTCTATCCGCGCCGGTTCACTCACCTGCCGCCCGCGAAAGGCAGGGTCGTCGCGATCGTGCCGGCTTACAACGAGACCACGGAGGCTCTGAACTCGACAATCGCGGCCCTGCTCAATTCCACGAGGCCTCCGGACGAGATCCATGTGGTGGACGACGGCTCGAAGACGCCCGCCGTCCGATTCGCCCATCCATTCGTCCATTGGCACCGGCGGGAGAACGGCGGCAAGAGAGAAGCGCAGGCATGGGTGTTGCGTGAACTGCGCTGGGCCCGTGACCACGGGCGCGGACGGGCGGACTTCATTCTCACCGTCGATTCCGACAGCGTCGTGGACAGGCGCGCGATCCGCCACCTGCTGCGGGCGATGTCCGACGAGCGTGTTCAGGCGGCGACGGGGCTGCCCATGCTGCGTAACCGCACGAAGAATCTGCTCACGCGCCTGCTCGACCTGGAGATGGTGTCGGCGTGCCTCACCCAGCGCGCGGCACGCTCGCGTCTCGGCGTCGTCGCGCCCTGCTCGGGAGCGCTCAGCCTCTACCGCGCCGACCTCGTCCTGGACAACCTCGACGACTACATCACCAGCGGGACCGTCGGAGATGACCGCCGCCTGACCCACTATGCCCTGCAGCGCGGCCAGACCGTCGCGGTGGACGAGGCGTGGGTGTTCACCGATATGCCGGAGACCGTCAGGACCACATACCGCCAGCGCACCCGCTGGTACCGCTCCTACTGGGTCTACGCGTTGTGGGAGGTCTCCCACCTGCGCGCCCTCCCTGCCGCCTGGCGGATCTACGCCATGGCGATGAGCGCGCTCAACCCGATCGCGCTGCTGTGGATGTGCGTCGGCTCTCCCCTCATGGGCAAGCCGTTTCCCCTGGAAGGAGCCCTGTACTGGCTCGGGCTCACCTACATCATCGGCTCCCGCTACGCTCTGCGCCGCCCGGGCGTGAGCGCTTGGTCCCGGACGGCGACCTGGCTGCTCGGCACCCCGTTCCTGCTTCTTCTCCAGTACGGGGTCATCCGTCCGGCCATGTGGCACGCCGCGCTGACGGCCAGGCGCACAGGCTGGGTGACGCGTGGGCCCGCTCTCGATGAATCAGCCCTGTCGATGGTGGCCTGAGGACATGCCACGGCCGCGTTCTGTCGACGCGGGCGGGTCGGGGTGGGGAAGATGGCGGGGTGGATGAGCGGGAGCGTGGGCGGCGGGGTGAGGCGGCGCGGAAGGTCGCGGGGGTGATCTGTGCGGGCGGGGTCGGGGAGGTCGCCGTCACGTGGGTGGATACCAGTGGGGTGACTCGGGTTAAGGGCGTGCCGGTCGGGCGGTTGGAGCATGTGGCCGTGTGGGGGGTGGGGGCTTCGCCGGTGTTCGACACGTTTCTGCTCGATGACTCGATCGTGAGCGGCCGCTTCGCCGGGGGGCCCGTGGGGGACCTGCGTCTGTATCCCGATCTCGACCGGCTGGTGGTGCTGCCCGCGCTGCCCGGGTGGGCGTGGGCGCCGGCGGACCGGTATGACCAGGAAGGCGCGCCGCATCCGCTGGACGGGCGTCACCTGGTCCGCCGTGAGGTGGCGCGCCTGGCCGAGGGCGGCTTCTCGGTGCGGGCGTCCTTCGAGGTCGAGTGGGCGGCGTCCGTGGGGGACGGCGACGACTTCGTCCCCGCCTGCACCGGGCCGGCGTACGGGATGACGCGGCTGACCGAGCGGTCCGCCTACCTGCGTGACATCGTCGAGACGCTGGCGGCGTCGGGGGTGGCGGTCGAACAGATCCACCCCGAGTACGCGGCCGGGCAGTACGAGGTGTCGGTCGCGGCGGAGGACCCGGTGGGGGCCGCCGACACCGCCGTCCTCGTTCGCGAGACGATCCGCGCCGTCAGCCTGAACCACGGCCTGCGCGCGTCCTTCTCGCCGAAGGTGCTGGCCGACGGGGTGGGCAATGGGGGGCACGTCCATCTCAGCCTGTGGCGGGACGGCGCCAACCTGATGGCGGGCGGCGACCGCCGGTACGGCCTCACCGCGGAGGGGGAGGGGTTCGCCGCGGGCGTCCTGTCCCGCCTGCCCGCCCTGCTCGCGGTCGGCGCGCCGTCCGTGGCCAGCTATCTGCGGCTGGTCCCCTCGCACTGGGCGGGCGCGTACGCCTGCTGGGGTCTGGAGAATCGGGAGGCGGCGCTGCGGTTCGTCACCGGGTCGGCGGGCGAGCGCGGGCGGGCGGCCAATCTGGAGGTCAAGTGCTTCGACGCGGCCGCCAACCCCTACCTGGCGCTGGCCGCGCTCCTCGCCGCCGGGCGCGCGGGCGTCGCCGAGCGGGGCACGCTGCCCGAGCCCGTGGACGTCGACCCGGCCACGCTGGGCGACGACGTCACGCCGCTGCCGTCCTCGCTGGAGGAGGCCGTGGCGGCGTTCGAGGCCGACGCCACGCTGAAGGACGCCTTCGGCGAGGCCGTCATCGACACGGTCGCGACCGTGCGCCGCGGCGAGATCGCGCTTTTCGCCGGGGCCACACCCGATGAGATCGCCCGGCGCACCCGCTGGAAGCACTGAGACGAGCCGCTGTGGGGAGGTTCCGGCCGGTATCGCGCCGCCTCCGAGCGGATGAATATTGATTTTCGGGTCTTTCGGGTTTCGTGGGTTGTATCGGCGTGCGGATATTCAGGGCGTTCAACGGTGTATGCGGGCTCGTGGTATTCGCGGGAGGGGCGTCCGGGCACGGGACTTGAGAAGGGAGGCGGATGTCATGGGTCGTGGGCTGGACTACACGAAGGCCGAGTCGCTTGATGCGGAAGGCCAGGAACTGACGGACGCCGAGAATGAGCGGCTCGAAGAGCTCCTTCGCGGGAAGGACGCCGGAGGAGCGCGTCGTGGCGCTGCCGGAGGCCGAGCGGCGCGTTAGGGGCGCGCTGGCCGGGCTCGGACTGACGCCCGAGGTCCTCTTCCTGGCCGGTGATGGCGAGTCGCCCGGGGACGCGGAGTTGCCGCGGGATGCCGAGTCGGCCGGTGACGACCGGCTGTGCGCGGCTGTCTGCCAGGTGCGTACCGCGGACGGGACCCTGCTGCCGTCGGCGCGGGGGATGGGCAAAGGGCGGTACGACGAGGCCCGGGTGGGGGCGCTGTTCGAGGCGCTTGAGCACCATGTGACCGGGCCGGATGGGTTCGACGCCGCGTGCGTGGCGATGGAGGAGACGGCGCACCTCGCCGCCGGACCACTGGCCGACGAGCCATGGCTCCTGGCACTGGCGGACATGTCGCGGACGGCGGGGGCGGCGGAGACCACGGCCTCGACGTCGCGGGCGGTGTCGGGTGGCGGGCGGGTGGCCTGTTGCCGTTATCGGCCGGTCGGGGTGGGGGATGGGGTCGCGGTGCCGTTGTTCGTGTCGTGTCCCTGGTACGTGGAGACGGGCGCGGCGGGGCTGCGGGAGCGTGTCGGGGACTTCTGTGACTACGGCCGGTTGATGCGTTACAGCTGTAACAGCGGTTCGGCGATCGGGGTCACGGCGGATGAGGCGTTGCTGCATGCGCTGAACGAGACGGTCGAGCGTGACGCGCTGTCCCTGGTGCTGGTGCGTGCCTTTCTCGGGCGAGGGCGGTTTCGGCCTGCCGTGGTGGATGCCGCCACGCTGCCGTCCGATCTGGCGCGCGGTCTCGCGCGGGCGGAGCGGCTCGCCGGGGGGCCGGTGTGGCTGGTGGACGTCACCGCCGATCTGGGGGTGCCGGTCATGCTGGCGTACGTGGCTCCGGACGGCGGCCGGCCGCATCGGCGGGGCTCGGGCGCGTCGGCGAGTCCGGCGCACGCGGCGCGGCGCGCGGTCGCCGAGCTCGTCCAGACGGTGGCGGCCGAGTCTCTGTCCTGGTCGGCGCGGCGTGGTGACCTGAGAGGGCTGGCCCGGCATCCCGAGTTGCACGCGTGCGGGCGGTTCGATCTCACCGCGCACCTGCGCGACGCCCGCACGGTGCCCCTGGGCCGGGAGCCCGCGCCCGCGCACCCCCGCGACCGGGTGCGCGAGCTGGTCGCCACGCTCGCCGCGCACGGCCGTACGCCCTATTACCGCACGGTGGCCGTGCTCCCCGGCGAGATCACCGTCGTGCACGTCGTCGTGCCGGGCCTGGAGCGGTTCATGTTGATCACGGACGGCAACCTGATGGTGCCGGGCGCACGAGGACGAGCCGCCGCCGCGAACGGGGCGGCCGCGCGGGCGAATGGAGGGCCCGCCTGCCGACTGATGCCGGAGAATTGCCGTACATATGGGCAAACGTAGAAGGCTTTCCGTTCATTAGACCGTTCGCTATGCAAGCCGTAGTTACGACCGGATATCACCGGATCGCATCATGGGGGTTATGGCGGCGGTTTACGGAAGGCGCCGATCGTCGGCCAGGCGGTCTCTGGTGCTGGGGCTCGTGTCCCTGGCCGTCGGCGTCCTCATTCTGGTGCTGCTGAGGCAAGGGTTCCCCTCAGAGGAGGGCAGCAAGGTCCACTCCCTGAACGCCACACAGATCCTGACGACAGCGGGCGGCGTCGTGGGCCTGATGAACGGAGTGCTGCTCCTCCTGACCACGTGGCGCAGGTCGCTGCGGCCCGCGCCCGCCCCGACGCCGACGGACGTCGGCAGGGCCAAGGACACCCTCGCCGGTCTGGCCGCCGAGAAGTGGCAGGACGAGACGATCCTGCGGTCGCTCGCGGACCCCGAGCCGATCCCCGTGCCGTGGCGGTCCACCGAGCACGAGGAGCTCATGGACCACCCCCGCCTGATCGCCGAGGGCTCCGTCAGCTTCCCCAGCCTCACCGACCACATCGCCGCCATGGCGGAGGACTTCCGCGCGCTGCGATGCCGCCGCCTGGTGATCCTCGGCGGCCCGGGATCGGGCAAGACGACCCTGGCCGTCCAGCTCATCATGGAGTTGCTGAGAACGCGGCAGCCCGACGAGCCCATCCCGATCCTGCTGTCGGCGGCCCGCTGGGACACCGACGCGCATCCGCGCCTGCACGACTGGGTGGCGGCCTGCCTCGACATGGACTACCCCGCCCTGCGCGCGGAAGGGCTCCCCCCCGACGCCCCGGTCACGCTCGCGGTCCGCGGCGAGGTGCTGCCCATCCTCGACGGTCTGGACGAGCTGCCCGGAGACGCCGGGGCCGGCATCCTGTCCACGCTGAACCGGTCGATGTCGGACTCCGACCAGCTGATCGTGACCTGCCGCACGGCCGAGTTCGCCGAGTCGGTCGAGGCGGCGGGGGACGTCCTCACCGCCGCGGCGGTCATCGAGCCCCACCCGCTGTCCGCCACCGCGTCCGCCGGCTACCTGGAGGCATGCCTGCCCCGCAGGCCCCCGCCCTCATGGCAGCGGGTCCTGGACGCGCTGCGGAAGGGCGCCGTGCCCGCCCTCGCCGAGGTGACGAGCACGCCGCTCGGTCTCTGGCTGGTCCGCGCCGCCTACGTCTCCTCCCGGCGGGATCCGGCCCCGCTGCTCACCCTCGGCCAGGGCGACGCGTCCACCCTGAACGACCACCTCTGCGACCGCCTCATCCCGGCCGTGGTCGACTCCCGTCCCCCCGCCGCCGCCGAGCCGTTCCGTCCCCGGCACGCCTGGAGCCCCGACCAGGTGCGGCGATGGCTGGCCTATCTCTCCCGCCAGCTCCTGGTCTCCGGCGAGGACGCCCGCGACATGGCCTGGTGGCGGCTCGCGGGCTACACCTCCACCTGGCCGGTCCGGGCGCTGGTGGGTCTCGGGACCGGGGTCGTGGTCGGGGCCGTGCTCGGCCTGGTGACGGTGTCGCCGCCGGTGGGCCTGGTGGCCGGCGTCCTGGCGGCGCTCGTCGTCGTGGTCATGAGCGGGACGTGGTTCAGCGAGGCGCCGGGCCGCGCCGGCTTCCAGCTCCACGGACGGCGCTCGCTGGTCGTCGGGGCGCTCAGGGACGGGCTGATCGTCGGGCTGCTCGGCGCGGTCGTGGGCTGGGGCATGGGCGGCGGTCAGGCGCGCAGCGCGCTCATGATCGGGGCGCTGTCCGCGCTCATGTTCCTCGTGACGATCGGCCTGAGCCGGTTCGTCGAGCGCCCCACCAAGAGCACCACCGCGCGGTCGCCCCGCTCCACCTGGAAGGCCGACATGAACCTCACGCTGGTCCGCGCGGTCAGCGGGGCGGCGATCGGGCTCATGGCGGGCGCCATCGGGTGGGCCGCCGGGCTGGACGGACCGACCGTGATCGTCGGCGGGGTGCTGCTCGGCCTCGTGCTCGGGCTCGTCCTCGGCAGCCACCACGCCTGGCTGGCCTACAGCGTCACCATGCCCCGGCTGGCCGGGAAGGGACGGCTGCCGCTCCGCGCCATGAGCTTCTTCGACGACGCCCACCGCCTCGGCCTGCTCCGCACCGAAGGGCCCTTCTACCAGTTCAGGAACTACGAACTGCAAAAGCACCTCTCCCAGGACGGGACAGGCGCGGCACCCGCGCCCCGATTGGACCAGGAGGGACGGCCATGACAGAACCCGGCTTCCCGCAACCACCGGCCCGCGACCTGTGCGGCACCATGCTGGTGCACCGCAGGCTGCTCAACGAGAGCATGACCTACCGTGCGCGCCGGGCGGCGATCGAGAACCGCGCGCTGCGGTACGAGCAGGGCCGCCGCGCCCCCGCGCGGACCGAGGTGGTCACCATCCCGGTCGTCGTGCACGTGGTGCACAACCGCGCCGCGCCCGAGCAGGACATCGGCGCGGACCAGGTCCACAGCCAGATCGACGTGCTCAACCGGGACTTCCGCGCCGCCAACCCGGACGTCGGCGGCGTGCCGCCGGTGTGGCGGTCGCTGGTGACCGACGCGCGCGTCGAGTTCCGCCTCGCCGACCGCGACCCGGACGGCGCGCCGACGGACGGTATCGTCAGGGTGGCCACCGGCGAACGGGTCTTCAGCTGGGACGACGGCGTGAAGTCGCACGTCACCGGCGGTTCCGACCCCTGGCCCAGCGACCAGTACCTCAACCTGTGGGTGTGCGCGCTGGGCGGCGGCCTTCTCGGCTACGCGCAGTTCCCCGGCGGCCCGCCGCAGACCGACGGCGTGGTGATCCTGCACTCGGCGTTCGGGACGACGGGGACGGCGGCGGCGCCCTTCGACGGCGGGCGCACCGCCACCCACGAGATCGGGCACTGGCTGGACCTGTACCACATCTGGGGCGACGACGACGGGGCGTGCAGCAGCGACGACAAGGTCGCCGACACGCCGAACCAGGCGGGCGCGAACCACGGCAGGCCGGCCTTCCCGCACGTGACCTGCGAGAACGGCCCGAACGGCGACATGTTCATGAACTTCATGGACTACACCGACGACGCGGCCATGTTCATGTTCACCTCCGGCCAGGTGACGCGCATGAACGCCTGCCTGGAGGGGTCGCGGGCGTCGCTCCTGGTCGCGCCGCTGCTGGCACGCGCTCCGGCCGCCGCGCCCACGCCGGCCACGGCCGGTGTGCCCGTCCCAGGGCCGGGCGGGCCCGCCCACGACGGCGAGGTGGAGCGGCTGCTGCACGACAGCGAGCGGCTGACCGCGGAGGTCCTGAGCGACATCCGCGCCGCGCTCGGCATGGTCGTCGACCAGGCGGGCGGATGACCCCGGCGAAGGGCGGCGCGTGACCAGGGAGCCCGACGTCACCGGCGCCTGGCTGCACTCCTACGAGGAGGACACCGGCGGCACGGCCGTCTACCGTCCCGCGGACCACCCGTTCCGGCCGTCGAGAAGGCCGCGCCGCGGCCTGGAGTTCCGCCCGGACGGCACGTTCGTGGAACTGCGCCCGGGGCCGGACGACCGGCCGCGGGAGGTGGCGGGGCGCTGGCGGGCCCGGGACGGCCACGTGCGCGTGACCTTCCCGGACGGCCGCGCCGCCCCCTTCGAGCTGACGGTGCTCTCGCGCACCGCCGACAAGCTCACGATCGCCACGTGACCGGCCGCGCGCCCGTGGCGGCGCGCGGGACGTTCAGGAAAGGTCGCGGAGGTCGCGGGCCGCGTCGAGGGTCGAGGCCAGGCGGTCGGTCAGGCCGCGGGGCACGCCGCCGAGGGCCGTCCTGAGGGAGTCCATGGTCTCGTCGAGCTCGGCGTCGTGCGCGATGTCCGACCTGTCGTGGTCCATCTGGAATCACCTTCCGCCGATGCGGGAACCTGTGCCGATCCGGCCCCGCGGCCGGGTCCCCGCACCGCCTCGCCGGCGGCGCGGGCCCGCGCCGATCGGCCCCGGGGGGGCTCACAGGCTACGGGGGCGTGCCATTGCCGCTCAGATACTGGTCGAGAAACTGGGTGGTGACGCTGCCGGCCCGGAACTCGGGGTGTTCGAGGACGCGGCGGTGCAGCTCGATAGTGGTATGTACCCCGCGGCCTTCGATCTGGAACTCGTCGAGGGCCCGGGCCATGCGGTCGAGCGCGGCGTCCCGGTCCGGCCCCCACACTATCAGCTTGGCGATCAAGGAATCGTAGTAGGGCGGCACCCGGGTGCCGGTCAGGCAGTGCGTGTCCAGGCGGACCCACGGCCCGCCGGGGACGTCGAAGCGGTCCAGGCGTCCGGGGGTCGGGGCGAAGCCGGCGGCGGCGTTCTCGGCGTTGATCCGGCACTCGATCGCGTGGCCGCGCAGGTCGATGGTCTCCTGGCGCAGGGACATCGGCTCGCCCGCCGCCACGCGGAGCTGCTCGCGGACCAGGTCCACGCCCGTCACCATCTCGGTGACCGGGTGCTCCACCTGGATCCGGGCGTTCATCTCCATGAACCAGAACCGGCCCTCGCCGTCCAGCAGGAACTCCATCGTGCCGGCGCCCCGGTAGCCCACCGAGCGGGCGCCGTCGACCGCGGCCTGCCCGATGCGCGCCCGCAGGCCGGCGTCCACGACGGCCGAGGGGGACTCCTCGATCAGCTTCTGCTTGCGCCGCTGCACCGAGCAGTCGCGCTCGCCGAGGTGGACGACGGTGCCGTAGTCGTCCGCCATCACCTGCACCTCGATGTGCCGGGCGCCGGTGAGGTACTTCTCCAGGTAGATCGCGGCGTCCTTGAAGAGGGCCTGGGCGTTGGCGCGGGTGGCGCGCACGGCCTCGGGCAGGTCCTCGCGGCGCTGCACCACGGTGATGCCCCGGCCGCCGCCCCCGGCGGACGCCTTGAGCACCACCGGGTAGCCGATCTCGTCGGCGAGGGCGAGCGCCTCCTCGGCCGAGACGATGGGGCTGACCGTCCCGGGCAGCAGGGGGAGCCCCGCGTCCTGCATGAGCTTGCGCGCCGTCGACTTGTCCCCGAGGTGCTCCATGACCTCCGGCGGCGGGCCGACGAAGGTGATGCCGTTGTCGGCGCAGATCTCCGCGAAGTACGGGTCCTCCGACAGGAAGCCGTACCCGGGGTGGATCGCGTCGGCGCCGGTCTTCAGCGCGGCGCCGATGATGTTCGGCACGTTGAGGTAGCTGAGCCGGGAGGCGGGCGGGCCGATGCAGACCGACTCGTCGGCCAGGCGCACCGGCAGGGAGTCGGCGTCGGCGGTGGAGTAGACGGCGACCGTGCGGATGCCGAGCTCCTTGCAGGCGCGGAGCACGCGTAACGCGATCTCGCCGCGGTTGGCGACGAGCACCTTGCGGAACATGCGCCGCTCCCTACTCAGGCCCGTCGGCGGGCTCGATGACGATGAGCGTCTGGCCGTACTCGACGAACTCGCCGTCGCTCACCTCGATCGACACCACCGTGCCGGAACGGTCGGCGGTCACCGCGTTCATCAGCTTCATCGCCTCGACGATGGCCACCTGCTTGCCCGCCTGCACGACGTCGCCGACGCCCACGAACGGCTCCGCGCCCGGCGAGGGCGCGCCGTAGAAGGTGCCGACGAGCGGCGCGACGATGCGGTGGCGGTCCGGGGCCTGCTCCGCGGCGGGGGGAGGAGGAGCGGGCGCGGCGGCCTGCTGGTCGCGCGGCGGCGCGGCGGGCGCGGGGCGGGACGCCTCCGCGGCCGCGCCGTCAGCGCTGGACTCCCACTCCACCTCGATGACGGCCGTCCCCGCCTTGAGACTGACCCGGCGGATCGGCCGGCCCACGTCGGAGATGAGCTGGCGCACCTCGTGCCGCAGGTCCGCCAGAGTCACCTCCCCGTTCTTCTCCTCGTGCACCACGTCGCCCAACTCCTCGCTCATCCCTCACCACCGAGTGACTGAGGGCTGACAATTCGGATCACCGAAGCGAGTATGGCGGCCGTACCGATCCTTGACGAGGTTGTCCGCGGACAACGGCGACAGTTCGGCTAGTCCGGCCAGAAGGGCCTCGCGGACCGCCGCTCCGGTCGCCGCCCAGTCGCCGTGCGCGCCCTCGGCAGGCTCGGGCACCACGCCGTCCACCACCCCGAGTTCGAGCAGGTCACGGGCGGTCAGCCGCAGCTCGGCGGCGGCGCGGTCGGCCTGTCCCGCGCTGCCGAACAGGATCGTCGCGCACCCCTCCGGGCTGATCACCGAGAAGTACGCGTTGCCGAGGATCAGCAGCCGGTTGGCGGTCGCGAGCGCCAGCGCGCCGCCGCTGCCGCCCTCGCCGGTGACCACCGACACCACCGGGACGCGGAGCCGGGACAGGCGCAGGATGCACTCGGCGATGGCCGTCCCCTGCCCCCGCTCCTCGGCCTCGACGCCCGGGTAGGCGCCGGGGGTGTCGACGAACGTGACGACCGGCATGCCGAACCGCTCGGCGTGGTCCATCAGGCGCCGGGCCTTGTGGTAACCGGACGGCTGCGGCATGCCGAAGTTGCGGCGGATCAGCTCGGGCGTCTCGTGCCCCTTCTGGTGGCCGATCACCACGACCGGCCGCCCGCCGAGCGAGGCGACACCGCCGACGATCGCCTTGTCGTCGCCGGAGCAGCGGTCGCCGTGCAGCTCGAAGAACTCCTCGAAGATCTGCGCGCAGTAGTCCAGCGTGGTGGGACGGTCGATGTTGCGCGCGGTGCGGACGACCTCCGTGGCCGGCAGGTGGTCCAGGGTGATCGGGTCGGTCAGGTACGGCACCCCGCCGGCCGGGGCCGGGTCGGCGTCCCGGGGGCCGGAGTGCAGGCGCAGCAGGCGGCCGAGGGTGGGACGCAGCCTGTCCCGGGGCACCACGTCGTCGATCATGCCGCAGGCCAGCAGCGACTCGGCGCGCTGGAAGTTCTTCGGCAGGTCCTGCCGGATCGTCTGCTTGATCACCCCAGGCCCGGCGAAGCCGATCCTGGCCGACGGCTCGGCCAGCACGATGTCGCCGAGGACGGCGAACGAGGCCGTCGCGCCGCCGTAGGTGGGGTCGGTGAGCAGGTTGACGCACAGCAGCCCGGCCTCGCGCAGCCGCCCGAGCTCCTGCGCGGTCTTGGCGAGCTGCATCAGCGAGATCGCGCCCTCCTGCATGCGGGCCCCGCCGGAGGCGGTGATCAGCAGCAGCGGGAGCCGGGCCGCCAGCGCGTGCCGGGCGGCGCGGGCGATCAGCTCGCCGCTGACGCCGCCGACGCTGCCGCCCATGAACTCGAACGCCATGACCGCCACGACCAGCGGCATGTCCTCGATGGCCCCGGTGCCCCACACGACCGACTCGTTCGCGCCGGTGCGCTCACGCGCCTCGGCGATGCGCCTGGGGTAGGGCTTGCTGTCGGTGAAGCCGAGCACGTCCACGGGTTCGAGGTCGGCGTCGTGCCGGCGGAACGAGCCAGGGTCGAGCAGCAGGTCCAGGCGGTCGGCCACGCTCAGCCGCAGGGGGTGGGTGCATTCGGGGCACACCCAGTCCTGGCGCCGCAACCGGCGCAGGTACAGCAGGGACGTGCACGAGGGGCATTTGGTCCACTGGTTCTCGTCGCCGGATCGATCGGTCACCGGCCGGCTCAGCACCGAAGTCATTGTGGCTCCCGGTTCGTAACTGTCAGACGTGCTCAGAGGTGTTCGCGCTGGTCGGGCGGGGCGCCCCGGTGGCGCCGCACGGCGCCACCGGGAGCCTCGCCGCGGGTCAGACCCCCGCCTCGCTGGGGGCGTAGGACGCGCCGCCGGTCCTGGCGGCCTCCTGCCGGACGTTCCGCCGGGCCTCGGCCTCGGCGGGGCCGCGGACGACGCGCGGGATCAGGGCCCCGGCGAGCGCGCCCGCCGCGACCACGGCCGCGCCCACGTACAGGGCGGGCACGATGCCGTCGAAGAAGGCGGTCGGCGCGGCCGGGGACGGGCCCACCACGCCGCCGGACTGCTGGAACACCGTGGCCAGGACCGCGACGCCGAGCGCGCCGCCGACCTCGCGGATCGTGCTGTTGGCGCCGGACGCCTTGCCGTGCTCCTCGGTGCGGACCGCGGCCAGCACGACCGCCGAGTTCGGCGCGAACGTCAGCCCCATGCCGATGCCGGCGACGATCAGGGCCGGGATCAGCGCGGTGTACTCGCGTCCCGGGTCGGCCAGCGTGCCGATCCAGAACAGGGCCGCGGCCTGGAGGCCGAGACCGGCGGCCATGAGCCTGCCGCCGCCGACCTTGCCGACGAGCAGGCCGGCCACCGGGGCGAGGAACATCGGCATCAGCGTCCAGGGCAGGGTGCGCACGCCCGCCTCCAGGGGCGAGTAGGCCAGCGGGCCCTGCAGGTACTGCACGAGCAGGAAGATCGAGCCGAACACCCCGAAGTACATGGCCAGCGACACGAGGTTGCTGAGGACGAACGGGCGGGACCGGTAGAAGGTCAGCGGCAGCAGCGGGTTGGGGGTGCGCCGCTCCCAGGCGACGAACAGGATGAACAGGACGGCCGCGCCGCCGAACGCGGCGAGGATGACCGGGTCGGTCCAGCCGCGGCCGTGGGCCTCGACGATCGCCCAGACCGCCGTGGTGATCGCGGCGCAGCCGAGCACCATGCCGGGCAGGTCCATGTTGCGGCCCACGCCCTTGCTCTCGCCGAGCACCCGGTAGACCAGGCCGACGGCGGCGAGGCCGATCGGGACGTTCACCCAGAAGATCCACTGCCAGCTCAGGCCCTCGGTGACGGCGCCGCCGACGAGCGGGCCGACCGCGACCGCGGTGCCGGAGACGGCGCCCCACAGGCCGACGGCCAGGTTCCTGCGCCGCTCGGGCACCCCGGCGGCCAGCAGGGTCAGGGAGAGCGGGAACACCGCGGCGGCGCCGACGCCTTGTAACACCCGCGCGGTGAGCAGCACCGCGGTGGACTCGGCCACGGCGCACAGGGCCGAGGCGGCGACGAACACCAGGATGCCGACCACGAACAGCCGGCGGCGGCCGAGCCGGTCGCCGAGCGCCGCGGCGGTGATCTGCAGGCCCGCGAAGGCGAGCACGTAGGCGTTGACCACCCACTGCAGGTCGTCGAGCCCGGCCTTCAGGTCCTGGCCGATCTCGGGGAGCGCGTTGGTGA
Source organism: Sphaerisporangium krabiense (assembly GCF_014200435.1). NCBI lineage: Bacteria > Bacillati > Actinomycetota > Actinomycetes > Streptosporangiales > Streptosporangiaceae > Sphaerisporangium > Sphaerisporangium krabiense. The sequence goes on along the minus strand of NZ_JACHBR010000001.1, from coordinate 1,536,788 downwards.
CGACGAGGTTGTTGAGCGCCACCAGGAACATGGGTATCGAAGCGGCCACGACTGTGGCGGCGAGCCCACGGCGTGGGTTCACGGGAGCACCCCTTCCAGGGAGGTTTCTGACGGATCCATGACGTGCCGGACGACGATCGGACAGGGGGCCGTCCCCGGCGTGCGGACGGCGACGGCCAGGCAGTGGCCGGTGTGCAGGTGGTCGAGGTGGAAGGTCCAGGCGCGGTCCTCGGCGGCGCCGCGCCGCGCGTCGCGCAGCGTGACCGGGCCGCCGGGCACGCCGCCGACGGTGAGCCGCTCGAAGCCGTACCGGAGCCCGTAGCCGAGCGCCTTGGTGTACGCCTCCTTCACCGCCCAGGTGTCGAGCAGCGCCTCCGCCCGCGTCCCCGGGTCCAGCGCGTCGAGCCGCGCCTTCTCGGGCTCGGACAGGGCGCCGGGCAGGTGGCGCAGGGCGTCGTCCCCGAGGGGGCTCTGGACGTCCACGCCGCACGGCGCCACCGAGGTGACCACGCAGGCGATCCAGCCGTCGCTGTGCGAGAGGTTGAACCGCAGGTTCCACGGGTTCGGCGACAGCTCGGGCCTGCCGTACCAGCGGGTGACGAAGGACAGCCGCGACGGCTCCACCGCGGCGTACCTGGCCAGCAGCAGGCGGGCCAGCAGCCGGGCGCCGAGGCTCCGCCTGCGGGCGCCGGGGGCGCGCAGGCGCGCCACCCGGTCCCGCTCGCCGGCGGAGAGCACCCGCTCGGGCGGCGCGGCGTCGGCCAGCGCGTCCACCTCGGACTCGGCCAGCAGCCAGACGCCGGCCTCGCGGACCAGCTCGGGGGCGGGCGCGGGGGCAGGGGCGAGCAGGGCGCTCATCGCCGCTCTCCCGAGGCGCTGAGCCGGAACTGCCAGAAGGAGAAGAGCAGCCGGTCGGAGTGCAGGCCCCGCAGGATCTCCACCACCCGGTCCACCACCTCCTGGTCGGTCACCGGCCGGGCCGGGTGGAAGTGCCGGGTCGCCCGCTCCAGGCACATCAGCAGCAGCGCGCCGTCCGGGAACGGCTCGGCCAGCGCGTCCTTCGAGCGGGTGAACAGGTGGACGGCCGCGGCGGCGGCGTGGACCGCGCAGTACTGCTCGGCCAGGCGGAAGAGCTCGGCCGTGCCGGCGTACCCCTTGCCGTGCGTCTCGCGCAGCCGCGTGACCTCCTCGCGCAGGCGGCCGAGCTCCACGACCAGCGACGCGGCGACGTCGGCGGCCCGGGACAGCCAGTGGCGCTGCCGCTCGTCCGCGTGCGCCGCGGCCATCGCCCGCAGCCGGCGCACGCCGTCCGGCAGCAGCAGCACGGTGTCGTCGCCGCCCCGGCTGAAGAGCTGCTGGTCGCAGGGCCGCCACTCGGGCAGCGGTGCGTCCAGGTCGTACTGCGCCTGGACGCGGGCCTCCGCCTCCGGCGTCACCGGGCCGGCCGCGGTGCGCAGCAGGCCGTCGAGCTGGAGGGCGATGTTCTTGAGGTTCACCACCGTGTTGCCGTCGGCGAAGATCGCCACGAGCGCGTCGCGCAGCATCTTCTGGTAGATGCCGTAGTGCGGGTGCGCCCGCAGGTACAGCCGCGCGCCGAGCACCACCGAGAGCTGCGCGAGCGTGCGCTCCAGCGAGGTCGGCACGTGGTACTTGACCACCGAGGAGTAGACGCTGGCCTGGCCGGGGTTGGCCTGCAGGCCGCGCACCGCGCCGGTGGTGGCCGCGTCCGCGACCACCAGGTCGGCGAAGCTCTCGGCGAGCTGCCTGCGGGTGTAGGGGACGTCGATGACGCGCTGGCCGAAGATGACCCGCTCGGTGACGAAGTCCATCGTGACCCGCAGCGCGGTGTCCACCGCGCCGAGCCCCATGCCGTTGATCGTGGTCCTGGCGACCTGGCCGCTCTTCAGTGCCAGCTCCAGGCCCTGGCCCTCCCTGCCGAGCAGGGCGGACTCCGGGACGAACAGGCGGTCCAGGCGGATGCCGCTCATGTCCAGCGCCCGCAGCCCGTGGATGCGCTCGTTGGGCAGGTGCACCACCGAGCCCGCCGGGCAGTGCCGCTTCTCGACCGCGAAGATCGACCAGTCGCCCGGCCCGCCCCGCTCGTTGGTGCGCGCCTGCACGCTCACCACGTCGGCGACGGTGGCGTTGCCGATCAGCCACTTCTCGCCGGTCAGCAGGTAGCCGCCCTCGACGCGCTCGGCGCGCATCTCGTTGCTGAGCACGTCGCTGCCGTGGTCGCGCTCCGACAGGCCCCAGGCCATCCGGGTGCCGCGCTTGATCGCCTCGACGAAGTACCGCTTCTGCTCGTCGGTGCCCGCGATCCAGGCCGGCATGAAGGCCAGGTTGGTCAGCATCAGCGCGGTCGCCGTGGTCGGGTCCCTGCGGGCCACCAGGCGCAGCAGGTTGAAGCCCACCTCGACGTCGCCCGCCCGGCCGCCGAACGCGGACGGCAGGCAGTACTCGTGCAGGTTCCAGCGCTGCAGTAGCCCGACCAGCTCGTGGGGGAACTCCTCACGCTCGTCGTGGTCGAGCACCTTCGCGAACGACATCGGGCTCGCCGGGTCGTGCGGGTCGCCGAGGTGGCGCTCCAGCTCCTCGGCCACCGCGACCTGCTCCTTGACGGTCACGGCGTCTCCTCCTCTCCTGCGTCGGTCTCTCGGCCGGCCCTGTTGTCGGCCCTGTTGTCGGCTCTGTCGGGGGTCCTGTCGGCGGCCCGGTCGTGCTCGGCCAGGGGCAGCGCGGTGACGGAGAACATCCGGCCCTCGCGGTGGAGGCGCAGCGCCGTCTCGGCCATCGGGTCGTCCAGGAGCGCGGGCAGACGCCAGGTCCCGCCCTCGGCGCGGGCCAGCAGCAGGCCCACCGTGGCGGCCAGCCAGGACGGCTCCCGGCCCGTGAGCAGGGGTTGTTCACGGCCGGCCCGCCACAGGTGGACGCAGCTCGCGGCGGCGTGCAGGAAGCAGAACCGCTCGGCCTCCTCCAGCAGGTCGGGCGTCGCCGCGTCCCTGCGGTCGGCGAGCAGGGCCCGCACCCGCTCCGGCACCTCGGCCACCGCCGCGCACAGCCGGGCGACCACCTGGTCCGCGAGCTCGGCGATCGGCCCGCCGACGGCCGCCAGCTCGGCGATCGGCCCGCCGACGGCCGCCAGCTCGGCCCGTACGGCCGCGGCCGCCTCCGGCAGCGCCTCCGTGACGGGGTCGGCGCGCCCGGCCACCGCCAGCCCGTCCAGCCGTGCCTCCGGCGGCGCCGTGGCCAGGTCGAACAGCTCCGTCACGTCCGAGCGGGCCGAGCGGCCGGGACTACCCGAGCGGGTCAGGGCCGCCTGGGTGAGCCAGGTCGTGACCAGGCGCAGGTTGGCCACAGGGCCGGTGTCGATGTGCCGGACCACCGCGTTGTCCCTGCGGAAGGTGTCGAACGCCGCCGCCGGCCCCTCCCGCAGCAGGCCACGCGTGCCGAGCAGGTCGCCGCAGCGGGCGAAGACATCGCCCGCCGCGTCGATGGTCACGTGCTTGACCACGCTCGACCACAGGCCCTGTGCCTCGGGGGCGAGGTGCAGGGCGCGGGCCGCGCCGAGCGCGCCGGCCTCGGCGGCCAGCAGCGCGGTCACGGCGGTGGCGATCTCGCGCCGCGCCGTGGGCAGGCCGTCCAGCGGACGGTCGCCCACACGGTGCCCGGCCGCGAAGTCCAGGGCCAGCCGCAGCGCGGTGTCGCCGGCGGCGAGGTTCGCCCCGGTGCTCATGACCCGCACGTACTGCATGGCCCGCATCGCGACGTCCAGCCCGCGGCCCTCCCGGCCCACCCGGGCGCCCGCCGGGACCGGAACCCCGGCGAACTCGAACCCGGCGAACCCGATGCCGCGCATGCCGGCGCTCGGCCGCGTCCCGGTGCGGCACGCGGCCACCACCGGGCCCTCCAGCAGGACCAGCGTGAACGCTCCCGGCCCCCTGCGGCCGGTGCGGGCGCAGACGACCAGCGCCTCGGCCCGGTCGCCGAGGCCCACCAGCCACTTGCGGCCCCACAGCCGGTACCCGCCCTCGCCGTCCGGCTCCAGCCGGCACTCGTTGGCCAGCAGGTCGCTGCCGTGGCCGTCCTCGGTGAGCGCGAAGCCCACCGCGCCGCCCCGGCGAAGCAGCTCGGTCACGCGGGCCCGCTGCGCCGCGTCCCCGGCCAGCAGCACGCAGGTCGCGGCCGTGATGCCGAACATCGTGGCGGGCATCACGGTCAGGTCCCTGCGGGCCGCCGCCCGGACGGTCATCAGCGTTTCGTCGGCGGCGTCCAGCGTGCCGCCGTCGGCGCGGGGCACGTACGACAGCCGCAGCGCCGGGCCCGCGGCGGCGGACAGCTCGGCGGGGAACGCCGCGGCCTCGTCGCGGGCCGCCGCCGCCGCGAACCCGAAGGGGCTCGCCGCGGACGCCGGGTCGCCGAGCGACCGGTCCAGCCCGGCCGCCACCGCGTACCGCGCCACCGGCCCGGGCAGGCCGGAGGAGGTGGGCGAAGCGGTCAGGGGTTGGGGGGTAGGAGAGCCGGTCGAGCACTGAGGCGTGAGTGAATCCGCTTCTGGCACGCCGGGGGGTGCGGGGAGGGCGTCCAGGGTCAGCTCGGTCATGCCGCCACGACCTCGGACGTCTCGCGGAGGCTTGCGGGGCGGTAGGAGCGGACCGACGCGGGGAGCCGGACGCCGCCGAGCGTGAGCTGCTGGACGCGGCCGGTGAACGCGGCCCCGCGCATCAGCTCGGACGCCACCAGGGCCACCCGCCGGTTCTCCACCGCGGCGAGCGGCGTGCCGGCGGTCCAGGCGTTGAACGCGCCGATCGCCGGCCCCGTCCAGACCTGGTAGTCGGCCACCCGGTCGCCCTCGCCGACGGTCGCCCACCGCGACGCCATGCCGAGGTACCAGCGGAAGATCAGCGCCATCTTGCGGCGGGGCTCCCGCCCGGCCCGCTCCAGCTGGTCGGGGTCGCGCCGGGCGAAGTACTCCTGGACGTCGGCCCAGATGTCGTCCAGCGGGCGGCGGAAGACCTGGGTCTCCAGCTTGCGCCGCTCGCCGGCGGGCAGGGCCTCCACACCGTCGTACTGCTTGTACAGCTCATAGAGGCGGCGGGCCCGCATCGGGAACATGGTGCCCTTGCGCAGCACCTGCAGGTCCACGCCCAGCTCGAACATGTCGGCCGCCGGGGCCATGTCGCAGTCGGCGACCCCGGCCTCCGCCAGCATCGCCCGCACGGCGGGGGAGGTGCCGGACTCCAGGCACGCCTGGTGGACCGAGCCGACCACGACGTAGTCGGCGCCGAGCCCGTAGGCGGCGGCGATGGAGGCAGGGGTGCCGAGCCCGCCCGCCGCGCCGAGCCGCACGGGGTACCCGGTGCGGCGCTGGGCCTCGTCGCGCAGGGCGGCGATGACCGGGAACAGCGCGACCAGCGGGCGCCGGTCGGTGTGCCCGCCGGAGTCGCCCTCGATGGTGATGTCGTCGGCCATCGGCACCACGCGGGCCAGCTCGGCCTGCTCGGCGGTGACCAGGCCCCGGGCGAGCAGGTCCGCGACCACGGACTCGGGCGCGGGCCGCAGGAACCGCTCGGCGACCTCCGGCCGGGACACCTTGGCGATCACCCGGTTCCCGGCGACCGGGCGGCCCTGCGGGTCGCGGTAGAGGCCCGCGACCCGGTAGCGCACGATGTGCGGGGTGAGGTCCATGAAGGCGGACGCCTCCACGCAGCGCACCCGGTGGCGCAGGAACAGCTCCACGCCCGCGCGCTCCAGCTCCTGCTCGCTCGGCGCGTGGATCAGGTTGACCGCGTACGGCAGGCGGGGGATCTCGGCGGCGAAGCGCTTCAGCGCCCGCTCGATGCGCTCGGGCAGCAGCCCCGCCGCGCCGAAGGACCCCAGGGTGCCGGCCTTGGCCAGCTCGATCACCAGGTCCTCCGAGGCGATGCCGCCGGCCATCGCGCCGCCCATGTAGGCGTAGCGCAGGCCGTGCCGGGCGCGGAACCCGGCGTCGCCGAGGCGCTCGGGGGGCAGCGGGCCGGCCGCGGCGACGATCGCCCCGGTGTCCGCCGGGCGGGCGTTGCTCACGCCGATCCCGGCGCCCGTGCGGACCACGTAGACGGGTTGCTCCAGGCGGGCCAGGGCCTCGTGCACCCCGGCCGGGTCGGTGCGGACCACGCCCGTGGTGCGGGGCGCGGCGCCGGTCTGGACGGTGACGGTCATGGGGTTCACTCCTCCCGGCCGGACGCGCCGGCCCGGACCTCGATGGCCACATCGGTCAGCTCGTAGATGCGCAGCCCCGGCTTCCACACGCTGGCGTCGGCGATGACGACCAGGCGGTCCTCCTCGCGGCGGACCTCCTTGACGTGCAGGTCGAACGTCATCTCGCGGTCCTCGCGCAGGATCTGGCCGCGGTACTTCCAGCCCATGGGCACGTCCACCGCGGAGGCGAACCGCGCGCCGGGGATGTCGTCGGCGAGGCCGGTCTCGATCACGAAGGCCTGCAGGCCCTGGAGCACCGACTCCACGCCGAGCGACCCTGGCATCACGGGGTCGCGGTGGAAGTGGCAGGTGAAGTACCAGTCGGCGGGGTTGATGGCGCGGCGGCCGAACAGGTAGCCCTTGCCGTGCGCGCCGCCGTCGGCGACCAGCGTCACCTCGTCGACCAGGCCCAGGTGCCCGTCGCCGAGCCGCAGCCCTGGCCGCCGCTCCCGCCGGGAGTCGCCGGCGGGGAGCTCCAGCCGGCGCACCCGGGCCGGGTCGAGGCCGGTCTGCTCCTCCAGCCACGGCGCGACGTACCTGCCGGAGTCCAGGCCGACCTGGTTGCTCAGCGCCGCCTCGGTGAAGTAGCCGAACAGCGACTCGCCGGCGTAGAACACCTCGTCGTCGGCCAGCAGCTCGTACCGGAAGCTCTGCAGCGTCGCCCCGGTGACCGCCTGGCTGGACAGCATGGTCGTCCGCTGCCTGATGGTCTTGCCGCGCAGGTCCACGTCGCGGACCAGGGTGGCCTTGCCGTCCAGGTTGCGGATCGCGAACTCGTCCTCGGGGCTGGCCAGCGTCGCGCCCAGGTAGTAGCCGCACAGGATGGCCGCCTGCAGCGAGGTCTCCATGAGCACGGCGTTCGGCATGCCGCCGGTCGGGCTGTCGGCGTAGTACCAGGCCTCGGGCGGCGAGTCGTACTCGGTGACCATCTTCGCGCCGGGCGTCAGCCTGCCCCGCGTGCCCTCCAGCGCCATGATCCGGTCGACGAACTGGAAGTCGCCGTTCGGGATGTGCGGCGCCCTGCGGTCGCGGTAGACGTCGAACTCCGGGCCCATCGCGGTGCCGAGGTCGCCCTTGGCGGCGTGCGCCAGGTGCAGCTCGTTGATGAACGCGATCTCGCCCTTGGCGTTGCGCCTGCCCAGGTCCTCGGGCACCCCGCCCGGGCCGGGACGGTAGGGCGCGCCCGGCTTCTCGCGGAGCTGGACGCCGAAGTTGCGCATCGCCACGATCGGCTTGTCGCCGTCGTACACGGTGATGTCGGCGATCACGGTGGGCCGGGGGAGCAGGGTCAGCCCGATGATCTCCGCCTGGTAGCGGATCTCGCTCGTGCCCGGGGTGATCTGCCCGCGCACCTTGACCTCGGTCTGCAGCCCCGGCACCGACTGGAACTCGGCGTCCGGCAGCACCAGGTTCATGCCCAGGTACATCGCGTACGTCTGCAGGAGCTGCACCGCGCCCTCGGCCACCAGCGAGCCGGCCAGCACGGGGTCGCCGGGGAAGTGGCAGGTGAAGTACCAGCCGTCCGGTTCGAGCCGCTTGACGGCGGTCAGCTCGCCGAGCCCGCACGGCCCGCCGAGGCGGTCGATCGACGGGATCTCGTCGATCATGCGGAGCATCTCGCCGGGCAGCCGCACCGACGGGTTGGCGTCGCCCTGGTCGTACTGCGGGCCGAACACCTCCGCGCGGCGCCCCTCGGCGAGCAGCGCCAGGTCGGCGCCGCTCAGCGCGGTGCGCTCGGTGCGGGCCAGCGGCTTGAACCAGGTCCGCTCCAGCGCGGCGCGCCGGGCCTTGTCGGACTCCGACAGCACCACGCCGAGGGAGTTGTCCAGCTCGGCCTGGGTGAAGTAGCCGGCGCAGGCGTCGAGCAGCTCCAGGATCAGCTCGCCGTCGGCGTAGCACTTGTAGCCGAAGAAGAACAGCAGCGCGTCGCCGTTCCACACGAACCGCTTGATCTTGATCTCGTACCGCAGGGTCTGGCCCTCGCGCGGCAGCGGGCCGTGGAAGACCAGCTTGCTGTCCAGCAGCCGGTAGACGCGGTCGCCGCGGTGGCGCTGGTCGATGCCGAGGTAGCTGATCAGCAGCAGGTCGCACTGCCCGGCCTCGATGGTCACCGCGCACGGCACCAGGCCGTCCACGCCGTACCAGGCCCCGGCGGGCACGTCGTACTCGGTGGTGATCGACGACGGCTCGAACACGCCCGTGCGGCCCTCCAGCGCGGTCACGCGGGTGACGAAGTGGTAGGGCGGCGCGGGCAGCCGGGTGCGGGTGGGGTAGGCGTCCACCTCGGCGAACGCCGGGCCGAACACGTTGGCCACCTCGCCGGTGGCGAACTCCAGCAGGTCGGCCTCGTCCAGCACCGGCCGCGGCCCCTCCGGCAGGTCGCCGCCCGCGGGCGGCACGGGGGGAAGGGCGGTGACGGTGCCGGACGTGGCGAGTTCGAGCCGCGTGACCGCGCCGTCGAGGATCGCGTCGTGGGCGCGCAGCGCGGCGCGGTGCGCCTCGGCGACCCAGGCCGCCATGGACGCCACGGTGCCGGTCAGGGCCTCGGGTGCCGGGCGGCGCCCGCGCGGGTTCCAGGACCCGGCGCGCGGGGGACGCACCCGGCGGACCGGGGTCTCGTGCCGGCCCGTGGGCGCGGCGAAGGGGACGGGCGCCGGCGCGGGCACCGCCTGGGGCGCGGGCGGGTCGGGGACGAAGACGAACGGCTCGCCTTCGAGCGTGATGACGTCCTCGGCGTCGAGGTCCCAGACGGTCATGTCCTCGGGCCAGTAGACGATCGGGTCGGGCATGACGGCAGGCGCCTCCTCGGCGTCGGCGGCGACCGGGGCGTCGTGCCCGGCCGTCGCGAGAACAGGGGTGGCACGGTCGAGAACGGGGGTGGCACGGTCGGCGACCCGCTCGACGATCGACTCGCCGCCGCACGGGACGGTGCGGATCAGCCGCCGCTCCGCCGGCGCCGCGCCCGCCTGCTCGGCGCCGCCCAGCAGCCGTCCGAGGTCCACGGGCAGGCCGTGGCTCGCCAGCCGGGCCAGGGCCTGGGCCAGCGCGCCGCTCACCGAGGTGTGCCGGCGGTCCACCGAGACGGCCACGTGCGGCAGGCCGGCGAGGGTCTCGCCGATCCAGCGGGTGCAGGTCGCGCCGGGGCCGACCTCGACGAAGAACCGGAAGCCGCGGTCGTGCGCGACGCGGGTCAGGCGCGCGAAGTCGATGGTGCTGCGCAGCGTCCAGGCGATCCGCGTCGCCACGGTCTCCAGGTCCGCCGGGTCGACGGTGTCGTAGTCGAAGGCCGACAGCAGTTCGAGCGACGGGTGGGGCGTGCCGGCGTGGTACCGGTTCAGCTCGGCCAGCTCGGCGAGGCCCGGGTCGACCATCGGGCAGTGCATGACGTGGTTGGCCGGGGCCTTGGCGGCCTGGCAGCCCGCCCGGCGGATCAGCTCGCGGATCTGCGCCGGGTCGCCGCCGACGACCACCTCGCCCGGGGTGTTGACGTGGGTGAGGAAGACGCGGTCCAGGCCCTCCATCGCCGCGCCGACCGCCTCGGGGCCGGCCAGCAGCAGGTAGCTCGCCCACACCTGCGCGTCCGGGGTGTCCTCGGGCAGCGCCCACGTCTCGCGGACCAGGTGCTTGGGGCCGCGCAGCCGGTCGCGGAACAGGGGCGTGGCGGCGAGCTTGGCGTCGTCGCGGGCGGCGGCGGCCCACACGTCCATCGCGAAGAGCATGCTGCTCTCCCCGAGGCTGTAGCCGAACCCGCCGTGCGGGGTGACGCCGAGCACGTCGCGCAGGAGCTGGGTGCGCAGCACCGCCGTGTTGGTGCCGGCGGCGAGCAGCACGGGGATCTCGTCGATCAGCCGCTCCTCGTGCCGCATCAGGTCGCGCCGCCCCAGGGGACGGGAGCCGCGCGGGTACAGCCAGCGGTGCTTGAACCGGTCGCGCGGCCGGTCGGCCTCGCGCTCGAAGCGCTCCAGCAGGCCGGGGAACAGGCGGAACAGGTCGCGGTCCATGCCCGGGTAGCCGGTGAAGGCGCCGGGGTAGACGAACGCGACGCGTCCCTCGCCGACCGGGCGCGCGGTGCAGAAGCTGCCCGCGGGGGTCGCCCACTCGCCGCCGTTCGCCAGCACGGACGGCAGGTCGCGCTCGGCGGCGTCCAGCTCGCGGCGCAGCCGCTCCCCGTCGGCGGCGACCAGCACCGCCGTGTACCGCCGCGACCCGCCGCGCGGCGCGGCCTCGCGGACCAGCTCCCACGGGTCGCGGCCGTGGTCGAGCGCGGACCGGTACTGGCGCACCAGGTCGGTCATCGCGCCCGCGTCGTCGGCGCTGACCGCGAGCATCAGGTGGCCGGGGGCGTCCCGCCAGTCGGCCTCCACCGCCGCGCCGCGGGTGTCCGCGCCGGCCAGCACCAGGTGGGCGGCGGTGTCGCCGCCCGCCAGCGCGCGGCCGTCCCAGGCGGCCACGGCGGCGATCCGCGGCCGGTCGTGCGCGCGGCGCAGGAACGGCGCCGGGTCCGCCGACACCTCGAGCCGGGTCGGCGGCAGGCCGTCCAGCGCCTCGCGCAGCGGCTCGGGGGTGGCGGGCAGCTCGGCCGTGTGCAGCCACCCGGCCGCGTTGACGAGGGCGGTGAGCACGGACGCCTGCTGGGAGTCCCCGGCGAGCGCGGCGGCGCCGCCGATCAGGCAGCCCTCGCCGTCCCCGCCGTCCGCCGGGTAGGCGGCGGCCAGCGTTCCCGTGACCTCGGGGGTCGCCGGGGAGGCCAGCTCCAGGTAGTCCACGTCCTGCGGGCCGAGGCCCGCGGCGGACAGGCTCGCGCCCGCGGCGGCGGCCAGCGCGGCCCCCGGACCGGCCGGGTCGGAGCACACCGCCATCGACTCGATGGTGGCGTAGACCCGCCGGCCGCGCGCGTCGCCGGGCCGGGTGACCACGACCGCGGCGGCGGCGTCGCCCGGCACCGGCGGCAGGCCGCCCTCCGCCCGGGCGAGCGCCGTCCTCGCGGCCACGTTCTCGATGCCCGCCGCCAGGTCCACCCCGCCGACCAGGACGGCCTCCACCGTCGGGTCGAGCAGCAGGAGCTGGGCGACCTCCAGGGCGCGGGCGCCGCCGGTGGCGTCGGCGGCCACCGTGAAGGACGGCCCGGTGAGGTTGCGGGAGGAGGAGATGCGGCTGGCCATGATGTTGCCGATGTAGCTGAGCACCTCGTTGGCGCCGATCGGGTCGTGCACCGCGCCGCGCACCGCGGCCTCCAGCCGGTCCACGGCCTCGTCGTCCAGCGCCAGCCCGGACCTCTCGACCTCGGCCCGCACGTGGGCGCCGATGTCGAACCGCGCGCGGTGGGTGTGGGTGCGCGGCTCCAGCTCCATCGAGACGACCACGGCCACCCGCCGCTCCGGGAGCTGGTTCGCGCGCCGCCCCGACGGCCGCTCGTCGTACCCGGCGTCGGCGAGCGCCTGCTCGGCCGCCTCGAACAGCAGCAGGTGCTGCGGGTTGGCGTGGCCGAGCTCGCCCGGCGGGATGCGGTAGGCGCGGGCGTCCACGTCGATCGTGTCGGCGTACCCGGCCGCGCCGGCGTGGTCGCCGGTGGCGGGCGCGGGGTCGCCGTCCTGCAGGCCGTACCAGCGGTGCCCGGGACGCTCCACCAGCGCGGGCGTGCCCGTGCGCGCGGCGCGCCGCCATTCCGCGACGCCGGTCAGCGGTCCGGCCCGCAGGCCGAGCCCGACCACGGCGAGCCGACCGCCGGTGGCGGCGCCGCCCGAGGGCAGGACGCCGGCCGCCTCGTCGGTCGTCAGGATCGCGTGGGCGTTGGTGCCGCCGAAGCCGAACGCCGACACCGCGGCCACCCGGTGGCCGGGGTCGCGCTCGACCCGGGGGAGCGGCCAGGGCCGCTCGGACACCACGACCCGGCCGGCGGCGGGCAGCGCCTCGGCCGGGCGCAGCGGCTCGGCGACGCCCGGCGTGGCCGGGATGATCCCGTGCCGCAGCGCCAGGATCGCCTTGAGCACGCTGGTGAAGCCCGCCACGGTCAGCAGGTGGCCGACGTTGGCCTTCACCGAGCCGAGCGGCGGCACCCCGCCGCGCCCGCCGAAGAACTCGGCCAGGCCGCGCAGCTCGGTGCTGTCGCCGATCGGCGTGCCGGTGGCGTGGCACTCGATGTAGTCGATCTGCGCCGGGTCGACGCCGTGGTCCAGGTACGTGCGGCGGTACGCCTCGACCTGGCCGTCCTTGCGCGGGGTGAGCAGGTGCCCGCCCGCGCCGTCGTTGCTGAGCCCGATCGGGCCGAGCACCGCGTGGACGTGGTCGCCGTCCCGCCGGGCGTCCGACAGGCGCTTGAGCACGAAGATCCCGGCGCCCTGCCCGGTCACGATGCCCTGCGACCGGGCGTCGAACGGCTGGCTCACCCCGTCGGCGGGGTAGGCCTTCAGGTCGGAGAAGGACAGGTGGATGAGAAGGGGGTCCGGCGCGCACACCGCGCCGGCGAGCATCACGTCGGCCCGGCCCGTCGACAGTTGCCGCTGGGCCAGGGCCAGCGCGTAGAGCGCGGAGGAGCACGCCGCGTCCAGGGTCAGCCGGGCGCCGCCGAGACCCAGGGCGTCGGCCACCACGGTCGCGGGGAGGCCGAACGGCCACAGCTCCGCGGGTTCCTCCCCGGTCGCCGTCCCGGCGGTCTCCGGCAGGTCGAGGCCGGCGCGGCGCAGGCCGGCGGTCACCGCGTTCCTGACCAGCGGCACGCAGGCGCGCACCGAGGTCTCGGTCGGGAAGGCGTAGTTGCCCAGGATCACGCCGGTGCGCGCCAGGACGGCGGCGTCCTCGGCGATGCCGGCGTCCGCCAGGGCGCGGCGGGCGGTGTGCAGGGGCCACCGGACCACCTTGTCCAGCCGGTCCAGCGTCGCCGCGGGGACGCGCAGGCCGGTCAGGTCGATGGGCGGCTCGGTGACGAACCCGCCCCGGGTGGCGGTGACCCGGTGCTCCGGGTCACCCCACCCGCCGGGGACGGCGTCGTCCGTGCCGAACATCTCGCGGCCGCCGGGGCGGCGCAGATCCACCCCGGACCGCAGGTTGGCCCAGAACTGCTCGGGTGTGTCGGCGCCTGGCAGCAGGCAGGCGATCCCGACGATCGCTACGGGTTCCTGTCCGGTATCCGCAACATGCTCTGGCGTGGACATGACTCTCCATCCGCTCTCGAACGAGGGGCGTTTACTGCGCGACGCCGTCGCGGCAGATCGCCTGGACCCCGGCGAACCGGGTGAGGACCCGCCCGTCGCCGTCGCACGCGGTGACCGTGCAGCGCACCAGCGGCCCGCTGACGGTGGCCTCGTCGACCACGATGAGGAAGGGCTCGCCCGCCGGGATCGGCGCGTGGACCTCGGCGCGGCCCACGCCCGCGGGCAGGCTGGCCTGGCCGGTGTGCCGGCGCACCCAGACCAGCACGGCCTGCAGCAGCAGGTCGGCGAGCACCGGGTCGTAGTCGCCGGTGCCGTAGGCGCCGGCGGCGAACGGGGTGGGGGGAAGCTCGGCGCGCAGGACCATGCGCCGTCCCGGGTCCAGCACCCGGCGCAGGCCGCGCAGGACCTCGCCGTGGAACAGGGTGCCGTCGGAGTAGGCCGCGCAGTCCTCGCCCGCGTCGAGGGCGGGCAGGCCGCCCACCGGCGCCGGAGCCGGGACCGCGTGGTCCACGACCGCCCGGTAGCGGGGACGGCCGGTCTCGTCGCGCACCTCGACCCGCGTGCCCTCGCCGTCCGGCGTGAGCGTGAACCGCAAGGCCTCGGGCGCCTCGGCGCCGAACACCACGCCCTTCAGGACGGTGAAGTCCCGGGCGGCGGCGGACCGCGAGCCGGTCGCCTCCCAGGCGGTGGCGAGGATCCCGCCGAGCGCCACCGTGGCGGGCAGCACCGGCTGGTTCCCGATCCAGTGGCTCGCGAGCACGGGCTCCCCGGCCAGCGTGCCGAGGTCCCGGGTCACCGTGACCCCGCCCGCGGGCAGCGCCGGAGGCTCGGCCTCCGACAGCGGCTTGTCCGGGCCGATCACGCAGACCAGGTCGCCGCCGCGCTCGGCGTCGAACTGCTCGGCGAACATCCACGCCCCGGTCTCCAGCGGGATCAGGTCCACCCCGCGCTCGGCGAAGAGCCGGGCGAGCTCGGGGGTGACCATGCCGCCGTCCCACGCGCCCCAGTTGATCGAGGTCACCCTCGCGCCGGGGTGCGCGCCGCGCAGCCGGGAGGCGATGCGGTTGAGCGCCTCGTTGGCCATCGCGTAGTCGGCCTGCCCCTGGTTGCCGAAGAACCCGGCCACCGAGGAGAAGAGCACGACGTGGCGCAGCCGGTCGGCGTCCAGCGCGGCGAGCACGCCCGCGAGGCCCGCGAGCTTGGTGCCGAGCACCCGGTCGACGTCCTGCGGGCGCTTGTCCACGATGAGCTGGTCGGCGAGGACGCCCGCGCCGTGCACGACCCCGGCCACGCGGTCCCGGTAGGGCGCGAGCGCCGCGCGGACGGCGGCGGGGTCGGTCACGTCCACCGGCACGTACGTCGCCGCCGCTCCGGCCTCGGCCACCAGCGCCAGGGTCGTGCGGATCTCGCGCTGCGCCTTCAGCTCCTGGAAGCGGGGCTCGACGTCGCGCGGGGTCACCTTCGCCCCGCCCGCCTTGAGCGCCGCCGCGATGGCCGCCTTCAGCCGGTCCAGGGGCACCTCGCGGGCCCACTCCGGCTCGTCGGCCAGCGGCGTGCGGCCGAGGAGCAGCAGACCTGTGCCGTGCCGCCGGGCGAGCTCGACCACGCACGCGGCCGTCACGCCGCGCCCGCCGCCGGTCACCACCAGCAGGTCGCCCTCTCCGGGCGGCGCCACCGGCGCCGCCTGAGGCCCTTCGCCGGTGAGCGTCGTCGTCCACCGGGCGCCGTCGGCGGTGTGACCCACCTCGCGCAGCCCGGCCCGCGGGTCGTACAGCTCGGCCAGGACGATCTCGGCGACCCGCTCGTCGGCGAGCCCGGCCTCGACGTCGATCGCCCGGCAGAACACGGTGGGCGCCTCGATGGCGAGGGTCTTGACCAGGCCGGACACCCCGCCGAGCGCGACGGTCGCGAGGCCGTCGTCGCCCGTGGGCCCGGCGTTCGGGGTGACGCCGAGGCGGCCGTCCAGGCGGGTCACCGTGACGAAGGCGGACCGGCCGGCCGTCGACTCCAGCGCGCGCTGGGTGTCGCGGGCCAGCATCGCCGTCTCGCGCAGCGCGGCCAGGGCGGCGGGCGTGCCGTCCACCCGCTCCGGCGCCAGGTACAGCACCAGGTCGAGCCCGTCCTCCGCGGCGTCCGGCCCGGCCGTACGCCACCCGGCGGACCGGAGCCTGGCGGCCACCGCGTCGGCGAGCGGCCCGCCGGCCCCGGTCACCAGGGCCAGCGGAGCGTCTCTGTAGGCGTCCTCCTGCCGGTCGGGGACCGGGAGCCGGGTCAGACGGGCCTGCCGGCGGTCGATCCGCGGCAGGGCCTCAGCTTTTGGGCCGTTCACCACCTCCGCCCCGGTCGGCTCGGCCGCCGCTCCCGCGATGAATTGGACGATGTCCTCGAGCGTTCGCAGCTCGGCGAGCCGCTCGGGGCTCACCGACGGCGAGCCGGGGAACGACTCGCGCAGCGCGCCCATGATCTCCACGCGCTTGATGGAGTCGATGCCGAGGTCGGCCTCCACGTCCATCGAGGGGTCGAGCATGTCGGTGGGGTAGCCGGTCTTCTCGGCGACGATGGACAGCAGGGCGGCCTGGACGGTCGCGGCGTCGGCCGCGGCCGGGGCGGCGCCGGCCTGCACCGGGGCCTGCGCGGGGGCCGGAGCGGGGGCGGGCGCCGCGGCGACCGGAGCGGGGGCCGTGGCGACGGGGGTGGTCTCCACGACGGGAGCCGGGGCGGGAGCCTGGACGGGGGCCTCGGCGAAGGCGACCGGGGCGGCGGGGGCGAGCGTGGCGGTGTGGCCCTGAGCCTGGTGCCCGTTGGCGGCGTAGCCGTTGTGGCCGTTGCCGTTCCGCCCGTCGTACCCGGTCTCCGCCTCCTGCGGCCAGGCGCCCGGACGGGAGCCGATGGCGCGCAGCTCGTACGACGGCGCGACGGCCTGGGGCAGGGACGGGCCCGCCAGGTCGCCTCCGGCCGCGCGGTCCGGCGCGATCATGGTCGTTTCGAGCTGGGCGAAGCTGCGCAGCACCTCGCTGGCCCAGACGTGGCTCTGGCCGATGGCCAGGCTGTGCTCGGTGACGGCGGTGATGCCGGCGATCGTGTTCTCCGACGGGCCGGCGTCCTGGCGGCTGCCCTCCTCGACGAGGTTGGTCAGGCGCTCGGACAGGCGGAGCTGGCTGTGCAGGTACTCCCCGTGCATGGCGAGGTGGCTGGCGGCGATGGCGCCCACGCTCGGCGCCGCGCCGGGCGCCGGGTGCCCGTTGCCGTTGTGCCCGCCGGCCCCATGCCCGTTCGAGCTGTGGCCGTTGGTGCCGTGTCCGTTCGAGCTGTGGCCGTTGGCGCTGTGCCCGTTGTTGACGTGCCCGTTCGAGCCGTGCCCGTTGGCGGCGTGGCCGTTGGTCTGGCCCGTGGCCGGGGCGGTCTCGGTGGCGGCGCCCTCCGCGGACGTCCCCTCCACCGTGTACCCGTTCTCGAGTGCGTCACGGTACTCGCGGCGGCGCGCCTCGGGCACGTAGTTCACACCGTTCAACTGGATCGTCATCCCCTCGGAGTGCGGCGGCTCGGCCGCCGTCGCGGTGTAGCGGTTGAAACCGGTCAGCGGCAGGCCGAGGACGGCCAGGCGCGCGGCGAGCTGCTTGAGTGCGTGGTCACTGTCACCGCCGGGCCCGGCGTCGGCCGACAGCGCGACCACGTCGGGACGGTCGGCGAGGATCCGCCGGACCAGGCCGGTCAGGACCTTCTTCGGCCCGAACTCGACGAAGACCCGGTATCCGTCGCGGTACATCTGCTCGACCCGGGGCGCGAAGCCGACGGGGCGGGCGAGCTGCTGGACGAGAACGCGCGCGTTCTCGCCGGTGTCGGCGCCGTACGAGGCGCCCTCGGTGTCGGCGTAGACCGTGATGGCCGGGGGCGCGACGACCGCCGAGGCGACCGCCGAGGCGAACCGCTCGACCGCGTGCGTGACGTAACGGGTGTGGAAGGCCGCCGCCACCGGCAGCGGGCTCGCCTTCACCCCCGCCGCCGCGCACGCCTCGACGAAGGCCGCGACCGCGTCGCGTCCGCCGCCGACCACGATCTGGTCGGGCGCGTTGACGTTGCAGACGACGACGTCGGGGTGCCCGTCGAGCAGGCGCTCGACCTCCGGCAGGCCCGCCGGGACGGCGGCCATCGTGCCCGGGTCGTCGCCCTCGCCGCGCTCCGCCATCGCCGCGCCGCGTTCCCTGGCCAGCCGGAAGAACTGCTCGGTGGTGAGGCTCCCCGCCGCCCACAGGGCGGTCACCTCGCCGAAGCTGTGGCCGAGCGCGCCCTCGGCGGCGAAGCCGAGCTCCTTGAGGAAGGTGTACTGCCCGGCGGAGACGGCGCCGATGGCGGGCTGGGCGTAGTCCGTGCGCCGCAGCGCGTCGTCCTGACGGCGCCTGCCGTCCTCGTCGAACGCGGGCGGCGGGAAGACCACCCGTCCCAGCGGCTCGGCGTCCGCGAAGTGCGCCGCCGCCGCGTCGAACGCGGCCCGCACCGGCGGGACCGCGAGCGCCGCCTCCGCCGCCATGGAGACGTACTGGCTGCCCTGGCCCGCGAACAGCGCGCCGACCTTGCCGGGCGCCGCCGCGGCGCGGCGGTAGAAGGCGCCGCCGGGCAGCTCGAACGCCGCCACGCCGGGGTTCTCGGCGAGGCGCGCGCACGCCTGCCCGCGCAGCCGGTCCAGCTCGGCCTCGTCGCGGGCGACCACGGCGAGCCGCGCGTGCCCGGCGGGCACCGGCGCCGTGTCGTCCAGCCCGGCCGGGTCGTCCTGGACCGCCTTCAGCAGGGCCTCGGGGTCCGTGCCGTGCCACAGGTGGACCCGCGACGTCCGGTGCAGCACCGTCAGCGCGGCGCCGGAGGGGTCGTGCTCCTCCAGGACGCAGTGGAAGTTGGTGCCGCCGAACCCGAAGGAGGAGACCGCGGCCCGCCGCAGCGGACGCGCGGGATCGGTGATCCACGGCCGGGTGCGGGTGTTGACGTAGAACGGCGAGGAGCCGAACTCCATCGCGCCCCGCGGCTCGGTCACGTTGATCGTCGGCGGCAGCAGCTTGTGGTACAGCGCGAGCGACGTCTTGATCATGCCGGCCGCGCCCGCGGCGGCCTTGGTGTGCCCGATCTGGCTCTTGACGCTGCCGAGCGCGACGGCCTCGCGGCCCGCGCCCGCCGCGGCGAACACCTCGCGCAGCGCGCCGACCTCGGTGAGGTCCCCGACCGGCGTGCCGGTGCCGTGGCACTCCACCAGCCCGACCTGCTCGGGACCGAAGCCCGCGTCCTCGTAGGCCCGGCGCAGCGCGACCATCTGGCCTTCCTTGCGCGGCGCGTAGATGCTCTTGTACCGGCCGTCGCTGGAGGTGCCGATGCCGCGCAGCACCGCGTAGACACGGTCCCCGTCGCGCTCGGCGTCCGCCAGGCGCTTGAGCGCGAGCATGCCGAGGCCCTCGCCGATCAGCGTGCCGTCCGCGGTCTCGTCGAAGGGACGGATCGCCCCCGCCTTGGAGAACGCGGGCGTCTTGGAGAAGCACAGGTACATCAGGATCGTGTTCTCGGCGTCGCAGCCGCCGGTGAGCATCAGGTCGGCCCGGCCGGAGATCAGCTCCGCCGCCGCCATGTGGACGGCCGCGAGCGAGCTGGCGCACGCCGCGTCCACGGTGCAGTTCGTGCCGCCGAGGTCGAAGCGGTTGGCGACGCGGCCGGCCACGACGTTGCCGAGCATGCCGGGGAAGGAGTGCTCCTCCCACGGCGCGAACGCCTTGACGAACTTGGCGGCGATCTCCTCGGCGTCGCGCTCGGTGAGACCGCAGCTGCGGACGACCTCCTTCAGCACGGGGGTCTGCAGACGGGTCGCCAGCGGCTGGGTCAGCGAGTTCGCGCCGGTGATGCCGAGCACGACGCCGGTCCGCTCCGGCTTGTACCACTCGGAGCCGGGCGCGCCCGCGTCGGCGAGGGTCTGCTTGGCCACCACCAGGCTGAGCAACTGCAGCACGTCGGTGACCTCGAGGGTGTTCGGCGGCAGGCCGAACTCCAGCGGGTTGAACGGCACCGTGGGGATGAACCCGCCACGCTTGGCGTAGGTCTTGTCCGGGGCCTTGGGGTCGGGGTCGTAGTGGTCCTCGACGCGCCAGTGGGTCTCCGGCACGTCCTCGATGCAGTCGACGGCGTCGACGACGTTGCCCCAGAACTCGCGCAGGTCGCCCGAGCGCGGGAAGAGCGCGCCGAGGCCGACGATCGCGATGGGGGTGTCGCCCGTCCGCGTGGGGGAGGTGTTCTCGCTGTCCATGACACGGTCCGTTCCGGTCGAGAGCGTCGCGATGCCCGCGGCGGGCGGGCCGGCGGCCGCCCGGTCGTCCAGGAGGTCCAGCGCCGTCCCGGCGATCCGGTCCACGGCCTCGCGATCGTGCAGCATCGTGTAGTGGTCGCCGGGGCAGCCCAGCACCGTCAGGTCCTCGGCCAGCCCGCCCCAGCCGAGCGGGTCGGGCACGTCCAGCAGGCCGTGCTCGGGCCTGACCAGCACCACCGGCACCGGCGAGCGGCGCGGCTCGCAGGCGACGGCCAGGCGGTTGTTGCGGACCAGCCCCTGCAGGTAGGTGTCCAGCACCTTGCGCAGGCCGGGCAGCGTCGTGTCGGGCCGCAGCGCCCCGGCCGCACGCGCCCGGTCGAGGACCTCCCGCAGCCCCTTCTCCCTGTCATCGGGGAGCGGCCCGTCCAGCGGCACCGCCACGCCGCGGCGGGCGCCCAGGTACATGGCGAACCAGCGCAGCACCCCGGCGTCGTCGAGGTCGCCGTCCAGCCGGGTGTACTCGGGCACGGGGGCGATGCTGTCCAGGGCCAGCAGCGCGCACGGGCGCTCCCGCTCCTCCAGCAGCCCGGCGAGTTCGAGCGCCACCACGCCGCCGAAGGACCATCCGGCCAGGCACCACCTGCCGGCGGTCAGTCCCTGGCCGCGCAGGTCGGCGGCGATCCGCTCCGCCAGCGCCGGGATCGAGGTGGCGGGGGCGCCGCCGCGCAGCGCCGCCTCGAAGTACTCCGGCACGTGTTCGAGGTTCACCACGTGCAGGGCCGCCCCGGGGGACAGCGCCGCGGCGAGGCCGGCGTAGACGGTGGCCGGCAGCGCGCCCGGGTGGACCAGGACCACCGCCGGCGCGTCCTCGGGGGCGGACCCCACCCGGCTCACCGTCCGGGCTGGCTTCCTATCGGGCCGTCGCATCGCGCTGCTTCTCCACGATGTAGCCGGCGAGCTCGTTGATGGTCGGGTGGTACCAGAGGGCGGTGGTCTCCAGCTCGAATCCGAGCCAGTTCTCCAGCTCGCCGGAAAGGACCAGCGCCTCGGTCGAGTCCAGGTCGAACTCGTCGAAATACTGGTCGGCGTCCACCTGTTCCGCCGGCACGCCGAGCCGGTGGGCCAGCTTTCCGACCAGCCATTCACGGACCTCGGTCTCGGTCAGCCCGGCGGTCGCCGCCGTCACCTGGTTGTTCATCGCATTCCTCGCTACAGACCGTTTATTGGCGTTCTTGGGAAAAGGGGCGGGGATTCGGCGGCCTAGGCGCGGGCCGGGGCGATTCCCGCCGTGCGGCGAACGGCATCCGCGGCGGCCGCGCCGGAGTCGAAAGCCGATTCGTGACTGCCGATGATGTCGATTCCCATCTTCCGGGAGTGGAAATAGGAACCGGCGAGCTTGATACGGGAACCGTCGTCGTTGATCGTGTGGATGTCGCGCTGGAGGGCGCGCACCTCGGTGGTGAAGACGGGGTGCCGGTAGGCCATTTCCTGGATCACGGCGTCCTCGCGGATCGGCAGCGGGCAGTCCAGCGTGACGAAATAGTCGGCGCCGGCCCGCAGGTGCTGCAGCTCGTTGAGGTAGTACACGACCCACGACCGCTGGTCCTCGCCCTCGCCGACCCGGCCGTAGTTCCAGCTGCGCCACCGCTCCCGGTCGGCCGGCATCACCGAGGCGTCGGTGTGCAGGACGGTGCGGGTGCCGTGGTAGCGGATGACCTCCAGCCGCCGCTGGGCCGCGGTCGGCTCGGCGAGCACGGCCAGCGCGTCGTCGGCGTGGGTGGCGAGCACCACGTGGTCGAAGCGCTCCGGCCCGCCGGGGCCGTGCACGACGACCTGGTCGCCGTCCTGCGCGACCTGCTTGACCGGCGCGTTGAGCCTCAGGTCGGCGCCGGAGCGGGTGAGCAGGTCGGCCGCGCGGCGCACGTAGGAGACGCTGCCGCCGGTGACCGTGCGCCAGGGGGCGGTCCGGCCGCCGAGCCCTTCGTGGCCGTGCGCGAAGAAGAAGGCGATGACCGTGCTCGCCGGCATCTCCCAGATCCGCTCGGCGGGCACCGACCAGGCGGCGGTGGCGATCAGCACCACGAAGCCGTACCGGAAGGCGGCGCTGTAGCCGTTGCGGTCCAGGTACTCGCCGAGGGGGATGTCGGCGCGCTTCCTGACGAAGTCGCGCGGCGCCTCGGTCTGGAACCGGCGCGCCTCGCGCCACAGGCCGGTGAAATCGGCGTCGTAACGCCGGGCGATCTCCTCTTCTGTGCGCTCGAAATCCTCCGACACGTAGCTGCGCCCGCGGTCCAGGTCGAAGAAGGAGAATCGACCCGGGTGGTCCTGCGTGGGCACGTCGAGTTCGCGGAAGAACTCGGTCAGCATGGGATAGTGCGCCTCGTTGTACACGATGAACGCCGTGTCGAGGCCGAGGGTCTTCTCACCCTCGCGCACCTCGATCGTGTTGGCGTGGCCGCCCAGCCGGGAATCGGCCTCGAACAATGTCACACGCGCGTCGTCCCGCAGGTGATACGCGGTGGACAAACCCGCTATCCCGCCGCCGACGACCGCCACTCGCGGAGTCACCCGTGCCTCCCGTGTCCGTCCCTGTCGCGCTTCTCACTAGTTAAAGAGAGGCCGGTGGGCGGCCTGGATACACCTTTGGAGAGATTTCTCGGGAAATGGGTCCTCCCATCTGGAACGGCGTCTTACCGCAGGCATGACAAAGTGACCGGTTCACGGTATGAGACGTATGAACCGGTCACTTCATATGAGATGGGGACGCGCCATAGGACCGGGGCGGGAAACGCCCCCGCCGCGGGCGCGGAGGTGAGGAAGGCCCGTCCGGGAGACCGGATCGGGCGGCCGACGCGAGTGGGGTCGTGCCGACGCGCGGGGGCGTGTCAGCCGACGAGTGCGGGTTCGGGCCGGACGCTCTCGCGCAGACGGCGCAGGATCCGGTTCCGGGTCGGGCCGATGGAGCCGCGGGGGATGCCCAGCGCGGCGCTGATCTCGTCGTAGCTCATCGCCGGCTCGTGCATGAGCATGGCCAGCAACGCTTGGTGGTGCTTCTCCAGGCCGCGGAACGCCTCCAGCGTGCGAGGGTCCTGCCAGCGGTCGATGACGGCGTCCTCCACGGACACGGTGTCGTCGGGCCGGTCGTCGAACGGCGCGTAGTCCCCCACGGGCACGTGCCGCCGGTTCCGTTCGATGTGCTTGATCGCCTCACGGCGGGTTATCGTGACCAGCCAGGACGCGAACTTGGCCGGTTCGCGCAGCCGGTCGATGTTCTCCACCACACGCAGCCAGGCGAGCTGGCAGACGTCCTCGCAGTCCGCCGCCCGTAATCGGAACGATCGGGCCACGGACCACACGACAGGGGTGTAGAGCTTGATGAGCTCCCTCCACGCCCGCTGGTCGCCCTCCCGGCACGCCGCCGCCAGCAGCTCGCGCGGGTTCGGGGAACCGGGCGTCCGTGTCCCGGAGCCGTCCATCAGAGCTGCACCCCCGTGCGTGTCCGTCTCTCGCCTGGTTTCCTGAACGGCCGCTACCACTCGCCTGCCTCCCTCATGGAAACTCTCACGAATGAAGGTAACATTGGTTGTGCCCAGATGCTTCCGCGAAGGGCAGCAGCAAAAGTTAACACCCGGTAACACTTGACGCGACAGGAGTGGATCATTCGCTACGGTGCCCGAGGGATCCGGACGAGGAGCAGACACGTGGAGGGGCCGCGATGAGCAGCAGCACGTCACGCCGGCAGAGGGTTCGCGACGCCACGCTGCGCGAACTGATGAGCGTGAGCCGCGAGATCCTGACGAGCCAGGGCGTCGAGGCCCTGACGATCCGCGCGGTGGCCCGCGAGATGGGGATGACCCCGCCGGGCATCTACCGCTACTTCGACAGCCATCGCAAGCTCATGGACGCGGTGATCGTCGACATCCTCGACGAGCTCACCGAGTACATCGCCTCCGCCACCGACGAGCAGGACAAGTCCGACGCGGCCCGCCGGCTCATCGCGGCCAGCCGCGCCCTGCGCCGCTGGGCCGTCGAGCATGTGCCGGAGTTCCAGCTCGCCCTCGTCGTGGCCACCCCCGAGGACGACGACGCCGTGGTCAGGCAGGCGCGCGCCCAGGTCGGCGCGTTCTTCGGCGACATCTTCCTCCATGTCTGGCACGAGTACGGCGCGTCCGCCACCGTGCCGGGCATCCACCCGGCGGCGAGCGAGGCCCTGGCCGACCGGCTGCTCGAACGGCTGCAGATCCCCCTGCCGTCCTCCGAGGCCGCGGTCGCCTTCACGCGCTGCTGGCTGCGGCTGTTCGGCATGGTCTGCGTGGAGTCGCTCGGGCTGACGCGGGTCATCGGCGACCACTCCGGGGCGCTGTTCGAGGCCGAGCTGTCCGACCTCGCCCGCATGCTCGGCCTGCCGGAGTCGGCGCTGGAGGCGGGCCGCTGACCGCCGGGTGAACGGACCAAGAGCATCAGGTCGTCCTCGCTGACCTGCCGAAGTCCCTCCGGGACACTGGTCGGCGCGGGCCCGCATCGATCATCGCGGGTCACACTGGGCCTGCGTGATCGGTTCCGACTGATGTCCCGACAGGAGCACCATGACCTCCCTGCAGCTCGGCCAGGAGACCCGGTGGATCGCCGGCGTCGTCCTGCTCACCATCGTGACCATCGAGTTCGGCGGCTGGTTCCTCACCAGAATCGTCCGCGGTGAGATCCCGATGACCCCCTTCCAGCAGGCGTTCGCCCGGGCCGGGCACGCCCACGCCGGCGTCCTCGTCATCCTCAGCCTCGTCTGCGAGCTCTACGTCGACTACACCGGCCTCGGCGGCGTCGCCCTGTGGATCGCACGGCTCGGCGTCCCCGCCGCGGCCATCCTCATGTCGGCCGGATTCTTCGTCTCCTCCATCGGGCGCGACGTGACCCGGCCGAACCGCCTGATCGTCCTCGTCTGGATCGGCGCGCTCTGCCTCGCCGCGGGCGTGCTGACCCTGGGCATCGGCCTGCTGACGAGCTGACCCGTCCTCTGGCCAAGGCCCGTCTCCCCGGCGGCGGGCCTTGCGTCAGGCCGGGGTGCGGGACCGGGGCTGATGCCCGTTCGGCCGGGCGAGGAGCCGGTCGAGCTTGGCGTTGAGCACGGCCATGTCCTGCTTCAGCTCGCGCAGCTCCGCCTCGGCCCGGTTCTCCGAGGGCGAGGGCTCGGCGTCGTTCATGGCGTTCACGACGACGGCGATGAACAGGTTCAGCGCCACGAACGTGGACATCAGGATGTAGACGATGAAGAAGATCCACGCCCAGGGCTTCTGTTCCATCACGGCCTGCGCGGTGCTGCCCCAGTCGTCGCCCGTCATGATCTGGAACAGCGTGAACAGCGACCGGGGCAGCTCGTCGAAGCGCTCCGGCGCGATGCCGCCGAACAGCTTGGTCGCGATCACCGCCGCGATGTAGATCAGCAGGACCAGCAGCCCGATGATCGAGGCCATCCCCGGCACGGCGGCCAGCAGCGCGCTCACCACCCGGCGCATGCTCGGCACCACCGACAGCAGCCGCAGGGCCCGCAGGATGCGCAGCGCGCGCAGGATCGACGTCGGCCCGGACGCCGGGATCAGCGCCAGCGTCACGATCACGGCGTCGAACCAGTTCCACGGGTCCTTGAAGAACGCCCCGCGGTAGGCGTACAGGCGCGCGGCCAGCTCCAGCGCGAAGATCCCCAGCGCCACCCTGTCGACCACGTGCAGGAAGCCGCCCGCCCGGTCCATCAGGGCCGAACTGGTCTCGCACCCGATGGTGACGGCGTTCACGACGATGACCGCGATGATCGCCCGCTGCGTCAGCCGGTTCTCCAGGACGGAACGAACACGCTCGTGTGGTGCCACCGGCTACCGCTTCCCATGAGTTCTGGACGAATGTGCCTAGATTGTCCGGTCAAGATCGGGAGCCGGGCACGGGAAACCATGAAAAGAGATCGCGATCACACGCCGCTCCGGCCCTTGTCGGCGGTGCCGCGCGTCCGGCCTTCCGCCGCCGTTCAGAGGGGACGGCGTCCGGGGCGCGCGGACCGCGCGCCCCGGACGTGAACGGGTTACTTCCGCCCGAGGAGGCGCCGCATCGTGGCGATCTCCGCCTTCTGGCTCTCGACGATGGACGCGGCCATCGTCCTGGCGGGCGCGAAGCTCCCGGCCGTCCGTTCCTGCTCGGCCATCGAGATCGCCCCCTCGTGGTGCTCGATCATCATCTGGAGAAAGGCCCGGTCGAAGGCGGTGCCGGACATGCCCTTGAGCCGGCGCATGTCGCCGTCGGACATCATGCCCTGCATGTCGTGCCCCATCGACGCCATGTCGTGGGCGACCGGCATGTCCCAGTCGGCCAGCCAGCCGCTCATGGCCGTGATCTCGGGCTCCTGGGCGGCCTCGATCCGCTCGGCGAGCCGCTTGACCTCGGCGCCGGCGGTCCGCGACGCGGCCAGCCCGGCCATCTCCACCGCCTGGCGGTGGTGGGGGATCATCATCTGGGCGAACATGACGTCCTGCCCGGAGTACGGCGGGGACGGCGTACCGGTGGGCATGGCAGAGGGCATGGCAGAGGCCATGCCGCTGGGCATGGTGCTGGGCATGGTGGTGGGCGACATCGTCGGCGACATGTGGCCGCCGCCCGCCTGCGACTCCTGGCCGGTCTCGCCCGCGCCGCAGCCGGTGACGAGCACCCCGGCCGCCACCAGGGCGGCGGGAACGGTGATGAAACGTTTCATGCGAACTACTCCGTGCTTGTGTCCGGTGACTGTCCGTGGACGGCCGAGGCCGTCGCGGGGCATCTCACCGCCGAAGCACGCAGAGCCGCGCCAGAGTAGGCCCGCGCGGCAGAACCCTCGGCCCGGCCCGGGGCACGACCCCGCCGCCGACGGCCGCCTGGACGCTCAGGCAGGCCCCGAGCGCCCCGCCCACGAAGAACACCAGCAGCCCGGCGAGCAGCAGCGCCAGGCACACCTCCCCGCCCCCATGCCCCCCATGACCGGGCATCTGCCCGTCGCGCGCCCCGGCCTTGGTGGGCGAATGCGCGCCGACGACCGCCATCTCCCTCCCGGACGTCATGGTCCCGCCGTCGTGCAGGGTCAGGACGCCGGGCATCCGCACCGGCCCGGGAGTGGGCTGAATCCCGTGCATGGCGAACAACCCGATGACGATGGCACACAGCAGAACCGGCCCCGCGATCGCCCGTGCGACCGCCTTGGCCGTGCCATCCATCATCACCATGTCAGGCTAACGGGTAGGTGACGTGCCCCTTTGCCCGGCAACGACCGGCCCCCCATGTGCCGTTTCCCGCGACTCCTCCGGACGAAGCGCCGCGCGCTGCGCCGCACTCAGACGGTCCTCTCCGGGGCTGACGGTGTACGTGCCGGGGCCGGCGCGCCGCAGCACGAGCGGGCCGGTGACGTCCGGCCGGTGTTCCGCCATGTCCAGGGCCGCGGCGGCGCGCTCCCGGGGCCAGCCCAGCGCCGCGGCCAGATCCTCCACGGTGAGCGGCCTGCCGGCGTAGACCAGCGCGGCGAGCACCGTCAGCGCGTCGCGCCCGGCCGTGCCGGTGACGCCGCCCATCTGCTCGCTGATCCGGCGGAAGAACCCGCCCATCCGTGCCAGGCGATCCCCGGCGGGCGTGCCGTCACCGAAGATCTCGACTCCCCGCCGCGCGGCCTCCGCGACCTCCGCGTGCGCCCCGGTGTCCGCGCGCCACGCCCGGATCCACACGTCGTCGCCGACGAAGTACCTCTCACGCCGTCCGCCACGGTCCGGTTCGCGCCCGACCAGCTCCATCGCCTCCAGGTAGGCGATGGCCTTGGACACCGACGCCGGGCTCACCCGCAGGCCGTGGACCAGCTCGGCGGCCGTCAGGCTCCCGGAGTCGGAGGTGACCAGGCAGACGAACACCCGGGAGGCCATCCGGGGCAGCCCGGTCCCGGCCAGCAGGCCCGCGAACCGCTCCACGAAGGCACGCGCCGCCTCGGACCGCCCGCCGGGTGGCGGCTCCGCGCCCGGCACCGGCCTGCGCCTGCGGGCGCGCCCGCCCGCGACCCGCTGGGCGTGGTCGGCCTGATAGGCACCGCGGTCGGCGTTGCGGGCGACCTCGCGGCTGATCGTGGACGTGGGCCTGCCGAGCCGCCGCCCGATCTCGGCGTACCCGAGCCCTTCTGCGAGCCAGGCCGAGATCCGCCGCCGGTCGTCGTGGGTCAGCCTGCTTCCGGGCACGCCGCTCGCCTCCTGTCCCGACGGTTCACGCTCCGGTGCGTTCACCCACACTACATTGCAACGGCTTCTCGGCGGGCATTGCATTAGACCGCAATGCTGTTGCAACGATTGCAGGATATACCTGCACACAAACCCACCATCTTGCCTATTAATCGTTGACGCTTTCTAAAACGCAACGTAGCCTTTGCTCGCCTGGAAAGCGCATGGCGGACATCCCCTCCGCATCACAGAGCACTGGGCACTCACCGACGCAGAACACGCAAAGGACACGGCGATGCACGTGATGGCGATTTCCGCGATCTCCGACGAGAACGGCTTCTGGGACTCCCTGAAGAAGGCGCACGGCCGTCTGCCCCAAGGGGCGAAATGGACCCTCGCGGTGGCGAGCACCGACGGCGCCAGGGCGGTGAACGTCATCGTCCACGACTCGCTCGACGACGTCCGCGCCTTCTTCGAGGGGCACGCCGCCCCCTTCGCCGCGACGGAGTACTTCGAGGCCGACGCCGCCAACGCCGTCGGCCTTCCGCGATAGCGGCCGCCCCGATGACCGACGAACCGGATCTGACGCGCGTCCGCGCCCGGATGGCCGAGCTGCTCGCCGAGTACCGGATCCCGAGCGCGGTGGTCGGCGTCCTCCACGACGGGCGGGTGACCGACTTCGCCGTCGGCCTGAAGAACCTGGAGACGCGCGAACCCGCGACGACCGACACCGTCTACCAGTGCGGATCCATGAGCAAGACCTGGACCGCCCTCGCCTTCATGCGACTCGTCGACGAGGGGAAGGCCGGCCTGGACGAGCCGGTGCGGACGTACCTGCCCGGTTTCCGGGTCGCCGACCCCGAGGTCGGCGCCAAGGTCACCCCCCGGCACCTGCTGAACCACACGCACGGCATCGAGGAGGACATCGGGAACCCCGGCGAGGGCGAGGACGTGTACGAGCGCATGGTCGCCGCCATCGCCGACGCCCCCCAGGTCCACCCGCTGGGCCACACCCACGGGTACAGCGCCGCCCTCGGCTACGCGATCCTCGCCCGCGTCATGGAGGTGATCGACGGCAAACCGTGGGACGCCGTCATGCGCGACCGCCTCTTCGTCCCCCTCGGCCTGACGGCCACGACCACGTGGCACGGGCAGGTGGACCCGGCCCGGGCCGCCACGGGATATCTGATCCCGTCCCTCGACGAGGACCCGGTCGTCTCACCCGTGAGCCATCTGCCCCGCGCGTTCGGCCCCGGAGGCAACATCTCCTCGACCGCCCGGGAGGTCCTCGCGATGGCGCACGTCCTCCTCAGCGGGGGAGAGGCGCCGGACGGCGCCCGCGTCCTCTCGGCGGAGGCCGTCCACGAGATGACCCGGTCCCGCGTGCCGATACCCGACCCGTACACCTTCGGACAGGAATGGGCCCTCGGCCTGATCGTCTGCGACTGGCACGGCGAGACCGTCTACGCCCACGACGGCAGCACCATCGGCCAGAACGCCCGCCTGCGCGTCCTGCCCGACTCGGGCACCGCCCTCACGATGCTGGCGAACGCGGGCCCACGCGACGGCTTCTACCGCAAGGCGTTCAACGAGATCCTCTCCGCCCTGAACCTGCCCACGATCCCCGGCCTGCCGCACCCCGACCCCGCGCTCGCCCTCGACCTCTCCCGCTACGAAGGCGTCTACGGGCGCCCCGGCATCCGCTACGAAGTGCGTGCCGAGGCCGGCAGGCTCGTTCTCACCTTGGTCCAGAACCCCGCACAGGCCGCCTTCCTCCGCCAATCGGAACGCCTGGACTACGAACTCCTCCCCGTCAGCGAAACCCACTTCCTGATGCTCTCCGACGCCCCCCAGGAGGACCCCCAAACCGTGGCCATCTACGACTTCACCAACGGCCCGGCCCAATACCTGCACACCAACTGCCGCGTGAACCCGAGAACCACCCACTGAACGCCGCCCCGGCGCACCGCCGACCAGAGCCCAGCCGTACGTCGATGTCCTAGCTCGGCCGGTGGGTATGTCCACATTTGGGGCTTTTGTGGGGGGTGGCTTCGCAGGGAGGACGGACCCGGGGTTTCGGCGTGCCGGGCGTCCGATCCGGCGAGGGGAGGCCGGAGTGTTCACCAGACGCGAGTTCCTGAGAGCGGCGGGCGGGACGGCCGTCCTGCTCACCGGTGCGATCGCGGGCGGCGTACGGGCGGTGCCGCCGGCGGACCCCCGGCGGATCGCCAAGTACGTCACGCCGCTGATCGTCCCGCCGGTGATGCCGCAGACCCCGGGGCAGGACGGGGCCCTCGACCGGTACACGATCGGGGTGCGGCGGTTCCGGCAGCAGATCCTGCCGCCCGGCCATCCGCCGACCGTGGTGTGGGGCTACGGCGCGACGCACGACCCGCGGACCTTCAGCAGCCCGGGGTTCACCATCGAGGCCGTGGCCGGCCGTCCGGTACGGGTGCGGTGGGCCAACGAGCTGGTCGACCAGGACGGCAGGTATCTGCCGCACCTGCTCCCGGTGGACCCCACCCTGCACTGGGCCAACCCTCCGGGCGGCCCGACCGGCAGGGACGGCCGCCCGCACCTGGACGCCACCCCCGGCCGCTACCGGGGGCCGGTCCCGCTGGTCACCCACCTGCACGGCGGGCACAGCGCCGACCACAGCGACGGCTTTCCCGAGGCGTGGTACCTGCCCGCGGCGCGGAACCTCCCGACGGGCTACGCGGCGGAAGGATCGTGGTACGCGCAGTTCGCCGCGGCGTACGCCGCGGCGCACGGCGGGTCCTGGCCCCCGGGGTCGGCGGTGTTCCACTACGGCAACGACCAGCGGGCCGCCACGATGTGGTACCACGACCACGCGCTGGGCATCACCCGGCTGAACACCTACGCCGGCCTGGCAGGCTTCTACCTGCTGCGGGGCGGCCCTTCCGACCTTCCCCCCGGCGTGCTCCCCGGGCCGGCGCCGACGGCCGGCGACGGCGGGCGCAGGGGGTACCGTGAGATCCCGATCGTGGTGCAGGACCGCTCGTTCACCGCCGACGGCGCGCTGTTCTACCCCGGCGGGCGCGCCTACTTCGACCGCTTCAGTGGGCCGTACGCGCCGCGCGGCGACATCCCGCCCATCTGGAACCCCGAGTTCTTCGGCGCGGCGATGATGGTCAACGGCCGCACCTGGCCGTACCTGGAGGTCGAGCCGCACCGGTTCCGTTTCCGCATCCTCAACGGCTCCAACGGCCGCGTCCTGAACCTGAAGATCGTGACCGACCCGCTGGCAAGGCGACCCGCGCGGGCGGCCCTGCCGTTCTGGCACATCGGATCGGAAGGCGGCTTCCTGCCCGCCCCGGTGCGCCTCGGCCACGTCCTGCTCGCCCCGGCCGAACGCGCCGACGTCATCGTGGACTTCACCGGCGTACGGCCCGGCACGGATCTCTACCTGATCAACGAGGGCCCGGACGGTGCCTACAAAGGGGACCCCCACGCCGCGCCGGCCGACCCGGCGACCACCGGGCAGGTGATGAAGTTCGCCGTCCGCGACTCACGGGGACCCGACCGCAGCGTGCCGCCCGACCGCCTCACCCTGCCGTCGTTCCCCCACCTGGGCACGGAGAACGCGACCCGCCGGGTGGCCCTGGTCGAACGGAACTCGGCGGTAGTGCGCGGCGCCGGTCCGGCCGCCGTGCTGCTGGGCACCCTCGATGAGGATCACCGTCCCATGCCCATGATGTGGTCCGACCGGCTCACCGAGACCCCCGCCGTGGGCGCCACCGAGATCTGGGAGATCCACAACTTCACCCCCGACGCCCACCCGATCCACATCCACGAGATCGCCTTCCAGGTCGCCGACCGCCGAGGCTTCGACCACGGCACCCGGCCCCCCGAGCCCTGGGAACGCGGCTACAAGGACACCGTGATCGCCTACCCCCACCAGATCACCCGCGTCAAGGCCTACTTCGACCGCCCCGGCCTGTTCGTCTGGCACTGCCACCTACTCGAACACGAGGACAACGAAATGATGCGCCCCTACCGCATCGGCCCATGACCGGCGAGGAGAGCATGACGCGATCGTCCGGGCACCCCCTCACCCGGCCGCGTTCAGCCCCGGTGACACCTGGTCCGCCGGCCGTCAGCCCCCCTGGCGCCCGGTGGCCGGATGCTCGATATGGGCGTCCGGCCCAGGGAAGACCAGGCATTCGTGATCCTGATCAAGCCAGTGCACGTCATACGGCGGCGACCCATCGTCATGATGCAACGCCGTGATCACGCCGACCCGGCGATGACTCCCCGGCCGCGTCCCCTCAAGAACCAGCCGATCCCCAACTTCAGCCTTCATATCCGCCTCCTCCCCTCACCCTTCACCTTCCCCATCCGCTCCAGAGCGGAACAGGCGTTGGGGAGGCGGCCGTACCGATCAGGGCATGGCCGCTCGAGCGGTGGCCTGCGCGTGCTCTTCGCCGGTCATGCCGCTTGTGGTACCGGGATAGTTGCGATGCAGGTCGTACCGGTCGTCGGCCCATATCTGATAGTCCCGGCGCGCGTCCCGCTCCTCCCG
This sequence comes from Sphaerisporangium krabiense, assembly GCF_014200435.1. Taxonomy (NCBI): domain Bacteria; kingdom Bacillati; phylum Actinomycetota; class Actinomycetes; order Streptosporangiales; family Streptosporangiaceae; genus Sphaerisporangium; species Sphaerisporangium krabiense. The sequence goes on along the minus strand of NZ_JACHBR010000001.1, from coordinate 1,504,373 downwards.
TCCGGTCGCCGTGGCCACCTGCCGCCAGGCCACGCCCGCCTGGAGCGCGCGGTCGACGTGGGCGGGGTTCCGGACGCTCCTGACGAGAATTGGTCGTCCCGTCGATGATCTCGAATCCGCAGCGGCTAAGCGAGAAGCCTGCGGGCCGCATCCGCGAGATCGGCTGACCCGACTCGCTCACGCTCGCGCTCGTTCCTGATCCATTCCTTTCCTTCGGCGGCGACACCTTCAAGAATGTGCAGGGTGTTCCCCAATCCTGCGGTATCGAGAGTCGCCTGGGACACCATGCGCGTGTCCTCCCCCAGTTGGTCGGTTCCGGGTGGGGGTCCGGTCACCTCGACCTCGATCGGATGACCGTTGACGAGTGTGAGTTCGAACGTCTTGTGGCCATCATCGGCTTCGGTCACCTCTACCGCCGCGACAGCGTCGTAGCGGTAGTTGATACGTGCCCGATCATGGAAGGTGGCCTTCTCGAAGTCGAGTTCAACGGTCAGTTGGCGCACACCATCGGCGGTGAGCAGGAAGGTCAGCAGCTTGTACCTCGAATAGCGCCAGGGGCCCTTTCGCACCCTGGCCCGCTTGTAGTAGCTCGCAGGTGCCTCGATGAAGGCATGGGCGATGACATCGGCTGCGGCGAGCTTGTAGTGCCGCATCGCCTCTTCCATCAACGCCTTACGATCGCAGTCCAGCCAGTGGGCCATCTCCAAATCGGTGGGTTTGTCCGCCAGCTTGCTCTTCCATCGTTCGAAGGCCGCACGGCGCTCGGCCAGGAGTAGATCCGCCTCCGCCTGCTCCGCGGTCAGCCTCTTGTGTTCGAGGATTATGCGTAACCAGGTCGCGCATGCGATCCATCCGCCCCATATGGCGACGACGGTGGCACCGACGACACTGAGCGGTCTGACGTACAGCGCGCTCCACGTCATCATCGCCCCGCCCACGATAAGGGCGGCTACCCCGAGAGTGAACAGCACCTTCATGGATGCCGTGACCCTCAGTCGGTCGCGGTAATCCCATAGCGTGCCGTCCTGCCAGCGTCCTTTCACGTCGCTGACGAGATATCTGGTGAGCCAGGCCACTCGTTTCGCATCGACCCTGCTCTCCCGGTACAGCTCCACGACTTCATCACGTAGACATCGGCGGATAGCGGCCGTCCGGGTGAGCCACTCCGCCCTGTCAGTGTTTCGTGGAACGTACCTCGCGAAATAGTAGTCGAACTGACGGTCGATCTGATTCGCGAAACCGCCTTGCGGGGCGGCGATCGGTCGTTGCCCCGCGGTCCAATGTTGTCGGTCTTTCTCTTGACGGCGCTGCACCCTGAACCGCCACTCCACGCCGTGTCGTGCACAGGCGTGGCAACCAGCGGTGAAGAGGGGTAGGGCCAGCGCCGTCGATGACCAGGCGTGCTGCCACGACACCGCTCCGATGAAGCTGACGGATGTCAGCGACAGCATCGTGGTGGCGATCGATCGGATCCAATCGCCAACCGTGATCGCTGCCGGACGCGGCGACCGTACCCGTGCGCCGATCGGCTCGGGCTGGAAGAACTTCCAGACCCGCCGCAGGCGCTCATAGTCACACCGCTCCGCCTTCGCCGACGCAAACGCACGCGCCCAGAGCCCGTCCAGAGCGGGACCACTCAGAAGCATTTCGAGATGCCGGAAAATCTCGTCCCGCTGACGGGTGCCTAATGCCTGAAGATCCCGCTCTATGGCTTCCGAATCCACGGAACCGGTCTGGAGCGACGTCAGAAGGTCGCTGAGCATCCTGACCGCAATTACCCACGTGTCACCAGGCCGCTCGACGATTCGCGCCTGGACGGACCGCAATACGTCGAGGTCCTCCTTCGGGACCTGCTGCAGTGTACGGCCGCTCAGCAGAGCGAGGAGCAGATAGAAGCATGAGCGGCTCGTCACATGCCCCTGCACCACGGCATCGCTGATGTACTCTCTCGCCCTCGCCGACATGCCACCGCGCAGACATTTGACTCCCACCTCGAATTTTTGCTGCGGCGTCGCATCGGGAGGCAGTTGATACACATAGACGTCTCCGTGTAGCGCCTCCGTCTGAACGCCGACGGTTGCCCCCTCCTCAGCGATGTTGGCCGAGGTAACGGTGGACGCGTTCATAACGTGCCTCGTATCGCGGCGATGACCGAGGCGACTTTCGAGGCCAGGTCGGCCACATCCATCAGCAGCCCCCGCAGCCTCCGGAGTGCGATCATCGCCTTGTTCTTGCCCTGGTCGGTGTTCTCCGACAGCGATTGGGCGGCGACGTCGATCTCTTCCTCTGCTGCAGTGAAGGTGGCCACGTCCACATCTCCGGCCGCGCAGGCCTTTGAGAGCTTGTGGCGGAGGTCCGCGAGTTGTCCTGCCGGATCGAGTACGGCCTGAGACGGCTGCCCGATCGACACATTGCCGTAGATACGGCCGGCCTGTACCCCCACATGGGCACTTCCCTTGGCAACGTTCCTCACGATTTCGGGCATGGATTCGCCTTCCGCCTTCTCTGTCCTGTCGGCGACGTTGCCACGGAGCGTCTCCCGAGCAAGTTCCTCGGCGAGGGCGAGAGCGAGTGCTGCGGCATTCGTCACCGCTTTCGCCTGCCAGCCAACGCCGTCGGTCTTCACCTTGGTGCCGTCGGCCCGGTCGCTGATGCCGCGTATCACGACCATCGGAAGCGATCTGTTCAAATGGGCGGCTTGCGCCACCCCGGCGGCTTCCATCTCTATCGCCAGCGCGTCGTTGTAGGTCTGGCGAACCCATTGAGCATGTGCTGAAATCGCGGAATCCTGCACGACCTCGCCGGCCGCGATCGGCCCGAAGCGGACTTCCGCCGCGGCCTGATCGGCAGGAAGGCGGCGTTTCCAGGTGCCGTTCCTGACCAGATGACGGGCAATCTGATCCGGCTCGTGCGAGATCTCCCAGACGCGAGGACGTGCTTTCAACCCGTCGTCCTCGCTGGTGCCGCCGTGGTAGGCGTAGACGTGGGTCGCGATCACAACATCGCCTAAGTCGACGTCGGGCCAGAGGGCACCGGCGACGCCTACGAACAGCAAGGCGAACGGATCGAACTCGGTGATCGCCCGCTCAGTGAGCACGGCAGCGGGTTGGTTACCCTTTCCGACCAGTCCCAGGGCCACGTGGCAGCCGTTCGGGAGACGACCGATCTCGAATCGCGTCCCAGCCCGGTGGCGATGTAGTCGTAGGTCGGATAAGTGTCTCCGGACTGCTTCGTACTCCAGATCCAGAGCGGTGAGGATCACGACGGGGCGCTCGTTCATGAGAGCACACCTCCTTCAGGGTTCTGCGCCGTCGAGTCGCCAGGGGGCGCGGATACGGACTGCGCCGAACGGGCCATCGGGGGATACAAAACCTGGAGCGGGCCCGGCTTGAAGAGCCGGGCAGGCCGCCCATTCTCCGTTCGCCGCATAGGGCCGGCCGGGACGATGAAGCCGCGGGCGTTCTGAACCTTGCGATAGAAATTCCGAGGATCAAGCCGGACACCCCACACCGCCTCGTACACCTGCTGTAGTTCCGAGATGGTGAAGGTGTCAGCGCAGAACGCCGTGGCGAGTGCCGAATGTTCCAGCTTCACGCGCGCGCATTCGACGCCATCCGCGATGATCCGCCGATGGTCGAACGCCAATTTCAGACCGGAGGACAAAACATCTTCTACGGGTTTCCAACAGGCACCCGCCGCATCCGTGCCGGCGACAGGCTCCGGCAAGCGCGGTGCGATCGCCAGGTAGGCCACCGAGATCACTCGGCCACGAGGGTCGCGTCCTGGCTCACCGTACACACTCAGCATCTCAAGATGCGGCACATCGGCAAGACCGGCCTCTTCGGACAGCTCACGACGCGCCGCCACGAATATGTCCTCATCTCCATGGCTGAGGAATCCTCCAGGTAAGGCGAACGAACCGCGATAAGGCTCAACACCACGTTCGATGAGCAACACATGCAAGCGGGCACTCCGCAGAGTCAAGATCACCAGGTCCACTGCCAGCAGAACGCTGGGCGGTTCCCAAGGTTCGACGCTCATGAGTACACCGTAACTTCTTGTCATAGTGACAGGAAGTTAGAGTAGGCGCCCTTTTTTGCCACGATCATTGAGCCGCGACGTCTGCATGGTCAGTACAGGCTGAAGGGGTGATGCCGTGCGACCCTTACTGGTCCGGCAGCCAGGGCCGCATGCTCCGCAATGGCTCGAAGCCATGGGCCCGCAGAGAGCACAGAAGGTCAGCTCCGATCTGTGGAACCGGCCTCGGTACTCGTACTACGTGGTCGCGGCGGCAGGAACTGAACCTACGGCCTCTTCGTCCCAAAGGAAGCGCAGGAGTCTGGGAGTGTCGAGGCTGTGTGACCCAACCGCCCGATAGAACCCATCACGACGAGTCACACCGTGGCTTGGACCGGTTGGGAGTGCTGAGTTCGCGGTGTGTCACGAGATGGACCGGGTCGGCCGCGGGACTCGTGCTCGAGCTGGTCGATGGCCTCGGCCGTCTGGTCGTCGGCCGGGAGGAAGACGACCAGTTGTTGGGCCTCCGCGGGCAGTTCGAGGGTCTCACGAAGCAGTCGAAGCCGGTGACCGGACGGGTGGTCGAGCCGGAGGACGCCGCGTCGCGGCACCACGTGACGGTTCAGGCGGTCGGTGAAGTCAGGCCCGGCGATGGGGGTGAGCTCCGCGGTGAGCCATTCGAGGTTCTCCAGGGACGGCGCCTGCCAAAGATCGAAGGCCTGCTCGTCCGCGACGTCGTCCCAGTCGACGAAGAACGTCCGGGCGCGGGGGTCGGTGAACAGGTAGCGGTTGAGGTTCGGATGGGCGTCGTCGAGCAGGCCCGTCCCGCTGGTGACCAGTCGGTAGCCGCTGGTGTGGGCGAGGACGTCGCCCAGCCGGTTGGTCACGATGGCGACGCTGGGTTCGAGGAGGCGGAGCGTCCGCAGGACGGGCGGTCGCACGCGCCGGGACGGTGGCACGGGACGGATGAGGATGGAGCATTCGTCACCGGTGATCTTCGCGAGGTAGCGCAGGTGGTTGCGCTCCGGGGAGTCGAGGCGGAGCGCGTCGGCGAGGGCGTTGACGACCGTCGGCGATGGATTGCGGTCGCGGCCCTGCTCGATGCGCGTCAGGTATTCAACGCTGATGCCGGCGCACGTGGCGAGGTCCAGCCGGCGCAGACCCGGTGACCGGCGGCGGCCGCGGTCCGGCAGACCAAGGGATTCCGGCTGGATGCTGTCACGCTTCGACCTGATGAAGTTCCCCAGTGGTGACCCCACGCCGACAGGCTACCCGGGCCCGTTGATCGCACAGTGTTCCATCGTGGCAGTGCGCAGGGTGGCCCTGCGAGGGCTAGCCCTGAACACGGCCTGGTTGCCGGCTGCGGTGCTGCTCGATCGTGATGTCCATGGAGAAGACGCTGACGCGGCGTTCGGGGCAGGCGTTGCTGGTATGGGGGCTGCTCGTGGTGGCGGCGAACCTGCGGGCGAGTTTGACCGGCGTCGGGCCGTTGCTGGACCACGTGCAGGCTGATCTTGGGTTGACCCCGGCCGTGGCGGGCCTGCTCAACACATTGCCATTGCTGGCGTTCGCGGCGCTGTCCCCACTGGTGCCCCGACTGGTCGGGCGGTGGGGAGCCGAGCGGCTCCTTGGAGGTGCGCTCGTGGTGCTCACGCTGGGGATCGCGCTCCGGTGGGTGCCGACGGCAGCCGGTCTGTTCGGCGGAACCGTGCTGATCGGGGCGGGCGTCGCCGTCGGCAACGTGCTGCTGCCGAGCCTCATCAAGCGCGATTTCCCCACCAAGGTGGGACTGCTGACCAGCGCCTACGCCACCGTCATGGGAGGTGTCGCCGCAGTGGCCTCCGGGGTGGCGGTGCCGATCAGCGCGGTCGCGCCCGGCGGTTGGCACACCGCGTTGGGGTGCTGGCTCGTGTTCGCACTGGTGGCCGTCCTGCTGTGGATCCCTCAGATGCGCGCTCCGCGGCGTGCCGCCCAGGCGATTCGCCGGCACCCGTTGCCGTGGCGCTCCGGCCTCTCCTGGGCGGTCACGGCGTTCATGGGCCTGCAGTCGCTCGGCTTCTACGTCGTCGTGACGTGGCTGCCGCAGGTCTTCCAGGACAACGGCATGAGCGCGGCCACGGCGGGATGGCTTCTCTTCCTGTTCCAGGCGGTCGCGGTGCTGACCAGCCTGGCGGTGCCCGGCGCACTGCGGCGGGCACGTGACCAGCGCGCCCTGGCGACGATCTGCTCGGCGATCATGCTCCTCGGCTACCTTGGACTTTCCGCGGCGCCGGGACTGGCGTGGCTGTGGAGTGTCATCCTCGGCCTGGGCGGCGGAGCCTGCCTCGTGCTCGCACTGGCCTTCATCAGCCTGCGCGCGCAGGACGCGTCCGTGGCCGGCGCGTTGTCGGCGATGGCCCAGTCGATCGGTTACCTGCTGGCCGCCGCCGGCCCAGTGATCTTCGGCCTCCTGCACACGCTGACCTCCGGCTGGCGAACACCGCTCATACTGATGTGCGCCACCGCGGCCACCCAGACGATCGCCGCCCTGGCAGCCGGCTCAGGCACAGTGCCCTCCCCCGATTCCCAGGCACCCGCTCACGCCCCTCGCCCCGGTATTGGTCCCCTGGCACGCCGCCACATGCACCCGGACCTCGCCGACCCCCGCATGCGGCCCTGAGACTTCTCGGAGCGTGAGAACCTTCGGGATCTCCGAACGCCTCATAGATGACTGCATGACTCATGGCTGCCCTCGATTGCAGTGGTGTGTGTTGCGAGTCAGTTGGGGGCAGCAGCTTCTGCACGGTTTCAGCCCGACTCAATGGCGAGGACGTTCGCCGATCTCACCGGACGCCGGGAATCAGAGCTGGGAGAATGTTCTGGCCGCACGTAACCCATACGGCGAGGTGCGCCTTGATATGAGCGCCCGCTTGAGCATCGGCGATCTCGGCTCGCTCGGCGGTGCATGAGGGCAATCCGTCGCTGGGTCGCTGTTGCGATTGGACCAAGCCTCGCCCAAAAGTACCCCGCCCGCCATCACAAATAGCGCTCGGATCGTCGCCTGTGGCGTCTTCCTGCGCGTACTGGCGCTACTAGGGTGTCACACCCGGTATGGGGGCCACGCGCTCGAGCTTGGTCCAGCCTTTCCAGCCTCGCTGCTTCAGAAGTTCGATCAGCCGACGCGCCGGAGGCACCGTGTCGAACGCCAGCGTGTCCATCAGCTCGACGAGCGGTAGCTCGATAGCGGTGTCGTCGACATAGTCCTCGCCCCGCTCGTCGGCCATACGCGTGATGTAGGCGGCCAGCTTGTCGGCCAGCTCGACCAGCCGCGGGTTGTCGTCGGCTCGCTCAAGAGCCTGGCCCAGGGTGAGGTAGAAGTCGACCAGCCGCGGATCGTCGAGCTGCTCCCGCTTGCGTGCCATCCACTCCGGGACTCGCTCGGGTGAGTGCGCGGCCAGCGGGATCCAGCCGTCACGCTCCGCCTGGACGATCCGCTCGTCGACTCCGAGCGCCCGCAGCCGGTCGAGATACTCGACCACTTCCGAGGGCAGGACCAGGCTGTCCCCGGAGGCGAGCCGGGCGATTCGCTCGCGGTGCCGCTGCCTCTCCTGGATCTCCGCCTGCAGCCTCCCATCGATGTCCGCGATCGCCGCGGCGAACTCCTCCTCTCCGGCCCGCAGCAGCTCCCGCACCCGCGCCAGCGGAACCCCGGCGTCGGCGAGGATCCGGATCTTGATCAGCTCGATCACGGCGCCGGCGTCGTATCTGCGGTAGCCGGAGTGATCCCGGTCGGGCTCCGGCAGCAGCCCCTTGGCGTGGTAGTGCCGCACTGCGCGCACCGTCACTCCCGCATACGACGCCAGCTCGCCGATGGTCAGCATCAGACCAGTCTCCAGGAGTTCCTCAAGAGATCGCCCGACCGGCTGCGCCTGGTGCGTCAAGGATGATCTGGGCGATTTGCGGGGCATGGGTGAAGACCAGCTGGTGATCGGCGTCGAGCCAGCTGGTGGCGATGTGCGGATACTCGCGGACAAGCCGCTCGACGCCGACACGCCAGTTCTGGCTGAACCGCGGTGCAGGCCCTTCGCTGCTGTCGCCGGCCATCGAGGTCGACATGATCATTCTGACGGGCCGGTCGATCTTCCTGTACCGGTCGAGGATCTCGGACCGGATCACGTCGATCTCGAGGTTCAGGTCGAGAATCTCCTGGGCGGTGAGCAGCACCTGACGCGCGGTACCCCGCTCGGCCTCCTGCTGCGTCGCCAAGTCCTCCCACATGGCGCGGAACGCCGGCAGGGCCGCCTCGGTGATGAACGGTTCGGGCACCGGGTTCGCCCCGTCGATGAGAACAAGCTCGGCGACGGTGTCATGATGCTCGGAGGCATAGTGCACGGCCAGGTCGGCGCCCAGCGAGTAGCCCACCAGCACCGGCGCTGTTGGGAGGCCGAGGTTCCTCAGTTCCGCCATCACCGCGACGAGATCGCTGAGGAAGTCCTCGAAGGAGTACCGCTCGGCGGCCGAGGCGAGGCCATGCCCCCGCAGATCGAAGGTCACCACGTCGTGATCGCGCCTCAGCAGCTCGGTCAACTCGCGCAGGTCGGCCTGGGTCGAGCTCAGGCCAGGGCACAGGACCAGCGGTCGTCCCTGACCGCCGCGAGACACCGGGATCGTGACACCGTCGTGGTGGATCGTGAAGTGCCGCACCGTCCTGTCACCTCTCTCCGCCCGCTCTCCATGATTTTTGTGCTCGTCGTACAGCACGGCGACCTCGATCGCCCTGGTTTCCGTGGCCATGCCACCATGCTGAAAGCTTGACCCTGCGTCAGGGTCAAGCGGCGCGGCGACATGACGCCCGTTACATCCGCGATCGCCGATTTCTGGGCCACGCCTGTGAGCGGCGCCCCCGCACCCTGGCCGACCTCATCACGATCGTCGCCGAGCTGCGCCGCCGCGATGCGAGAGAACCCGCCGACCTTCCACGTATGCCGTGCGGCAGAGGGCGAACTGTCGGCGTACCTCTCCGCTGGTGTAGGCGGATGATGTGGCGGGCGTCGTAGAGGCCGACCGTGCCGGTTGTCTCGACACCCACCTACGCAGAAGGCCGGGTCCGAAGATCGGAACCGGCCTTTGAGCTGGTACTGCTGGGTCGGGGTGGCGGGATTTGAACCCACGGCCTCTTCGTCCCGAACGAAGCGCGCTGCCAAGCTGCGCTACACCCCGGTGCACTGGCGGTTTTGCTTGTGCTCGCATGAGTCTAGCGGACTTTGGCGGTGCTCGCGTCATCTCGTAGGGGGGAGCGGAGGGGTCAGCGGCGGGTGGGGCGGCGGGGGACGAGGGTGAGCAGGGTGGCCTCGGGGGGGCAGGAGAAGCGGGCGGGGGCGAAGGGGGAGGTGCCGAGGCCCGCGGAGACGTGGAGCCAGGCGGAGTCGTGGCGGTGCAGGCCCTTCACGCGGGCGCGATCGATGCCGCAGTTGGTCACCAGGGCGCCGTAGAAGGGGATGCAGAGCTGGCCGCCGTGGGTGTGCCCGGCGAGGAGCAACTGGTAGCCGTCGGCGGCGAAGCGGGACATGTTGCTGGGCTCGGGGGAGTGCATGACCCCGAGGCGCAGGTCGGCCTCCGCGGGGGCGGGGCCGGCGATCTCGTCGTAGCGGTCGCGGTTGATGTGCGAGTCGTGGATGCCGCCCACGAAGACGTCCAGATCGCCCACCTTGATGCTGGCGGTGGTGTTGTTCATGTCCAGCCAGCCCGCCGCCGTCATGCCCTCGCCCAGCTCCGGCCAGGGCAGGTCGGGGACGCTGCGCCGGCCGTCGGACTTGGACGAGCGCCACAGGTAGCGTGCGGGGTTCTTGAAGTGCGGCGAGTACAGGTCGTTGGACCCGTAGACGAACAGGCCCGGACGGGCCAGCAGGGGCTCGACCGCGCGCAGGTAGGCGGGGACGGCGTCCGGGTGGGCGATGGTGTCGCCGGTGTTCACCACGAGATCGGGTTCGAGGGCGTCCAGCGAGCGGACCCAGTTGATCAGATGGGTGCGCCCCGGGGTGAGATGCAGGTCGGAGAGGTGGAGAATGCGCACCGGACGCTGCCCCGGCGGGAGGACCGGCACGTCGAAGCGGCGCAGCCGGAACCAGTTGCGCTCGACGACGGACGCGTAGCCGAGCCCGGCGACGCCGAGACCTAGCAGGGACAGGGGTATCGCGGCAGCTTTCCTCACCCCTTCATGATGCCCGAGCCCACCCGCCCATGCCTCCTCACGGCAAGATGGTCGCCATGAGTGCTCTGAAGGACAAGCTGAAGGCCGATCTCACTACGGCGATGAAGGCGCGGGACGAGCTGCGGACGCGGACGCTCCGCATGGCTCTGGCGGCCGTCAGCACGGAGGAGGTCGCGGGTAAGGAGGCCAGGCAGCTCTCGGACGACGAGGTCGTCAAGGTGCTGACCAAGGAGGCCAAGAAGCGGCGTGAGGCGGCGGAGGCCTTCGCGGGCGCCGGCCGGGCCGAGCAGGCGCGGGCCGAGCAGGACGAGCAGGCCGTGCTTGAGGAGTACCTGCCGGCGCAGCTCAGCGACGAGGAGCTCGACCGTCTGGTCCAGGAGGCGATCGCCGAGAGCGGCGCCGAGGGGCCGAAGGCGATGGGGCAGGTGATGAAGGTTCTCAACCCCAAGGTCGCCGGCCGTGCGGAGGGCGGCAGGGTCGCCCAGGCCGTCCGCGCGCACCTCGCCGGCTGAGGGGGACGGCGCGCATCCCGGGCCGTAGGAGGCGCCGGGTACGAGCCGAAGGGGCCCGCCGCGGAGTGATGCCGTGGCGGGCCCCTTCGGCTGTGTGGCGCCGGGGCCGGGTCAGTCCCGGGCGATGCCCGGGGTGACGGGGTAGATGCCGGTGGTGCCGGTGGTGCCGCCGCCGCCGTTGGTGGTGACGTCCGGGAGGTTGGGCATGTCCCCGCCGCCGTTGTTGCCGTTCGGGACCTCGAACGGGCCGCCGTCCTCGCCGTGGGTCTTGGGCGGCGCCTTGGGCGCGCAGCCGCCGCTGCACCCGCCGAACTGGCTCATGTCCGGCGCCGTGAAGGACGAGGCCTCGATGCCCTTCAGCGCGCTGAGGAACGTCTCCTTCCAGATGCGTCCGGAGATCGTCGCGCCGAACACCTCGCCGTAGTAGCGGCCGCCGATGCGGATGTTGCGCAGCGGGTGGGTGTAGGAGCCGCGCGGGTCACCCAGGCTGACGGCGCCGGCCAGGTCGGGGGTGTACCCGGCGAACCAGGCGGTCATGGAGCCGTCGGTGGTCCCGGTCTTGCCCGCCGCGTCGCGGCCGATGCCGCCGACGCCGGTCATGGTGCCCTTGGTGAAGACCCCGGACAGGATGCCGCTGACGGCGTCGGCGACCTTCTCGTCCAGCGTCTGCTTGCATGCGGGCTTGAACTGGGTCTTCTTGCCGAAGCGGTCGGTGATCGAGGTGATCGCCATGGGCTTGCAGTAGCTGCCGCGGGCGGCGAAGGTGGCGTAGGCGGCGGCGACCGTCACCGGGTCCATCTCGTTGACGCCGAGGGTGAAGGTCTCGACCTCGCTCAGCTTGCCGCCGTCGGCGCGCTTGATGCCGAGGTCCTTGGCGGTCTTGACGACGTCGCAGAGCCCGACCTTCTGCTCCAGCCGGAGGAAGAAGGTGTTGACCGAGCCCCAGGTGCCGGTCCTGAGGGTCTTGAACCCGCCGCCGCCCTCGGAGTTGTGGGCGACGTGGCTGGGGTCGCCGACGTTCTCGCCCTTGCAGTTCTTGAAGTCGCTGTACCCGCTCGCCTGGAAGCTGCTGCCCGAGTTGATGCCGTCGTCGTAGCGCATGCCCTCTTTCAGGGCCGTGGCCAGCGTGAACGCCTTGAACGTGGACCCGGCCTGGAAGCCGGTGCCACCGCCGTGCGCGACGTCGGCGACGAGGTTGTAGTTCGACTCGTTCTTCTTCTTGCTGCCGCCGAACTTGCGGCTCGCGGCCATGGCCTTGATGGCGCCGGTGCCGGGCTCGATGAGGGCCTCGGAGGCGACGGGCTTGTCGGAGGCGTGCACGAACCTCTTGATCGCCTTCTCGGCGGCCTTCTGCATCTTGGTGTCGAGCGTCGTCCTGATGACGAGGCCGCCCCGGTTGAGGAACTCCCTGCGCGCCTTCTCGGTCTTGCCGAACTGCGTGTCGTTGAGGATCTCGTGCTGGACGTACAGGCAGAAGTACGGGTACTTGCTCTGCTCGCACCCGCCGGGGATGGAGATGTCCTTGTACGTCAGTTTCTTGGCCTTGGCCTCGGCCGCCTGCTGCGGTGTGATCTTGCCCAGCTCGGCCATGCGGTCGAGGACGACGTTGCGCCGGGACAGCAGGGCGGCCCGGTGCTGCTTGCCGAGGTTGGGGTCGGTCGCGTTGGGGTTCTGCACGGCCCCCGCGAGCGTGGCGGCCTCTTCGAGGTTCAGCTCGGAGGCCGGCTTGTCGAAAAAGCGCTTGGACGCGGCCTGGATGCCGTACGAGCTGGCGCCGAAGTAGGCGATGTTCAGGTATTTCTCAAGGATCTGGTCCTTGGTGTTCTCCTGCTCGACCGCCATGGCGTACCGCAGCTCGTTGAGCTTGCGCGACACGGTCGGGGCGATGGCCGCGGCCTTCTCCTCGTCGGTCTCGGCCTTGTTGAAGATCACCTGCTTGACGTACTGCTGGGTGATCGAGGAACCGCCCTGGGCGACGCCGCCGGACTGGAAGTTCTTCATGAGAGCGCGGAGCGAGCCTTCGAGGTCGAGGGCCCCGTGCTCGTAGAAGCGGAAGTCCTCGATGGCGATGATGGCCTGGCGCATGATGGGCGCGACCTTGTCCAGCGTCACTGATTCGCGGTTCTGGTAGTAGAACTGCGCGATCTGCTTGCCGTCGGAGTCCCGGATCACCGTCTTCTCCGGAGGCGGATCCGCTTTGAGCTCTTCTGGCTTGAGGTTGAGCACGTCAGTGGTGCTCTTGACGCCCATGCCGGCGCCGCCCACGGCGGGCAGGGCGATCGCCGCGGCGAGGACGCCGGCGGCGACGGCGGCCCCGATCAGCCGCAGCAGGTTCCCGAACACGGACCCGTGAGCTTTGCCTTGAGCTTGCACACGTCCAAGGGTATGCCGAACCCATGACTCAATAGGTACCGAAAGTCCATTTCGCATTGACTCGCCCGCTACCCGGCGCGGAGATGACTAGTCATTCCCGGCCACATGGCCTGACATGACCATGTGGGAAATTGACCCGCCCGGGGTCTGTCGGTCCCAACGTCTGGTTGCGTACGTTCTCCTCTGCGGCAACTGAATAAGGAGGCTCGACGCCCGCGCCCGTCGGCCGCCAAGTGACGACTGACCACCTATAGGGGAGTGGGGTCGAAATGTGGATCACGGATTGGACCTCCCGTGCCGCCTGTCGAGGTGCGGATCCTGACGCGTTGTTCGTGCAGGGTGCCGCGCAGAACAGGGCGAAGCTCATCTGCCGAGGATGCCCGGTCCGTACGGAGTGCCTCGCGGACGCGTTGGACAACCGCATCGAGTTCGGTGTCTGGGGCGGCATGACCGAGCGGGAGCGCCGAGCGCTGCTCAGGCGACGGCCGGACGTCACCTCCTGGCGCGACCTTCTGGAGGTCGCCAAGGAGGAGTACGAGCGGACCAACGAGCTGATCGCCGGCTGAGTTCAGGAGCGGGGGCGGTGTCGCCTCGCGCTCCGATGACACGACAGAGGGGCTGACGGGTCAGCCCCTCACTGGCGTCACCGGGTCAGAACCTTCACGACCTTCCGGGGGCCACGGCGATCACGGTCGCCGTCCGCCGGTCACGAGGACAGCAGCTCGCCGATCCGACGCAGGCCGGCGAGGTCATGGACGTCCTCCGGCATCGCGGGGACCTCGGAGATCGGCACGGTGGGGTGTGCCGAGGCGAAGTGGTCGCGTTCCCGGTGCTCGCGAGCGGCGAGTTGCATCCGTCCGGCGTGCAGCCGCAGCACGGCGGCGGTCAGCTCGTGCTCGCCACGCGCTTCCAGATCTTCGGCGGCGGCCGCACTGCGCGCGGCCGAGAGGGCCGGCGCCGGGGATCGGTGCACCCGGTTGATCACCAGGCCCGCCAGGGGCATGCGCTCCTCGGCGAGCCGTTCCACGAAGTACGACGCCTCCCGCATCGCGTCCCGCTCGGGCGCGGCGACGACCACGAAGGCGGTGCCGGGGGCCTGGAGCAGGCGGTAGGTCTGCTCCGCGCGCTGCCGGAACCCGCCGAACACGGCGTCGAGCCCGGCGACGAACGTCTGGATGTCCTTGAGGAACTGCGCGCCGAGGATCTTCGTCAGCACCCCGGCCACCAGGCCGAACCCGGCGTTGAGCAGCTTGAAGGCGCTGCGGCCCCCGGCCTTGGCCGGAGCCGTCAGGATGCGGATCAGCCGCCCGTCCAGGAAGCGGCCGAGCCGCTCGGGGGCGTCGAGGAAGTCCAGCGCCGACCGCGACGGGGGCGTGTCGACGATGATCAGGTCCCATTCGTCTGAGCGGCGCAGCTGGCCGAGCTTCTCCATGGCCATGTACTCCTGCGTGCCGGAGAAGCTGGACGACAGCGACTGGTAGAAGGGGTTCGTGAGGATCTGCCGGGCGCGCTCGGGGTCGGCGTGCGCCTCGATGATCTCGTCGAAGGTCCGCTTCATGTCGAGCATCATGGCGTGCAGCTCGCCCGCCCCCTTGACGCCGGCGACCGGCCGCGGGGTGTTGTCCAGCTCGGTGAGCCCCATGGACTGCGCCAGGCGGCGCGCCGGGTCGACGGTGAGCACCACGACGCGGCGTCCTCGCTCGGCCGCCCGCAGCGCGAGCGCCGCGGCCGTCGTGGTCTTGCCCACCCCGCCGGAGCCGCAGCACACCACGATGCGGGTGCCCTCGTCGTCGAGGATGGCGTCCACGTCGAGGACGGGCGAGACCCGGCGGCCGGCGTCGCCGGTGTGCGCGGCCTGGCCGGTCGGGTCCGGGATGGTCGTGGTCATGACGGGGAGGTCCTCCGGTGGGGGCTTCGCCTGGAGATGTTCACGCCGCTCCCTGCGCGCGGATGGCCTGGGCCAGCTCGTGCAGCCCGGCGAGGTCGGCGCCGTCGGTCAGCAGCGGCAGGTCATAGCGCGGGCTCTTGGCCCGGGCCAGCGCACGGCGCTCGCGCCGTTCCAGCGAGGTGCGCCGGGCGTGTTCGGCGATCTCGGCCGCCAGGGCCTCGGCTATCGCGGAGGCGTCGGCCGGGCCGTCGGCGAGCCCGGCGGCCTTGAGCCCGAGCGCCAGCTCGGCCGGGTCGAAGGAGTTCTTCGCGGCGGCGTCCAGGGCCGTCTTGGGCAGCAGCTCGGGGCGCACCATGTTGATGAAGATGCCGCCCACGGGCAGATTGGCGGCGCGCAGGCTCTCGACGCCGTCGAGGGTCTCCTGGACGGGCATCTCCTCCAGCAGCGTGACGAAGTGCACGGCGGTCTCGGGCGAGGCCACGACGCCGCGCACCAGGTCCGCGTGGTTCTTGACCGGGCCGATGCGGGCGAGCCCGGCGACCTCGGAGGTCACGTTGAGGAAGCGGGTGATCCTGCCGGTGGGCGGCGCGTCCATGACGACGGCGTCGTACACGCGCCTGCCCGACTTGTCGCGGCGGCGCACGGCCTCGCTGGTCTTGCCGGTGACGAGCACGTCACGCAGGCCGGGGGCGATGGTGGTCGCGAAGTCGACCAGGCCGATCTTGTTGAGCGCCTTGCCCGCGCGCCGCATGCCGTAGAACATCTCGACGTATTCGAGCATGGCCTCTTCGGGGTCCACGGCGAGGGCGTAGACGTCGCCGCCGCCCGGGGCGACGGCGATCTTGCGCTCCTCGTAGGGGAGCGGCGGGGTGTCGAAGACCTGGGCGATGCCCTGCCGTCCTTCGACCTCGACGAGGAGGACCTTCTTGCCGCCCGCGGCGAGGGCCAGTGCCAGGGCGGCGGCCACCGTGGTCTTGCCGGTGCCACCCTTGCCGGTGACGACGTGCAGCCGCACGCCGTCCCAGTCGATGTCGCGAGCGCTCACGTCTCGAAGGCTACCCAACGGTCACTTGGCGATTCGCCGTTCCCCACCCCCCGGATACCCGCCCGTCGCCCATGACCGGCGAAAAGCCCTACACCAGGGGCTTTTCCGGTCATCGTTGATACTTCGCAAAAGGTCCCCGCGCGCGACCCGGGCGCCCCCGCGCCGTCTACAGTCTCACCATGAACAGGTTCGAATACGCCACGGTCCCGTTGCTGACCCACGCCACCAAGCAGATCCTCGACCAGTGGGGCGAGGACGGCTGGGAGCTCGTCACCGTCATCCCCGGCCCGAACGCCGAGCAGCTCGTCGCCTACCTGAAGAGGGTGAAGCAGTGAGCACACCCGAGGAGCGGCTGGCCGGGCTCGGCCTGACGTTGCCCGAGGTCGTGCCGCCGCTGGCCGCGTACGTGCCGGCCGTGCGCACGGGTGACCACGTGTACACCTCGGGCCAGTTGCCGCTGGTTGACGGCAAGCTCGCCGTCACCGGCAAGGTCGGCGCCGACCTGGACGCCGACCTCGCCAAGGAGCAGGCCCGGATTTGCGCGCTGAACGCGCTGGCGGCGGTGGCCTCGGTGGCGGGCGGCCTGTCCAACATCGTGCGCATCGTCAAGGTGGTCGGCTTCGTGGCGAGCGCTCCGGGCTTCACCGGCCAGCCGCAGGTGATCAACGGGGCCAGCGAGCTTCTGGGCGAGGTGTTCGGGGACGCCGGGCGGCACGCGCGCAGCGCCGTCGGCGTCGCGGTGCTGCCGCTGGACGCCCCGGTCGAGGTGGAGCTGATCGCCGAGGTGAGATGAACGGCTTCCCGCTGCGCGGCGAGTCCGGTGTGCGGGCGCGGGCGATCCTGGCCGGTGAGATCGCCCCGGCGCCGGCCAGGGACGCCGCGACCGTCGTGTTGCTGCGCGCCTGCGGCCCCGGCGTCGAGGTCTACCTGCTCAGGCGCGCCACGAGCATGAGCTTCGCCGCCGGGGCGTACGTCTTCCCCGGCGGCGGCGTGGATCCGCGTGACGCCGACCGCCGGGTGGCCTGGGCGGGCCCCTCTCCGGAGGTGTGGGCGCGCGCGTTCGGCGCGGACGTCACGACGGCGCGCGGGCTGGTCTGCGCGGCCGTGCGCGAGACGTTCGAGGAGTCCGGCGTGCTGCTGGCGGGGCCGAGCCCGGACACGCTGGTCGCCGACACCACCGGCGACGACTGGGAGGCCGACCGCGAGGCCCTGATCGCCCGTGAGCTGTCGCTGGCGGAGTTCCTGGACCGGCGTGGCCTGGTGCTCAGGACGGACCTGCTGCGGCCCTGGGCGCACTGGATCACTCCGGACGTCGAGAGCAAGCGGTTCGACACCCGCTTCTTCGTGGCAGCGCTGCCCCCGGGCCAGCGCACCCGGGACGTGGGCGGCGAGGCCGACCAGGTGGCGTGGATGCGCCCCGGCGAGGCGCTGCGCCGGGCGGAGGCCGGAGAGATCTTCCTGATGTCCCCGACGATCCGCACGCTGACGGAGATCGCGGCGTTCGAGGACGTCGCGTCGGTCCTGGCCAGCGAGCGGCGGGTCGTGACCTTCCGGCCGCACGTCGCCGAGGTGGAGGGCGAGATGTGGCTGTTCATCCCCGAAGGTCATGATGGGGTGTCATGAGCGGCCTGCGAATTCCCCTCGGCGGTCCGGACGGCTCCGGCACCACCCGCGCGACCGGCGTGCTCGCGCCCAACGCCTCGCCCATGACCCTGGACGGCACCAACACCTGGGTGATCGGCGAGCCTGACGCCCCGTCCGCGCTGGTCGTCGACCCCGGGCCGGACGACGAGCGGCACCTGCGCCGGGTCGCCGACCACCTGGGCGACCGGCGCGTGGCCGCGATCCTGCTGACCCACGGGCAC
The DNA here is from genome assembly GCF_014200435.1 of Sphaerisporangium krabiense. Taxonomy (NCBI): domain Bacteria; kingdom Bacillati; phylum Actinomycetota; class Actinomycetes; order Streptosporangiales; family Streptosporangiaceae; genus Sphaerisporangium; species Sphaerisporangium krabiense. The sequence goes on along the minus strand of NZ_JACHBR010000001.1, from coordinate 1,486,483 downwards.
GAGGACCACAGCGGCGGCGCCGCGCGGTTCGCCCGCATGGCCGGCGCGCCGGTGCGCGCCCTGGACCCCCGGCACGTGCTGGGCGACGAAGGGCTCTCCGACGGGGACGTGGTGACGGGCGGCGGCGTCGAGCTGCGCGTCGTCGGCACGCCGGGGCACTCCTTCGACTCGCTGTGCTTCTGGCTGCCCGCCGACGAGGCGATGCTGACCGGCGACACGATCCTCGGCAGGGGGACGACGGTGATCGCCCCCGACGGCGACCTCGCCGACTACCTGCGCAGCCTGGACCGGCTGCGGGCCGGCGCGGAGGTCACGGCGGCCAAGGCCCTGCTGCCGGGGCACGGCCCGGTGCTGCCCGAGCCGATCGCGGCGCTGGACGCCTACATCGCCCACCGGCGCGAACGCCTGGAGCAGGTCGCGCGGGCGCGGCGGGACGGCGCGGCGACGCCCGCCGAGATCGTCGCGATCGTGTACGCGGGGCTGGAGGAGGGGCTGCGGCCGGCGGCCGAGATGTCGGTGCGGGCGCAGCTCGCCTACCTCGACGGCGCCTGACCGGCCGCCTCGGCGTTCGACGCGCTCAGCGGGAGCGGGCGTAGAGGCGGTCGGCGTCCATGATGACGACGGCCTTGGCCTCGATGCGCAGCCAGCCCCGCTGGGCGAAGTCGGCGAGCGCCTTGTTGACGGTCTCGCGGGAGGCGCCGACGTACTGCGCCAGCTCCTCCTGGGTGAGATCGTGGTGGACCCGCAGGCCCTCCTCGGTGCGCTGGCCGAACCGCTCGGCGAGGTCGAGCAGCGCCTTGCCCACCCGTCCGGGTACGTCGGTGAAGACCAGGTCGGCCATGACGTCGTTGGTGCGCCGCAGCCGCTGGGCGAGGGCCCGCAGCAGGTGGAGGGCGACCTCGGGACGCCCGGTCAGCCACGGCCGCAGGTCGTCGTGCCCCAGTCCGGCGAGCCGGACGTCGGTGAGCGCGATGGCGCTGGCCGTACGGGGGCGCGGGTCGAACAGCGAGAGCTCGCCGAACATCTCGCCTGGCCCGAGCACGCTCAGCAGGTTCTCGCGGCCGTCAGGGGCGGTGCGGATCAGCTTGATCTTCCCGTCCAGGACGACGTAGAGCCTGTCGCCGGTCTCGCCCTCACTGAACAAGGTCTGGCCCTTGTGGAGCTGGACCTCGGTGATGCTCGTCCGGAGCGCGGCGGCGCCCTCGCGGTCGAGCGCGGCGAACAAAGGGGCCTTTCCCAGCACGTCGTCGGTATTCACGGTGCCTCCTCGTTCCAGTGTCGCGCCCGCACGACCGCGCACCACGCCTGGGGGGCGCGCGCTGCTAGACATTGTGACGTACCGCATCAAGGGAGTCTCAGGGAGCCCGTCCGCGTAGGCTGTCGGAGTGCCCCGCAAAGTGACCTCCGCTGGGGAGTCCCGGCTCGCCTTGGTGCGCCGAGCCCGACGAATGACCCGAATCCTGGCGGAAACCTATCCCGACGCGCACTGCGAACTCGACTTCGGCAACCCACTTGAGCTGCTGGTCGCGACCATTCTCTCCGCGCAGTGTACGGACAAAAGGGTCAACATGGTTACTCCAGTACTCTTTGCCAAATATCGGACAGCGGCTGACTACGCGGGCGCCGATCGTGAAGAGCTGGAAGAGATCATCCGGTCGACCGGCTTCTTCCGCGCCAAGGCCAACAGCATCATCGGCATGGCCCAGGTCGTGTGCGAGCGCTACGGCGGCGAGGTCCCCGGCAAGCTGAAGGACCTGGTCACGCTGCCCGGCGTCGGCAGGAAGACCGCCAACGTGGTGCTCGGCAACGCGTTCGGCGTCCCCGGCATCACGGTGGACACCCACTTCCAGCGGCTCACCCGCCGCTTCGGCTGGACCACCGAGACCGACCCGGTCAAGATCGAGCACGTCGTGGGAGAGCTGATCCCCAAGAATCAGTGGACCGACATGTCGCACTATCTGATCTGGCACGGCCGCCGCATCTGCCACGCGCGCAAGCCGGCCTGCGGCGTGTGCCCGCTCGCCACCCTCTGCCCGTCGTTCGGCGAGGGCCCCACCGAGCCCGACAAGGCCGCCAAACTGGTGCGCACCGGGCCCTTCTCGTAGGACGGCGTGCCCGGCCCCCGGAGGGCCACTGCCGAAACCTCACGGAACTGCCGGGAAGCAGCCGCGGGGCCGCGATGTTGCTCCCCGCAGGAGGTATGGCATGAGTGATCCCGTCCCCGGCTGGCTGACCGACCTGGCGGCGAACGCCGCCGACCACCCCGTCCCCGCGCCCCTGCGGCCTCCCGCCTCCGGAGGACGCGCCGCGGCGGTCCTCCTGCTCTTCGGCCGGTCGCCCGACGGCCCCGACATCCTGCTGATCCAGCGCAGCGCCCGGGGACGCAACCACGCCGGCCAGCCGGCCTTTCCCGGCGGAGGCGTCGACCCCGGCGACGGCGGCCCCGTGGGCGCGGCCCTGCGCGAGGCCGAGGAGGAGACCGGGCTGGACCGCGCCGGCGTCCGCGTCCTCGGCACGCTCCCCGAACTGTACGTCTGGCGCAGCGACAACCGGGTGACGCCCGTGCTCGGCTGGTGGCACACCCCGTCCGCGGTGCACGCCGCCTCGCCGGACGAGGTGGACGCCGTGGCCCGGGTGCCCCTCGCCGAGCTGGCCGACCCCGGCAACCGCTTCGGCCTGCGCCTCCCCGGCGGCTACACGGGGCCCGCGTTCCGGGTGCGCGGCATGCTCGTCTGGGGCTTCACGGCCGGCGTCCTGAACGACGTGCTGGCGCTGACCGGCTTCGCCCGTCCCTGGGACGACGGCAAGGTGGAGGAACTGCCGCCCGAGATGCTGAGGCTCGCCCGCCGCTAGGGGAGGATCAGCCCGAGCGCCGCCCAGTCGGCGACGTCGTCGTCCGGGTCGCGGGCGAGGCGCCGCAGCGCCGCGAGCCCGGCCGGGTCCGGCGGGCGTCCGAGGACGTGCGACAGCGCGTACGCCGCGCCGTACCGCACGGTGGCGTCCGGGTGCGTGGCCAGCTCGATCACCGAGGGCAGCGCGCGCGGGTCGCGCAGGTGCCCGAAGGCGATCAGCACGGCGTGCAGCACGCGCACGTCCTCCTCGCAGGCCGCCAGGTAGCGCAGCACCGACAACGTCTTGTCGATGAACGGCCGCTGCGGCGCCCCGAGCTCCCCGAGGATGTCCACCCCGAGCACCCGCTCGGCGCGGTGGTCGCCCGCGCAGAGCCGCCTGGCCTCGGTGAAGGTCTCCAGGTCGCCGCGCCCGTGCAGGACGCCCACGGCCTTCCACCGGATCGGGCCGTCCGGATCGTCGTCGGCGAGCGCGATGGCGATCAGCTCGCCCACGGTGCGCGACGTCAGGGTGTGGGGAGTGTCGGCGTTCATGATCGGCGCCGGCCGCGCGGACGTCGATCGCGTGCTCCCGGAGGACGGGGAGGCGCGCGTGCCCGTGCCCGGGTGTTCGTGTGTGCGGCCCTCGCTCGATCCCCCGATCGATACCATGCCGCCAACGATATCGAGCCAAGGCGTGCACGGCGTGTGGCCGCGCTGGATACCGTTGAAGCGTGAGCGGCGATCTCCTCGATTTCATCCTGATTGTTCTTGTGATTGCCTTCGCCGTGTCGGGCTACCGGCAGGGCTTCATCATCGGGGCGTTCAGCTTCCTGGGCTTCGTCGGCGGCGGGTTCCTCGGGGTCCTCATCGCGCCGCCGATCGCCCACGCGGTCGTCGACGCGCCCACCGACCAGGCGCTGCTCGCGATCGTGATCGTGTTCCTGGCGGCCGTCGTCGGGCAGTTCGCCTGCTCCACGATCGGCGCGGTGGTCCGCAGCCACGTCACCTGGGAGCCCGCGCGCACGGTCGACGCGCTCGGCGGCACGTTCACCAGCGCCTTATCGGTGCTCGTGATCGCCTGGCTGATCGGCTCGCTGCTCTCGGTCGCGCCGTTCCCGTGGCTGCGCCAGCAGACCAACGGCTCGCTGCTGCTGCAGACCGTCGACGCCGCCATGCCCGAGCGCGCCAAGGCCTGGCGGCTGTCGTTCAAGGAGTTCGTCGACACCTCCGAGTTCCCGCAGGTGTTCAACGCGATCGGCAACGGCGGCATCATCGAGGTCCCGCCGCCCGACGCCAGCGTGGTCAAGGGGCCGGGCATGCAGCGCGCCCGGCGGGCGATCGTCAAGGTGCAGGGCACCGCGCCCGCCTGCCGCAAGCGCATCGAGGGCACCGGCTTCGTCTACGCGCCGAACCACATCATGACCAACGCCCACGTGGTGGCCGGCGTGACGCAGGACCTGCGGGTCACCGACGCCGACCGCGACGGCCACGACGCCCGGGTGGTGCTCTACAACCCCGACCGTGACATCGCCATCCTGTACGTCCCCGACCTGAACGTCACGCCGCTCAAGTTCGACTACACGCCGGAGGAGCAGGGCAGCGCGATCATCGCCGGGTTCCCCAAGGGCAAGGGGTTCACCACGAGCGCGGCCAGGCTCCGCGGCACGCAGAACGCGAAGGCGTCCGACATCTACTCGCGCAAGACCGTCACCCGGGAGGTGTACGCGATCCGCGGCCTGGTCCAGCCGGGCAACTCCGGCGGCCCGCTGCTCACGCCGACCGGCCAGGTGTACGGCGTGATCTTCGCGGCGGCGACCGACCAGCCCGACACGGGGTACGCGCTCACCGCCAAGGAGGTGCGCCCCGACGCCGACACCGGCGGCGGCGCCACCGCCCGCGTCGACACCCAGGACTGCGACTAGCCCCGCCGGCTCCCGTCAGCCGGACTTGAGCACGACGGCGACCCGGCCGATCGCGTCGGCGGGGTCGTCCGGCGGGCGGTCGGCCAGGCAGCGGGCCACGCGCACGGCCTCCGCCAGGTCCGGCGGGCCAGGGTGCGGCTCCCCGGCCGCGTACTCCGACACCCGGGTCGCGCCCCGGCCGAGCAGCACCGCGGCGCCCCGCGCGTTGCCCCGCTGCAGGTGCGTCAGCCCCACGCAGATCTGCGCCAGGCCCTGCCACAGCGGCCGTTCCCGCTCCGGGCCGGTCTTCCACCGCGCCTCCAGCACCTCGTGGGCGTGGAAGGGCCGCCCCTCGTCGAGGTAGGCGGCGGCGTCGGCCAGCGCGCGGCCGGCGCTCGGGGCGTAGTCGTCCGGCACCCGCGCGACGCCCGGCGTCCCCTTGGGCAGGGGACGGCCGAACTCGTCCCGGGGCCGGGCGTTGCGCGGACGCCCGAGAGGATCCCGGTCCCTGGCGCCGGCCCCGCTCATCGGTCCGGTTCCGGGTCGGCGAGCCAGGTCAGCAGCTCCTGGTCGAACTGCTCGGGCCGCTCCTCGTGCGGGAAGTGGCCGGCCCCCTCGATCAGCCGCCAGCGGTACGGCGCGGCGACGTACCGGCTGGACCCCTGGGCGGTGCGCGGCAGCGTGCACGTGTCGAGCGCGCCGTGCAGTTGCAGGGTCGGCATCTCCAGCTCGGTGCGCATGAGCCTGCGGTACCGCTTGCCGTCCGGGCGGAGCTGCGAGCGCAGGAACCAGCGGTGGTACTCGAGCGCGCAGTGGGCGACGGTGGGGATGCCGAACACCTCGCGGTAGGTGCGCGCCACGTCCTCGCCGGGCCACCGCGGCCCTGACCAGTCCTCAAGCAGCCGTCCGACGCGGGCCGCGCCGTCCTTGGTCAGCCTGCGCTCCGGCAGCAGGGGGAGCTGCGCGGCGAACAGGTGGCCGCTGGCCCTGAGCTGCCCGAACGGCTCGGTGAGCAGGGCCTGGCGCAGCCGCAGCGGGTGCGGGGCCGAGACCACGGCCAGGCGGCGCACCACCTTCGGATCCAGGGCGGCCATCGTCCAGGCGACCAGCCCGCCCCAGTCGTGCCCGACGACGACCGCGCAGGTCTCGCCGAGCGCGCGGACCAGCCCCGCCATGCTGCCCGCGAGGCTCGGCAGGTCGTACCCCCGCGGCGGCTTGTCGCTGGCGCCGTACCCGCGCAGGTCCACGGCGACCGCGTGGTACCCCGCCTCGGCCAGCGACACGAGCTGGCCCCGCCAGGTCCACCAGAACTGCGGGAAGCCGTGCAGCAGCAGCACCAGCGGCCCCTCACCCGCCTCGGCGATGTGGAACATGCCGTTGCCCGCGTGCACCGAGCGGTGCGTCCACGGCCCGGGGACCCGGGCCAGCGACTCGTCAGGGCGGGTGGCCATGGCGGGACTCACGGCCGCGGGCTCGTGTGCCCGGGATCGGGCGAGCCGGTCTCGGTGCCCACCGGCACCCGGTGGTGGCCCACCGTCCCGGCCCCGTACGGCTCGGCGCGGTGGCCGTTCGGCGCGGCGGACCCGTCCTCCAGGTCGACGACCTCCCTGAGGTTCTTCAGGCTGCGCGCCGTCCGCTTCATGCCGGTGAGGCCCTTCAGGCGGCGGTAGCCGACGTACCCGAGCAGCAGGGCCACGATCAGGTAGAAGGCGGTGACGATCGTGAAGGCCAGCCAGCGCATCATGCCGAGCTGCACCAGCCCGTAGGCGATCGCGAACGACGCGAGGATCAGGCACAGGTGCAGCATGAACGCCGCCACGCCGAAGAGACCCGCGGCCGTGCCGACCCGCTTGGCGTCGAACTTGAGCTCGGACTTGGCCAGCTCGATCTCGGCGCGGACCAGGGTGGATATGTGGTTTGTCGCCTGGGCGACGAGGGCGCCGAGTGACTCCTCCTCGGGCGGTGCGGCCATGTTCGCTCTCCTATCGGATCTTTCCGGTCATCTTCATCCTGCGTGATGGCGCCTGTCGTCGCGCCTCCCGCTCCGGTTCCCTCGCCGGCGCCACGTGTGCCCGTCACCGGTACCACGGGTGTCCGTCCCTGAAAAGCGTAGGGCGCGGATCCGCGACCGGATCCGCGCCCTACCGAAGCCGGGTCAGTCCTCGCTGGACGCCGAGGGCAGCTTCTGGGAGATCAGGTTCATCACCGAGCTGTCGGCCAGCGTGGTGACGTCGCCGATGCTGCGGTTCTCCGCCACGTCGCGGAGCAGACGGCGCATGATCTTGCCGGAGCGGGTCTTCGGCAGCTCGGGCACGACGAGGATCTGCCGGGGCTTGGCGATCGGGCCGAGCGACTTGGCCACGTGGTCGCGCAGCTCCTTGGCGATGTCCGCGCTCTCCTCCGCGCTGCCGCGCAGGATCACGAACGCCACGATGGCCTGGCCGGTGATCGGGTCGGTCGCGCCCACGACGGCCGCCTCGGCGACCTTCGGGTGCGAGACCAGCGCCGACTCGACCTCGGTGGTCGAGATGTTGTGGCCGGAGACCAGCATGACGTCGTCCACGCGGCCGAGCAGCCACAGGTCGCCGTCCTCGTCGCGCTTGGCGCCGTCGCCGGGGAAGTACATGCCGTCGAAGCGCGACCAGTAGGTGTCCTTGTAGCGCTTCTCGTCGCCCCAGATGCCGCGCAGCATGGACGGCCACGGCTCGCGCACCACCAGGAAGCCGCCGCCGCCGTCCGGCACCGAGACGCCCTGGTCGTCCACGACGTCGGCGGACACGCCGGGCAGCGGGCGCATCGCGGCGCCGGGCTTGGCGGCCGTCACGCCCGGCAGCGGGCTGATCATGATCGCGCCGGTCTCGGTCTGCCACCAGGTGTCCACGACCGGGCAGCGCTCGCCGCCGATGTGCTCGCGGTACCAGACGTACGCCTCGGGGTTGATGGGCTCGCCCACCGAGCCGAGGACGCGCAGCGAGGACATGTCGAACTTCGCGGGGATGTCGTCGCCCCACTTCATGAACGTACGGATCGCCGTGGGCGCGGTGTACAGGATGGTGACGCCGTACTTCTGGACGACCTCCCAGAAGCGCCCCCTGTGCGGGGTGTCGGGCGTGCCCTCGTAGATCACGCTGGTCGCGCCGTTGGCCAGGGGGCCGTACACGATGTAGGAGTGGCCGGTCACCCAGCCGATGTCGGCGGTGCACCAGTAGATGTCCGACTCCGGCTTGAGGTCGAACACCGCGTGGTGCGTCCAGGCCGTCTGCGTGAGGTAGCCGCCGGTGGTGTGCAGGATGCCCTTCGGCTTCCCGGTGGTGCCGCTGGTGTAGAGGATGTACAGCGGGTCCTCGGCGTCGTGCTGCGGGGCCTCGTGCGTGTCGCTCTGCCGGTCGACCAGGTCGTGCCACCAGATGTCCTTGCCGGTCACCTGCACGTCCTCGCCGGTGCGGCGCACCACCAGCACGTGCTCGACGCCCGGGCACTCGGCGACGGCCTCGTCCACGGTCGGCTTGAGCGCGCTCGGCGCGCCCCGGCGGAAGCCGCCGTCGGCGGTGATGACGAGCTTGGCGTCGGCGTCCTGGATGCGGCCGCTCAGCGCCGCCGCCGAGAAGCCGCCGAAGACCACCGAGTGGATAGCGCCGATGCGGGCGCAGGCCAGCATCGCGATCGGCAGCTCGGGGATCATGGGCATGTAGATCGCGACGCGGTCGCCCTTGCCGACGCCGAGCTCGGTGAGCGCGTTGGCGGCCTTGCTGACCTCGCGCAGCAGGTCGGAGTACGTCAGGGTGCGGTTGTGGCCCTCGGGCTCGCCCTCCCAGTAGTAGGCCACCTTGTCGCCGTGGCCGGCCTCGACGTGGCGGTCGACGCAGTTGTAGGCGACGTTCAGCGTGCCGCCCACGAACCACTTGGCGAACGGGGCGTTCCACTCCAGGGTGGTGTCCCAGCGGCGTCCCCAGGTCAGCCGGTCGGCCGCACGTTCCCAGAAGCCGAGACGATCGCGTTCCGCCTCGTCGTAGGCGTCGGCCGTGATGTTCGCGGACGCCGCGAGCTCCGCCGGCGGCTCGAAGCGGCGGGTCTCCTGCAGCAGGTTCGACAGAGTCTCCTGGGTCTCACGACCAGGGGTTTCCGGGGCCACAACGTACTCCTTCACATGGCCTTGCTCGATACGGCTGGTTCCCACTCCACCAGTCTCGAGGCTGTGGGGACAAGAGGGACGGACGGGCGGTGGCGGGCCGTCACCGGGCACGCGCACTTCACAAAGGACTTAACCAAGAGTCACAAAAGCAGCGGATTCGTTGTGGGAATGATATCCAATGACAAATACCATGCGGGCCCGGGGCTTTCTCCGCGCCGTTCGTTGAACGGCGCGAACCGCGCGACGAGCGGTCTTGCCGATTCGCGGATCATGTGTCTCTTGGTCTGTTCCATACGGTCTTGTGAACCGGTCCACACATCCGACGGCTTGTGTCGGCGACGCCTTGACCCTGTGTTGACCTGCGTCAAAGCCTACTGACGGGTAGCGGTGGGGCCGGAGGGTGTCCGGTCCGAGGTTACCCGGAGGTAGAGGTGAGGGGTGCTCTCGTTCTACCGGCGCGCAGGGCGTCTCGGAGAGGGTCTCTCTCGGCGGGACGCGGCTCCGTCCGGGGTGATCTCAGTGTGACAGATGGCCATCTGGGGCACTTCATGGCATGTCATGGCAAGTCGGGAGTGTTGCGCCAAGCAGTCCCGTTCGGGAATTGGGGGGCCAGTGGGGACATTGGGGTTTTGGGCCTTGGCCGGGTCCTGATAAGGGGCATTTCGGGCTACGGGCCGGGGGTGCCGGAGCGTCCGGTTTACCCGCAGGTAGGGTCGGGAGGCGTGAGCGACCCATTGGCAGTCATCGCCGGGCTTCCCGGCGTCCCCGAGGCCGTCCAGGAGGCGCGCGCCGCGGTCGACCGGCTCTACGGCCACCGAGTCCTGCGCCGCCGCAGGCCAGAGGTCTCCGCGGAGTCGGCCCTGCGCGGCGCCCGCGCGTCCGCCGCCCTCGAAGGCGTCGACGTCCCCCTGGAGACGCTGCGGTCCGGGGAGGCCGGGCAGCCGCTCGCCCAAGGGGCGCTGCGCGTGTCCGCCGAAGTGGGACGCCTCGGGGTGACCTGGCGCTCCGCGCCGCGGCAGGTGCTCGCGCGGTTGCACATGCTGGCCGCCGCCGGGGTCGTCGCCGACGAGGATCTCCTGGGACGCCCGCGCACCGGCCCCGCGACGTCGGATCTTCACGACCTCGGCCCCGCCCCCGGCGCCGAGGCCGCCGCGGCCCGCGTCGCCGCCCTCGTCCAACTGATCACCACGCCGACGGACGCCCCCGCGCTCGTGCTCGCCGCGATCGCGCACGCCGAGATCGCGGTGCTCCGCCCGTTCGGCGCCGCGGACGGCATCGTCGCCAGGGCCGCCGAGCGCCTCACACTGGTCGAGTTCGGCCTGGACCCCAAGTCGCTCGTCGTGGTCGAGGCCGGTCACGTCGAGCTGGGGGAGTCCTACGGGGAGAGCCTGCGCGGCTACCTGAAGGGCACCTCGGAAGGGGTCGCCGGCTGGGTGCGGCACTGCGCGGAGGCCGTCCGGCTGGGCGCGCGCGAGTCGGTCGCCGTCTGCGAGGCGCTCCAGCGCGGGTGACGGAACCGGGGTCCGCGGGGCGCCTTCCCGGGGTGATCGATCCGATCACTGGGGGTGTCTACGGGCCGTTCCGGGCCCGCCACCTGATCGGCCCGTAACCGGGATTTCGGTTTTCGGAGCCGCTCGGACGCCGTTCATCGCCCGGATGACAGGTCGTGGCGAAGAATCTCCTGCCGTGTCGCCCTGAGTGCAGCGGGTATCCGGTGATGGTGCGGCGTCTGTGGGAAGATTTCCCGTTGCGAGGGTGTCCTGACACCGCCTCAGACGAAGCGAACGGCGTCCCGTGTGCGGGACGCCGTTGCCAGTACGACACACCGGGTTACCAAGCGTGCACCTCGAATCAGTCGGAGCGGGTCAAGCCCGTCTCGACACGCCTCCCGCGGCTGGTCGCGCGTGGGTGCCCGGCTGTCGTACTCGGACACATGGTCCGTGCCACCTTTGTACGTCGGATTCGACCTGATGGGAACCCCTCCGAGCAAGACCTTTACCGACTCCTGGCGTGGCCGCGCCCGCCGGCCGGGGCGCGGGGGAGTCGCCGGCCGCGCCCTCGGGCCGGGGCGCACGCCGGGCTCCTGACAGGCGCGAGTGAAACCTCTCTGATCACCGTCGGTGATGGCGGCGGGCGGGGCCGATTTTCGCGTACTTCCAGTAGCCGCATCGCTACGGCTGAAAAAAACTAGTGGAAATCAGAGATTGCTCCTCGACGAAACTTGAGTTCATCGGGCACCATACGTGGGTGTCCACATGACTGTGGCGAACGGCCTTGGGTAAGTTTTGACCTTCCCGTGCCGTGCCGCGGTCTTCGCGGACTGAAAACTTTCTTCTGAAACGGGACCGGCTCTACCCCCCCGGAGCCGGACCGGTTGGCGACCCCCGCTCTCCCCCCCGGCGGGGGTCGCCTCTTTTCTCCCATCTTTTCCTCTCCTCCCCCTCCGTCCCTCGGCTGGCAGCCCACCCGCTCCACGGACAGCCCGCTCACAGGCACTCGGGCGTCGGCACCGCCCACCACATGCCTCGCGCACCGGCTGATCCTTGAGCCGCTTCCTTGGGCCGCTTCCGGGGCGCGACGAGCGGTCGAACGCGTGACCGGCTTGTGCCACTGCTTCCGTGCCGCCCCGCCGGGCCGTCGGCCGCCATGCGGGTCCGAGCTCTGCGGCGCCGAGTCGAGCGGCGGCAGGCGCGCGAGCTGAGAGTCGGCGGGTTATCCACAGAACCCGGTTCGGGAGCCTTGGGCGGGCGCGCGGGAGCGCAAAGTGGTCCTCCACCGCAGGAGGAGAGGACCCATGCACCGCCCATTGGTGATCACCGAAGACCAGGAGCTGCTCGACGATCTGCTGCGCGTCGCCGCCGCGGCCGGCGTCGAGATCGACGTGGCGCACGCCGCGGCTCACGCCCGCCCGTACTGGAAGCACGCCCCGCTCGTGGTGGTGGGAGCCGACGCCGCCGACGCTCTCGCCGCCACCGGCCCGCCTCCCCGATCAGGTGTGCTGCTCGTGACCCGTGCCCCGGACGACGCCGAGGTCTGGCGAAGATGCGTGGCGGTCGGCGCCCAGGCGCTGCTCCGGCTGCCGTCCGAGGAACGGCGCCTGGTGGACGAGTTCGCGGAAGCGTCCGAGCCCTCGGCCAGGGCCGGAGAGGCCATCTGCGTCGTCGGCGGACGCGGCGGCTCCGGCGCCAGCGTGCTCGCCGCGTCGCTGGCGCTCTGGGGCTCACGGCGAGGGCTGCGCAGCCTCCTCATCGACGCCGATCCGCTCGGCGGCGGCATCGACGTCGTCCTCGGCCAGGAACAGGCCACCGGCGCCCGGTGGCCGGACATCGCGGAGCGCGAGGGCAGGGTCAGCTTCGCCGCGCTGCAGAAGGCGCTTCCGACCTTCGGAGAGCTCACCGTGCTGTCCTGGCACCGCGGCGAGTCCCCGCCCATCCCGCCGGAGGCCATGCGCGCCGTCCTGGGCGCCGCCCACCGGGGTTGCGACCTGATCGTCGTCGACCTGCCCCGCCACATCGGCCCCGCGGCCGCCGAGGCGCTCTCGCGCGCGGCCTCCACCCTGCTCCTCGTGCCCGCCGACGTCAGAGGCGTCCTCGCGGCCTCCCAGGTGCTGATCGAGCTACGCCGCCACACCTCGTCCATCGCTGCGGTCGCCCGCACGGGCACCCTCCGCCCCGACGTCATCTCCGCCTCCCTCGGCATCCCTTGCGCAGGCGCCCTCCCCGACCAGCGCGGCCTCTCCGAAGCCCTGAACCGCGGCGACGCCCCCTCCCTAACCCCCCGCACCCCTCTGGCCCGCTTCTGCGCCACCTACCTCACCCCCCGCCGCCCACCCCCCAAGCCCGCCAAACCACCCCCTCCCCGCACCGCCAACCCCCCAGACTCTCCACCGAACGAGAACGCACACCATCACGTCACCGAGCCCTCAGCCCCTTCGCCGGGTGGAGGTGAGCGCCGTCGCGTCGCCGGACGCTTGGGCTCTCTGAGGATCGAGAGTGCATGCCATCGCGTTGGTGAACCCTCGGTCCCTTCGCCGGGTGGAGGTGAGCGCCGTCGCGTCGCCGGACGCTCGGGCTCTCTGACGAGCGAGAGTGCACGCCATCGCCTCGCCGGGTCACCGGGCTTACCGCTCGGCGAGAGCGCGTGCCGCCGCGTCGCCGAGGCCCCGGGCTTTCTGATGAACGAGACCTCACGCCGGGCCACCGCCCGTACGTCATGGCCCCTCACCCCCGTGACCGCACGTCACCCCACTGGCCGGTCGTCGCGTCGCAAGGTTCTCGCTCACTTTGAGGAGCCACGATGAGCCGGGCGAGCGTGCCGCCCGAACTCGTCGAGGCGGTGAGAGTGCGTCTGGCCAGGACGGCGGCGGAGCCTACGGCGGCGCAGGTCGCGGCGGCGCTGCGCGCCGAACGCGCCGTGCTGGGCGACGCCGAGGTCCTCGCGGTGGCGCGCGCCCTGCGGGCCGACCTCATCGGCGCGGGCCCGCTGGAGCCCTTGTTGGCCGAGCCGGACGTCACCGACGTGCTCGTCAACGGCGCCCGCGAGGTCTGGGTCGACGACGGCCACGGCCTGCGCCGCACGCCGGTGGTGTTCTCCTCCGAGGACGAGGTCCGGCGGCTGGCCCAGCGGCTCGCCGCGGCGGCCGGGCGGCGCCTGGACGACGCCTGCCCATACGTGGACGCGCGCCTCTCCGGCGGCGTGCGCCTGCACGCGATCCTCCCGCCCGTGGCCGCCGAGGGAACGTGCGTCTCCCTCAGGCTCCCACCCCGCCGGTCCTTCACCCTGGAGGAACTGGTCCCGGGCCCCGGCGCCGCCGCCGTGCGGGCGATCATCGCCGCACGCCTCGCCTTCCTCGTGACCGGCGGCACCGGCACGGGGAAGACCACCCTCCTGTCCGCCATGCTGTCCCTCGCCGAGGCGGGCGAGCGGCTGCTCCTCGTGGAAGACTCCTCGGAGCTGCGCCCGCTCCACCCGCACGTCGTCCGCCTGGAGACGCGCCCGTCCAACCTGGAGGGCGTCGGCGAGGTCACCTTGCGCGACCTGGTCCGCCAGGCCCTGCGCATGCGCCCCGACCGGCTCGTCGTGGGCGAGGTCCGCGGCAGCGAGGTCGTCGATCTCCTGGGCGCCTTGAACACCGGCCATGAGGGCGGGTGCGGCACCTTGCACGCCAACAACCCCGCCGACGTCCCGGCGAGGCTGGAAGCCCTCGCCTGCGCCGCCGGGCTCACTCGCGAGGCCGTCCACAGCCAGATCGCGGCGGCCCTCGACGCGGTCATCCACGTGGTCAGAGACCCCGGCGGCGGACGACGCCGGGTCGCACAGATCTGCACGGTCGAGCGGGCGCCCTCAGGTTTGATCGAGATCACCCCAGCCCTGACCTTCCCAGCCAACGGCCCACCCATCCCAGGACCGTCCTTCGCCTCCCTGCAAGCCCAAGCCCGGGCCACTCCCTGAACAGCCGCTGATCGGGGTCATTCGACCGGGTGCCCGGAACGGAGGTCTGTGGGTGGTGAAGCGAACTCGGGTGGACCGGCGTGATCACTTCCGGGCGCGGTGGGGCTCGGAATCCGTGAAGGGGAGGGGCGGCGGGGTGGACCGGCCTGACGGCTTCTGCCGCACCAGGTCTCGCTCATGATGTCTGGCTCGTCCCTTGAGAGTCGACGTGTTGTCTGTAGCGGTATGTCGGCTCGTCCGCGAGGAGGGTGAACGTGTTGTCTGTAGCGGTGGTCCTGGGCGTGGTCGCCGCGGTGGTGTGGAGCGGGCCGTCCGGGGAGGTGGTTCGTCTGCGGGCACTGCTGCGCGCGGCCGATGCGCCGAAACAGTGGTCATGGGCGCGGCCGGCGAAGGTCGTCCAGTGGTCCGATCGTGGACGGCGGGCCGCCGCCTGGCGGAGGGCCTCGATCGAGCTGTGCCAGGGCCTCGTGGCCGAGCTGTCAACCGGTCGCACTCCGGGGGAAGCTCTGGCCCGCGCCGTCTCCTACCTCGACCCGCCCGACCCCGGTGTGCTCCGGCCGGTGGTCGCGATCGCCCGCGACGGCGGGGACGTCGCCGCGGCCCTGGACCGTGCGGTGCCCGACCATGGCGGCGAAGGGCTTCTGCGCCTCGCCGCGTGCTGGCGGGTGAGCCTGACCGTCGGCGGTGGACTCGCCGCGCTGATCGACCGGTTGGGCGCCTCACTGCGAGAGGCGGAAGGCCACCGTTCCGAGGTCGCGGCACAGTTGGCGGGTCCCCGCTCCACCGCACGCCTTCTCGCCGGGCTTCCGGCCCTGGGCCTGCTGCTGGCCGCCGGCCTGGGCCTCCACCCACTGTCGTTCCTCTTCGGCGGCCCAGCCGGTTTCGCCTGCCTCGTGGCGGGTGTGGCGCTGGACGTCACAGGCTTGTGGTGGACCACCTGGCTGGCCGCCCGCGCACAACAGACGGCCGTATGACGACAAGAACCACCCGAGATCCAGTAGCGGCCCTTGAGGTTGGTGATGACGATGCCGCGGCGCTGCTTGGACGTCTCCCGGCGTGCCGAGTGCGCGCTGCGACGCCCGGGTTCTGGCGAGGACGGTGCCCTGCCTCGAAGGGGGTTCGCTCTTAGGACGGCTGAGGAAGGTGGAAGGGGTTGGATGCACGTGGCCTCTGGCACCCGGCGGTGATGGCTGTGTGCCTGTCCCCGGCCTTCGGCGGTTGGACGAGGCAACACATGCTGCACGGCGTCGGCGGCGGGAGAGGCGATGTGTCGGCTGTGCTTGGGGCCAAGGCGGTCCCGCCCTTGGGAGGGTGGAGGTCTGGGATGGCCCCGCGCGTGGTGCCGGCGGTGACGTTGGCGCGGGAGGTGCGCAGACGGGACCACTCGCACGGCGCGGTTTGGTCCCGCCGGGGCGGTGCGTACGTGGTGTGGTTTGGTCCCGCCGGGGCGGCACGTACGTGGTGTGGTTTCGCGTCGCCGGGGTGGCGGTGGTGGTGTGATCTCTGGGATGGGTGATGGGGATTCTCTTGGCCGTTGGGCTGGCGGCGTTGGCGGGCTGGTGTGCGGTCGGGGCGTGGGATCCTGTGGAACGGCTCGCCCGGCTGCGGGGCGGATCTCACGTTCTGGAACGAGGTGACGAATCGACCGCGGGTGGAGAGGGGAACTCTGCTCCTGGCCGTGGATCCGAGAGGTCACGGGATGCTGTGACCGTGGCCGGGGCCGCGTTCGGGGGGCTGATCTTCGCCGGTGTGTGGCCGGGGTTGCCGGTCGGCGCGGTCATCGGTGTGGTCGCGGCGATCATGGTGCGTCGCCGGAAGCCGGGCGATGTCCGCAGGCGTGAGCGACGCCTCGAGGCCGATCTCCCGTATGCCCTCGACCTGATGGTCGCCTGCCTGAGGGCGGGTCAGCCCATCGGCGGCGCCGTGGAGGCCACAGCCGAGGCGATGGGCGGCCCTCTGGGGGAGCGGCTGGCCCGGGTCAACGGACAGTTGAGGCTCGGCGCCCGCCCGGAGGACGCGTGGCAGGCCCTGGAGCGGGAGCCCTCGCTGGCCGCCCTCGCGCGAGGGATGACGCGCGCGGCGCTCAGCGGAGCCCCTGTCGCCGACGTTCTGGCGAGACTCGCCGACGACGCGCGCCACGAAGTCCGCACCGCCTCGTCGGCCGCCGCACGGCGCGTCGGCGTCCAGGTCGTCGCACCGCTCGGCCTCTGCTTCCTTCCGGCCTTCGTGTTCCTCGGGATCATCCCCGTGGTCGCCGGACTGGCCGCGCAGGTCTTCCACGACTGAACGCCGGCAAGGACGGCGTACCTGCGAGATCGGTAAGTGGAAGACGTTTCCCTACGGCCGGCGCATCGGCGTGGAGCCGGCGAAGGGCGGCGACACCGAGCGTCTGCCCACGTCGGGCCTTCGGTGTGGTGGCCGGGCCGGGCCGCTGCCCGACGTCGCGGTGCCACGACTTCTCCTCCACACGTGAGCGCAGGTCCGTGGCGCTACCGCCGCTGCGGTATCTGGACGGGCCCGGCCGCGGGCGCTTGCCGGTGCGACCCCATAGCCGGGGCCGGTGGTTGAGATGACGGGCCCGAGAGGCCTTCCGGAACGCGGGCGCGTGGTCGTGGGGCACGACGGCGCGAGCCCAGGACTCCACGTCGGTGATCATCCAGTCGGCGATGAGGTGCTTGGTCTCGGTGAACGGGCCGTCGGTCACCGGGGGCGCCCTCGCCGTCATACCGCACGAAGTGCCCTCGGGGGCCAGCCCCTCTGTCGATGCGGTACCTGGACACGGCCGACGGCCGAGGGGACGGTTCCCGGAGATCTCTTCCGTGGCGGTTGTCCACAGGCTTGCGTGGCTGTGGCAGAACTATCCACAGAACGTCGTTCGGGAGCCATTCTCCCTGGTCGTTCGAGGGATTCTCGTTGTGCGCGACGGGCCGAGGCGGCGGGCAGCCACGGCCGCGATGAGACTCATGGGAGGTCCGATGAACAGGTGGATCCGCGCGTTCGTCCGGCTCACGCCGGCGATGTGGTGGGGCGAGAGGGCGCGTGCGGTCCGGCGCCGGCTGCGGAGGTGGTCCGGGCGCTTCCGCGCGGAGGGACGTCGGCTCGTGACCATTGTTCGGACACGGCCGGAGGCGGGCATGTCGACCGCCGAGTACGCGGTCGGCACCATCGCGGCCTGCGCGTTCGCAGGGCTGCTCTTCAAGATCGTCAGTAGTGAAGAGGTGCGCAAGATGCTGTCCGACGTCATCGGCCGAGCCCTGCAGCTGGCGGGTTAGAGCCCACTCATCCCGGCACCAGGCGACGGGCCGCTCGCCGTCCTCCCTCGAAGACTCGGACGCCCGTCGCCACATCCATCCCCTTGAGGTGCCGGCTTCAGGTGGAGGCGTCGGACTGTCGGTCTGAGGGTGTCTCCACTTGGTAGTGCCGATCTGAGGGCATCTCCGTCCTTGGTCGTATGCGTCCGGTAGGGGGACTGAGGTGTCCCGAGAAGGACAGCCGGGATCACCAGAGATCGTTATGGCGATGTTCGCCCCAGCCGGGGACCTCATCAGGCCACTGATCCCGTTAGGCGGCTCTTCCGAGCCGCTGAGGGTTATGGGGGTGCATTGGAGTGCGCCGACAACATGGCCGCGCTCTGGCGCTCCTCGCCGATCTCCACGTGCCGGGGTCGGGTGGCGCCGTGGGGGTTCATCGTCAACGGATTCTTGCGGTCAGGGGCAAGTCGATTCCCGTGGCAAGAAACCATGTTGTATCGCGAGAGGAGGTTGACAAGGGGATTCTTGTGGTCAGGGTGGGGCGGATGGCCGCGTCCCCATGGGTACTTATAGGCCGGGCGGCGTTAGGGAGGCTGCCGTGTTGAGAATGGCCGGATGTCGGCTGCTGAGATGGATTTCTTGTGGGCTCCGGTGCGGGTGCATCGTATTTTCTGTGTTGCGCGGTGTGAATCCGTGCGGCTCTCGGCCTCGGGACAAGGGGTCTGTGACGGCTGAGACGGCGGTGGCTCTACCTACGCTTGTGCTTGTTCTCGGGGCGGCGTTGTGGGGCATCGCGGTCGTCGCCGCGCAGATGGAATGCGTCGATGCCGCTCGGACGGGGGCTCGGGCCGCCGCCAGGGGAGAGCCATTGGATGGCGTGCGTGAGGCCGCCGCCCGTGCTGGTCCCCGTGGTGCTTCGGTATCGGTGGAACGACACTCCCGAATCAGCCGAGTCACCGTCTCCGCCACCATTCAGCTTGGCTGGTCTTTCACCGTCCCACCCCTCTCGGTCAGTGCCTCGGCCGTATCTACGACAGAGCCCGGAGCGAGCGCTCCCGTCATCACGGACGCGGAGACGGGTGCTTCCATGGCCGACCTCAATGAGTGATTCCGAACGATGATCAACTGCAATGTGACCCGCGCAGATGAACCCCTGTCGTGGAGGTGGGATCGGGGCGCGGGGACGATTTGGGTGGTGGTCCTTATGGGGGTTGTCTGGTTTCTTGCCGGGGTCGTGGTCGTCGCGGGAGGCGTGCGGGTGGCGCGTCATCGAGCGCAGGCGGCGGCCGACCTCAGCGCGCTGGCCGCCGCGCGCCACGCGCTCGCGGACCCGGAAGCGGCATGCCGTGTGGCGCACGATCTCGCCCGTGCCAACGGAGCCGCTTTGCGGAACTGCGTCGTCCACGACGGCATCGTGGACGTCACGGTAGCCCTCCAGTTGACCATCCCCTGGCCAGGCCCCCACACCCTCACCGCCACCGCCCGCGCCGGCCCGGTCTAGCCCAATACGGCAACGTGAGCGCAGGGCGTGGGTGGGTTATGGGGTTAGGAGGAGGTCTAGGAGGGTTAGGGCGCCGAGTTTGTTCAAGGGGTCGTTGCCGTTGCCGCATTTGGGGGATTGGATGCAGGACGGGCAGCCGCGGTCGCATTCGCAGGAGGCGATGGCCTCGCGGGTCGCGGTGAGCCAGTCGCGGGCGCGGGCGTAGCCGCGTTCGGCGAAGCCGGCGCCGCCTTCGTGGCCGTCGTAGACGAAGACCGTGAGCAGGCCGGTGTCGAGGTGCAGTTCGGTGGAGACGCCGCCGATGTCCCAGCGGTCGCAGGTGGCGAAGAGGGGCAGCAGGCCGATGGAGGCGTGCTCGGCGGCGTGCGCGGCGCCGCCGAGGTCGAGGCCGTCCGCCCGCAGGGGGGCCACCACCTCGTCGGGCAGCGTCCACCAGACGGCCCGCGTGCGCAGCGTGCGCGGCGGCAGGTCCAGGGGCTCCTCGCCGAGCACCTCGCCGGACTGGAGGCGGCGCTTGAGGAAGGAGACGACCTGGCGGGTGACCTCGACCGTGCCGAAGTGCAGTTCGCCCGGCCCCAACGGGTGGGATCGCACGGACTCCAGCACCGAGATGTCGGTCACGTCCCTGGCGAAGGTGGAGTAGTCGGGCGAGGCGGGCGAGACCAGGGCCACGCTCGCGTCCAGGTCGAGCTGTTCGACGACGTAGGTTCCGCCTTGGTGCAGGTACACCGCGCCGGTGTGCACGGCGGTGTGGGCGGAGGGTTCGTCCACGGTGCCGAGCAGCCGTCCCGTGGACGACTCCACGACGTGCACCGGGGGCCCGCCCGAGCCGCGGATGTCGGCGAGGTCGGCGGCGCGGTCCCTGCGCGTCCAGAACCAGCCCTGGGGGCGCCGGCGCAGGAGACCGCGGGCGACGAGGTCGTCCAGCACCTCGGCCGCCGAGGGTCCGAAGGTGGGCAGGTCGGCCTCGGACAGCGGGATCTCGGCCGCCGCGGCGCACAGATGGGGGCCGAGGACGTAGGGGTTGTCCGGGTCGAGCACGATCGCCTCGACCGGCCGTCCGAACAGGGCCTCGGGGTGGTGGACGAGGTAGGTGTCCAGAGGGTCGTCGCGGGCGATCAGCACGGCGAGGGCGTCCTGCCCGTCGCGGCCGGCGCGGCCCGCCTGCTGCCAGAGCGACGCCCGGGTGCCGGGCCAGCCCGCGATGAGCACGGCGTCGAGCCCGGAGACGTCGATGCCGAGTTCCAGGGCGTTGGTGGTCGCGAGCCCGGTGATGGCGCCGGACCGCAGCGCCTTCTCCAGCGTCCGCCGGTCCTCGGCGAGGTACCCGGCGCGGTAGGCGGCGACCTTGGCGGGGAGCTCGGGTGAGATCTCCTCCAGGTTGCCGCGCGCGATGAGCGAGACCGTCTCCGCGCCCCGGCGCGAGCGCACGAAGGCGAGCGTGCGCACGTCGTCGATCACCAGGTCGGTCAGCAGGTCGGCGGTCTCGGCCGTCACCGTTCGGCGGACCGGCGCGCCGCCCTCGCCCCGCAGATCGGTCAGGGGCGGCTCCCACAGCGCGAAGGTGGTGGAACCCCTGGGAGAGGCGTCCGTCGTCACCTCGGCCATCTCAAGCCCGGTGAGGCGCATCGCCGCGACCGCGGGGTCGCTCACCGTCGCCGAGACGAGCATGAACACCGGACTGGAGCCGTACTTGCCGCATATCCGGCGCAGGCGGCGGAGGATCTGCGCCACGTGAGAGCCGAAGACCCCGCGGTAGCCGTGACACTCGTCCACGACGACCACCTTCAGCCGCCGCCAGAACGACGTCCACGCCGAGTGGCGGGGGAGCATCGACCGGTGCAGCATGTCGGGGTTGGTCAGCACGTAGTTGGCGTGCCGCCGCACCCACTGGCGCTCGTCGGGCGGGGTGTCCCCGTCGTAGGTCGCCGCGCGCACCTCGCCGAGGCCGAGGTCCCCGAGCGACCGGAGCTGGTCGGCGGCGAGGGCCTTGGTCGGCGTCAGGTAAAGGACGGTGCCTCCTGCGAGGATCTCCGACACGGCCGGCACCAGGTAGGCCAAAGATTTTCCCGACGCGGTGCCTGTGGCGATGATCACGTTTTGGCCACGATGTACCAGGTCGGCGGCCGTCGCCTGGTGCTCCCAGAGGCCGTCGACGCCCTGATTTCGCAGAGGGCTGACAAGCCGCTGGTCAACCCACTCCGGCCAGCGCACATGACCCGCCTGACGTGCGGGAACGTGTTCCACATGGGTGACACGCTCCCGGCGTGCGGGCACCGCGAGCAGGCGCGTGAGGATCGGGCCTGGTCGCCTCGAGGATGAAGTAGTCGCAGTCACTGGTTTCCAGTTTGGCATCTTGGGGGAGAGTCGCCCGGAGTCGTGATTTCGTATAGACACGAAGACGGGGCGTGGTTGAATGCCGCGCGTCAGGGTATTGCGCGCTGGGACCTGGGGTCCCGGCATGTCAGACCCCTCGTCGTGGACTCAGCAGGCAAGGCGCTGGAGGATCTGTGGATCTGAAGTTGGACCACCACACCGAAGACCGGCTCACCATCGTGGAAGTCGAGGGTGAGATCGACGTCTATACCGCGCCGAGGCTGCGTGAGCTGCTGATCGACCTGGTCAACAAGGGCAACTTCCACCTGCTCGTCAACATGGAGAAGGTGGACTTCCTCGATTCCACGGGACTCGGTGTCCTGGTCGGCGGGCTCAAGCGCGTTCGGGCGCACGACGGCTCCCTGGAGCTCGTCTGCACGCAGGAACGCATCCTGAAGATCTTCCGGATCACCGGTCTGACGAAGGTCTTCGGGATTTACGCCTCGGTCGAAGAGGCCAAGGAAGCTCACGGCCGAGACAAGTAGTCATGGCCACCGTCGAGCTGACGTTCAGTGCACTGCCGGCTCACGTTCGGACGGCACGGCTGGTCGCGACCGCGATCGCCCGCCGTACGGGGGTTCCGGAGGCGCTGCTGGACGAAGTGCGGCTCGCCGTGGGGGAGGCATGCTCTCGGGCAGTGGAGGCGCACCGCGTTCACTGCCCAGGCGAGCCGATCCGCATCGAGCTGTGCGATGAGTCGGGGCGGTTCGAGGTCACCGTCACCGACTCGGCCCCGAGTGACGACCTCGAACAGGCATACAAGCCCGGGGACGGGCCCCCGACGCCCGTCAACGGGACCGAGCTGGCCAGCCTGCTCCCGGCCGACACCTTGATGTCCGGGTTCGGCATCGCGGTCATCGCGGCGCTGGCCGACGACGTCGAGGTGTACCCGAGTGCCAAGGGGCTGCGGATCAGGATGAGCTGGCCCGCGACCGCCGGCTTCGCGACGGCCTGACGCGGTTCCGCGGCTCTCAGGGGCACGGCGCCGGAGAGGCCTCGTGCCGTACCGGCCCTGAGGCCGGCGTTCCGAGAACTCCGAGCGCTCCGGACGCAGGTCCGAGCGCTCCGGACGGAGCCTGGGCGGACGTCCGGTCCCGGCGGCGCGTGCCGGGATTCCCCCGCGTGACGTCCGGATTCGTACCGCCGAGCCGGTACAGGACGGGATTTCGGGTGCCGTGGCACGTCGCCGGCCGAATCCGCCGCCGTGCCCATGAACCGGCGGCGCCGACGCTCCGGCGCGCAGGCGCGGGGCGAATACGTCCGAACCATCGTGCGCCCTGACCGGCGGCCCGTGAATCCGCCTCCCGCGACGCGCGCACACGGGCGCACGCATTCGCATACGGCGCGATTCCGGCCGTCGAGCACCAAGACGCATATAGCCCGGCCTTCCCCTATCGAGTGGTGAGTGTGGCAGGCGCGAACTCCGGGACACCTGGACGGCCGGTGGCGGCCGTGTGAAATGAGGGTGAAGAGATGGCCGGGAAGGCGTCATGAGGGTATTCGGGAAGGGCTCGGGCGGGGGTCGCCGGAGGGCGGCGCGGGCCAGTCGATCGTGTCCGGGGGAGGGGCGAAGAGGTATGCCCGAGCAGTTCTAGGCACAAAGTTCTGGCAATAAGTTCCTGTCCGAAAACCGGACGCCGGAGCGCATCGTCGCAGGAAAACCGTGTCGTTGCTGGGCAAAGCCCGGCCGCTTACTGGACGGAGGCCTAATTAGCAGTCGCGAGAGGCTTCATATCTGGCGCGTGCCTGCGTAGACTCCCCGCACCGGCCAAGGTTTTGTCCCCGCAGATCGACGACGCCCTGCGGGATCTGCGGACGTTACCGGAAGCGGCACTGCCAATCCAGCTCGGATGCGCGCCGCCCCCCGACTCATTCCGCAGCGCGGTCTGAGCTGTGGACCTACCCGTCTGGCCGAGGAGGACGGATGTCTAGGCTCTATCTCGCCGCTGACGACGCCGCAGCGGTATCCCTTAGCGGTTCCCATCTCACGATCGTGGTCGTGGTCGCCGCGGTGGCGCTGATCGCGCTCGCCGTCGCGGGCGGCCTCGTCCGCGAGGTGCTGGGCGCCGGTCAAGGCACCGAGCGCATGCAGAACATCGCTCGGGCCGTACAGGAGGGGGCTGCCGCGTATCTGACGCGGCAGTTCCGAACTTTGGCCGTCTTTGTAATCCTCATCCCGTTCCTACTCTTGTTGCTGCCGTCGGAGTCGACCGGTGTGGCCATCGGGCGCTCGGTCTTCTTCGTGGTCGGCGCGGTGTTCTCGGCGCTGACCGGGTTCATGGGCATGTGGCTGGCGGTGCGGGGCAACGTCCGCGTCGCGGCCGCCGCCCGCGAGTCCGGCGAGAAGCCGGCGATGCGCATCGCCTTCCGCACCGGCGGTGTGGCGGGCATGTTCACCGTCGGACTCGGCCTGCTGGGCGCGGCCATCGTCGTCTTCATCTACAAGGGCGACGCTCCGAGCGTCCTGGAGGGCTTCGGCTTCGGCGCCGCGCTGCTCGCGATGTTCATGCGTGTCGGCGGCGGCATCTTCACCAAGGCGGCCGACGTGGGCGCCGACCTGGTCGGCAAGGTCGAGCAGGGCATCCCTGAGGACGACCCGCGCAACGCCGCCACCATCGCCGACAACGTGGGCGACAACGTCGGCGACTGCGCCGGCATGGCGGCCGACCTGTTCGAGTCCTACGCGGTCATGCTGGTCGCGAGCCTCATCCTGGGCAAGGCGGCCTTCGGCACCGAGGGCCTGGTCTTCCCGCTGATCGTTCCCATGATCGGTGTGCTCACCGCCATCATCGGCATCTTCACCACGGCTCCGCGTAACGGCGACCGTTCCGGCATGGCGGCCATCAACCGCGGGTTCTTCATCTCCGCGATCATCTCGGCGATCCTGGTCGCCGTGGCGGCCTTCATCTACCTGCCGAGCACGTTCGCCGAGCTGAGCGGCGTGAGTTCCGGCGTGGCGCAGCTCGACGCGGACCCGCGCCTGATCGCCATCGGCGCGGTGCTGGTCGGCCTGGTGCTGGCGAGCGCGATCCAGATCCTCACGGGCTACTTCACCGAGACCAACCGCCGTCCGGTGAAGGAGATCGGCGAGAGCTCGCTGACCGGCCCGGCGACCGTCATCCTCTCCGGCATCTCCGTCGGTCTGGAGTCCGCGGTCTACTCCGCCCTGCTCATCGGCGGCGCCGTCTACGGCGCGTTCCTGCTGGGCTTCGGCAACGTGACGGTGGCGCTGTTCGCCGTCGCCCTGGCCGGCACCGGTCTGCTCACCACCGTCGGCGTCATCGTCTCGATGGACACCTTCGGCCCGGTCTCGGACAACGCCCAGGGCATCGCCGAGATGTCCGGCGACGTGGAGGGCGAGGGCGCGACGATCCTGACCTCCCTGGACGCGGTCGGCAACACCACCAAGGCGATCACCAAGGGCATCGCGATCGCGACCGCGGTGCTCGCCGCGACGGCGCTGTTCGGGTCCTTCAGGACGGCGGTCGAGGGCAAGCTGGCCACCGCCTCGGCCGGGGTGAAGGACGCCCTGGGCCAGTTCTCGTCGTTCAGCCTCAGCGTGGACGCCCCGAACGTCCTCGTCGGCCTGGTCGTCGGCGCGGCGGTCGTGTTCCTGTTCTCCGGGCTCGCGATCAGCGCGGTGGGCCGGGCGGCCGGGCGTGTCGTGTACGAGGTCCGCGAGCAGTTCCGCACCAAGCCCGGCATCATGTCGGGCACCGAGCTGCCCGACTACGGCCGCGTCGTCGACATCTGCACCCGCGACTCGCTGCGCGAGCTGGCGACGCCGGGTCTGCTCGCCGTCATGACGCCGATCGCGGTCGGCTTCGCCTTCGGCTACGCCCCGCTCGGCGCCTATCTCGCCGGCGCCATCGCGGCGGGCACGCTGATGGCCGTGTTCCTGGCCAACTCCGGTGGAGCCTGGGACAACGCCAAGAAGCTGGTCGAGGACGGCCACCACGGCGGCAAGGGCTCCGACGCCCACGCGGCCACGGTGATCGGCGACACCGTCGGCGACCCGTTCAAGGACACCGCGGGCCCGGCGATCAACCCGCTGATCAAGGTCATGAACCTGGTGGCCCTGCTCATCGCCCCGGCCGTCGTGACCTACGCCGACAACGCCGCTCTGCGTATCGGCGTCACGGTGGTCGCGGTGGCGGTCGTCGTGGGCGCGGTCGTGATCTCCAAGCGGCGCTCGACGAGCATCGCCCCGTCGAGCGACGACCCGCGCGCGCGGGTCGAGAGCGAGAAGGTCCCCGGCTGAACGGGGTCCTGACCGCCTGACGCACGAGACGTACGGCCACCGCCCGGGTTGGGCGGTGGCCGTACGCGTGTAATGGGATAGTTGGGGAGATGAACACGCTGATCGTCCTGAGACACGCCAAGGCCGCGCACGTGCCCGGGCTGGCGGACAGGGAGCGCCCCCTGACCGGGCGCGGCGAGCGCGACGCCGGGCGTGCGGGGCGGACGCTGAGGTCGCTGGGGCTGTCTCCCGATCTGGTGCTCTGCTCGCCCTCGCTGCGGACCCGGCAGACCGCCGAGCTGGCCCTGGCGGACCTGGCGCCCTCGGCTCCGCTGCACCTGGAGAGCGAGATCTACGAGGCGTACCCCGACGAGCTGCTCGAACTCATCGGCAGGACCGACGAGGACGTCTCGACCCTGCTGCTCGTCGGCCACAACCCGGGCGTGCACGAGCTGGTGCTGAACCTGTCCCTGTCGCACGACGACGAGGGTTTCCCGCCGGGGGCGTTCGCGGTGCTGGAGACGGACGGCTGGGCGGGCCTCGGCCCGGGGGACGGCCGCGTGGTGCACCGCTGGAGGCCCAAGGACGACTGAGCGCCGCCCGGGCACCCGTGGACGGCCTAGGCGGGCCTGGCCGTCCAGGGACGCGCAGGAGCGGCTGAGCGCCGCCGCGGGGTCAGGCCGGGGCCGGGCCGGGAGCCGCCAGGCCGTCCTCGGCGTCGGCGGCCTCGACCTCCTCGCGCGAGATGCCGAGCAGGTACAGGATCGTGTCCAGGTAGGGCACGTTGACGGCGGCGTCGGCCGCGTCCTGCAGCACGGGCTTGGCGTTGAAGGCGATGCCGAGCCCCGCCGCGCCGATCATGTCGAGGTCGTTGGCGCCGTCCCCGATGGCGACGGTCTGGCTGATCGGGATGCCCGCCTGCCGCGCGAACCGCTCCAGCGCCCGCGCCTTGCCGGGACGGTCGACGATCTCGCCGACGACGCGGCCGGTGAGCTTGCCGTTCACGACCTCCAGGGTGTTGGCGGCCGAGTAGTCGATGCCGAGCTCCTCCACCAGCGCGTCGGTGATCTGGGTGAAGCCGCCGCTGACGATGGCGAAGCGGTAGTCCAGGCGCTTGAGCGTGCGCACGAGCGTGCGGGCGCCCGGAGTGAGCACGACCTCCTGCCGCACGGCCTCGAAGGCGTCGGCGGGGAGCCCTTCGAGCAGGGCCACCCGCTCGCGCAGGGAGGCGGCGAAGTCGAGCTCGCCGCGCATCGCGGCCGAGGTGATCTTCTCGACCTCGTCCATGCACCCGGCGTGGGCGGCCAGCAGCTCGATCACCTCCCCCTGGATCAGGGTGGAGTCGACGTCCATGACGATCAGCTTCTTGGTGCGCCGGAGGAGCCCGGAGCGCTGGACGGCGACGTCGACCTGCTGGAGGACGGCCTCGGCGGCGAGCGCGTGGCGCAGCGCGGCCGGGTCGGCGCCGGAGACCTCCAGCTCGATGCACGTGACCGGCAGGTGGGCCAGGCGTTCGATGCGGTCGATGTTGGCGCCCGCGGCGGCGATGCGACCGGCGATGCCGGCGAGCGCCGCGGGCTGGAGCGGCTCGCCGAGGACGGTCACGTGGAGACGTCCCCTGCGGCGTTTTTCCTTGGTGTCGGTGCCGGTGGCGAGTTCGACCTCCATGCCGAGGTCCTCGGCCACGCGTTCGACGGCGGCCCACATGGCGCCGAGGGTGCCGCCGGTGCCGGTCGGCGGCCCGCCCGCGTACATGACGAGAACGCCGAGCACGAGGCGGCCGCGGATGACGACCTGCTCGACGTCGACGACGTTCACGGGGAAGGACGCCAGCGTGCCGAACAAGCGGGACGTCACCCCGGGCCGGTCGGGACCGGTGAGCGTGATCAAAAGCGTGCGCTGCTTCATCGCGGACAACGCTACCGACCGCTCAGAGTGAACGCGTAAGCGGTTCACCATACGGACGGCAGATAGCCATCTCCGCATGTCTTCATGGGTGTGCCACATGAGGAGGCATGCCATGACCCAGGTCTTCACCGACCGTGTCCACGGCGGTAACGGCTCCGCGCGGGCCGCCGTACCGGCGGATCCCCCCACCTCCGCCCTCCCGCCGTTGGCGGGCGTTCCGGGAGCCGCGAGGCTTCCCGAGCAAGGTCTGACCGACGCGCGCGGGCGGTACACGCTCGGGCTGGCGAGGACGCCGGCCGACCTGCGCGCGGCGCAGCGGCTGCGGTACGAGGTCTTCGCCGGCGAGATGGGCGCCCGGCTGGACTCGCCGGTCTCCGGGCTGGACGTGGACAGGTTCGACGCCTACTGCGACCACTTGCTGGTGCGCGAGGGCGACACGGTGGTCGGCACCTATCGGATGCTGGCGCCGGGCCGTGCCGACCGCCTGTACTCCGACGGCGAGTTCGACCTTTCCGCGCTCTCCGGCATCCGGGGCGGCCTGGTGGAGGCCGGGCGCACGTGCGTGCACCCGGACCATCGCGGGGGCGCGGTGATCGGGCTGATGTGGGCGGGGATCGCCCACTACATGGTGAGTGGCGGTTATGGCTGGCTCGGCGGGTGCTGCTCGATCCCCTTGGACGACGGAGGGGCGGCGGCCGCGGGCGTGGTGGACAACGTCCCGCTGGGCCCCGCGAAGTACCGGGTGACGCCGCACCGGATGTGGCGGGACACGGGCGTGGCCCGGCCGGGAAAATTCGCGGTCCCGCCGTTGCTGCGCGGCTACCTGCGCCTCGGCGCGTGGGTCTGCGGCGCTCCCGCCCACGACCCGGACTTCGGGACGGCCGACTTCTTCGTGCTGCTGTCGCTGGCCAACGTGGACGTCCGCTACCTGCGGCACTTCCTCGGGGTGACCGCGTGAGCTGGCTCCCCGTCGCCGCGTGCACGGTGGGCGGCTGCGTCCGGCCTCCCGCGAGGACGGCGGGCCCGGTCCGGCGGACGTTGCGCGTGCTCGGGGCCCTCGGGGTCGTGGCGGGCGGCGTCCCCTGGTCGCTGGTGGCCCGCCGGTTCGAGGAGCGGCGGCGCGGGCGGATCACCATGCGCTGGGCCCGGCTGCTGCTGCGGGTGCTCGGCATCCGGCTGGAGGTCGCGCAGGGGTTCAGCGTGCTGGGCGGCTCGGCGGCGTCCCCGGCCCCGGTGGCGCCCGATCCCGGGACGTGCGGCGCGCTGCTGGTGGCCAACCACGTGTCGTGGCTGGACCCGCTGGTGGTGGCCGCGATCACGCCGTGCAGGCCGCTGGCCAAGAGCGACATCGCCCGCTGGCCGGTGCTGGGCCGGCTGGTGGCGGCCGGTGGCACGATCTTCATCGACCGTGAGCGGCTCTCGACGCTGCCGGGCACCGTGCGGGACGTCGCGGGCGCGCTGCGCGCCGGGCACGACGTCGCGGTCTTCCCCGAGGGCACGACCACGTGCGGCAGGGCGATGGGGCCGTTCCGCCCGGCGATGTTCCAGGCGGCGATCGACGCGGGCGCGCCGGTGCGGCCGGTCCGGCTGCGGTTCCGCGACGAGGGGAGCGATCCGGCGACGGGGCCGGCGTTCGTGGGCGACGACACGCTGCTGGCGTCGCTGCGGCGGGTGATCGCGGCCCGCGGCCTCGTGGTCGAGGTGACGATGTTCCCGCAGGTCGCCTACGCGCCCGCGGGCGGCGCGACGCGGCGCTCCCTGGCGGGCATCGCGCACGCCACGGTGTCGGGGGACTCTCCCCGCCGCCACGACGTGCTGGTCGCGGCGTAGCGGGACCGGCGCTCACGCCCGGGGGGAGGGCCGCCCGGCGGACGGGCCCTCCCCCCGGTGTGCTCAGCGAGCGATCTTGGTCTTCACCGGCTTGGTGAAGTACCAGCCCTTGACGCCGATCCGCCTGAGCTCGTCACGGCTCAGGTCCTCCGCGCCGGTCGGCCAGTTCCAGGTGTTGACGCCGAGCTTGGCCGTGGCCGTGCCCGTGGCGCCCTTCTTCAGCCGGACGGTGATGGTCAGCCAGGTGCTCTCGCCCTTCTCCAGCGCGTACGGCGGCCAGCACCAGAAGCCGTCGGGGAAGAAGCCGCACTTGGTGCCCTTCGGCCCGTCGTAGTAGACCGGCCCGCGGAGGTTCTTGGGCAGCGTGCCGCCGAGGTAGTAGTCGTCGGCGGTCCAGGGGCCGTTGTTGACGCCCTTGATGCGGTAGGTGATCTCACCGCCACGCTTGGCCTTCTTGGGCCCGGTGACCGTCACCGAGAACGCGGAGTACGGGTCCTCACCGGCGGCCTTGGCCGTCGCGGTGACGGTGCCGCTCTTCGCGCTCGTCGCGGCCGAGGCCGGGAGCGCGGCGAACATCAGGGCTCCCGCCAGCGGAACGGCGACGGCCGTTGCCGCGATCTTGGCGAGCGGGTGACGCATAGGGATTCTCCATGGGGGTGGGGGACAGGACCGGGACCACGCGCTCGGGAACGTTCCCGTGGCACGCGAGCGCGCGGAACGGCACGCCGCGGAGCGCAGGGCTCCACGGCGTCGGACGTGGGTGCGTGGGCCGGGAGACGGGGTCTCCCGGCGATGGGACGAGGAGTCCCGTCGGACGCGCGTGCGGCCGCGCCGGAGCTTCCGGAGGCTCGTCAGCGAAGCCCGCACGTAAACGGCACGTTTCTATCATGATCTACCGGGCGCGTCACACCTTATTTACCATTTACCCGCATATCGTGATGCGAATGTGGACCGCCCCTATAGCGAGGAAGGGGCGGCCGCGCGCTGCGGGTGTGAGCGGGCGGTGACGGAAAGCCCGGGCGGAAAAGTCCGCGCGCCGCCAGCGTCACGGTTCTCGCGTGCATGTATCACACAGCGTTTTGCCGCAATTACCCGACCGCATTTCCGTACTCGGGCCCGGCGCCCCGGAACACGACGAGGCGGCCACCGTCGGGACGGTGGCCGCCTCTGCGAGCGGGCGGCGGGCGCGACGTGGCGCGCCCGCCCGGCTCAGCGCACGATCCTGGTCTTGAACGTCTTCCAGTTGATCTGGTTCTGGATGTCGAGCTTGTTCAGCTCCTCCTCGTTGGTGATGTCCACGCCCGCGGGGACGTCGATGGAGAAGTGGCCGAACTCGGCCACGGCCGTGCCCCTGGTGCTCCTCTTCAGCCACACCTTCACCTTGAGCGAGGCCGAGCGGCCCGAGTTGAGGGTGTCATAAAGGCAGAACAGATCGCGGCCGGAAACCTCGCAGAACGCCTTCGACCTGCTCACCACGCGGATCTTGCTCGCGCCCCGGGGAAGCTTGGCGAAAAGGCCGGCCACGTCGGTCGCCCACTCACCCTGGTTGGTGCTCTTGACCGAATACGTGATCGTGCCGCCGCGGCGCACCGCCTTGTTCCACACGATGCGGGTGTAGAGCGGCGACTGGGGCTTGGCGGCCGCCTGGGTGGTGGTGGCCGTGTGCTGTGCGGAGGCGGCCGTGGTGGTGGCCGCCGAGGCCGGGGCGGCCAGCGAGGCGCCCGCCAGGGCTCCGGCCACGGTGAGAGCGGCACAAGCGGAGAGGTACCGACGCATGGGTGAGAACTCCCGTAGAGGTGACTGAACGACTGACCCATCATGGGGCGGCGGACTTGTAATGTCCTTGTGTGTCACTTTATTGGAAATTTACCCGAGGTGATCAGGTGGACGTCTCCGAATTCATGCCATAGGTAGCCTTCGCCGAGCGCCTCCTCATATGACCGGGAAAGCAGCTCCTCTCCGGCGATGGCCGACAGCATCATCAGATGGCTGGACTTCGGCTCGTGCAGCCCCGTGATCAGGCCGTCCACCGCGCGCACGCCCTCGGCCGGGGTGACGATGTGCGAGGTGAAGCCCGCCGCCGCCCGCACCCTGCCGTGCGGCGCTCCGAGCGCCGCCGTCTCCAGCGCCCGCACCACCGTCGTCCCGACGGCGATCACCCGGCCCTCGGCCTGGTTCACCAGGCGCGCGGTGTGCTCGGGCACCTCGAACCGCTCCGGGTACGGCGGCTCGTCCTTCTCCGGCGAGGCCACGCCGGTGTGCAGGGTGATCGGCGCGACCAGGATCCCCCGGCTGACCAGCGCGGTCACCAGCTCGTGGCTGAACGGCCGCCCCGCGCTCGGCATCTCCGCGCTGCCGGGGCGCACGCCGAACACCGTCTGGTAGGCCGCCAGCGGCCACTCCCGCGGCACGTAGGAGTACCGGATGGGCAGCCCGTGCTCGGCCAGGTACCCGGGGACGTCCCGGTCCAGCGCGGCACGCCACAACCGCGGCGTCTCGCGCTGCAGCAGCCGCAGCGTCGCGCCGCCCGGCAGCGGCAGCCACTCGCCGGGCGCGCCCCCGGGATAGGGCGCCGTGACCCCTCCCACGCGCCGGCGCAGCTCCACCAGCCACGAACCGTCCTCGCGCGCGGTGGAGAAGTGGACCGCCAGCCGGTCCAGCGGCACGGCGGCGGGCAGGGTGATCGAGTCGTTGACGACGAGCAGGTCTCCCGGCCGCAGCAGTTCCGGCAGGTCGGTGAACGTGTGGTGGGTGACCTCGCCGGTCTCGGTGCTGGAGACCATCAGCCGGACGTGGTCGCGGGCCAGGCCGCGGGCCTCCGGCGGCTCGTGGGCCTCGCGGGTCCTGGGCAGCTCGAAGGCGATCACCGGCTCACCCGGCCGCTCTCCGGCCGCCGCTCGACCAGGTCGGCGATGAACGGCGCCACGACCTCGGGGTCGTCGGCGCCCGCGGCCTCCTGCTCGCCCACGGCGTCGGCCAGCATGCGCGTGCGCATCTCGCCCGGGTCCACCGACCAGACGGCCACGCCCGGCTCCTCGACGGCGAGCACGCGCGAGAGCTGGTCGAGCGCCGCCTTGGTCAGGCCGTACCCGCCCCAGCCCTCGTAGGGCTCGACGGCCGCGTCCGAGGTGATGTTGACGACCGCGCCGCCGCGCTCGCGCAGCCCGCGCAGCGTCGCCTGGATCAGTGCCAGCGGCGCGATCACGTTGGCCCGCACGGCGTCGGCCAGCACGTCCAGGGGATAGGCGGCCAGCGGCGGCAGCGGGACCGCGCCGAGCGTCCCGGCGTTGTTGACCAGCAGGTCCAGGCCGCCGAAGTCGTTGGCGACCCGCGCGAGGGCGTCCCGGTGCGCGGGGTCGGTCACGTCGCCGGGCACGGCGGTGGCGCCGGTCTCAAGCGCGGCATTCTCCAGGTCGGCGGCGCCGCGCGCGGTGATGATGAGCTGCCAGCCCCGGGCGGACAGCTCCCGCGCGAGGGCCAGTCCGAGGCCGCGGGAGGCGCCCGTGACCAGCGCCGTGCGCCGCGGGGTGGAAGGGGTGTCATCGGTCATGCCCCGACGCTAGGAGCGCGCCGCCGCCGGGACATCGGGCCCGCGACCGGCTCCGTCCTGCGCTCATGGGCCTAGGACCAACGGCGGAGGCCCCGTGCCCGGCGCGCCCGCCTACAGTGTGGGCGTGACCTCGGAACCGTGCGGCGAGCGCGACGCCGTCCTGCACGCCGTCAGCTCGGCGGTGCTGGCCGTCACGCGCCACCTGTCGGTCCGCGAGGTGCTGCAGGTCATCGTCCGCTCGGCCAGGGCTCTGCTCGGCGCGCGGTACGCCGCGCTCGGCGTGCCCGACGAGGACGGCTCGTTCGCCGAGTTCGTCGCCGAGGGCGTCAGCGACCGGCAGTGGGAGGCCATCGGCCCGCTGCCCCGCCAGCACGGCATGCTCGCCGCGATGCTCCGCGACGCCACCCCGGTGCGCCTGCCCGACATCCGTGATGACCCGCGGTTCGAGTGGTGGCCGAGCGCGCATCCTGTGCTGAAGGACTTCATCGGCGTCCCCATCCGGGACGGCGACCAGGTGCTCGGGATCATCTTCCTGTCCAACAAGCGCACCCCCGGCGGCTTCACCTCCCATGACCAGGACCTGCTCACCCTGTT
Source organism: Sphaerisporangium krabiense (assembly GCF_014200435.1). Taxonomy (NCBI): domain Bacteria; kingdom Bacillati; phylum Actinomycetota; class Actinomycetes; order Streptosporangiales; family Streptosporangiaceae; genus Sphaerisporangium; species Sphaerisporangium krabiense. Next base: position 1,452,918 of record NZ_JACHBR010000001.1, on the reverse strand, counting down.
CGCCGCGCACGCCGCCATCGCCCTGACCAACGCGCGCCTGTACGAGCGCGGGCGCGAGCTCACGGTCGTCGAGGAGCGCACCCGCGTGGCCCGCGAGCTGCACGACGCGGTGACGCAGAAGCTGTTCTCGCTGCGGCTCACCGCCCAGGCCGCCGCGTCCCTGGTCCACGGGCACCCCGGGCGCGCCCTGGCGGAGATCGAGCGCGTGGAGCGCCTGGCGGGCGAGGCGCTGGCCGAGCTGCGGGCCGTGATCGTCGAGCTGCGCCCGGCCGAGCTGGACCGGCACGGCCTCGTGGAGGCCCTGCGCAAGCACGTCGCCCTGCTCGACCGCCTCAACCCCGAGACCGTCTCGTTCAGCGCCGCGGGCGAGGCGGGCGACCTGCCCGCGGCCACCGAGGTCACCGTGCTGCGCGTGGCCCAGGAGGCCGTGCACAACGCGCTCAGGCACGCCGGCGCGTCCTCCATCGCCGTGCGGCTGAGCATGCCGGGGTCGCGCCTCACGCTGGAGATCAGCGACGACGGCGACGGCTTCGACGTGGACGCGCCCGTCCGCGGGCTCGGCCTGGTCTCGATGCGCGACCGCGCCGAGGAGGCCGGCGGGGCGCTGCGCGTGTCCTCGGAGCCCGGCGCGGGCACCACCGTCCTGCTGGAGGTCCCCGCGTGATCCGGGTGCTGATCGCCGACGACCACCCCGTCGTGCGCCAGGGGCTGCGCACGTTCCTCGGCCTGCAGGACGACCTGGAGGTCGTGGGCGAGGCCGCGGACGGCGCCGAGGCCGTCGAGCTGGCCGCCTCGCTGGCCCCCGACGTGCTGCTGCTCGACCTGAAGATGCCCGTGCTGGACGGCCTCGCCGCGCTCGGGCGGCTGGCCGAGCGCGGCGTCGGGGCGCGGGTCATCGTGCTGACGTCGGTGAGCGACAAGGGGGACGTCGCGCCCGCCATGCGCTCGGGCGCCGCGGGCTTCCTCTACAAGGACGTCGACCCGGCGGCGCTGGTGCAGGCGATCCGCGCGGTCCACGGCGGCCAGGTGCTGCTCGCGCCCGAGGCGGCCGACGCCATGCTGGCCGGTCCCGGCGCGGAGGCCGGGCGGGCCCCCGAGCCGATCGCGGTGCTGACCGAGCGGGAACGCGAGGTGCTGGCGCTGATCGCCTCGGGCCTGTCCAACCGCGAGATCGCCAGGGAGCTCGTCGTCGCCGAGAAGACCGTCAAGACCCACGTCTCCAACGTGCTGATGAAGCTCGGCGTCCAGGACCGCACCCAGGCGGCGCTCTACGCGGTGCGCCATGGCCTGGCCTAGGACGGCCGGGCGGCGGTCAGGGCCGGGAGCCGCCCGGAGGCGTGCCGAGCGGGGCCGGGCGGCCCTCCAGGAGCGCGTTGTGGGCGGCCACGCGGGCCCGCCGCACCGCGCGGTCCAGCTCGCGCAGGGCCTGGCCGCGCGTGGCGATCTGCCCGGCGGTCAGGCCGCGGTCGTCGGCCAGGCGCAGCACCGCCGCCAGCCGCCCGGTCAGGGCGGCGACGCGGTGGGCGCGGCCCGGGTATCCGGGCGCGAGTCCCTCGCCGCCGGCGGCGATCGACGGCGGGCCGCCGCCCGGCCCTTCGACGGCGAGCAGGGCGTCGGTGGCCGACCGCATCGCCAGCGTGAGGGCGTGCTCGGCCTCGGCGAGGGCGGGGACGTCGGGCGGGGCCGGCGAGGCGGGCATCGCCGTCCAACGGATGCCGGTGTAGGACGATCCGCGGCGGTCGGGCGCGGGGACCAGGCCGACGCAGCCGCCGGTGAGCAGCGCCGTGGCCGCCTCGCCGGCGTCCACGGCGGCCATGGTGAACGGGGGAGGGCCGGTCAGCCCGAGCGGGTCGCCGGCGACGGGCAGGGAGAGGCGCAGTCCGGTCACGCCCTCGGCGCGGAGGTCGGCGAGGAACACGCGCAGCGGGGTCTCTGTTCCCTCAACGGAGACGACGTGAGGTCCCGCGACGCGCTCCAGCCGGTCCACTGCTTCGTCCAGGCCGACATGTCCGGCAAGCCAAGAATTGCCCCATGCGACCAAGGTGGCGGAGATCGGTGAATCGGGGTGCACCGATCCACGATATGCGTTGATGCTGCAATAGGTTTGGTCCGGAGGCATCGGGCGGGGGCACCCGCGCGGTGAAGCCGGGTGGTTCCGGGGTGACCGGGCCGCCCGGGTTCTATGTCAGGGAGGTAGTGGGGATGGGTGGTCAGGTGCTTCGGCTCCAGGACGTCGCCGTCCGCAGAGATGGCGCGGCCCTGCTGCGGGGCATCGACTGGACCGTCGAGGAGGACGAGCGCTGGGTCGTCATCGGGCCGAACGGCGCGGGGAAGACGACGCTCCTCCAGGTCGCGGCGGCCCTCATGTACCCGAGCGAGGGCACGGCCGAGATCCTCGGCGAGCGGCTCGGCCAGACGGACGTCTTCGATCTGCGGCCCCGCATCGGCCTCGCCAGCTCGGCGATCGCCGAGAAGGTGCCCTCCGACGAGAAGGTCATCGATCTCGTGCTCACCGCCTCGTACGCGATCCTCGGGCGGTGGAACGAGGACTACGACTCCGGCGACGTCACGCGCGCCGTCGAGCTGATCGACCAGCTCGGGGCGGCGCACCTGATCAGGCGCAGGTTCGGCACGCTCTCGGAGGGCGAGCGCAAGCGGGTCCAGATCGCCCGCGCGCTGATGCCCGACCCCGAGCTGCTGCTGCTGGACGAGCCGGCCGCCGGCCTCGACCTCGGCGGCCGCGAGGACCTGGTGCGGCGCCTGTCGACGCTGGCCTACGACGCCACGGCGCCCACGATGGTCCTGGTGACCCACCACGTCGAGGAGGTGCCGAGCGGTTTCACGCACGTCCTGCTCCTGCGCCACGGCGCGGTGGTCGCCCAGGGCCCCCTGGAGTACGTCATGACCGCCGACAACCTCTCGCGCACCTTCGGCGTCCCCCTGAGCCTGGAACGCAGCCCCGAAGGCCGCTGGTACGCCCGAGCCCTCCCTGGATGAGATGAACGGCGCTCTGTGTCGTTTTTGCGGTGAGTTCCGGCAATAGCGGCAATAAACCAAATATCATTCCGGCCCAGACATATTCGCAACCGTCGGGCGGAGTGCCGTGATGACTCAACTGGTCGTGGCCGTGGTCGTGGTGGCCATCGCCGGGTTCGCGTTGTATCGGACCGTCCGTATCGTGCCGCAGGCGCGGGCGTACATCGTGGAGCGGCTCGGGCGCTACCACCGCACGCTGACGCCGGGGCTGAACGTCGTCGTGCCGTTCGTCGACGCGGTGAAGACCACGGTGGACCTGCGCGAACAGGTCGTCTCCTTCCCGCCCCAGCCGGTGATCACCTCCGACAACCTGGTGGTGTCCATCGACACCGTCATCTACTTCCAGGTGACCGATCCCAAGGCCGCGACGTACGAGATCGCCAACTTCCTGACCGGCGTCGAGCAGCTCACCGTCACCACCCTGCGCAACGTCGTCGGCGGCATGGACCTGGAGCGCGCGCTGACCTCCCGTGAGGAGATCAACTCCGAGCTGCGCGGCGTGCTGGACGAGGCCACCGGCAAGTGGGGGATCCGCGTCAACCGGGTCGAGCTCAAGGCCATCGACCCGCCCGCCTCGATCCAGGACTCGATGGAGAAGCAGATGCGCGCCGACCGCGACAAGCGCGCGTCCATCCTGTCGGCCGAGGGGCAGAAGCAGGCGGCGATCCTGACCGCCGAGGGCGAGCGGCAGGCGGCCGTGCTGAAGGCGCGCGGCGAGGCGGAGGCCGCGGTGCTGCGGGCGCAGGCGGACGCCGAGGCGCAGGCCATGCGGGCCAAGGGCCAGGCCGACGCGATCTCGATGGTGTTCCGGGCGATCCACGAGGGCAACCCCGACCAGAACCTGCTCGCCTACCAGTACCTCCAGACGCTGCCGGAGATCGCCAAGGGCGACGCCAACAAGGTGTGGATCGTCCCGTCCGAGATGGGCAAGGCGCTGGAAGGGCTGGGCGGCCTGTTCGACCGCCGCCCGAAGGACGCTCCTCCGGCCCGCTGACCCGGCCGCGCCCCCGTCCCCTGACCTCCCGGATGCCTCCCGGGGCACCCTGCCGCGCGCCGCGCCGGGGCCGACGGCCTAGCATCGGGCGGAGTCTCCAGGAAGGGTGAGGTCGTGACACCGTGGGAGGTCGCCGCGATCCTCGCGGCCGGGCTGGCGGCGGGAGCCATCAACGCGGTCGTGGGCTCGGGCTCGCTGATCACCTTTCCCACCCTGGTCGCCCTCGGGTACCCGCCGATCGTGGCGAACGTGTCCAACAACATCGGCATGGTGGCCGGCGGCGTGTCCAGCGTGCTCGGCTACCGCCCGGAGCTCGCGGGGCAGCGGCGGCGCCTGCTCCGGCTCGGCGTCGGCTCGGTGCTCGGCTCGCTGGCCGGCGGCTTCCTGCTGCTCCTGCTGCCCGCCGAGGCCTTCCGGGTGATCGTCCCCGTCCTGATCGCGCTGGCGTGCGTGCTCGTCGTCGCCCAGCCCCGCCTGCAGGCCTGGCTGTCGGCCCGCCAGGACGACCCGCGCGTGGACGGCGGGGCGTGGCTGTGGCTCGGCGTGTTCGCCGCGGGCGTCTACGGCGGCTACTTCGGCGCGGCGCAGGGAGTGGTGCTGGTCGGCCTGCTCGGCATCTTCCTCGACGAGCACCTGCAGCGCGTCAACGCCGCGAAGAACCTGCTGTCGCTGCTGGTCAACTTCACGGCCGCCGTCCTGTTCACGGTGATCGCCCCGGTCGACTGGTGGGCCGTGCTCTTCGTCTCCCTCGGCACGTTGGTGGGCGGCTTCGTCGGGGCCAAGATCGGCCGCAGGCTGCCGCCGCGGGTGCTGAGAGCGGTGATCGTCTGCGTCGGCGTCATCGCGATAGTCAAACTGGTGTACGGATAACCAGGACCGCAAGTGGGTATTTACCTGGACATGAAGGGTGACCGGGTCGAGATCGTCATAGACGCGGGCGGGACACTCGGACCGCGCACGTACGAGGTCGTCGCGACGAAGGCGGGCCGGCGCGTGGACGTCGCGACCCGCAGGGGCCTGGTCGAGGTGAGCGAGGTGACCAGGAGCGGCACGCCCGTGCGCACGGCGCGTTTCATGGCGAGCCGCATCCTGGCCCTGGTGGAGCATCCGGCGGCCGACCGCGACGGCGGATGAGGCGCCGGGCGGCCGGAAGGCTCAGACCGGGCGCGGGCGCACCTGCACGAGCCCGTCGCCGCGCACGTTGACCTCGAACGACGGCTGCGGCGACGTCGCCGGGCCGTGGACGACCGCGCCGTCCTCCAGCCGGAAGGTGCTGCCGTGCCACGGGCACACCACGCACGCCTCGTCGTTCTCCAGCTTGAGCCGTCCTTGGTGCAGCGGGCCCGCCAAGTGCGAGCAGCGGTCGGCGAGCACCTTCACCTGTGCCCCGTGGCGCAGCACGAAGAGCTGGATGTAGCCGAGCCGCCGGGGGACGGGACGCCCGTCGGGCAGGTCCCACAGCCGGCACAGGTCGTGCCATCCGAGCGGCACGAGATGGGTCGTCGGCTCGGCGTGGGTGGGCCCGGCCGCCATGCGGTACGCCAGGTGGCCGCCCAGATAGCCGCCCACGCCGGCCGCGCCGAGCCCGGCGAACGCCAGGGCGCGCCCCGCGCGGTGGTTCCCGGCCAGCCTCGCCAGCAGGGAACCGGAGTACAGGCCGAGCGCGGTCAGGTTGACCAGCGCGTGCACGAAGCCCACCCGCTGCTGCCCGAGGTGCAGGACCGACCAGTCGGTGATCCCGGCCGCGGCGGTGGGGATGGCTCCGGCGATGCCCGTCGCCAGCACGGCCTGCGAGGCGCGCGGGTCGGCGTCGATGACGTCCAGCACGGCCGTCGCCGTCCAGCAGCCCAGGGTGACGGTCGCGAGCGGGGGATGCAGGGGATGCCCGGTCGGCACGCCGTGCAACAGGTCCCTTATCCGGCTCCCGAGGGGGAGCCTGCGGCGGACCGTCTTGGCCAGCCGCGTGATCACCTGGTCACCCGCCCTGACGTGCTCAAGGCGCTCGGTGACCTTCACCGGCAACGTCATGGGGCCCAGACCCAGGGACTCCCTGATCGTTCGACGGCGTCGCGAGTTGATGGACTTCGAAGTTTCCTCCACTTTCGCCCCCTCTCGCCCTAGGGGACGTACCCCTAAGACCCGGAGGGAACACCGTGAAGAGCGCTACGCGTGGCCGCGAGCCAGGTGGCCGCGGGCCGCCGACAGCTCGACGATCTCGGTCGCGTAGGCGCCCAGCGCCGGCGATCCCTCCCGGATGATCTCGACTTTCTCCATCACTTCCTCGATCGTGACCCCGTGCCGCACCCAGCTGCCGCCCTCGGTGTGGTGGTTGGCCAGCATCGGCGCCAGCCGGTCGAGAGCCCTGGCGAACCTGGCCTCGGGCGTGACCCGCTCCTCGAACTCGTCCCACAGGGCCCGCAGCGTCACCGTCTGGTCCGCGGGGAGAAGCCCGAAGATGCGGTCGGCCGCCGCGCGCTCGGCCTTCCGCTGCACCTCGACCGCCGCCACGTCGTAGACGAACGTGTCGCCCGCGTCGATCTCGACGATGTCGTGGACGAGCAGCATCGCGGTGACGCGGCCGAGGTCCGTGCCCGGCGGCGCGTGCTCGCCGAGGACCATGGCCAGCATCCCGAGGTGCCACGAGTGCTCGGCGTCGTTCTCCCTGCGGGAGCCGTCCATCAAGGTGTTGCGGCGCAGCACGCGCTTCAATTTGTCGATTTCCACGGCGAAACCGACCTGGGCCAGCAGACGTTCCTTATCGGGCACGGTGGTCACGCGGACCAGCCTATTACCGCCAAGCGCCAGAAACCGCCCGGCATCGCCGTTCCCAGGCGTGTCAGGCGAGGGGCACGGCCCGGCCGGCACGCCGCCGGAGACGAACCGGAGAGGGGACCGGAGAGGGAGACGGACGGCGAAGGGCCCGGACGGCCGTGCGCCGTCAGGGCCGTCCGCCGGCAGGGCCTCGTGCGGTTCAGTGCCAGGTCAGCACCTCTCCGGGCCGGTCGTGGCGCTCCGCGCGCCCGGCGATCTCCGGGAACGCCTCCGGGGAGGAGACGTCCAGCGACTCCCAGGAGTACGGGTTCGAGATCAGCCGGTGGACGCCCACGGGTGACCGCGCGGGGACGGTCGCGCGCCGGACGATCTCGACCGTCACCAGGTTGGACCACTTACGGTGCCGGGACACCCGCGCCTCGCTCGCGCCGCAGGCCGCCGCCAGTTCGGGGGCGTAGGCGTGGAAGGACTCCGGGCTGATGCCCGCCCGGCACAGGATCAGCGCCTTCTCGCCCGCCTGCGCCGGGGTGATCCAGAGGATGAGCGGGACGCGGCCGGCGGGGGTCTGCAGCGAGGTGTTCATGAACACCCGCTGCATGCGGCGCCGCGAGTAGACGCACCAGAAGTGCGCCACGAACCGGCTGCGCCCGGCCCTGACCGTCGCCGGGGCGGCGACCAGGCCCGTGAGCAGCCCGAACCCGATCCAGCCGTGCGCCGCGTACGCCCCCACGCCGAACGCGACCGCACCGGTGACCAGGAGGACCTCGCTACGCCTGCGCCACAGCCGGGTGAGGGCTCCGGGCGGGGGAGGCGGCGCGACGTGGTGGTAGGAGCCGTGCCGCGTGTTGCGCGGGTTCATGACCGATCCCTCCCGGTGGGGACGACGCGCCGGGGGGTGGCGTAGAGGAGGTCGTCGCGCCCGGCCGCCGGCCGGGTGCGCACGGCGCGCGGGCCGTCCTCGGGAGGGGTGCCGGGCCCGCCGGCGCCGCGCAACCGGTCGAAGCGCGGGTCCCGGTAGCTCCTCGCGCCGAATCCGGTACGCGTGACCGTCCAGCCGTGCTTTCGCGCCCGCTCGTCCGGTTCGGCGCAGATGGCCCGGTCGGCACGTTCCAGTAATCGGGCCAAGTAGTTCTTGATTCGCGACAATTGCTTGGTACCGTGGTGACTCATCGGAGACTCCTGACTTTGGCTTGGGACGGAGTTCTCGTAACGGCCGGGTCGACAGGTGGCAGCCTTCGGCCCGGCTTTAGTACACGCCCAAAAAGGGCGTTTCATCCCCCATCTGGCAGATGCCGGCGTTCCCGATCTTTCCTCTCTTTGAAGTCGTTGTCCGTGGTGTGGGCGCTGCGGAATCGGGCGTGGGAATGACGCCGGAGGCGGACATGATCGAATGACGTCCCCTGGTCATCTCCGCACGAGATCATTTGGCCCCCCTTCCCGGATCTCCCGGGGTTCTACTTCTCAAATGCTCCCTCATGGCATATTGCCTTGCAAGGCCGTCCGCAAGAAAATCTGAAAGTGATTTCATCTGATGCCGTGCAACTGAATGTGCAAGTTGCACGGGGGAGCGGCTAGGATCAGGTCCGTGGAGGCGACGACGCCTGCGCCCACCACCCGTGTCTCGACGAGGAGGCCGTGTGCCTGACCGTGGCAGTCCTTCTCTCCGCCGTCAGCGGCTCGGCCGGGAACTCCGGCGGCTGCGCGAGCGCGCCGACATGATCGGCGAGGACGCGGCGACCAGACTGGGCTGGTCCGCCGCGAAAGTAAGCCGGATCGAGACCGCGAAGACGTTTCCCACGCCCAAGGACGTCGACGCCCTCTTGGAGCTGTACGAGGCCGAGCCGGCCCTGCGGCGGGACTTGGTGGACCTCCGCCGGAGCGCCGCCCAGAAGGGCTGGTGGGACGAGTACCGCAGTTCCTTGCCCGAACCGACCGTGGAGCTCATCGACCTCGAATCGGAGGCGGTGGAGCTGCGCAACTGGGAACCCCAGGTTGTGCCGGGGCTGTTGCAGACGGAGGCGTACGCGCGGGCGCTGTTCGAGTCGTGGCAGCCGGTGATCCAGATTCCCCCCAAATGGCAGCGCGACCGGGCGGCGGCGCGGATGCGGCGCAAGCAGACTCTCCTGCTGGAGTCCAATCCCGTCGGCTTCTTCGCCGTCTTCGAGGACTCGGTGCTGACGCGCCGGTTCGGGGGGGACGAAGTGATGCGGGAACAGCTGGAACACCTGATCGAGATCTCGGAGCTTCCGCACGTGGAGATGAGGATCCTGGCGCAGGGGACGCCTCCCCTGATGCCGACGGGCCCGTTTCTGTATCTCCAGTTCCCTGACTTTCCGGACGTCGTTTATCTCGAAGAGTACTTCGGGTCGCGCATGGTCCAGGACACGGAACAGGTATTCGCGTACGCACGGGCCTTTGATCATCTGCTCAAGCTGGCGCTGGACGAACCCACATCCCGTGAGTTCATCAAAAAGACACTGTCCGAACGCTGGCACTGAGTGAAACGCTTCATCGGGGGGCGCGAGCTGCCGGCACATGCCCGGAAAGGGAATACTATGCAAACGACCGACGGCGCCGGCCTCGTGTGGCGCAAGAGCAGGCGGAGCGCGAACGGCAACTGTGTGGAGATCGCGGCGGTGGGCGCCGATCTCGTCGGCGTCCGCGACAGTAAGAACCCCGGGGGGCCCGAGCTGCGCGTTCCGCGCCGGGAAATGGCGGCTTTCATGGCCGAGCTGAAAGCCTGATCCGGCAGGCTATCCCGCTGGAATCTTGCGTCCCGCCCCGCTGAAGCTCATGATGCAAGTACTCCTTTGCTGTCTTCTGGGGTGGAGGTCACGAATGTCCGTTACGGGCAGCGGATGTAGGGACTGGCGTAAAAGCTCCTACAGCGTCAACGGTAATTGCGTAGCGGTCGGCGTCGGTGCCGGCGCACAGGTTCTCGTGCGCGACACCAAGAACCCGCGCGGTGCCGTCGTGGCCTGCGGGAGGGTGGCGTGGAACGATTTCGTCCGCAGCATAAAGGCGGGCTGACGCCCCAGCTCCTGGAGGGTCCCGTCCGTCACAGGACGGGGCCTTTTTTCGTGCCCGCTGATGATCGCGTGGCCGCTGACCGTCTTCGCGCAGACGTGACGACTGCTTGCGTATCCGATTACATGGCAACTTGAGGGGTATAGTCACGGATGGTTTGCGACGTAATCATATGTGCAATTTGCAAGATCGCAGATTCCCCGCCGTGGTGACGAGGGGGCGCGATCCCCCTGATGTCCCAGGACGGGAGGCCGGAGTGGTGGAGCGGGGAAATCCTTCGGTCCGGAGGGTGCGGCTGGGGCTGCGGCTGCGGCGGCTCCGGGAGCGCGCGGGGATGGTCGGCGACGCGGCCGCGGCCCGGCTCGGATGGTCCGCGGCGAAGGTGAGCCGGATCGAGACGGCCAGGACCTTTCCCTCCGTGGGCGACGTGGAGGACCTCCTGACGTTGTACGGCGCCGCTCCGGGCGTGCGGCAGGAGGTGTTCGGCCTGTACCGGGACGCCGGGCGGCGGCGCTGGTACGACGAGTACCGCGGAGTGCTGGCCGCCCCCGCGCTGGAGTTGCTGGACCGGGAGGCCGAGGCCGACCGGGCGTGGGAGTGGGAGTCTCAGGTGATCCCGGCGCTGTTACGGACGCATGACTACGCCCGGCTGGTGATGAAGGGCATGCACGCGATCGAGCCGGTTGCCGAGACCACCGTCGCGCGGCGGCTGGAGGCGTTGAAGGCGCGGCAGGAGTATCTGCTCGACGGGTCGCGCCCGTTCACCTTCACGGCCGTGGTGCACGCGTCCGCGCTGCGGCGCCCGCTCGGCGACGCCCGGGTGCTGCGCGACCAACTCCGCCACCTCGTGGAGATGAGCAGGTCGGAGCAGGTGCGGCTCCGGGTCCTCGCCGAGGAGTCCCCGCACCCCATGACGGCCGGCCAGTTCGTCCACCTGCGGTTCCCCGACCTCCCCGCCGTCGTCTACCTGGAGGAGATCCTCGGCACGCGCCTCGTCTCCGACGCCGGCCAGGTCCGCGGCTACGAGCGCGCCTTCGACCACCTGTGCGCCGTCGCCCTCGACGAGGCGGACTCGCGCCTGCTGATCCGTGACATCGCCGGCGCCCGGCGCTGAGCCCGCCGCGAGACGGCGAACGGCTCGCGCCCGTGTGGGGCGCGAGCCGTTCTGCGAGCCGGGGCTCACCCGGAGAGCAGGGTCAGGCGAGGCCGAGGCCGGCGGCGACGCCGTGGCCGAGGTCCTTGTGGACGTTGGTCCAGTACTCCACCACGCGCTTCTTCATGTCGCCGGTGACCTCGGGGGCGGAGGCGTGGCCGACGATGTTGCCCACCAGGTGCTCCCGATCGGTGTCCGACAGCACGTTCTCCCAGAGGGCGCGCGGCTGGACGAAGTCGTCGTCCTCGGCGTGCTTGCGGTAGGCGCTGCGGATGATCTCACCCGCGACCTGGTAGCTCTCGCCCGCGAAGAACGACGGGTCGGCGGCGGGGCCGTTCGCCGAGTTCGGCGCGTACACCGGGTCGCCGGGGTTGCTGTAGCGCATCGCGCCGTCCTTGTTGTAGCTGTGGACGGGCGCCTTCGGCCGGTTCACCGGGAGCTGGAGGTAGTTCGCCCCGATGCGGTACCGGTGGGTGTCCGGGTAGGAGAACAGGCGCCCCTGGAGCATCTTGTCCGGCGAGGCGGCGATGCCGGGGACGAGGTTGGCGGGCTCGAAGGCGGCCTGCTCGACCTCGGCGAAGTAGTTCTCCGGGTTCCGGGTCAGGGTGAGCTTCCCGATCGTGATCTCCGGGTAGTCGGCGTGCGGCCAGACCTTGGTCAGATCGAACGGGTTGAACCGGTAGTCCGCAGCCGCCTCGAACGGCATGACCTGCACGTTCACCGTCCACGACGGGTGGTCGCCGTTCTTGATCGCGGTGAACAGGTCGCGGATGTGGTAGTCGGCGTCCTGGGCGATGACCGCGCCGGCCTCGGCGTCGGTGAAGTTCTCGATGCCCTGGTCGGTCTTGAAGTGGTACTTCACCCAGAACTTCTCGCCCGCCGCGTTGTACCAGAGGAAGGTGTGCGAGCCGAAGCCGTGCATGTTCCGCCAGCTCTTCGGCGTGCCCCGGTCGGTCATCAGGAAGGTGACCTGGTGCGCCGACTCGGGGGAGAGGGTCCAGAAGTCCCACTGCATGTTGTGGTCGCGCAGGTTGTTGTCCGCGCGGCGCTTCTGGCTGTGGATGAAGTCGGAGAACTTCGAGGGGTCGCGGATGAAGAAGATCGGGGTGTTGTTGCCGACCAGGTCGTAGTTGCCCTCGTCGGTGTAGAACTTGATCGCGAAGCCGCGCGGGTCGCGCTGGGTGTCCGCGCTGCCGAGCTCGCCCGCGACCGTGGAGAAGCGCAGGAAGAGGTCGGTCTCCTCGCCCTTCTGGAACAGGCCCGCCTTGGTGAACTGGCTGACGTCCTCGGTGATCCGCAGCACGCCGTACGCGCCGCCGCCCTTGGCGTGCACGACGCGCTCGGGCACCCGCTCGCGGTTGAACTGCGCCATCTTCTGGATGACGTAGTGGTCCTGCAGGAGCAGGGGCCCGTTCGGGCCCACGGAGAGCGAGAACTCGTCGCTCGGGGCGGGAACGCCCGCGTCCGTGGTCGTGTATGGCCGGATGGTCATCGCGTGGTCCTCCGTATCGTCGTCGATGGAGTGCGGCTCCTTGGCCATTGACTCCGACTGGAGGGACGCCTGTCCGGCCCGTGGCCGGTCCACATCCCCCACCACCTGCACCCTAGGCGCTAAACACGAATGATTCAAGTAAGGGAACCATTCAACTGAGGCGATTTCGCCGGGTGGCGGTGTCCATCCGGGAGCGGGAGATGGCATGCTCTTGGGACGATGAGAAGCCAGCCCGTCCCCTGTCCTCTGTCCCCTGCCCCCGGTTCGTCCGAGTACCGCCTCCCGTGCCGATCGAGGTCCGTCGCATGACCCGTTCCGCCCGGCGGGCCGCTCTCGCGCTCCTGGCGGCCGTGATCGCCGGACCGGCCGTCGTGGCCTGCTCCGCGGCGGAGTCGGCGTCGCCCTCGCCCACGTCCGGCGGCAAGACGTCCCCCGAGGGCTCGCCGGAGGCCGAGGCCACCAAGCCGGCGCGCAAGCCGTTCACGATCTCCTTCGGCGGGGACGTCCACTTCGAGGGCGTGCTGCGCGGCCGGCTGGCGAACCCGCGCACGGCGCTCGGCCCGATCTCCGCGGTCCTGCGCAAGTCCGACCTGTCCATGGTCAACCTGGAGACGGCGATCACCCAGGCCGGCACGCCCGCGCCGGGCAAGCAGTTCACCTTCCGCGCGCCGCCGAGCGCCCTGACCGCGCTGAAGGCGGCGGGCGTCGACGTCGCGTCCATGGCCAACAACCACGGCATGGACTACATGCAGGGCGGCCTGCGCGACTCGCTCGCCGCGATCCGCCGCTCGAAGTTCCCGATCGTCGGCATCGGCGCCAACGCCGCGGAGGCGTACAAGCCCTTCAGGAAGACGGTCAACGGCAACCGCGTGGCGATCATCGGGGCCACCCAGGTGCTGGACTCGGAGTTCATCCAGTCCTGGACGGCCACCTCCACGCAGGGCGGGCTGGCCTCGGCCAAGAACGAGGAGCGGCTGATCCAGGCCGTGCGGCAGGCGCGCCGGACGTCCGACACCGTCATCGTGCACCTGCACTGGGGCACCGAACTGCAGAAATGCCCGAACCCGGCGCAGCTCACCCTCGCGCCCAAGCTGATCGCCGCGGGCGCCGACGTCATCGTCGGCGGGCACGCCCACATCCTGCTGGGCAGCGGCTACCTCAAGGGCCGGTACGTCAACTACGGCATGGGCAACTTCGTCTTCTACAACTCGGGCCCCGAGACCGGCGCCACCGGCGTGCTCACGCTGACCGTCAACGGCCGCAAGGTGCTCAAGGACCAGTGGACCCCGGCACGCATCACCGGCGGCATCCCCGTTCCCCTCACCGGCGCCGCGCGGCAGAGCGCGGTGACGAACTGGAAGTCCCTGCGCGGCTGCGCCGGCCTCGCCTCCACCCCGTAGCCGCCCGGTAACGCATTCCGAAATAGGACGACTGGCCGGGAAGGACTGACCTGTTGGCGCGGAGAGGGCAAGATGAACATGTGCCCGGCTTCTCCTCTCCCCAATGCGACGGCGAGCAGGTGCCCCTGCGCCGTAAACCCGCGCAACGTCGTAGCGCCCGCCGGGTCGAGCGCATGCTCGACGCCTGTGCCGAGTTGCTCGACGAGGCCGGCTACGACGCCCTGTCCACGACGCGCATCGCCGCGAGGGCCGATGTCGCGATCGGGTCGGTCTACCAGTTCTTCCCCGACAAGCGGGCGATCACCCAGGCGCTGACCCAGCGCAACGTCGAGATGTTCATCTCGCGGGTGGGCCGCCGGTTCATGGAGGACGAGTACCCCGACTGGTGGCACGCGGTGGACGCCATCATCGACGAGTACGTCGACATGCACAGGACCGTTCCAGGGTTCCGGTCCCTCCGATTCGGCGACGCCGTCGATCTCAACCTGCTCGACTCGGCCTCGGAGAACAACACCGTCATCGCGGGGCGGCTGCGCGGCCTGCTGCTCCAGGAGTTCGGCATGGCCGACAGCGAGGACCTGGACCTCAGCCTCACCGTCGCGGTCGAGGCGGGCGGCGCGGTGCTGGCGCTGGCCTTCCGCCGCGACCCGGGGGGCCACGCGCCGCTGATCGAGGAGGCCAAGCGGTTGATCCGCGAGTACCTGTCGAGCCAGCTGCGCGCCCAGCGGGACGCGCTGTCCGGCAGGCGCGGCGAGGTCCCCGCCGCGACGAGCTGACCTTCGCCGGGCGGGGGTCAGCGGGCCGGGCGCATGCGCCGCAGCGCCTCGGGCGTGAGCTGCTCGGCGAGTGACTCCAGCAGGGCCACCACCCGCGCGACCCGCTCGGGATCGCCGGTGCCGAGGGCCGCGGCCAGGGCGTCGTCCACCGGGGTCGCCGCGACCTGCGCCGCCCGGGGGGAGATCTCGGAGGACTGGCGGACGAGCATGCGCCGGCGGTCGCGGGGGTCGGGCGCGGTCTCGACGACGCCGGTCGCGCGCAGCCGGGCGACGGCCTCGGAGACGCGGCTCTGCGGCAGGCCGGTCCTGGCGGCTATCTCGCCGATCGCGCTGTCCGGATGTTCGGCGACGTCGATGCGGACGATCAGGACCGTGCGGACGCTGGTCGTGTGGTCGCCGATGCCCTCGGTGGGGAGGGCGTCCTCACCGATCTTCATCAACGTGCGTCCCAGCAGGAACAACTCGACTCCGTTCACACGATCACAATACATCCTCTTGGATGCATCCTTGTGAATACATCCAAGAGGATGTATCTTTTTGGATGTATCCGGATCGGATGCGTCTGTGTCCACAGTGATCGCGGTGGGTAGGCACCGCGGGGGAGGAAGATCGATGAGCGCCATGAGAAGCGACATGCTGGACGTGCCCGGCGCGCGCCTGTACCACGAGGTCCGCGGCTCGGGCCCGCTGCTGCTCGTGCTCCAGGGCGGCGAGGGCGACGCCGAGCGCACCAAGGGCCTGGTCGCGCGCCTCGACCGCGACCACACCGTCGTCACCTACGACCGCAGGGGCCTGTCCAGGAGCGTCCCCGGCGATCCGGGCGCCCTCATCACGGTGGAGAGGCACGCCGACGACGTCCACCGCCTGCTGGCCGCGCTCACGACCGAGCCGGCGCTGCTGCTGGGCTCCAGTTACGGCGGTCTCATCGGCCTCGCCCTCGCCTCCCGCCACCCTGAGCAGGTCGGCACGCTCGTCGTGCACGAGCCGCCCGCGCTGTCGCTTCTGACGCCCGGCGCGCGCGCCGACGCGGACGCGGTGCTGGCGCGGCTGGAGGAGACCTACCGCGACGAGGGCTGGGGCGCGGCCTTCAAGATGCTGGCCGAGGTCACCGGCGCCGGGTTCGCCGACAGGGAGCCCGACGTCGAGCTGCCGCCGCCGGTGTCCCGCGAGCGCATCGCCAACATGCACTTCTTCTTCACCCACGACATCCCCGCCACGCGCCACTGCGAGCTGGACGTCCCGGCCATCGCCGCGCTCAAGGGCACGTCGACCCGTGTCGTGCCGGCGGCCGGGCGCACGACCGCGCGGGGCTTCTTCGACCACGCCTGCGCCGAGGAGCTGGCGCTGCTGCTCGGGACGGAGGTCGCGGAGTTCCCCGGCGGCCACAACGGGCTGACCTCGCACCCGAAGGCGTTCGCGGCACGGCTGCGCGAGGTCTTCGACGCGGCCGTCTGACCGGCGGCAGGAGATCACGCTTTATATGGATAAATCGGGCTACCCTGGCAGCTCTTCGGCGCCGGTGCGCCCCTCGTTCCTCGCGCGCCCGTCCACACATGGGGCGGGGACCTGCCGGACGGTCCTCTCGGCCGACCGGATCTCGGCCCGCAGGCGGAGCACCTCCGCGTGCTGGCTGTCGGCCTTCTCCAGCCGGGCGGTGGTGTACCCAAGCGTCCCCGGGACGGCGGCGGCCAGCACCGCGGCGCAGGTCAGGGCGAGTGCCGTCTGCCAGGACATGTCCATCGCGGCCCCCTAGAACGGCGTGGTGACCTTCCAGGCACGGCGGATATGCCCCCTCAGCTCGTGCGACACGCGCCGCGTAGTCAAACGTGTGCGAATCGGGGCCGAAGCAATGCGTCCCGTTGTCCCCGCATAGTGGAGCGTCGCTCGGTAATCTCGTCTTGTGGCACATGTGACGCGTGAGCAGCTTGATCGTCTACTTGAACAGGCGCTCCTGGACGACGACCACGGAGCCTTGGCCGGGCGGCTCGATGCTCTGGCGCGCGGCTACGGGTCCGGTGACGTGTCCCGTGCCGCGATCCTCGTGCTGGCCGCCGAGGAATGGCGGCAGGCGGGACAGCCGGCCCGGGCGCTCGAGTGCTTCCAGCGGGCGCTGGAGGACGGCGGCGAGGTCAGCGTCGATCCGCGGGCCGGCATCGCCGACACCCTCTTCGAGCTCGACCGCCCGGACGAGGCCCGCGAGCTGGTGGACTCGATCAAGGCCGAGGGCCGGGTCGACCCGATGACCGCGCTCCACGTCGCCGAGACCCTGCTGGCCTATGGCGACCTCACCGGGGCGCACGACTGGGCCACCGAGGGCGTCCTCGCCGGCGGCGCCCGCGACACCCGCGACGCCCTCCTGCGGACCCGCTACCGCATCCGCGTGGACCTCGGCCTCCCCGAGGACGACCTGGACGCCCTGCTCGACGTCCCCTGCTGACTCCCGCGCGCGGCGGCCCATGACGTCTCCGGGGACGCCACGGGCCGCGGAGGGAATCAGCGGACGCCGAGACCGTTCAGCAGGGGCGACTCGACGGACAGGTCGGAGACGTCGGCCAGCCCGGCCACGGCCGCGCTGCCCGACAGCAGCCGCGACGGCCGCCCGGCGTTCTCGAACCCCGCCGGCACGCCGGCGCCGTTCGCGTCCAGCCCTCCGGGCGCGGCGAAACGCGGCGGGGTGGGCTCCGTGACGCCGTACGCGCCGGGCTCCGTCGCGCCGTACGCGCCCTGCTCCGTGGCGCCGGGGGCGGTGTACTCGCAGTACACCGTGGTCGGCGACGTCAGGGGCGTCATCGTCCCCTCCCCGCACGGTACGGCGGCCGACGCGCCCGCGGTCCCGGCCAAGCCCGCTCCGGCGAGCACGGCCAGGGCGATGGCGCCCCGGGCGATGAATGAAGTGCGCATGAAGACTCCTGGTCACACTCGGTTCTTTCCTGCGCACTGAACGTATCCGGGCGGGTCCGCGGCGAGCGTTTCGTTGACCCAACCATGAGCATTCCCTTACGGCGTTCCCGGCGCCGATCCGGGCCCTGGCGAACCGATGTGAAGAGAGCCTCAGGCGAAGCGCAGGGGCACGGTGAGGGCGCCGTAGATGCCGATCGGGGGCGTCCAGACGACCGGGCCGGCGAGGGACGGCGGGCCGAGCCGGGCGGTGAGCGCGGGAAGCGCCTCGGTCAGCTCGGCGCGGGCCAGCGCGGCGCCCAGGCAGTGGTGCGGGCCGCCGCCGAACTGGAGCGGGGGCGTCCTCCTGACGGCCGTGATGTCGAGGTCCTGCGCGTTCTCGTGGACGCGCGGGTCCCGCTGGGCGGCGGGGGTGAGCACCGTCAGGGCCGTCCCCTTGGCGACGCGCAGCCCGTGGAACTCCAGATCCTCGATCGCGTACCGGAAGAGGATCGTGGTGGACGGGCGGTACCGGAAGAGCTCCTCGACCGCGCGCGGCGCGAGGCCGGGGTCGCGGGCGAGCAGCTCCCACTGACCGGGGTGCTCGGCGAAGGCGACCACCGCGTTGGCGAGCTGGTGGCGGGTCGTGTCGTGGGCGGCGAACACCAGCGTCACCAGCAGGTTGCGCAGCTCGTCCCGGGTGACGCGCCCGCCGCCCTCCCACGCCGCCACCAGCGCCGAGCTGAGATCCTCGCCGGGGTGGGCCTGCTTGTCCTTGATCAGCCCGTCGACGTAGTCGTTCAGCGCGACGACGGCCCGCGCCACGCGCGTCGCGACGTCGCCGCCGTTCGCCAGGCCGAAGACCAGGCCGATCTCCGGGCTCCACCTGCGGAAGAACTCGTAGTCCTCGACGGGGACGCCGAGCAGCCGGCACATCACCGCGAGCGGCAGCGGGTCGCTGAACTGCTCGACGAACTCGCAGATCTCCGCGGCGCGCAGGCGCTCGGTGAGCTCCTCCGCCCACGCCCGGATGAAGGGGCGTAAGCCCTCGACCATGCGCGGGGTGAACGCCTTGTTCACCAGGCCGCGCAGGCGGCGGTGCTCCGCTCCGTCGTGATTGACGATCATCGGGACGAACCAGTCGTACACGGGCCCGTCCACCACGCCGTTCTCCGCGAGAAAACCCTTGCCGTTGTGGTCGAAACCGCGGTCGCGCATGACCTCCTGCGCCTCGGCGTAGCGCAGCACGAGCGGGCCCAGCGGGCTGTCCGCGTACCAGCTCTCCTCCTGGGCCGCGATCACCTCGGGAGAATGGAAATCGAACGCCGGGTCGAGGACGTCGAGGAACGGCGCGGTGCCGGGCGTCGAGCCTGCTGACATGGACATGCTCTTCCCTCCGCCGGATCGTCATGTCTATGTCGATCCGACGCCCGGTGCGGCGAATACGTCAAGTCCGGGGAAAGTGAGCAGTTCCTTTCCTTACGCCGGGAATGATCCTTTGATAAGGGTGTTCGCGGTTATTGAATTATGGTCGGCTGATTATCAACTGCCCGCTCGATTCCGGTGGCCGGAAACGCGGAACGCCCCGCCGGCGTGGCCGGCGAGGCGTTCGGGACAGGCCCGGTGGATGGCGGGCGGCGGGCTCAGAAGCCCGTGGCCGCGCTCGCCGCCGAGCCGACGGTGAGGGTGTCGCGGGCCGCGTCCAGATCGACGGTGACCGTGTCGCCGTCGTGGATCTCTCCCGCCAGCAGGCTCTTGGCCAGCTTGTCGCCGATCGCCGACTGCACCAGCCGCCGCAGCGGGCGCGCGCCGTACAGAGGGTCGTAGCCGGTGAGGGCCAGCCAGTCGCGGGCCTCGGGCGTCACGGTCAGCGTGAGGCGGCGGTCGGCCAGCCGGCGCGCCAGCCGCGCGACCTGCAGGTCGACGATCTGCGCCAGCTCCTCGGAGCCGAGCGCGTCGAACAGGATCACGTCGTCGAGCCGGTTCAGGAACTCCGGCTTGAACGACGACCTGACCGCCTGCATGACCTTGTCCCGCTTGCCCAAGGGGTCGAGCGTGAGGTCGACGAGGTACTGCGACCCGATGTTGGAGGTCAGTATCAGGATCGTGTTGCGGAAGTCCACCGTGCGGCCCTGGCCGTCGGTGAGCCGGCCGTCGTCGAGCACCTGGAGCAGGACGTCGAAGACCTCCGGGTGCGCCTTCTCGATCTCGTCCAGCAGCACCACCGTGTACGGCCTGCGGCGGACGGCCTCGGTGAGCTGGCCGCCCTCCTCGTAGCCGACGTATCCGGGCGGGGCGCCGACGAGCCGGGCGACGCTGTGCTTCTCGCCGTACTCGCTCATGTCGATGCGGGTCATGGCCCGCTCGTCGTCGAACAGGAACTCCGCCAGGGCCTTGGCCAGCTCGGTCTTGCCGACGCCCGTCGGGCCGAGGAACAGGAAGGAGCCGGTCGGACGGTCGGGGTCGGCCACGCCCGCGCGGGCGCGCCGCACCGCGTCCGACACCGCGCGCACGGCCTCGCGCTGGCCGACCAGCCTCGTGGCCAGCTCGTCCTCCATGCGCAGGAGCTTGGCGGACTCGCCCTCCAGCAGGCGCCCGGCCGGGATGCCCGTCCAGGACGAGATCACCTGGGCGATGTCGTCGGCCCCGACCTCCTCCTTGACCATCGGGTCGTCCGGCTGCGCCTGGGCGCTGGCCTCCTCCAGCTCCTTCTCCAGCCGCGGCACGTCGCCGTACATCAGCCGCGAGGCGGCCTCGAAGTCGCCGTCGCGCTGGGCGCGCTCGGCGGCCGAGCGGGTCTCGTCCAGGCGCTGCTTCAGCTCGCCGAGCCGGTTGAGGCCCGACTTCTCCTTCTGCCAGCGGACGACCAGGTGGTCCAGGTCCTCCTGGCGGTCGGCGAGCTCCTTGCGCAGCCTCTCCAGGCGCTGGACGCTGGCCTCGTCGGTCTCCTTGGCGAGGGCCAGCTCCTCCATCTTGAGGCGGTCCACGGCGCGCTGCAGCTCGTCGATCTCCACCGGACGGGAGTCGATCTCCATGCGCAGCCGGCTCGCGGCCTCGTCGACCAGGTCGATGGCCTTGTCGGGCAGGAAACGGGCGGTGATGTAGCGGTCGGACAGGGTGGCGGCGGCCACCAGGGCGCCGTCGGAGATCTGCACCTTGTGGTGGGCCTCGTAGCGGCCCTTGAGCCCGCGGAGGATCGCGATCGTGTCCTCGACGCTGGGCTCGCCGACGTAGATCTGCTGGAAGCGCCGCTCCAGGGCCGGGTCCTTCTCGATGCGCTCGCGGTACTCGTCCAGCGTGGTCGCGCCGATCATGCGCAGCTCGCCCCGGGCCAGCATGGGCTTGAGCATGTTGCCGGCGTCCATCGCGCCCTCGGCCGCGCCCGCGCCGACCATCGTGTGCAGCTCGTCGATGAACGTGACGACCTGGCCGTCGCTCTCCTTGATCTCGTTCAGGACGGCCTTGAGGCGCTCCTCGAACTCGCCGCGGAACTTCGCGCCCGCCACCATCGCGCCGAGGTCGAGCGAGACCAGCCGCTTGCCGCGCAGGCTCTCGGGCACGTCACCGGCCACGATGCGCTGGGCCAGGCCGTCCACCACGGCGGTCTTGCCGACGCCGGGCTCGCCGATCAGCACGGGGTTATTCTTGGTGCGGCGGCTCAGCACCTGGATGACGCGGCGGATCTCGTTGTCCCTGCCGATCACCGGGTCGAGCCGGCCCGCCCGGGCGAGCTCGGTGAGGTCGACGCCGTACTTCTCCAGCGCGCGGTAGGTGTCCTCGGGGTCCTCGCTGGTGACGCGGGCGTGGCCGCGCACCTTCTCGAACGCCTCCAGCAGGGCGTTCGGGCTCGCGCCCTGCGCCTTGAGCAGCTCCGCGACGCGCCCGCCGTCGGCGGCCAGGCCGACCAGCAGGTGCTCGGTCGAGACGTACTCGTCCTCCAGCTGCTTGGCCCGGGCGGCGGCGGTGTTCAGCACGACCAGGAGCTGCCGGGAGGACGTCGGCGCGCTGACGGTCGCGCCCTGGGCCTTCGGAAGCTGTTCGAGCTGCTGCTCGGTCTCCGCGCGCAGCTTCTTCCAGTCGGCGCCGACCGCCTCCAGCAGGTGTACGGCGGTGCCGTCCGTCTGGGCGAGCAGGCTGGTGAACAGGTGTGCCGGCCCGACCTCGGGGTGACCCTCCGCGGCGGCCCTGCGAACGGCCCCCGACAGGGCGTCCTGGCTCTTACGCGTCAGCTTGTAGTCCACGCTGGTCTCGCCTTCCTCGCATGTCGGCGCGCCGTGCGCCTCCCCCTGGGACGGTGGCGTCGAGCCGACTCGGCATATGTCCGCCCCGGCCGGCGCGCGGGCGCCGGCGTGGGCGTCTGTGTACGCCGCGGGTGGCGGCGTGATCGGGATCCGGGCTCCGCGTGGCCCCGCGCGACGGCGCGGGGATCACGCGGGCGGCAGTTGGTACTGGATCAGCGCGCGGATCATCGCGACCTCGCTCCGGAGCCGTCCGATCTCCTCGCGCATGCGGAGGTTCTCGGTCTCCAGGGCCAGGATGCGCTTGATGCCGGCCAGGTTGATGCCCTCCTCCTGGGAGAGCCGCTGGACCTCGCGCAGCATCACGATGTCGCGCGTGGAATAGAGCCTGCCCCGGCCGGCCGTGCGGCCCGGGCTGACCAGGCCGAGACGGTCGTACTGCCGGAGGGTCTGCGGGTGCAGCCCGGAAAGCTGGGCGGCGACCGAGATGACGTACACCGGAGTGTCGTCGGACAGGTCGAAGTAGTTGGCGTCCATCGGCGTCGCCTCCTTCCGGCTACTCGCTGCTGGCCTGTTTGAGCAGGTCGGCACGGATGTCGGCGCCGTCGGAGACCGCGCGGAACTCTTCCAGCGCCGACCGTTCCTTGTCGTCGAGCTGCTGGGGCACCACGACCTCCACGGTGACCAGGAGATCACCCTTGGTGCCGTCCTTGCGGGTGACACCCCGGCCGCGGACGCGGAACGTGCGCCCGTTGGGGGTGCCCTCGGGGATGCGCAGGGTGACCGGCTGGCCGTGCAGGATCGGGACCCTGATCTCGGCGCCGAGCGCCGCCTCGGTGAACGTGACGGGAACCGTGATCGTCATGTTGTCGCCGGAGCGGCCGAAGATCGCGTGGGGTTTGACGTGGATCTGGACGTACAGGTCGCCCGAGGGGCCGCCGTTCTCGCCCGGCGCGCCCTTGCCCTTGAGCCGGATGCGCTGGCCGTCGGCCACCCCGGCCGGGATGCGCGCCTGCAGCGTGCGGGTGCTCTTGCCGCGCCCGCTGCCCTCGCAGACGGGGCAGGGGTCGTCGATGAGCAGCCCGCGGCCCTTGCAGTCGCGGCAGGGCTCGGAGAAGGCGAAGTTGCCGAGGTTGCGGCTGGCGGCTCCGGTGCCCTCGCAGGTCGGGCAGACCCGCGGGGTCGTGCCGGCCTTGGCGCCGGTGCCGCTGCACACGGGACAGGCCGAGGAGCTGGTCAGCCTGAGCGCCACCGTCGTGCCGTCCACCGCCTCGGAGAAGGACATGGTGACCTCGGACTCGATGTCCTGCCCCCGGCGGGGACGGGACGTGGTCGTGGAGGTGCGCCCGCCACGGTTGAACAGACCGCCGAACAGGTCGCCGATCCGCTCGCCCGTGCCGCTGCCCTGGGACGTGCCTCCGAAGAGGTCGCCGAAGTCGAACGGGAAGCCGCCGCCACCGCCGCCGCGGGGGGCGCCGCCCCCCGCGTATCCGCCGAGACCCGACCCGAACAGCGTGCGCGCCTCGTCGTACTCCTTGCGGCGCTTGGTGTCGGACAGGATGTCGTAGGCCTCCGAGACCTGCTTGAACTTGGCCTCGGTCTCGGAGCTGCCCTGGTTGGCGTCCGGATGGTACTTCCTGGCCAGCCTCCGGTACGCCTTCTTGATCTCGTCGGCGGTGGCGGTCTTCGGCACACCAAGGACCGCGTAGTAGTCCTTCTCCAGGTAGTCCTTGGTGCTCATCTATCGCTTCCTTCGTCCGCCAAGGGGGTGGTCGTTCAATTGTCCTCGGGGTCGGCCGCGGCCTCACCCGCCTCGTCCGAAGTGGCCGCGCCGGACCCGCCGCCCGTCGCCGGCTCCTCGGGCTCGGCCACCGCGACCCTGGCGGGGCGCAGGACGCGCTCGCCGAGCCGGTAGCCGGGCTGGAGGATCTCGACGCAGGTGGTCTCGGTGACGTCGGCCGAGTAGCTGTGGATGAGGGCCTCGTGCACGGTCGGGTCGAACGGGTCGCCCTTGGTGCCGTAGGAGACCAGGCCGAGCTTGCCGAGCGCCGCGTCCAGCGCCTCGCTGACCTTGGCGAACCCGCCGGTCAGCTCGCCGTGGTCGCGGGCCCTGCCGATGTCGTCGAGCACCGGGAGCAGCTCGGTCAGCACGTTGGCGACCGCCTGCTCGCGGACCGTGACGCGGTCGCGCTCGACCCGCTTGCGATAGTTGGCGTATTCGGCCTGGAGCCGCTGGAGGTCGGCCGTGCGCTCGGCGAGCTGCCCGGCCAGACCTTCGTCGTGCTTGGCCTCCTCGGCCGGGGCGGCGGGGGACGCCTGGCCCGGCGTCTTCCCCGCCCCCTCACGCACCTCCCCGGTCTTCGGATCGATGCGCCGGTTGTCGCGGATGACCAGGCCCTCGTGCTCGCTCCCAGAGTTCGGGGACGTCACGCGGCACCGCCCTCCCGCTTCTTCGGCTCGTCGTCGACGATCTCGGCCTCGACGACGTCCTCGTCCGCCTTGGCGCCCGCGCCCTGACCGGCCGCGGCGTCCTGCGGAGCGTCGGGGGCGCCCTGCGACTGGGCGTAGATCGCCGAGCCCATCTTCTGGCTGACGGTGGCGAGCTTCTCGGCCGCCGCGCGGATGGCGGCGGAGTCGGTGCCCTCCAGGGTCTTCTTCAGCTCGGCCAGCGACTCCTCGACCTCGGTCTTGACCTCGGCCGGGACCTTCTCGTCGTTCTCGCGCAGGAACTTCTCGGTCTGGTAGGCGAGGGCGTCGGCGTTGTTGCGCGTCTCGGCCTCCTCGCGGCGGTTCTTGTCCTCCTCGGCGTAGGACTCGGCCTCGCGCATCATGCGCTCGATGTCGTCCTTCGGCAGGGCCGAGCCGCCGGTGATGACCATCGACTGCTCCTTGCCGGTGCCGAGGTCCTTGGCGCCGACGTTGACGATGCCGTTGGCGTCGATGTCGAAGGTGACCTCGATCTGCGGGATGCCGCGCGGCGCCGGGGCGATGCCGGTGAGCTCGAAGGTGGCCAGCTTCTTGTTGTAGGCCGCGATCTCGCGCTCGCCCTGGAAGACCTGGATCTGGACCGACGGCTGGTTGTCCTCGGCGGTGGTGAAGACCTCGGACCGCTTGGTCGGGATCGTGGTGTTCCGCTCGATGATCTTGGTGAAGATGCCGCCCTTGGTCTCGATGCCGAGGCTCAGCGGGGTGACGTCCAGCAGGAGGACGTCCTTCACCTCACCCTTGAGGACACCGGCCTGGAGCGCGGCGCCGATCGCCACGACCTCGTCCGGGTTGACGCCCTTGTTGGGCTCCTTGCCGCCGGTGAGCTCCTTGACCAGCTCGCTGACGGCCGGCATGCGGGTGGAGCCGCCGACCAGCACCACGTGGGCGATGTCGGCGACCTTGATGCCGGCGTCCTTGATGACCTGGTGGAACGGGCCCTTGCAGCGCTCGAGCAGGTCGGCGGTGATGCGCTGGAACTCGGCGCGGGTCAGCTTCTCCTCGAGGTGGAGCGGGCCCTCGGCCGAGGCGGTGATGTAGGGCAGGTTCACCGAGGTCTCGGTCTGCGCCGACAGCTCGATCTTGGCCTTCTCCGCGGCCTCGCGCAGCCGCTGCAGCGCCATCTTGTCCTTGGACAGGTCGACGCCGTGGGCGTTCTTGAAGCGGGTCACCAGCTCGTCCACGACGCGCTGGTCCCAGTCGTCGCCGCCCAGGTGGTTGTCACCGCTGGTGGCCTTGACCTCGACGAAGCCGTGGCCGTCCTCCTGGCCGACGTCGAGCAGGGACACGTCGAAGGTGCCGCCGCCGAGGTCGAAGACCAGGATGGTCTGGTCCTTCTCCTTGTCGAGCCCGTAGGCCAGAGCGGCCGAGGTGGGCTCGTTGATGATGCGCAGGACGTTGAGGCCCGCGATCTGGCCGGCCTCCTTGGTGGCCTGGCGCTGGGCGTCGTTGAAGTACGCCGGAACGGTGATCACCGCGTCGGTGATCTTCTCACCGAGGTAGGCCTCGGCGTCCGTCTTGAGCTTCTGGAGCACGAACGCGCTGATCTGCTGGGGGGAGAACTTCTTGCCGTCGATCTCGACGTTCCAGTTCGTGCCCATCTCGCGCTTGACCGAGCGGATGGTCCTGTCGACGTTGGTGACGGCCTGCCGCTTGGCGACCTCGCCGACCAGCACCTCGCCGTTCTTGGCGAAGGCGACCACGGACGGCGTGGTCCGCGAGCCCTGCGCGTTGGCGATGACCGTGGGCTCACCGCCCTCAAGGATCGAGACGACGGAGTTGGTCGTCCCCAGGTCGATACCTACCGCACGTGCCATGAGTACGTCCTTGTAGTCAAAGTTGAGTCTGTGTGACTCAATCATGTGTCTCGCTTGCATCTTTGTCAAGCGACTTGAGTCTACTGGGCTCAACCCTATGGCGGGCGTCTCTATTCCGCGTATCGGGGGGTGCCGGCGGGGGTCGACCGGGCACGGCCGCCCACACCTGACGTGGGACGACGCCAGTAGACACCGTGCGCCCAGGACTCGGCCGCGGGGCGGGTGACCCGCCGGTGGCGCCTGGCCACATGGCGGCAACGGGTGGGACGTCCGGGATGTTCCCGGGGGCGCGTCTAGGGGCGCGCGCCGTCCACGATCTCGCGGGCGCCGAGGGGCGCCTTCAGCTTCACCGTCGTGCTCTTCTTCAGCGCGATCTCGATGCAGGCGACGTCGCGCGCCTTCGCGGCCTGGCCCTCGTACAGGGTGATCGTGACGCGCCGGGAGGTCTCGCGGACCTTCACCCGGTCGAGGGTGTGGCAGGGCTCGACGCCCGACCACCACACGACCGTGATCCTGCGGCCGTCCTTGGACGGCTTGGCCGACTCCCAGCGCACCTTGTGCGTGCCGACCGTGTGGCCCTTCGGCCGGGTGGGCTTGGCACCGGTGGCCCCTGTGGGGGAGGAGTCCGGTGTCGTCGTCACGCCGCTCGTCCTGACGATGGCCGAGCTCGCGGCCTGGCCGGGGTTCGTGGCCGTCGGGGCGTCACCGCACCCCGCGGCCAGCAGTACGGTGCCGGTCGTCAGAATCGCCGTCATCATCCGCATATCCCTATGACGTACCCGGAGTCATCCGGGTTCGGACGCCCGAGAGCCGTGGCCCGCGCGCGAGAGGCACGGCGCGACGGGACCCGCGGGAAAGAGACGCCCCGCCGGTCTTGTGGACCGGCGGGGCGGATTCAGCGGGCGTGGGCGGGGTTCAGCGCTCGCCGGGCGCCCAGTCGTCCTGCGGGGTCGGCGCGACGCGCAGCGTGGCGGGCGGCGGCACCGGGTCGGGGAACGGCGGGCAGTGGACGTCGGGGCCGGGCAGGCTCGCCGGCAGGCTGCCGTCGGTCAGGTACGCCTTCCAGATGTCGTCGATGCATGCGTTGCCCCGGCCGGTCAGGCCGTGGTTGCCGCCGCCGTCCATGACGACCAGGCGCGAGGTCGGGAAGCGCTTGTGCATCTCGACGCCGCCGGGGTAGGGCGTGGGGGCGTCCTTGGTGTCCTGGAAGAGCAGGGCGTTCTTGATCGCCTTGCCGTTGACGCGCGGCGGCTGCTTGCCGGGCACGGGCCAGGACTGGCACTGCGCGTTGAACCAGGCGTTGCCCCAGCTCAGGAACGGGGCGCTGCGGTAGGACTCCCACCAGTCGCGGTGCCAGGTGCCCCAGTCGCGCGGCCACCGGACGTCGCTGCACTCCACGGCCGAGTAGACCGCGAGCGTGTTGTCGTCGTCGCTGCTGTCGCCGTACGTGGCGTAGGCGGTCGCCATCGCGGCGTTGTCGCCGTTGTTGACGTACTTCGACAGGGCGTTGGCGAGGAACGGCCACCGGCTCTTCAGGTAGCCGCCGGCGAGGTAGGTGTCGTCGAGCTCCGACGGGCCGACCCTGCCCTCGGCGGGCGTGGCCTTGAGCTTGGCGCGGGCGCCGTTGAACGCCTTCTCGACCTCGGCCGGGGTCGTGCCGAGGTGGTAGGTGGGCTCGTACTTGGCGACCCAGGCGTAGAAGTCCTGCTGGCGTGCCTCGAAGGCGTGGTTCTGGTCGATGTTGGCGTCGTACCAGACCCGCTCGGGGTTGACGATGCTGTCCAGGACCAGGCGGCGCACCTTGGAGGGGAAGAGGGTGGCGTAGGTGGCGCCGAGGTAGGTGCCGTAGGAGTAGCCGACGTAGCTGATCTGCTGCTGGCCGAGCGCCTTGCGGATCTGGTCGAGGTCCTTGGCCGCGTCGACCGTGGTCATGTTCCGCAGCAGGTCGCCGTACTTCTGGTCGCAGGCGCGGGAGTAGCCTTGCGCCTTCTTCACCCAGGCCAGCTCCTCGCGGAGGTTGCCGGGGACGTAGTCGGGGCGCACCGGGTTGGAGTAGGTCGGGTCGCAGCGCAGCGCGGGCTCACTGGCGCCGACGCCGCGGGGGTCGAACCCGATCAGGTCGTACTGGGCGGCCAGCGCGGCGCCGAGGCGGGTCTGCATGCTCACCGGGTATCCGAGGCCGCTGCCGCCGGGGCCGCCGGGGTTGAACAGGATGGCGCCCTGGTAGTGCGCCAGGTCGGTCGCCTTCTTGCGCGAGACGGCGACCTTGATCTTCTTGCCCCACGGCCGGTCGTAGTCCTGGGGGACCGTCACGAACGCGCATTCGATGCCCGCCGGGAGGGTCGCGCACTGCGTCCACTCCGGGGCGGGCGGCGAGTAGTCGGGGGCCTGCGGGGCCGCTGCCGTCGCGGGTGTCGCGACCAGTGCGGTGCTCAGACCCACGCCGGCGGTGGCCAGCGCTATGAGGATCTTTTTCACGTCAACCCTTTCGGCACCGGCGGCTCCGGCTAGGAACCGACATACCGGCACCATCGGGTAGATCCTCCGGATAAAAGCGTTGACTGACGACATGACTCCAGAGGAGTTGCCAAACCGCAACATGCGGCCCGGCGCTCCCGCGCTCCCCGCGCGGCCGCGGAAGGGAATGAGCGCGGCGGGCCTCCGGTCAGGGGAGCGATCGGGGAGTCGGTAGGCTGCGAGGGTTTCCACACGTTACGCGAGGTGCCTTGAGATGATCGCGATTCTCGGTACGGGCAAGATGGGCGAGGCCCTGCTGTCCGGGCTGCTGCGCGCCGGCGTCGCGCCCGGCGAGATCATCGCCACGGCCCGCCGCGAGGAGCGCGCCACGGCGCTGCGGGAACGTCACGGCGTGCGGGTCGTGTCCAACGCCGAGGCCGCCAAGGTCGCCGACACGCTGATCCTCGCGGTGAAGCCGCAGGACATGGCCGCCCTGCTGGACGAGATCGCGGCCCTCGTGCCCGCGGGCAGGCTGGTCATCACCGTGGCGGCGGGCATCACCACGGCGTTCGTCGAGTCCAGGCTGGGCGAGGACGTGCCGGTGGTGCGGGTCATGTCCAACACGCCGGTGCTCGTCGACGAGGCCATGAGCGTGATCTCCGCCGGGGCGCACGCCGGCGAGACCCACCTGGAGCTCGCCGAGGAGCTGCTGCGCCCGGTCGGCAAGGTGCTGCGCATCCCGGAGTCGCAGCAGGACGCCGCGACCGCGCTGTCGGGCAGCGGCCCGGCCTACTTCTTCTACCTGGTCGAGGCCATGGTCGACGCGGGCATCCTGCTGGGCATGCCGCGGGCGGCCGCGCTCGACATGGTGACCCAGTCGATCGTCGGCGCCGCGATCATGCTGCGCGACTCGGGGGAGCACCCGGTGATCCTGCGCGAGGCGGTCACCTCGCCGGGGGGCACCACGATCTCCGCCATCGCCGAGCTGGAGCGCCACAGCGTCCGCGCGGCCTTCCTCGCCGCGATCGAGGCGGCGCGCGACCGCAGCAGCCAGCTCGCCTCCGGCTGAGGACCACCCGGCCTCACGCGGAGGGTCAGCCCAGGGCGCTCAGGCGGACGAACTCCTCGAACGAGATGCGGCCGTCGCCGTCCGCGTCCGCGGTCTGGTCGAGCGCGCCGATCGCCTCGGCCGGCAGGCCGGGGAAGTGCCGCCGGTACTCGGCGTGGGTGACGTACCCGTCGCCGTCGGCGTCGATCTCCGCGAAGCGCCTCCTGAGCTCGGCGAGGCGCTCGTCTGTGGGTTCTGCCGTCACGGAGATCCGCCTCCCGGCGTGCGAAGGTGCGAACTACGCCGAACACCATAGTCCGGGCGATCAGCGCCGACGCCCACCAGGGCCCCCGAAGCCGGAAATACAGCGCCTCGGGTAAATCGTTAGGAACCTTTGCTAATCGGATGCCATCCTATCCGCGGGTGAAATCTGGCTAAGTGGGGTCATTGTGGCGGAGTGCGGGGAAACATCGGATGCGTCCGAATCGGTGGCGGGATCCGAGGAGGGGCGGCGCGGCGAACCCGCCGTGTGGACGCGGGACTTCCGCCTGTTCTTCACCGCACGGTCCGTCTCGACGCTCGGCACGGGCATGGTGCCGGTCGCGATGTCCCTCGGCGTCATCCAGGCCGGGTACGGCGCCACCGGCGTGGGCCTGACGCTCGCCTCCTCCGTGGTCCCGATGGCGTTGCTGGTGCTGTTCGGCGGCGTGTTCGCCGACCGGTTCACCCCGCGCCGCATGATGGTCGGCGCCGACATCGCCCGCGTCCTGTCGCAGGTCACCACCGCCGTGCTCTTCCTCACCGGCACCCCGGCCCTGTGGCAGCTCATGGTGATCTCCGCGGTCAACGGCACGGCGGCGGCCATGTTCCAGCCCGGCCTGGCCAGCCTCATCCCCAGGATCGCCACCGACGTGCAGGCCGCCGTCGCCACCCAGCGCACCTCCGAGTCGTTCATGCTGCTGCTCGGCCCCGCGGTCGCCGGCATCCTCGTGAGCGCCGCCGACGTGGGCGTGGTCTTCCTGATGGACGCGGCCGGGTTCGCCGTCAGCGCCGTGTGCCTGGCCCTCCTGCGGCTCACCGGCGCCCCGCCCCCGGCCCAGGAGGGATCGGTCTGGCGGAACCTCAAGGAAGGGTGGCGGGAGTTCAGCTCCCGCACCTGGATGTGGGGCGTGATCCTCGTCTGGTCGGTCATGGGCATCGCCGTCTTCGGCCCCATCCTCCCGCTCGGCGCCACGATCATCTCGGCCGCCTACGACGCCCAGGCGTACGGCTTCGTCATGTCCGCGTACGGCGCGGGAACGATCCTCGGCGGTCTCGTCGCCATGCGGATCAAGCCGGTACACCCCCTCGCCGCCGGGGCGACGGCCATGTTCCTCTACGCCCTCCAGCCGCTCTCGATCGCGCTCAGGCTGCCGCTGCCGCTCATGCTCGCCTGCCACGTCGCGGCGGGCGTCGCGATGGCCTTCTGGGGCGTCATGTGGATGACGAGCGTCCAGACGCAGGTCGCGCCGGGCGTGCTGAACCGCGTCCACGCCTACGAGGTCGCCGGGTCGATCATGGCGCTGCCGATCGGGCAGGCGCTCGCGGGGCCGGTCGCCGGGGTGGTCGGCCCGGAGGAACTGCTCGGGGCCTCGTCGGTCATCTCGGTCACCGGGTGCGTCGTGCTGCTCGCGGTGCCCGCCGTCCGCCGCCTGCGCCGCGTCGCCGCCACGTCGTGAGGTCCGGTCAGGGCGACTTGCCGGGCGGCCCCGGCGGGCGGGTGATCTCCCTCCTACGATGGGCCGTGTGACGATTCGTCGCGGTCTCCCCCCGCTTCTGCTGTCCCTGATGGCCGTCCTCGCCGCGGCCTGCACGTCGGAAGAGGCGCCGAAGGTCCAGATCGGCACGGTGGCGCGCGCCCCGGTCAGCGAGGTCGTCGAGGCCCCGGCCACGGTCGGCGCCCGCGCCACCGCCACGCTGCGCTCCCCGGCCGCCGGGACCGTGGCCAAGGTGTACGTCCAGGACGGCGACAAGGTGACCAAGGGGCAGATCCTGGTCAGGATCAGCTCCCCGCAGGCCCGCGACCAGCTCGCCCAGGCACGCAGGGCCGAGCGGCAGGCGTCCGCGTCCCCGCGCGCCATGAGCGTCGCCGCGGCGCCCGGCCTCCGGCTGCCCGCCCCGAACCTCACCGCGTCCCTGGACCGCGAGGTCGCCCGCGGCTTCGCCCGGGCACGCGCCGCCGCCAGGAAGGTCGAGGACAGGCGGGTGCGCGCCCAGTTGCTCGCCGCGATCGACGCCGCCCGGACCCAGCACCGCGCCCAGAGCGCCGCGCTCAACCAGATCACCCGCGACCTCACCCGGTCGGTGAACCGGTCGCTCTCCCAGATGAGCGGGCAGATCGGCGCGGGGCTCGGCGGCCTGACCGCCTCCATGGCCTCGCTGCGCTCGGCCTCCGCCTCCCAGGCCAGGGCGCTGGCCAAGGCCGCCCAGGCCACCGTGGACGGCCTGGTGGTCAAGGCGCCCTTCGGCGGGATCGTCACGCTGGGCGGCGCTCCGGGAGGCGGCGGGGCGAACCTCGGCGCGCTGCTCGGCCAGCTCCCTCCGGCGCTCGCCGGGCAGGCGGGCGCCGCCGCGGGCGGGGCATCGGGCGGCGGCGCCGCGCCGTCCGCCGCCGGGGGCACGATCGCCTCAGGCGTCCCGGTGTCGGCGGGCGACGCCCTGGTCACCGTCACCGACGTCTCGAAGCTGTCGCTGTCGGCCGACGTGGACGAGACCGACGTGCTGCTCGTCGGGCCCGGCGTCCGGGCGGAGGCCGAGCTCGACGCGGTCACCGGCGCCACCTACAAGGCGACGGTCACCGGCGTCGGGGTCACCCCCAAGGAGGGCACGACCGGCGGGGTCAGCTATCCCGTGCGCCTCGCCCTCGGCGCGGGGACCTACGACGGCGGCGACGCCGCGCCCGCCCCCAAGCCGGGCATGAGCGCGGTCGTCAGGCTCACCGTGCGCGAATCGCCCGACGCGGTCGCCGTCCCCGCCTCCAGCGTCGTCACCAGCGGCCGGGAGACCGTCCTGTGGGTGGTGCGCGGCGACGGCACGGCCGAGCGCAGGGTGGTCACGCTCGGGGCCCAGGGGGAGGCGATGGTGGAGGTCACGCGCGGGCTCACCCTCGGCGAGCGGGTCGTCGTCAGGGGCGCCGACAGCGTCCGGCCGGGCCAGACGCTCCCGTGACCGGATCGCCGGCCGGCGTCCCCGCCTTCGAGGCCGTGGACCTGACCCGCTCCTACCACCTGGACGGGGTGTCGGTGGACGCGCTGCGCGGGGTGAGCCTGCGCGTCCACCACGGCGAGTTCGTCGCCATCGTCGGCCCCTCGGGGTCGGGCAAGTCCACGCTCATGCACCTGCTGGGCTGCCTGGACCGCCCCACCGGCGGCACGCTGCGCGTCGACGGCGCCGACGTCGCCACCCTGGACGACGCGGGGCTCGCCGAGCTGCGCAACAAGGCCATCGGTTTCGTGTTCCAGTCCTTCCACCTGCTCGCCCGCACCTCGGCGCTGGACAACGTGGCGCTGCCGCTGGTGTACCGGGGGATGGGCAGGGCCGAGCGGCGCGAGCGCGCCAGGCGGGCCCTTGAGGCGGTCGGCCTCGGCCACCGGCTGGACCACCGGCCGTCCCAGATGTCCGGCGGCGAGCAGCAGCGGGTGGCGATCGCGCGGGCGCTGGTCGGCGACCCCAAGGTGGTGCTCGCCGACGAGCCGACCGGCAACCTGGAC
Source organism: Sphaerisporangium krabiense (assembly GCF_014200435.1). NCBI lineage: Bacteria > Bacillati > Actinomycetota > Actinomycetes > Streptosporangiales > Streptosporangiaceae > Sphaerisporangium > Sphaerisporangium krabiense. The sequence goes on along the minus strand of NZ_JACHBR010000001.1, from coordinate 1,419,598 downwards.
TCCCGCAACGGCAAGGAGGTGATGGGCATCCTCGCCGCGCTGAACTCCGAGCAGGGCGTCGCCGTCGTCCTCGTCACGCACGACCGCGAGGTCGCGGGCGCCGCCCGCCGCCAGATCCACGTGCGCGACGGCGTCATCGAGCTGGACACCGAGGCCGCGCCGTGAGGACCGCCGAGGCGTCCCGGATGGCGCTGGAGGCGCTGCGCGTCAACCGGCTGCGCAGCGCCCTGACGATGTTCGGCGTCGTGATCGGCGTGTCGGCCGTGGTGATCCTCGTCGCCATCGGCACGGGCGCCAAGGAGACCGTCGAACGCGAGATCGCCGGGCTGGGCAGCAACATCATCCTCGTGGTCCCCGGCCAGGTCGGGCTCGGCGCCGCCCCGACGCAGAGCCGCCTGGACCTGAACGACGTCGCCTACGTCCGCCGCGTCGTCGGCGACCCGGCCAAGGTGACGGTCGCCGTCAACTCCGGCGAGTCCGTGCGGGTCGGGCGCACCGAGGTGTTCGCCACGATCACCGGCACCGACGAGTACATGCCGAACATCTTCGACCGCCCGCTGCGCCGCGGGCGCTACCTCGGCGGCACCGACGTGGACACGCGGCGCAGGGTCGCCGTCCTCGGGTCGGAGGTGGGGGAGAAGCTCTTCGGGGACGTGGACCCGATCGGCCGCCAGGTGACGATCGCGGGGGTGCGGTTCCGCGTCATCGGCCTGTACGAGCCGGTGGGCGCGACGTTCGGCGTCGCCAGGGACCAGGAGGTGCACATCCCGGTCACCACGGCCCAGCGCCTGGTGGGGCTGTCGCGGATCAACGGCATCGCGGTCGGCGCGTCGGACCCCGACGAGATCGAGCCGCTGCGGCGCAAGGTCGTGGACGGGCTCGGCGAACGCTACCCGGGCGAGCGGTTCAGCGCGGTCACCCAGACCCAGCTCCTCGGCACGATCGGGACCGTCCTCGGCATGCTCACCGGCGTGCTCGCGGCCATCGCGGGCATCTCGCTGCTGGTCGGCGGGGTCGGGGTGTCCAACATCATGCTGGTCAGCGTGCGCGAGCGCACCCGCGAGATCGGCCTGCGCAAGGCGCTCGGCGCCCGCGCGCGCGACGTGCTCGGCCAGTTCCTCATCGAGGCCGTGCTGCTCACCACGATCGGCGGCGTGCTCGGCATCCTGCTCGGCGTGGGCGGGTCGCTGGCGATCCAGGCGCTGTCGCCGGTGCCCGCGGCGATCACCTGGTGGTCGGTCGCGCTGGCCTTCGGGGTGTCGGCCGCGGTGGGGGTCTTCTTCGGCGTCGCCCCCGCGCGCAGGGCCGCCCGGCTGGACCCGGTCATCGCCCTGCGCGCCGAGTGAGCGGGTACGCCCGGGAAGGTCCCCTAACGTGCCTGTTCCACCCCGGCCGTCGCGGGCCGGTGACAGGCCGTGCGGTACGGTCGTTCTCATGAGCGTGTGCGGCGAACCGGTGACCCCACGCCCCTTCCGCAGGCGGGCGGGGTGACCGCGTGAGCCGATCCGTTCAGGTGGTGTGGGACGACCGGCTGATCTCCTACGACTTCGGCCCCGGCCACCCCCTCGCGCCCGTCCGGGTGGAGCTGACCATGGCGCTCGCCCGCGAGCTCGGGGTGCTGGACAAGGTCGCGGTGACGGGCTGCGTCCCGGCGACCGACGACGAGCTGGCCCTCGTCCACGCGCGCGACTACATCGCGGCGGTCAGACGCGTGTCCGCCTCCGGGGCGCCCGACCTCTTCCACGGCCTCGGCACCCCGGACAACCCCGCCTTCGCCGGCGTGCACGAGGCGTCGGCGCTGGTGGCGGGGGCCACGCTCGCCGCCGCCCGCGCGGTGTGGACGGGCGAGGCCGAGCACGCGCTCAACGTGGCCGGCGGCCTGCACCACGCCATGCCCGGCCTGGCCAGCGGCTTCTGCGTCTACAACGACCCGGCCGTGGGCATCGCCTGGATGCTGGAGCAGGGCGCGCGGCGCGTCGCGTACGTGGACGTCGACGTCCACCACGGCGACGGTGTGCAGGCGATGTTCTACGACGACCCGAGGGTGCTGACCATCAGCCTGCACGAGAGCCCGCGGACGTTGTTCCCCGGCACCGGCTTCCCGAGCGAGACCGGCGCCGAGGGCACGGCGGTCAACGTCGCGCTGCCGGCCGGGTGCGGCGACGCGGGGTGGCTGCGGGCCTTCCACGCGGTGGTGCCGCCGCTGCTGCGCGAGTTCGCGCCGGAGGTCCTGGTCACCCAGCACGGGTGCGACAGCCATGCCCTGGACCCTCTGGCGCATCTGATGCTGAGCCTGGACGGCCAGCGCCGGGCGTACGCCGAGCTGCACGCGCTGGCCCACGAGACGGCGGGCGGCAGGTGGCTGGCCACGGGGGGCGGCGGCTACGAGTTGGTGCAGGTGGTGCCGCGCGCGTGGACGCACCTGATCGCCGAGGCCGCGGGCGACCCGATCGAGCCCGCCACCGAGACGCCGCCGAGCTGGCGCGCGTTCGCCGCTGGACGTACGGGCGAGTTGCCTCCGCTGACCATGACCGACGGCCGTGATCCGGAATTTCAGGATCTGTCGCGGGGTTACGACCCCGGGGACGCCATAGACCGGGCGATCATGGCGACGCGGAAGGCGATCTTCCCCTCGCACGGGCTCGATCCCGAGCCCTGAGGGGCCGCATGGCGTGGCGGCCCGCCCGTGCGTGACGCCGTGACGGTCGCGCGAGGGCCGCACGACCTGCCGAGTGGACGGAGTGAACGATGGAGACCGCGACCCCTCCTTCGCGGGAAGAGCTGAGAGACCACCTCGTCCGGACGAGGATCGCCGGAGACGTGGCGACCAGCCGGGAGAACAACCTTGACCACTACCGCTCCCTCGCCGTACGCGACCCCCACTACATGTTCGGCCTCACCATGGACGGCGACTGGACCTTCCGCGACATCCTGGCCCTGATGGCCAAGTCCGCGGGCGTCGTGGCCGATCCGGACTTCCGCAGCGGCCAGGACACCATCGACCCCGACCGCACCATCGACGCGCTGGAGGCCATGGGCGACCGCATCGCCGCCGCCCTGAAGCGCGAGAACCCCAAGATCCTCATCGCCACCGGCCACCCCACCGGCCTGCTCACCACGCACCTGGCCCTGGCGCGGCTGGCCCGGCGGCACGGCGCCGAGCTGCTCACTCCGGCCGAGACGCGGTCGTTCACCGGCGGCCTCGGCCGCAAGCGCCGCATCCGCTACCTGGACGACGTGGCGATGCTGGACGACGGCGGCGCCCTCGTCCACACCCACGACCCCGCCCCGATGCAGGCGATGCTGGCCGAGCTGGACGCGGCCGGCGCCGAGCGTCCCGACCTGGTGATCGCCGACCACGGATGGGCGGGCGCGGCCGGGGAGGCGGGCGTCGAGACCGTCGGGTTCGCCGACAGCAACGACCCCGGGCTGTTCGTCGGCGAGGCGGAGGGCAAGATCGCCGTGACCGTGCCCCTGGACGACAACGTCCTGCCCCGGCACTACGGCCCGATGACCGACTATCTGGTCGCGAGGGTCGAGAGTGGTTCGTGAGACGCCTGCGGCGTGATCCGGCCGACCCGCAACGCGCGTTAGGTACGTGCCCTGTGGCCTCGGCATCGACCGTTTGCCAACTTTTTTCTGATCCTCGCCGACTCTAATGGGACGTGGTCAGACCACTCACAAGATCGGAATGAGGGCTCGGCCTGGCTGCTGGCCAGCCACTTTGTCCATTCTGGTGGCAGGCGTCTCCTCCGGCTGATGGAATAGGGGGTTTGCGCGATCGGAGGCGCGTTCTACGCTGACAGCAGTACACGTGCGTGAGCAATGGCACCAGTGGGGATAACCCGGAAACACGTGCGGAAGAGGCGTCCGATGGCTGCAGGCGAAAGACCTCTCAGTGAGGTGAAGTTCCTGACGGTGGCAGAGGTTGCCACCGTCATGCGGGTATCCAAGATGACGGTTTACCGGCTCGTGCACTCGGGTGAGCTGCCGGCCATCCGGGTCGGGCGGTCCTTCAGAGTGCCCGAGCAGGCGGTGCACGACTACCTGAGGGATGCGTTCATCGAGGCGGGTTGAAGTGATCGGTAGCGACCACGGCGGTCGGCGGCCGGCAACCGTTCGATAACGAGCGCATCGGTTCGCCAGGGTGCGAACCACCCCGCCGGGCCGGGGCGGGCGGCTCGCCGCCCGCGTCGTGGCCGGTCGTGGGCGACCCCTGGCGTGGTACGCGGGATCCCCCCAGGGAGCGTCGTTCCCCCCGAGGAGCGAGCGACCGCGGATCCCCGGTAGGCTGTTGCTTCGGTGTGCTCCTAGGCGATGCGCCGAACCAGGCCCAGGCGTGCCGTGAGAACGGCCCGCCCGCGCGGCCCAGGACGGCGCGCCACTCGCCCGAGGGCACTCGCTGATTTGACAAACCTACCTTCACCTGGGGGTCCCGTGGGCTCTGTGATCAAGAAGCGCCGTAAGCGCATGGCCAAGAAGAAGCACCGCAAGCTTCTCAAGAAGACCCGCATCCAGCGGCGTAACAAGAAGTAGCGCGGGCCGGCGACGCGGAGCGGCGGGCCGGGCGCGACACGCCCGGCGAGCATCCCGAGCAGAGCGGTACCCACGACACGTCATCCTGCGAGGCGCCGATGACCCACACCGTGCTCGTCACAGGGGTCTCCCGGTACATCGGCGCGCGCGTCGCGAGCGCCCTCGCGGCCGACCCGGTCATCGACCGGGTCATCGGTGTGGACACCGTGCCGCCGCCATCGCTCGCGCGGGGCGGCGGCGGCGTCGCGCTGGGCCGCACCGAGTTCGTCCGGGTCGATCTGCGCAGCCCGGACATCGCGCGGGTGATCGCCGCGGCGGACGTCGACTCCGTCGTGCACATGAGCCTCGTCAGCGCTCCTTCCAGGACCACCGGGCGGTCCTGGATGAAGGAGCACAACGTCATCGGCACGATGCAACTGCTCGGCGCCTGCCAGCGGTCCGCCACCGTGCGCCGCGTGGTCGTCCGGTCCACGACCGCGGTGTACGGCTCCTCGCCGCGCGATCCGGCCGTCTTCACCGAGGACGCCGAGCCGGTCGAGGCGCCCGCGCACGGCTACGCCAAGGACGCGTGCGAGGTCGAGGCGTACGTGCGCGGCTTCGCGCGGCGGCGTCCCGACATCACCGTGTCGCTGCTGCGCTTCGCGAACTTCATGGGCCCCGGGGTGGACTCCCCGCTCACCCGCTACTTCACCCAGCCCGTCGTCCCGACGGTCTTCGGGTTCGACCCGCGCCTGCAGTTCGTCCACGAGGACGACGCGGTCGAGATCCTGCGCCGCATGGCCGTCGAGGACCATCCCGGCACGTTCAACGTCGCGGGCGACGGCGTCATGCTCCTGTCGCAGTGCGTGCGCCGCGGCGGCCGGCCGACGATGCCGGTGCCGTCCCCCGTGTTCCGCGGCCTCGGCGACGCCCTGCGCCGTCTCGGCCGCGTCGACTTCTCACCCGAGCAGATCTCGCTCATGCTGTACGGCCGGGCCGTGGACGCCGGACGCATTACCGCCGAGCTCGGCCGGCCTCCGACGTTCACCACCGCGGCCGCGTTCGATGATTTCCTCCTCTCGCGTGGCCTGTTTGGCGGTACGCCACTCCCTGTGATCGACTGGCTGGGAACAGTGCTCGGCGGGGGCAGGGAAAAGTGAAGCGGACACACTCATTCGACGGCTTTGACGAGGACGACGGCGCGACGGCGAGGGTGATCCCGATCACCTCGGCGCGGCGCGAGCAGGACGAGAGCGATGCCAAGCCCGTCGAGGACCGTCTGGCCGAGCTCCTGGCCTTCCTGCGGCGGCGCCTCGCCGGCGAGTACGAGGTCGACGAGTTCGGGTTCGACCCCGAGCTCAACGACAAGGTGCTCCTCGAACTCATCCGCCCCCTGTACCGCCACTGGTTCCGCGTCCAGACCCTCGGCCTGGGCAACGTCCCCGACGAGGCCGGCGCCCTGGTCGTCGCCAACCACTCGGGCACGATCCCGGTCGACGCGCTGATGCTCCAGGTCGCCCTGCACGACGAGCACCCCGCCCACCGGCCGCTGCGCCTGCTCGGCGCCGACCTGGTCTACCAGCTCCCCGTCCTCGGCCACCTGTCCCGCAAGTCGGGCCACACGCTCGCCTGCCCCGAGGACGCCGACCGGCTGATGCGCAAGGGGGAGCTGGTCGGGGTGTTCCCCGAGGGTTTCAAGGGCGTCGGCAAGCCGTTCTCCGAGCGGTACAAGCTCCAGCGTTTCGGCCGGGGCGGTTTCGTGGCCTCGGCCATCCGCGCGGGGGTGCCGATCATCCCGTGCGCGATCGTCGGCGCGGAGGAGATCTACCCCAAGATCGGCGACCTGCGCTCCCTGGCCCGCCTCTTCGGCCTCCCGTACATCCCCATCACGCCTCTGTTCCCCTGGCTGGGCCCGCTCGGCCTGGTGCCGCTGCCGTCCAAATGGATGATCGAGTTCGGCGAGCCCGTCCGCACCGACCAGTACGACCCCGAAGAGGCCGAGGACCCCATGCTCGTCTTCAACCTCACCGACCAGGTCAGAGAGCTGGTCCAGCAACAGCTGAACCGCCTGCGCCTCCAGCGCGGCCACGCCTTCCCGCCGTTCTTCTGACCCGCCGAGGCCCGTCGCCGCGCCGGCGTGGCCCCGAGGCGTGCCCTCACAGGGAGCGGTAGTACTTCCTGAGCGCGATCGCCGCCGCCACGCCGCCCGCGAGCGCGCCCGCGCCCGCCGCGATGGGCAGGCCGATCATGGTGGCCTTGCGCCCGGTGCGGAAGTCGCGCACCGTCCAGTCGTTCTGCCGGGCGTGTTCGAGCAGCTCGCTGTCGGGGTTGATCGCGCACGGGCGCCCGACGAGCCGCAGCAGGGGCAGGTCGTTGGCCGAGTCGCTGTAGGCCGTGCAGCGGGACAGGTCGAGGCCCTCGCGCCGGGCCAGGGCCTTCACGGCCTCGGCCTTGGCGGGCCCGTGCAGCAGGTCGCCCACCAGTCGCCCGGTGTAGACGCCGTTCTCGGTCTCGGCGACGGTGCCGAGGGCCCCGGTGAGGCCGAGGCGCTGGGCGATGACCCGGGACAGCTCGACCGGCGTTGCGGTCACCAGCCACACCCGCTGGCCCGCGTCCAGGTGGCTCTGGGCGAGCGCGCGGGTGCCGTTCCAGATGCGGTCGGCCATGACCTCGTCGTAGATCTCCTCGCCGAGGCGGACGACCTCGTCCACCTTGAGGCCCACCACGAACGCGAGCGCGGTCTCCTTGGCGCGGGCGATGTGCTCGGGGTTCTCGTTGCCGCGCACCCGGAACAGCGCCTGGCCGATGGCGAACCTCAGCAGGTCGGTGGTGGTGAACAGCCCGCGCGAGGCGAGCCCGCGCGCGAAGTGGTAGATCGACGCGCCGCGCATCATCGTGTTGTCGACGTCGAAGAACGCCGCGGCGGTCGTGTCCGGCTCGGCGGCGGGGGCCGCCACGGCGGCCGCGGCCGCGACCTCGCCGGCGATCTCCGCTTCGGTATGCCGTCGTAGTAACCGCCTCATAGCACATCAGCTTAACCGTGTGGAGGGGGCGAAATGGGTGTACGCGGCGTTAGCGTGGCGTGACCGTCCGGGGACTCCCCGGTCAGGGCGTGAGGTCGTCGATCATGTCCAGGTAGGCGCTGGCCTTCATGCGGTCGTCCCCGCCGAGCTGCGGGATCATCGGGGCCACCACGTCGCGCTGCTGCTCGGTGAACTTCTTCAGCGCCGGGGTCTGCTTGCCGTGCCGCTTGACGTGGCCGAGCGCGGTGAGCGCCGAGCGCGTGGTCGTCGTCATCTCGTCCAGCGTCCTGCCGATCAGCTTCTCCCGCCCGGAGCCGGGGTAGCCGAGCAGGGCGGCGGCCTCGGTGGCCCGGGAGTGGGCGACGGTGAGCTCCCGCTGGGCGCGCTCGGTGTCGTCGGTGGTCAAGGTGAGCAGCGTCGCCTCGGCCGCCCGCTTGATCGCGTACAGGCGGTCGCCCGGCACCGACGCGTAGGTCTGCATGCCGGTGAAGACCAGGAGCACGGCCAGGGCGGCGACGAGGACGGCGGGCCGCAGCCGCGTGAGCGCCGGCCGGCGCGGGGCCGGCGGCTCCGGCTCGGCGGCGGGCTCGGCGTGGGCGGCCAGCAGTTCGTCGCGCAGGCGCTCCCGGAAGCCGGCCCCGGGGCCGTGTCCGGCGTCGGCGCCGATCTCGTTCAGCCGGCGGACGAGATCGGGCCGGGGATCGTGCCGCGCGACGGCGGGCACGCGCCGGATAAGCCACCGCGTAGGCCCCCACTTGCCCATGAAAGCTCCCTGCCGCACGCACTACGATGATCCATAGGTGCTACATGCCCAACGACGTGGGGAGCCGATAAGTTACGGCCCGTCCCAGGTCCGTGACGGCCGCCCGCCGGCCGCCGCGCGCCGATCAGCCGAGGTCGTCGGGCAGCGCCCTGGCCAGGGCGCGGATCGCGCGGAACTGCAGGGCCTTGATCGCGCCGCTCTTCTTGCCCATGATCAGCGCGGTCTCGGCCAGGGACATGCCGTGCAGGAACCGCAGCACCACGCATTCCTGCTGCTCGGGATTGAGCTCGCGTACGGCGCGCAGCACCCGTTCGGTGATCATCGTGTTCACCACGGCGTTCTCCGGGATGTGCGCGCCGTCCAAGGGGGTGTCCAGCACCTCGGCGGTGGCCACCTCCATGCGGTACCTGCCGGACTTGTAGTGATCGATGACGAGGTTCCTGGCGATCGTCACCAGCCACGCGCCGACGTCCCGGCCCTGCCAGGTGAAGTGCGCGATGCGGCCCAGCGCGCGCAGGAACGTTTCACTGGTGAGATCCTCCGCGAGCGCGTGGCAGCCGACCCGGAAGTAGACGTAGCGGTACACGAGGTCGACGTACCTGTCGTAGAGCGCCGCGAAGGCGTCGGCGTCACCGGTCTTGGCGCGGAGAACCACTCTCCGGAGCTCGTCGGAGTCCGGGGAGGGGCGCTCTCGCTGCTCGTCGGCGGCGCGCGTGGTGTTCACCGTGTCGGCCGCTCCTGCTGGGGAAAGCCCGGCGACCGACCATGAGTTCGACATCCGGTGTATCCCTGGGGAGGAAAAGGGAAGGGCGCGTGCTCGAACACTCTAGAAATCATCGGGAAATTGCACAATCCACTTTGCCTCAGTAGGTAGCACGCGTAACTGGAGTCATGTCGCACTCCAGGCACCGGCTACCGGTTTGGAGGTAATGTCCGGCAGAGTTGAGCCATCATGGAAGCCCTCGTTGCCGTCACCGCGTTCGCCGGCGCGTTGTTCGCCGCCATCACCACAGGCATCCTGGCCAGGCGTCTCCGTGACGAGCGCACAGGCTGGCTCATCGCCTGGACCGTCACCACCGCGGCGCTCTGCCTGGCCCTCAGCGCCGTCGCGGTGGGGCACCTCATCGGGTTCGGGCCCGTGACGTTCCGCGTCTACCAGATCAGCGGCGCCTTCCTCGCGCCGTTCTGGCTCTCCATCGGCATGGTCCAGCTTCTTGCGCGCGGGGTGGCGGGGCGGTTCGCCGCCTGGCTGTTCGGCATCGCCTTCACGCTGGTCACGGTGGTCATCCTGGCCGTGGACCCCCTCAGCGCGCCCGAGGCGCTCGCCAAGAAGGTCCTGCCCCTCGGGGACGCGCACTGGACGATCATCCCGACGGGGCTGCTCACCGCGGCCCACGGCCTGACCTACCTGATCCTCATCGGCTGCCTCATCGTGGCGGTCCTGCGGTGGCGCGCGGGCGGCGACAACGACGCCGACAACATGCACGCCGGCGTGGTGCTCACGCCCACCGGGCTGGCCATCGTCGGCGCGGTGCGGTTCGCGATCCCGGGAGTGTTCGCGGCCCTGGTGATCACGCTGATGGTGGGGGCCGTCTGGTACGCCGTCGCCCGGCCGCTCGCGCCCTACGACGAGGAGCGCGACGACGCCGACGACTGGGAGGAGGAGCCGGCGCCCGTGCGGCGCCGGGGTCCGGAGCCTCCCCGGCCTGCCGAGCGGCCCGAGGCGACGCGGGAGGCCCCGCTGCCGCCCCCGGCTCCGGCGCCCGCGATGCCGCCGCCCCGCCGCTCGGGCCTCGGCGACCTCGTGGCGGAGTACCGGGCGGGCGACCCCGCCGAGGTGGACTACGCCGCGCGCATGCAGCCCGGCGGGTTCGGCGGCGGCCCGAGGACCGGCGAGTTCATCGACCAGGACCAGGGCGGGCAGGGGCCGGTCGGCCGCCATGGCCAACACGGCCAGCAGGGCCAGCACGGCCAGCAAGGCCCACATGGTCAGCAAGGTCAGTACGATCCGCACGATCAGCTCGGTCGGCAGGAGCAGCAGAGCCGGCGCGGGCAGCACGGGCAGCAGGGCCAGCAGGGGCGATTCGGCCCTCCCGGTGAAGCAGGCGGGCCGGGCGCCTTCCATGAGGGCGGGTTTCCCGGCCAGAACGGGGCGCCGGGTTCGCCCGACTACGCGATGCCCGCCACCGGTGTGGTGTTCCCCGGCGGTGAGGGCGGCGCGGCGTTCGGCCGTCCCGAGCCGCCCGCGGCCGGGCGCTCGGCGGCGGCCTCACCCGCCGCGGGGCCGGTCAAGCCGTCCTCCGGCATCTACGGCCTGCTCACCGTCTTCACGCTCATGGACGGGGCCGGGGAGGCGTTCGACCGCCTGGCGGAGGAGACGGTGGAGGCGGTGCGCCGCAGCGAGCCCGACACGCTGATCTTCATCTGCCACTCGGTGAAGTCGGCGCCGCTGCAGCGCATCGTGTACGAGATCTACCGCGACGAGGTGGCCTTCACCGAGCACCAGCGGCAGGCGCACATGGAGCGCTTCGCCCGCGAGAGGGTGGCGCACGTGCTGGCGGCGAACGTGATAGAGCTCAACGTCAACGCCGCCAAGGTGGTCCCGCTGCCGACGGCCTTCCGGGTCTGACCTCGGGACGGGCCCTGGTCTGGACGGCCCGGGGGCGGCCGGACGGGCGGTCAGGCGGTGAGCGCGGCGCGCAGGCGCGCCTCGTCCACCCGCCAGAAGTCGTGCTGGACGCCGTCGACGAATGTGACCGGGATCATGTCCCAGTACGCCGCCTGGTCCTCCGGAGAGGTGGTGATGTCGCGCTCCTCCCAGGAGACGCCCAGCTCGGCGGCCACGCGCTGGATGACGGCCCTGGCGTCGTCGCACAGGTGGCATCCTGGTTTGCCCAGCAGAGTGACCGTGTGATCTCGCGGCGGCATGTGCCCAGCCTAACGGTGCCGCGGCGTCGCGGCCGACGGGCCGGATCCCGGACCGGCACCCCTACCTGGGACAGTAAGGACCCGAGACAGCGCGCTCGCACTTTGTGCATGTCTTCACAAAGGGACTAACCTGGAGGCCTGCGCCCTTCTCGACATCCGTCGCAACCGCGAGCGCGGCCGGGGCGCACCGGCCGCCCGTCCCCTGGAGTTCCGGCCGAAGTGACCCGCCGCATGTCTCAAGCGCGTGAACGTGGCATCCCCGATGCGACCGTCGCGCGGTTGCCGCTGTACCTGCGCGCCCTCAACGGGCTCGCGGAGCGGGGCACCGCGACCGTCAGCTCCGAGGATCTCGCCGTCGCGGCCGGGGTGAACTCCGCCAAGCTCCGCAAAGACCTCTCCCATCTCGGGTCCTACGGCACCCGCGGCGTCGGATACGACGTCCAGTACCTCATCTACCAGATCTCCCGCGAACTCGGCCTCACGCAGGACTGGGCCGTGGCGATCGTCGGCGTCGGCAACCTCGGCCGCGCGCTCGCCAACTACGGCGGGTTCGTGTCGCGGGGCTTCCGCGTGGCCGCCCTGTTCGACGCCGACGCCTCCGTGGTGGGCGAGCACCTGGTCGGCATGGCCGTCGAGCACATCGACAGGCTCGAAGAGGTGATCGTGGCCCGCGGCGTGTCCATCGTGGTGATCGCGACGCCCGCGGCGGCGGCCCAGGCGGTCGCCGACCGGGTCATCGCCTCAGGGATCACGAGTATCTTGAACTTCGCCCCCGTTGTGCTCAATGTGCCTGACGGAGTCGATGTCCGCAAAGTAGACCTATCGACCGAATTGCAGATCCTTGCGTTCCATGAGCAGCGCAAAGCGGATCGTGAATCAGGGAGCCCGATCATGGCCGAGAACCTGGCGGAGGCGATGGACGCATGAGTCTTCTGGCTGTGGGCCTCAGCCACAGAACCGCGCCCGTCGCCTTGCTGGAACGCGTGGCGGCCACCGGTGACGCTCTGGTCAAGCTGCTGCACGACGTGCGAAGCGACGCGCACGTGGCCGAGGTGATGATCGTCTCCACCTGCAACAGGGTCGAGGTCTACACCGAGGTGGACCGCTTCCACGGCGGCGTGACCGCGGTCACCCAGATGCTCAGCGTGCATTCGGGCATCCCCCAGGAACAGCTCACGCGCCATCTGTACGTCCACTACGAGGACCGCGTGGTCGAGCACCTGTTCACCGTCGTGTGCGGGCTCGACTCGATGGCGGTGGGCGAGGGGCAGATCCTCGGCCAGGTCCGCCAGTCGCTGCGGCTCGCCCAGGAGCAGGGCACCGCGGGCTCGACGCTCAACGAGCTCGCCCAGCACGCGCTGCGCGTCGGGAAGCGCGCCCACACCGAGACCGCCATCGACCGCGCCGGCGCCTCCCTCGTCGAGCTCGGCCTCACCCTGGCCGGGAAGGTCATCGGCCCCGTCCAGGGCAGGCGCGCGCTGGTCGTCGGCGCCGGCTCGATGAGCGCGCTGTCGGCCGTCACGCTCGCCAGGGCCGGCGTGACCGACATCGTCGTCGCCAACCGCACCTTCGAACGCGCCGCGCGCCTCGCCCAGAGCGTCGGGGGCCGCGCCGTCGAGCTGAAGGACGTCGAAAGGGAGCTGGCCTCGGCGGATGTGGTCATCTCCTGCACGGGAGCGGGTAGCGTTGTCATCGGCACCGAGATGGTGGCGTCGGCCGTGCGGGACAAGCCGCTTTTCCTGCTCGACCTGGCGCTGCCGCACGACGTCGACCCGGGCGTTCGCACTCTGCCCGGCGTCACCCTCGTCGACCTGGAGTCGATGCAGGAGGCCGGGCTCGGCGGCGAGGGGCGCGACGGCGGCGCCTCCGAGGAGGTCGCCGCGGTCCGCTCGATCGTGGCCACCGAGGTGTGCGAGTATCTCCGGGCCGAACGCGCGGCCAAGGTGACGCCGACGGTGATCGCTCTGCGCGCCAAGGCCGCCGAGGTCGTCGAGACCGAGATCGGACGCCTGGTGACCCGGGTGCCCGAGATCGACGGGCGGTTGCGGGGAGAGATCTCCCAGACCGTCCGCAGGGTGGTGGACAAGCTGCTCCACGAGCCGACCGTGCGTGTCAAGCGGTTGGCGGCGTCCCCGGCGGGCGATCATTATGCCGAGGCGCTGCGTGAGCTGTTCGACCTGAACCCGAAGGTGCCGGAGGCGGTGACGAGAGCCGAGGTCGCCGAGGTGGAGACCGACGCGACCGGTCGCGAGGGGGACGCATGACCGAGAGCATGGTGAAGGCGGGCCCGCGCGTGCTCCGGCTCGGCACGCGCCGCAGCCTGATGGCCACCACCCAGTCGCAGCGCGTGGCCGACCGGCTGACCGCGCTCACCGGCCGTCCGGTCGAGCTCGTCGGCGTCACGACCTTCGGCGACGTCACCAAGGCGCACCTGGCCCAGCTCGGCGGCACCGGCGTGTTCGTCAGCGCCCTGCGCGACAAGCTCATCGAGGGCGAGATCGACTTCGCGGTCCATTCCCTCAAGGACCTGCCGACCGCCTCCGACCCCCGCGTCCTGCTGGCCGCGACCCCTCCGCGCGACGACCCGCGCGACGCCCTGGTCGGCGCGGCCAAGCTCGCCGACCTGCGCCCCGGCGACAAGGTGGGCACCGGATCGCCGCGCAGGGTCGCCCAGCTCCGCGCGCTCCGCCCGGACCTCGACTACGTCCCGATCCGCGGCAACGCCGACACCCGCATCGGCAGGGTGGCCTCCGGCGAGCTGGCCGCCGTCGTGCTGGCCGCCGCCGGGCTCGGCCGCCTGGGCCGCGCCGCCGAGATCTCCGAGCTGTTCGACGTGGCCGACGTGCTGCCGGCGCCGGGCCAGGGCGCCCTGGCCGTGGAGTGCCGCGCCGACGACCACGCCCTGGCCGAGCTGCTCGCCGTCCTCGACGACGCGCGCACGCGCGCGGCGGTCACCGCCGAACGCGCCGTGCTCGCCGCGCTCGAGGCCGGGTGCAGCGCGCCCGTAGGTGCGTACGCCTCCGACGAGGGGCACATTCTCAACCTGACCGCCGCCGTGGTGGCCTTTGATGGCACGCGGTCGGTGCGCAAGTCCACCGCCGGGGATCCGTCGGCGGCCATGGAGCTCGGCCGCGATCTCGCGGCCGCCATGATCGCTGAGGGGGCCGGCACGTTGATGGGGGAGCGGACCCATTGAGCTCCGGAAGCCAGACCAGCAAGACCGTCGACACGGGCAGGCCAGAGGCCGCTGACGCCGCGAAGGCCGGCGTGGCCGAGGAGGCGGCCCGTGAGACGCATGAGATCCACGAGAGTCAGGAGGCTCAAGAGGCCCAGGAGGTACGGCGCTCCGGGTTCGTGGCCTTCGTGGGAGCGGGGCCGGGCGACGAGAACCTGCTCACGCTGCGCGGCGCCGACCTGCTGGCCCGCGCCGACGTCGTCGTCCTGGACCGGTCGGCGTTCGGCGCGATGCTGCGGCACTGCGGCCCGGAGGCGGAGATCGTCGACGTGGCCGCCGAGACGGGCGCGGTGTCGCTGAAGGCGGTGCAGCACGCCAAGGCCGGGCGCCGCGTCGTGCGGCTGTGCGCGGGCGACCCCGGTTTCTTCTCCTCCGTGGCCGACGAGGTCGCGGCCTGCGCCAAGGCCGAGGTCGACTTCGAGATCGTGCCCGGCGTGCCGCCGGCGACCGGCGTGCTCACCTACGCGGGCATCGCCCCGGCCGCGTCCGTGCCGGAGTTCCGCATCGTGGACGCCACCCGCGTGGACGACTGGGCGGCGCACGCCGCCTTCGAGGGCACGCTGGTGATCTACAACGGCGTCGCCGAGGCCGTGCCGATCGGCAGGGCCCTCGTCGCGGCGGGCAGGCCGGACGCCACGCCGGTGGCCGTGACCCAGAGCGGTACCACCACCGAGCAGTACACCGTGGTCTCCTCGCTCGGCAGGCTCGCCGCCGACCTCAAGCACGCCGACATCTCCGAGCCCGCGGTGATCGTGGTCGGCGACGCCGTCACCGGCCGCGATCGCCTGTCCTGGTTCGAGAACAAGCCGCTGTTCGGCTGGCGGGTGCTGGTGCCCCGCACCAAGGAGCAGTCGGCCGGGCTTTCGGAGCAGCTCAGGTCGTACGGCGCCGTCCCCGAGGAGGTCCCGACGATCTCGGTGGAGCCGCCGCGCACCCCGCAGCAGATGGACCGCGCCATCAAGGGCCTGGTCACCGGCCGCTACGAGTGGGTCGCGTTCACCTCCGCCAACGCGGTCAAGGCGATCAGGGAGAAGTTCGAGGAGTACGGCCTGGACGCGCGGGCGTTCGCCGGGCTGAAGGTCGCGGCCGTCGGCGAGGCCACGGCGCGCGCGCTGATCGCCTTCGGGGTCAAGCCGGACCTGGTGCCCGTGGGCGAGCACTCCTCGGAGGGCCTGCTGGCGGAGTGGCCCCCCTACGACTCGATGCTCGACCCGATCAACCGGGTGCTGTTGCCGCGCGCGGACATCGCCACCGAGACCCTCATCGCCGGGCTGACCGAGCTCGGGTGGGAGTGCGACGACGTCACGGCCTACCGCACCGTCCGCGCCGCGCCGCCGCCCGAGGCGATCCGCGTGGCGATCAAGAGCGGCGGCTTCGACGCCGTGCTGTTCACCTCCTCCAGCACCGTGCGGAACCTGGTGGGCATCGCGGGCAAGCCGCACAACGTGACGGTCATCGCGGTGATCGGTCCGCAGACCGCCAAGACCGCCGAGGAGTTCGGCCTGCGGGTGGACATCATGGCCGACAGCACTTCGGCGACGGCGCTGGCCGCCGCCCTCGCGGAGTACGGCGCCAAGCAGCGTCAGGCGGCGCTGGCCGCCGGTGACGTCCCCCGGCGGCCCTCGCAGACCCGCAGGGGAGCCCGCCGCCGGGCCAAGTGAACATCAAGCCGACATCCCCATCGTGACGTTCCCGCCCGCGCGGCGGTACGGCACGAGGTCAGGGAGGGGAGAGACGATGAGCAACGCGGGCTTTCCGGTCGCGCGGCCCCGCAGGCTGCGCAGAACCGTGCCGATCCGGCGCATGGTGGCGGGCACCCGGCTGCACCCGGCCGAACTGGTGCTGCCGATGTTCGTGAAGGAGGGCGTGAGCGAGCCGCAGCCGGTCGCGTCCATGCCGGGGGTGGTGCAGCACACCGTCGACTCGCTGCGCAAGGCCGCCAACGAGGCGGCCGAGGCGGGCGTGGGCGGGCTGATCCTGTTCGGCGTGCCCGCGGTGAAGGACGCCCGCGGCTCGGCGGGGGACGACCCGGACGGCATCCTGCAGCAGGCGCTGGCCGAGCTGCGCGCCGACCTGGGCGACGCCATCGTGATCATGAGTGACACGTGCCTGGACGAGTACACCGACCACGGCCACTGCGGCGTGCTCACCCCCGAGGGCGAGGTCGACAACGACGCGACGCTGGAGCGCTACGCCTCCATCGCTCTCGCCCAGGCGACCGCGGGCTCGCAGGTGATCGCGCCGAGCGGCATGATGGACGGCCAGGTGGGCGCGATCCGCGCCGCCCTGGACGCGGGCGGCTTCCCGCACCTCCCGATCCTGGCGTACTCGGTCAAGTACGCCTCGGCGTTCTACGGCCCGTTCAGGGACGCGGCCGAGTGCGCTCCGCAGTTCGGTGACAGGAGCGCCTACCAGCAGGACCCCGCGGGCCCGGTCGGCGAGGCCCTGCGCGAGGTGCGCCTGGACCTGGACGAGGGCGCCGACGCGGTGATGGTCAAGCCCGCGCTGGCCTACCTGGACATCCTGCGCCAGGTGCGCGACGCCGTGGACGTGCCGGTGGCTGCCTACCAGGTGAGCGGCGAGTACGCCATGGTGGAGGCCGCGGCGGCCAACGGCTGGATCGACCGCGACCGCGTGATCATGGAGTCGCTCATCGCGATCAAGCGCGCGGGCGCCGACATGATCCTCACCTATTGGGCTACGGAAGTGGCCAGAAGACTACCCTGACGGGTCATTTTCCGTGGTTTCCGGGGGTCGGCTCACCTCACCCGGCCGCCATCGGGCATCATCGGGGAAAGGCGAGGTGGGGGAGGAACACGATGGTGGGGGTGCCGCTGGCGGCTCGCCGGGCCAAGAAGCGAGGCCGGGCCCATGGCAGGGCGCAGACGATCACCTCGGTGCTGGAGTACGCGGAACTGGGCTGGGCGAGCGTCCTCGGCGCGCATCCGATGCGCGAGGGACGGCGCGCCTGTTCGTGCGACCGCGTCGGCTGTCCCGACCCCGGGGCGCATCCGCTGTCGCCGGCCTGGCAGATGATGGCGACCACGGACACCGCTCTGCTCACTCGATGGTGGGAGCAGAACCCCGAGGCCAACGTCATCCTTCCCACGGGCAGGGTATTCGACGTGTTCGACGTGCCCGCCACGGCGGGCCACACCGCACTGGTCGCGATGGAGGAATCCGGCTTCGCGACGGGCCCGGTCGCCACGACAGGCGACCGGGTCCTTTTTTACGTGGCCACCCGCGGCGCTCCCGAGGACGAGGACGAGTGGTGGTCCTGCCACCTGGACTGCGGCCCCGAGAGCATCGACGAGACCCCCGGCCTGCGCTGGCACTGCCGTGACAGCTACGTCCTGGCCCCGCCGTCGTCCCTGGCCGACGGCAGCCACGCCCGCTGGCTCCGCCCGCCCGACGGCCGTCCTCTCCCCGACCCCCTCCACGTCCTGGACCACCTGGCCGACGCCTGCGAGTGAGGACAAGCGTCTTCCCTAGCGCGAAGACGCAAAAGTGCCCACCCTCATCCCGTGAGGGCGCGCCGGTGCTCTGGAGCCGGCACGCGCAAGGGTGAGGAACGATCCCTTGCGCGGGACGGCGGAAGAGCACCGGCTCAAAGGCGCCCTCACGCCGCGCGGCCGGAGGCCGCGCCATAGGCACTGCACTAGCCTGGACGGGTGAGCCTTACGAAGATCTCAGAGGCCCTGTTCGATCGTGCCCGGGCCGTGGTGCCCGGCGGGGTGAACTCCCCGGTGCGCGCCTTCGGCGCCGTCGGCGGCACTCCCAGGTTCATGGAGTCCGGTGAGGGGCCGTACATCGTGGACGCCGACGGCAACCGGTACGTCGACCTGGTGTGCTCCTGGGGTCCGATGATCCTCGGGCACCGTCACCCGGCCGTGGTGGAGGCCCTCGCCGAGGCGCTGTCCCGCGGCACCTCCTTCGGCACGGCGACTCCTGGCGAGGTCGCGCTGGCCGAGGAGCTGGTGGCGCGGGTGGGCCCGGTGGAGAAGGTGCGGCTGGTCAGCTCCGGCACCGAGGCCACCATGTCGGCGGTGCGGCTCGCGCGCGGCTTCACCGGCCGTTCCCGCGTGGTGAAGTTCGCCGGGTGCTACCACGGGCACGTGGACGCCCTGCTCGCCTCGGCCGGCTCGGGCGTGGTCACCTTCGGCCTGCCCGACACCCCGGGCGTGACCGGCGCGTCCGCCGCCGACACGATCGTGCTGCCGTACAACGCGCCCGACCTGGTGCGCGAGGCGTTCGCGTCCTTCGGCGGCGAGATCGCCTGCGTGATCACCGAGGCGTGCCCGGCCAACATGGGGGTGGTGCCGCCCGCGCCCGGCTTCAACGCCCTGCTGCGCGAGCTGTGCACGGCCTCGGGCGCGCTGCTGATCCTGGACGAGGTGCTGACCGGCTTCCGGGTCTCCGCCTCGGGCTGGTACGGCCTGGACCCGGTCGAGGCCGATCTGATGACGTTCGGCAAGGTGATGGGCGGCGGGCTGCCCGCGGCGGCGTTCGGCGGCCGCGCCGAGGTCATGGACAGGCTGGCCCCCGAGGGTCCCGTGTACCAGGCGGGCACGCTGTCGGGGAACCCGCTGGCCACCGCGGCGGGCCTGGCCACGCTGCGGGCCTGCGACGCCGAGGTCTACGACCGCGTGGACGCCGCGGCGCTGATCATCGGGCGGGCCGCCTCCGACGCGCTGGCCGCGGCCGGGGTGCCGCACCGCCTCCAGCGCGCGGGCAACCTGTTCTCGATCTTCTTCACGGCCGACCCCGTGACCGACTTCGACGGCGCCCGCGCCCAGGACGCCGGGGCCTATCGGGCGTTCTTCCACTCGATGCTCGACCAGGGGGTCTACCTGCCGCCGTCGGCCTACGAGGCGTGGTTCCTGTCGGCCGCCCACGACGAGGAGGCCGTGGCCCGGGTGGCCGAGGCGCTCCCCGCCGCCGCCAAGGCCGCCGCGGCGGCGGCCGGGAAGCCGGGAGACGAGTAAAGCCTTCAGCGGCTCGCGACGGTGCGGCGGTCATCGTTTAGCATTTCTGTATGTTGGATCTCCACCGCCTCAAGGCCCTGCACGCGGTCGCGGTGTACGGATCGGTGGGCGCCGCCGCCGAGGCGCTCATGGTCACGCCTTCGGCGATCTCGCAGCAGCTCGCCAAGCTGGAGCGCGAGACCGGCTCCACGCTCCTTGAGCGCAGCGGGCGCGGCGTCAAGCTCACCGACGCCGCCGGGCTGCTCGCCGAGCACGCCGAACGCATCCTCGCCCTGGTGGAGACCGCGGAGGCCGACTTCGAGGCGCTGCGCGGCACCGTCGTCGGCCGCCTGCTGATCGCCGCGTTCCCGACCGCGGCCCGCGGCGTCATGCCGGGCGCGCTCTGCGAGCTCAAGCGGCGCCACCCCGAGCTGGACCTGATGCTGTACGAGCGCGAACCCGAGCGCCAGATCCGCGAGGTGGCCCGCGGCGAGCTGGACCTGGCCATCGTCCAGGACTGGCTGAACCGCCCGATGGCGCTCCCCGAGGGCCTGTCCCGCGCGGCCCTCTTCGAGGACCCGGCCGACGTCGTCCTCCCGGCCGGGCATCCGCTGGCCGCCCGCGACGAGGTCGACCTGGCCGAGCTGACCGGCGAGCGGTGGATCGGCTCGTCGCCGGGCATGGTCTGCCACGACTGGCTCGTGCTGACGCTGAGGACGGCCGCCCTGGAGCCGGACTTCTCCTGCATCGCCGACGAGTACCCCACGCAGGTCGCGCTGGTCGCGGCCGGGCACGGGCTGGCGCTGATCCCGCGCCTCGGGCGCGGTGACCTGCCGCGCGAGGTCCGGGCCGTGCCGCTGCGGCCGAGGCCCCTGCGGCGCATCTTCGCGATCTGGCGCACCGACGCGGCGCGCCGCCCGGCCATCCGCGCGGCCGTCGAGGTGCTGCGCCAGATGACACCGCCGCCCGGCCTGACGGCCGCAGAGCGGTCCGGACAGTAGGCTGGTGTCCGTCATGACTGAAAGCACCGTTGTTCACCTGCTCCGCCACGGAGAGGTGCACAATCCGCATGGGCTTCTGTACGGCCGGCTGCCCGGGTACCACTTGTCCGACAACGGCCGCTCGATGGCCGAACTGGTGGCCAAGGCGCTCGCGGGCCGCGACGTCGTCGCGCTCTACAGCTCCCCGCTGGAGCGCGCCCAGGAGACCGCCGCGCCGGTCGCGCAGACGTTCCGCCTGGAGATCCGCACCGACGACCGCCTGATCGAGGCCGACAACGTCTTCGAGGGCGTTCCCGTCGGCGGCATGTTCCGCGCGCCGGGCAACTACCGTCATCTGTGGAACCCCGCCCGGCCCTCGTGGGGCGAGCCGTACGTCCAGGTCGTCGAGCGCATGCGGTCGATCGTCAACGCGGCCAGGGCGGAGTCCCGCGGCCACGAGGTCGTGCTGGTCAGCCACCAGCTCCCGATCTGGATCATCCGCCTGGCCGCCGAGGGCCGCAGGCTGTGGCACGATCCGCGCCGCCGCCAGTGCTCGCTGGCCAGCCTGACGAGCTTCACCTTCGAGGGTGACCGGCTGGCGAGCATCGGCTACAGCGAACCGGCAGGTGCGCTCGTCAAACCGCCTAAACTGCTCAAACCAGGCAACAGGCGATAGTCGTCCCGACGCGGCGCCGCCCCGGATTCGGGGGCGTGCGTCCTGCTGGGTAGGGTTTGAAGCTCTACCGGTCGTAGTACAAGGAGACCCTTCTCGGTGTCCGCGAAGCCACGTGCCCTCCTCGCCGCCGTGCTGGCCATGGCGGCCCTAGCGGGCTGCGCGGGAACCCAGCAGGGCGCCCAGCCGCAGTCGGGCGACACACGCTTCGTCGCCGGCGACGGAAGCATGCTCGTCGTCCCGGCCGGTCAGCGCCAGGCGGCCCCCGAGGTCCAGGGCCAGACCCTGGAAGGCACGGCCGCCGCCCTCGCCGACCACAAGGGCAAGGTCCTCGTGCTCAACTTCTGGGCGTCCTGGTGCGCCCCGTGCCGCAGCGAGGCCCCGGTGCTCAAGGACATCGCCGCCAAGACCAAGGACCACGGCGTCACCTTCCTCGGCGTCGACTTCAAGGACGACAAGGCGCAGGCGCTGGCCTTCCAGCGCACTCAGCAGCCGGGGTACCCCAGCCTGTTCGACCAGCCGGGCAAGGTCGCGCTGGCCTTCCACGGCATGGTCAACCCCGCCGCCATCCCCTCCACGCTCGTGCTCGACCGGCAGGGGAGGGTCGCGGCGCGCGCCCTCGGCGAGGTGCGCCACTCCGACCTGCTCAACGTGGTGACCAAGGTCAGCGATGAGAAGTAGCGTCCGTCCCCACGCCGCCCGGAGGGCCGCGCGGTGAGCGGCCTCACGACCACCATCGCGGCCGGTTCGCTGCTGGTGGCCCTGCCCGTCGCGCTGGCGGCCGGGCTGGTGTCGTTCCTGTCCCCGTGCGTCCTGCCCCTGGTGCCCGGCTACCTGTCCTACGTCACCGGCATGAGCGGCGACCCCAGGCGTGGCCGCATGATCGCGGGCAGCGCCCTGTTCGTGCTGGGCTTCTCGCTGGTGTTCGTGCTCGGCGGCGCGCTGTTCGGCGGCCTCGGCTCGGCGCTGCACGGCAACGCCGAGGTGATCACCCGGGTGCTGGGCGCGCTGACGATCGTGCTCGGCCTGGCCTTCCTGGGCGTGATCCCGGGCCTGCAGCGCGACGTGCGCATCCACCGCCTGCCCGCGGCGGGCGTCGCGGGCGCGCCCCTGCTCGGCATCGTGTTCGGCCTTGGCTGGACCCCCTGCATCGGCCCCACGCTGTCCGCCGTCCTCGCGCTCTCGCTGGACCAGGCGAGCGCGGTGCGCGGCGCCGCGCTGGCCTTCGCCTACGCGCTCGGGCTCGGCGTGCCGTTCGTGCTGGCCGCGCTGGCCTACCGCAAGGCGATCAGGACGTTCTCGGCGGTGCGCCGCCACTCCCCGCTCATCACCCGCGCCGGCGGCGCCATGCTGGTCCTGGTGGGCGTCCTGCTGGTGACCGGCCTCTGGACGCAGATGATCGCGAGCATGCAGGGCTGGGTCGGCGGATTCGAGCCGGTGATCTGATGTCGCTGACCGAAGAGGTCCGGGCCGACCCGGCGCGCCCCGTGGGTCTCGGGCCCATGGGATGGCTGCGCTGGGGCTGGCGCCTGCTCACCTCGATGCGCACCGCGCTGATCCTGCTGTTCCTGTTCGCGCTCGCCTCGGTGCCCGGCTCGATCTACCCGCAGCGCTCGATCAGCCCCGACAAGGTCGCCCAGTACTTCAAGGACAGCCCCGGCCTGGCCGCCTGGCTGGACCGGCTGTGGCTGTTCGACGTGTTCACCGCGCCGTGGTTCGCGGCCACCTACCTGCTGCTGTTCGTCTCGCTCGCCGGGTGCATCGTCCCGAGGACCACGGCACACCTGCGCGAGCTGCGGCGCAGGCCGCCCGCGGCCCCGCGCAACCTGTCCCGGCTGCCGCAGCACGCCTCCTTCACCGCTCCCGGCGCCACGGTCGAGCGGGTCGCGGCGGAGCTGAGGAGAAGGCGGTTCCGCACCGTCACCGGGCCCGGCTGGGTGTCCGCGGAGAAGGGGTACCTGCGCGAGACCGGCAACCTGCTCTTCCACGTCGCCCTGCTCGGCCTGCTGGTCGCGGTCGGCGTCGGCGCCCTGTTCGGCTACCGCGGCAACGTGCTGCTGGTCGAGGGCAACGGCTTCGCCAACACCGTCGCCGCCTACGACCGGTACATCCCCGGGCAGAGGGTGTCGGCCCAGTCGCTGGAGCCGTTCTCCTTCACCCTGGAGGACTTCCAGGCCACCTACGTCGCGGCGGGGGAGCGGCGCGGGCAGCCGCTCACCTTTTCGGCGCGCCTGAAGGTCACCGACCGCCCCGGCGCGGCCGAACGCCCCTACGACCTGGAGGTCAACGAGCCGCTCGACGTGAACGGCACGCAGACCTACCTGCTCGGCCACGGCTACGCCCCGATGTTCAAGGTGCTCGACGGCAAGGGCCAGGTGGCGTTCGAGGGCCCGGTGCCCTGCCTCACCGCCGACCAGGTGACCTACACCTCCGAGTGCGTGATCAAGGTGCCGGACGCCGAGCCGTCGCAGCTCGGGTTCCTGGTGCGGTTCCTGCCGACCACCGTGCCCGCCGCGGACGGCTCGTGGGTGTCGGTGTTCCCCGGCGCCGCCAACCCCACCGCCCAGGTGTTCGCCTTCTCCGGCGACCTCGGGCTGAAGAGCGGCCAGCCGCAGTCGGTGTACCAGCTCGACACGACGAACCTCAAGCCCCTGGTCATGGGGCTGAAGACCAAGCCACTCGCCGTCGGCGACACGCTGCCGCTGCCCGGAGGCGCCGGCTCGGTCCAGCTCACCGGCGTCCGGGAGTGGATCAGCCTGCAGATCGCCTACGACCCCGGCCGCGGCCCCGCCCTGGTGGCCGCCGCCCTGGCCGTGCTCGGCCTCGTGCTCTCGCTGACCGTGCGCCGCCGCCGGGTGTTCGTCCGGGTCGCCGAGGCCGCCGAAGGCGAGGAGACGACGGTCGAGGCCGGCGGCCTGACCCGCACCGAGGGCGGCGCCGCCTTCGCCGAGGAGTTCTCCACGATCGTCACGTCCCTTCGAGGGACCGAGGCCGGCGAGGCCGCCTCGCGTGAAGGAGCGAACAATGCCCACTGAGATCGACTCCGGACTCGCCGCGCTCAGCGACCAGCTGATCCTGGCGACCGTCCTGCTCTACGTGCTCGCCATGATCGGCTACGCGCTGGACCTCGGCTTCGGCCGGATCAGGGCCGCGACGGCCACGCCGGTCCGCAAGCTGGTCACGGTGGGCGCGGGCGCCGAGGACGCCGGGCACACCGGCCCCGCCGGCGATGGCGGCCCTGACGCCCCTGTCGCCGCGCCGCCCCCCACGACGTCCTGGGTACGGCGCACGGGCGCCATCGCGGTGGCCCTGAGCTGGCTGGGCCTCGCGGCCAACGTCGCCGCCCTCATCACCAGGGGCCTCGCGGTGGGCCGCTGGCCGTGGGCGAACATGTACGAGTTCGTGGTGGCCATCTGCATCGCCGCGGTCGGCGCGTTCCTGGTGATGCAGGCCCGCCAGCCGGTGCGCTTCCTCGGCGCGTTCGTCTGCCTGGCCGCCGCCCTGGTGCTCGGGTTCGCCGTACGTTACCTCCACGTACAGGCCGGCCCTGTCGTTCCGGCACTGAACTCTTACTGGATCGCCATCCATGTGACGGCGGCGATCATCGCCGCGGGTCTGTTCATCGTCGCCGGGGTCGCCGGGATCCTGTTCCTGGCGCGCAAGGACGGCCCGTCGCGGCTGCCCACGAGGGACGTCCTGGAGAGGGTCGCCCACCAGGCCATCGTCATCGCCTTCCCCATCTGGACGTTCGCCGTCATCGCGGGCGCCCTGTGGGCCGACAAGGCGTGGGGACGTTACTGGGGCTGGGACCCCAAGGAGGTCTGGTCGTTCATCACCTGGATCGCCTACGCGGCCTACCTGCACGCGAAGGCGACCGCGGGGTGGCGGGGCAGGGCCGCGACGATCGTCCAGCTCATCGCCTTCGGCTGCCTCGTCTTCAACCTGGTGGGTGTGAACATCTTCCTGTCGGGCCTGCACTCCTACGCGCAGGTGCCGTAGCCGCCCTTGGCGTCCTCCCGTGCCGGTCGCGGACCGGCACGGCGGGGCGGATGTGCTGATTCGCCGCGCGGGTCAGTCGTCCTCGCGGCGGAGGCGACGGTCGAGGTCGCGGAGGAATTCGGGGTCGTCGTCGGGGCCGCGGACCACCGGGGGGCGGTTGACGCTCGGGCGGCCCGTGCGCCGACGCTGTACGGTCTGCTGACTCAACGGACGGCCGAGGAGCAGCCAGAACAGGCCGCCGATCGCGACCAGGAGCACGACGATCAGAACCCACAGCATCTTCGGCAGGTTCCTGACGTCCTCCTCAGGGGTGGTTATCACATCGAACAGGCAGTAGAGCCAGAAGGCCAACAGCGCCAGGCCGAGAAGCACGCTAGGCATGTCCGCAGCGTAAGCCATTCTGCGGTAGATCGTGTCTCCGGGCGGGACCCCAGGGGTCCCCAGAGCCATCTCCGTAGGACATTTCACATGGCTTCCCGCGCGGCCACGTCGTACGGTGGACCGTGACCACGCTCGCGGAACGGGAGAGGTTGCGTGCAGATCTTCGCGCCCGCTCGGGCCCCCAGGCCGTCGCCGTGACCGGGTTCTCCGGCGACAGGGGCCGGCACCGCAGGGCGTCGCGCTGGCGGCAGCGCGGGCCGTACGCCCTCCGGCAAGAGACCTCGCGCGAGGGCGCGCAGGAACCCGCCGACTCCCGCCGTCCCGACGGCTTCGCCGACCTCACGCGGGAGGGCCGGGCGGACCCCCGCCGCCAGGGGCGCGAGGGCCGCGGCGACCACCGGGCCGAGCCGCGCGAGGGCGGGCGCAGGGCCGGGCGCCGCGCCGACTCGTTCTGGGAGGGCGAGCAGCCGCGCGTGGACTCCGCCCAGGCGGTCACCGCGCCGGTCGTGGACCGGCCCCAGTACATCTGGCGGGACTTCGAGCTGGACGACGAGCCGCCCCTGGCCCAGCCGAACTCGCCCGACACCCCCGACCGCGGCGACGGCCTGAAGCACTGCGGGCCGCTGGAGCAGATCCTGTACCGCCAGTGGGACGCGGCCGACGGCCCGCCCTCGCCGGACGCCGTCCGCGCCGTGGACAGCCTGTCCCGGCTGCCGGAGCGCCTCAAAGCGCTTCTGGCGGTCGGACTCGACGGCATCTATGTCGGGGCCGGAGGCGTGCCCGATCTGGACGACATGGGCTATCTGCGGGGCGCGCCGCTGCCCTCGGGCAAGGCGACGTGGGACGTCTGCGCCGGCGCCTACGGCGACCGCAAGATCGTGGTGGGGGACCGGCCGTCCCCGACGCCCGACGTGATGATGCACGAGTCCGGGCACGCGCTGGACGACATCGACGCGGCGCCGGGCGAGTGGGTTTCGGACTCCCCGGAATTCGTGGCCCTCTACGAGGAGTGCACGCCGCTGTTCGCCTCGACGTTCCACCGCCAGCCCGGCGGGCTCGGCCGCAAGGAGTTCTTCGCCGACGCCTTCGCCGCCATCGCCTCGCGGCAGCGCCCGGCCCTGGTGGACATGCTGAACGGCGACACCCGCGCCGCGCTCAATGTCATGCTGTTCTTCAACCGGCGCTACGGAATCTAGGTGAACCGTCATGTACGTCATCCGGCTCGCGGACGGGACCTTGCGGATACCGCAGACCCTGACCAGTGATGACGGACGCCTGATCGGCAACGCCTACGTGGAGATCGGGCCGGGCGACCCCGACTACGACCGGTGGCTGCCGGAGGCCGTCACCGAGGAGCAGGACGCCGAGCGGCGCAGGCGCTGGCGGGAGGGGAACGACGAGCTGGAGCGGGAGTTCCTCGCGTTCAAGGAGTCCCAGGCCGGCCATGACCGCTGAGGGACCGCGCAAGCACCGCCGAGCGGCCGCCGAGGGACGGCCGACGGACCGCTGAGACGCCGGCCGTGGACGGGGGGATCCCGGGCCGGCCGGGCCGCGGGTCGTGGCTCCCCGCGGTGCCGGATCCGGCACCCTGCCGTGTGGGCGTCCTGGCCGACGTTCAATCACATCCGTAAATGCATTTATGACATGACTAAAAAGAACAGTGACCCTGCGGCTTCCAGGAGGCGCGCAGGATCACCGGGTGACGCATCGCGGTGTTGGAGTTCACCGTGCCCGTCGAGGCCCGGCTGGCTCGCACCTGTGGATCAGACACGCGGCGAGTCGCCGCCCGGCCGTTCGGCCGTGAGAACTTCCTCGCCACGCAGGAGAGCGTGCACTTCCGACTCGCGGAAACGCCGGTGCCCTCCGGGGGTGCGGATGCTGCTGATACGGCCTGCCGCTGCCCAGCGCGTCACCGTTTTTGGATCGACCCGGAAGAGGGCGGCAACCTCTCCGGGGGTCAGCAGACGTTCGCTGCTACTCTCCACAATCTCTCCCCCTCGCATCCCGCGTCCCTGAAGCGGGCGGACAGGTATCCAGTTTGCCGAGCAAAATCTGATATATCCGTGATTTACATCGATAGATCACGGGTTGTTATCAGCTGACTGCCCGTTTGTTATATGATAGAGCCTCTTTGGGGCGCTCGTGGGTGTTTCTTTACTTAAGCGCCGTGTTGGGAACACTAGCAGTGCTCGCGCCCGATGCGAAGTGAGCCGGTAAAGCTGCGGGGTCTTAATCGGCGGCCGTGCGGGGGTGCCCTAGACCGCTCCATCGGGCCGGTGGCGTAACCTCGACGTTGTGCGACCGTTTCTCGTCTACACCGCGTCACGGCTCGGCCTGTTCGCCGTCACCCTCGGTGTGCTCTACCTGATCGGCATCCACAACGCGTTCTGGCTGCTGGTGATCAGTTTCGTGATCAGTGGCGTCGCCAGCTACGTGCTGCTGTCCAAGCAGCGTGACGCGGTGAGTGAGCAGATCAGCAAGGGCCGCCGGGCTTAAGGGAGCGGGAACATGCCGACCCGGGCATGGTACTCGTGTCCGAGGTGCGTGGTGTCGCTTCCGACGAGAAGGCCGCCTTTGTGAGCCAGGAACGCTTTGACTCCGATGCCGCGGTCGCGAGTCGGGTTCCATGTGAGGGCTTTGCCGGTGACAGGGTGAATCGCGGCAATGCCCGGCCTCGGCACCGCGCCCGGCCCGGCCGAGTCCGAGCCCCGCGGGTTGTCCAACCAGCGCTGATGCCCCCCGACGTAGACCGCGGCGCCGGTCACCGCCACCGAGTACAGTGAGTCGCCGCCGGTGAAGTTCACCCAAGTGGGCCGGATCACCCGGTCCCGTGAACCCGGTGAAGCCGCGGAACCCGCTGAACCCGCTGAATAGGTCTCGAACCGCGCCGCGGAATCACACAGCTTGGCCGTGCCCTTCGCGCCGCCTGTCGTCACAACGACGAAATACTGCCCGTCGGGTGAGAAATCCAGGCCACGAACGTAAGAGGGAAACGCCTCCTTACACGCGGGGGCGTACGCCTCGGTGTGCCAGGCGGCGACGGACGGGCGGGCCGTCCCGATGTCGATCAGCCCCACCTGGGGACGGCGCAGGCCGTCCAGCGTGGTGAACGAGCCGTCCACCGCCAGACGGTCACGGGTCGCGGCCATCGCGTAGACCTTCGGCGCGCCTCCGCGCCCCCCGCCCGGCGTGACGGTGAAGGAGGGGTCGAGGCCGCCGGTCTCGGCGTCCAGGCGGGCGAGCGCCGGCCGCGAGGCGCCGGACACGCCCTCGAAGTCGCCGCCGACGTACAGCCCCCTGCCCTGGAGCACCAGGCTCAGCACCTCGCCGCCGGTCACCGGCGCGGCGAAGCCCGGCACCGGGGCGCCGTCGGCCACCGACAGCCGCGCGAGGCCGCGGGCCGCGCCGTCCCGGCCGCCGGGCCGCCCGGCCGAGAGGAAGCCGCCCCCGACGTAGACCGTTCCACGCGGGCCCGCCGCCAGCGCGCGCACCGGCCCGTCCACCTCGGGCGAGAAGCGCGGGTCCACCTGCCCGGTCGGCAGGTCGTAGGCGAACAGGTTGGACCTGCGCAGCGCGGCGCCGCCCCGCGCCTCGCGCACCTTGGTGAACTCGCCGCCGACCACGACCGTCCTTCCCACCAGGGCGAAGGCGTTGACGATGCCGTCGAGCACGTGGGGGGTGTGGTCGACGGGGTCGGGGGAGACCACGCGGGGATGCGGAACGGTCCCGGCGCGGGCGGCGGCGCAGGGGAGCAGGGCGATGGCCCCCGCGAGCAGGGAGGCGGCCGCGGCGGCCGGCTTCCGGTTGGGCTTTCGGGTCGGCATTCCCCAAGTCCTAGCAGACACTCGGTGATGAAGCGACTACTTTGGGTGGATGAACGCGTGGCCACTAAGCTTGTCCGCATGACGCGTGCATCCCTGGACAAGCAGCCGCACGAGGTCGCGGCGATGTTCGATCGCACGGCCCGGCGTTACGACTTGGTCAACGATGTCCTATCTCTCGGCCAGGACCGTTTCTGGCGCAGAGCGACCGCCGCCGCCGTCGACGCCGGCCCGGGCGAGCTGGTCCTCGACCTGGCCGCCGGCACCGGCACCTCGTCGGAGACGTTCACCGGCCTCGGGGCGCGCGCGATCGCCTGCGACTTCTCGCTCGGCATGCTGCGCACGGGCGCCGCCCGGCGCGGGAGCTCGGGGCTGGACGCGGGCCCCGGCGGAGTCACCTTCGTCGCCGGGGACGCCCTGCGGCTGCCGTTCGCCGACGACACCTTCGACGTCGCGACCATCTCGTTCGGATTGCGAAACGTCAACGACACGGTCGAGGCGCTGCGGGAGATGCTCCGCGTCACCCGGCCCGGCGGACGGCTCGTGATCTGCGAGTTCTCCCGGCCGACGATCAAGTCGTTCGACCTGGTCTACACGCAGTACCTGATGCGGCTGTTGCCTGTGGTGGCCGGTGTGGCCAGCTCCAATCCCGACTCCTACGAATATCTCGCCGAGTCGATCCGCGCCTGGCCTGACCAGGCCGGCCTGGCCCGGCTGGTGGGCGAGGCGGGGTGGGAACGGGTCGCCTGGCGCAATCTTTCGCTCGGCATCGTGGCACTGCATCGGGCTGTTAAACCAACCATGGGCAAGTAGGTAAGCTCCATCTGACAGCGGGCAGGGAAAAAGGGTTAGACTTCCGCCGACAAGTTTGTGAAGTGGTTCACAAAGGAACGAAGGCCCCGGTCCCCAGGCCCTCGGCACCTAGGACAGGACAGGTCCCGTGAGCGAGTCAACCCCTGCGGCGGACGCCGACGTCATCGTCGTCGGCGCCGGACCCGCGGGTTCGACCACGGCCTTCTACCTCGCGCAGGCCGGCTATGACGTCCTGCTCCTGGAGAAGACCCGGTTCCCGCGCGAGAAGGTGTGCGGGGACGGCCTGACGCCGCGCGCCGTCAAGGAACTGATCGCCATGGGCGTCGACGTCGACGGCCCGGGGTGGATACGCAACAAGGGCCTGCGCGTCGTCGGCGCCGGCATGCGCCTGGAACTGGCCTGGCCCGAGCTGTCCAGCTACCCCGACTTCGGCCTGGTCCGCACGCGCATGGACTTCGACCAGATCCTGGCCTCCAACGCCGAGCGCGGCGGCGTCCGGCTCCTCCAGGGCGTCACCGTCACCGGTCCCGTGCTGGACGCGCGCAGCGGCCACATCACCGGCGTGACCGCCAAGCGGGACGGCGAGTCGTCGACCTACCGCTCCCGCCTGGTCGTGGCGGCCGACGGCAACTCCTCGCGCCTGTCGCTGTCGATGGGCCTGCACAAGCGCGACGACCGCCCGATGGGCGTGGCCGTGCGCACGTACTTCACCAGCCCGCGCCACGACGACGACTGGCTGGAGTCCTGGCTGGAGTTGTGGGACACCGAGCCGGACGGCTCGGCCCGCCTGCTCCCGGGCTACGGCTGGGTGTTCGGCGTCGGCGACGGCACCAGCAACGTCGGGCTCGGTCTGCTCAACACCAGCGAGGCGTTCCAGAACCTCGACTACCGCGACCTGCTGCGCCGGTGGGTCAGGAACATGCCCGCCGAGTGGGAGTTCTCCGACGAGACCATGACCGGCCCCGTGCGCGGCGCGGCGCTGCCGATGGCCTTCAACCGGCAGCCTCACTACACCCAGGGCCTCGTCCTCGTCGGCGACGCCGGCGGCATGATCAACCCCTTCAACGGCGAGGGCATCGCCTACGCCATGGAGACCGGCAGGATCGCGGCCGACGTCATCACGACCGCCCTCTCCGCCGCGACCCCCGCGGGCCGCGAGCGCGTGCTGCGCGCCTACCCCGGGACGCTCAAGGACGCCTACGGCGGCTACTTCACTCTGGGGCGGTTGTTCGTGGAGGCCATCGGCAAGCCGGGCGTGATGGGCTTTCTCACGCGGCACGGCCTGCCACATCCCACTCTGATGCGGTTCGCTCTGAAACTCCTTGCTAATCTCACGGACCGGCGGGGCGATGCGTCAGACCGGATCATCAACGCCCTGTCCAAGGTCACGCCACCGGCATGACACCAGCACCCGGAACGAAGATCGATGATCGCCCTGCCTAGACTCAGCAACCGATTGACCGACGCGCCAGCGCTCAGAGGGGACGCATAGCGATGGAACTGTACGTACCAATCTTGGTGCTCGCGGTCCTCGCGGCGGGATTCGCCGTCTTCTCCGTGGGCATCGCCCCGTTCACCGGACCCAAGCGGTGGAACCGCGCGAAGCTCGACGCCTACGAGTGCGGCATCGAGCCCACTCCGCAGCCCGTCGGCGGCGGCCGGTTCCCGCTGAAGTACATGATCACCGCGATGCTCTTCATCGTGTTCGACATCGAGATCATCTTCCTTTATCCGTGGGCGGTCGCGTTCGACAAGCTCGGGGTCTTCGGACTGGTCGAGATGGTGCTGTTCATCGTCACCGTCCTGGTCGCGTACGCCTACGTGTGGCGCCGCCGCGGCCTGGACTGGGACTGAGAGGCAGCGTGCCGGAGGCGCGCGAGAGGAAGCACTGACATGGGTCTCGAAGAGAAATTGCCGAGCGGGTTCATCCTGTCGACCGTGGAGCAGGCGGCCGGGTGGGCGCGTAAGAACTCGGTGTGGCCGGCGACGTTCGGCCTGGCCTGCTGCGCCATCGAGCTGATGGCCACGGGCGGTCCGAACCACGACCTGGCCAGGTTCGGCATGGAACGCGCGTCGGCCTCCCCCCGCCAGGCCGACCTGATGATCGTGGCCGGCAGGCTCTCGCAGAAGATGGCGCCCGTGCTGCGCCAGATCTACGACCAGATGGCCGAGCCCAAGTGGGTCATCGCCATGGGCGTCTGCGCCTCCAGCGGTGGCATGTTCAACAACTACGCGATCGTGCAGGGCGTGGACCACGTCGTGCCCGTGGACATCTACCTGCCCGGTTGCCCGCCGCGCCCCGAGATGCTCATCGACGCGATCGTCAAGCTGCACGACAAGATCCAGAACATGAAGTTCGGCGCCCACCGCGCCAAGCAGATCGACGAGCTGGAGCTCCAGGCTCTGCGGTCGCTGCCGCTCATCGATCAGGGGACCCCGAAATGAGCACTGGACCCACCAACCCTGACAACCTTCCCGGGGTGCCGGAGGAACCCGTCGCCCGCCACGGCATGTTCGGCGTCCGCGGCTCCGGCGACACCTCCGGTTACGGCCGCCTGGTCGTACGCCGCGCGCCGAAGCCGTCCAGCGCCAGGCCGTACGGCGGCTACTTCGACGACATCGCCGACGCCCTGGAGGCCGCCGCGGGCGAGTCCTTCGCCGGCATGGTCGAGCGCGTCGTCGTCGACCGCGGCGAGTTCACCCTGCACGTGGCGCGCGAGCACGTCCTCGCGGTCATGAGCCACCTGCGGGACGACCCCGCCCTGCGCTTCGAGCTCTCGCTCGGCGTCTCGGGCGTGCACTACCCCGAGGACGAGGGCGCGGAACTGCACGCGGTCTACCACCTGTGCTCGATCACCCACAACCGGCGTGTACGTGTCGAAGTCACCTGTCCCGACTCCGATCCGCACATTCCATCCACGGTTTCGGTCTACCCGACGCACGACTGGCACGAACGCGAGACCTACGACTTCTTCGGGATCGTCTTCGACGGCCACCCCGCCCTGACCCGCATCGAGATGCCGGACGACTGGGAGGGCCACCCCCAGCGCAAGGACTACCCGCTCGGCGGCATCCCGGTGGAGTACCGCGGCGCCACCATCCCCGCGCCGGACCAGAGGAGGTCGTACGCATGACCGCCATCCACGACGAGACCTCGGGCGAGGCGGCCGAGGGACGGGTCTACAACGTCAACGGCCAGGACTGGGACGACGTCGTCGGCGCGGTCGCCGAGTCGGCGGAGGAGCGCCTGGTCGTCAACATGGGCCCCCAGCACCCGTCCACGCACGGCGTGCTCCGGCTCGTGCTCACCCTCGACGGCGAGTCGGTCACCGAGGCCCGCGTCGGCATCGGCTACCTGCACACCGGCATCGAGAAGAACATGGAGTTCCGGACGTGGACCCAAGGGGTCACGTTCGTCACCCGCATGGACTATCTCTCGCCGATCTTCAACGAGACGGCGTACTGCCTCGCGGTCGAGAAGCTCCTCGGCATCACCGACCGGGTGCCCGCCCGCGCGCAGGCCATCCGGGTGATGATGATGGAGCTCAACCGCATCTCCTCGCACCTGGTGGCCATCGCGACCTTCGGCCTCGAACTCGGCGCCACCACGCCGATGCTGTTCGGCTTCCGCGAGCGCGAGATGGTGCTCGACCTGTTCGAGTACATCACCGGCCTGCGCATGAACATGGCCTACGTCCGGCCGGGCGGCGTGTCCGTCGACCTGCCCGCCGGGGCCGTCGACAAGATCGGCGAGTTCCTCAAGGTCATGCCGGGGCGCATCAAGGAGATGCGCAAGCTGCTGGACGAGAACCCGGCCTACACCCGGCGCACCAAGGACGTCGCCTACCTCGACCTCACCGGCTGCATGGCCCTCGGCGTCACCGGCCCCATGCTGCGCGCCGCCGGCCTGCCGTGGGACCTGCGCAAGTCGCAGCCCTACTGCGGCTACGAGACCTACGACTTCGACGTGCCGGTCGAGACCACCTGCGACGTCTACGGCCGCTACCTCGTGCGCGTGGCCGAGATGGAGGAGTCCCTCAAGATCATCGGGCAGTGCCTGGACCGGCTCTCCGGATCCGAGCTCAAGGGCAAGCCCGTCATGATCGAGGACAAGAAGATCGGCTGGCCGTCGCAGCTCGCGCTCGGCCCAGACGGGCTCGGCAACTCGCCCGACCACATCGCCCACATCATGAGCACCTCCATGGAAGCGCTCATCCACCACTTCAAGCTGGTGACCGAGGGCTTCCGGGTCCCCGCCGGGCAGGCGTACGTCGCGGTGGAGTCGCCGCGCGGCGAGCTCGGCGCCCACGTGGTGAGCGACGGCGGCACGCGCCCCTACCGCGTGCACTTCCGCGACCCGTCGTTCACGAACCTGCAGGCGGTGCCCGCCACGTGCGAAGGCGGCATGGTCGCCGACGTGATCGCCGCGGTCGCATCGATCGACCCGGTCATGGGAGGTGTGGACCGGTGACGACATTCTCGCCGGAAGTCCGCGAGCGTCTCGAACGCGACGCCAAGGAGATCATCGGCCGTTACCCGAAGAGCCGCTCGGCGCTGCTGCCGCTGCTCCACCTGGTGCAGTCGGAGGAGGGCTACGTCTCCGACGCCGGGCACGAGTTCTGCGCCGAGATGCTCGGCCTCAGCAAGGCCGAGGTCGTGGGCGTGTCCACGTTCTACACGATGTACAAGCGCAGGCCCGCGGGCGAGTATCACGTCGGCGTGTGCATCAACGCGCTGTGCGCGATCATGGGCGGCGACCAGATCTGGGAGGAGCTCAGCGAGCACGTCGGCGCCGGCAACGGCGACACCACCGCCGACGGCAAGATCTCGCTGGAGCGCCTGGAGTGCAACGCGGCCTGCGACTTCGCGCCGGTCATGATGGTCAACTGGGAGTTCTTCGACAACCAGACCCCCGAGTCCGCCAAGCGGCTCGTCGACGACCTGCGCGCCGGCAAGGAGATCGCCCCCACGCGCGGCCCCGGCCGCCTGTGCACCTTCAAGGAGGCCTCGCGCGTGCTCGCCGGCCTGCCCGACGGCCAGGCGGGCGACGGCCCCACGGCCGCCGGCGCCTCCCTTGAGGGACTCAAGCTCGCCAAGGCGAACGGCTGGACCGCCCCCGCGCCCTCGAAGGGGGCCACCGAATGAGCACCACCCTGACGCCGGTCCTCACGGCCAACTGGGACCGCGCCGACGCCTTCACCGTCGACGGCTACGGCCCGTACGAGTCCGCCAAGAAGGCCGTCGGCATGGACCCCGACGCCATCATCAAGGCCGTCAAGGACTCGGGCCTGCGCGGGCGCGGCGGCGCCGGCTTCCCGACCGGCATGAAGTGGGGCTTCATCCCCCAGGGCGACGGCAAGGCGCACTACCTGGTCGTCAACGCCGACGAGTCCGAGCCGGGGACCTGCAAGGACATCCCGCTCATGATGGCCAACCCCCACGCGCTGGTGGAAGGCGTCATCATCACGGCGTACGCGATCCGCGCCAGCCACGCCTTCATCTACGTGCGGGGCGAGGTGCTGCACGTCATCCGCCGGGTGCAGGCGGCCGTCCGGGAGGCCTACGAGAAGGGCTACCTGGGCGCCGACATCTTCGGCTCCGGCTACGACCTCGACGTGGTCGTGCACAGCGGCGCCGGCGCCTACATCTGCGGCGAGGAGACGGCGCTGCTGGACTCGCTGGAGGGCTACAGAGGTCAACCTCGCCTCAAGCCTCCCTTCCCCGCCGTGGCGGGCCTGTACGCGTGTCCCACCGTCGTGAACAACGTCGAATCGATCGCCAGCGTTCCCAGCATCATCGCCAACGGCGCCGACTGGTTCGCCGCGATGGGCACCGAGAAGTCCAAGGGCTTCGGCATCTTCTCGCTGAGCGGCCACGTCACCCGCCCCGGGCAGTACGAGGCCCCCCTCGGCATCACCCTGCGCGAGCTGCTCGACATGGCGGGCGGCATCCGCGCCGGGCACCGCCTGAAGTTCTGGACGCCCGGCGGCTCCTCGACGCCGATCTTCACCGACGAGCACCTGGACGTCCCGCTCGACTTCGAGTCGGTCGGCGCCAAGGGCTCCATGCTCGGCACCCGCGCGCTGCAGATCTTCGACGAGACCACCTGCGTCGTCCGGGCCGTCCTGCGCTGGACCGAGTTCTACGCCCACGAGTCCTGCGGCAAGTGCACCCCCTGCCGCGAGGGCACCTACTGGCTCAAGCAGGTGCTCAGGCGGCTGGAGAAGGGACAGGGCACCGAGGACGATCTCGCCACGATCACCGACATCGCGGACAACATCCTCGGCCGGTCGTTCTGCGCGCTCGGCGACGGCGCCACCAGCCCCATCCATTCGTCGGTGAAGCACTTCCGCGACGAGTACCTCAAGCACTTCGAGATCGGCGGCTGCCCGTTCGATCACGCCGCGTCAACTGTGTGGGGTAAGGCATGACAGTACAGACACCCTCGGCGGGATCGGTCGATCAGCCGGTCGACATGGTCACCCTCACCATTGACGGCTTCCAGGTCAGCGTCCCGAAGGGAACGCTGATCATCCGGGCGGCCGAGATGCTGGGCGTCCAGATCCCGAGGTTCTGCGACCACCCGCTGCTCGCGCCGGCCGCCAACTGCCGTCAGTGCCTGGTGGAGATCACCGACGCCGGCAACGGCAGGGGCTTCCCGAAGCCGCAGCCGTCGTGCGCCATCGAGGTCGCCGACGGCATGGTCGTGCAGACGCAGCTCACCTCGCCGGTCGCCGAGAAGGCCCAGCGCGGGGTCATGGAGATGCTGCTGCTCAACCACCCGCTGGACTGTCCGGTCTGCGACAAGGGCGGCGAGTGCCCTCTGCAGAACCAGGCCATGTCCAACGGCCAGGGGGAGTCCCGGTTCGAGGAGGCCAAGCGTACCTTCGAGAAGCCGATCGCGCTGTCCAGCGAGGTGCTGCTCGACCGCGAGCGCTGCGTCCAGTGCGCCCGCTGCATCCGCTTCTCCGATGAGATCGCCGGCGACCCGCTGATCGACTTCTTCGAGCGCGGCGCCGCCGAGCAGGTCGGCGTCGCCGACGGCGAGCCGCTGCAGTCCTACTACTCGGGCAACACCGTCCAGATCTGCCCGGTCGGCGCGCTCACCGGCGCCGCCTACCGCTTCCGCGCCCGGCCGTTCGACCTGGTCTCCACCCCGAGCGCCTGTGAGCACTGCGCCAGCGGCTGCGCCCTGCGCACCGACCACCGGCGCGGCAAGGTCACCCGCCGCCTCGCCGGCGACGACCCGCAGGTCAACGAGGAGTGGAACTGCGACAAGGGCCGCTGGGCCTTCTCCTACGCCACCCAGCCCGACCGTCTGCGCACCCCGCTGGTCCGCGACGAGGAGGGCTACCTGCGGCCGGCGTCCTGGCCCGAGGCCCTCACCGCCGCCGCCGAGGGGCTCGCGCGGGCGCGCGGCAGGGCCGGCGTGCTGGTCGGCGGCCGGGTGACCGTGGAGGACGCCTACGCCTACTCCAAGTTCGCCCGCACCGCCCTGGCCACCAACGACATCGACTTCCGCGCCCGCCCCGCCTCCGAGGAGGAGGCCGCCTTCCTGGCCCACGCCGTCGCCGGCAAGGGCATCGAGGTCTCCTACGCCGACCTGGAGAAGGCTCCCGCCGTGCTCCTGGCCGGGTTCGAGCCCGAGGAGGAGTCGCCGATCGTCTTCCTGCGCCTGCGCAAGGCGTGGCGCAAGCACGGTCTGCGGGTCTTCTCGCTGGCCCCGTTCGCCACGCCGAGCCTCGCCAAGATGGGCGGCACGCTGCTGCGCACGCTGCCCGGCGCGGAGGCCGAGGCCCTCGGCGACCTGGTCTCCGGCGCGACCCCCGCGGCCGAGGCGCTGCGGCTGCCCGGCGCGGTCATCCTCGTGGGCGAGCGCCTCGCCACCTCGCGCGGCGCCCTGTCCGCCGTCCTCCGGCTGGCCGCCGGCTCCGGCGCCCGGCTCGCCTGGGTGCCCCGCAGGGCCGGCGAGCGCGGCGCGGTCGAGGCCGGCGCCCTGCCGAACCTGCTGCCGATCGGGCGCCCCGCCGCGGACGCCACGGCCCGCGCCGAGGTCGCCCGCGTCTGGAACGTCTCGGGCCTGCCCGAGGCCGCCGGGCGCGACACCTCCGGCATCCTGGCCGCGGCCCTGGACGGCGAGCTGGAGGCGCTGGTCGTCGGCGGCGTGGACCCCTACGACCTGCCCGACCCCGAGGCCGCGCTCGCGGCCCTGGAGAACACCCCGTTCATCGTCTCGCTGGAGATGCGGGCCGGCGCCGTCACCGACCGCGCCGACGTCGTGCTGCCCATCGCCGCCACGTCGGAGAAGGGCGGCACGTTCGTCGACTGGGAGGGCCGCGGCCGCTCGTTCGAGCGGGCCATCGAGGTCCCCGGCGTGCTGAGCGACCTGCGCGCGATCGCCGCCATCGCCGACCACATGGACGTGCACCTCGGCCTGCCCGACCCCGCCGCCGCCCGGCGCGAGCTCGCCGCGCTCGGCGCCTGGCGCGGGCCCCGGCCGAACGGGCCCGCCGTCACCGGCGGCACGGCGCGCGCCCCGCGCGCCGGCGAGGCCCTGCTGGCGACCTGGCGCCTGCTGCTCGACTCCGGCCGCATGCAGGACGGCGAACCGTTCCTGGCCGGGACGGCACGCGCGGTGGAAGCGCTGGTGTCGGAGTCCACGGCGGCCGAGATCGGAGCCCTCGACGGCGGTAAGGTCACCATCACCACGGAGGGCGGCTCGGTCACGCTGCCCGTCCGGGTGGCCGACCTTCCCGACCGCGTGGTCTGGGTGCCGGCGCACTCGGCGGGCTGCTCGGTCACCCGTGACCTGCGGGCCGTGGCCGGCGACGTCGTCAAGATCGGGAGCGAGTCATGAGAGCTCTTCTCGCCGACCCGGCGGGGCCGACCCTCGCCGACTTCGGCAAGGATCCCTTGTGGATCTCCATCATCAAGGCCGTGTTCATCTTCGTCTTCCTGATGCTCGGCGTGCTGTTCGGCGTGTGGACCGAGCGCAAGCTCATCTCGCGCATGCAGCACCGCTACGGCCCCAACCGCGCGGGCAAGTTCGGCCTGCTGCAGTCGGTGGCCGACGGCCTGAAGATGGGGCTCAAGGAGGACATCCTCCCGCGGACGGTCGACAAGGTCGTCTACATCCTCGCCCCGGTCATCATCGCGGTGCCGGCCTTCCTGTCGTACTCGATCATCCCGTTCGGGCCGGTCGTGTCGATGTTCGGCCACCGCACGCCCCTCCAGCTCACCGACCTCCCGGTCGCGGTGCTGGTGGTGCTGGCGATGGCCTCGATCGGCGTGTACGGCGTCGTGCTCGCCGGCTGGGGCTCGCGCTCGCCGTACGCGGTGCTGGGCGGCCTGCGCTCCACGGCCCAGGTGATCTCCTACGAGATCGCCATGGGCCTGTCGTTCGTGGCGGTGTTCCTGTTCGCGGGCACGCTGTCCACGTCCGAGATCGTCGCCAAGCAGGCCTCCGGCGCGACCTGGCACCTCGGCTCGCTCGACATCCCGCTGCCGTCCTGGTACGCGATCCTGCTGATCCCGTCGTTCCTGATCTACGTGATCACGATGCTCGGCGAGACCAACCGCGTGCCGTTCGACCTCCCTGAGGGCGAGGGCGAGCTGGTCGGCGGCTTCCACACCGAGTACTCCTCGTCGCTGAAGTTCGCGATGTTCATGCTGGCCGAGTACGTCAACATCTTCACCGTCTCGGGCCTGTGCATCACCCTGTTCCTCGGCGGCTGGCGCGCGCCGTGGCCGATCTCGCTGTGGGACGGCGCCAACGCCGGCTGGTGGCCGATGCTGTGGTTCTTCCTCAAGCTCGTGCTGGTGTTCGGGTTCTTCGTCTGGGTGCGGGCCTCGCTGCCACGTATCCGCTACGACCAGCTCATGGCGTTCGGCTGGAAGATCCTCATCCCGCTCAACCTGGGATGGATCCTCGTGGTCGCCACCGTGCGGGCCACCCAGATCGAGGGCGCGAACAAGACGCTCGTGATGGTGATCGCGGCGCTCGTCGTCGTCGGCTGCCTCGCGATCTACTTCCGCTTCGACACGGTCGCCCAGCGTCGCAGAGAGGCCAGGGCCGCCGAGGCCCAGGCCGAGTTCGAGCGGCTCCGCGACGAGCCCACGGCGGGCGGGTTCCCCGTCCCGGCGCTGGACCTGCCGCACTACCACGGCGTCAACGGACGCAAGGAGGTCCCCAGTGGGACTAACTGATTTCCTGAACCCCGTGAAGGGGTTCGGCGTCACCTTCCACCACATGTTCAAGAAGCCGGTGACGACGAACTACCCCGAGGAGAAGCGGCCGACCGCGCCGCGCTTCCACGGGCGTCACCAGCTGAACCGCTGGCCGGACGGTCTGGAGAAGTGCGTCGGGTGCGAGCTGTGCGCCTGGGCGTGCCCGGCGGACGCGATCTACGTGGAGGGCGCCGACAACACCGAGGAGGAGCGGTACTCCCCGGGTGAGCGGTACGGCAGGACGTACCAGATCAACTACCTGCGGTGCATCCTGTGCGGCCTGTGCATCGAGGCGTGCCCCACGCGCGCGCTCACGATGACCAACGAGTACGAGCTCGCGGACGCGAGCCGCGAGAGCCTCATCTACACCAAGGAGATGCTGCTCGCGCCGCTCGGCCCCGGCATGGAGGTGCCGCCGCACCCGATGCGGCTCGGCGACACCGAAGAGGACTACTACCGGTTGGGCCGTAGCAATGGGTGAGACCATCACGTTCTGGGTGCTGGCGGTCGTCTCGGTGGCCGCGGCGTTCGGACTCGTCTTCAGCCGCAAGGCGGTGTACTCCGCGCTCATGCTGGGCGTGGTGATGCTCTCGCTGGCGGTTCTCTACGCCGTGCAGGACGCCCCGTTCCTCGCCGTGGTGCAGATCATCGTCTACACCGGCGCGGTCATGATGCTCTTCCTGTTCGTGCTCATGCTGGTCGGCGTCGACTCCTCCGACTCACTGGTAGAGACGATCAAGGGCCAGCGGTTCTGGGCCATCGTCGCGGGCCTCGGCTTCGCCGTCCTGCTGGCGGCGGGCATCGGCAACGCGGTGATCGGCCAGCCCGCGGGCCTGTCCGGGGCCGTCCAGGCCGAGGGCGGCAACGTCCCCACCCTGGCGACGCTGATCTTCACGCGGTACGTCTTCGCGTTCGAGGTCACCTCCGCGCTGCTCATCACCGCCGCGCTCGGCGCGATGGTGCTGGCGCACCGCGAGCGCACCGCGCCCAAGCCCACCCAGAAGGACCTGGCCCGCGCGCGGTTCCTCGGTGACCACCCGACCCCGCTGCCCGGACCCGGCACCTACGCCCGGCACAACGCCATCGACATGCCGGCGCTGCTGCCCGACGGGTCGGTCTCGGAGCTGTCGGTCAACCGTTACATCGCCCGCTACGACGTCGAGCGCGGCCGCCTGCCGGAGAACCCCCGGCTCGCCCAGGCGCTCAAGAACGTCGCCAAGGGCCCTGGCACCGAGCAGCCCAAGGTCGTCCAGGCCGTCGCCGAGGAGCCGGAGGGCCGCGCCCCCGCCGAGGAGGAAGGCAAGTGACCACCCACTACCTCGTGCTCTCCGCGCTGCTGTTCGCCATCGGGGCGGTCGGCGTGCTGGTGCGCCGCAACGCCATCGTGGTGTTCATGTGCGTGGAGCTCATGCTCAACGCCTGCAACCTGGCTTTCGTCACCTTCGCCCGCCAGCACGGCAACCTCCAGGGCCAGATCATCGCGTTCTTCGTGATGATCGTGGCCGCCGCGGAGGTCGTCGTCGGTCTGGCGATCATCGTGACGATCTTCCGAACCCGCAGGTCCGCGTCGGTGGACGACGCCAACCTGCTGAAGTACTAAGAGGTCGCCGTGGAAACCGCTGCCAAGATCGTCCAGCACTCGGGCGGAGTGATCGGCGCCTCCTGGCTCATGATCGCGCTGCCCCTGCTGGGCGCGGCGATCCTGCTGCTGGGAGGCCGGCGCACCGACCGCTGGGGCCACCTCCTGGGCGTCGTCATGTCACTGGCGTCGTTCGTGGTCGCCGTGCTGGCCTTCTTCCAGATCCTCGGGTACGCCGAGGGCGAGCGCCGCCGCGCGGTCGAGCTGTACCAGTTCCTCCCGTCCGGCTCGCTGCACGTGGACATGGGCCTGCTGCTGGACCCGTTGTCGATCTCGTTCGCCCTGCTGATCACCGGTGTCGGGTCGCTGATCCACATCTACTCGATCGGCTACATGGCGCACGACCCGAACCGGCGGCGGTTCTTCGCCTACCTGAACCTCTTCGTCGCGGCGATGCTGCTGCTGGTCCTGGCCGACAACTACCTCGGCCTCTACATCGGCTGGGAGGGCGTCGGACTGGCGTCGTACCTGCTGATCGGGTTCTGGCAGCACAAGCCCACGGCGGCCGCCGCGGCCAAGAAGGCGTTCATCGTCAACCGCGTCGGCGACATGGGCCTCGCGCTCGGCATCTTCGTCATCTTCACGACGTTCGGCACCATCGCCTTCGGCCCGGTGCTGGAGAACGCCTCCAAGGCCCAGGAGGGCACGCTCACCCTCATCGGCCTGGCACTGCTGCTCGGCGCGTGCGGCAAGTCCGCCCAGCTCCCGCTGCAGTCCTGGCTCCTGGACGCCATGGAGGGCCCGACCCCGGTCTCCGCGCTCATCCACGCGGCGACCATGGTCACCGCGGGCGTCTACCTGGTCGTGCGCTCCGGCCCGATCTTCGAGGCGGCGCCCACCGCGGCCCTGGTCGTCACGATCGTCGGCGTCGCCACGTTGCTCGCCGGTGCGATCATCGGTACCGCCAAGGACGACATCAAGAAGGCCCTGGCCGGTTCGACCATGTCGCAGATCGGCTACATGATGCTCGCCGCCGGCCTCGGCCCGGTGGGCTACGCCTTCGCCATCGCCCACCTCATCGCGCACGGCTTCTTCAAGGCGTCGATGTTCCTCGGCGCCGGGTCGGTCATGCACGCCATGAACGACGAGGTCGACATGCGCCGGTTCGGCGGTCTCGCGTCGAAGATGCGCATCACCTGGGCGACCTTCGGGCTCGGCTACCTCGCGATCATCGGCTTCCCGCTGCTGTCCGGCTACTGGACCAAGGACGGCATCATCGAGACCGTGATGGAGCACACCAACCCGATCTTCGGCTGGCTGGCCGTGGTCGGCGCGGGCATCACGGGCTTCTACATGTCGCGCGTGTTCTTCATGACCTTCCACGGCAAGCCCCGCTGGGAGAAGGACGCCCACCCGCACGAGTCGCCCGCCGTCATGACCTGGCCGCTGATCCTGCTGTCGATCGGCTCGGTCTTCGCCGGCGCGTTCCTCATCGTGGGCAACCGCTTCATGGAGTTCCTGGCCCCCGCCGTCGGGCGGCCCGAGGAGATGCCGAGCTTCCACCCGTTCAGCGTCCCCGGCCTGGCGACGCTGGCGCTGGTCGCGGTCGGCGTCGTCTACGCCTGGCTCAAGTACGGCAAGGGCGAGGTCCCGGTCGTCGCCCCGCGCGGCTCGTTCCTCACCACCTTCGCCCGGCGTGACCTGTACGGCGACGCGCTGAACGAGGCGCTGTTCATGCGCCCGGGCCAGTGGCTGACGCGCCTCGCGGTGTTCTTCGACAACCGCGGCATCGACGGCCTGGTCAACGGGCTCGCGGCGCTGGTGGGCGGCACCTCCGGCCGGCTGCGCCGGGTCCAGACCGGCTTCGTCCGGTCGTACGCCTTGTCGATTTTCTTCGGCGCCGCCCTCCTGGTCGGCGCATGGTTCGTCGTAGGGAACCTGTGATGCCCTGGCTCTCGATATTGATGGGCGTGCCCGTGGTGGGCGCGCTGGCGGTCGCGGCGGTGCCCAAGGGCAACGACAAACTCGCCAA
Source organism: Sphaerisporangium krabiense (assembly GCF_014200435.1). NCBI lineage: Bacteria > Bacillati > Actinomycetota > Actinomycetes > Streptosporangiales > Streptosporangiaceae > Sphaerisporangium > Sphaerisporangium krabiense. The sequence goes on along the minus strand of NZ_JACHBR010000001.1, from coordinate 1,375,665 downwards.
GCAGCTCACGCTCGTGGTGTCGCTCGTCGTGCTGGCGCTCACGCTGGCCATGGCGTCCCAGTTCGACCCCTCCGGGCCGCGTGACCAGTTCAGCGAGGTCCACGACTGGATCCCCGCCTTCGGGGTCCGCTACGCGGTCGCCGTCGACGGCATCGCGCTGCTGCTGATCGCGCTCGCGGTGGTGCTGGTGCCGATCGTGGTGCTGGCCTCCTGGCACGACGCCGACCGGCCCGAGGCCAAGCGGTCGGTGAAGACGTACTTCGCGCTGATCCTGGTGCTGGAAGCGATGATGATCGGCGTCTTCGCGGCGACCGACGTCTTCCTCTTCTACGTCTTCTTCGAGGCGATGCTGATCCCGATGTACTTCATGATCGGGTCCTACGGCGGCGCCCAGCGGTCCTACGCGGCCGTGAAGTTCCTGCTGTACTCGCTGTTCGGCGGCCTGCTCATGCTGGTCGCGGTGATCGCGCTCTACGCGGTCGCCGACAAGGGCACCTTCCTGCAGCCCGAGCTGATCGGCGCGATCAAGGACCCGACCACGCAGAAGTGGCTGTTCCTCGGCTTCTTCATCGCCTTCGCCGTCAAGGCCCCGGTCTGGCCGTTCCACACCTGGCTGCCCGACGCCGCCGCGCAGGCGCCCGCCGGAGCCGCCGTCCTGCTGGTCGGCGTGCTGGACAAGGTCGGCACCTACGGCATGCTGCGTTTCTGCCTGGAGCTGTTCCCGGACGCCGCGAAGTTCTTCACGCCGCTGGTGATCACGCTCAGCGTCATCGGCATCGTGTACGGCGCGATCGTCGCCATCGGGCAGACCGACATGAAGCGGCTCATCGCCTACACCTCGATCTCGCACTTCGGCTTCATCACGATGGGCGTGTTCGCCATGTCGGCCGACGCCGGCGCGGGCGCCACGCTGTACATGGTGAACCACGGCTTCTCGACCGGCGCGCTGTTCCTGATCGCCGGGTTCCTGATCCACCGCAGGGGTTCGCAGTACATCGCGGACTACGGAGGCGTCCAGAAGGTCGCCCCCGTGCTGGCGGGCACGTTCCTGATCGCGGGCCTGTCCTCGCTGTCGCTGCCCGGCCTGTCCACGTTCGTCAGTGAGTTCCTCGTCCTGATCGGGACGTTCGAGAACCACGTGGTCCCGGCCGTCATCGCCCTCCTCGGCATGGTGCTGGCCGCGGTCTACGTCCTGTGGATGTACCAGCGCATGATGGGCGGGCCGACCAAGGAGAGCGTCAAGGCGCTGCCCGACCTGAACCTGCGCGAGAAGGTCGTCGTCGCCCCGCTCATCGCCCTGCTGATCGCCTTCGGGTTCTTTCCCAAGCCGCTGCTGGACATCGTCAATCCCGCGGTGCACCAGACCCTGACCACCGTGCACGCGCCGCAGTTCACCCCCGACATACCCGTCACCGCTGAAAAGAAGGGGGCAGGCCAGTGAGCACGCTCGCCGCTGCCGCCGTCGAGGCGCCGAAGATCGAATACGGGGAGCTCTCGCCGATGCTCCTCGTCTTCGGGGCGGCGATCGTCGGCGTGCTCGTCGAGGCCCTCGCGCCGCGCTATCTGCGCAAGTCCATCCAGATGCCCATCACGATCCTGTCGATGGTCGGCGCCTTCGTGCTGACCGTCTGGCAGGGCACGAAGGGCGTGCGCCACGCCGCCGCCATGGGCGCGGTCGCCGTGGACGGCCCCTCGCTGTTCATCTGGGGCGCCATCCTGCTGCTGGCGATCGTCTCGGTCCTCCTGATCAACGACGACGACCAGTTCGTCGCCCAGGCCGCCGCCGTCCCCGGCAGCGCCGAGGAGGACCAGGCGATCGCCGAGGGCGGCGCGCACACCGAGATCTACCCGCTGGTGCTGTTCGCCGTCGGCGGCATGATGCTCTTCCCCGCCTCGAACGACCTGCTGATCATGTTCGTGGCCCTCGAGGTCATGTCGCTGCCGCTGTACCTGCTGTGCGGCCTCGCCCGCCGTCGCCGCCTGCTCTCGCAGGAGGCGGCGATGAAATACTTCCTGCTCGGCGCCTTCTCGTCGGCGTTCTTCCTGTACGGCACCGCGCTGCTGTACGGCTTCGCCGGGTCGGTGGACCTCGCCGCGATCGACAAGGCCCTCTCCACGGTCGGCGGCAAGGACACCCTGCTGTTCCTGGGCGTCGCGACCATCGGCGTCGGCCTGCTGTTCAAGATCGGCGCGGCGCCGTTCCAGGCGTGGAAGCCCGACGTGTACCAGGGCGCGCCCACGCCCATCACCGCGCTCATGGCGTCCGGCACGCTGATCGCCGCCTTCGGCGCGCTGCTGCGCGTCTTCTGGGTGGCCCTCGGCAACCTCGACACCGAGTGGACCCCGGTGCTGTGGGGCGTGGCGATCCTCACCATGATCGTCGGTGCGGTGCTCGCGATCACCCAGACCGACATCAAGCGCATGCTGGCCTACTCGTCGATCGCGCACACCGGCTTCCTGCTGGTCGCCGTGGTGTCCACCGGCAAGGAGGCCCAGAACGCGGCGTCCCTGTCGGGCATCCTGTTCTACCTGGTGACCTACGGGTTCGCCACGGTGGGCGCGTTCGCGGTCGTCACGATGATCCGCGAGGCCGGCGGCGAGGCCGGGCACCTGTCGCGCTGGGCCGGGCTCGGCAAGAGGTCGCCCGTGCTCGCGGGCATCTTCGCCCTCTTCCTGCTCGCCTTCGCCGGCATTCCGCTGACGTCCGGGTTCTTCGGCAAGTACGCCGTGTTCGCCCCGGCCGTGGCGAGCGGCAACGTGGCGCTGGTCATCGTCGGCGTCGTGACATCGGCGATGGCGGCGTTCTTCTACGTCCGCGTCATCGTCCTGATGTTCTTCAACGAGCCCGCCGCCGAGGGTCCGACGATCGCGCTGCCGAGCATGGGCACCGCGGCTGTGGTCACGCTCGCCGCTGCGGCTACCGTAGTCCTCGGGGTCTTCCCGCAGCCGGTGCTCGACCTCGCGCATTCGGCCGCGCAGTCGTTGTTCGTTCGTTAGGAGTACATGCTTCATGGCCGCGCCGCCCGTAGTCGACCTGCCATTCATCGACGAAGGACTGGCCGCGGATATCGCGAGCGGCCTCGACGCCGTCGAGAAACTGCTCCGCTCGGCCGCAGACAGCGAGGACGCCTTCGTCGCGGAGGCGTCCCGGCATCTCATTCTGGCCGGAGGCAAGCGTTTCCGCGCGATGATCGTGCTCCTGGCGTCCCATTTCGGTGACGCCACCGCCCCCGGCGTCGTGCCGGGGGCGGTCGTCATCGAGCTCACCCACCTGGCGACGCTCTACCACGACGACGTGATGGACGAGGCCCGGGTGCGCAGGGGGTCGCCGTCCGCGAACGCGCGGTGGGACAACACCGTGGCGATCCTCACCGGGGACTACCTCTTCGCGCAGGCGTCGGAGATCCTCGCCGACCTCGGGCCCGAACTGGTCCGCATCCAGGCGCGGACGTTCTCTCGGCTGGTGCGCGGGCAGATCCGCGAGACGATCGGGCCGCGTCCCGGGGTCGACGCGATCACCCACTACATCGAGGTGCTCGCCGACAAGACGGGTTCGCTGATCGCCACGTCCGGGCGGTTCGGCGCGATGCTGTCCGGGGCGCCCGACGAGGTCGTGAGCCGCCTCACCAGCGCCTGCGAGGCCATCGGCGTCGCCTGGCAGCTCGGCGACGACCTGCTCGACGTCGCCTCCTCCGCCGGCGAGAGCGGCAAGACCCCCGGGACGGACCTGCGCGAGGGCATCCGCACGCTGCCCGTCCTCTACGCCCTCGACTCGACCGGGCCCGAGGACGCCCGGCTGCGCGAGCTGCTGGCCGGCCCGGTCGCCGACCAGGACATCGACGAGGCCGTCACGCTGCTGCGGGCGAACCCGGCGATGGCCCGCGCCCGCGCCGACCTGATGGCGTGGGTGGAGCGGGCCCGCGCGGACCTGGCCGCCCTGCCGGACATCCCGGCCCGCGATGCCCTGCTGGCCCTGTGCGCCTACGTGGCCGACCGCTCGGGCTGACCGCGCCCCTACTTACCGGCGAGCAGCTCCACCACGGGGGCCAGGCGGTCGGCGAACATCGCGTTCACCGTGATGTACGACGCCTGGTAGGCGTCCCTGCGGCGCAGCAGCCGGTCGGCCATCTCGCGCGGCGTGCCCCGCAGCACGGCGATCGAGTCCTCCGGCACGTCCGGCCCGAGCTGCCGCGCCAGCCACGGCGGCACCTCGTCGCCCACCACGTGCAGCCCGGTGCTGATCTCCAGCCGGTCGAAGTCGTCACTGGCCAGCCGCAGCAGCCGTACGGGCTCGGCCAGGCCGTCCTCCGGGGTGGTGGCGTCCAGCGCCACCGCGACGGTGTCGGCGTTGCGCGCGGCGAACCCCAGCATGCGGGCCCCCGCGGCGGCGATCAGCACACGCGGCGACGGCCCCGGCGCCGACGAGCCGACCGCGGGCCACTTCCTGACCTGGCGGATCACCTCCTCCAGCCGCCGGATCCGCTCGTCGTAGCCGCCGAACGGCACACCGAGCCTGGCGCAGTCAGCCCGGGCGTCCGGGCGTCCGGCGCCGAGGCCGAGCTCGAAGCGTCCGCCGGACAGGAAGTTCACCCCGGCGACCTCCCACGCGAGCTGCTCGGGACGCCGGTACGGCACGGCCAGCACGAAGGTGCCGAGCCCGATCGTGGTCGTCGCCGACGCGGCGGCGCTCAGCGCGAGCAGCGGGGGAAGGGTGTTCAGCGTGTCCGGCGTGAGGAACGTGGCGTAGCCCAGGTCCTCGGCGCGCCGGGCCAGCCCGGCCCACTGGCCGGCGTCGGCCGCCGACGCCGCCACCACCCCGAAACGAAACAGACGATCAGCCATGACGGTACCCCCTCGGTTCCCGTCGATGCTCTCGCGCGGCGGGGACGGCGGTCGTCACCCCGCCGTGGACGCCGCTCCTACCGCCCGTGGGGTAGCGACGGCCCACCGGGTACGTCCGGCGCGGTAGATCGCGGTCTCACACGGTCTCCAGGGCCCGCGTCGCGGTGGCGGCGCGCCGGGTCTGCCGGGCGTGGCGCAGTCCCTCCCAGCTGAACACCGCCAGGGCCAGCCAGATGATGACGAACCCGGCCCAGCGGCTGGGGGGCATGGTCTCGTGGGCGATCAGCACGCCGCACAGGAACTGCAGGATCGGCGCGATGTACTGGAGCAGGCCGATCACGGTGAGCGGCACCCGGATCGCGGAGGCCGTGAACGCCATGAGCGGCACCGCCGTGATCACACCACCGCCGGCGAGCAGCGCGGCATGGCCGAAACCGTGGCCGCCGAACGTCGCGGTGCCCTGGGCCTGCAGGAACGTCAGGTAGCCGAGCGCCGGCAGCAGCAGCACCAGCGTCTCCACGGTCAGGCTCTCGGCCGCCCCCACGTTCGCGACCTTCTTCACCACGCCGTACGTGCCGAAGGACGCCGCGAGCACGAGCGCGATCCACGGCGGCCGTCCGTAGTCGGTGGTCAGGACCACGACGGCCAGCGCGCCGAGCCCCACGGCCGCCCACTGCCACGGGCGCAGGCGCTCCCGGAACACCAGCACGCCGAACAGTACGCTGACCAGGGGGTTGATGAAGTACCCGAGCGCGCTCTCGACCACGTGCCCGGCGTTGACGGCGTAGATGTAGACGCCCCAGTTCACCGAGACGATCACGGCGGCCAGCGTGAGCAGGGCCAGCTTTCTGGGCTGGCGCATGAGCTCGCGGAACCAGGACCAGTGGCGTCGGACGAGCAGCACGGCGATCACCACGACCAGCGACCAGACCATCCGGTGGGCGAGGATCTCCACGGCCCCGGCGGGCTTGAGCAGTGGCCAGTAGAGGGGGAAGAGGCCCCACATGGTGTAAGCGGCGATGCCGTAGAGCACACCACGACGCGATTCAGGCATGTACCCTATCTTCGCTACTTACTGTCTTTATCACAAATAAGTAGGGCTTCACGCTGGCTTAAGCGTTGCTAACGCCAGGGAACAACGCGGCCGCTCCCGTGGTTGGCTTGACTGCACGAACACTCTGACGGAGGTGCACGATGGGCTGGCTCTTCGGCAACAACAAGACCTCGATGGTCACCCCCGAGGACGCGCTCCCCGGCCGCGCCGAGACGATGCCCGTCCCCGCCCGCCACGCGGTCCTCGACGCGCCCCTCGCCCCGCCCTACCCCGAGGGCACCGAGATCGCCGACTTCGGCCTCGGCTGCTTCTGGGGCGCCGAGCGCAAGTTCTGGCAGACCCCCGGCGTCGTCACCACCGCCGTCGGCTACCAGGGCGGCTACACCCCCAACCCGACCTACGAAGAGGTGTGCACCGGCCTCACCGGCCACACCGAGGTCGTCCGCGTCGTCTACGACCCGGCTCGCGTCTCCTACGAGGAACTCCTCAAGCTCTTCTGGGAGTCCCACGACCCCACCCAGGGCATGCGCCAGGGCAACGACACCGGCACCCAGTACCGCTCCGCCATCTACACCCACACCCCTGAACAGCAAAAGTCCGCCGAAACCTCCCGCGACGCCTACCAGCAGGTCCTCACCAAGGCCGGCTACGGCACCATCACCACCGAAATAGCCTCTGCCCCGCCCTTCCACTTCGCCGAGGACTACCACCAGCAGTACTTGCACAAGGTCCCAAACGGCTACTGCGGCGTCGGCGGCACCGGCGTGAGCTGCCCCATCGGCCTCACCACCGGCGAAGCCTGACCCGAATGAGCGGCCGTACCTCCCGCGAGGTACGGCCCCCTGTCGTGGACGCCCGCCCGAAATGGCCCTCGCTCCGCTCGGATTGTGTTCATTGGGGCTCTCGCCCCAAACCCCAAGGCAGGGGCTCCGCCCCCACACCCCCGAAACTCCCGGATCGTGTATATGGGAGCTGGTTCGGCGCACGCGAGGCCGGTATGGGCGCGAACAGAGGCTCGCCGGGCTGTTGTGACAGCACGGTTGGAAATGACTCAGTCGAGCTCCAAGGCCCGAAGCAGATCAGCGGCGAGGAGGGACGTCGCTAGCGCAACCGTCTCGGGTTCGCCGATCCCCTCTTCCGCGCGTCCGGCCATCCTTGCACCGAGTGCGTCTGGACCGATCGCGAACAACGTGCGCAGAGATTCGATGGCCTCGGTGGTGACTTCACTGCTGATGGGCTCTCGAAGAAGGGCGTTGAAGGCGGCGGCGAGTTCGGCGGTGTCGGCGTGGATCAAAACGCGGTAGGCGTCGTGCGCGTCCTTATCGTTCAGCCGGTGAGGCGCAGAAACTCGTTCGCCGATCTTGTGGAGCTTGGCCACCAGCAGGGCGGCAGGTCCGGCCACTCTCACTCGGTATGTACGGGTGTCCTCTTGGTCAAGAGCGGAAACGTCCATGAACGTGTTGTCGATGACGGCGGCTTCGAGACCCCGAGCACGACGGGCAGCACGGCGATCATGCGGTGGGATACGGGCTCCTCGTGTGTTCTTGCTACCTGGTCCTGCGAGAGCTTCAGGGACCATGAGGTCGACGGGGATGCCCTCAGCATTCAGCCATGAGCCAGGCTGTCCATTGATGGGGTCACGGTAGAACCCCGCGCGGATCATGGACCTCTCGAGAAGTGGTTCGTCTTCCAACACTCTTGGGTCGAGTGCGAGATCACTGTCCTTCGTCGTTTCAGCGAGCGCGACGGGGCTTCCCGAAGTGCGCAGGTAGATCGCCTGTGCGCCGATTACGATCACAGCATCGCGATGAGCATCCAGCGCAGCCATGGCGTCGAGGAGCGCAGATCGAGAACGGACGAGGATGTCGCCACTATCCACGCCAGGAGGATTCATTCAGTGTCATCCATTCGATGAGTTCTTCGGCTTCGGAAGGGCTGCGGCCAGGACCCGTCATCAAGTCGACCGCGACCTGGGATGGTGCGGCGATCGTGAGGCCAGAAGCGTCGACCAAGGTGCGGGCGAAGACGACGTCGGTCTTGGGCTCGGCCAGCATCACATTGGCCCCAGCATCAGCAGGGCGAAGATCCCAGAGTTGCGCGGCTTGCCCGGCATCCGCTGTGTAGATCATTGCGGAGCGAGCGGGCGCATAGGGGGCCCAGTTGGCAGCGGCCAAGGTCCCGGTCGCGGCGTACTGAGTAGGACTGCCTGACGCCCGCTGAACGAGGCTTGAGAGACCTCGGGGCGCTATCCAGCGTGTGACGTGACTGTTACGCACAAACCCGTAGTCTTCGCTCCAGCGCCTCAGCAGTGCGACCCAGTCGGGCGCGGTGACTGCCCCTGAACTGCTCCGTGTCACTAGATCCTCGGTCTCCAAGAAATCGATCACTCGATAAACCGAGCCAGTAGAAACGCCGGAGGCATCGATCAGTTCGCGGATCGGCCACGACTTGGCGTAGTCCACCAGCGCTCGCACGACCTTCGCTGCGGGAGCGCCCTTCAATGTTCCGCGTGGTCTTCCGGGACCGCGCCACGGGTCGCGGTCAGCCCCCCGGTCCGCTAGGTACAGACCGGGCCGCGGGACGCTCAGGTATATGTTTCCTGTCGCGTCTATGTAGGACAGTCCGGCATCGGAAAGTCGCCTACGCACGGGCGGCGAGAGGTACCTCGAGACTACAACCCCGTGGCTGCCAGGGAACTGTGCCGTGTAGGCGTTCAGTTTATAAAGCAGCGTGGCGGTGTCGCGACTTTCGACTACGTGCTTGGATTCGACTAGCAGCATCGTCGAGGTTCCGTCCGGTGCGGTCACCTTCCAGAGTGCGTCGAAGTCTGCATCGTGGACTCTCTGGCTGTGGCTGAGAGATTGGACGCTCCACTCAGTCGGCAACCGATCGTCGAGCACGGCCATCCCCGCCGCCAGAACTTCGGTCTCGGTCCGAGGTTGTGGCCTGGCGTCCATCAGGTCTCCAGTCCTCTTGGTGTTCAGAAAAAACTCTACCTCCGTCGTAGGCGGAGAGTCGGTATTTCCCGAACACTACGTCGGCCGTGTTGATGTTCCGCCATGGGGGCGGTGCCGCTGGGCCCTTGGTCCCCAGTTGCCGCCAGAAGCGCGGTGCTACCACCGGCAGTACCTGTACAAGGTGCCAAATGGGTATTGCGGTATCGGCGGCACGGGGGTGTCCTGCCCGATCGGCCTGACGACCGGTGAGGCGTAGGGCTGCGGTGACTGACTGATCTCGGCCCTTGGGCGGTCGGCTTTGTCTGGTGGTGATCGAGGGCCAGAGGGGATTTCGCCGGTTCTGTCACTCCGACGCATGGTCGCACGTCACCAAGCCTTCGATACGAGCGCGCCGAGTCACTCCGCAAGCTGCGCGGGTGGAGATCGGTGAGCGGGAGGCGTGTGGAGGGGTCAGGCCGCGGGGGTGTGTCGTCGGGGGTGTACGGAGACTTCGAGGACGACGGCGTGGGCGCCCTCGGCGTCGATGAGGCGTTCTTCCACGGTAGGGCCGGTGATGGCCAAGTGGTGGCGGTGCAACCAGGAGAACAGGTCCTGCCCGGCGCGGACCACGTCTGTGGAAGGCGGAACGACGGCTCGCACGACGGCGCGAGCGGGCAGGGTGAGTCGCTCGCCGTCGTGATCGGTGGTCACCGCCGCCGTGAACCCGCCGGTCGGCTGCCCGCGCAGCCAGGTCAGCAGGGTCGCCGGCGGTGCCGGGCACAGGGCGGCGAGCTCGGATGGATGATCGAGGCGCAAACGGCGTACGCGTAGGCGGCGAGAGCCCACTGTGGTTTGCTGGGGCAGGATCGACATCGGCGTGGCAAGGCGGTCCTCGGCGTGAGCCGCGGCGGCGGCAAGGGCGGCGATGTCATGCTTGATGCCCGTCACGATCTCGGCCAGGGCCTGGCGCAGCTGTGCCTCAGGAGCGTCCAGCAGATCGGCGATCTGCCGTAACGGCAGGCCGAGGCGCTGTAAGCCGCGGATGCGTTCCAATCGCGACAGCTCGGCCACGCCGTACCGGCGGTAGCCGGTGGATCGGTCTACCGCGGCAGGAGGAAGCAGTCCGATCTTGTCGTAATGGCGCAGGGTCCGTTCGGATACGCCGACCATGCGCGCCAGTTGTCCGATCCGCCACACCCTGGCTCCTCTCTCCGGAATGTTGACTTTGTCCTTGCGGCAAGGTCCTACCGTCACCGTCCATGACCAATTCGAACCCTCGGACTCGGCTTACCGGTGTCCTGCTGTTGACCTCGTTGGTGGCCATGATCGCCGGTGCGGCCATCGTGGTGCCATCGGGGTTGACCCTGAATCCAGCCGACCCCGATGCCGTGCTGGCCGCGGTGGGTGAGCAGGTCGGGCTGCATCTGACCGAGCTGGCCTTCGACGTGCTGGGCTGGCTGGCACTGACCGCGGCCGGGCTCATGATGTCCGCCCGCTCCGCCCAGGCACCCGGACAGCACCTGGTGACGCCGGCCGGTGGACTGCTGGCCGCCGCCGGGCTGGCAGGCCTGCTTCATGACGCAGGGAACCTGGCGCTGACCCAGTTGGCCGCCGACCCCACCGCCCCGGCGGTCGCCACCGTGGCCTGGGCGGTACTGCTCACCGCCAAGTGGGCGGTCAACCTGGCCGGATTGCTGTGGGTCGCCGCCACCGTCGCCGCAGCGGTCGGCGTCCCGATGCCGACCGGGCTGCGCATCGCCGGTGTGGTCGCCGCGATCTCAGGTCTGGCCGCGGTCGCGCTTCCGTGGACGACCGGGACAGCTGGGCCCACGGTGGCGCTGGAACAGCTCGGGTACGCCCTCCATCTGCCGATCATGATCTGGTACGGGGCACTGGGTTGGCGGTACCTGCGTAGCCGCTGACCGGCGCCCGTGAAGCCGTACGTCCTTCTGTCTGCCCCCTTCGTCGTGTCGTGGTGGTCGGGCCGTCAGAAGCCGGCGGTGATCTGGGTGAACTGCCAGCCGGGCTGGTCGCGGTTGACCGCCCAGAAGGTGAGCCGGGTGAGGCCCTTGGTCTTGGCCCAGTCACGGATCTGGGTCCACTGGGCCGGGGTCGTGGTCTCCCCCCAGTCGGACGTGCCGTTCATGCCCGAGATGCCCATGTGGGCGTAGGCCTCGGCGTCACTCCAGCCGAACACGCTCTTCAGGGAGCTCTTGAGACCCTCGGAGGCGTTGACGGTGTCCTGGTACATGTCGATGCCGCCGAAGTCGAAGGCCATGATCGTGTAGTTGTCGATCGGTGCGCCCAGGGCCTTGGCCTGGTTGACCAGGCGGATGCCCGCGGGGTTCAGGCCGGTCCTGAGCGTCGGGATGGTGATGGTGATCTTGACGTTCGGGTTGTTCTGCCGGACGATCTTCAGGCCGTTGAGGATGCGGTCCTGGACGGTGTAGTTCTCGAACTCGTCGGCGTTCTCGATGTCGAAGTCGACCACGGCCGGGTGGAGGGCGTCGATGACCTTCTGGACCGCCTGGGCGAAGGCCGGCGGGTTCGGGCAGTACGGGCCGAGCTTGTCGCCGCTCCAGCCGCCGAAGGAGATTCCCACGCTGCCGCCCATGGACCTGATCGTGTTGATCGCCGAGGCGTCGATGCCACCGGTCAGCGGGCGCAGGCCGTCCCACGCCGGGTTACAGCCGCCTGTGGCCTGGATGTAGGCCATCGTGAAGGACTTGATGCCGGTGTTGACCATGACCGTGCCCGGGTTGGGCGGGTTCCCCGAGCCCATGTACAGGTACGGGGCGCCGGGCAGCCTGGAGGGGTTGGGGTTGGGGCTGGTGCAGCCGGTCGTGGTGGCGCTCACCTCACGGCCCGCCGACTCCCCGCTGACGTTGTAGGCCTTGATCGTGTACTTGTGGGTCTCGCACTTGCCGAGGCCGGAGACGGTGGCGGTAGTGGTGGTGACCTGCGCCCGCTGCGTGCCGCCCTCGTAAATCCGGTAGCCGGTCACGGTGCCGCTGGAGGCGCCCCAGGTCAGCGTGACGCTGGTGTTGTTAGCGGTCGCCCAGGCGGTGCCGGGCTGGCCGGGTGCCGGTGCCGCGGTGGTGGCGGTGACCCAGGCGGCGTCCGAGCGGTTGCCGGCGGCGTCGCGGGCGCGCAGCATGTAGGTGTAGGTGGTGGAGGCGGCCAGGCCCGAGTCGGTGTAGCTGGTGTCGGGTACGGCGGCCACCAGTGTGTTTCCGCGGTAGACCTCGTATCCGGCGAGGCGGACGTCGTCGGTGGAGGCGTCCCAGGCCAGCGAGACGCTGCCGGAGGTGGTGCCGGTGACGCGCAGGTTCGCCGGGAACGAGGGTTCGACGTCGTCGCTACGGGTGACACGCTGCCACAGCGCCGGGTCGCCCTCGGGCTCCTGGCCGGGGGCGGAGGTGTGGTTTCGCAGGCCCTGGTAGGTGACGCCGTTGTAGGTGACGACCGTGCCGGCGTTGTAGGCGGTCGAGGGCTCCCAGGGGCGGACGCGCTCCCACAGCGACGGGACGTTGGGGGGCTCCCAGCCGGGCAGGGAGGTGTGGTTCTGCAGGCACTGGTAGGTGACGCCGTTGTGGACGACGACCGTGCCGGCGGTGTAGGGAGCGTAGACGACCCAGGACACCAAGGTGCAGTCCATCGTGGTGGCCCTCACGTCACGGCCCGCCGACTCCCCGTTGCCGTTGTAGGTCTTGATCGTGTACTTGTGGGTCTCGCATTTGCCGAGGTCGGAGATGGTGGCGGTGGTGGTGGTGACCTGCGCGCGCTGCGTGCCGCCCTCGTAGATCCGGTATCCGGTGACGGTGTCGCCGGAGGCGTCCCAGGCCAGTGAGAGGCTGCTGGAGGTGGCGCCGGTGACGCGCACGTTCGCCGGGACCGGGAGCACGGTGACGGGCTGCCACAGCACCGGGGTCGTGGCGGGCTCCCAGCCGGGCATGGACGTGTGGGTCTGTAGGCACCGGTATTCGACGCCGTTGTAGCTGACGACCGTGCCGACGGTGTAGGCGGTAAAGGGCGCCCAGTCGGGCGCGGCGGCTTGGACGCTCGCCTGCCGTGCCGCGTCGGCTCCGGCCGGCGCCGGGAGGCCCAGGCCCGTCACGAAGACGGCCACGACCGCGAGGATGAGTACACGGAATCTCACGTGACACTCCCTGGGGGTGGGGGGTGGAGTGTGCCGATGGCTCGCCCGCGCGGCGTCCCCTCCGCGTGCGGGCGGGGCGGTCACGGGCCAGGTCGTGTGCGCCACCGGGCCGCCATGCCGAGGTCGTGGTCGGCATCGCATGGCCCGCCGGTCGAACGGCAAGGCCGCCTGGGAGCGGGTGCGCGTGGTGGAGCGGCCTCACAGAGAGCGAAGGGAAAGTTTATCGTTAGGAAACTTTACTAAGATTTTCGGATTGTAACCCTCGCTGTCAGCTGCTACAAGGGCCCGTCGACTCGTGCGCGGCGGCCTCTACGGCCGGCCGCGACGACCATGCGGGTGATCGCCCTCGGGGAACGGTTTGTGCATCCCTCAGCCGATGAGGCGTTTGCGCCAGTCGAGGGGAACAACAGCGATGGTCTGCCGGGGGTCGCCATTCCACTCCACCGAAAGGCCGGTCTGTTCGAGCGCGGCCACGATTTCTCGTCCAACGGACGCCGTCGTGCCCGATGAATCGTCGAACCCGCCGTACAGGAGTGTCAGCCCGTGTCCGGCCGTGGCCCGGTCCGTGTGCTGGCGGTGAAAGTAGACATAGCCGCGGGCATCCGGTGAACCTGCCGCACCGATCTCCGCCTGACCGCAGGTACGGCAGCAGGCGAAGTTCTCCCTTGCCGTGATGCCTGCGGCTTCCAGGGTGGCGAAAGCCCGGCTGAGCCGTTCCGGGTCCGTCTCTCCCTTCCAGGAGGCCTGCTCCTCGACTCGTTCCAGCCACAGTCGGTCCACCAGCCGGCGTGCTTGTTCGGGGGAGACCGGGCGGCGGTCGCCTGACACGGCGATCTCGATCAGTTGTGCCCGCGTCGCGTAACCACTCGAGATCGCTTCACGGATGCGCGCATCAAGCTTTTCGCGTTCGTCCTGGTCAAGTTCGAGAGGGAGAGGGGCTCGGGGATGTCCAAGTCCAGCGGGGTCCAGTCCAGTCCGGATCCCCATCCGTCGTCCAGGCGCGCCCAACGGGTCATGGCCGAGATCACCGAGTCGGGCCTGTCGAGTATTGCTTGGGAGTGCCGGTCGGGTGCCCCGTCGCGGTGTTCCAGCACATAGTCGCCTCCGTCCTCGTGCCATACCTGCATGAAGACGTCGGGGAGGTCGGGAATCCGCTGAACGACCAGGAACCTTTCGCCCTGGCCGCCCAGCCGGTCGACCAGTTCGGCGAGCTGCTCGGCGCTTGCCGGACGTGCCGGCGACCGTCCTCTGTCAGTACGGTGATCGCGAACATGCCGGTCACTCTGACACGGGACCCGGACAGGTGACCAACCCGGCGGAATGTGAGAGGGCAATTAACCGGGAAGTTGTTCATATAACGGGAAGTGGGTATAAAACCCGCACGTTTGACCGTCTCGGTTCAGGTCAGCAGGCAGGCGGATCCCCCTAGGAGAGGAACCGCGATGACGACCGCGAATCAGGCCGGCCGGCGGTTGGAGGGTGCGGCGCGGCGAGTGGCCGACCATCCCGTCCTGGAGAAGCTCGCCAAAATCGGGTTCGCCGCGCGTGGCGTCCTGTACGCGATCATCGGGCTGGTCGCGCTGCAGATCGCCTTCGGTAGCGGCGGCGAGGCGGACAAGAGCAGCGCGATCCACATCGTGCGCGACGCGCCCCTCGGCGACACCCTGCTGTGGGTCATGGCCGTCGGCCTCGCCGCGCTGACGATCTGGCAGGTGTTCGAGGCCGTCTGGGGCCGGCCCGAGGTCCATCACCGCGTCGAGTCCGTCGCCAAGGCGGCCGTCTACGGCGCCCTGGTGTACTCGATGGTGGCTCTGCTCACCAAGAACAAGGCCGCCTCCTCGACCGACAGCCAGTCGCAGGACGCCACCGAGGCGCTTTTCGACCTGCCCGGTGGTCAGATCTTGGTCGCCCTGATAGCGCTCGCCCTGATCGGCTTCGGCGCGTACTGGATCCACGAGGGGTGGACCGGGAAGTTCATGCGGGACATGCACGTGACCGAGCCGCGCGCCCGCGGCCTCGTGGTCAACATCGGTAAGGCCGGCTATGTCGCCCGCGGCGTCATCGCCCTCGCCGCCGGCGCGTTGATCGGCGAGGCCGCCCTCACGTACGACCCCGACAAGGCGGTCGGCATCGACGGCGCGCTCAAGTCGCTCGCCGGCACCCCGGTCGGCCCGTGGCTGCTCGTCGTGATCGCGATCGGCCTGGTGCTGTTCGCCGTCTACTGCTTCGCGGAGGCCCGCTGGCACCGGGTGTGAGCCGGAATGAGCGGGTGGGAGCGCCGTTTTCGGCGACGGCGGCCTTGACCTGGTGGAGATGGATCACCACGTCGAAGGAGCGGCTCAGAGATGCCTGGACGGCCTGGTCGGGTGACCGGAAACCGCCGCCGATCAGCCGGGTGGGCCGGGCCTGTGCCGGCCACGCCCGGGCCGTACGCGTGTCCAGCATGAAGTGGCGGCGTTCGTCGCCGACAAAGCCGAGATCAGTGGGCTGTCGGCACGCTCAGGTGGTGATCGCGGCCAGCTCCGCTCGCGAGGAGACTCCCAGCTTGGGGAAGGCCTTGTAGAGGTGGTAGCCGACGGTGCGCGGGCTGAGGTACAGCTGGGCCGCGATGTCGCGGTTGGACGCGCCCGTGGCGGCCAGCCGTACCACCTGCCTCTCCTGTGCGGTGAGCACGCTGAGCGGATCGTCCGCCTGGCGCGGGGCCGCGGGGACGTCGCCGGTGGCGCGCAGCTCCGCGCGGGCACGCTCGGCCCACAGGGCCATGCCGAGCCGGTCGAAGGTCTCCAGGGCGGCGCGCAGCTGGGCGCGGGCGGCGGCGCGCTTGCGCGCCCGCCGCAGCCACTCGCCGTAGAGCAGCCGCGTGCGGGCCCGCTCGTGCGGCTGCTCGCCCTGCTCGTGCGCCCGCACGGCCTCCTCGTACAGGTCCTCGTCGTCCTCGACGAGGGCGCGGCAGCGCAGGACGACCGCGTCTGCGGACGGCACGCCGACGCCGGCCGCCCAGGTCGAGTAGTACGCCAGGAGCTCGCGCGCCCGCTCGGGCTCCCTGGCCCTGACGGCGGCCTCGATCCGGTCGGGGGCGAAGAAGACCGACACCGGCGCGTTGGCGGCCGAAATCCTCTCCAGGATCTCCAGCGACGCCTCAGGACGGCCCAGCGCGAGCTCCAGCCGGCCGAGCCCGGCCACCGCGATCGCCTCGGCCACGCGTAGCCCGCGCGTTCCCGCCTGTTCGAAGACGGCCGCGGCCGCCGTCCGGCAACCCTGCTCGTCGCCCAGCTCGCCACGTGCCAAGGCGAGCAACGCGGTGAGCGCGACCGCTCCGTTCCGCTGCCCCAGGTCGCCGGTCACGGGGATGATCTCCTCCAGCTCGGTCGCCGCCTCGCGATACCTGCCCTGCAGCATCTGCGCCTGCAGCCGGGTCTCCACGGCGATGGTCAGCCAGCCGCCCATGTCATGGGCCCTGCACTCGGCCTCGACGCGCGCTGCGGCGGCCTCGCCCTGACCGTAGCGTCCGATCGGCGCGCACAGCTGGGCCACGAAGAGCATGCCCGGCACCCGGAGCGCGGACAGATCCGGGGCGAGCACCAGCTCCCGCATGAGAGTGACCGCGTCCCTCAGATCGCCGTTGACCAGTGCGGCCAGCCCGAGCGCGCCGCTCACCAGCGGTGAGCCGATCTCGGGCAGGGTCCTGAGCAGCCTTGCCGCCTGCTCCACCAGCCCCGGGTCACTGGCGTACCACCCGCAGCGCACCGCCTCCACGATCAGGTAGGCCGCCCGCTCGGCGTCCAGCGGGGCGACCCGCTCCGCGCCGGCGATGATGAGCTCGCCGGCCACGGCCCGGCTGCCCTGCTCGAACTCCCGATGGGCGCGCACCTGGATCAGGTGGGCGAGGGCCAGCGGGTCCTGGATCTCCTCGCTGGCCCGGTCGGCCAGCGAGCCCGCGCGGGCCGGCAGGCCCGCGTCGCTGGCCGCCACGGCCGCCGCGGCCAGCCGTACCGACCGCTTGGCGGCGTCGGGGGTGACTTCCGCGGCCCGCTCGTAGGCCGCGGCCATGGCCGCGTAGCCGGAACGGGTGCGCGCCCGCTCCGCGGCCAGCTCCAGCTCGCGCGCCACGGCCTCGTCGGGCGTGGTCGTCGCCGCGGCCAGATGCCAGGCCCGGCGATCGGCGTGCTCGTCGCCGTCGAGCACCCCGGCGAGCGCACGCCGTACGGCCAGCCGCGAGGTCAACGGCATGTTCTGGTAGGCGGCGGCTCTGATGAGCGGGTGCCTGAAGGCCACCACGGCCCCGTTCACCGTGACCAGCTTGGCCTGCTCCGCCGCTTCCAGGTCTGCCAGCTCGGCGGAGAAGGACTCCGCGGCGCGCAGCACGATGCCGAGGTCGCCCGTGTCGTCGGCGGCGAGCACCGCGAGCAGGGCCTGAGCCGTGCCGGGCAGCGCCCTGATCTGCTGCTGGAAGGCCTCCTGCACCCGGTTGGCGACCGGAATCGTGGTGAACGGGTTCAGCTGCCCGGCCTGCTGCTCCGCGGTGAGCGTGGACGGCAGCTCGATGAGCGCGAGGGGATTGCCGCCCGCCTCGTCCAGGACGCGGTCACGCACCTTCGGCGCCAGGTCCCTGGTCGACTCGGCCAGCAGCGCGACGGCGGCGTCGCGGTCCACACCGTCGAGCCACAGCTCGGGCAGCCCCTGGGGACGGAACTCCTCCCTGCCCGCGAACACCAGCGCGACGCCTTCCGCGTCCAGCCGCCGCGCCACGAACACCAGCGTGTCGATGGACGCCCGATCGAACCACTGCGCGTCGTCGACCAGGCAGAGCAGCGCCCCGTCGCCCGCGATCTCGGCCAGCAGGCTGAGCACGGCCAGCCCGACGAGGAACCGGTTCTCCGGAACCGTCGCCCCCAGCCCCAGCGCGCCCCGCAGCGCCGCCGCCTGCGCCTCGGGCAGCACGGCGATCCGGTCGAGGTCGGAACGCAGGAGCAGATGCAGGGCGGCATACGGCAGCTCCGCCTCGGACTCGATGCCGACCCCGTGGAGCACCCGCACCCCCGCGGCCCGCTCCGTCAGGTGGCCGAGCAGCGCGGTCTTCCCGATACCCGGCTGGCCGCGTATAACCAGCACACCACTGCGCCCGGACCGCGCGTTCGCCAGCAGCCGGTCCACCTGGGCCTGCTCCGCGGCCCGCCCGTACAACATGGCCGAAATCTAATCCAACGGAACGCGGATCATGTCTCCGGCCTGACAGGGGCGGTGAAGGCCAGGCGCCCGCCGCCCCGTGTGAGCGGGTGACCGTGACCGGGCACTACCGTCACGATGACAGATTCGGCGCGGCGCCGCCCTGCGTAATTTCGTTGGCACAGGGACGACAGCGTCCCGCACGAAAGGATCTGATCATGGCCGCCATCGCCACCGCGCCCACCACTACCGTCAACTCCGACGCCGAGGCCAAGCTGCTGCGGTTCGCGCTCAAGCTGGACGCGATCGCGTCGGGCGCCATCAGCCTCGCCCTCCTGGCCGTCGCGGCGATCTCCGGCTCGATGTTCGGCCTGCCTGCCGCCTTCCTCGTGCCGGTCGGCGCGTTCCTGGTCGTCTTCGCCGCTGACCTCCTCTACGTCGCCACCCGTCCGGTGGTGAACAGGGCGGCGGTGATCGCGGTGATGGTGGTCAACGTGGCCTGGGTGGCGGCGAGCGTGGAGATGCTGATCGCCGGATGGTTCCCGGTGGCCGGTCTGGGGGCGGCCTTCGTGATCGTCCAGGCGGCAGGGGTGGCGGGGTTCACGGGCCTGCAGTTCGCCGGGCTCCGGAAGGCGTGAGGGAGCCGCGTCGCTCTCGCGGGGCGGGTCCGGCGCTTGGAGGGAGACATCCTCGTCGGTTCGCACGAGAAACGTGAGACCTCCGAGCGGCGTGGCGCTGCCCGGAGGTCTCTTGGTCCGGTTACTCCTGTGGGCACATCGCGAGCGTGCCTTGCCGGCCTGGCCGCTACGCGGCCGCGGTCGTCTTCGCCTCGCGGCGCTTCTGGATGGTCTCCATGCCGACGAGGTCGTCCGGCAGGGCGTCGGGCATGTCGGCGTCGAAGCGGGACAGGCGCCGTACGCGTAGCGCGCCCGCCACGACGGCCGCCATGCCGAGCGCGCACACCAGGTACAGGAACGCTATGCCGCGTCCGGGGCCGACGCCGATCAGCGCGCCGGCCGTCGAGGCGAGTGCCCCGCCGGGAGCGAGCATGGGGTCGAACAGCGCGGCGCCCAGGGGGGCGACGAGTCCCATCCCGATCGGGAGGGTCGACCAGGCCACGAGCGTGTTCAGCGCGAAGACCCGGCCGTGATAGCGGTAGGGCACCTTGATCTGCACGATGGTCGAGTACATCGCGTTCATCAGGGTCAGGAAGTACGTCAGCGCGAACGCGCCCACACCGATCACGATCAGGGACGGGCGTAGGCCGGTGACCACGCTGCCGGCCGCGATGGCCATCGTCGAGGCGAGCACCCCGCGGAAGCGCCACTTGGCCGGCCCGCCCCAGATGGCCATCGTCAGCCCGCCCAGCATCACGCCGAGGCCGGTCACCACGGAGATCACGCTCACCTCGGTGAGCGTGGCGAAGGACAGGACGAGGGGAGAGACGAGCAGCAGGAGCGGGGAGAGGAAGATGTTCAGCACCGCGAAGAAGACGAGCATCGCCCGCAGGCCGCGTTCGTTCCAGGTGTAGGCGAAGCCCTTGCGGATCTCGGTGCTCAGCGGTTCGCGCGGCCGCCACGGGAGCGTGTTCGGGAACCGGACGGCCAGCACGGTGACGATGGCGAAGGCGTAGCTGGCCACATCGATGATCACGATCCCGCCCAGCTTGATCCAGGCGAGCAGCCCGGCGGCGATCAGCGGCACGACGAGCTGCGCGACACCGTTGGTCATCTGGCTGACGCCCATCGCGTGCCCGAGGTAGCGCTTGGGCACGAGCTGGGGAATGGCGGACGTGTACGCCAGGCGCTGGAAGTTCGTCGCGATCGACAACGCGACGATCAGCAGGTAGACCTGCCAGAGCCGGAGCTCGCCGAAGAGGATCAGGCAGGCGAGCACGAGCTGGATGCCCGCGCAGGCGAAGTCGGACAGGAGCATGACCCGCCGTCTGTCGCCCCTGTCGACGATCGCCCCGGCCAGCGGCGAGATCAGCAGCCCGGCCAGGTTGAGCACGGCCAGGATGGAGAACTGCGCGATCGAGCCGGAGTCGACGAGGATCGTCAGCGGCAGTGCCCATCCGGTCAGGGCCGACCCGATCATCGAGATCTGCTGGCCGGCGGCGACGGTGAGGAACCGGGTCATGCCGGGCCTGACGGCGGGCTCGGTGGCGGGTTCGGTGGCGGGGTCGGCGTCGGGCGTCCCCGGCGTGCTCACGCCATGGACCCACCACGTGTCGTCCGGCTCGTGCGGGGCGGGCCGGTCCAGCGAACGGTGGGTCCGCAGGATCTCGGCCAGCTCGGCGGCCCGGTAGCGCAGGAAGTAGTGGCCGCCCTCGTCCAGCACCACCAGCGCGTTCGTGTCGGAGAGGAAGGCCCACTCCCGGTAGCGCTCCTCGTAGAAGTCGGTCGCCGGGTCGCGCTCGCCGACCACCGAGATGATCGGAGCGCGCAGCCGCCCCCGGTCCGGGGAGTCGAACAGCTCGGTGAAGAACTTCTCGGCCGCCTTCGAATCCTGCCGCATCGTCCGGATGATCCGGTCGGCCACGCCGGGGTCGAGCTCGTCCAGGTCGACCCCGCGAGCCTTGAGCCGGTTGATGTCGGTCTGGCTGCGGCTCAGCCGATCGACGCCCACGAGCCTCGACAGGCTGCCCAGCACTCCGCGTGGCCGGGCGAACGGGAAGATCGCCCCGATGTAGAGGGCCTCGAGCTCCCGGCCGGCCGCCTCGACGCGCCGGGCCAGCTCGACCGCGAGAGCCGCGCCGACCCCGCAGTGCCCGTAGATCGCGATCGGGCCCTCGATCGCGAGGATCTCCTCGGCGCAGCGGGCCGCGAGGGCGTGGAACTCCATCGGCTCCTCGTCCAGGCCGATGTCGTGGCCGGGGATGGCGAGGGCGTACAAGGCGTGGTCGCCGGGCAGCGCGTCGGCGAGCGGCTGGTAGACGACGGCGCTGCCCGAGCCGTACGGCACGCAGACGTAGGTGAGGCGGGCGGTCCGCTTCGCCGGCGTGAGGCGCTGGAGCAGGGGGCGCGGACCCTCCGGGGCCGGTCGCTCGGCGAAGGCGGCCAGCTCGCGCACGGTCCGGTGGGAGAACACGTCGACCAGGCCGATCTGGCCGATGCCCGCCTTGCGGAGCTTGGCGACGATCTGGATGGCGAGCATCGAGTGGCCGCCGAGGTCGAAGAAGTCGTCGTCGAGGCCGACCCGTTCGACTCCCAGGACCTCCGCCCAGATGGCCGCGATCGCCGTCTCGGTGCCGGTCGTCGGCTCGGCGTACTCGGTGTCGCCGGCGGAGGCGGCCGGGGCGGGCAGTGCCGCACGGTCGAGCTTGCCGTTCGGGGTGAGCGGCAGGGCGTCCAGGAAGACGAACTGCGACGGCAGCATGTACTCGGGCAGGATGTCGCGTACGGCCGCCCGCATCGCGGCCGCCTGCGCGGCTTCCTCGGGAACGCCGACCAGGTAGGCGACGAGCCGGTCGGCCCGCACGATGACGACGGCCTCGCGGGCGCCCGCCTTCTCGCGCAGCGCCGCCTCGATCTCGCCCAGCTCGATGCGCAGCCCGCGCAGCTTGACCTGGTTGTCGAGGCGGCCGAGGAAGTCGATGGTCCCGTCGGGCAGCCAGCGGGCCGCGTCGCTGGTCCGGTAGAGACCGTCGAAGAACCGTTCGGCGGTCAGTTCCGGCCGGTCGTGGTAGCCGAGCGCGACGCCGACCCCGCCGATGTGCAGTTCGCCTGGCATCCCGACGGGCACCGGCCGGCGATGCCGGTCGAGGACGTGCAGCGTGATGTTCTGGATGGGGGAGCCGATCGGCACGCGTACGCGTCCGGAGAGCCGGTCGAGGGTGCACTCGAAGGAGGACACGTCGATGGCGGCCTCGGTCGGGCCGTACAGGTTGTGCAGCTCCGCCGGGATCGTCCGCAGGCAGCGTTCGGCCAGGTCGACCGGGAGCGCCTCACCGCTGCAGATGACGCGGCGCAGGGAGGCGCAGGCGGCCGCGCCCTCCTCCGCGAGGAACACCGCCAGCATCGACGGCACGAAGTGCGTGGTGGTCACGCCCTCGGCTTGGATCAGATCGCACAGGTAGGCCGGGTCGCGGTGGCCTTCCGGCTCGGCCAGCAGCAGCCTGGCCCCGGTCGTCAGCGGCCAGAAGAACTCCCACACCGACACGTCGAAGCCGGCCGGGGTCTTCTGCAGCACCACGTCGCCGGAGGTGAGGCCGTACCGCTTCTGCATCCAGTCGAGCCGGTTGACGATGCCGCGGTGGCTGTTGGGCACCCCCTTCGGTCTGCCCGTCGAACCGGAGGTGTAGATCATGTAAGCGGCCGTGCCGGGCTCTCCCGCCGGCCCGGGGGAGGTCACGGGCACGTCCGCCGCCTCCGCGGGCCCGTCCAGCAGGAGGACCGTGGCGTCGCCCAGCCGGTCGGCCAGATGACTCTGGGCCAGCACCACGGGCGCGGCCGAGTCCGCCAGCATGAAGGCGAGCCGGTCGGCCGGGTAGTCCGGGTCGAGCGGCACGTACGCGGCGCCCGTCTTGAGCACGCCGAGCAGGGCGGTGACGAGCTCGATCGAGCGTTCCGCGCAGATCGCGACCAGGGTGCCCGTGCCCACACCTCGTTCGATCAGCCGGTGCGCCACCTGGTTGGCCCGCTCGTCGAGCTCCCGGTACGTCACCGACGTGGCCTGGAACGTCACGGCGGTCGCGTCGGGGGTGCGCGCGACCTGCTCCTCGACCAGGCCGTGCAGGGTGCCGTGGGCGGGGAAGGGAGCGGCGGTGTCGTTCCAGGTCGCGATCAGGTCGGCGTCGTCCCCGAGCGGCAGCGGCAGATCGCTGACCCGCACGTCGGGCTCGGCGACGGCGGCCCGTACCAGCGCCTCCAGGTGCGCGGCCATCCGCTCGACCGTGCCGGCGTCGAACAGCGTGGTCTTGTACGTGAACGTGCAGCTCAGGCCGCCACCGGGGGTGGGGACGAGATAGAGCTCCAGGTCATGGCGGGCCGAGCCGGGGCGCAGGGGAAAGTCCGACACCTCGCCGTCGTCGCTGCGGTTGGCGAAGTCGTGCATCGAGAACAACGTGTCGACCAGCGGCTGCCTGCTCGGGTCGCGCGGCACGCCGAGCGCGTCGACCAGCCGGCTGAACGACAGCTCCTGGTGGTCCAGCGCCTCGATCACGGTGTCCCTGGTGCGGGCCAGCAACTCGGTGAAGCTCGGGTCGCCGTCGAGCCGGGCGCGCAGCACCAGCGTGTTGACGAACATGCCGACCACGTCGTCGAGCTCGGGCCGGGTCCGCCCGGCCACCGGAGTCCCGACCCCGAAGTCGTCCTGCCCCGAGTACCGCGCGATCAGCGTCTGGAACGCGGCCAGCATCGTCATGAACCTGGTCGCGCCGTGCCGTCTGCCCAGCTCGGTGAGCCGGTCGACCAGCTCGGGGCCGAGCTCGCGGACGTGCGACGCTCCGTCGAAGCACTGGCGTGGCGGCCGGGGCCGGTCCACGGGCAGGTCCGCCCTCGGCAGCGCGGCCAGTTCCCCCTGCCAGTAGGCCAGCTCACGGTCGAGCCGGCGCCCGCGCTGCCACAGCGCGACGTCGCCGTAGCGTACGGGGGGCGCGGCCGGATCCTCTCCGCGGTAGAGGGCCAGCAGATCGCGCATGAGTAGTTGGGCCGACCGGCCGTCGGCGACGATGTGGTGTACGAACAGCGCGAGAACGTGCTCCTCCCCGGCCTCCTCGCCCAGGCCGCCCTCGTCCGCGAGCCCGGCCACGAGCAGCGCCTTGAGCAGCGGCCCCTCCGCGAGGTCGAACGGGATCGCGCTCTCGGCGTCGATCAGGGCGACGGCCTCCTCGTCCGTCGCGGCCGACGCCTCGCGCAACGGCACCTCCGCCTCGGCCACGACGTGTACGGCGGCCAGCCCCTCGTCCGTCGCGGGAAACCGGTGCCGCAGGCTCTCGTGCCGCTCGGGCAGCCTGGCCAGCGCCTCCCTGAGACGGCCGGCGTCGAGCGGCCCGCGCAGCCGTACGGCCATGGCGATCGTGTAGGTGGCGGTGCCCGGGGTGAAGTGCTCCATGAACCAGAGCGGTTCCTGGGCGGGGGCGAGCGGCGGCTCGGCGCCCTCGGGGCGGCGCGGGATCTCCCGATCCGCCGGGTCGGCTTGGCCGGGCTGGCCGGACCGATCGGCCTGCTTGGACCGCAGCCGTTGTCTGAGCAGTTCCTTCTTCGCCTCGGACAGGTCGGCCACGGACATCAGGTGAGCCTTTCGACGACGGCTTTGAGCGCGTTCAGGAAGAGGGCGGCGTCCCTGCCGTTGATCAGGCGGTGGTCGTAGGCCAGTCCGATGTCCGCGAGGGTTCCGTCACGCGGCCCGGCGACGGCGAGCGCGCAGACGGTGCCGGGGAAGATGAACGGGATCGCCAGGACGACGCCGTGCTCGGTGTGCAGGGTGACGACGATGTTGGCGCCGGACAGATCGCTCTCCTTGAACTCGCCGGTGGCGGCGGCGAGCCGGTGCTTCATCAGGGTCGTCGCGATGTCCTTCGTCGTACGGCCGGCCGCGTCGTGGACGACGGGGACGTACAGCCCCTCGCCGACGTCGACGGTGACGCCGATGTTCGGGGCTTCGGACAGCAGCGCCCGTGTGCCGTCGACGGTGGCGAAGAACAGCGGGAACCGTTCGTGCAGGCCCGCGACGGCCTGGACGAACACCTCCGCGAGCCCCACGGGGCGGCGGATCTCCCTGGTCGTGGCCCGCGCGTGTTCCAGCGCCTGGCCGAGATCCATGCGCACGACGGCGTACGCGGCGGGGATGGTCTGGTGGGACAGCTCGACGGACCTGGCCACGGCCCGCTGCACCCGCGAGAGCGGGTGCTCGGCACGCCCGGCGGCGGGGGTCTCGCCGCTGGTGGCGCCGGGCGTGGCGCCACCGGCGTCAGGCGTGGCGGCCAGGCGTTCGACGTCGGCCCGCCGGACGACGGGGACGCCGAGCGCCCTGACCCGTTCGAGGTCGATGCCGAGCTCGTCGATGAGCGCCTGCGCGGGGGCCGTGACGAGCGGCGCCGAGTCGCCGGCGGTGTCCCGCTGAGCCGTCACCGGGGACGCCCTGTCCGGGGACGCCGGCTCGGGGCCGGGGGCTTCCGCCGTCCCGTCGATCGAGGCGATCACGTCGTCCGGGTGGCACCAGACCCCCGGCCGGAGCCTGTGACGAAGGAAGCCGGAGGCGCCCGCGGTGAGCTCCTCGGTGGCCTTGGACGTCTCCACCAGCACGACCGCGTCGTCCGCGGCGACCCGCGCGCCGTCGGCGGCGAGCCATTCGACGAGGAGGTACTCGGTGTCGTTGTTGTTCAGCTTCGGCACGCGGAGCTCAGCCACGGAGGGTCCCCCTGATCGTGCTGTGGATCGTGGACTCGTTCACGAGGGCCGCCCGCTCGAGATGGGCCGCGGTGGGAATGACCCCGCCAGGAGAGTGGATCAACGTGACCGGCAGGTCCAGGCGCCCCCAGTGCCGCCGATGGACGAGGTGGGCCACCTCGGCGCCCCACGTCCCCCCGGCGGTGCTCTCCTCGACGACGAACACCCGGCGCGCCGCGCGGACGGCCGCGTCGAAGAGATCGGGCGGGTCGAACGGGTACAGCCTGGACGGCACCAGCAGCGTGCAGGCGATCTCCTCCTCGACCAGCAGCGAGCGCATCGCGGCCAGCGCCCGATGCGCCACCCCGCCGG
Source organism: Sphaerisporangium krabiense (assembly GCF_014200435.1). Taxonomy (NCBI): domain Bacteria; kingdom Bacillati; phylum Actinomycetota; class Actinomycetes; order Streptosporangiales; family Streptosporangiaceae; genus Sphaerisporangium; species Sphaerisporangium krabiense. The sequence goes on along the minus strand of NZ_JACHBR010000001.1, from coordinate 1,349,805 downwards.
GGGCGATGATCACGCAGTCGGGGGGACCGTCGAGGGAAACCCGGGCCACGCCGCCGGAGATCTCCACCGAGAACGGCGGCTCCACGGCGCCCATCCGGCGCGTGTAGAGCACCTTGTCCTCGAAGAACACGCACGGTTCCTCCCGGGCGAACATCTCCTCGAACACGGCCAGGTTGTCGTGGAACGGCGACAGCTCGTAGAGGGCCAGCCCGGGGATGCCGACGAAGTGCTTCTGCGGGCTCTGGCTGTGGGTCGGCCCGTAACCGCGCCCGCCGCCGACCGGGCAGCGGACGACCATGCGCATCGGCAGGCGGGAGCCGTACATGGAGACCGACTTCGAGGCGAAGTTGAACAACTGGTCGAAGGCGAGCGCGGCGAAGTCGCCGAACATGATCTCGACGATCGCCAGGTCTCCCGCCAGCGCGAGGCCCGCGGCGACGCCGGTGATGGCGTTCTCGCTGATCGGGGTCGACAGGACGCGATCGGGGAAGTCCGTGGACAGGCCCCGAGTGATCTTGAAGGCGCCGCCGTACGGATCGACGACGTCCTCTCCCAGCACGTAGAGGTTCGGCTCCCGCGCGAGCAGGGCGGCCAGCGCCGCGTTCAGGTTCTCCGCTACCCTCACGACCCCTCCCACTGTGACGGACCCCGCGCCATGACCTCCGCGGCGACCGCGTCGATGTGCGCGCGAGCCTCCGCGTCGAGCCGCGGGAAACGGCCGGGGCACGCCGCCGCGCACCGCGCGTACCAGTCCTGCTCGCGCATCTCCTCTAGGGCACGGACCGGCCGGGTGTCGTCGCCCTTGCTGTGCGGTCCGAGGCGCCGGGTGACGAACTCGACGACGAGAGGCGTCGCGCGGGAACGGACCCGCGACACCAGGGGTTCGAGCGTCCGGCGGATCTCGGTGACGTCGGAGGTCTCGACCAGGCGGTGGTCGATGCCGAACGCCGCCGCCCGGCCCGCGATGCTCCCCGCCAGGTGCCGGGTCGTGGGCGTCGACTGGGCGATGCCGTTGTTCTCGACGACGACGAGCAGCGGCAGGCCCCACAGCGACGCGATGTTGAACGCCTCGTAGACCGCGCCCTCGCCGAACGTGCCGTCCCCGACGTAGACGCAGGCGAGGCGGCCGGGCTCGGACCGCTTGAGGTGCAGCGCGACCCCCGCGGCGACCGGCAGGCTCTCCCCCTGCACTCCCGTGGACAGGAAGCGGTCCCTGTGGATGTGCTGGCTGCCGCCGACCCCCGCGCAGACGGCCCCCTCCCGGCCCATGATCTCCGCGAGCAGTCCGGCGGGGTCGCGGAAGCGCGCCAGGTAGTGGCCGTGCCCGCGGTGGTTGCTGAACACGTGGTCACGCGGGTCGAGCAGCGCCTCCACGGCGACCGGGACGTACTCCTGCCCGAGACAGGTGTGGGTCGTGCCGTTGAGCAGACCCCGGCCGTACAGGTCGAGCAGCTTCAGCTCGAACGCCCGGATCATCAGCATGAGCGAGAGATCGGCGTCCTGCGGCGCGGAGACGGCCGGATCGGACGTCTCGCCCTTCAGGGCCGTGGACGGCCGCGTCATCGGCGGATCACCTGGAGCACGCCGGCGATCGTCGGGTTGTCGAAGAAGTCGTCCAGCTCGACCTCCACGCCCAGCCGCTTCTGCATGCGGGCGATGATCTGCGTGATGGTCAGCGAGTGGCCGCCGAGGTCGAAGATGTCGTCGTGCGGCTCGATGGGAGCGAGCTTGAGCACCTCCTCCCAGATGGCGCGGATCTCGGCCGCCAGCGGATCGTCGAGATCCACGCCGGCGCCGGTGTCCTCCGCCTCCGGTACGGCAGGCGCCGGTACGGCGCGGACGGGCGAGGCGACCACGGATTCCCGGGGCAGCAGCGTCTCCAGGGGCCGGGCGGGATCCTGGGCGATCGCCGCCAGCACCGCCCGGAGGTCGTCGGCGAACCCGGCCGGATCGGTCAGCTCGCCGGGGGCGTAACGGAGGCTGGCGGTCATTCCCGGCGCCGTCACGCCGGGGGAACGGCGGTCGAGGACCTGGAGCTGCAGGGCGCCCCGCACCGCGTGGTTGAACGCCAGCCAGTCGACCTGGCCGAACGCTTCCGCCGGACGCTCCCGCGAATCCCGGCCGTACGCCGCCGGACCGCGCCGGTAGCTGACCGAGACGGGAGCGAGCGCCGCGTGCGGTCTCAGCCCGGCGACCGCCCTGGCCAGGGGGACCTCGCGATAGGCGTAGAGGCTCCTGAGCTCGGCGCGCAGCCCGGCGGCGAACGTGACGAACGGCGCGTCGGGCGGCGGGCTCGAGAAGACGGGAAGTTCGTTGACGAAGGGGCCGATGTGTCCCTCCGACTCGGCGGTGCGGGTCGACAGGTCGATCGCGGTGACGACGTCGGCGTTGCCGTACGACATGAGGAGCGCGTGCAGCGCCGCCAGCAGCACCTCGAACCTCGTCAGACCGGGTGCTTCGGGGACGTCGAGCGTGAACTCCAGCAGCCGCCCCGGGCCGCCTCCGCGGGAGCGGAGCGCCCCGCCCGGTACGACGGTGTCGCCTGGTTCGCGCCACCTGTCCGCCCAGAACGCGCGAGCCGCGCCGAGCGAGGCGGCCACCCGATCCCGCCGGCCGGCGGCGTGGTCGACGGGTTCGAGCGGCGGCGGTACGGCGCCGGCCGCGAAGGCGGCGAGGTCGGCGACCAGGACGTCCTTGGACCCGCCGTCGAAGACCAGGTGGTGGGCGACGATCACGAGGGTGTCGCCGACGAGCGTGAAGCGGACGAGCGGGCCGTTCTCCAGGTCGAAGGGCCGTCTGACGGCCTCCTCCACCGAGTCCCCCGTCTCCATGGACGGGGGCCGGGTGGCGGGGACCAGGTGCGGCACGCCGTCGTGCTCCCGTACGGCTCGGCCCAGCAGCGGATGCCGCTCGACCACGCCTGCGCACGCCTTGGCCAGGACGGCCGGATCGGGGGCGCGCGAGCCGTCGAAGCGGATCACGATCGGCATGTGGTAGGCCGTCCCCACTCCCATCCGCTCGGTGACCCACATCCCATGCTGGGCGGACGAGACCTCCGTCATGATGCGACCTCTCGGAGTGAGCGCTTGTCGACCTTGCCGCCGTGGTTGCGCGGCAGGGCGTCGAGGGTGATGAGCCGTAAGGGAAGCTCGTGCGGGGCCAGCAGGTCCTTCAGGAAGATGCGCAGCTCTTCGTGCGGGACGCTCCCGACGACGGCGACCGCGACGGCCTTGCCGAGCGTCGGGTGCGGCACCCCGAAGGCGGCCGCCTCCACGACGCCGGGGTGCCGGTGGACGGCCTCCTCGACATGGATCGTCGACACCTTGTAGGCCCCCGACTTGATCACGTCGCTCTCGCGGTCGACCAGGTAGAGGTAGCCGTCGCCGTCCAGGTAGCCGAGATCTCCCATGCGCACCCAGCCTCCCCGGAAGACCTCGCCGGTGGCGGCCTCGTCGCCGTAGTAGGCGCGGGTGGCGGCCGGCGACCGCATCCACACCTCGCCGGTCGTGCCGGGCGGCAGCGCCCCGCCGTCCGCGGCGGCGATCCTGACGGCCCCGCCGGAGAGCGGGCGGCCCACGCTGGACGGCCGCTCGGGATCGTAGATCATCACGGTCTGCGCGGGCGCGGCCTCGGTCGAGGTGTAGTAGTTCGTGATCGTCGCGTTGGGGAAGGCGGCGCTGAGATCGCCCGCGACCCGCGCGGGCAGCGGCGCCGCCGCCGAGCCGAGTAGCAGCACGCTCGACAGGTCGTGCCTGGCCTGCACCCCGGCGGCGAGCATCTCGATCGCCATGGCGGGGACCACGAAGACCGTGCCCGCCCGGTAGTGCTCGATCAGCGCGGCGAACCTGCCGGGCGTGAAACGCGGCAGCGTGACCACCTCGGGGTGCGCGTCCACGGCGTTGACCAGCATCCACTGGCCGGCGTTGGTGCCGACGGGGAAGGCGTGCGCGAGGTGGCGGGAATGGGTGAACGGCCTACGGCGGCCCCCGCAGCCGTAGGCCAGGTTCGCGTGGGTGGCGGCGACCCCCTTGGGCCGGCCGGTGGTGCCGGACGTGTAGAGGATCTGCGCCGGGTCGCCGGGCGCCACCGGTTCGAGATCCTCGCCGCCCTCGGCGTACGGCAGCTCGCCCGGCCGCAGCACCGCCGTGGCGCCGCAGTGCGCGAGCATCGCGTCGACGTCCACGCCGGCCAGGCGGTCGGAGAGCGGTACGGCGACCGCCCCCGCCCTGATCACGCCGAGGAACGCGACCGCGTAGTCCAGCCAGTCGCCGTTGCCGAACACGAGGCCGACCCGGTCGCCGCGCCCGATCCCACGGCCGCGCAGCGCGCGGGCCGTGCCGGACGACCTGCGTTCCCACTCGCCGAAGGTCAGCGAGCCTGAGCCGTGGACGGTCATCGCCACCTGGCCGGGATCGGTGGCGGCCCGCTTTCGAAGCAGGCCGGGAAGAGTCATGCTCATGATCGGCTCCCCGCAAGTCGCCAGGACGCGCACGCCGGTGTACATAAACAGGACGGGAATTCCCAGGTCAGAGGTCGCCCGGCCATGCGGGTACGCGTGACCACCGGAGACCTCTAATAGGAAACTTTCCTTATAAAAATTGCGGGCGACAGTCTGGCACGAGGCCGCCGAAGCGGCAACCCTCCGCGCGCCGACCCGGCCCTGCGCCGCCGCCGGCGAAGCCTTGCGGGTGGCCGAAGATCCATGGAACACTGCGGCCAACCCGAAAACAGTTAATAATCTTTCCAAAACAACACCTGCCGGGGGAAGGCACGTGAAGACAGGTCCGCTGTCCCGTGGCCAGGAACGACTCTGGTTCTTGAACCAACTCGATCCCGACGACCCCTCGTACAACACCGTCTACGCGTACCGGCTGCGCGGAGAGCTCGACATCCCGGCCCTCGAAGCCGCCTTCAGCGCGGTCACGGCCAGGCACGGCGCGCTGCGCACACGCTTCGTCCAGGTCGACGGACGGCCGGCGGCCGTCGTGGAGCCGCCGGCCCCGGTGACGATCGAGCAGGTCACGGCGGACTCGGAGGACGAGGCCAGGCGGATCGTCCGCGCCCGCACCAACGCCGCGTTCGACCTCGCCGAGCGGCCGCCCTTCCGGGTCACGCTGGTCCGCCTCGGCCCGGCCGACCACGTGCTGTGCGTCGTGCTGCACCACATCAACGGCGACGGCTGGTCGCTCAACGTGCTCAGGACCGAGGTGGCCGACCACTACGCGGGCCGGGCGCTCCCCGAGGCGCTCCCGCCGCAGTACGGCGACCACGTGCTCGCCCGCGACGACGCCGCGGAGCTGGACTGGTGGGTGTCGCGGCTGGCCGGGGCGCCCGTCCTTGAGCTCCCCGCCGACCGGGTGCGTCCGGCCACGCGGGGCACGGTGGGCGGGGAGGTGCGTTTCCGCATCCCGCCCGAGCTGGCCGCCAAGGTGGCGGAGGCGGCCCGGCAGGCGCGCTGCACGCCGTACATGGTGCAGCTCGCGGCCTACCAGGCGCTGCTGTCCCGGCACAGCGGGCAGGCGGACTTCTGCGTGGGGACCCCCTCGGCCGGCCGCGACAGCACCGAGCTGGAACAGATGATCGGCTACCTGTCGACGACCATGGTGCTCCGATGTGACCTGTCCGGTTCGCCGACCTTCGCCGAACTGCTCCGCCGCACCCGCCGGGCGGTCCTCGCCGCGCTCACCCATCGGGACGTGTCGTTCGAGCGGCTGATCGGCGTGCTCGGCGTGGAACGCGACCCGAGCAGGACACCGCTGTTCCAGACCATGTTCGCGCTGCACACCCACGGCGACGTCGCCGATCCGGTGCCGGGCCTGGCCGCCGAGCCGTTCCCGCTCGGCTGGCACCCCGCCAGGGTCGACCTGTCGCTCGACCTGTACGCGGAGGACGACGGCGGCGTGCTCGGCGTCGCCATCTACAGCGAGGAGCTGTTCGACCGCGAGACGGTCGAGCTGTTGACGGAGCGCTACCTCGTGCTGCTCGCCTCGGCCGTCGCCGACCCCTCGCTGCCCGTGGGACGGCTCGACCTGCTCACCGGGCGCGAGCGGGCCAGGCTCGCCGCGTGGAACGACACCGCGGCCGAGCTGCCGCCGCTCACCCTGGTCGACCTGGTGCTCGACAGGGTGGCCGCCGGGCCCGACGCGGTCGCGGTGGTCTCCGAGGACGCACCCGGGATCCGCCGGGAGCTGACCTACCGCGAGCTGGCCGCACGGGCGGCGGAGCTGGCGGCCCGGCTGCGCGACCAGGGCGCCGGGCGCGGTTCCGTGGTCGCGGTGCGCGTGTCGCGCGGCCCGGCGATGATCGTCGCGCTGCTCGGCGTCGCGATGTCGGGGGCGGCCTACCTGCCGGTGGACCCCGACTACCCGGCGGCCCGCGTCGCGTACGTGATCGAGGACTCGGGCGCGTCCCTCGTCCTCACCGACGCCGACCTCGACGACCTCCTCTCGGGCGAGGACCCGACCGGCGTGGCCCCGGTCGAGCGCCCCTCACCCGGCGACACCGCCTACGTGCTCTACACCTCCGGCTCCACGGGACGGCCGAAGGGGGTGGTGGTGCCGCACCGCGCGCTCACCAACTTCCTGCTCGCCATGCGCGACCTCGTCGGCTCGGAGCCCTCGGACGTCTGGCTCGCGCTCACCTCGCTGTCGTTCGACATCTCCGCGCTGGAGCTCTACCTGCCGCTGGTCACCGGCGGCCGGGTGGTCGTCGCCGGCGCGGAGACGGCACGCGACGGCGCGGCCCTCGCCCGGCTGATCGCCGGCACGGGCGTGACCCACGTCCAGGCCACCCCGTCGGGCTGGCGGGTGCTGCTCGCGGGCGACCTCCCGCCGGTCGTCGCCCTCGCCGGCGGCGAGCCCCTCCCGCTCGCGCTCGCCGCCGAGCTGCGGGCGCGGGTACGCAGGCTCGTCAACATGTACGGCCCGACCGAGACCACGATCTGGTCGACCGCCTGGGAGGTGCCCGAGCGGCCCGATCGGGTGACCATCGGCCGCCCGATCGCGAACACCACCGTCCACGTGGTCGACGAGGAAGGCGCCACGGTCCCGATCGGCGTGCCCGGTGAGCTGCTGATCGGCGGCGCCGGCGTCGCGGACGGCTACCACGGCCGTCCGGACCTCACCGCGGAGCGGTTCGTACGGCACGGCGGCGAGCGGGTCTACCGCACCGGCGACGTCGTCAGATGGTCGGCGGACGGCACGCTGGAGTTCATCGGCCGCACGGACAACCAGGTCAAGCTGCGCGGGCACCGGATCGAGCTCGGCGAGATCGAGGCCGTGCTCGAAGCGCATCCGGCCGTCCGCCAGGCCGTGGTCGCCGTACGCGACGACCTGCTCGCGGCCTTCGTCGTCCCCGACGTCCCTGACATCCCCGACGTCCTCGACCTCCGGCGGCACGTCGCCGGGCAGCTGCCCGGCTACATGGTCCCCGCGACCGTCGTGGCGCTCGACGCGCTGCCGCTCACCCCGAACGGCAAGGTCGACAGGAAGGCGCTGCCGCATCCTCAGGTCGCCAGGTCCGCGGGCGTCCCGCCGCGCACCGACGCCGAACGGCTGGTGGCCGGCGTGTTCGCCGAGGTGCTCGGCGCGGCGGACGTGCGGGCGGACGACGACTTCTTCGCGCTCGGCGGCCATTCGCTGCTGGCCACCATGGTCACCGCCAGGCTGCCGGTACGGATCCCGGTGCGCGAGCTGTTCACCCGCTCGACCGTCGCGGCGCTGGCCGAGCTGCTCGACCAGACCGCCGCGGGGGACCGGGGCGGCACGGGAGACCGAGCCGCCGCGGGGGACCGCGGCGGGCCGCGCCCCCGCCCGGCGGGAGAGCCCGCGCCGCTCTCGCCCGGCCAGGAACGGCTCTGGTTCCTGCACCGGCTCGACCCTGACGACGCGTCGTACAACATGTGGCTGGTCCGGCGGTTGCGCGGCCCGCTGGACGCGGTCGCCCTGGAACGAGCCCTGGCCGCGCTGGTCGCCAGGCACGAGAGCCTGCGCACGAGGTTCCCGGAGGAGGACGGCGTCCCGCTCGCGGTGGTCGAGCCGCCAGGGCCCGTGCCCGTGGAGGCGCTCGCCGCCGCCGGCGTCGCGCACGCGGAGGCGCTGGTCGCCGAGCGCACGAACGCGCCGTTCGACCTGGCCTCCCGGCCGCCGCTGCACGTGACGCTGATCGAGCTCTCCCCCGAGGACCACGTCCTGTGCGTGGTCCTCCACCACATCCTGGGCGACGGCTGGTCGCTGAACGTCATGCTGGACGAACTGGGCCGGCTCTACTCCGGCGAACGGCTCGACCCGGTGCCGCTGCAGTTCGGCGACATCGCCCGATGGCAGCGCGAGCGGAACCAGGACGAACTCGTCGCCTACTGGGGCGAGCGGCTGGCCGGCGCACCGCAGCTCGACCTGCCGACCGACAGGCCGCCCACCTCGCCTCCCGCCAGAAAGGGCGGCTTCCACACGTTCCGGCTCCCCGCCGAGGACGTGGCGCGGCTGGTCGAGCAGGGCAGGGAACACGGCGCGACGCTGTTCATGACGTTGCTGACCGCCTATCAGGCGGTCCTCGCCGCCCAGAGCGGGCAGAGCGACATCACGATCGCCACCGTCGCCTCCGGCAGGGACTGGGTCGAGGCCGAGAAGACGGTCGGCTACCTGGCCGACGTCCTGCTGATCCGCCCGGACCCGTCCGCCGCGGCTCCCGTCGCGACCGGCCGGCCGAGTTTCGCAGAGTCGCTGGAGCGGACCCGCGACGCGGTCCTGTCGGCGTTCGAGCATCAGGGCATCCCGTTCGAACGGCTGCGCGTCCCCGCCTTCCAGACGATGGCGATCCTGCACAACCAGGACACCGGCGCCCCCCCGGCCGCCTTCTCCGGGCTGGTGGCCGAGCCGTTCGCGCACGGCTTCGAGCAGGTCAAGTTCGACCTGATGCTGGAGGCGTGGCAGGACGAGCGCGAGTTGCTCGTCGTGCTCTCCTACGACGCCACGCTGTTCGACCACGGCACCATCGAGGCGATGGCGGCCCGGCTGGAGGGTGTGCTGCGGCAGGACTTCGCCGCTCCGCCGCGGCTGACCACCGCGGCGGAAGACGCCCGCCTGCTGGAGCTCGGCCGCGGGCCCGACGTCGCGGCCGAGCCGCGGGTCCCCGAGCTGGTGGCCTCGGCCGTACGCGCGCACCGGGACTCCCGCGCGGTGGGCGAGCTGACCTACGGCGAGCTGGACGCGCGCGCCGGCGAGCTGGCCGCGCTGCTCCAGGCACGCGGCGCCCGCCCCGGTGACGTCGTGGGCGTCCTCCTCGGCAGGACGCCGGACTCCATCGCCGCGCTGCTCGCGGTCTGGCGCGCCGGGGCGGCCTACCTGCCGCTCGACCCCGGACATCCGGCCGAGCGGCTGGCGTTCATGCTCGACGACAGCGCCGCCGCGCTCGTCCTGACCTCCGCCGACCTGGCCGGCGGGCTGCCGCCGGGCGTCCCGGTGGCGTACACGTCGCAGGCCGTCCCCGGGAGCGCGCCCGAGCCCGTGCCGGTCACCGGCGACGCCGCGGCGTACGTCATCTACACGTCCGGCTCGACCGGGACGCCGAAGGGCGTCGTCGTGGAGCACCGCAACCTCGCGGCCAGGGTCGCCTGGATGGTCCGGGAGTACGGCCTCGGGCCGGGGGACCGGGTCGTGCAGTTCGCCTCGCTCGGCTTCGACACGCACGCCGAGGAGATCTATCCGACGCTGGCCGCCGGCGCCCGCCTGGCACTCCTGCCGGACGGCGCGGTGACGCTCACCGACCACCTCGACGGCGTCACCGTCCTGGATCTCCCCACCGCCTACTGGCACCACCTGGTCGACCAGATCGACTCGATCGCCTGGCCGGCCGGGCTGCGGCTGGTCATCCTGGGCGGGGAACAGGTACACGAGGCCGCGGTGCGCCGCTGGCGTGAGCGGTTCGGCGACCGGGTCCGGCTGGTCAACACCTACGGCCCGACAGAGGCGACGATCATCGCCACGCTCGCCGAGCTGGACGGCGCCCCCGGGCGTCCGCCGATCGGCAGGCCCATCGGAGGCACGCGCGTCTACGTTCTGGACGCGGCCGGGCGGCTCGCTCCCCGCGGCGCCGCAGGAGAGCTGTGCGTCGGTGGGGACGGTGTGGCCCGCGGCTACCTCGGCCGTCCCGAGCTCACCGCCGAACGGTTCGCCGACTTCCGCGGCGAGCGCGTCTACCGGACCGGTGATCGGGCGCGGTGGCGGCCCGACGGGCGGCTGGAGTTCCTGGGTCGCCTCGACGAGCAGGTGAAGGTACGCGGGTTCCGTATCGAACCGGGCGAGATCGAGGCGCGCCTGCTGGCCCATCCCGAGGTGGGCGAGGCGGCGGTCGTCGCGATCGGCGACACGCTGGCCGGCTACGTCACCGGGTCCGCCGACTTCACCGAACTGGCGGAGTTCGCCGGCGCCGCGCTTCCGCCGTACATGGTGCCGACCGCCTGGGCCCGGGTCGACCGGCTGCCGCTGACGCGGAGCGGGAAGGTGGACCGGGCCGCGCTGCCCACCCCGCAGGCGCACCAGGAGGCGTACGTCGCACCCGGCACCGACGCCGAGGAACTGGTGGCCGAGGTCTTCGGCGAGATGCTCGGCGTCGAGAAGGCCGGGGTCCACGACGACTTCTTCTCGCTCGGCGGCCACTCGCTGCTCGCCGTACGGATCGTCGCCCGGCTGCGCGACGCGACCGGTCTGGAGCTGCCCATCCGCACGCTGTTCACCCACCCCACGGTCGGTGGGCTGGCACGGGCGGTCGAGGAACTTCTGATCGCCGAGCTCGACCAGATGTCGGAAGAGGAGGCGGAACGCCTCGCCAAGGAGCTGAGATGATCAAGAAGAGGCTGGCGGAGCTCGTCGCGGAGTCGTCCGACGGCGCCGTCACCGCGGAGGAGGTGCTGGCCGCGAACGTGCCGCTGTCGGCCCTGGGCGTCACGTCGATCATGACGCTGCGGCTGATCGACGCGATCGAGTCGGAGTTCGGCGTGGAGTTCGATCTGAGCGAGGACGGCATGAGCATGCTGGACGATCTCGACCGGCTGGCCGGGCACCTGGCGTCCCGATGAACGCCACCGACCGGATGACGCACGTCGAGTTCGCCGGTCCCGGCTCCGGCCACGCGCCGCTCACCTGGGGCCAGCGGGCCATCTGGGAGGCGATCGTGCGGACGGCCCCCGACGATCACTACTTCAACTTCGGCCAGGTGCTGAAGGTGCCGGGCTCCCGCACCGTCGCCGAGGTGCGCACGGCGCTGGCCGCCCTGGTGGCGCGGCACGGCGCGCTCCGCACCAGGCTGGCCGAGCCGTACGGGCAGGCCGAGCCGTACCAGCGGCTGGAGGAGAACGGGCGGCTGCCGGTCATGGTCACCACCGAGGATCCCGAGCGGGTGATGCGCGAGCTGGAGGCGCGGCCGTTCGACTACGTCGGCGAATGGCCCCTGCGGGTGGCGCTGGTCCTCGACGGTGACCGGGTCTCCCATGTGGTGCTGGTCTTCTGCCATCTGGCCGCCGACGGTTTCGGCGCGGACGTCGCGCTGCGCGACCTGCGGCTGCTCTTGCTCAGGGGTGACATCCGGCGGCCCGACGCCTCTCAGCCGCTCGATCTCGCGCGCTGGCAGGCCGGTCCGGAAGGGCGGCGGGCGGCGGAGACGGCGGCGGCGCACTGGGAGCGCGAATTCCGGCGGATCCCGCCGACGATGTTCTCCGTGCCGAGCGACTCTCCGGCCGAACCGCCCGTGTGGCGGGCGCTGCTGAGCTCCCCGGCCCTGGAGCTCGCCGTCCGCTCGATCGCCGCCGCGCACAACGCCTCGACCTCGACCGTGCTGCTCACGGCCACGGCCGAGCTGGTCGGCCGGTTCACCGGTCACGAGACGTGCGCGGTGTTGCCGATCTCGGCCAACAGGTTCCGGCGCGACACGACGGACATCGTCGCCACGATGTCGCAGGAGGGGCTGTTCACGCTCGACCGCCAAGGGACGTCCTTCGCCGACCTGCTGCGGGCCGCCAGGCCGGCCGCGCTGCGCGCCTACCGCAGCGCCTACCACGACCCCGCCGACCGGAACCGCGTCACCGCGTCGGCGGGCGCCGAACGCGGGGAGCCGATCCAGCCGTACTGCTGCTTCAACGACATGCGCTTCGCCGACCCGGGCCCCGCCCGGTGCGAGCCGGCCGAGATCACGGCGGCGCTGGCGCGGAGCTCCGTGACCTGGCCGATGAGCCAGGACAAGCTGAACTGCCGGTTCTGCGTCCACCTCACCACGGAGGGCGTCTCGCTCACCGCCGACACCCGATATCTGTCCCGGCCCGACATGGAGCGTTGTCTGCTGGAACTGGAGGGTCTTCTCGTCGAGGCGGCCGTCCGATGACCGTTCGCGCCTACGCCACCTCGACATCCTGCGTGCAAGGGACCTCGCTCGGCTTCGTCCTCGACCGCCCGGCGCCCGTGGTGGTGACCGACGCGATCGACGACCGGGTGGTGTTCGAGGGATCCGCCTCCGCGCCCGGGTGGGAGCTGGACATTCCCGCCGGCTGGCGCAGCTCGCTCTACCGGGCGCGCTTCGGGCCGGAGGAGCCGTGGCCGTTCGGGCTGCCCGGGAGCGCGCCATGCCCGGACAACGAGGTCTACTTCGTGGTGCGGCAGGCCGTGCCCAGCTCTCCCATGCTGCTGAGCGTCCCCTTCACCACCTGGCAGGCGTACAACAGGGCGGGGGAGCCGGGGCAGGGTCTCTACTGGACCGAGTCTCCCACGCGGGCCACGCGGGTGACCTTCGACCGGCCCGGCAGCGGGTTTCCCCCCGAACGCTGGGAGGAGGGCCTGATGCGCTGGCTGCGCCGCGGCGGCCACGACGTGGCGTACTGCTCCAACCTCGACCTGCACGACGGCCTCGACCTGCTGTCCTCGCACCGGCTGCTGATCGTCAACGGGCATGACGAGTACTGGTCGCTGGGGATGCGCGATTCCGTGGAGGAGTTCGTCCGGCGGGGCGGCAACGTCGCGTTCTTCTCCGGCAACACGTGCTGGTGGCAGATCAGGCTGGAAGACGGCGGCCGCACCATCGTGTGCCACCGCGACGCGATGTCCGATCCCATGGCCGCAACCGACCCCCGCCAGACGACCGTCGAGTGGTCGGCCGCGCCGGTGAACCGCCCGGAGAACACGCTGACGGGGGTGAGCTTCCGCGCGGGCGCCGGAGCCTGGGGGGCGCACATGCCGCGCATGCTGGAGGAGTCGTACACGACGCGGTTCGCGGCGCACTGGGTGTTCGAGGGGACGGGGCTGACCGACGGCGACAAGTTCGGCCAGGGGTGCCTGGGCTACGAGACCGACGCCGCCGAGTTCGAGGAGGTCGGCGGAATCCCCCGGGCGACCGGCAGGGACGGCACCCCGCCGTCGTTCGTCATCCTCGCCACCGCGGACCTGCGGCACTGGAGCGCCTACGGACAGGGCGGCATGGCGACCATGGGCGTGTTCACCAGCGGTCTCGGGACCGTCTTCACCGCGGCGACCGTGAACTGGGGCAACGGCCTGCGCGATCCCGTCGTCGACCAGATCACCCGCAACGTGATCGACCGGCTGTCGGCCCCCGGCGGCGGGCGCTGGGACGTGATCGGCCCGCTGGCCGACCTGCGGGCGCTCGCGGTGCTCGGCCGGACGCTGTACGCGGTGAGCGGGGACGGGACGCTGGTGGCCCGGGAGCTGTGCGGTCAGAACGTGCCCTGGCGGCCCGTCGGCCTCGCCGAGGGCGTGTGCGGGCTGGCCGTCCCGCGCGAGGCCGCGGGCGGCCTCGCCGCCGGCCTGTACGGCGTCACGCATGACGGGCGGCTCCTGCACCACGGCGAGCAGGGATGGCGCGAGGTCGGCGCCGCGCCCGAGTCCGCGATCGGCCTGGCCGTGGCCGACTGCACGTTCTGGGTCGCCACGTCCTCCGGCGAGTTGTGGCGGCAGCCCTTCGGCGGCGACGGCTGGGAGCCTGCCGGCTCGTCGGCGGGCGCCGTCGCCCTCGGGGGGATGAACGGCAGGCTCTTCGCCCTGGACTCCGAGAGTCGCCTGCTGACCCGGCTTCCCCCGCCCGAGATCCAAGAGACGGGGACCGGAAGGGACGAGCCCGGATGGGAGGTCCAGGCGGAAGCGGTGCCGGGCGGCACGTTCACCGCCCATGCCGGACTCATCGTCACCGCCGGCCGCGACGTCCCCCTCCGCTGGCGGCAGGTCTGAGGGGTCCGGCAGCCGGGATGGCGGGTCAGGGTTCGGCGTGCCGGTCGAGGCCGAGCGTGGCGATGAGGTCTTCGTGCAGCTCGAACCAGACACGGTGGCAGGAGTCCACGTCGGTGCGGTCGACCCAGGCGCCGTCCCCGGCTCGCGCGCGCGCCAGGGCCGCGGCGAAGCGTGTGTCGTATCCGCGGAACCGCGTGAGGACGCGGCCGAGCCGGTCCGCGAGTGGCGTGAGCGCCCGGTCGACGCAGGCGAGCTCATGGAGCACTCCGGCGTCCCAGGCGGGATCGGAGTGGTCGTTGACGGCGAGCCGATCGCCGTCGGCGGGCCGGAGCTGCCAGTCGGTGCAGGCTTGTAGCAGGAGAGCGTTCAGCGGGAGGAACCTGCGGTAGACGTCCCGGACCTCGTCGGCGGCGCCGGCGAGGGTGAGCTCGGCCGCGAGCCGGCGTTCGTTCTCGGCCCGGCCCGATTCGGTCAGCGACCAGCCTCCGGTGCCGGCGAAGGAGGTGTGCTCGACCCAGCCGCGTGTCTCGGCGTCGCGGAGCGCCTCTTTCGTCGTGGCCGCGTCGAGCCCGAACCGGCGAGCGATCACCGGGGTGTCCGCGAACCCGGTGATGCGCACGGCGTGCAGGACCAGGAGGCCGGGGGAGGAGTCGCGCGTCACGAGCCGGCGTCCTGTCGTGCCGCCAGGCGGGTGTAGTGCTGCTGGCATGCCTGCGGGGAGTTGAACCCCATCACGTGCGCCATCTGTGACCAGGTCAGACCCGCGCTCCGGGCGATGAACAGCAGGGCGGATTCGAGTCCTTCGACCTCGGCTCGTGCGGCGGGCAGGAGGGCGAGCGCGCTCAGGATGGCCTCCGGGTCCAGGTCGGCGTTGCGCCAGACGGCGAACTGCACGAGGTCGACCGCCGACGGCGGGGCCGGCGGGGGTCGCCACGGACGGGCGTCGAGCTCGTCCGCGCCCAGGTCCAGAAGACGCGCACGCGCGTCCCGCTCCCGCTGGGCCTGGAGGTGGTCGGCGTGCACGCGGGGAGCGATGTCGTCGTCCTTGCGTTGCATGCGTCTCAGAATGCACAATCAACAAATTGTTGTCAACGTTCTATTGAAGGGTGGAGCGGGTGATCGTACCTCTGAGGGAGGCCGTCGCCGAGACCTGCGGGGGCAAGGCCGGCGCACTCGGCGCGTTGATCCGTGCGGGCCTGCCGGTTCCTGACGGCTTCGTCGTCTCGTTCGCCGCCTACCTCGCCGCCGTCCACGACCTCGGGTGGTTCGCCGGCGAGCCGGACGACGCGGATGCGGCGCGGCGGACGATCGAGGGCCGCCCGGTCCACGCCGCCGTGACGGACGCGCTCGGACGCGCGCTGGACGAGCTCGGCGATCAGCCCGTGGCAGTAAGGTCATCGGCGGCGAAGGAGGACACCGGTCAGGCCTCGGCCGCGGGCCAGCACGAGAGCTTCCTCGCCGTGCGCGGACCCGGTGAGGTCGCCGAAGCCGTACGTGCCTGCTGGGCCTCGCTGTTCTCCCCGCGCGCCATCGCCTACCGGGCCGCCTCCGGCGGCGACCACCCGTCCGACGATCTTCTGATGGCCGTCATCGTCCAACGCCACCTGGACGCGGAGGTGTCCGGGGTCATGTTCACCCCCGCGGGCCCGGACGACGCGACCCGGATCGAGGCGTCCTGGGGCCTCGGCCCCAGCGTCGTCGAGGGCAAGGTCACCCCTGACGCCTACCGCGTCTCCGCGGACGGGTCGGTCACCCGCGTCGTCGCGGACAAACAGAAGCGCCTCGACCGGCACGGCACGCGGCTCGTCGTCCGCGACGTGCCCATCGCCTCCCGGAACCGGCCGGCGGTCCACGACGAGACCGCCACCCGGCTGGCCGAGCTGGGCGGACAGATCGCCGCCGCACGGGGTGGCCCGCAGGACATCGAGTGGGCGATCGCCGACGGCCGCACCTGGGTTCTGCAAGCACGGCCGGTCACCGCCGCACCCCCGCCACCCCCTTCCGGCGCCTCGGGCATCACGGCCGCCGGGATCACCGGAACGCCGGGCAGCCACGGGACCGTGACCGGCACCGCGAGGATCGTTCGTGGTCTCGGCGACTTCGCCCGCGTGCGCCCGGGCGACATCCTCGTCTGCCCCTTCACCGACCCCGCCTGGACGCCGCTGCTCCGCATCGCCGCCGGCGTCGTCACCGAAACCGGAGGCGTGCTCTCCCACGCCGCGATCGTCGCCCGAGAGCACGGCATCCCCGCCGTCCTCGGCGTCCCGGACGCGACGAGCAGGCTCCGCGACGGCGCCGTCATCACCATCGACGGCACCACCGGCACCGTCACGGCGACGAACGCATGACGACTCGACGTCTCTACCTCGCACGCCATGGCGCGGCCGACGCGTTCGGGCAACTCACCGATATCGGGCGCCGGCAGGCGGGTCTGCTGGGCGAACGGCTCGCCGGCGTACCGGTCGACGCCGTGTGGCACTCTCCGCTGCCACGTGCCGTGGCATGCGCCCGCGAACTCGCCCGTCATCTCCCGGACGTGCCCGTGACCGAGGCCGCCGAACTCGTCGACCACGTCCCCTACGTTCCGAGCGCGGCCGAAACGCCCCCGTCCTGGGCCGGCTTCTTCGACGGTTACGACGACGCCGAGGCGGCCTCCGGCCAGAGGCTCGCCGAGGCCCTGGTCGCCCGGTTCGCGAAGGTCCCCGGCACGACCGCGAACGGGGCCCGGCTCGACACACACGAGGTCCTGGTGACGCACGCCTACCCGATCGCGTGGCTGGTACGGCACGCACTGGACGCGCCGCCGTCCCGGTGGCTCGGCCTGAACAGCGCCAACACCGCACTGACGGTCATCGAGTACCGCGACGGCCTGCCACCCACGATCGTGATGTTCAACGACATGAGCCACCTGCCCCCCGACCTGCGCTGGACCGGTTTCCCCGAAGCGATCAGGCCGTAGCTCCTCCCGCCCGTACGCGCCTCCCTCGGTCACGTGACTCGGAGACGCTACCGCCGAGGCGGTTCGCGGTGCGTCACCCGCTCGTCGCCCTTCCCGGGGAACGCCATGATCAGCAGACGCTGGCCACCCACTTGCCGTCCCTTCCACTCGAACAGGTCGTGGTGCACGCGGATCCGGTAGTGCCCCGCCCGGCCGTTGAGTGACAGGTCGGGGAACCGGGTTCCGCTCAGATCGTCCCGGAGCACGATCTCGCCGGTGGGGCTTTCGTAGCCGACCTCGACGACGTGGTCCCAGCCCTTGGTCTCCACCGGCGGGCGGCGGGTGTAGGTCTCCAGGGTGACGCAGATGTCGTAGTCGGCGTGCGTCCGGATGATCAGGTGGCCGGGGCGGGCGGCCACCAGGCCGTCGCGCTGAGCCTTGTCGAGCAGGCCGTCCTCGTACGGGTCCCCGCCGTTCTCGGTCGGCTCGTACGTCTCCACGACCCCGTAGTCCGTCCACTGGGGTTCCTTCATGCGGATCACCTTGGCCGGTTCGATGCGCGGACGGTGGGACGGGCTCGAGTCGCACATGCGCTGCGCGTCGGCCTCCCACTCCCGCATCTCCCGATCCTCCTCGGCGGCCGCGGCCTTCACCACGGCGCCGGCGCTGGGGCAGATCTCCGCGAGCGGGTAGGTCAGAGCGTCGCGGGTCAGTCCCTGCGTCGCCTGAAGGTGGGCGACTTCCCGGGGATCGTTGCGGGTGTAGATGCCGCACAGCCAGCGGGCGTGGGCGAGGACCATGGCGTCGGACGTGGTGGCGGCGAGTTTGATCACGTTCGCCTGCCGGAGGGAGCACACGAGTCGCTGGTCCCGGGGGAGCTCAGGCTCCTTGGGCTCACCCCTCCATGTCTCGCGTGGGGCGCAGTCTTCGGCCGTGGTGACCGGGCCGCGGGCCAAGTCCGCCACGGGCACGAACGCGAGCGCGACCAGCGTGGCGACCTGGGCCAGGAGGAGCACACGGCGGCGCGTGCGCCGGGCCGGTGGCGTCGGGTACAGGAACGACAGGAGCAGGGCGGAAGCGAGTAAGGCGGCGCTGTACCACGCGGGTGAGATGCCGAGGAAGATCTCACCGGCGTGCTTCTCGGTGAACAGACTCTCCGGGTAGATCCGTGAGCCTTCGTAGGCGTCGCCGAAGTCCTCCGGCACAGGTGTCGCCGTCAGCGCGCTGGCGAAGCCCACGGCCGCGGCGATGATCAGCGTCACCGTCGTGAACCGCAGGGTGCGGCGGGTCCGGCGTAAGACGGCGGCCAGGACCACCAGCGCGGGTCCGCCGACGCCGACGAAGACGTCCAGGACGAACCAGGTGAGAGCGTTCCCGCTGCCTCCGTCCACGCGGACGAACTGCTCGATCACACCTCTGGGGCCGATCCAGAGGTACTTGCCGTGCGCGAGGTTGACGGCGGCGGGGATCAGCGGCGGTGCGATGGCCACGGCGGCCAACGGCCACCACCTGGCCGCCGGCCGTACCGGCACGTGTCCCGGGCCCGGCCGGGGAAGGGGGGCCGCCAGCTCGTGGGCGGTCCTGGCTTCCCACACCAGCCCGAAGACACTGGCCGCGCCGAGGAGCGTGTAGATCGTGAAGATGCCGGGGAATTCATCGCCGAACGAGACCATCCCGGCGGGCTGGAGGAGAGATACCACCCGCGCGATGACACCTATCCGGACGGTCGCCGCGCTCCAGCGGGGATCCCTGGCCTGGGCGATGAGGATCGACACCGTCCACGCCGACCAGACATAGCCGTACCCGCCGGTCAGGGTCAAGATCCGTCCGACGGAGTGCAGGTCGAGGAGATCGGTGATCTCCTGGCCGAGGTCGCCCACGACGGCGATGGTTCCGACGACGAGGGAGAACAGCCGTAGCCTCTTGGAAACGGTGTCGCGGAGCACCAGGAAGAACAGCCAGACGGTGGCCAGCTGCACACAATCGGAGGCGATCCCCGTCACCGACCAGACCCAGTAGATCTTCCACGCGTAGACCAGCAGGTAACCGGCGATGGTGATCAGGCTGCAGCCGATACCGAGATACAGGCCGAGCCGCAGCAGACCGACCTTCCTGTCCCGGTGTGTCAGCTCGCCCCTGGCCCGCCCGCGCAGCACCTGCCACAGCGCCCAGGCCTGAAGCGCTCCGACAAGGACCAGGACGACCGACAGCCCCCACGGAACCGCGGGGGCTTCTTCACCGACGCCGAAGAACCACTCCAGGCCCGGGTCGCGGGTGACGACCTTCCAGAGGAGGTCACTCTGACCGGTGGTCAGCGCGAAGCCGCCCAGCACAGCGACAACGGCGAAGTAACCGAGCGCGATCAGGGCGGCGATTCTGCCGAAACGGTAGCGACGCATGGCCATCTCTTCGGGGGGTGAAGTGATCAAAGCGTCCAACCTTAGAGACTCACCAAGAAGTTGATCAAACCGCGACGAACGCGGGCCTTAGACTTCGCCATTAGCCCCGGGAAGTGCGATGGCGGGCGATACCTTGCGTCGACCTACGCGACACGACATGGAGGAGTGCTCATCGTGACACCCCAGACGGCCCCGGCGACTGATCTCAGCGGGTGGGATGCCGCGCTGGCCGGTGCCTTCGAGATACTGCTCGGTGGAAAGCCGGCCGTCGACCCCGCCGCCAGATACGGGGTGTATTACGCCTCGGACCCCCTCGACGAGTTCCTGTTCCCGAATCCCTGGGCCACCCCTGACGCGCTGTCGGACCGGGAGCCGAGGCGCCTTCCGGATTCGGATGGTGAGTACCCCTTCTCCCCTTGGACATGGCGGTTCGACCTGAGCGAGTCGTTGTTCCGCTTCGACGCCGAACTCGTGGCGGGAACAGGACCGTGGGGGGAAGGCGGGCACAAGGGCCCCCGGCCGTTCGACGACGCCTTCGTCGCCGACCTGCGGACCGTCTCCTCGGTCGATGAAGCCGGTGAAGTGCTGGTGCACGGCGCGGAGTTGGGACCGCTCCTCGGCCGCCATGGCGTCGACCTGACCAACGAGAGATCCAGGAAACTGAACTGCTGGCTGACCGTGCTGCTGCGCGTGGCCACCGACGGCACTCTCACCGACGCGATGCGGGCCGCCACGTTCACCGAGCGTGGCCCCGGACACCTGGTGTCGATCCACGACATGAACCACGCCCGCTCCGCCGGCGAGCCCTGGGAAGAAAAGCTGAACGCGGTCCCCCATCCCGCGCTCCGCGACCACCTCCGCATGCTGTGCCTCACCCAGAACGACGCGCGCAGCGAGGGCGGCTTCTATTACGGCACCGACCACTGGCCGTGGACCGACGTCCTGGAAGCGGTCGACCACTCCCTCGTCGCAGGCTGGGGATTCGGCGAGTCCCAGTCCGGTACCGCCGTCGTGCGCCTGCCGGACAAACCAGAAGCGCGCTGAGCACGTCTCTGATCGAGAACACCTCAGCAGGGGGTCAGCGTCTCCTTCAGGTCGATACGTCGCCCACCGAGGGGGAGGGAAGACCGCCACGGCGGAGGAACTGTCGAGCCTGACCGACCCTACCCCCCGAGCGGCGCGGTGTCGTTCCGCCGGCTTCCTGCGCCGCTCAACATCGGCGGCCTCGTAGCGAGCCCTCTCCCTTTCATATGCTTGGCGGGCGATCGCCTCCTCGCGCTCGTGGCGAGCTTCTCCGCCGATCAGTTGCCCGAATGCGCCAGCTGGGCGGGGCGCGAACGATGCCCACTGTGGTGCTCCGGGCAGCGGGGCTTCCAGGCCAGTCGGGTCGAAGGGCGGTGGTCGAAAGGAACGCTTCAGCCCGGCGGCACCGCGTGATCGCTTCACCTCTTGTACTTGTGCCCCGCATATCGGCACGGCCAAAGGGGAGTCACTGGTATGGCTGGAATCATGATCTTCTTAAGTCGGATCCTCCTAGTCGTCGTACTTGCTCTTCTGGTCATTCAGATCACCGTTGTCATGACCACCCGCCAGGCGGTGGCCGACGCGCGCGAGCGGCCCCGGGCCGATGCTGCGGCACCGGCTCGCCGCATGCTGGCCCGGCTGAAAGTCGCCAGGCCGTTGTCGATCCGTGGCTACAGCCATCGGCGGTTCCAGCCCCGGTGGGCACACCACAGGGGGAGATGCGACGTGCGAGAGACGATCCTTGCTCGCAGCGGGCGGGGGGTGCGCAGAAACGCGGCTTGTCAGCCTGTAGCGGGTGTTTGGTACAGCATGTACGACGGCAAGTCGCTGAAGAGTGTGCGACAGATCGACGTCGACCATGTCGTGCCGTTGGCGTACGCCTGGCGCTCCGGTGCCAGAAGATGGAGCCAGGCGCAGAGGCGCGCCTTCGCCAACGATCTCACTCGCCCCGAGCTGGTAGTGGTCAGCCACTCCGCCAACATCGCGAAGGGAGGCCAAGGACCGCAGAGCTGGCGCCCGTCGCGCCGCGGTTACTGGTGCCGTTACGCGAGTTCGTGGATCACCGTGAAGTATCACTACCGCCTCTTCGTGACCCGGGGGGAGAAGATGGCCCTGCTCAACATGCTCCGCACCTGCAAGAGGTAATGATCCACACGCCGGCGACGACTCGCGCCGCACATGAGAAGGTCTCCCTCAACCGGCTGTCCCCGGTGAGGGGCCGCCGAGACGGTTTCACGACCTCGACACAAAGATCACCCCTCTGGCTGCCGCACGAACCCGAGAACGAGAACAGGCACCGCGGCACCGGGGGCACCAACGTCGATCTAGGTGACCCGTCTTAGCGGGCCGCCTACCGGATGTGCCTGATCCCGACCAAGGAGCAGCTCTTCACTGCAACATCGTCTTCGGGCGCGGGTCGTCCTGCTGTTCGGCCCGCGTCGCGGTGGGACGACGTATGCCGGGCACGCCTGGTTACACTCGATGTATGAGCGTGATGCGTGAGGAACTGCACCACCTGGTGGACTGCCTGCCCGAGGAGAAGGTGGCCCCTCTGCTTCGCCTTGTTCGTGACCAGTTCGACGAGCGGCCCGTCGTCCGTGATCTGCCGTTCATCGGGATGCTTGAGGCCGAGCCGGATTTCGCGGAACGCTCTGAAGAGATCTTGCGCTCGGAGGACAATCACTCTTTGTGATCGTCATCGATTCGGGACCTTTGGTTGCAGCGGTCAACCTTCGGGACCGGTATCACGAACCCTGCGCCAGGCTTCTGCGTAGCCACTCCGGCCCGCTTCTCGTTCCCACGACTGTCGTCACGGAAGTCTGCCGGCTCATAGAGAGACGGCAGAGAAGCAAGGCGGAGGCGGCGTTTCTCACCTCCTTTCGCGCTGGGCTGGCTCTGGCCGACGTCACCGCCGAAGATCTGGACCGGATGAGTGAGCTTGTGGAGGTGTACGCCGATCTTCCGCTGGGTGCTGTCGACGCCTCCGTGATCGCGTTGGCTGAGCGGCTTGGCCTGGTCCCGGCCGACGAGTAACTTCGCAGATCTCGCTGTACGGCTCGCGCTCAATTATTGGGCGTGAGCCGTCCTGCTGTCCGGCCACGGGATGCCGCAGGGGCCACGCGTGCCCGCGCTGGTTCGTCCGCGCAGTCCCGGCGCCGAAAGGAGCGCAGCGTCGCCGTTGAGCACGGCGACCTCCATCGCGCGCAGCTCGGGTCCGGGGTCCAGGCCGAGCTCCTCGATCAGCACCCGGCGGGCATTCCGATAGACCTCCAGCGCCTCCGCTCGCCGCCCATTGCGGTAGAGAGCCAACATGAGCTGTGCGTGCAGCCTCTCCCTCAGCGGGTGGGCCGTCACCAGACGGCGCAGCTCACCGATCAGCTCACCGGAGCGGCCAAGGGAAAGTTCGGCATCTATGCGCGCCCCCACCACGACCTCACGTTGCTCGTCGAGCAGAACCGCCATCGCACCGACCGCTCCGCGCCGCGACACCTCCTCAAACGACACGGTGCCCCGCCATAACGACAGTGCGTCGCCGAACAACCGGCTCGCCGCGGCCGGGTCGCTGGCCGCACAGGCCTCCAGCCCTCGATGGGCCAACTCCCCAAAGCTGTCGGCATCCAGCTCTCCCGGCTGGACGTTGAGGGCGTAACCGTACCTGCGCCGGACGATTCTGCCGTCGTCGCCCAGTACTCGCCGTAGTTGGGACACGTAGACGCGGAGGTTGTCACCGGCCGAGCGGGGCGGGCGCTCCCCCCACAAGGCGTCGATCAGGCGATCGCGGGAGACCGCCTCGTTGGCGTGGCACAGCAGCGTTGCCAGCAGCATGCGCTGCTTGGGCGCCGAGATATCGATGCACCTGTCGAGCCGCACCCCGATCCGACCCAGCACTCGGAACTCCACATCCGACTCCCCGTTGTGAGAAACTCCCCGAATCCCCCGAGCCTCGGGTAATAACGAATGATTGAGAACGAAAGTTTCGGTGGTCATTTATACGGGTGGATATATGGTTCGCGATACGGAGCGCGGGCCAGCATCAGCATGTACGGCGACCGCAGGGGCACCTCGGAGAAACCGGGGCCGGTCGTGGACACTCTTCAGGGGAGAGAACGCTTGTGAACCACTTACGGATACGGGCCGCGCTCGTGGCGCTGGCGGTGGCGCTGGCGGCGCTCGCGATGCCGACGGCCGCTGAGGCGGTGCAGACCGCCGACATCCCTCGTTCCCAATGGACGTACGTCTCGTCGAAGCATCAGAACGAAACACATTGGCAGGAGGACCGGGTCTTCGTCGGTTACCTGGAGCATCCCAAGGACATCACCCGGGCGTTCTTCCAGTTAGACCTGGCCTCGGTCTCCAGCGCCGAACGGATCATCGAGGTCTGGTTCGGCGTGCGCCGAGCCCACTCCTCGGAGTGCCACCGCGATGTCGAAGTCTGGGAGACCGGAGACATCAGCCCCTCGACCAGCTGGAAGCACCAGCCTGAGTGGCAGCGCCTCCTTGTGGCCGCTCGCGGGCCGTTCTGCATCAACACAATGAGCTTCCGCATCACCTCCGCGATCCAGGAGGCGGTGTCCGCCGGAAGGAACCACATCACGCTGGGGCTCAAATCGATCGACGAGACCGACCCGGCGATCCGGCACGAGTTGTACGACAACGGTGGGCTGTCTGTGACCTACAACAACCCGCCCAACCTTCCGATCGAGACCGCGGTGACGCCCGATAGTCGCCGGTGCGCCGGCACGCCTTCGCCCCATCCGTACGTGAACGTGGTCACGCCCACGCTGAGCGCCAAGCTGACCGATCCGGACTCCAAGGTCGACGGCGAGGAGGGCCACGAATTGGAGCAGGTCCGGGGCCGTTTCGAGTGGGCGACCCAGGATGGCGTCAAGCTGGGCGAGGAAGTCACGAATCTGGGTTACGCCGGGGATCGATTCTGCGTGACGGTTCCCGCCGGGCAACTCGCCGCGGACTCGACGTATCGTTGGCGGGTCCGGGCCGAGAACCCCTACCCCGTGGGGAGCCTTGGATCCGGCGAAGTGGACTACGATCTGAGCGAGTGGACGCCGTGGCAGGAGTTCACTGTCGACACCGCCGCCCCCGGACAGCCGCCGCTGGTGTCCTCTGACGACTACCCGCAGGACGTGCCAAGTGGGCACGCCTACCTGCCCGGTGCGTTCACCTTCACGCCCAACGGCGTCGACGACATCGCGGCCTACGCCTACACGTTCGACAGCATGCTAAGGCAAATCCCGGCGGCCGCCGACGGCTCCCTCACCGTCACGCTGAAACCGCGTAGGGACTTCACCAATTGCCTCAATGTGCGGAGCATCGACCGTGCGGGCAACCGTAGCCCCGAGACCAGGTACTGCTTCACGGTGAAACGGGCGGAACACCAGCCCACCATCTCCTCCAGCACGTACCCGAAATGGGGCGCCGAGCCGGGCGGAGGCGTCGGAATCCCCGGCGAGTTCGTGTTCAACTCCGGAGACCTGGCCGACATCGTCACCACCTTCCGCTACTCCTACAACGAGGTCAACCAGGTACCCGTGGACGGGGACGGATCGGCAAAAGTTTCCCTTACCCCAACCCAGCCCGGTTTGAACCGGGTCTTTGCCGAGGCTCTCGACCGCGACGGTGCGGTGGTCTGGAGCTACTCCTACTACTTCGAAGTCAAGGAGAGCTGATCCTCTGTACGGCCCGCGCCTGTCCGGGGTGCGGGCCGTTCACGCCCTAAAGCGGTACCCGTCAAGGACTCTGAGACAGTTTCCTGCTATTTGGACGTGCCCTACCACCCGTGGCCTGTAGCGCCTTGCCGTACGAGCGGATCTGCCGGAGCACGGGGTCGGCGTTCCGCTCGGGCGGCGTGAACGTGCGCGGCTCCTCGGGCGCCGAGCTGAACGGGATCATCGTGACCGTCTCGCGGTTGCGGAAACGTGAGAACGTCCCGCTCCCGCAGGTGTCGGCCGCGGGGTGGGGCTCAGTCCACGATGGCGTCGAGATAGACCCAGGCGCCCTCATACCGGGTGAACCGGCTCTGCTCGCGCAGTTCGCCGGGCTTTCCGCGGAAGGTGTAGTTGGCGCGGAAGGTGACGGTGCCAGTGATGTGGAAGGGGCTCCCCTCGGAGACATCCTGGATTTCCAGGCTGGTCCATCGCATGCCCGGCTCGAAATCGACGCGTCCCGGCCGGGTGGTGGGGTGCCAGGTGCGGAGCAGGTAGGCCTCGTCCTGGACCACGAAGGCGGCGAAGCGCGAGCGCATGAGCGCCTCCGCCGTCGGCGCAGCCTGCCCGGCATGAAACCGGCCGCAGCACTCGTCGTAGGCGGCGGGCAGTGCGCAAGGGCAGGGCTCCGCGCCGGCGCGCGGCGACGTACTACGGGGGCGGGAAGTGCCTTTCACTCCCGCGAGGCTATCCGGTTTCCGACGCGATCGACGCGGTGGTGGCCGCCTCCTAGTCCCAGGACGCGAGGTGGTCATCGGACCCCGGCGCTGACCTGGGAAACATGTGTTCTAAAGAATCTTGGAAAAGATCTGGCCGACCTGAGCAATACCTCTTCAAGGTGCCAAACGGCTATTGCGGCATCGGCGGCGCCGGTGTGACGTGCCTCCTCGGCCGCGCCGTCGGTGCGCGGATCTTAACGGAGTGGGATGAGCCCGTTAACATCTCATGTGCGGTGATGTAGCGACAACTTCTAAGGACATGCCCCATGAGACGGTGGGTTGCCCTGGCGGTCTCGGTGCTGATCGGGTCCGTGGTCGTTCCGGTGAGTTCTGCCGTCGCGCAGGCGGCACCCGATCCGGTGCGTGCGCTCAAGCGGCAGCTCCGGAGCGAGCACGGTGTCCGGATCTCCGAGGTCAGCCGCTATGACTTCGGCGGGAGGTCGAAGGTCTCCGGGAGCGGGACCCGGATCAAGGGTGTGCTCCAACTCGCCAGGTCGGGGCCTGTGGGCGCGGATTTCACCTGGTGGGACCTTCCCCGGCCGGACGTCACAGGGCGCCCGTCCAAGAAGCCGGATCCCTACCGGGTGATCCGCGTCGGCAAGGACGTCTACGACGACGCCGGCCGGTATCCCGGGCCGGTGCCGGACGGCAAGAAGTGGATCCGGTTCCCGAACGCCCACCGGGGAAGCATGGCCCGGGACATGGCACAGGACGCCAGCCTGCAACCGATCAACGTGTACGACACGGCCTTGATGAAGGCCGTGCTGAGATGCTCGGCGAGCACGGCCGTCTCTGGCGGGTTCCTCTATCGGGGCACCATGAGCTACAGGGCGCTGAGCAGGGCTTCCAAGGACGCCGTGCTCAGCTGGACCTCGGGACGGCCCATCGGCGAGAAGAGCAAGGGCAAGATCTCATGGCGGATCTGGACCGACCGTGACAACCTGCTCAAGCGCCTGGTCACCGCCGATACCGTGGGGGAGGGGAAGGACCCGCTGGTGAAGCGGAGCGACACGCGCTACACCGGCTGGGGATTCCCTCTCGTCGTCACCGCGCCGCCCGCCGATGAGGTCATCGACGAAGACGACCTGCTGGAGTACATGCAGACGCAGAACGAGCCCATCCCGCCCGACGACAAGAACACCTGAGACGCTCTGGACGGCCGGCGCCGAACGGCACCGCGGTAGGCGTCGGTTGTGCGTGAGGAGTACGACGCCGAGCAGTGGATCGGGGTGTGGTTCTCGGGCGACCCGGCCGGGGAGCGGGGCGCGGGGGCCGGCTCCGTTCCCCGGGCGGGGGGTGGCGGGGTTATTTCAGGCGGATGGTGGTGAGGTGGCTGCTGCCGTCATTGAGCTTCAACTCGAACGTGCGGCAGGTGCCGGACCAGTTCTTCTCGGTCTTCCATACGTAGTTGTACTGGCCGCCGCCGTAGCTGAGCTTCGAGTTTCCGGGGTTGCCGGTCGGCTCGGCCGGGCCGGTCGCGGTTCCGGTGTCGCAGGTCACCTGCTGGGAGGCCGGGTAGCCGGCGGCGATGACGCCCAGGCCGTGGTCGCCGCCGAGGCCGAACTTGATCGGTACGGCGCTGCCGGCCTTGCCGTCCATCGTCTCGGGGAAGTAGGCCTTCCAGGGGTAGACGACCTGGTAGGTCACCTTCTCGTCGGCCGCGTTGCCGGCCTTGTCGGTGGCGTTCACGGTGAACTCGTGGAAGCCCACGCTGGAGGTTTCGAGCGCGCCGCCGTCGGGCACCGTGCCGGCACAGGTGGCGACCCCGGCCAGGTTGTCATCGCACCGGTAGGACGCGGTCGCGGCCGTCCCGAGCACGAAGACCGCGCCGTCGGCGGGCGTGGTGAGGGAGATCGTCGGCTTCGTGAGGTCGACGGTCATCTTCACCGCCTGGTCACCGGCGATCGAGACGCCGCGCTCGTTCGCCACCCTGCCGTCGACGGTCGTGGTGAAGTCGCAGGTGACGTGCGGGAGCACCGCCTGCAGCCGGCCGTCGGCGCCGGTGCTGCCGAGGTCACGCGGACCGTCGCCGCAGTCGGCCCGTACCGGCGCCCCGGCCAGCGGCTGTCCGCCGTCGGAGACCGCGGACACCGTCACGGCGTTCAACGCGTTGTGCGCGACCGCGCCGCCCACGACGTCAAGGGTGATCTGCAGCCGCTCGGGACTGATGTTGTCCATCGTGTCCGTCGGCTTGTGGTACTGCGGCTCGGTGACGTACGTCCCACCGGTCGGACCGCAGACGGCCGGCGGGGTCGGCGGCCGGTAGTCGAGCCAGATGAACAGCGAGGACGGGATGCCCGCGTCGAAGAACGCCTGGTGGTCGCTCTGGCCGAGCCTGCAGTTGCGCAGTCCCTCGAAACCGACGCGCGCGGCCGAGTTGTACGCCTCCTGGACCACGTAGTTCGACTGGCCGTTCGGGGTCAGGGCCCACAGACGGGCCGGCTCGTACGGCGTGCCGACCATGTCCATCTGCCACTCGCCGACGAACCGCGCCTTCTCCGCCGCGGTCAGCGTGTTGACGTACGCCCGTGCGCCGAGGAGGCCGCCCTCCTCGCCGCCGAAGCCGCCGATCCGCAGCTCCTTGTCCAGTGGGTACTGGCTGAGGACCCGGGCGACCTCCAGCGAGACGCCGTTGCCCGAGGCGTCGTCGTGGGCGCCGGGCGCGCCCAGCACCGAGTCGATGTGCGCGCCGACCATGACGATCGGAGCCTTGGTGCCGTCCGGGTCGCCGACCGCGTGCCGGATGCCGATGACGTTGGTGCCCATCGGGGTCGGGTACTGGTTGGTCGCGACCCGCAGCGTCAGCGGGCCCTTGTCCAGAAGGTCCTTGATCCAGGTGTGGTGCGCGCTGCCGCCGCCCATCACCGGGATGTTCGGCTGGGCCGTGGTGAGCGTGAACGACGGCGGAGCGCTGTTGCCGGTCGGGTAGGCCAGGATGACCGCGGCCGCACCCTGGCTGACCGCGTTGACGACGGCGGTGTTGCGGACCGACGCGGTGGTGCTGTAGTCCATCAGCACGATCTTGCCCGCGGTTTCGGCGGGGAAGTCCGCGGCGGACTGGCCGGTCTTGGCGTAGACGACCTCGCCCTGCACGGCGGCGTCATCGCCGGTGAACTTCGCGCTGGTCGACGCGGACATCTGCCAGTTCGGTCCGCCCGGCAGGCCGGCGTTCGGGGACGTGACCTTCGCGACGTTCTTGGTCGAGACCGGACCCCATGACTGGAGGGTCACGTCGAAGCCGTAGGACTTCAGGATGCCGCCGATGTACTGCGCGCCCTCCCGCTCCTGTGGGGTGCCGTTCAGCCGCGGGCCGATGGTCACGGCCAGGTGCCGAATGTGGTCGACGGAGTTGGCCGAGTCGAACCGGTCGACGATCTCGGCGTCGTAGTCCTTCAGGAGTGCGCTGGTCGCGGTGGCCGCCGGGCCCGTGGCCGACGGTTCCTGCTCCTGGACACCGCCGATGGCGGCGGACACGGTCCCGAAGGCCAGCGCCGCCGCCAAGCCGCCGACGACGGTAAGTCGCCTGAGCCGTGGGGGGTGGTCGAATGAACTCCTCACAGAGGAACTCCCTGGTACTGGCGGATGTGGAGGTCCGCGTGGCGTCCTCGCCCTTTGGGTGGCAAGGGAGGGGACAAGGTTCGCGATTAGTACCAGGCTGGTAAATAGGCGTCAATAGGTGCATTTCCTCTGACAGGGTTGACCGCCGTCCGTAATCCCGCCCCTTCCCGTGCGGGCAGAGCACGGTGACGTGTGCGGTCTATGCGCTCGCGGGCCAGTCGAGGTGGGAGTGGAGGGCCGCCGGGGCTCCGGTGAGGAGGGCCCAGTAGCGGTCGCCGTAGGACCAGTGCCACCATTCGGTGGGGTAGTTGATGAATCCCGCCTCGACGAGAACCTCGCTGAGGATCGTCCGGTTGTCCCTGGCCTGGGGGGAGATGTTTTCCGCGGCCGTGTAGCAGGCGTTTTCGCTTTCTTCGGGACTGGCGTTGACTTCCGTGCCCATGTCCAGTTCCTGGCCATCCTGGGTGCACAGGGTGAGGTCTACGGCGGCGCCGCAGACGTGAGGGCCGATGTGAGGGGGAGAAAGGGAACGGCTCGCCTGCACGTAGACGTGTTCGTCGGACCAGTCCGGATTGGCGTCGCTGAGCTTTGCCGCGTACGCCGAGAAGTACCGCTCCTGCAATGCCAGCGGCCGGTAACCCTCGACGATCAGCAGACGAAGCCCTTCGGGCAGCCGTGCCTGGGCGCGCAGAAGCCGGTCGACGTGCCCGTGGCGAAGATGGGCGTACGCGCCCTCGGAATCGGCGAGGCGCTGGTCCAGGAGCAGTTCCGGGACCGCGCGCAGGTCCACAAGCGGCTCTCCCCGATCCTCCACGGGAATCGCGGAGACACGAGGATCGGACATGAGCACGATTTCCGGCACGTTGTTCTCCCGGGACTGGAAACGGGCCGCCGCGAGGAGTCTGCCGACCGGGCGTGCCCGTAACGGTGGACAGGCCTCCTCAGGTTCGGCCCACGCCCTATAAGTTCCCTACAAGTACGCGCCAAGCGGGTCTCCGCGATTCACGCGGCCGGGCCGTTCCGATGACCGCCGAGCTCGATGTACTCGCGTGTCCCGAACGCGGCGAAGATGTCGAGGGCGGCCGCCCGGAGAGACCCGGCTGTCTTCTCGTCTCCGACCGCTTCGCGAACGGACGCCAGGTCACGCATCGTGCGGGCGCGGAACAGCGGCAGCTCCAGCCCGTCCCACATCACGACGGACCGGCGGAGATGGGCTTCGGCGAGGTCGTGCCGCCCGCGGGCCAGGTGCAGTTCCCCGATGGTGCGCTGGACGAGCGCCACCCCGAACCGGTCGCCGTGCCGCTCGCACACGCTCAAGGCGTCCACGAGGCAGGGCAGGACCGGGGCATCGTCCCCGAGCCGGATCCGGACCTTGCACAGGGCCTGCACCGCGTATGCCTCCATGAGCGGGTCACCGGCCGCGCGCAGCAGGGCGACCGCGCGCACGCACAGCCTCTCCGCCTGCTCCAGGTCGCCCAGGCCCCGGTGGACCAGGGCGATCGACCGCAACGTGAGTCCTTCGCCCCGCTTGCTGCCCAGCCGCTGGAAAGCGGACAACGCCGCGTGCAGCAGAGACGACGCGGCCTCGAAGTCGCCCATTTCCAGCATCACCGACCCGGCGATCCGGTTGACGTAGCCGATGCCGGCGTCGTCGCCGAGCGATTCGAAGGCGGCGCCCGCGTGCCGGAGGTGGACCAGTGCCTGCGCGAAGTCTCCCTGTTCCCGGCAGGCGGCGCCGATTCCCGCGATGGCGACCGTCTCCCCGTGGGTGTCCCCGCCCTCGCGCAGGAGCGGAAGCGCCTGGCGGAAGTACGCCTGCGCCTCCGGGTAGCGGTCCTGCCGGTGGCGCAGCTGCCCCAGCCCCACCAGCAAGGTCGCCTCACCCAGGAGGTCGCCCGCCCGCCTGGCGGCCTCCAGAGCCGATTCGTGGGTGCGCCGCCACTCCTCGAACCGCGTGTCCACGGAGAAGGACGAGGGGCACAGCGCGGCCGCCACCTCGCACGTCACCTCGTGGAGACCCATCGCGGCGGCCCGCTCCACGGCCACGACGAGCGCCGGGGCCTCCGCGTCGAACCAGGCCGTCATGTCGTCGGCCACCCGCTCCGACACCTCGCGGCCGACGGGCCGGGCCGTGGCGTAGTCGCGGCGTAAGGGAGGCGCGCCCGAAGGGCTCGCGGCGGCGGCGTGCGTGATCAGCCACAGCCACCCGCCCAGCGCCCGGGTCATCGCCGCCGCGCGCTCCTCGGCCGATTCCTCCGCCTCGGCACGCTCGGCCGCGTACACGCGCAGCAGGTCGTGCAGCCGGTACCGGCTCTGGCCTGTGGCGTCGACGGCGACGTGGTCGAGGAGCTGGGCGTCCATCAACCGCTCGATGACCTCCTCGCCGGTCTCCTCCGCCTCGTCCAGGAGAGCCCCCACCACCCATGACGCGAAGTCGGGGACCCCGAGCAGGCCGAGCCGGCGGAACGCCCTCTTCGCCATGTCGTCGAGCCCTCGGTAGCTGAGCCCTACGCTCGCCCGCACCTCCAGGTCACCGGCGGTGAGCTCGTCGAGCCGGCGGCGCTCGTCGGCGAGCCGTGTGGCCAGCGTCGAGAGCGACCAGTGCGGGCGGGCGGCCAGCCGCGCGCCCGCCGTGCGAAGCGCCAGGGGCAGGTGGCCGCAGAGATGGACGATGCGCTCGGCGGCGTCGTGCTCGGTGTAGACGCGCTGGCGTCCCGCGATGCGGGCCAGCAGGTCGATGGCCGTCTCGGTGTCGAGCACCCCGAGGTCGCTCAGGCTCATCCCGTCCAGGCCCACCAGCCTCCGGCGCGCCGTGATCAACACCGCGCACGTGTGGCTGCCCGGCAGCACCGGGCGGACCTGCTGCTCGGTGCCCGCGTCGTCGAGGACGACGAGCAGCCGGCGTCCCGCGAGGACGCTCCGATAGATGTCGACCCGTTCCTGGAGCATGTCGGGGATCGCGGCCGGCTGGACGCCGAGGGCGCGCAGAAACCGTCCCAGCACTTCCAGCGGCGGCGCGGGCGAGTCGGTGACGCCCCGCAGGTCGGCGTACAACTGGCCGTCGGGGAACGCCTCGGCCACCTGGTGCGCCGCCTTCACGGCGAGCGCGGACTTGCCCACTCCGCCCTTGCCGGAGATGACGCACACCGTCATGCTGTCGCCGCGCGTGGTGAGCAGGGTGGTGAGCTCGCCGAGCTGCTTGTCCCGCCCGGTGAAGTCGGCTATGCCGCGCGGGAGATGGCTGGGAACGATGTCCGGCCCGGTCCGGCGTACGGGTTCCTCCACGGGCGTGGGCTGGGCGAGGCCGGCGTACTCGGCGATCTGGTGCGCCGTGGACGGCAACAGCGACGAGTCCGCTCGCAGCATCGCCTCGTACAACTGCCGGAGCTCCGCGCCGGGGTCGACGCCCAACTCGTCCGCCAGCGTCTGACGGCCCTCATGGTAGACGCTCATCGCGTCCACCTGACGGCCCAGCCGGTACATGGCCTTCATGAGCTGGGCGCGGAGGCGCTCGCGCGTGGGGTGGCTCCTCACCAGCTCGGCGAGCTCGCCGACCAGCTCCGCTTCCCTGCCCAGCGCGAGCTCGGCGTCGACTCGCTCCTCGAGGACGGACAACCGTGTCTCCTCGAGGCGCTGCGCTTCGGCGCGCAGCGCGAGGCCTATCCCGCCGAGGGCGGTTCCTTTCCACAACTCCAGGGCCGCCCGCAGTTCCTTGGCGGCGGAATCGTGACGGCTCGCGGCGGCATGCCGCCGGCCGTCCGCGACCAGCCGCTCGAAGGTCTCCACGTCTAATCGCCCAGGGCCGGGACGGGCCACGTAACCGGGCGGCCGGGTCTCGATCACCGCCCCCTCGCCGATCGCGGCGAGTGCGCGGCGCAGCCCGTACACGTAGGTCTGGATCAGGGCGTGGGCGCTTCCCGGCGGTTCCTGCCCCCAGAGGACGTCCACCAGGCGATCGCTGGAGACCACCTTACCGGCGTTCAGCAGGAGGGCGGCCAGGAGCGCGCGGGGTTTCGGACCCCCCAGCGGAAGGCAGCGCTCGTCGTGCCATGCCTCAACCGGCCCGAGCAGACGGAACTCCAACAATCCCCCTGTGGGGGCCGACGTGACAAGTAAGACAGTCATAACACCCAGGCTTCTTGAACGGAACCCATAGGGATACTCCGATTCCCGCTCCAGCGGGTCAGCCGCAACCGCCGTCCCGGGTTCTCCAGATGACGCTGGAGTGCTATTCCAGGAAAGTTGGAGTGCCTGACAGCAGCCTTTCTCGCAGAGGTCGACAGCGGCCCACGGAGGAAGGAAAGCCCATGAGCGGGAAAGACGCCCGGACAGGAGCACACAGGAGCGGCCCGAGGTTCGCCGGTCGCCTCGGCGCCGGGTTGAGCGCCGCGGCCGTCCTGACCACGGGATCGATCGCCGTCACCACGACGCCGGCCGCCGCCGCCGTGTCGCGCGGCGCCATCGTCTCGGTCGCGCAGAGCCAGCTCGGCAACGCGTCGCGCAACCACGAGCAGCCGGACGGAAGCGGGTGCAACTACTACACCGGCTACTTCCGGAACTGGAAGCCCTCGTCGGGGTGCCCGTCCACGGACGGTGTGCAATGGCGTACCAGCGACTGGTGCGCCGACTTCTCCAAGTACGTGTGGAAGAACGCCGGCGTGCCGTACGCCGATGTGGCCGAGACCAGCGGAGGCGTGCTCACCGGCTGGGCCAGCTCCTTCAAGGACTACGGCACCAAGTACGGCACCTGGCACACCCGCGCCAGCGGCTACACGCCGCAGCCGGGCGACGCCCTCGTCTTCGACTGGCAGCAGGACGGCACCATCGACCACGTCGGCATCGTCAAGTCGGCGACCGGCAGCACGGTGTACACCATCGAAGGCAACAGCGGCAATCGCATCAAGGAGAACAGTTACTCCCGCGGCGACGTCGACATCGTCGGCTATTCCGCCCCCGTGGGCGCGGGTGGTTCGGATCCCGGAGTGCTGGATTTCTATCTGTCCGATGACCAGGGTTCGACGGCCGCGACCCGGGCGGTGTTCCAGTACGGCAACAGTCCGATGGTGCCGATCAAGGGGGACTGGGACGGTGACGGTAAGGACACCGTGAGCACTTATGACCCGACGTCGGGGCGTTTCTACATCAGCAACGACCCGACCGGTGGTCAGGCGCAGTACGTCTTCCCGTACGGCGATCCCAACGCGGTGCCGTTCGTGGGGGACTGGGACGGCGACGGCAAGGACAACGTGGGTGTCCGGATGGGCAACGTGTTCTACATGCGGACCAGTGCGGTGACCTCGGCCACCGAGACCACGCAGATGGTGGCCTACGGTGACGCGCCGATGCGTCCGCTGGCGGGGGACTGGGACGGCGACGGCAAGGACACCGTGAGCGCCTATGACCCGGCGTCGGGTCGTTTCTACATCAGCAACAACCCGGGCAGTGGCCAGGCGCAGTTCTTCTTCGCCTACGGCGATCCCAACGCGGTGCCGTTGGTGGGGGACTGGGACGGTGACGGCAAGGACAACGTGGGTGTCCGGATGGGCAACGTGTTCTACATGCGCACCAGCCCGGTGACCTCCGGCACCGAGACCACCCGGTTGGTCGCCTACGGCGACGCCGGCGATCTGCCCGTCGTCGGCGACTGGGACGGCGACCACAAGGACAGCCAGGGCATCGCCCGCTGACATCCCCGTGACCCGCGGCCGCCAAGGCTCTCCGAGCCGGCTCCCGGCCGGAGAAGACATCCGAGCACGACCGTGACCGGGCGGAATCCGGCCGCCCTCCCCATTTCACCTTTCCTCACTCTCTCGCCCTGTCTCCGGCAGCCGGAGACAGGGCGTCACTACCCTCCAGGAGAAGACCATGAACGCCCCTGCACGGCGCCCCCGTTCCGTCCGGCCCCTCATCGCGCTCACCGCTCTCGTCGGCGGGCTCCTCGCCTCCGCCGCCGGGGCGACCACGGCCCAGGCCGCCGCGTCCGGGCCCACGCCGCCGATTCCCGGCCCGGCCGGCCTTCCGGTACCCGCGGAGCTCGCGGCCACGCTGGCTTACGCGGCGTGCGTCGCGGGCGGGGAGACCGCGGCCGACGGCGCGGTCGCCAACGCCGTGCGGCCGAACATGAACGGCGCGCGCCTGGGACGGAGCGTGAACGCCTACAACGTGTCGTGCGCCCGGGCCATCACCCGCACCGTCAAGGGCCGCGGGCTGGACAAGCGAGCGGCGGTGATCGCCGTCACCACGGCGATCACCGAGAGCACCCTGCACAACTACACGGTCGCCACCGACCACGACAGCCTGGGACTGTTCCAGCAGCGCCCCTCCCAGGGATGGGGCACCCCGGCCCAGCTGGTCGATCCGGTGTACGCCACCAACGCGTTCGTCAACGCCATGCTGCGCAAGTTCCCCAACAACTCATGGATGAGCGGGGACATCGGCGCCATCTGCCAGAAGGTGCAGGTCTCGGCGGTCCCCGACGCCTACGGCCGCGAGGTCCACGACGCCCAACTGCTCGTCGACGCCCTGTGGAGCGGCTCCGCCGATCTTGGGGTGCTGGATTTCTATCTGTCCGATGATCAGGGTTCGACGGCCGCGACCCGGGCGGTGTTCCAGTACGGCAACAGTCCGATGGTGCCGATCAAGGGGGACTGGGACGGTGACGGTAAGGACACCGTGAGCACTTATGACCCGACGTCGGGGCGTTTCTACATCAGCAACGACCCGACCGGTGGTCAGGCGCAGTACGTCTTCCCGTACGGCGATCCCAACGCGGTGCCGTTCGTGGGGGACTGGGACGGCGACGGCAAGGACAACGTGGGTGTCCGGATGGGCAACGTGTTCTACATGCGGACCAGTGCGGTGACCTCGGCCACCGAGACCACGCAGATGGTGGCTTACGGTGACGCGCCGATGCGTCCGCTGGCGGGGGACTGGGACGGCGACGGCAAGGACACCGTGAGCGCTTATGACCCGGCGTCGGGTCGTTTCTACATCAGCAACAACCCGGGCAGTGGCCAGGCGCAGTTCTTCTTCGCCTACGGCGATCCCAACGCGGTGCCGTTGGTGGGGGACTGGGACGGTGACGGCAAGGACAACGTGGGTGTCCGGATGGGCAACGTGTTCTACATGCGCACCAGCCCGGTGACCTCCGGCACCGAGACCACCCGGTTGGTCGCCTACGGCGACGCCGGCGATCTGCCCGTCGTCGGCGACTGGGACGGCGACCACAAGGACAGCCAGGGCATCGCCCGCTGATCCGACCCTCGACCTGGAGGGCTCTCGGGCCTCAGCGGCCGGCGCAGCGGACGCAGGTCGTGGCCGTTGGGCGGGCCTGGAGGCGTAGAAGGGGGATGGGGTCGCCGCAGCGTTCGCAGACGCCGTAGGCGTTCTGTCGGAGGCGTTCCAGAGCGTGGTCCAGAGCGTCCAGATGGGTTCTGGCCTGGTCGAGGAGGGACTGGACGTGGGCGCGTTCGAAGGCGATGGTGGCGCCCTCGGGGTCGTGTTCGTCGTCGGTGGCCACGAGCGCGGCGGACGTGACGATGTCGTCCCAGGCGCGCGTCAGCACCTCGATCCGCGTCACCGTGCTCACGCGCTCCGCGGTGAGGAGATCGCGTAGCACCGTCTCCTCCGCGGCGGAGAAGCCCCGGGACGACCGCTCGGCCATCACGCCACCAGGCTACGCCCCGCCGTGGTGGGCTAGCCGCAGTGCTTCCACCCGCCGTCCGGGGTGCCGCCCTGGACGGCGGGCTGGGAGCCGATCCTGAGGGTGCCGGTGACCTGGACGCAGAGGCGGTCGGCGGGGGCGAAGACCGGGCCCGCGAACCACTTGTACTTCGGGCTGCCGTCGGCGACGCCGAGGTCGGGGCCGTCGTACTTCTTGTTGCGGTTCTTGTCCACGAGGAGCGAGACGTACATGTAGGAGGTCTTGCCGATGTAGGAGGCCGCCACCCGGGCGATGGCGCACTTCCGGTGCGCGGTGGGGCTCTGGTACAGCGTGACCGTGCCGTACGCCTTCCCGTCCTTCGCCCCATGCGAGATGGGGTACGTGGCCACCTTGCGGTAGGAGGCGCCGCACGAACCCTGGGGAAGGGCCTGCGCGGGGGTGGAGGACACGAGGGTGAGGGCGGCCACGGCGGTCAGCGTCACGCCGCTCGCGCCCCAGCGAGTGATCTTCAAGGGGTCCCGCCTGAACTTCTCGCTGATGGCTACGAACCATCATCAATAAGCCATACGTGCACCATCACGCTAGCACGGCCGTCTCCAGATGGATCTCCCCTTTCCTGGCGTTCTGCTCGAGCCGTGCCGTGCGCGGGAACGGTGCCGGGTCACGGGGCGGACGGTCCCAGAGCGTCGAGGTCGGCGACGTCGTCCGGGGTGAGACGGAGCGAGGCGGCGGCCATGTTCTCTTCCAGGTGGGCGCGGGACGACGTACCCGGGATCGGCAGCATGACGGGGGAGCGGTGCAGCAGCCAGGCCAGCGCCACCTGGGTGCGCGTGGCGCCCAGACGGCCGGCGACCGTGCCGATCGGGTCGGCCGGGCCGGCGGCGCCGGTGCGGGCGCGGGCGACGGGAAGCCACGGGATGAAGGCGATCCCCTCCCGTTCGCAGTGGTCGAGGACGGCCTCGGAGCCGCGGTCGGTCAGGTTGTAGCGGTTCTGCACGCTCACGATCGGCGTGATCTTCTCGGCCTCGGTGATCTGGGCGACCGTCACCTCCGACAGCCCGACGTGACGCACCTTGCCCTCGTCCTGGAGGCGGCGCAGCGCGCCGATCTGGTCGGCGAGCGGCACGGTCGGGTCGATGCGGTGCAACTGGAAGAGGTCGATGCGCTCGACGCGCAGCCGCCGCAGGCTCAGCTCGGCCTGCTGGCGCAGGTACTCGGGGCGGCCGAGCGGGATCCAGTCGTCGCCGGGGTGGCACTGGCCGGCCTTGGTGGCGATCACCAGGCCGTCGGGGTAGGGGTGCAGGGCCTCGGCGAGCAGCGCCTCGTTGTCGCCGAGGTCGTAGGAGTCGGCGGTGTCGATGAACGAGACGCCCAGCTCGACGGCCCGCCGGGCGACCGCGGCCGAGGTCGCCCGGTCCTGCGAGGTGGGGCCGCCGCGCAGCCGCATGGCGCCGAACCCGAGCCGGTTGACGGGCAGGTCGCCGCCGATGGTGATGGTGCCGGCGGCGTCGGAAGTGAGCACGGTTCTCCTCGGGATGCGTCGGTGGGGCCGTGGGCCGGTCACAGAGTAGGCGGGGGGTGACGGGACAACTCTGCGGGGGCCGATCCGTAAGGACAAGCGAGTCTTCATGGAGTCGAACACGTAGCATTTCTACGATGTTGAATCTCGATCGGTTGCGGGTGCTGCACGCCGTGGCGACCACCGGGTCGGTCGTCGGTGCGGCGCGCACGTTGCACGTCACCACCTCCGCCATATCTCAGCAGGTCGGGCGGCTGGAGCGTGAGATGGGGCAGCGGCTGGTCGAACGGCGGGGCAGGGGCGTACGGCTCACGGAGGCGGGCGAACTGCTCGCCAGGCACGCGGGCGAACTGCTGGCCCACGCGGAACGGGTCGAGAGCGGCATGGCCGAGCACCGCGGCGTGGTCGCCGGGTCCCTGACGATCGCCGCCTTCGCCACCGCCGCGCGCGGCCTGCTGCCCGGCGCGCTGCGCGACCTGCGCGCACGGCACCCGGAGCTGTCGGTGGCCCTGGCGGAGCGCGAGCCGCACGAGGCGATCCCCGACCTGCGCCGGGGCAGGCTGGACGTCACCGTCGCGCAGGACTGGGCCGAGGACGTCACGCCCGCGCCGGACGGCCTGATGCGGCGCGACCTGCTGGACGACACGTTCGACGTGGCGCTGCCGGACGCCCACCCTCTCGCGGGCCGTGATCGCGTCGCGGTCGGGGAACTGGCCGGTGACGACTGGATCAGCTGGAGCGCCGGCCAGATATGCCATGACTGGCTCGTGCGCACCCTGCGCGCGGAGGGCGGCGAGCCCAGGGTGGCGCACACCGCGTCCGAGCACTCGACGCAGCTCGCGCTGGTGGCCGCCGGGCTCGGGGTCGCGGTGATCCCCAGGCTGGGCCGCGAGCAGGCGCCCCCGTCGGTGCGGTACGTCCGGATCGACCCGCCGCCGATCCGCCGCGTCTTCGCGCTCTGGCGGGAGAGCGCGGCCGGCCGCCCGGCCATCGGCGCCGCCGTCGCCGCGCTCCGCCGCCAGGCGGCCCTCGATCGGGGCTAGTCCCAGCGCTGGGCGTTGGAGTCGTTCAAGGTGCCCGACCTGTCGGGGATCACGCAGAACAGGAGGCCGGCCGGGTCGCGCATGACCCACCAGTGGCCGTTCACGTGGCTCACCCGCGTGGCGCCCAGGCTCTCCAGGCGCGCGACCTCCGCGTCCAGGTCGTCGGTGTGGATGTCGAGGTGCAGCCCGCCCGGCCCCTCGCCGAGCTTCTGGACGAGCAGGGCGAACGCCTCGCCGGGCAGCTGGGCGCCGTGGTACTCGGGGTAGCGCTCGTTGTGGTGCAGCGCCTGGCCGGTTGCACCCTCCCAGAACTTCAGCTCCGCGTCGTGGACCTCCTCGGGGACGTCCACCACGGCCTTGTAGATCCTGCTGTAGTGCGGCATGGACTTCCTTCCCCGCGTACGCCTCGGTGGACCACGATCATGACCCACCGGGACGACCCCGCGCACGTCCCTCGGCCGGGGGTGGTGGGAGACGGCGGGGACGGGTGAGCAGAATGGGATCTCCGCGGAGCACGAGGAGGCGCGAATGAACGACGCGATGCGGGCCGGGACGGTCACGATCAGCGGTCACGAGAAGGCCGAGCTTGAGGCGTACCTGGCGTATCCGCTCCACGACGGCCCCCGCGGCGGCGTCGTGGTGATCCACCACATGCCGGGGTACGACGAGGCGACCAGGGAGATCGTCCGGCGGTTCGCGGCGCACGGGTACGCGGCGATCTGCCCGAACCTGTACTCCCGCGAGGGGGCGGGCGTCGGCCACGACGACCAGGCCGCCGCCGCGCGCGCCAAGGGGGGAATCCCGGACGAGCAGCTCGTCGGAGACGTCGCCGGGGCCGTGGCGCACCTCAACTCCCTCGACCACGCGAACGGCAAGGTCGGGGTGATCGGATACTGCTCGGGCGGCCGGCAGACCTTCCTGGCCGCCTGCTCGCTGCCACTGGACGCGGCCGTGGACTGCTACGGCGCGTTCGTCGCGAGCGACTCGCCCGCCGGGTACCCGCTGCAGGCGGCGTCGCTGCTGTCCAAGGCGCCCGGCCTGTCCTGCCCGCTGCTCGGGCTGTTCGGCGCCGAGGACGCCCGCCCCTCGCCCGAGGAGGTCGCCAGGCTGTCCGCCGAGCTGGACCGGCTGGGCAAGGAACACGAGTTCCACGTCTTCCCGGACGCCGGCCACGGGTTCTTCGCCGTCGACCGCCCCAGCTACCGCCCGGCCGCCGCGCTCGACGGCTGGAAGAAGGTATTCACGTTCTTCGGCCGCCACCTCGGCGCCTGACGGGAGGCCGGTATGTGCACGTACCTGACCGAGAAGTTCGAGCTCGACGGCGCCGGCAAGGGCGGCTCCGGCTGGTTCACGGTGAAGCAGGGCATGGTCTACGTCGACCACCCCTACCACGCCTGCCACGAGCACACC
Organism: Sphaerisporangium krabiense; assembly: GCF_014200435.1. Lineage (NCBI taxonomy): Bacteria > Bacillati > Actinomycetota > Actinomycetes > Streptosporangiales > Streptosporangiaceae > Sphaerisporangium > Sphaerisporangium krabiense. The sequence goes on along the minus strand of NZ_JACHBR010000001.1, from coordinate 1,308,590 downwards.
GTGAACATCGACTTCACCAACCCGGCGGAGGGCCCCTCCGCGCGGGTGGCCGTCGAGCTGACGGAGGAGTCGGCCTTGGCCCTGGTGGAGGCCATCCAGAAGGCGCTGGCCGTCGCGCCTCCGGGGATCGCCTCCGGGCGCCGTGGCGGCTAGACGGCCCGGATGAATCCGCCGCGCTCGTTCCGCACGGAAATGCCCGCGGTCGTCGGCGTTTCCGTGCGGCGGGACGGATCACGGGGGCGGCCGGGCGGGTGGCCGCGGGAATGCCTCGCCGCCGCGCGATGTCGAAAGACACGTGACGGAATTTCGGCAAGGGGGCAGGCCGCTCTCCGGACGGACCACATGGGGGTGGCGGTTCGACACCCCGCTGCGCGAGTTCCTCCGCACGGAGACGGGCAGCGCCGCGATCCTGCTCGCCGCCACGGTGGCCGCGCTCGGGTGGGCGAACCTCGCGCCTCGCTCGTACGAGGCGATCTGGGGCACGCACCTGTCGGTGAGCGTCGGCGACGCCGGCGTCGCGCTGGACCTGCGGCACTGGGTCAACGCGGGCCTGATGACGTTCTTCTTCTTCGTCGTGGGCCTGGAGGCCCGCCGCGAGTTCGACATGGGGGAGCTGCGTGACCGGCGCAGGCTCCTGCTCCCTGTGGTGGCGGGCGTCGGCGGCATGCTCGTCCCGATCGTGGTCTACCTGCTGTTCAACGGGGGCCGGCCGTCGGCGTACGGCTGGGGCGCGGCGATGTCCACGGACACGGCCTTCGCGCTCGGGATGCTCGCCCTGGTCGCCTCCCGGCTGCCCACCCGCGCCCGCACGTACATGCTCACCGTCACCGTCGTGGACGACCTGGTGGCGCTGGCCGCGATCACGCTGTTCTACAGCCGCGACGTCTCCTGGCCGGGGCTCGTCGCCGCCGTCGCGATCTTCGGTCTGACGCTGCTGGTCAAGGCCGCCCGCCTGCGCAGCGGGCTGATCTACGTGCTGCTCGGGGCCGCCGCCTGGGTGGCGCTGCTGAAGTCCGGCGTCGAGCCGGTCGTCATCGGCCTGGCCATGGGCCTGCTGACCTACGCCTCGCCCGCCGCACGCTCCGATCTGGAGCGGGCCTCGGACCTGTTCCGGCTGTTCCGCGAGCAGCCGACCGCCGAGCTGGCCCGCTCGGCCAGCCTCGGCGTCGCCAAGGCGATCTCGCCGAACCACCGGCTGCTGCAGCTCTACCACCCGTGGACCGGCTACGTGATCGTGCCGATGTTCGCGCTGGCCAACGCGGGCATTCCGATCAGCGGGGCCTTCGTGGAGCGCGCCCTGCGCTCGCCGATCACGCTCGGCATCTTCTTCGCGTACGTCCTCGGCAAGCCGGTGGGCATCGCGGGGGCGACGTGGCTGGTCACCCGGCTGAGCGGGGGACGGGTGCGGGCGCCGGTCGGCTGGGCGGCCCTGGTGAGCGGGGGCACGATCGCCGGGATCGGCTTCACGGTGTCGCTGCTGATCGCCACGCTGGCCTTCGAGGGGCCGCAGCTGGAGGAGGCCAAGTTCGGCGTGCTCGCCGCCGCGCTGGCCGCGTCCGTCCTGACCTGGCTGGTCTCGCGGCTGACCGCCCTGCTGCCGCGCCCGGTGAAGATCCGGGCGCTGCTCGGCACCGCCGAGCCGATCGTGGACCTGGCCGCGCCCGTGGACCCGTACCGCGACCACATGCGGGGGCCGGAGGACGCGCCGGTCACCTTGGTCGAGTACGGCGACTTCGAGTGCCCCTACTGCGGCCAGGCCGAGCCGATCGTCCGCGAGCTGCTGGCCGGTTTCGGCGAGCTGCGGTACGTCTGGCGCCACCTGCCGCTGCAGGACGTCCACCCGTCCGCGCAGCTCGCCGCGGAGGCGGCCGAGGCGGCGGCGGAACAGGGGGCGTTCTGGGAGATGCACGACATCCTGCTCGACCACCAGGGGGCCCTGCTCGTCACCGACCTTCTCGCCTACGCCGAGCGGATCGGGCTGGACGTGCAGCGGTTCCACGAGGACCTGGAGGCCCACGCGGGCGCCGAGCGGATCGCCGAGGACGTCGACTCCGCCGACCTCAGCGGGGTGTCGGGCACGCCGACGTTCTTCGTCAACGGGCGGCGCCACGAGGGCGCGTACGACGTGGCGACCCTGTCGGCGGCCGTCCGCACGGCGAAGGCGCGGGTGTACGCGAGCCGGTCGTGACGGCCCGGGTCAGAGCAGGGCGGGCAGGTCGGCCACGCCCGGCAGGATGTGGGTGTGGCGCTCGGCGCCCAGCGTGACCGCGTCCAGCTTGCCGGTCAGCACGCCGACCACGAACCCGGCCCCGGCGTTCGTGCCCGCCTGGAGGTCGCGGACGGTGTCGCCCGCCACCAGCACCCGCGCGACGTCGTGGACGCCGGTCGCCTCCATCGCGCGGAAGATCATGTAAGGCGCGGGCCGCCCGGCGGGGACGTCGTCCACGCACACCACGGCGTCCAGCACCGTGGCGTCCCAGCCGAGCGTGCCGAGCAGGCCGGTGGTGACCTCGCGGTCGAAGCCGGTGGTGAGCGCGACCTTGACCCCGGCGGCGCGGACGCGGGCCAGCGCCTCGGGCACGCCGGGCAGTGCGACGGGCGGCCGGTCGCGGTACGCCTGGTCCAGGCGGGCGCGGAAGTCGGCGAACGCGGCGTCCACCGTGGCGTCGTCCACCGGGCCGAGACGGTCGGCCAGCAGGTGGGCGATGGCCTCGCGCTTGCCCGCCCCCATCCACCGCTGGACGTCCGCGGCGGACGGCCGCCCGCCCGCCGCGGTGGCGGCGTCGGCGAGCGCGTCGTAGACGGCGCCGTACTCCTCGACGGTCGTGCCGGCGATGTCCAGGACCATGAGTTCGATCGTCATGAGCCACCTCGGTCGGGATGCGCGGCGGCCGGGCCGGGCCGCCGGGAACGGCTGAAGGACGGGTGGGCCCGCTGGGCGTTCTCGATGGTGAAGGTCACCAGGTCGGGCCGGTAGCGGTCGTCGGAGTACTCGCAGGGCTCGCCGGACTCGCCGGACGCGCGCCGCAGCTCGCGCAGCAGGGGCGCCCCCTCGGGGACGTCGAGCAGCGAGGAGTCGAGGGGGTCGGCGGCGACGGCGTCGAAGACGTGCCGGGCGACGGTCAGGGCCACGCCCTGGGCGGCCAGGTAGGCGTAGACGGAGCCGGAGCCGGGGTCGAAGTCGAACAGCAGCCGGCCGACCGGTTCGGCGAACGCGGTGCGCTCGATCATGGCGGGCCTGCCGTCGAGCAGGCGCAGCCGCAGCAGCTCGACCACGGGCTCGCCCTCGTCGATCTCCAGCGCGTCGGCGACCTCGGCGCGGGCGGGTCTGCGCGCGATCTCCAGCAGCCGCTGGCCGGGCACGCGGCCGAGGCTCTCCGCCCAGCGGGTGAACGACAGCAGCGTCTCGAACGGCTGCGGCACCGGGCCGCCGCGCACGACCGGGGGACGGCCCCGGCCGCCGCCGATCAGCCCCTCGGCGCGCAGCGCGGCGAGCGCCTGGCGCACCGGGCCGCGCGAGGCCGACCACTGGGCGCAGAGCCGCGACTCCGAGGGCAGCGGGTCGCCGGGGGCGAGCAGGCCGGCGGCGACGCGGCGGCGCAGATCGTCGGCGATGCGCTTGTGCAGGGGGTCGTCCACGCCGGTTGACTATACAGGTCGCGGGCAGCCGCGCAAGGGGACGATAGGCACATTTACCGGCGGAAATGAACGGATGGCGAACATCGCCGCCCCGGGTTGACGGATGGCCGTCGGCTCGGCGACCCTGCTTGTCATGACAAGTGGACTCCTCCGGCGGCCGGAGCGGGCCGACGTGGTCGTGGTGGGCGCCGGCATCGTCGGCCTCGCCCACGCCTGCGAGGCACTCGCCAGGGGCCGCTCCGTCGTGGTCGTGGAACGCGACGAACGCGCGGTCGGCGCGTCGGTGCGCAACTTCGGGCACGGCTGCGTCACCGCCCAGGACGGCACCGCGCTCGCCTACGCCAGGACGGCCAGGGATACCTGGGTGCGCCTGGCGAGGTCGGCCGGATTCTGGCTGCGCGAGAGCGGCACGGTCGTCCTCGCCCGGGCCGAGGACGAGATGGCCGTGCTGGAGGAGTTCCACGCGCTGCGCGGCGAGGAGGCCGTGCCCCTGGACCGCGCGGGCGTCGAGGCCCGGGTGCCGGCGGGCCCCGACGTCCTCGGCGGCGCGTGGCTGCCCATGGACGTCCGCGTGGACCCGCGCGAGGCCGTCCCCGCGATCGCGGCCTGGCTCGCCGCGCGGGGGGTCCGCTTCCTGTGGGGCACGGCGGCCCTCACCGTCGAGCCGGGCCTGGTCCGCACGAGCAGGGGCGAGCTGGCGGCCGGCCACGTGGTGGTCGCCGTCGGGCACGACGTGGACCGGCACTTCCCCGAGATCGCCGACGAGGCGGGGCTGGTCCGCTGCGGCCTGCAGATGATGCGGGTGCGCGGCCCGGCGGCGGGCGCCGTGGACGCGGCCGTCCTCAGCGGGTTCTCGCTGATGAAGTACCCCGGCTTCGCCTCCTGCCCGTCGCTGCCCGCGCTCCGGGACCGCCTGACCGGCGAGCACGCCGAGCTGGTGGCCGCCGGGCTGAACCTCATGCTCACCCAGCGCCCCGACGGCGACCTCACCGTCGGCGACACCCACGCCTACGCCCGCACGCTCGACCCGTTCGGCCACGAGCACCTGGACCAGGGCATCCTCGCCCAGGTCGCGAACCTGCTCGGCGGTCCGCTGACCGTGCGGGAGCGCTGGCGGGGCGTCTACGCCTCCGCGCCCGGCCGCGACTTCCTGGTCGCGACCCCGGCCCCCGGGGTCCAAGTGGTCTCGGTGACCTCGGGGGTCGGCATGACCACGGCGTTCGGGCTGGCCCCGGCCGTCCTGGACGGACTGCTCGCCTAGGTCTGCACGGCCGGGTTCCCGCGCCAGCGGGCCCGCGGGGCGACCTCCTCGCCCTTCATCAGGAAGGAGTCGGCGTCCAGGACCGCGCCCTCGCCCATGGTCACGCCGTAGTGGACGAGGGCCTTGGCGCCGATCGTGCATCCACCGCCGATCACGATGCGGCCGGACTTGAACGTGCCGTCCTCCAGGGAGTGGGCCTGGATCAGCGCCCCCTCCGACAGGGTGCAGTCGCCGCCGACGGACACCAGGGTCCGCTCGGGGATGTGGCAGCCGTCGTCGAACACCCGCGGCCCGAGGCGCACCCCCAGCAGCCGCCAGACCAGGTTCTTGAACGGGGTGCCGTTGTAGACGTCCAGCAGGGACGTGCCGCTGAGCTTCCAGAACCGCTCGTGCCGCCAGTAGTACGGCTGGTAGATCGAGCAGAACCGCGGGCGCAGCGCGCGGAATCCGGTCGCGGCGTGCTCCACCAGCGCCAGGAGGAGCGCGGAGAAGACCAGCGTGCACAGCACGCCCGCGGCGACGACGGCGGGGCCGAACCGCCCGTACAGGCTCGCCGCGATCATGGCGAGCAGCGTCGCGCCGAAGAGGTGACCCCACCGGACCAGCAGGTACAGGCCGATGGTGACCGCGTTGTGCCGGTTCTTGGCCGCCAGGCGGCGGCGCAGCTCCTCCCCGGTCTTGATGTGGTCGAAGCGGCTGTCGCGCTGCACCGAGCGCGGGATCTCGAAGCACGGCGAGCCGAGCAGCCCGACGTCGTGCCGCACGGGCCCGTCCACCGGGACCATGACCTTGGTCGCGAGCAGGCAGTTGTCGCCCGCCCTGCTCTGTGACGGGTAGGCGACGTCGTTGCCGAGGAACGTCTGCGCGCCGATGGTCGCCGGGGACAGCCGGAACGAGGTGCCGGAGTAGTCCGCGTTGATCAGCGACAGCCCGTCGGAGACCATCGTGCCCGGGCCGACGGCGGCCAGGTACGGCGACTCGTGCTTGAGCTCCAGCCCGAAGTTCGACCCCGTCTGGCTCGCCCTGGACAGGTCGTAGCCGAGGCCGCGCAGGAAGTGGACGATGAACGAGCTGTCGCCGAACATCCGCATCAGGAACGTCGTGTTGGTGAGGCGGCCGACGGTCCGGTGCGCCCAGTAGTGGAAGCCGTAGAGCGGGTAGACCCGGCCGGGCGTGAGCACGAGGTTCAGCAGCCGGGGAACGGTCGTGACCAGGAGGAGCACCCCGGCGACGCCGCCGCAGAACAGCAGCAGCGACACGGCGAGCGCCGCGGCGACCAGGCCCCACCCGGTCGTGCTCCGGCCGTCCAGCCCGGCGGGTTCGAGGACGAGGACGCCGAGCAGGTAGGAACCGGCCACGGTCAGCGGCATGGCCAGCAGCAGCGTGCCGAGCAGTTGCAGCAGCCCGAACCGGAACCGGCGCGCCGCGCCGCACCGGGCCGGGGCCACCGCAGGGTGGCCCGCGCCGCCGGGCTGGGCGGGGGAGCCGTGCCAGCGTTCCCCGGCCGGCACCGTCTGGCCCTCGTGCAGCGAGGAGGAGTGGCCGAGCTGCGCCCCGTCCTCCATCCGCGTCCCGATGTCCAGCACGGTGAACTCGCCGACGAGCACGTCCCGGCCGAGCGTCACCGGCCCGGCCTCGATCATGCCCGCGCGGGCCCGGTAGCAGGAGAAGTACGCGTCCTTGCGGATCACCGTCCCCGCGCCCACGGTGAGCAGGTCGGTGCAGACCGGGACGCGCCGCGAGAGGATCACCGCGCCGGGGCCGATCCGCGCGCCGAGCGCCCTCAGGTACATCAGGTAGAGCGGCGACCCGGCGAACAGCACCATCGGGCTGTGGCGCACGAGCGTCTTGACCGTCCAGAACCGCAGGTAGGCGAGCGTCCAGACACGGAAGCGCCCGGGTCTCCACCGGCCGATCAGGGACCACTTCGCCACGATGGGCAGCAGCGACAGCCCGGCGAACAGCCCGCAGCCGCACGCCAGCGCCCGTAGGTAGAGCTCGGCGGGGTCCTCGGTGCCGTCGAGCCACGTGTAGCACGCGGTCACCGCCAGCGCGCCGGCGTAGGCGTACCCGAGGAACAGCAGCAGTTGCAGCACCCCGCACAGCAGGTACCGGACCGTGCCGCCGCGCGGCGCCACGAGCCCGGGCGCGCCGGGCTCGGCCGGCGCGAGGACGGGGGCGGTCTCGGTGAGGGCCTTGGCCAGGCTCCGTACGGTCGGGTGCAGGTAGACGTCCTTCATCGACACCGGCGGCAGCGTCCCCTCCTCGCGCACCCGGGCGCAGAACCGCGCCATGAGCATCGAGTTCGCGCCGAGCCCGTCGAAGAAGTGGTCGTCGACCGAGACCTGGTCCTGGTGGACGACCCGCGCCAGCGTGTCGGCGAGGATCTTCTCCGCGACCGTGCCCGGCGCCGCGTACGGGCTCTCCGAGGACGTGCCCCGGGGCCCGGTGGGGGCGGGGAGCCCCGCGCGGTCGGCCTTGTCGCTGGGCAGCATGGGGACGGCCGCCAGCCGTTCCAGGTACGCGGGGATCATGTAGCGGGGGAGGCGGCGGCGCAGGTGCGCGTAGATCTCCTCCCGGTCCGGGGCGGGGGCGTCCCCGCGGGCGCTGTAGTAGGCGACCAGTTCGGCCACGCCGGGCTCGGGCTCGTGGGTGCCGGCGACGGCCTGGGCGATCCCGGGCACCTCCAGCAGCACCGACTCGATCTCGGCCAGCTCGACCCGGTACCCGTGGATCTGCACCTGGCCGTCGATGCGGCCGTGGTACTCGATCTCGCCGTCCTCGGTGAGCCTGCCGAGGTCCCCGGTCCGGTAGATGCGGCCCGACGGGTTGTCGGGAAGGCCGGCGAAGTCGGGGATGAACGCCCGCGCGGTCAGGTCGTCCCGGTTGAGGTACCCCCGGGCGAGGCCCACGCCCGCGATGCCGATCTCGCCGAGCTCGCCCGGCGGCAGCACGCGCGGTCGGTCCGGGTCCAGGATCACCACGGAGTAGGTGGGCAGGGGCACGCCGAGGGTCACCGGCCTGCCGGGGTGCAGCGTGGTCCAGGTCGCGGTGACCGTGGCCTCGGTCGGCCCGTAGACGTTGAGGAACCTGCGGCCGGGACGGTGCCAGCGCCGCACGAGGTCGGGCGGGCACGCCTCGCCGGAGACCAGCAGGAAGCGCAGGCCGGGCACGTCCTGGTCCAGGGTGGCCAGCAGCGTCGGCACGCAGCACAGCGCGGTGACGCCGCGGTCCTGGAGGAACTCGCGCAGCTCGCGGCCGACCAGGCTCGTGCCCGGCGGCTTGGGCACCAGCGTGGCCCCGGACATCAGCGGCACCCAGATCTCCTCGACCGAGAAGTCGAAGGCGATCGTCATGCCCTGGTACACGCGGTCGTCGCGCCGCAGCCCGTACGCCTCGGCGGCGACGCGCACGAAGTTGCAGATGGACGCGTGCTCGACCGCCACCCCCTTGGGGCGGCCGGTCGAGCCGGAGGTGTAGACGATGTAGCACAGGTCGTCGGGCCGCTCGCCGCGCTCCTCGCGGGTCAGGCGCCGGCCGTCCTCGGCGGCGACGGCGTCCGCGGCCTCGTCCAGGCACAGCGCGACGGCGCCGGGCAGGCGGTCACGCAGGTGGGAGAGGGTGAGCACCAGCCGCACCGCGGCGTCGCCGAGGATGTGGGCGAGCCGGTCGGCGGGGTAGCCGGGGTCGAGCGGCACGTACGTCGCGCCGATCTTGAGGACGGCGAGCATGCCCTCGTAGGCGGGGACGCCGTGGTCGAAGAGCAGCGCGATCCTGTCGCCGGGACGCGCGCCGCGCCGGGCGAGGTGGCGGGCCAGCCGGTTGGCCCGGGCGTCCAGCTCGTCGTAGGTGAGCGGGACGCCGTCCGCGTCCACGGCCACGGCGCCGCGGCGGCGCTCGGCCCGCAGCCGGTCGCACATCTCCTCGAAGAGGACCTCCAGCCGGTCCCGCCCGCGCCCCGGCCGTCCCGCGCCCGCCGGCGCGGGCGCGGTCGAGTCCCGGGCGTCCCTGCCGCGCCCGGCGGGCCACCACGGCCTCCGGGCGTCCTCGACATCGGCCTGTCTGGTCATGCCGCCTCCGTCCCAGGTGCGCCTCGTCGCCGTCCTCAGGCCGCCACCGGGCAGCACTCCTCGATGGCGCCGATCAGGATGGAGCAGGCGGTGTCCACCACGTCGGCGGTCACGTTGAGCGGGGGAAGGATGCGGATCACGCAGTCGTCGCGCCCGCCGACCTCGATGACCAGGCCCCGGCGCAGCGCGGACGCCTGCACGCGGCGGGCCGCGCCGGTGGCGGGGCTCCCGTCCCGGGGGTCGGCCAGCTCGACGCCCCACATCAGGCCGGCGCCGCGCGCCTCGCGCACCCACGGGTTCTTCTCGGCCAGCGGGGCCAGCAGCCCGGCCACCTGCTCTCCGCGCCTGCGCACGTTGCCGAGCACGTCGTCGCGGCGGATGATCCGCACGGCCTCGGCCCCGGCGGCGAACGCGAGCTGGTTGCCGCGGAAGGTGCCGATGTGCGCGCCGGGCTCCCAGACGTCGAGCCGCCGGTCGTACAGGATGACCGCGACGGGGACGCCGATGCCGCTCAGCGCCTTGGAGGCGACGATCACGTCCGGCTCGATGTCATAGCGCTCGAAGGCGAACCACGTGCCGGTGCGCCCGCCGCCGGTCTGCACCTCGTCCACGATCAGCGGGATGTCCAGCTCGCGGGTCAGCGCCCGGACGCGCCGGACGAACTCGGGCCGGGCCGGCACCGCGCCCCCCTCGCCCTGCACCATCTCCATGATCACTGCGGCGGGGCGGCCGACGCCGCCGTTGCCGTCCCTGAGCGAGTGTTCGAGGTAGGCGGCGCAGTTGGTGTCGCACGTCCGCGGGGCCAGGTCCAGCGGGCAGCGCGCGCAGTAGGAGTAGGGGAAGAAGTGGACGCCCGGCACGCCGTCGGCGACCGGCGCCTTCTGCCGCACGAGGCCGCTGACGGCCATCGCCGCGTGGCCGCTGCCGTGGAAGGCGCCCTGGAAGGCGACGACGCCGCCGCGCCCGGTCGCGGTCTTGCACAGCTTGAGCGCCGCGTCGACGGCGTCGCCGCCGGTGGGGCCGCAGAAGTGCAGCTTCATGCGGTCGCGCAGCGGCGCGGGGAGCATGGAGAGCTGGGCCTCGGTGAACGCGTCCTTGGCGGGGGTGGGGAAGTCGAGGCCGTGGGTGAGGCGGGCGAGCTGCGCCGTCACGGTCCGCACCAGCTCGGGGTGGTTGTGCCCGAGCGAGAGGACGCCCGCGCCGGTCAGGAAGTCGATGAAGACGTTGCCGTCGACGTCGCGCAGGAAGCTGCCGGACGCCTCGGCGACGGCGATGGGCAGCCGCCGCGGGTACGTGCGGGCGTTGGACTCGCGCCGGTCCTGCCGGGCGAGCAGTTCCGCCGAGCGCGGGCCGGGCAGGTCGCCGTCAACGCTCGGTTGCACGAATATGTCGCCTTTGGCGCTGCGCTCGGCGAGACTCATCGAGGCTCTCCTCCCAAGGGTGCGGGTGTGCTCGTTCCTTTCAACGGCATACCGGCGTGCCGCGGGTCCTGCTCACCATTACAGATTAACCAGGCATTTCGGAAGTGCGGCCCCGGGGACCGGTCGGGGAAGCGGTGCCGCGGCGACCGGCGGCGCGGCGGCGCCGGCGCGGGGACGGCATGGCGGAAGCGGCTTCGGAAGGCGTGCGGGATTCGCCGGGATAAAGCTCGCCGCGGGTAAACCGACGCCCAAGGCGTACGGGCGCGGGCGATGACCCGCCCAGCTCAGCGGCCATACGGTCGGCGTAAGGCGCAGGGGATCGACGGCCATGGATCTCCGGGGGAACGCGGTGAACGCCCATCTTCCGTAATCGGGACAATGCCGTGGACGCCAGGAGCGGGGGCGGCGGGTAAAACAAAACCCGAGCGGCAAAACGGTGACGTAAAGGGTCGCGTGCGGAGGTGCGGAAGGGCTCCATCAAATCCCGGTCATGTGGCGGCGGCGCCCCTGTTCCAGAGTTTTCCAGAAAAGCCCGCGGTATTCGCGGTCCTTTCTCCAGGCGGGCCCGCCGTGAAACCGTTTTTCCCTGCCGATGGCCGGGCCCGGTGCCATTCCATGCCGGCGTGCGGGCGGGCGGGGGCCGGGCGGCCGGTCTCCGGGCCAACCCTTGATCGCGGGGCCGGATCCGCTGATCTTTGGTGTGGTCTTCGTAGATTCGTGCGTTACCCGCCCGCGGACGGCCCCGACTCCCCGAGGGGCCAAGATGGGGACATGCGGGCCTCCCGGTTGATCTCGGCGGTGTTGCTGCTGCAGTCGCGCGAGACGATGACGGCCGCCGAGCTGGCGCGCGAGCTGGAGGTCTCGCCGCGCACGATCGTCCGCGACATGACGGCGCTGTCGGCCGCGGGCGTGCCCGTCTACGCCGACCGGGGCCGCCACGGCGGCTACCGCCTCGTCGGCGGGTACCGCACGCGGCTGACCGGCCTCAGCCGCCCGGAGGCCGAGGCCCTGTTCCTGTCCGGGCTCACCGGGCCGATCCGCGACATGGGCCTGGCCGACGCGGTGACCTCCGCCCGCCTGAAGGTCCTCGCCGCGCTCCCGCCCGGCCTGCGGGACGCCTCCGCGCGGGCCGGGCAGCGCTTCCACCTCGACATCCCCGGGTGGTTCGCCGAGGCCGAGCCGCCGCCGCTGCTGGCGGAGCTGGCCCGCGCGGTGTGGGAGGACCGGACCGTCGAGCTCGGGTACCGGCGCGGCGACCGCGAGGTGACCCGCGTGGCCCGGCCGTACGGGCTCGTGCTGAAGAGCGGCGTCTGGTACCTGGTGGCGCACGTCCCCGGCCCCGGCGGGCGGGCGACGGCCGAGGAGTGCAGGACCTACCGCGTGGACCGGGTCGTGCGGGTCACGCCCACCGGCGAGCGGTTCACCAGGGACGAGGCGTTCGACCTGGTGGACTTCTGGGCCTCCGGAGTGGCCGAGTTCCAGGCCTCGGTGCTCACCGACCAGATCACCGTGCGGCTCACCGCCGCGGGCGTGCGCGCGCTGCGGCACGTCGTCGAGCCGTTCGCCGCCAGGTTCGCCCTCGACGCCGCGGGCGAGCCCGACGAGCGCGGCCGGGTGGTCACCCGCCTGCCCGTCGAGCCGATCGAGGACGTCGCCTTCGGGGTGCTGCTGCGGCTCGGCCCCGAGGTCGAGGTCCTGGACCCGCCGGGGCTGCGCGTCCGCATGGGCGAGGCCGCACGGCGCATGGCGGCGCTGTACGGTGACGCCGCCGACGATCAGCGGTAGGAGTCGGCGTCGGCCGGCTCGCCCCCGTCGACGACCTCCTCCAGGTACCTCCAGGCGTCCGGCCGGCTGCCGTCGAGGTCGGTGAAGCCGTACACCTGGGCGAGCCCGCCGCTGGACAGCGACCGTCCGTTCCAGCGGGCCACATCGGGGTCGGCGGCCAGCGCGGCGACCGCCCGGCCGGCGAAGGACGGCGTCTCGGAGATCAGGAAGTGCGGGTCGCGCGCGCCGCCGTCCCGCCAGTTCTCCTCGGTGACCCCGAACACTTCGAGCATGCGCTCGGAGCGCAGCCAGCCGGGGGTGAGCGCGACGGCGGTGCAGCCGTACGGCCTCAGCTCCTCGCCGAGCCCGTAGCCCAGCCGGTTCACCGACTCCTTGGCCAGGTAGTAGAACGCCGACAGCCGGTAGTGGCGCGCGTTGTAGTCGGAGGTGCCGTCGGTGACCTCGACGAGGAGCCCGCCGGGACGCCGGATCATCAGCGGCAGCAGGAAATGCCCGGTGATGAGATGGGTGTCGACGGCGAGCCTGAGCATGCGCAGGCCGCGGCCGAGGTCGTGTTCCCACAGCTTCGCGTGCCATTCCATGAGGCCGTCCCCGCCCCAGATGTCGTTGACCAGGATGTCCAGGCGGCCCTGCTCGCGGTCGACGCGCTCGGCGAGCGATCGGACCTGCTCCGCCTCCAGGTGGTCCACCTGGACGGGGATCGCCGTGCCCCCGGCCTCGTTGATCAGTTCGGCGGTCTCCTCGATGGTCTCGGGCCGGTTCATCTCCGAGCGTGACCCGCGCGTGGAGCGGCCGGTCACGTACACCGTGGCGCCCGCCGCGCCGAGCTCGCGGGCGATGCCCCGCCCCGCGCCGCGCGTCGCCCCCGCGACCAGCGCCACCTTTCCCGCCAGAGGTCCCGCCAGAGGTCCCGAAGAAGGTCGTGTCGTCGTCATGCGGGCGATGCTGTCACCGATATACGACAACCTCTGTCTGCTTTTCCCCCACTACCCGGGACATGAAAGCTTTGCGTTCCCCTGGGGGTATCGGTGCTCGGCGGGGTCCAGAGCGATCGTTACCAGGCATAACCTGACTTATGCCGACCTGCGTGCTGGGCGCGCCCAGGTCGGCGTGAGGCACGGGTGAGCGGCACATGGCAGTGAGCACCTCCAGAACCCGGCGGACACGCGGAATCCCCGCCGAGGTGACGAGTTTCGTGGGGCGCCGGCGGGAGGTGGCCGAGATCAGGTCGCTGCTGGCGAAATCCCGCCTGGTGACCCTGACCGGGGTCGGAGGCGTCGGCAAGACGAGGCTGGCCGCCCGCGTCGCGGCCGAGGTCGGCCGCGCCTTCCCCGACGGCGTCTGGCTCGCCGAGCTGGCCACGCTCGACCGTCCTGACCTGCTCGCGCAGACCCTGACCGACGTGCTGCGGCTGCGCGAGGGCTCCGGTGGCTCCAACCTCGACCGGCTCGCCGACCACCTGGCCGACAAGAAGGCGCTGCTGATCCTCGACAACTGCGAGCACGTCCTCCACGAGTGCGCCGTGCTCACCGAGGAACTGCTCGCCTGCGCGCCCGAGCTGCGGGTGATCGCCACCAGCAGGCAGCCGCTGCACATCGGCGGCGAGCGGACGATGGCGGTGCTCCCGCTTCCCCTCCCCGAGGCCGGCGGCCGGCCGCTGTCCGTCGACGCGCTCGCCCAGGTGGACGCCGTGCGGTTGTTCGCCGAGCGGGCCGAGGCCGTGCTTCCCGAGTTCGCGGTCACCGAGGCCAACCGGGACGCCGTGGAACGGATCTGCCGCCGCCTGGACGGAATCCCGCTGGCCATCGAGCTCGCGGCCGTGCGGCTGCGCGCCCTGTCGGTCCGGCAACTGCTCGAACGGCTGGACGACAGGTTCCGGCTGCTCGCCTCGGGGTCCAGGGCGGTGCCACCCCGGCACCAGACGCTGCGCGCCATGGTCGACTGGAGCCACGAGCTCTGCACCGAGCCGGAACGGCTGCTCTGGGCCCGCGCGTCGGTGTTCGCCGGCGGCCTCGACCTGGAGGCGGCCGAGGCGGTCTGCTCCGGCGGCGGCATCGCCCGCGAGGACGTCATGGACCTGGTCAGCGGGCTGGTCGAGAAGTCCGTGCTGCTGCGCGAGGAGCATCCGGGCGAGGTCAGGTACCGCCTGCTGGAGACGATCCGGCAGTACGGCAAGGACCGGCTCGCGGAGTCGGGGGCCGAGGAGGAGCTGCGCCGCCGCCATCGCGACTACTACCGCGACCTGGCGCGCCAGGCGCACGCCCACCGGTTCGGCGGCGCCCAGGTGGAGTGGCTGACCCGGCTGCGGCTCGACCACGCCAACCTGCGGGCCGCGCTCGCCTCCTACGCCGAGGACGGCGGGCCCGCCGAGGCGCGCGACGGCCTCACCATGGCCGCCGACCTGCTCTTCCACTGGAGGACCTGCCACCACGTCCGCGAGGGACGACACTGGCTCGACCGCGGACTCGCGCTCGTCCCCGAGCCCGGCGAGCCCCGTGCCCGCGCGTTGTGGAGCGCCGCCTGGCTCGCGATCGTCCAGGGCGACGTCGCGGCGGCCGTCGCGATGCTGGAGGAGAGCCGCCGCATCGGCGAGGAGCTCGGCCTGGACGGGCTGCTCGCCTACGTCACGCTCCAGTCGGGCATGGTGGCGCTCCACGAGGGCGACACGGGCGTCGCGGCCAAGATGTTCGAGGAGGCGCTCGCCGGGCACCGCGCCGCGCAGGAGGAGGTCGGCCAGGTGATGGCGCTGAACCGGCTGTGCCTGACCTGCTCCTTCGAGGGCGACTCCGAACGCGCCGCGGCCTACGGCGAGGAGGCCCTGCAGATCTGCGACGCCAGGGGCGATCACGTGCACCGGGCGTACGCCCTGATCGCGCTCGGCGTCGAGGCCTGGCGGCAGGGGGACTGCCCGCGCGCCGCCGAGACCGTGAAGCAGGGCCTGCGCGTGGTCGGCCCGCTGGACGACTGGCTCGGCGTGGGGTTGTGCCTGGAGGTGCTGGCCTGGATCGCCACCGGCGCGGACGCCCACGAGCGGACCGCCCGGCTGCTCGGGGCGCTGGCCGCCGTCTGGCGGGCCGTGGGCACGCCGCTGCCGGGGTTCGGGCACCTCGGCCGCTACCACGACGAGACGGAGGCGCGGGCCCGCGCCGCGCTCGGCGAGCCCGCCTACCGCGCCGCGTTCGCGCAGGGGCTCCGCATGTCCCTGGAGGAGGCGCTGACCTACGCCGTCGCCGAACAGGCGTGCCCCGCGACGCCCGGGCGCGCGCCGGAGCGGGCGCCGTCCCCGCTGACCCGCAGGGAGACCGAGATCTCCGGGCTCGTCGCCGAAGGGCTGAGCAACAAGGAGATCGCCGCGCGGCTGGTGATCGCCCAGCGCACGGCGGAGGGGCACATCGAGCACATCCTGAGCAAGCTGGGCTTCCACTCACGGGCGCAGATCGCGGTGTGGGTCGCCGAGCAGCGGCGCGCCCACGAGGGCGGCGGAGACGGCCCCTGAAGCCTCGTCCGGACGGCGCGGCCCAAGCGGTCCGAGCGGTTCCGGAGCCCGCCGGGGAAGGTGCGGGACGCCGGGGCCGGACGGTGTGGGCGGTCCGTCGGCCCCGGCGTCACCGCCGGGGGAAGCGGGGGAGCAGGGGAAGCCACAAGACATGCGCGCGGGCGGCGGGAAAGCGCTTGCCCGTCAGGCCGCGGGAACGATCAGTAGGGCAGCGTGCGGCCGGACGGCGTCCGCAGGTCCAAGGGGTGGTCGGCGGCGCGGACCCGTTGTCTGCGCACCCGCACCCGTCGCGCCTGCGGCTTCGCGGGCGTCGTCTCCGGGTCGCCCGGTCTGTGGATCTCGCTCATCGCTCGTCTCCCCTCCTCTCCTGCGCGTCGATGACGATCGGAAGGCGTCGCGCGGGTTCAGTCGCCCGGATCCGCGGCGGGCAGCTCGAACCAGACGACCTTGCCCGTTGACATGCGGTAGCTTCCCCACGCCGTGGAAAGCGCTTCCATGAGGAACATGCCTCGACCGCCCTCGTCGCCGTCGTGCGCCTCGCAGACGCGCGGCAGCGCGGGGTTGGTGTCCTGCACCTCGCAGCGGATCGTGCCCTGCTCCAGCGACAAGCTCATGACCGCGCCCCACGAGTGACGCATCGCGTTGGTCACCAGCTCGCTGACCAGCAGCTCCGCGACGTCGGCGTCCCCGACGCCCCAGGAGGCCAGCCGGCGGCGCAGCCTCTTGCGCGTCATCGGCACGACGGCCGCGTCCGGGACCAGCACCCACGTGGCCTGCCTGTCGGCGTGCCCCAGCGGACGCGTGTGGAGCACCACGCCGGTGCGCATTTTCACGTTCGTCACGTTCGTCACCTTCGCCGGCGCGTTCTCGGTGAGTGTCGCCGTCATGCCGCCCACCCGTAGACACAGCGGTGGACGGGCACGATGCGGCCGTCGGGAAGCAGGTCGCCGGTGTCGTCGAAGATCACCACGCCGTTGCACAGCAGCCCCCACCCCTGCTCGGGGTGGAACGCGACCAGCGCGGCGGCCTCACGATCGACGGCGTCCGCGGACGGGCACTGAGGTTGGTGTTGACACATGGCTGTACCTGATCCGGTTGGTCTCTGTGTGGCTTTCTTTGCCAACACGTCGAGCATCGCCCGACGCCTCCATACCTTGTAACGGGATAACTACCCCCATAGGTACCCATTCCACCCAAATGGGTACCGATTCTTTACCTTGGGGACGTGGCGCCAGGGGAGCCCATGACCCGGAAAGCCCTAGGGGAAAGCGTTTCCCGCATGAGGACGCGATGACGACGCCATGACGACCGCGTGACGGCACGCCGAGGGCAGGACGCCGGCTCGGGCGCTCCCCGCTTCCCGCCGGCCGGAGAGGAGCCGCGGCGAGGGCCGCGCGGGGAGGGTCAGAGGGCCTGCAGGCCCTGGATCACCTCGCGCAGGATGCGCTCCTCGGGAAGCTGGGACACGCTGGCCGGGGGCCGTACGGTGACGAGCTTCTGGTCGCGCAGGTCGCCCAGCAGGACGCGCACCACGCCGAGCGAGAGCCCGCTCTCGGAGGCCAGGTCCACCACCGACATGGGCTCGCCGCACATGCGCAGGATGTTCAGGTGCTCGGGGCTCAGCCCGGGAACGGGCGCCGCCCCGGGGACGACCTTGACGATCGCCACCATGTCGAAGGCGGGCCCGCTGGGGCGGGTGCGGCCGCGGGCGACGGTGTAGGGGCGGATGATGGGACCGGCGTCCTGGTCGAGCCACTGGTCACCGGCGTCGGTCACGTCCCGTCCTCCTCTCCGTCACGCGCACGCTGCCATCCTGCCCGGAACGAGGAGAACATGTCAGGGGAAGGCCCCGGGTCGTCGTCCTCGCGGGCGGGCCCGCCGAGGTCGCCCGGCGGTGCGGGGGCCTGGCGGAGCTGCGGGGCCAGGCTCGCCTGCCGCACGCGGTGCGGGAGGCCCGCGCCGCCCTTGCGCGGGGCGGCCGCGGCCGCCGGGCCCTCGGGGACGCCGCCGCCCATCGCCGGGGCCGGCCCGTTCGCCCGTCCTTCCCCGACGCCCGCCACCGCCATGCCGGTCCCCGGCGCGCCGCCCGCCCGGCCGTTCGCGGCCTCCAGCGACGGGATCCGCTCCACCGAGTAACGGCCCCGCGGCGCGGCGCCGGCCGCGGTGATCAACTCCTCGGGGATGAGGACGATCGCCGTCGTGCCGCCGTAGGGGGAGACGCGCAGCGACACCTTGATGCCGCGCCGCGCGGCCAGCCGGCCGACGACGAACAGGCCGAGCCGGTCGCTGTCGGCGAGGTCGAACTCCGGTGGGTAGGCCAGCCGGGCGTTGATCTGCTGCATCTCCTCGGGGGGCATGCCGAGCCCCCGGTCCTCGACCTCGATCGCGAACCCGCGGGCCACCCGCTCGCCGCGCACCTCGATGTGCGTGTGCGGCGGCGAGAAGATCGTGGCGTTCTCGACGAGCTCGGCGAGCAGGTGAATGACGTCGGTGGCGGCGTTGCCGCTCAGCGCGATCTCCTCGGGCATGGCGACGTGGACGCGCAGGTAGTCCTCCACCTCCTCCACCGCGGCGCGCACGACGTCGAACATCGGCACCGGGGTGCGCCACCCGCGCCCGGGGACGGCCCCGGACAGGATGATCAGGCCCTCGGCGTGCCGGCGCATGCGCGTGGTGAGGTGGTCGATGCCGTACAGGCTCTCCAGCAGCTCCGGGTCGGTGACCTTGCGCTCGATGGCGTCGAGCATCGAGAGCTGGCGGTGCAGCAGCGACTGGTTGCGCCGGGCCAGGTTGAGGAACACCTTGGCGACGCCCTTGCGTATCTCGGCCTGGCCGACGGCGGCCTCCACGGCGGTCGTCTGGACGGACGTGAAGGCGTGCCCGACGCTGATGATCTCCTCGGTGGTGCCCGAGGCGATCGGCGGGGTCTCCGCCCTGACGTCCACGTCCTCGCCCTGGCGCAGCCGCCGCACGATGCCCGGGAGCCCGCGGTGGGCCAGTTCGAGCGCCGCGCCCTGCAGGTCCACCAGCTCGGCGGTGATGCGCCGGCCGAAGCGGATGCTGACCCACAGCGAGACGCCGATGCCGACCAGGCCGAGCCCCGCGGCGACGCCGAGCCGCCACAGGATGGCCACGGCCAGGGGACGGGCGCGGTCGGTGATCTGCCGGGCGGCCACGCTGTTTTGCCGGTCGAAGATGACGGTGATGGCCTGGACGTTCGACGCCCAGTTCGCCGACGCCGCGGGCAGCGGCCTGCCGGGCGTGACGTCCTGCGCCACCTGGTCCTCGATCGAGACGAACTTGGTGTACGCGGGGGAGTTCTGCAGGACGAGGTACGGCTGGCGCAGGTCGTCGTCCAGGAGCTGGGAGCCCATGTCGTAGAGCAGGCGCCGCTTGGTGACCATGGCCGTGAACGCGGTGCGCTCCTCGCTGGTCATCGTGCCGGTCCCGGTGGCGCTCGCGATCAGGGCGGCCTGCTGCCACATCAGGTCGCGGCTGCGGTCGATGAGCGTGACGGCCCTGGTCGGCGGGCCGAGCTCCGGGTCGCCCGCCAGGCGCACGCTGTCGTAGACCCGGCCGATGGCGTCGGAGATCAGGTCGTAGGAGTCCAGCGTGAGCAGGGGCGTGAACGTCCGGGCGTCGACGCGGGCCCGGATGTCGGGCAGCCGCCGCGTGACGGTGATCAGCTCGATCGCCCGCTGGTAGACCGGCGTGTCCTGTGCCCGCTGGATGCCCTCGCCGAGCGCCCGCCGCTCCAGCAGGGCGCGGGCCTGGTCGGTCTTGGTCCGCTGGGCGTCCAGGGCGGCGCGGTCACCGGCGCGCGAGCCGAGGAAGGCCAGGGACTGGTAGCGCTCGTGGTGGAGCTGCGACGCGAGCTGCCCCGCCGGAGTGATCACGTTGTCGTAGACGGATCGCACGCGCAGGAGGTCGAGACCGCTCTGGACCGTGAGGGTCGCCGCGAACGCCCAGATCCCGATCAAGGAGATCAGTGGAACCAGAACCAGGGCAAGGATCTTGAACTTGATGGATCTCTTACGCCCACCCATGAGACCTCGCTGGGGTCCGCAACGTTACAGAGGGGTAATCGGTGGCGAAACAGTACCAACGTGGGTCCGGCGTAGACAGATCCATTTATTAACGAATCATCGCTTTTTTCCGGGATGCAGGCGGGCTGGTTGCGCACACTGTCTGGTTGTCAGACAATCTCGGCATGTCATCCCCCTCCGCCCGCGGCACCGCCGGACCGGTCGCGGTCGTCGCCGCCGCCGTCCTGTGGGGCACGGCCGGCACGGCGGGCGCGCTGGCCGGCGTCGGCGACCCCGTCGCGCTGGCGGCGGCCCGGCTCGTCATCGGCGGCCTGGTACTGGCGGCGGCCACCGCCCCCGCCGTCCGCCGCGCGTTCTCGGGCGGGCGCAGGCTGCCGCTGGCCGTCTCCGCCGTCGCCGCGGCGGCCTACCAGCTCTGCTTCTTCGGCGCCGTCTCCCGCACCGGGGTCGCCGTCGGCACCGTGGTCGCGATCGCCAGTGCTCCCGTCTTCACCGGCCTGCTGGCGTGGGCGTACGACCGCGCCCGCCCCGGCCGCCGCTGGAGCCTCGCCACGGCCGCCGCGGTCGCCGGGTGCGCCGCCCTCGTCCTCGGAGGCCGCGCCGTGGGCGCCGATCCGCTCGGCGTGCTGCTCGCCCTGACCGGGGGCTTCCTCTACGCCTTCTACGCGGTCGCCGCCTCGCGCGCGATCCAGGCCGGCGCGCCGTCCGGCGGGGTGATGGCCGTGCTGTTCGGCGGGGCGGGGCTGCTGCTGGCGCCGATCCTGCTCTGGCGGGGCACGGCGTGGCTCGGCGACCCGCACGCGCTGCTCACCGTCGTCTACCTCGGCTGCGCCACGACCGCGCTCGCCGCCGTCCTGTACGGCAGGGGCCTGCGCGCCACGCCGGTCGCCAGGGCCGCGACCCTGACCCTCGCCGAGCCCGCCGTGGCGGCCCTGCTCGGCGTGCTGATCCTGCACGAGCGGCTCGGCGCCGTCTCCTGGGCGGGCCTCGCCCTGCTCGGCGTCGCCCTCGTCGTCGTGGCGCTGCCGGAACCCGCCCGGCCCGCTCCCGCCGGTGCCGCCGTCACGGCACAATCGTCGGCGTGAAACTGCGCCCCGTCTCGACGGTCGACGCCCTCGCGGACGCGCTGCGCCGCCGCGTGCTCTCCGGCGAGATCGCCCCCGGCACGCCGCTTCCCGAGCAGGAACTGTCCGGCCTGTACGGGGTGGCGCGGCCGACCGTCCGCGAGGCGCTGGCCGTCCTGGTCCACGAGGGGCTGCTGCGGCGCGAGCGCAACCGCAGCGCGTACGTCCCCGAGGTCACCGTGGCCGATCTGGCCGATCTCATGGACGTCCGGCGCCCTCTGGAGGACCTGGCGGTCACCCGCCTCGCCGGCCGCCGCGTGGAGCCCGCCTACGCCGCACTGGCGCGCATGGCGGCCCTGCCCGGCGAGGCGCCGTGGGCGGACGCCGTCGCCGAGCACGTGGCGCTGCACGAGGAGCTGATCCTCGCCGTGGGCAGCCCGCGCCTGGAGCGCCTGTACGGCGTGCTGGCGGCCGAGATCCGCCTCGGCCTCGTGCGGCTGCGCGACGTCTACCACGACCGGGCGAAACTGGTCGCCGAGCACCGGACGCTGCTCGACGCCATCGCCGCAGGTCCCCCCGAGGCCGCGCGCCGGGCCATGGCCGCGCATCTCGATCACTCCTGGGGTGCTCCTTAGCCGCTTCTCTTGCGGGCACGGCCCGTCAGTCGTCACAATCGCGCCCATGCACGGCAACTCAGTGCCGGACTCCTACGTGTACGTCACCGAAGAGGGCGTCACCCGTCACTACGCCGACGGCAGCGTCGAGGCCCTCGCGTGGGAGGACGTCGTCGAGGTCCGCGTCGGCGGCGTCACCGAATCCGACATCCTGATCGTCCTGCTCGACCGCGACGGGGAGGGCTGCGTGGTGCCGCGCTCCGCGACCGACGCGACGTTCCTGGCCCGGCTGCGCTACCTGCCGGAGTTCGACCTCGAACGGCTGAGCGACGCGTTCACGGCCGCGCACGCCTCCCGGCCGGCGAGCTCCGGCTACGTGGTCGTCTGGCGCAGCCCCGACCCGCCGTCCCCGCTCCCCGACCTGGAGTACGACTAGCCCGGTCGCGGATCGGGCGCGGAGCCGATCACAGCCGATCACAGCCGATCACAGTCGATCCGAGCCGATCATGGCCGTGACCTGGCCGGACGCCGCCGGCGTGCCGTCGCGCATGTACGGAATGGGGCCGGAGGCGCCGCCTACATGGGTTTGGACCGTTCCGTCAAGGGAGTCGCCGAGACCCGCGTGAGGCCGATTGTGGCCAATGCCCCCCTATTTCGTTTGTTACTGACGATCTTTAGTATTTGTACGGGTACCCACGCTCCTGATGTTTCGGAGCCATGTGTCAACCAAAGGGACGCGATGGCCGTCTGGTACTTAGGTCTGACAGGAGCAGAGCAGGGGTAAGCATGAGGGTGGGGTTGCAGGAGCGTTCCGTCGCGCTTCTCGACACGGGCCCGCTGACGGCGTCGAGCATATGGACGCGCTCCTATATGCGGGCTCTCCTCGCGGGTGACATGGCGTGCGCCATGATCGCTTGCGAGGTCGTGATGGGGTTCAGGCTTTGGGTGGGGGCCTTCATCCCATGGTCGGAGTTGTTGTTCGGGTTCGGTCTCGCGCTGGCCTGGCCCGGTGCCATGGCACTGGCCGGCGTCTACCGCGAGAAGAGCCACGGCGAGGGCAGTGAGGAGTTCCGCGGGGTCTTCGACGGGGGGGTGGGGCTGATCGCCGCCGTGGCGATCGGCGCCTACGCCACCCAGGTGGACCTCGCGCGCAGTTACGTGATGGCCATGTTGCCGCTCGCGACGGCCCTCACGCTGGTGTTCCGCTTCCGCATGCGCAAGCGGCTGCACCGGCGCAGATCGGAAGGAGAGTATCTCCGGCGCGTGGTGGCCGTGGGCCACCGCACCGCCGTGCTCGACCTGGTCATGCAGTTCCGGCGCCAGCCGTACCACGGCATGCGGGTCGTCGCGGCGTGCCTGCCCCCCGGGCAGTTCCCCGGGAACGGGCTGGACATCGACGGCATCCCCGTACTCGGGGACTTCGCCGACGTGGCCACCGTCGCCGACAAGGTGTCGGCCGACGCGGTGGCGGTCCTCGCGTGCCCCGAGCTGGACGGCGCCGCGCTGCGCCGGCTGGCCTGGAGCATCGAGACCAAGGGAACCGAGCTGTTCGTCGCCCCGGCGCTCATGGACGTCGCGGGGCCGCGCACGAGCATCCGCCCGGTCGCCGGGATGCCTCTGCTGCACGTGGAGCACCCGGAGTTCGACGGGGGGCGCCAGATCGTCAAGAGCCTGTTCGACCGGCTCGTGGCGACGGCCGCGCTCACCGTGCTGGCGCTGCCCATGCTCGTGATCGCGACGCTGATCCGGGTCACCAGCCCGGGCCCGGCGCTGTTCAAGCAGATCCGGGTCGGCCGCGACGGCCGGGAGTTCCAGGTCTTCAAGTTCCGCACGATGGTGCGGGACGCCGAGAAGCTCAAGCGCGAACTCGTTGACGACAACGAGTTCGACGGAGTGTTGTTCAAGATCAGGAACGATCCAAGGATCACCCGCGTGGGAGGCTTCCTGCGCCGGTACTCCCTGGACGAGCTGCCGCAGCTCCTGAACGTGCTGCGCGGCGAGATGTCGCTGGTCGGGCCCCGTCCGCCGCTGCCGGAAGAGGTGGCGCAGTACGGCACGGACGTCCGTCGCAGGCTCGTGGTCAAGCCGGGCATGACCGGCCTCTGGCAGGTGAGCGGTCGTTCCGACCTTTCTTGGGATGAATCCGTACGGCTGGATCTCCGCTACGTGGAGAATTGGTCGCTGATCCTCGATCTGCAGATCCTCTGGAAGACATGGTCTGCCGTCACCCGTGGTGGAGGGGCTTACTAGTGAAGGCGCTCGTGCTCGCCGGAGGGTCCGGTACACGCCTCCGGCCGATCACCCACACCTCCGCCAAGCAGCTCGTGCCCGTCGCGAACAAGCCCGTGCTGTTCTACGGGCTTGAGGCGATCGCCGCCGCCGGCGTCCGCGAGGTCGGCATGATCGTCGGCGACACCCACGAGGAGATCGAGGCCGCGGTCGGCGACGGCTCGGCGTTCGGGCTGGAGGTGACCTACCTGCGCCAGGAGGCGCCGCTCGGCCTGGCCCACGCGGTGCTGATCGCCCGGGAGTACCTCGGCGGCGATGACTTCGTCATGTACCTCGGCGACAACTTCATCGTCGGCGGCATCGAGCCCCTGGTGCGGCGCTTCCACGACGAGCGCCCGGCGGCGCAGATCATGCTGACCCGGGTCGCCGACCCGCGGCAGTTCGGCGTGGCCGAGCTGGACACCTCCGGCCGGGTCGTCGGCCTGGAGGAGAAGCCCGCCGAGCCCAAGAGCGACTACGCCCTGGTCGGGGTCTACCTGTTCAGCGCGGCGGTGCACGAGGCCGTCGCGTCGCTCAAGCCCTCGTGGCGCGGTGAGCTGGAGATCACCGACGCGATCCAGTGGCTCCTCGACCAGGGGCACCGGGTCGAGTCGACGATCATCTCCGGCTACTGGAAGGACACCGGCAACGTCGCCGACATGCTGGAGGTCAACCGGCTCCTGCTGGAGGACCTGGACCAGCGCCTCGACGGCGAGGTCGACGACGCCTCCGAGATCATCGGACGCGTCGTGGTCGAGGACGGCGCCCGCGTCCACCGCTCGCGCATCGTCGGCCCGGTGGTCGTCGGGGCGGGCGCGGTGGTGCGGGACTCCTACATCGGCCCGTTCACCTCCATCGCGGAGGACTGCCACGTCGTGGACAGCGAGGTCGAGTACTCCATCCTGCTGAGCCGCGCGTCCATCCACGGGGTCCGCCGCATCGAGGCGTCCCTCATCGGGCGCGACGTCGAGGTCACGCCCGCTCCCAACACTCCCAGAGCCCATCGGCTGGTGCTGGGCGATCACAGCAAGGTGCAGATTAGCTCATGAGGGTTCTGGTAACCGGCGGAGCCGGTTTCATCGGGTCGCACTATGTCCGCACCGTGCTCACGGGCGGCTACCCGTCGCTGGCCGGGGCGAAGGTCACGGTGCTCGACGCGCTCACGTACGCGGGGAACCTCGCGAACCTGGAGCCCGTCACCGGCGCCTACGAGTTCGTCCACGGCGACGTCTGCGACACCGAGCTGCTCGCCGACGTCGTCCCCGGCCACGACCTCGTCGTCAACTTCGCCGCGGAGTCGCACGTCGACCGGTCCATCGACGGGCCGTCGGCGTTCGTGCGCACCAACGTGCTCGGCACCCAGGCGGTGCTCCAGGCGTGCCTGGACGCGGGGGTGCGGAAGGTCGTCCAGGTGTCCACCGACGAGGTCTACGGGTCGGTCGACGTCGGCTCCTGGACCGAGGAGTCCCCGCTGCAGCCCCGTTCGCCGTACTCGGCGGCCAAGGCGGGCGGCGACATGCTCGCGCGCGCCTACGCCGTGACGTACGGGCTGCCCGTGTCGATCACGCGGTGCGGCAACAACTACGGGCCGTACCAGTACCCGGAGAAGGCGATCCCGCTGTTCGTCACCAACCTCCTGGAGCAGGGCAAGATCCCGCTCTACGGGGACGGCGGCAACGTCCGCGACTGGGTCCACGTGGACGATCACTGCCGGGGCATCCAGCTCGTCGCCGAGCGCGGCGAGCCGGGCGAGGTCTACAACATCGCCGGCACGGCCGAGCTGAGCAACCTGCAGCTCGTCCAGCGCATCCTCGACGAGCTCGGCGCCGACTGGAACGTGGTGGAGCGCGTGCCCGACCGCAAGGGGCACGACCGCCGCTACTCCCTGGACGACGCCAAGCTCCGCGCCATGGGCTACACGCCCGGCACGACGTTCGACGACGGCATCGCCGCCACCGTCCGCTGGTACGCCGACAACCCCTCCTGGTGGAAGCCGCTGAAGGGCGCTCGGTGAACCGTCTGCTCGTCACGGGCGCGGCCGGCATGCTCGGGAAGGCAGTGCTGGCAGGCACGGCGGCCGGCGCGGCCGGCGACCACGGCTTCGAGAACACCGAGGTCCTGGCGTTCGGCCGCGACCGGCTCGACCTGCGTTACCCCGACGGCGTGCGGGAGACCGTACGCCGCGAGAAGCCCGACGTCGTGGTCAACTGCGCGGCCTGGACCGCCGTGGACGACGCGGAGACCCACGAGATCGACGCGCTCGCCGTCAACGGCAGCGGCGTGCGCGCTTTGGCCGAGGCGTGCGCCGACGTCGGCGCGCGCCTGATCCACGTCTCCACCGACTACGTCTTCGCCGGCACGGCCACCGAGCCGTACCGCGAGGACGCCCCGACCGCGCCGATCAACGCCTACGGCCGCACCAAGCTCGCCGGGGAGCGCGCCGTCCTGTGCGCGCTGCCCGGCGCCGGCTACGTCGTACGCACCGCCTGGCTGTACGGCGCGGGCGGGCGCAACTTCGTCGACACGATGATCGGCCTGGAGGCCGCGCACCCCACCGTGCGGGCGGTGGACGACCAGATGGGCCAGCCCACCTGGACCGGCGACCTGGCCGCGCGGCTGCTGGAGCTGGCGCGCTCGGACGCCCCTCCCGGCGTCTACCACGGCACGAGCGCGGGCCGGGCCACCTGGTACGACCTGGCGCGCGAGGTGTTCGTCCTGCTCGGCGCCGACCCCGGGCGGGTGCTGCCCACCGGCGCGGCCACGTTCGCCCGCCCGGCGGCACGCCCCGCCTACAGCGTGCTCGGCCACGACGGCTGGGCCCGCGCGGGCCTGGCGCCGCTGCGCCACTGGCGCGACGCGCTGCGCGCCGCCTGGCCGTCCATGGTCGGGGGCCGGGCCTGATGTACATCTCCGAGACGCGCGGCGCGGACGCCGCCAAGGGCGGCGTGGCCGGGCGCGGCGCGACCCTGCGCGCGCTCTCCGGCAACGTGCTCGCGCTCGGCATGGTGAGCCTGCTCACCGACATCTCCTCGGAGATGGTGACGGCGATCCTGCCGTTGTACCTCTTCTACCAGCTCAGCCTGAACCCGGCGCAGTTCGGCCTGCTCGACGGCCTCTACACCGGCGCGACCGCCGTGCTGCGCCTGGTGGGCGGGCACGTCGCCGACCGGTTCCGCAGCCGCAAGCTCGTCGCCGGCGCCGGGTACGGCCTGTCGGCGGTGGTCAAGCTCGGCTACCTCATGGCCGGGCGGTCGGTGCCGCTCCTCGGCTTCATGATCGGCCTGGACCGCACGGGCAAGGGCCTGCGCACCGCGCCCCGCGACGCGATGATCTCGCTCAGCGCCCCGCCGGAGGCCCAGGGCCGCGCGTTCGGCGTGCACCGGGCGATGGACACCGCGGGCGCCCTGATGGGGCCGCTCGCGGCGTTCGGCGTGGTCGCGCTGGTCGGCGCGGCCTACGACGCGGTGTTCGTGGTCAGCTTCTGCGTCGCCGTGCTCGGCGTGCTGGTGCTCGTGCTGTTCGTCCGCGAGCCCGGCGGCACCGCGCGCGAGCGTCCCAAGGTGTCCCTCAGGGACAGCGTGGGACTGCTGCGCGACCGGCCCTACCGCCGCGTGCTGATCGCCATGCTCCCGCTCGCGGTCGCCACCGTGAGCGACTCGTTCCTCTATCTGGTGCTCCAGCGCAGCGTCGGCCTTGACGCGGGCTGGCTGCCCCTGCTGCCCGTCGCGGTCTCCGCGGCCTACCTGGCGGCCGCGGTGCCGTTCGGCAGGCTGGCCGACCGGCTCGGCCGCTCCACGGTCGTGATCGGCGGGTACGCCGCCCTGCTGGCCTGCTACGCGCTGCTGCTCGTGCCCGCGAGCCCGGTGATCCTCGTCGTGGTCCTGGCGCTGCGCGGCCTGTCGTACGCGGCCACCGACGGCGTGGTGAGCGCGCTGGCCGGGCCGCTGCTGCCGGAGGAGCGGCGGGCCACCGGCCTCGCCGTCGTCCAGACCGGGCAGGCCCTCGGGCTGATGGTCGCCTCCTGGGCGTTCGGCGTGCTGTGGAGCGCCCAAGGGTCGCGGGCCGCCGTCATGGTGATGACCGGAGCGCTCTGCCTGGCCCTGGCCGTCGCCGTCCCCCTGCTCAGGAAGGCGCAGGCGTGAACCAGTCCGTGTTAACCGTGATCATCGTGACCTACCGCAGCGCCGGCTACATCGCGCGCTGCCTGGCCGCGGTGGAGCGCGCCACCAAGACGCTGGACGCCGAGGTCGTCGTCGTCGACAACAACTCGCCCGACGACACCGTCGAGGTCGTCAGGGCGGCGGCCCCCTGGGCCCGCGTGGTGGCCAGGAACGAGAACGGCGGCTTCGCCGAAGGGTGCGTGGCGGGCGCAGAGGTGGCCAGCGGACGCCACCTGGTCTTCGTCAACCCCGACGCCGAGGTGCAGCCCGAGACGTTCACCGAGCTGCTCGCCTGCGCGGCGCGCAACCCGCGCGCGGGCATCGTCGGCGGGCGCTGCGTCACCGGGGAGGGGGACAACGACCCCCGCTCGTGGTGGGGACGGCCCACCCTGTGGTCGATGCTGTGCTTCGCCACCGGCCTGTCCACGGCCTTCCCCGGCAGCCGCCTCCTGGACCCGGAGTCCCCGGTCATGT
The DNA here is from genome assembly GCF_014200435.1 of Sphaerisporangium krabiense. Lineage (NCBI taxonomy): Bacteria > Bacillati > Actinomycetota > Actinomycetes > Streptosporangiales > Streptosporangiaceae > Sphaerisporangium > Sphaerisporangium krabiense. Next base: position 1,280,292 of record NZ_JACHBR010000001.1, on the reverse strand, counting down.
GGACCGGCGAGCGGCGGGTGCCGATCGTCACCGGCGCGCTGATGCTCGTCGACCGCGCGCTGTGGGACCGGGTGGGCGGCTTCGACACCCGCATCTTCATGTACGGCGAGGACGCCGACCTGTGCCTGCGGGCGCGGGCCGCCGGCCACCGGCCGATGGTCACCGACCGGGCCGTGTTCGTCCACCCCGGCGGCCTGTCGTCATCCAGCCTCGACAAGCTCGTCCTGCTGTTCACCGGCAAGATCACCGTCGTGCGCCGCCACTTCCCGCGCGGCCTGCGCGGGCTCGGCGCGTTCCTGCTGCTGTTCGGGGTCTGGCTGCGCGGCACGGCGAGCCGCCGCGTCTCCTCCCCGGACGCCGGGCGGCAGGGCCGTCCGACGGCGCGGGGCGGCGACTGGGCCGAGCTGTGGGCGCGCCGCGCCACCTGGTCCGGAGGCTGGGATGCCCGGAAAGCCTGAATTCCACCGCGGCACGATGTCGCGGAACATGAAAACGACCATGAAAGGTTGGGGGGGTGAGCGATGACTCGCCATGAGGGTCGTCTCGGTGCGCTCGCCGAGATCGACGCGTCCGCGGCGGAGCTGGTCGACCGCATGGTCGATCTTTCGATCCGCGGGCTTCCTCCCGGGTACGTCAATGGTGAGTTCGTCTTCACCAGGCGGGGAAAGCTCGGCGACGACGGCCGCTGGACCGCCGTCCCCGAGGGGCGCAGCGTGCGCTACAGCGCCATCGTCGCCCTCGGCGTCGCCCCGCTTCCCGAGGACGGCCAGCGCGCCGCCCTGGCGGGGGACCTCGTCGGCGACCTGGTCGGCAACCTCGTCCGCGGGCTGCCGCAGGTCACCAACCTCGGCGACGCCGCCCTGATCACCTGGGCCGCCGCCGAGGCCGGGCACCCCGGGCTCGACCAGGGCCTGGCGCGGCTGGCCGAGCTGGAGGCCGGGCTGCGCGAGGGCGAGCCGGTCTACACCGTCGAGGCCGCGTGGGCACTCGCCGCGCTCGTCGCCGCGCACCGCCTGCGCCCCGGCGGCGAGCTGGAGAAGCGCATGGCCCGCGCCCGCGAGCGCCTGCTCGCCGGGCTCGGCGACGACCGGCTGTACCGGCACGTCATCGGCCCCGCCTCCTGGTACCGGGCGCACGTCGGCTGCTTCGCCGACCAGGTGTACCCCTTGCAGGCCCTGGCCCGCCTGCACGCCCACACCGGCGACCAGGCGGCGCTGAACGCCGCCGAGCGGATCGCCTCGGGCATCTGCACGGCCCAGGGGGAGCAGGGCCAGTGGTGGTGGCACTACGACGCCCGCACCGGCGGCGTCGTCGAGGGCTACCCTGTCTACAGCGTCCACCAGCTCTCCATGGCGCCGATGGCCCTGCTCGACCTCGCCGACGCGGGCGGCACCTCCTACATGAAGGAGATCGCCCTCGGCCTGCACTGGATGACCTCCCGGCCCGAGGTCGACGACGAGCTGATCGTCGAGGAGCTCGACCTGACCTGGCGCAAGGCCGCCAGGGACGACCCCAAGAAGATCGTCAGGGGCGCCCGCGCCCTGGCGTCCGCGCTCAGCCAGGGGTCCAGGCTCGGCGTGCTGGACCGCATCTACCCGCCGCTCGCCGTGGACCGCGAGTGCCGCCCGTACGAGCTCGGCTGGCTGCTGTACGCCTGGGTGTTCTCGCTGCCGCGGGACGTGCCCGGGAGCGGGCGATGACCGGCCTCGCGCCCCGTTCGGCGATCCTCGGCATGTCCCTGGACGCGCTGACCATGGAGCAGACCGTCGCCCGGTGCGTCACCGCGGTCGAGAACCGCGAGAACCTGACGATCGGCGTGGTCAACGCGGCCAAGGCCGTGCGCATGCGCCAGGACCCGGCGCTGCGCGAGTCCGTGGTCTCCTGCGACCTGGTCGTGGCCGACGGCCAGGCCGTCGTGTGGGCCTCGCGGATCCTCGGCAGGCCGCTGCCCGAGCGGGTCGCCGGCATCGACCTGTTCACCTCGCTCATGGCGGAGGGCGCGCGACGCGGCCACCGCGCCTACTTCCTCGGCGCCCGGCAGGAGGTCCTGGACCGCGTGGTCGAGCGGGTCAGGGCCGACTACCCCGGCCTGGTCATCGCCGGCGCGCGCGACGGGTACTTCACCGACGAGGACGCGCCGTTCGTGGCCGCCGAGATCGGAGCGTCCCGGCCCGACCTGCTGTTCCTCGGCATGACCTCGCCCAAGAAGGAGATCTTCTGCGCGCGGTACGCCGACGACGTCAAGGCCGGGGTGATCCACGGCGTGGGCGGGTCGTTCGACGTGTTCGCCGGCAAGGTCCGCCGGGCCCCCGCCCTGTGGCAGAAGGTCGGCCTGGAGTGGCTGTACCGGTTCCTGCAGGAGCCGCTGCGGCTCGGCCCCCGCTACCTCTCCACCAACACCAGGTTCGCGTGGATGGTGGTGAAGGAGTACGTCCAGGGCCTGGGAAGGCGCGGCGGGAAGGGCTGACCTTCCCGCGGCACGTTCAGGTCCTGCTGCTCTCGTCGCGCAGCCACGTGGTGTAGTCCTTGGCCTTCACCGCGCGGCGGGCCCGCGCCCGCGCGACGAGCGTCACCGCGAGAAACACCACGAGATGCGGCAGAAGCCACGGCGCGCGGCCCGCGATCCCCACGAGGTCGCGCAGGCCCGTGCGGGCCTCCTGGCCCGAGATCGGGCCCTGTTCGATCTCGGCGACCACCGTCACCGCCCGCACACGGCGGCGCAGCAGGTCGCCGAGGGTGCGGGGCGGGTGGATGACCGCGCGCGCCGTCCGCACCACCCGCCGCTCACCGGGCGCGAAGGCCAGCGACGCGGCCAGGTCGTCGCCCATGACCGGCGGCAGGTCCATGATGCGGCGGTTGCCCTCCTCCGAGACCGCGATCACGCCGCGGCCGAACAACCCCTCCCGCACGGCGGGCAGCCGCGTCCACACCGCGTAGTACGCGCGGACCGGCCACGGCCGGTCGTCCAGCACCAGGGAACGTTCCGGAGCCGCGGCGAGCGGCCCGCCGGGCACGGCCAGCGCGTCGCGCAACAGACGCAGGTCCGCGGTGCCCATCTGCACGTCGGCGTCCAGGTAGACGCGCGGGTGGCCGGTGGCCGCCTCGTCGCCGAGGCGCAGCGCCTCCCGCTTGGAGGGGATCTCCGTCTCGACCACGCGCACGCCGTACCCCCGGGCGACGTCCGCGGTGTCGTCCTCGCAGCCGTTGGCCACCACCACGATGTCGAACTCGCCGTCCCTGGCCTCCGCGAGCAGGCGCTCCAGAAGGCGGCCGATTACCCGGGCTTCATTGTGTGCCGGGATGATTACGCTCGCGCTTGGCATAGTTCCGAAGTATCCACCCTGAAAGGGAATGTGTGATGACAGAACCGCGAATCGCGCCCACCGCCGACGTGGACCCCAGCGCGAAGATCGGCGAGGACAGCGCGGTCTGGCACCTGGCGCAGGTCCGCGAGGGGGCGGTGCTCGGCGAGGGCTGCATCCTCGGCCGCGGTTCCTACGTCGGGCCTGGCGTCCGGATCGGCGACCGGGTCAAGCTGCAGAACTACGCGCTGGTGTACGAGCCGGCCGTGCTGGAGGACGGCGTCTTCATCGGCCCGGCCGCCGTCCTGACCAACGACGTCTATCCCCGCTCCACCGACGTGGACGGCGCGCTGAAACGCGACGGCGACTGGACCGCCGCCGGTGTGGTCGTCCGCGAGGGCGCGTCGGTCGGCGCGCGGGCCGTCGTCGTCGCCGGGCGCACGATCGGCCGCCACGCCCTGGTGGCCGCGGGCGCGGTCGTCACCAGGGACGTCCCCGACTTCGCGCTCGTGGCCGGCGTGCCCGCGCGGCGCATGGGCTGGGTGGGGCGCGCGGGCGTGCCGCTGGAGCAGGTGTCGCCCGGCCGGTGGCGTTGCCCGGCGAAGGGGGAGCTGTACACCGAGGACGACGGCGTCCTCAGCGGCCCGTACACCGCATCGGACGGACAGGCCGGACAATCACCCACGGACAAGGACACCACCCCATGAGAGGCGCGTACACGGCGCGCGGCGGCCACCTGACCGCTCCGTCCCCCCATTGGAACGTCCCAACCGGCGGTGCGGCGTGAACGCCTCCGGCCTGTCCACCCGGGGCCGCGTCCTCGTCCTGGTCGCCGCGGTCGCGCTGCTCGCCGCCGCGGGCACCGTGTACATCCTGCGCGCCCGTGCCGCCACGCCGTCCCCCGCCGCCGTCCCGCGGCAGGGCGCCTCGGCCGCCCCGCGGCAGACCACGCTGCCCCGCGGCGAGATCATGATGGTCGGCGCCGGCCCGTCCGCCGACAGCGGCATGGTCGTCGCCGTGCCCCCGGGCGGCGAGGGACGGACGGCGAGCACCGGGCTGCGCTGCAAGCGGTTCTACGCCGCGGCGGGCACCGGCGTGTGCCTGCGCGTCGGCGCCACCCTCACCGTCGGCTCCGAGGCCATCGTCCTGGACGAGCGGCTGCGCGAGACCCGCCGCGTGCCCCTGGCCGGCATCCCCAGCCGGGCCCGGGTCTCGGCCAGCGGACGCATGGTGGCCTGGACGTTCTTCGTCTCCGGCGACTCCTACCTCAGCGTCGGCTTCTCCACCCGCGCGGGCGTCCTGGACACCCGCACCGGCACGCTGGTCAAGAGCCTGGAGGAGTTCACGCTGGAGAAGGACGGCCGCATCCACTCGCCGATCGACCTCAACTACTGGGGCGTGACCTTCGCCTCCGACGACAACCGCTTCTACGCGACCGTCTCCACGGCCGGCCGGACCTACCTCGTCCAGGGCGACTTCGCCAAGCGCAGGATGCGCGTGCTGCGCGACAACGCCGAGTGCCCCTCGCTGTCCCCCGACGGCACCCGCGTCGTCTACAAGAAGCGCGTCGGCGGCGAGAGCGACCCCTGGCGCCTCTACCAGCTCGACCTCGCGAGCGGCCGCGAGACCGAACTGGCCGAGAACACCAACGTCGACGACCAGGCGGCCTGGCTGGACGACCACACGGTGATGTACAGCAAGCTGCGCGGCGACAGCTCCGACGTGTGGACGGTGCCCGCCGACGGCTCCGGCCGGCCGCGGCTGCTGATGCGCGACGCCTTCTCGCCCGCCGCGACCTGAGACGCCGCCGCCCGGGAGGACGCGCCTCAGGGCTTGATGGCCTCGCGCGTGTCCTCCCACACGTTGCCCTCGAAGCGGTTGCCCTCGCCCTTGGGCTCGAAGTACGTGATCGGCCCCCAGAAGCCGCCCTTGGGGAACAGGCGGCGGGTGAAGACGTTGTTGAGGATCTTGATGTTCGTCGGCGTCCCGAACTTCCCGGCCCCGCCGTAGATCGCGTACCCGCCGCCGCCGAGCAGGTTGTTCTCGATCAGCACGTCGTGAGCCCGGCTGAAGTCCTGGTAGAGCGAGATCGCCGAGGTCTGCGAGAGCTGGTTCAGGATCGTGTTGTGCCGGATCGTCAGCGACAGCCCCTTCTGCGGGGACCCGTTGGCCTGCGGACCGGTCACGTGGTCGCCGGGGAACTCCTTGAAGTCGTGCAGGTAGGAGTCCTCGATGAGGCCGTGGTCGCTGCCGAACGAGTTGGACACGGTGTGGATGTTCGCCCGGCGCACGGTGATCGGCCCGCCCTGGTTGAGCACGCCCCACTGCGCCTTCACCGTGCCGTCCCCGGAGATCTCGCAGTCCTCGATGACCGCGCCCGAGAAGCCCTCGGCCTGGATGATCGACCAGTCGCCCTCGCCGATCACCCGCACGTTGCGCACGGTGACGTTGTTCGCCTTGATGTTGAGCTTGCCGTGGACCTCCAGGTTCTCCACCACGGCGCCCTCCTTCATGACCGTCACCTCGCCCACCTTCTTGAGCGGGACGCCCGGGCGCAGCCCGGTGGTCTGGGCCGACGGGAAGCCGCCCCCGATCGGCGCCTCCGTGCCGGTCGGCGACACGGCGACGGTGGGGGACGCCGAGGTGGCGGGCGTGCGGCTGGGCAAGGGATCGCGGGTGTCCGGCCCCGCGTCACGCCCGGCGCAGCCGGCGAGGGCCGCGGCCGGCAGGACGGCGACCACGGCGAGAAAGGTCAGGCGGCGCAGCGAGGAAGTCACGAAGGGCTCCAGGGCTGGTCTGGGAACGCTCCACAGCGGGGTCGCCGGAGCGCGGGTCACCCGCGGGAACGGGCACTAGGTGTTCGTCCCGGCCAGGCGGGACGGCCTCGGCCGCCGTGGCGTGCCGGGCGTCATCAGCAGCGACTCCGAGGGACGGCCGGGAGTGTCGCGGCTGCGGTCGCGGGTCAGCCTCATGACCACGACGGTCACCAGCATCGCGCTCAGCCCGATGCCGGCGATGGCGCGGCTCTTCTGCAGAGGCTGCCGCTGCGGCCCCAGGATGGAGCCGATCATCTCCCACTTGATCATCACGCGGCCGTTCGCGCCCGCCGAGGTCTGCAGGGCCGCCAGCTTCTGGGTGAGAAGCTTGAGCGCGAGGTTCAGCGTGTCGATCGATTCCTTCGGGTCACTGGAAAGCGACTGCAGCGTGGCGTACGGCTGGCCGTACACCGGAAGCTCCTGGTTGCCCCAGTGCGCGACCTCGTAGGAGAACTTGGCCGTGCCCCCCATGGCGCGCAGACGGTCGCGCGTGCCGGGGTTGTCGAAGAAACGTTCGGTGGCCAGAGCGGTGAAAATGTGATTGTCGGTGAAGTGGTCGTACACCTCGCCCGCGAAGTGACTCGTCTTGGTGACGAACGCGACGGTCACCACACTCTGGTAGAGAGGGGACCTGTTCCTCACCCACCACACCGCGAAACCGGCGAGCAGGAAGACCAACGCCAGGCAGCCACACCTGACGAACACTCGCCTTCGCACCGCAACATCGTGGCACAGGCGTCAGCACTTTTGGGTGGGGCCTGGTAAAGAAAGCACTCAGAGGAAACACTTGAGGGCGATATGACAACGTTCGAGGGTGCTCGGGCGTCCTATCCCGACGGCTCGGCTGGGGTGGGAATGACGGATGTGGCCCGCCGGGCGGGGGTGAAGGGACACTATGGACCTGCTTGATTCGCTGCGCGCACTGCTCAGGCGGTGGCCGGTGACAGTGACGTTGCTGGCCGTCACGCTCGCGGCGACGATCGGGGCGTACTTCGCGATCCCGTGGCAGTACGAGTCGAAGGCCACGGTCGTCTTCCTGTCGTCGAGGAAGGGGTCGCAGCCGGTGGGGGGGAACCCGTGGCTGGCCTTCGACGGCTCGCTCACGATCACGGCCGAGGTGATCGCGCGCGGGATGAGCGACGAACGCACGCTGAAGCAGCTCAAAGACGAGGGCAACACCGCCGAGTTCACCGTGGGCCTCGCCCAGGACTCCCGCGGCCCCCTCCTCGACATCACCGCGACCGGCGCCGACCCCAAGGTCGCCCAGGCCACCATGGAGGCCCTCGCGAAGCTGAGCCTGGAGCGGCTGACCGAGGTGCAGCAGAAGTCGTCGATCCTTCCCGACGCCACGATCCGGGCCGAGATGGTCACGTCCTCCGACAAGGCCGAGCTGACCGCGGAGAAGAAGATCCGCATGCTCGTCATCATCTTCGCCGGCGGCGCGCTCGTCACCATCGGGGTCCCGCTTTTCCTGGAATCCCTCGCCCAGAAGCGCCGCAGGGCCACCCAGGGGGACCACGTCACGGGCCGGACGGGCCCGATCCCGGTCGTCCCCGCCCACCAGCAGCGCGTGCCCCGGTCCGGCGCCGCCCCGCGCCCGGCCGGGCCGGCCGTCCCGCGCAACAGGCCGCCCGCGCGTCCGCCGCGGCCCATCGAGCCGCCGCCCGAGTCCCGCGGGTACGACCGCAGGCCGGGCTCCTCGCCTCCGGCACGGCAGCCCGGCGTCGCCGAGCCCCGCGACCAGAAGCGCCCGGACACCCTCGGCTCGGCCAACGGCGGCTCCTCCGGCAGGGTCGAGGACCTCTACGTCTGGACCGACGAGAACGACGCCCCGCGCGGCGACGGACGGCAGGGCAACGGCGCGCGGCCGTCCCGCGGCGTCTCCACGACGCCGGGCAGGAGCCTGCCGCCCGGCACCGGTCCCGCCGCGGCGACCGACCAGTTCCCGATGCAGGGACGCCGCTCCGCCCGCCCGGCCGCCGGGTCCAAGCCCGCCAAGCGCCAGGGCGCCGACGGTGACGCCGACGACGAGCCGTACGTCGTGTTCGATCCCACCAGGCCGGGTCGGTGACGAGCACACCTTCGGTCGAGAGGGTTCACGCCCCCGCCCGGCGGCCCGAGCGCCGCGTCCGGCGGGTCAAGAAGCGCGTGGACCCGGTGACGATCATGACGTTCTTCTTGGTCGTCCTGTTCGTCATGCCCGCACGGTACGTCGTGGGGCCGCTCGGCGGAGCCGGGTCGCCGTCCTCGATGGTCGCCGTGCTTCTGCTCGTCTGGTACCTGATGTCCACCCTGTCCCCCCGGTGGACGCCGATCCGCGGCCCCCAGCCGGTCCGGGCGGTCATCGTCGTCTTCGCCCTCGCCGTGCTGGCCAGCTACGTCGCGGCCAACACCCGCCCGCTGTCGGGCGACGAGCTGAACGCCGCCGACCTCGGGCTCGTGCTCGTCGCGGGCTGGGCCGGCATCGCGCTCGTCACCGCCGACGGCATCACCAGCATGGACCGCCTGGAGACCCTCCGGCAGCGCATCGTCATGGGGGCGAGCTTCCCCGCGCTCGTCGCCATGATCCAGTTCTTCACCGGCATCGAGGTCACCCAGTACCTGGCGCTGCCCGGCCTCGTCGAGAAGGGCTCGGCCGTCCTGTTCGAACGGGAGGGCTTCTTCCGCCCCTCCGGCACCGCCACCCACCCCATCGAGCTCGGCGTCGTGCTCGCCGCCGTGCTGCCCCTGGCCCTGCACGGCGCGATCTTCTGCCGCGTCCCCGAACAGCGCCGCAAGCGGTGGACGATGGTCGTCCTGATCGCCGCGGCGCTGCCGATGAGCGTGTCACGCTCGGCCATCCTCGGCCTGTTCGTGGTGATGGTCGTGCTCCTGCCCACCTGGCCGTCGGAGTGGCGGCTGCGCGCGATCCTGATCTTCGGGGCCTCCTCGATCGTCATGCGCCTGATGATCCCCGGCCTGATCGGCACCGTGCTCAACCTGATCTCGGTCATCGGCGCCGACGAGAACTCCACCACGCGTACCGGCGACTACGACGCCGTCGTCGCCTCCGTCTCCCAGCGCCCCCTGTTCGGGCAGGGCTTCGCCACGTACCTGCCGAGCATGTACCGCGTCATCGACAACCAGTACCTGATGTCGTCCCTGGAGACCGGCCTGTTCGGCCTGGGCGCGCTGCTCCTGTTCCTGGCGTCCGGCTGGGTCCTCGCCCGCCGCGCCCGCCGCGTCGCCACCGACCCCGAGACCCGCCACCTGGCCCAGTGCTTCGCCGCCTCCGCCGCCGTCGCCATCTTCGGCTTCGGCACCTTCGACGCCTTCAGCTTCCCCATGATCACCAACGTCATGTTCCTGATCCTGGGCTGCTGCGGCGCCCTGTGGCGCCTCCAGACCCAACCCCGCCACCCGGTGGTGAGCTGAGTCCGCCTGCGAGGCGCCTCAGAAGAGGGGAACGCCGTTGTTCTTGGCGGTGACGTAGGACTGCCAGTCACCGGTGACCTGGTCGGCGTAGCCCGTCGCGAAGCCGCGGGTCTCCGCCTGGAGGCCGGATACCGAGGTGATCGCGTTGTCGATCGCCGCGTCGGCGGAGTAGGCGACGCCGGTACCGGCGATGTCCTTGTCCGCGCGGGAGTGCGCGGCGGCCAGCAGCCGGCCGATGTCGCGTACGGAGTCGTCCCAGATCGCCGAGGTCGTCAGGTCGTCGGTCGACAGGTCCTCGGCGAACGGTGACTTCTCCTTCACGAGCACCGGCACACCGCCCACGCTCGCCCAGCCCGCCAGCGGGTCGGACTCGTCGACCAGCCATCGCAGCGCCAGCGCCGGACGTTGCCCGCCGGACAGCGTCGTCGCCCCCGGGGCGAGGGGCTTGGGCGCGGGATCGACCTGCTGTTTCAGCTCCAGGATCCGGTCATCGGACGTGCCGGCGCCGTCGCCCTCGATCAGGGCGTACCAGCGGAACCGGCCCAGGCTGCCCGCGCCCGCGCCCAGCCGGCGCCGGACGTCCTTGACCACGGCCTCGCTCGCCGACAGCGGGTCCTGCGCGGTCGTCCGGTACGCCGCCACGGCGGCGGCGACGGCGGAACGCGTCGAGGCGGAGACGGTCTGGAGCTGCGGATCGGCCTTGAAGGTGCGCGTGGAACCGGTGAGGGTGGTCCACTTGGCCAGGAGGTCCGCGCGCTTGTCGTCGTCGGACTTGGCGATCAGGTCGGCCGTCAGGTCCGAGGTGTTGCCGGCGGTGAGCCGGAAGCCCGCCTCGTCGTCGTTGCCGTGGAACTTGCCGATCCACTGGGCGTACTCCGACACGAGCGTGTTCACGTCGGTGGCGATCTGGCTCGCGCTGCGGCCGTTGCGCCGCCCGGCCAGGACGATCGACACCGCCTCGCGGCGCAGCTCCCACGTCCACGAGCCCCGCCAGGCGTCGTCGGTGTCGGTGAGCGCGAACTGCTCGACGTTGTCGGCGCCGCGGTCCGCGCCGGTGTTCTCCAGGTGCGCGTCCCCGGTGATCCACACGTCCCCGCCCGCCGTGGCGTACGCGGAGGCCGGGAGTTCGGCGAGGTCCCGGTAGTACAGGGGCGAGGTGCCCCGGAAGAACGCCCACGGGCTGGAGGCCAGGACCTCCGTCCGGGTGAGCAGGTCGTCGTCGGTGGCCCCGTTGTTCAACGTGTGTAAAGCATGATCACGCTGATAGATCACGGCCACCGGATCGCGACTCAACGCCGCCTCCGCCGGCCCGACCGGCACGATCGACCCCATGGCGATGATCAGGGCGCCGGCTGACACGGCACCCCTGGCACGTCGGTTCATGCCGGACAGATACCCCCGAAGGTGAGCACCGGGTGTCGCGCGTATGACACGGGGACTGCGCGTTGCCTGCCGCGTGTCTCGACGTGTCGACGCCACCGCCGGTCGCGGTCGTGACACGACCATGACACGGCGCGGACGAGGCGGGGACACGGCTGGCCGACAGTGGACGGGGCCGGCCGGTGTCGCTCCCGTCCGTCGGACGGAAGGTCACGGCGAAGGTGATCACGAGAAGGAGAAGGCGTGGCTGATGACAGGCGATGGGACCGGCGTTCGCTGCTGCGGGGCGCCGCCGTGCTGGCCGGTGCCACCGCGACCGCGCCGCTGGTGGGCGGCGCGGCCATGGCGCCGGCCGGCGGCGGTGACGCGGACGCGCTGTTCAAGGCCGGCAGGTTCGAGGAGGCCGGCCGCGCGTACGAGGTGATCCTCAACAAGGACCCCGGGAACCTGCACGCGGCCCGGCTGCGCGGCTATGTCGGGCTGCTGGCCAACCGGTTCGCCGACGCCGAGAAGTACCTCAAGATGGCCCTCGCCCTGGCACCCGACGACAAGGACGCCAACTACTTCCTGGCCGACTGCTACATCCGGCAGGACAAGTTCGGCCTGTCCGCGCCCCACTGGAAAGCGGCCGGCGAGGACGGCTACGCGAAGTGGTTCGCGGCGGTCCGCGGCGAGGCGTATCAGGTCCACGGCGAGACCGCGCGGGTGCCGTTCCAGCAGATGGACCCGATGCCGCTGGTCGAGGCCTCGGTCAACGGCGGACCGGCGAAGCGCTTCACGTTCTACACCGGCGCCCCGAACCTGAGCATGCGCGCGTCGGTGGCCAAGGAGGCCGGGCTGAGTCCTGTCGCCAGTCAGCAGACCGAGTACGAGAACGGCGTCATATGGGCGTACTGGGGGATACTTGACTCCTTCCGGCTGGGCGGCATCGAACTGCGCAACGTCCCGGTGAGCTGGTCGTCGACGGAGTCGGGCGAGGACGTCGACACCGACTGCGACGGCCTGATCGGCACGTGGGTCTTCTACCACCTGCTGACCACCTTCGACTACGCGGGACGGCAGCTGATCCTGCGCCGCCGCACCCCCGAAACGGCCAGGAAGGCGCGCGCCGCCGCCACACGGGCGGGCGCCGAGCCCCTGCCGCTGTGGCTGGCCCGCGAGCAGTACCTGCACAGCACGGGCGGCTTCGCCGGCGTCGCCGGTTCCCGCACAGGGGTGGTGGGGGTGAACTTCGGCGGAGTCGGCGAGATCGCCGCGGGCATGCGCGGGGACACGGCCAAGCGGTTGGGGATCCGTACCGACCACGACCGCCAGATCGGGACTTTCGCCCAGAGCCACCCGGCCGTCGTCTACCCCTGCTACCCGAAGGAGATCCGCCTCGGCAACGCCGTCGCCAAGGAGGTCTACTGCTACTCGAACCCGAACCAGCCGGTCAACGTGCCCTGGCCCTACGGGACAGGGTTCGACACGATGGGCTGGTTCTCCCACTGCTTCTGGAAGCCCTACAACATCACCGGCGACTTCACCGACATGACCCTCTACATCGCCCGCGGCGAGGCCGCCTGAACACCGCGAGCAGGGCCGCCGGCCGGCACCTCTGGCCGGCGGCCCCGGCCGTCTCGGGCAGGCGGCGATGAGATCGCACCCGTGGTGGCGGCCCGTACACGATTCGGAGGAAGCCGGCCGCTGTTACCGTGTCGGGGACGTGGCGGGGCTACTCGCAGAAAGGATCGGGAGGCGATGGTGGAAGAGGACTCCTACGCGAAGGCCATCGATGTCTTCGTCGAGGCCACCGCCACGAGAGATCCGGAGCGTCGCGCCACTCTGCTGAGTCGCGCGGTGGCGGCTGACGTCGTCTTCTGGGGGCCGTTGGGCCGGGGAGTCGGCCGTGAGGCCGTCGAGGACTTCATCACCGAGGTCGTCCACGGCCACCCCAGCGGACCGGGCCGCCTCGTCAGGACGACCCGCGTGGACGCTCCCGGAGAGTGGGCGAGATTCGGCTGGCGCTACGAGACCGCGACCGGCGACACCATCTTGTCCGGCATGGACGTCGTCCACGTCACCGCCAGAGGCGACATCGACGAGATCATCGTCTTCGCCGGCTCCCTCACCTGAGATCAGGTCGTTCTGGCTCCAGCTCCGTCCTTCGCGCATCGCTCGAACCGCTTTGCCCAGCTCGTAGGCGATACGCGCGGCCTCGTAAGCCTCAGCCGCGCCCGGCTCGGCCATACGCCGGTCCCTGAGCTCCCGCCAGGTCCCTTGTTCGCTCATTCCGCTTCTTCTTCCTCGTCGACGGTGTGCACCAACGCGATGCAGCGGCGCATGGCCCGCCCGAGCCCGCTCGATCTCCTGATCATGGCGTGGCCGTGTCTTGTGGAACACGGTCAACAGCACGATCCGGCGACCAGGTGCGATCCAATACGTGATGCGCACGGCGAACTCGTCGAAGTGGAACCGAAGTTCAGAACTTGCCCACGAGTTGCCTGGCCCCCGGATCGCCCGGCCGTCGAGGTCGCGTCGAACCTCCTCGCTCTGGTCGCCGTCAGGGACAGCAAGAACCTGGCCGCCCCGGCACTGGTCGTCGCACCGGCCGCATGGCCGGCGTTCCTGGGTGACCTCAAAAAATTAGGTTCATTGGACGCCTGAGATCTGCGACTCGGCTGATCGGCGGACACGGGGAGCCCTCGCCCGAGGCGAGGGCTCTTTCCTTGGCGGGATATGGCAGGAGGGATGCGGGGCCATGGGAAGGAGGTAGGGCCGGCCGCGGGTGGTTGGTAGGGCTGCCGGTACCTCATTGACTGGGGCTGGCGTTATCGATCTTGTGGTGGTGGCGCCGACATGCTGTGCGGACCGCGAGTAAGTCGTCGAGCCGGGAGAAAGGTCTCCAATGTCGCAGTCGCACCCCACCACTGTGCGTGCCCGCCAGGCCAAGCCCAGGTCCGGGCCGCGTAGGCTCCTGGCGCTGACCACCGTGGCCGCCGTCACGCTGAGCACCCTTGGGCTCGTCGTCGCCCCGGCCGGCGCCGATCCCGCCCCGTCGAGTGTGTCCGCCGGTGTCGCGCGGGCGGGCCGTCCCGACGACGGCGTGCAGACGAGCCTGAACGGTCTCGTTCGTGGTGGCGAGTTCCCCGGCGCCCTGGCCTCGGTGCGGGGTCGCGGCGGGCGGGTCCGCGACTACACCGCCGGGGTGGGCGACCTCGCCTCCGGGGCGAAGGTTCCGGTCAACGGGCGGGTACGCGTCGCCAGCACCACCAAGACCTTCACCGCCACCGTCGTGCTGCAGTTAGCGGGAGAGGGCAAGGTCGAGTTGGACGCCCCGATCGAGAAGTATCTTCCTGGCCTCGTGCGAGGCAACGGCAACGACGGTAGCCGGATCACCGTCCGGCAGTTGCTCCAGCACACCTCCGGCCTGGAGGATTACGGAAGGGGCCTGACCGAGCGATACCCGTCGTACTTCGACTTCCAGCACCGCTACTTCGAGCCCCGGGAACTGGTCGATCTCGCCCTGGCCTACAAGCCGGTGTTCGCTCCCGGCCAGGGCTGGCGGTACAACACCACCGGGTACGTGCTGCTGGGCCTGCTGGTGCAGAAGGTCACCGGACGGCCGGTCGGCGAGGAGATCACCAACCGGATCATCACGCCGCTCGGGCTGCGCGACACCTATTGGCCGGCCGTCGGCGAGCAGACCATCCGAGGCCCGCACCCCAAGGGGTACTACCCGAAGACGGCCGAGCCCGGCGCCGAACTGGCCGACTTCACGGACATGGACCCCTCGATGGCATGGACGTCCGGGCAGATGATCAGTACGCCAAAGGATCTCAACCGCTTCCTGGGCGCGTTGCTGGGCGGCGAACTGCTCAAGCCGGAGGTCCTGGAACAGATGAAGCAGACGGTCACGGTGCCCGGACAGGCGGAATGGTCGTACGGGCTCGGCCTCATGAAGATCAAGCTGAGCTGCGGCGGCTACGCGTGGGGCCACGGCGGCGACATCCCGGGCTACGAGACCCGCGACGGCGTCACCGAGGACGGCCGGGCGGCCACGATCGTCGTAACCGCGCAACCCCGCACCCGAGAAAGCGCCAACCAGGTCAACACCGCCTTCGATGCCGCCCTCTGCCTCCAGAAGTAGCCGCGGCGATCCACTGAGTGGACCCGGCAGCTCTCCGGACGGTGAGTCGGCCGGGTTTCGCGTTTCAGAAGCCGATCTTGAGGACGGTTTGTACCACCCCGTTGGCGTGGCGGCGCCAGTCGCCCCCTTTTCCATAGGCCCATGCAGCACGTCCGGTGCCCATAGGAGCGGTTCCGACGCTGGGCGGTCGTGCTGGTACGCCAAGCGGTCGTCAGTTCCAGCCTTCCTCGGTGTCTCGTGGACGACGCGCCGAGTTCCCTGACCGTTTCCGCACCGCGGATGGTCCACGACACCGACATGGGCACCCTCTCGAGGCCGGCGAGTACGGGGCCACCTGTCCATGGTGTCGTACGCGACGACCACTGCCGAGCGACGCCGGGAGTGGTCGGCCGCGCCCCCGGGCCGGGGATCTCGTCGTGTTCTCGTGGGGCTGTACCTAGTACCACCCGGAAACGGGAGCAGGCATTACAGACACCGAGCTCCTCGACCGCCACAGTGAAGAACATGCTGAGTCGGATCGGCGGTCTCTGCTTCCGCCGCCGCGGCTCCGGGTTTGTCGCGGAGCCGGGTACGTGATCTCCTACCGACAGAGACGGCCACACCGATGCGTGGAAACCGGGAGGTTCTCGTGACCGTCGGGGGCCGGGTGCTGCGTGCGCCCTGGCGGGTCAGCACCTGGATGGCCACGTTTCAGATCGTCGTGGGCGGCATCGTCGGGATCTTGACGTTCACGCTGCTCAGCGTGGTCGGCTCCGTGGTGCTGATGTTCGCCGTCGCCGGGATTCGCCGGCTCCCCTTGTCCGTCCTGCTGCGGTGCGGCCGGATGTGCACGCGGATGAACAGGTCCAGGTTCGCCGCCCTGCGAGGTGAGCCGATTCCGGCCGTCATCCAGTCGCCCCCTGGCGGCCCCAGCCTGCGTTCACGCGTATGGGCAGAGGCACAGCAGCCCGTCGTGCGCTCGCGCCTGGCCTACGGCCTGCTCAGCGGCGTGGCTCTCATGCCGGGTACGGCGGTCTCGATGACCTTGTGGACGATCGGCCTGCTGGGCACGCCGATCGCCGCCTACGCCTGGGCGCTTCCGGAGCGCAACGACTTCGGCTGGCGGTTGCACGAGCCGGTGACGCTGATCGTGCTCACCTCGGTCGGCCTGCTGTGCCTGTACGGCACGCCATGGGTGGTGCGGGCGATGGCCGCCTGGGACGCCGCGGTCGCGCGTCGCCTGCTGGCTCCGTCTCGCGCCGATCACCTGGCCCAGCGGGTCGAGGTCCTGGCCGAGAGCCAGGTGCGTCTCATCGACGCCGCCGACGCGGAACGCAGACGGATCGAGCGCGACCTGCACGACGGCACGCAGCAGCGGTTGACGTCTCTGGCGATGAACCTGGGCATCGCCAGGGAACTGCTCTCCCATCTCCCGCCGGAGGAGCACAAGCTCGTCGTCGACGCGCACGACGAGGCCATGCAGACGCTGACCGAGCTGCGCGGATTCGTCCGCGGGCTGTATCCGGCGGTCCTGGACGAGCGCGGCCTGGACGCGGCGTTGTCGGGTATCGCGGCGAGGTTGCCGGTTTCGGTGTGTCTCACCGTGGACGTCGTGCCACGGCCCGCGCCGACGATCGAGGCGGCGGCCTACTTCGTCGTCTCGGAGGCGCTGACCAATGTCGCCAAGCACGCGGAGGCTGACGAGGTGCACATCGATGTCAACCGGCTCGACGACCGGCTTCGGATTCGTGTCGTCGACGACGGCCGTGGCGGCGCCAGTTTGGAGAAGGGCACCGGACTGCGCGGACTACGGGAACGGGTGATCTCGGCGGGCGGCGAACTGGCCATCGACAGCCCGGTGGGCGGGCCGACCGTGATCACTGTGGAGCTGCCGTGCGTGTCGTGATCGCCGAGGATTCCGCGCTGCTGCGGGAAGGGTTGGTGCGGCTCTTCGAACTGGCCGGGATCCGCGTCGTCTCGACGGCCTCGGACCCGGATGGCCTGCTGGACGCCGTCGACCGGCATCGGCCGGACCTCGCGCTGATCGACGTGCGGATGCCCCCCACACAGACCGACGAGGGCATGCGCGCCGCGGTGGTCGTGCGCGAGCGGTGGCCGGAGGTCGCCGTGCTGGTTCTCTCCCAGTACGTGGAGGAGCGGTACGCCGTCGAGTTGCTCGCCGGGGAGTCCAGCGGCCTCGGCTATCTGCTCAAGGACCGTGTGGGGAACTTCAGCCAGTTCCTCGAAGCCGTACGCCGTGTCGCCGCGGGTGGTACGGCGCTCGATCCGGAAGTGGTCTCGCAGTTGCTCATCAGAAGTAGGCCGGACAGCCTCGGCAGGCTGTCACGACGTGAACGGGAGGTGTTGTCGCTGATGGCCGAGGGCAGGTCGAACGCGGGCATCGCGACGGGCCTGGCGATCAGTGAGAGCGCGGTCGCCAAGCACATCAACGGCATCTTCACCAAGCTGGACCTGCCCGCCGCGGACACCGACCACCGGAGGGTGCTCGCCGTGCTGAGATACCTGAAGGTATGACCGCGTCGAGGTGGGCCCGTGCGGGATGGATCACTCTCGGGGCGGGTGCGGCGCTTCTTATGGCCACGCTGAGCGGAATGTCGCTGTTGTCGTGGTTGGCCAGGCAGAGCGAGACGCAGCAGCAGACCCACCGGCGGCCGGTCAGCCGGATCGAGCTGGATCTCGGGATAGGCGAGGTGCGTCTCGTCGCGGGCCAGGCCGGACAGGTCGGCGTCGAACGGCGGATGACCTGGTCGGGTCCCAAACCGGTGCTGGAGGAGCGGTGGTCCGGGGAGACCTTCCGGGTGGAGGCGACGTGCGACCAGGACTCCTTGATCGCGGCTTGCTGGGTCGGCTACAGGCTCACGGTTCCCCCCGGGGTCACGGTCGACGCGCGGACCTCCGAAGGCGACATCACGCTGCGCGACCTGACCGGGGTACTACGGCTCGCCACGGCGACCGGCACGATCACCGGCACAGGGCTGCGCACGGCGGACGTCGGGGCGGGGACCCGAATGGGCGACATCGTGTTGAGGTTCGTTCGGGCGCCGGGTTCGTTGCGGACGAATTCCGAGGCCGGTGACATCGATCTGGAGGTGCCGGAAAGCGATGGTTACGCCCTCGACATTCGCGGGGGTGTCGGCGAGCAGAATATCGGTGTTCGCGCCACCGCCGACGCCGCGAATATCATTTCGGTGCGCAACACCGCGGGCGGAGTACGGGTGGCGTATTTGGGGTCGTGAACGGCGGGTGAAAGTGGGCCGGGGCCGCGTGCCCACACCTCGGCCATGATCGTGGTCCGCCGTCCGCCCGCGCGTGACCTCTGATGCCGGCTCCGATGCCGCTCTGCTGGGACACCCGGTGCACCACCTTCTCGGCGGTGGCGGCCGCACTCAGAAAGTGACATCAGTGCCCCCTGCCGTAATTGTGGAGGGCTATGATCGCGCCCCGCGCGACTATTCCGTGAACCGCTATGAATCCACTATCTTCGGCGCAGCGTTGAATTTCGCCCATTGGCGGGAGGAATTCGCGTGCGTATCACCCGCGATCGGGTACGCCGCCGAATACGAGCCATCTGGAGAATCGGTATGAGAACTCTTCTTCCTGTCGTGCGGGAACGGGCTGAAAGCAACCCCGACCTCGTACGGCCCGGCACCGCTGTCTCCCCGTTCGCGGGAGGTCGGGGGGTTCGCCAGTGCTGAGCATCGCGTTGAGCACGCTTCGGGCGCGATGGGTGTCCTTCGCCGCGGCTCTCGTGGCGCTCGCTCTCGGCGTCGGCGTCATCGCCACCGTCGCGCTGGTGATGAACTCGGCGCTCACGGGTTTCTCGCACGAACGCGCCGCGCTGACCGGGACCGTGGTGCTGCTCGGCGTGTCCGCGGGGGTGACGGGGTTCGCCACCGTCTTCATCGTGGCCTCCACCTTCGCCCTGACGGTCATTCAGCGCACGCGCGAGCTGGCGCTCTTACGCCTGGTCGGCGCCACCCCGCGTCAGGTGCGGCGGATGATCCTGGTCGAGGCGTTGCTCCTGGCCGGAGCCGGCTGCGCCATCGGCGTCCTGATCAGCATGGCGGGCGCCCCGGTGCTGGCCGCCGTGCTGGTCTCGGGCGACATGGCGCCGTCGTGGTTCAAGGTGTCGATCTCGCCCGTGCCGCTCGTGCTCGCCTGCCTCGCCGGGCTGGCGGTGACGGCACTGAGCGTGTCGGCCGCCTCGCGACGCGCGGCGACCATCCGGCCGACACAGTCGCTGCGGGAGGCGGCTGGAGACCCGCCCAGGTCACACCGCGGCCGGTCGGCGCGAACGGCGTGGGGCATCGCCCTCCTGGTGATTTCGCTCATGGGAATGGGCGTCGTCGCGACCGTCCTGCCGGAGATCGCCATGGTCCCCGTGATCTATCTCTGGGTGCTCCTCGCCCTGGTCGCGGCAGTGGCACTGCTGGCGCCGGCCCTCATCCCGCCCATCCTCAAGCTGCTGACCTTGCCATGGGCGCGTGGTGGCAGCGCGATCGGCACCCTGGTGCGGGAGAACACCCTCAGCATGGCCCGGCGCACGGCGGCCACGGCCCTGCCCATTCTCATCACCGCCGGCATGTCGATCAGCCTGCTCGGCGCCCTGGAGACGATCGGCCAGGCCCAGGTGGCCGAGGCGGGCAGCCGGTTACGCGCGGACTACGTGCTGGTCCCCTCCGGCGACGCCATGATCAGCGCGAAGGCGCTCGAACAGGCCCGGTCGATACCCGGTGTCCAGATCGCCGCGCTGGCGCCGGTGACCGTACGCTCGACCATCGAGCCCGGCGGCACCGACGAATTCGAGGGTTACGCCACCGACTCCGCGCAGTTCGCCGCGATGACCTCGCTGCCGTTGACCTCAGGATCGCTGCGGGACCTGGGGCCCGGCGGCATCGTGGTGTCCGAACGGTGGGAACTCGGCGTCGGCCAACGCGTGCGGATCACACCGGGAAACGGTAAGCCGCTGTCCCTCACGGTGGTCGCGGTGGTGGGGAGCGGCACCGGCGGGGCGGACTTCTATCTGGACGCCTCCCACGGTGGAGCGAGTGCGGCGGAGGTGGCGTATGTGACGGCCACCAGCGGCGCCGCCGCGGAACTGGGCGAGAAGAGCGCCGAACTGGGCGCCACGCTGTTGACCAAGAGCCAATGGGCCGGCACGGCGGCCGGCGGCGACCAGGGCACGAGCGCGATCGGCATGATGGTCACGCTCGGGATCGCCATCGTTTATAGCTGCGTCGCCATCGTCAACACCATGGTGATGGCCGCCACCGGCCGCCGACGGGATCTGGCCATGCTGCGGCTGGTCGGAGCCACGTCGCGGCAGGCGGTGGCCGCGCTGCTGGCCGAGTCGATCGTGGTCGTGGCGGCCGCGATGGTGCCGGCCGCCGGGGCGTCCGCGGTCAACTTCGCGGGGCTGCTCGCCGCGCTGACCCGGATCGTGCCCGGCGCCTCACTCGCCATCCCGTGGGCGCCCGTCCTCGCGCTCGCCGCCACGAGTGCCCTGCTCGCCGTCCTCGCCACGACACTGACCGCCATGGCGGCGCTGCGTACTCCCGCCCTGGTGTCCGAGTGACCACAGAGAAGGTGCCCGCCATGGACCACGCCGTCGAGCTGCGCTCGGTACACAAGACGTTCGGAACCGGGAGTGCGGCGGTGACCGCACTGGCGAGTCTGAGCCTGAGATTCGCCACGGGCGGCTTCACCGCCGTGATGGGGCCGTCCGGGTCGGGCAAGTCCACGCTGCTGCAGTGCGCGGCGGGTCTGGACCGGCCGGACGCCGGCCAGGTGCTGCTCACCGGTGTCGATCTGGCCACGCTGGACGAGCACCGGCTCACCGTGCTGCGCAGAGAAAGGATCGGCTTCGTCTTCCAGGCGTTCAATCTGGTCGCCGCGCTGACGGCCGAGCAGAACGTCATGCTGCCGCTGCTGCTGGACGGCCGCAAGCCCTCCCGCGAGGAGGTCGGTCACGCGTTGGCCGCGGTCGGTCTGGCGGAGCGGAGGTCGCACCGTCCCGCTGAGCTGTCCGGCGGGCAGCAGCAGCGGGTCGCGCTCGCCCGCGCCCTCATCACCGGCCCGGCGGTGCTGTTCGCCGACGAGCCGACCGGTGCGCTGGACACCCGTAGCGCCAAGGAGGTGCTGGAGTTGCTCCGCGCCATGGTCGACAGGCACGGCCGTACCGTGATCATGGTGACCCACGACCCGGTCGCCGCCTCCTACGCCGACACGGTGGTGTTCCTGACCGACGGACATCTGGTCGACACCCTGCATCGGCCCACCGCGGATCACATCGCCGCCCACATGACCCGCTTGGAACGCCGATGACGTCCTCACCACGGCGACCCGCTCGATCACGCACGGTGAGGGACGCCCCACCGGCGCCGGTGGAAGCGTCCCTCGTGGTCCGGTGCGTGGTCAGAGGCTGCTGAGGACCTTGTCCAGGGTTTCCGCCACGCGCTCCTGCTGGGAGGGGGTCAGGTGGGGGTGCATGGGGAGGGAGAGGATCTCGGTGGCGGCCTTCTCGGCGATGGGGAAGTCGCCGGGGGCGTAGCCGAGGTCGTGGAAGGCCGGGGTCAGGTGGACGGGGTAGGGGTAGTGGATCTGGGCCTGGACGCCGGCGGCGTGGAGGCCGGCCAGCACCTTGTCGCGCTGGGGGACGCGGATGACGTACAGGTGCCAGACGTGCAGGTTGCCGGGGGCGACGCGGGGCAGGCGGACGCCCTGCACGCCGGACAGGAGCTTGTCGTAGCGTTCGGCGGCGGCGCGGCGCAGTTCGTTCCAGCGGGCGAGGCGCTTGAGCTTGGCGCGCAGCACCACGGCCTGCAAAGTGTCGAGGCGGGAGTTGAAGCCGAGCGTCTCGTGCTGGTACTTCTGCCGGCTGCCGTGGTTGGTGAGCAGCCGGAGGGCGGTCGCCAGTTCGGCTGAGGAGGTGAGGACGGCGCCCGCCTCGCCGTAGGCGCCGAGGTTCTTGCCGGGGTAGAAGCTCGTGGAGGCGAGGCCGATCGGCGGCCGTCCCTCCTGACGGGACCCTTGCGACTGGGCGGCGTCCTCGACGACGGTGAGGCCGTGCCGGGCGGCGAGGTCCTGCACGGCGGCCATCGGCGCCTGCTGGCCGTACAGGTGGACGGGCAGGACGGCGGCCACGTCCGGCGTGACGGCGGCCTCGGCGGCGGCCGGGTCGAGGAGCAGGTGGTCGTCGTCGCAGTCGGCGAGCACGGGGCGCAGGCCCGCGCGCACGACGGCCTCGGCCGTGGCGACGAAGGTGTTGGCGGGCAGTACGGCGCCCGAGCCCGGCTCAAGGCCCGCGGCGCGCAGGCTCAGCTCGATCGCGTCGGTGCCGTTGCCGACGCCGACGCAGTGCGGCACCTCGGAGAACTCCGCGTACTCCTGCTCGAAGGCGGCGACGTCCGGCCCCTGGACGAAGGCGGTGTCCTGGAGCACGCGGTCGAAGCCCTGAGCCACTTCCTCGGCCACCTCGGCGTGGGCGGCGCGCAGATCGACGAATGGGATCATGTCAGTGCTCCGTGATGACTGTGGCGGGACGGATGAATTTCGCGGGCACGCCCGCCCAGACCTCCTGGGCGGGGACGTTCTTGGTCACGACGGAGCCCATGCCGACCAGGGCGTGGCGCCCGATCGTGAGGTTCTCGCGGACGAGGGCACCGGCCCCGATGTAGGCGCCGCGTCCGACGCGCACGCCTCCGGCGAACCGCGCGCCCGAGGCGATCGTGGCGTGGTCCTCGACCACGTCGTCGTGGGTGAGGGTGACGTGCGGCATCACGCACACGTGCGCGCCCACGGCGACGGCGGCGGTCATGACGACCTGGGCCAGCACGATCGACCCCGGCCCGATGGCGGAGGACCGGGACACCGAGGCGGACGGGTGGACGAGCGTGGCGTACCGCTCGTCGGGCAGGCCGAGGCGGGCGGCGATGCGGGCGCGGCTGGCGGTGTCGCGCGGGCTGGCCGTGCAGATGACGACCCGCGCGTCCTTCCGCTCGAACACCTCGGAGGATCCCGCCAGCACGGGCACGCCGTCCACGAGGGCGCCCTGCTTCGCCGGGTCGTCGTCCAGGTGGCCGAGCAGGTCCCAGGTGGGGGAGGCGTCGTTGATCGCGTGGACGAGCTGGGCGACCTCCCGCGCCAGCCCGCCCGCTCCGATGAGGAGAAGCGGCGTCATCGGAGCTCCTTCGAAGTGGTGCGGCCCGGCACGAATCCTCCCAGGCCGGGACGCGAGCGTGCGCGCGGGGCGGCGGTCATGACGTCTCCTTGACGGCGCGCAGCACGCCGCGCCTGCGGTAGCCGTACGCCCCGACGACGAGCACCGCGAACAGTCCTGCGGCGGCGAGCACCACCAGGTCGGGCGAGAGGGTGCGCACCGCGAGGACCGCCGCGGCCCCGACGGCGAGCGCGGCGAGCACCGCCTGCCAGAGGTTGGCGGCGAGGTCCATGAGGCCGACCCCGGAGCCGCGCAACTGCCCCAGGTAGGTGGGCAGGACGACGACCGCCGCGACCGCGACCAGCGCGACGGCCGCGCCGCGCAGCCCGTCCCTGCTCACGCCGATCCACATGGCGGGGACCAGCACGACCAGCCACAGGGCCTGGACGGCGAGCACCGCGCGGGAGCGTTCGAGGACGACCAGGTAGTCGTAGACCAGCTCGAAGAAGATGCGCAGCCCGGCGAGCACGCCGAGCCCGGCCAGGGCGACGGCCGCCGGCTCCCACTCCGGCCCGTACACGAAGCGGATGACGGAGGGCGCGGCGCCGCTGAGCAGCAGGCAGATCGGCAGGGTGAGCCCGACGAGCAGCCCGGCGACCGCGACGAACGACCGGTTCAGCGTCGGACGGTCGTGCTGGAGGCGGGCGAACGCGGCGGGCGCCACCGCGCGCACCGGCTGCGAGAACACCGCGACCGGCCATCCCGACAGGTTCACGGCCAGCACGTAGAAACCGAGGGCCGTGGACCCGAGCAGGTGGCCGATGACGAGCTGGTCGGCGTACCCGACGGCGAAGACCAGCAGGGACGACCCGGCGAGCGGCACGCCGAACGACAGCAGCCGCCGGGCCACCTCCCGGTCGAAGCCGAACCGCAGCCGTTCGGGCGAGAAGCGGATCAGCAGCGCCCCGCCGGCCAGCGACCCGGCGACCCGGCCGATGGCCAGGCTCATCGCGCCCCAGCCGGTCAGCGCCAGGCCCAGGGACACGAGCGCGCCGAGCCAGTTGTCCACCTGGTCGGCGATCATCTTGCGGCCCTGCAGGAAGCGCCGCTGGATCACCGCCGCGGACGTCGCCACCAGGCCGTTGATGAGGACGCTGAGCGAGAGCACCCGGACGGGCCCGGTGGCGGCGGGGTTGCCCATGGCCTCGGCGAACGCGGGCGCGGCGAGCATGAACGCGCCGCACACCAGCACGCTGAACCCGGCCGACAGCGTGGCGACGGTCGGGATGATCCCGCGCGGCTCGTCGGGCCAGCGGACGATGGCGAGGCTGACACCGAGCTCGTTGATGCTCAGCATGGCGAGCAGCGCGACGAGCGCGACCGCGAACGTGCCGAACTCGTGCGGCCCGAGCACGCGCGCGAGCGTGATGCCGATGGCGAGCGTGCCGAGGCGCGCGGCGATGGTGCTGAGGAAGCTGAACCCGAGCGCCTTGCCCGCCCTGGCCCGCAGCGAAGAGGAGTCCGCCGGGGCCTGAGCGGGAGGGCCGGATCCGGGGTCGAGGTCGGTCACGCGGCCCTCCCACCGCCGGCGGCGGACCTGGGAACCAGATCGGTCACCGGGGCCTCCGCGCCACGGCGTTGAAGTCGTCCTGGGCGTGGGTGCCGCGCCAGCGCTCGTACTTGCGGCGCAGCTTGTAGCGCAGCACCCCGGCGGCGGTGCCGACGGCGTCCACGGCGGCGAGCCGCTCGCTGACCGCCTGCTCGTAGATGGAGAGCTGGACGCGCGCGGCCCGCTCCAGGCTGAAGCGCTCGACGACCAGGCGTCTGCCGTACTCGCCGAGCTCGCGCCGCAGCCCGGGGCTCGCGTAGAGGCCGCGCAGCATGCTCTCCAGCTTCGGGGCGCCGTCCTCGGGGGCGCGGCCGATGCCGTACCAGCCCTGCTTGAGGAAGATCTTCTCGGTCTCGGGGGTGAGGAGCTCGAAGAAGCCCACCTCGCCCTGCACGATGAGCGGCTTGGCGAACGCGAGCGAGCGCAGCGCCGACCCTCCCATGGCCAGGCACGCCGTGGCGGCCGCGTACGCGGGCCGGGGGTCGAGGATCTGGCCGGTGAGCACGACGACGCGGCGGCCGGCGGCGGCGTTGGCGGCGGCGGCGCGCTCCTCCACCTGGGCGCGGGCCGCGCCGTCGCCGACGAGGATGAGCCGGATGTCCAGCTCGGCGGCGAGCCTGCCGACGACGTCCACGGCGGTGAGGATGCCTTCGAGCTTCAGCTCCGGCGCGAGACGGCTCACCACGACGAGGTCGAAGGGCCCTTCCTCCAGGCCGAACTCGCGGCGGAACTCGCCGGCCGGGTGGCCGGGGGCGTTGGCGGCGACGTCGACGGGCGGCTCGATGAGGTGGACGTGCCGCCGTCCGGGTGCGGCCTGTTCCTGGATCTCGCGGGTGCCGACGACCAGCGGCAGCGAGGACGGCAGGAACGGCGCCACCGCCATCGACATGATCGTGCAGACCGCGGCGGCGGGGCCGCGCAGGCCCGCGTAGAACGCCTCCACGCCGGGCGGCCACTCGTACCCGTGGATGACGTCGAGCCCGCGCCGCGCCGACAGGTCGCGCAGCATGCGCACCGTGGTCATGGACGGACGGCGCCGCCCCGGGTCCAGCGGCAGGTGTTCGAGGCCGGCCTTGTGGACGTACTCGACCAGCGGGCCGGGCTCGCCGATGACGGCGACCTCGTGGCCCATCGCCTGGACGGCGGCGCCGAGCTCGATGGCGTTGAGCTGGCTGCCGCCGACCTCCATGGCGTGCGGGTACACCAGGACGCGCACGGTCAGCCGCCCGCGGCGGCGGCGTGGATCGCCTCCACGACCTGGTCGTGCTCGGCGTCGGTCATGCTGTGGTACAGCGGCAGGATCAGCGAGTTGGCCGTCAGCCACTCGGTGGCAGGCAGATCCCAGGCGCCGGTGCCGGCGTAGGCGGGCTCCAGGTGGGCGGCCATGATGCCGCGCCGGGCGGAGACGCCGCGCGCGGCGAGGAAGTCCAGCAGTTCGCCCCGGTTCATGGGGAAGTCCTCGGGCAGGGCGATCCAGAAGGACTGGAAGTTGCCGGTGCCGTACTCGGGGTCGCGCGCCATGGTCAGCCCGGGGATGCCGCCCAGGAAGTTCATGTAGCGCGCGGCGAGGGCCCGGCGGCGGGCGACCATCTCGGGCAGCCTGTCGAGCTGCACGAGCCCGACGGCCGCCTGCAGGTCGGTCATCCGGTAGTTGTAGCCGACCTCGGTGTACTGCTCGGGTGCCGTGGAGCCGGAGGCGTGCCGGTCGGCCGCGCTGACGCTCATGCCGTGCTCGCGCAGCCGCCGCGCCCGCGCGGCGACCTCGGGGTCGTCGGTGGTGAGCATGCCGCCCTCGCCGGTGGTGAGCAGCTTGCGCGGGTGGAAGGACCAGGCCGCCAGGTGCGCGCCCGCGCCGACCGGCCGGCCGCGGTAGGTGGACCCGGCCGCGCAGGCGGCGTCCTCGATGAGCAGGAGGCCCTCGTGGGCGGCGCGGATCTCCTCGACGTCGGCGGGCAGGCCGCCCTGGTGGACGACGATCGCCGCGCGGGTGCTCGGGGTGCGGGCGGCCTCGACGGTCTTGGCGGTGAGGTTGCCGGTCGCCGGGTCGATGTCGGCGAACACCGGGGTGGCGCCGACGTACCTGACGACGTTGGCGGTCGCGATGAACGACAGCGACGGCACCACGACCTCGTCGCCGGGGCCGATGCCGGCGAGCACCAGGGCGAGGTGGAGCGCCGTCGTGCAGGACGAGGCGGCGACGCCGTGACCCGCCTGGACGCTCGCGGCGAACCTGCGCTCGAACTCGGCGACCCTCGGCCCCTGGGCGACCCAGCCCGAGGCGATGACCTCGCCGACGGCCGCCTGCTCCTCCGGGCCGAACCACGGCCGCATCACCGGGATCATCGCCCGGCCACCTCCCTGATGTCGATTCCGAGGAGGTCCGCCAGCAGGCGGACCCGTTCGTTCCAGTCGTGCCGCGCCGCGAACGCCCGCCGCCGCTCGGCGAGCGCGGGCGTGCGCGCGACGCGCAGCTGCGCGGTGACGGTCGCGGCGAACTCCGCCGCGCCGCGGGCGACCGGGATCAGCGGCCCGGCCTCCAGCCACGTGGTGGCGGGAAGGTCGGTGGAGACGACCCCGCGCCCGGCCGCCAGGTATTCGAGCGTCTTCAGCGGGAAGCTCGCCCGGTTGAACTCCGAGTCGGCGTAGGGGGTGAGGCCGACGTCGATGAGCCGCAGGTACGACGGCAGCTCCTCGTAGGGTTTGCGCCCCACCCAGTGGACGTTGGCCCGTCCGACGAGCGCGGGCCAGCGCTCGGGCTCGTACTCGCCGACGCGCGGCCCGACCAGCACCAGCGGGGCCCCGGTGTCGGCGACGGCCTCCAGCAGCGCGATGTCGATGCGCGCGTTGATGTGGCCGACGAAGCCCGCGACCGGGGTGGCGGCCAGGTCGGCGGGCAGGTCGGCGGGGTGCGGCGCGTCGTCGACGGCGGCGTACGCCGCCACGTCGCACCCGTTGGGGACGAGCGTCGCCGTGCGGCCCATGAGCGCCACCCGTTCGGCCAGGCCGGGGGAGACCACGACGACCTCGCTCGCGCGCCGCGTCATGCGGCGCTCGGACTGCTCCAGCCGAGCCGCCGACATGCGGATGAGCGAGGCCCCCGCCACCAGGTCGTCGGTGACGAAGCGCACGGTGCGGGCGCCGCGCCGGACGTCCATCAGGTCGGTCGTGCCCGCGACGACGACGGCGCCGATGCCGAGGCCGGCCTCGCGGGCGGCCGCGCGCACCGCGCGCCGGGCCAGGGCCGCGGTGACGCGGTCCACGCCCGGACGGTAGGCGGCGGGCGGCGCCACCGGGCTCAGCCGCCACAGCCGCGGCCCGGCCTGCCGCAGCACGTGGCCCGCCTTCCCGGTCTCCGGGTCGCGCAGGCCCGAGCGCAGCGGCCGGGGCGGATCGACGTACAGGACGTCCGCGTACGCGCTCAGCCGGTCGGCCACGTGCCGGTCCGTGCCGCTCACGCCGTCGTAGCGCGTGCCTCCCGCGTAGACGATCGCGCCGTTCACCGGGACTTCTCGGCGCGCCACCATGCCACGAGGCGGCGCAGGCCCTCTTCCAGGTCGACCTCGGCCTTCCAGCCGAGCCGCTCGGCGGCGGCGCCCACGTCGGCGAGGCGGCGGGTGACGCCGTTCACCGCGCGGGCGGGGCCGAACTCCAGGCCGAGGTCGGAGCGTCCCATGACCGACATCAGCGTCTCGGCCAGCTCGCGCAGGCTGGTCTCGGTGGAGCTGGCGATGTTGAACACCTGGTCGGTGGCGTCGCTCGCCGCGGCCAGCAGGTTGGCGCGGGCGATGTCCTCGGTGTAGACGAAGTCCATGGTCTGCAGGCCGTCGCCGAGGATCAGCGGGGCCTGGCCGTTCTCGATGCGCTCCATCCAGCGGATCAGCACCTCGGTGTAGAGGCCGTGGATGTCCATGCGCGGGCCGTACACGTTGAAGTACCGCAGCGCCACGTAGTCGAGCCCGCGCATGGCCTTGAAGCTGCGCAGCAGGCCCTCGTTGAACGTCTTGGCGGCCCCGTACAGGGTGTCGTTGTCGTACGGGTGGTGGTCCTCGCGGGTGGGGAACTCGGTGGCCAGGCCGTACACCGAGGCGGAGGATGCGGCGACGACCTTGCGCACGCCCGCGTCCGCCGCGGCCTCGACGACCTCGTAGGTGCCGTCGACCAGGACCTCCAGGGCCAGGCGGGGCTCCTCGGCGCACTGGGTGATGCGGATGGCGGCCTGGTGGAAGACCACGTCCATGCCCTTGGTGACCTGGCGGACCAGCGCGGTGTCACGGATGTCGCCCTCGACCACGCGCAGGCGCCCCTCGGCGACCGCCTCGGCGGCGGCGAGGTTGGCCCGGCGGCCCCGGACGAAGTTGTCGAGCACGACGACCTCGTCCGCGCCCGCGGCGAGGAGCTGGTCGACGATCGTCGAGCCGATCGTCCCCGCGCCCCCGGTCACCAGGCAGCGGCTGTTCTTGATCATCGGGTGGATCCCCCAAGGTCGATTCGTCTGCCGTCATTTTGGATGCTTTGCCCCGCCGCTTCCAGGAGAGCGAGCACACGCAGCCCCGCCTTCCCGTCGGTCAGGGGAGCGCGGCCCTCGGTGATCGAGGCCGCGAACTCGCTCATCACCCCGCGCAGCGCCTCGCGCTCGGGCAGGGCGGGTACGACGACGTCACCGGTTCGATAGGAGATGAGGGCCGCCCTTCGCTCGTCCTCCCCTACGGCCGAAAGGTCCACCCCCCTGTCGTACACGGCGAGGCGCTGGGCCGGGTTGACGTCGTCCCACACGATCGTGCGGCGCGAGCCGCCGATCACGGTGGTGCGGATCTTGGTCGGGCTGAGCCAGTTCACGTGGACGTGCGCGATGGCGCCCGAGGACAGCCACACGGTCAGGTAGGCCAGGCACGGCTTGCCGGCGCCGATCGGGTCGGAGCTCTGCGCGGCGACGGCCACCGGGGAGACCCCTTCGGGCAGCACGAAGTCGAGGATCGACAGGTCGTGCGGCGCCAGGTCCCACAGGACGTCCACGTCCGGCTGGACCAGGCCCAGGTTGATGCGCACCGAGTCGACGAACTGCACGTCGCCGAGCTCGCCCGTGGCGATCAGGTCGCGGATCTTGCGGACCACCGGCGTGTAGCAGAAGGTGTGGTCGAGCATGAGCACCCGGTTCCGCTCCTCGGCCAGGGCCACCAGCTTGGCGCCCTCGGCGTGGGTCGGGGTGAGGGGCTTCTCGACCAGCACGTGCTTGCCCGCGTCCAGGGCGGCCCGCACCAGGTCGAAATGCGTGCGCGCCGGGGTGGCGATCGCCACGGCCTCCACCGCCGGGTCGGCGAGCACCCGCTCCACGGATGTGGTCGGCCTCACCGTGGTGTAGCGGCCGAGGACCGCCTTCGCGCGGTCCTCATCGAGGTCGCACAGCCACTCCAGGCGCAGCTCCGGGGTGGCCATGGCGTTGCGCACCAGGTTGGGTCCCCAATAGCCCGCCCCGATGACGGCAAGGCCGATCGATGTCACGCGGATCTCCTCTCGTACCGCTGGGCCGCCCGCGTGCGGCCCGCCCGAGGACGAGCGAACCGCACGCGGGTGACGTGATTAGCTCGCTGGAGTGAACAGAACGTCCACCCAGTAGTTCGCGCCGTTGTAACTGGAGGCCGGGAAGCCCGAGGTCTCCCCGTACCGGTAGACGCCGTTGCCGCCCGCCGGCCCGCCGTTGGCCACGGCGTGCAGCGGCGAGTTGTCGTACGGCCCGGAGTTGAAGAAGCCGCCGTCGCCCGAGTAGTGCCCGTTGGGCGCGAGGTAGGAGGCCACGTACACCTGGCCGGCGACGATGTCCACGGGCTGGTCGAAGATCAGCGTCTGCCAGCCGGTGGCGGTCTCGTTCTGGAAGGTGCCGTTCGCCAGCGGAGTGCCGGTGGCGCTCCACAGGTTGCCGACGTGCGTGCCGGTGTTGCCCGCGCCCTTGTAGAACCGGACGCCGGTCACCTTGCCGTCCATCTCGGCCGTGAACTTCACGCCGAGCTCGACCGCCGAGGTGTCGCCGTCGGCCGGGTTGTTCGGCACGGCGTTGCTGGCGAAGATCGAACACGGGCAGCTCGCCGCGCCGCCGGTCGTGAACGACCACGACGTCGCCGTCATGGTGTTCCCGTCGTCGTCCTTGGCGCCGGTGACCGACACGGTGTAGGTCGTGCTCTGCGCCAGCGCGGCGTCCGGGGTGAAGGTGAGCATCGTGCGCGCCTCGTTGAGCGCCCGGGTGCCCGCGACCGTCTGGTTCGCGGCGTTCTTCACCGTGATCTGGGCGGTGTTCGCGGCGATCGCCTCGCTGAACGTCGCCGCCACCGCGGTGCCGGTCGCCACGCCGGTGCCGCCGTGGTCGGGCGACTTGCCGGTGATGTACGGCGCCGTCGTGTCCGCCAGCTTCGTGAACATCACGTCGACCCAGTAGTTGGTCGCGCCCCACGAGCTGGTCGGGAACGAGCGCGCGCCGTACTTGTAGACGCCGTTGCCGCCGCTGGACGAGCTGGCGAGCACGCGCAGCGGGGTGGCGTTGACCTGGGAGGCCAGCCCGTTGCCCGTGGCCGAGTAGTGGCCGTTCGGCGCGTGGTAGGAGGCGACGTAGGTGGTGTCCTTGGTCACCGGCCACGGCGTGCCGAAGTAGACCTCCTGCCACCCCTGCGTCGACTCGTCGGTGAAGGTGGCCGTGGTCAGTTCCTGGCCCGTGCCGCTCCACAGGGTTCCGGTGTGGGTGCCGGTGTTGCCCGGCCCCTTGTAGAACCGGATGCCCTCGATGAAGCCGTCGGAGGTGGTCTGGAACTTCACGCCGACCTCGACCCCGGCGCTGTCGTTGACGCTCGGCTCCGCCGGGACGGTCACGTCCGGCCACACGCTGCACGGGCACACGCCCGCCGCGAACGCCTTGGCCGTGGTGAACGTGAACGTGTACGGCGTGGCCATGACGTTGCCGGCGTCGTCCTCGGCGCCGCTGACCGTGACGGTGAACTTCTCGCCGGCCGCGAGCGGCGCGGTCGGCACGAAGGTCAGCGTCTTGCGGGTGGCGTCCAGCGAGACGTTGCCCGCGACGGAGGCCTGCGTCTGGTCCTTCAGCGTGAAGGTCGCGGTGCCGGTCTTGATCGGCTCACCGAAGGTGATCTTCGGCTGGACGGTCGTCGGCACGCTGGACGAGCCCGGGACCGGGGTCACCGAGGTGGCCGCCGGCGGGTAGACGTCCTTGACCGTGAACACCACGTCGACGTAGTAGTTGCCGCCGTTGAAGGTCTGGGTCGGGAAGCCCTCCCCGGACCTGTAGACGCCGTTGGGCGCGGTCTCGATGGTCTTCGGCGCGGTGAGCGGCTCGTTGACCAGCTTCTCGTACCGGAAGAAGTCCGAGTCGGCGGCGTAGTGGCCGTTCGGCGCGAAGTACGAGGCGACGTACGGCGTGTTCGCGGTGATGTAGACCGGCGAGTCGAAGGTCAGCTTCTGCCAGCCGGTCGCCGTCTCGTTCTTGAACTGCCCGGTCGCCAGCACGTCGCCGGTGTCCGACCACAGCGTGCCGGTGTGGGTGCCGGTGTTGCCGGTGCCCTTGTAGAACTTGATCCCGGTCAGGTAGCCGTTGGTCGAGGAGGTGAAGCGGACGCCGGCCTCCAGCGGGCTGGAGTCGTTCTCCGCCGGGTTCTTCGGAACCGCGGAGGAGGGGAACAGGCTGCACGGGCACTCGACGGTGACGTTCCTGCTCGCCTCGGCGCCGATGTTGCCGCTGTCGTCCCCGGCCCGCACCTTGATCGTGGTCGCGCCGACCCCGGTGACCTTCCAGGAGTAGGTCCAGGCCGTGCGGCCGGTGGCCGGGTGCCACGTGGTGCCGCCGTCGGTGGAGACCTCGACCCCGCCGACCTGGCCGCCGACGTCCGCCGCGGTGCCGCTGACCGTGACGGTGGCGCCGTTGTTCAGGGTCGCGTTGGCCACGGGCGCGGTGAGCGTCACGGTGGGGGCGGTGGTGTCGGTGGACTTGGTGGCGAGGCTGCCCGACTGCAGCGACTTCGGCTGCACGCCCATGTCGGCGAACAGGTTCACGGTGGCCTGCTTGATACGGCCGTCGGCGAAGCCGTTCTCGGAGTAGCTGTCGTGCTCGTCGTCCAGGCCCCAGGTCCACTGCACCGTTCCGGCCCCGAACACCAGCGCGCCGCTCTCCGCCCGGTACATGGTCATGCGGTGCGTGGCGCTCTTCTGGGCGACGTTGGTGCCGTAGTCGATCAGCACCTCGTCGGCGACGGCCGTCGTCGTGGACAGCGGCACCAGGCCCCCGGGCCGGACCCCGTTGTCGATGTCCTCGTCCCACTCGTAGCCGACCAGGCCGGGGATGCTCTGCGAGCCGCTGACCTGGTTGGCGACCGACGTGCCGCGCCAGAACCGCATCTTGCCGTCGGCCGCGGGCACCGTGAGCGGGATCGCCGGGCAGCCGTCGTTCTTCACCGTGCAGTTCACGGTGAACAGTGTGCCGGTGAGGCTGTTCTCCGGCCTGCCGCCGTCGGCCGCGACGTCGTCCGGGAGGTTGGGCTTGCTGAACCGCGTATCGCGCCAGGTGCCCGTCCACACCTTCGGCATCGGGTCGATCTTGGCGTTGGCGTGCGTCTCCTTGTAGGAGACCAGCGTGCGGTAGGAGTTCTCCCAGCGGGTCTTCCAGTAGACCTCGTTGCCGCTGAAGAAGGCCAGGTTGACGCCGTGGTCGCGGGCGTTCTCGAACGCCGTGCGCTCCTCGCCGGACCAGTACTCGTCGTGGCCGACGGACATCAGCGTCTTGTGGTTCAGCAGCGCGGAGGGAGCGCGCGCCGCGTCCAGCGACGACTGGTAGGTCACGTCGTACCCGTTGGCCTCGAGCCAGCGCACCATCGGGTACTCGTTGGCGAAGACGAAGTCGCGTCCCCACGGGGTGCTCTCCCGCGTGTTGAAGGGACGGTTGTAGCTCACCTTGACCGCGCGGCCGGGCGCCGCGACGCTGTCGCCGCGGTACAGGCTGTTCTTCACCTTGTAGGGGTTGTCCTCGGTGGCCGGGATGTCGCCCCAGGAGTTGTACGCCTGCCAGGTGCTGTCAGAGGTGCGGAAGAGCAGGTCGGCGGTGCTCGCGTCATCGCGCACGACGAAGACGATGTGGGTGTCGTCGTTGGTGTCGGTGCGGATCACGTGGGCGAAGTAGATACCGGAGACGGCCGTGGACGGAACGGTCCAGTTGGCGACGTTGCCCCAGTTGCAGGCGACCTCGCCCGTGGTGGTGTTCTCCGGGCAGCCCGGCTGGTTACGGGAGACCGAGGTGGTGGCGGGCACCGAGGTGATGAACCGCGCGCCCTTCCCCTGGTAGTAGCCCATCCGGTAGATGTCGATCTGCAGGTTGAGCGCGGTGGACCGGACCTTGAAGTTGATCGTCTGGCCGAGGTTGACGCTCATCTGGTCGCCGTAACCCTCGACGGTGCCGTGAGGGTTGGTGTCCCAGACGTTCTTGTCGGTGCCTGTGTTGAGGTTCTCACAGGTGATCTTGTTTTCGCCCGCACTGCCCGGGTTGCACAGGGCCATGGCCTGTGCGGGCGCTGCGGGTGCCGACAGCAGGGCGGCCACGGTCAGCAGTGTCGCTGAGATGGCCGCTCTGAACCGGCGCGCGGCATGGCGCGAATTCAATGAAGCTCCCACGTGATCTGGGTGGTGATCCCCGGCGGTGCTCACGCTGCGGAGCGTGGTCCCGTCGAATCGACGTCCGGACGGCGAGCTCGGTTTACGTGCTTCGCCAACATCCGTCCCAAGAGTCACAGGAGTGTCCCTTCGGCTTCGGCGCCTCAGTGGGTCTTCATCGCGATGACGGACTTCACCAGCCCCCCGAGGCGTTCGAAGCGGATGGTGGAGGAGGGGAAGTAGTGCCGCATCTCGGTGATGCTGAGCAGCTCGACCTCCATGACGATGTTGCGGGCGGCCACGCGGTCGGAGGTGGGGGTGTGCACCAGCGGCCAGCGGCGCAGCAGGGAGGTGCGCATCGCGATCGGCATGTACTGGAAGAACGGGAACAGGAAGTGCGGCTCGACCGGGAAGTACCGGTACGGCGTCTGCACCCAGTGCAGGTCCGCCAGGCGCTGCACCGAGTCGGCGAACATCTGGCGGCGCAGGTGCCCGCCGACGTGCTCGATGACCGCGTTGGAGAAGACGAGGTCGTACTTGGTGCCCAGGATCTCGCGGGGCAGCTCGCACGCGTCCGCCACGTCCGCCCGCAGCCATGACGGCAGGTCGGCCGGGGGCTTCTCCAGGTTGACGACGTGAACGTGCGCCGGGCGTACCGGGGCGCGCATCCACGCGCCGGCCGTGCCTCCGAGGTCGATCACCGACATGGACGACAGGTCGGGGAAGTTCTGGGCGAACCAGTGCCAGCGGCGGGTCCGCGCCTTGGCGCCGAGCGAGTCGGGGGCGTCGACGAAGCGGCTCCGGAGAGCGTTCAGCCGGCTCATGGTCTCTCCTAGGCGGCGAGTACGGGCGGAGACTCCAAGGTGGAGACTTCGGATTACGGGAGAGCCGTCTGCTTGGGACGGGCCGGGATCGCCGGGGGAGAGGCTCCGGCACGTTCCAATCAGACCGCGCCAACTATCGCAGAAGGGCGCACACTACTGTCGCACGCCCGGGTCATTGGATAGCGCACCGAGATGGGAGATGTCACTCTTGGGCACGTGAAGGAACTCAGCATCAGTGGCGCGTACCTCTACACCCCCGCCATCCATGGAGACGAAAGAGGAACGTTCCTGGAGTGGTTCCGTGCCGACCGGTTGCGTGAGGCCGTCGGGCACGACCTGAACCTCGCCCAGGGAAACCTGTCCATCTCGCGGCGCGGCGTCATCCGCGGCGTCCACTTCGCCGAGGTGCCCCCGGGCCAGGCCAAGTTCGTCACCTGCGTCTCCGGCAGGGTGATGGACGTCGTCGTCGACATCCGCGTGGGATCGCCCACCTTCGGCCGGTGGCAGTCCGTCGAGCTGAACGATCAGGAAAGGCAGGGCGTGTACGTCGGTGAGGGGCTCGGCCACGCCTTCATGGCGCTGACCGACCAGGCGAGCGTGGTGTACGTGTGCTCCGAGCCCTACGCGCCCTCGCGCGAGCACGGGATCCACCCCCTCGACCCGGCCGTCGGCATCGTCTGGCCGCAGGACGTGGAGCCGTTGCTCTCCCCCAAGGACTCCGTCGCGCCCACGCTGGAGGAGGCCAGGGACAAGGGGCTTCTGCCGGTGTACGACGACTGCGTGGCCTATTACGCGCGGCTGAGAGGCGGGCGGCCGGCCGTCTGATGATCTTTTCTGGCCGGGCGGCTTTGAGAAAGATCATTTCTCTGGCCGCCCGGTTTGACGGCGCGCGTCGCCGGTATTGACCGGCGGCGGTCTTGCATACCACACATTCGGATGGCTCCGATCCAGGAATTGTGGTGCCGGAATCACGCTTTCCATGCTGAATTCAGCGGATTAACCGCTTAAAGATGGCTGTTCCGGTTGTCACACCGTTTCCCAACCGCAACAATGGCCTCGCACTGAACATGATCGGAGTCCGGCGCCCGAGAAAGCGCCGGAGGTGGAGGCTCGGGTAGTGAGCAATCCCCGGCATGCGGACGGGCCGCGCGAGCGACGCGGGCCCGCTTCCGTTGAACCTCGATCCGGCGGGGCTCGTTTCCCCGTGCTGGGAAAGGTGTCATTGCTGGCGGCCGCCGCGGTCATCGGCGCGACCGTCACGGTGGTCGTCATCAACAAGAAGGACACGGCGGAACCCGCCGGGTCCGTGGTCAACGCGGCTCCCGTCTCGACGGAAGTGACGCTGGAGACCAGCCTCTGGAAGTCGCGCAAGGTCGTCAAGGGCGCGTCCAAGGCCGAGAACGCCCCGCTCGAACTGGGCACCCGCTTCAAGGCGAGCCGCAACGGCGAGGTCGCGGGCGTCCGCTTCTACAAGCCCGCCTCCGAGCGCGGCACGCACCGCGGCAGCCTGTGGGACTCCGACGGCAAGCTCCTCGCGAAGGTGACCTTCAAGGGCGAGACCCGCAGCGGCTGGCAGCAGGCGATGTTCGACAAGCCCGTCCCGGTGACCGCCGGGCGCACGTATACCGTCTCGTACCACACCCCTGACGGCCGTTACGTGGCCTCGGCCGGCGTCTTCGACGAGCCGGTCACGGAGGGGCCGCTGACCGGCCAGGCCGGCGTGTTCGGCGTCGGCCCCGGCGGGTACCCGTCCCAGGTCCACCGCAAGAAGGTGAGCTACTGGGTCGACGTGGTGTTCCGGCACCGCGAGTGGCGCCGGCACCGCCCGCGTCCGCACGGGTCCCCGACGGCCTCGCCGTCGTCCTCGGCGACCCAGGGAAGCCCGTCGGCGAGCCCGACGTCCAGCGGGTCGGCCGAGCCCACGCTCACCGCGAGCCCCACGCCCACGCTGACGGGCGGCGGCGACCCGACCCCGACCGGGTCGAGTTCCCCGAGCGGCTCGCCGTCGGCGACCGCCACCAGGACCCGCACCCCGTCGCCGTCGCCGAGCGCCACGAGGACCCGGACGCCGTCCCCGTCCCCGAGCGCCACCAAGACCCGCACGCCGACGCCGTCCCCGACCAAGCCGAGCGAGGAGCCGACGAGCAAGCCGCCGACCGGCAACTTCCCCAACGCGTCGACCACCGGGGTCTCCTCCGGCGTCACGCTGGAGAAGAGCGGCTCGGTGCGGGTCACCAAGGACGGCACGGTGGTCGAGAACCTCGAGGTCAAGGGCGAGATCAACATCGAGGCCGACAACGTGACCATCCGCAACGTCCGCCTCGCGGCGGCCCCCGGCGACTGGGGCATCATCCAGCGCCAGGGCAGCAGCGGTCTCACCGTCGAGGACAGCGAGATCTTCGGCAACGGCAGCCAGCGGACGCAGTTCGGCATCCTCAACCAGGGCGGCGACCTGACGGTCAGGCGCGTGGACATCCACACGATCAGCAACGGCATCCTGACCGAGCAGGGCCTCATCGAGGACTCCTACCTGCACGATCCGAAGTACTTCTCCGGCGACCACACCGACATGATCATGTGTACGTCGGGCCCGCCGTCCGGGGAGAAGCTGGTGATCCGCAACAACACGGTCGTCAACACCCTTGAGCAGACCGGCGCGGTGGCCCTCTTCCAGGACTTCGGCGTCGTCCGCAACGTCACGGTCGAGGGCAACTTCCTGGCCGGCGGCGGCTACTCGATCTACGCGGGCGCCGGAAGCAAGGGCACCTCGTCCAACATCAAGGTCATCGACAACGTCTTCAGCAAGGACGTCTGGCCCAAGGGCGGCTACAACGGCCACGCCGCCTACTGGGACAAGAACGGCTCCGGCAACGTCTGGAGCGGCAACGTCTGGGAGGACGGCAAGCCGGTGAACGCCCCGAGCTGACCCTCGGCGCGCCGACGGCCACCCCGACCTGCCTGGAAGGGGTGGCCGTCGCCGTCGCGACCTCAGGCCGCACTCGTACGCCGGCCGGGCACACGCCCGGCCCACCACAGCACGGCGAGTGCGACGACGGTGAGCACGGCGGCGATCAGGGCCGCCCCCGTCGAGTCGCGCCACAGCCCGGTGAGCGCGAGCGCGGCCGGAACGGCGGCCGTGAGCACGCCTTCGGCGACCGCGACCAATCCGGTGAAGCGGCTGAGTCTCGTATGCCCGAGAGCGAGCACCAGGAAGAAGAGGAACCACAGCAGGGCCCAGGCGAGCCAGATGACCGTGAACACCCGGCCGCCGGTCTGCCAGGTGTAGACGGCGTACCCCACGGCGGCGGCCGCGACGAAGAGCGAGAACCAGCCGAGCCCCTCCCCTGGCCACCCCGTCGCGGCGTTGATGCCCACCCACAGGTAGGTGAAGCCGAACAGGTAGAGCCCGGCGGCCCCGGCGATGATCGCCCGGTCGCCGTCGGCCGTCATGATGAGAAACGTCGGCGTCACCACCTGCAGTGCGCCGACGAAGAAGTTGAGCGGAGCCGCCGCCTTGTCCGTGATCGCGCCGAGAAGCATGATGCCGTTGATGATCAGCACCGCGCCGACGAACAACAGTCCCACGTCGCTCATGCCAGATGCGCTCTCCTCTTTCGTGGGGGGATCCGGCCCTCAGCCGGGGTGATCGGAACCGTGCCCGGGCCTGGGTGATGTACCGAGCCCGGTGTTTCGCGGCGGTTCCGGGGCGCCCGCCCCAGAGTGGTGCGGGCACCCCGGCAGGGATGACTCAGGACGGCAGGATGTCCTTGTCGAAGATGTCCAGCGGCACCTTCAGCGTCACCGCGGCGTTCGGGATGTCGACGATGCCGCCCACGTGCATCTCGCAGGGCGCGACGGAGATGATCGTGTACGCCTGCTCCGGCGTGTAGCCGAACTTGCCGAGATACTCGATCGCCTGCTCGACGGCGTCCACGGCGGCGGCGGTCGCGTCAAGGTACTTCTGATCCGTGCCGCGGGCGGACAGGCCACTGAAGCTCAGGTACCGAGTGCCCAGGTTCGGGTCAACAGGGGAGGGGCGGAGCATCGGCGTGCGGATGCCGTACCGTGCCATGCCGCCCTTGATGACGTTGAAGCGGAACCAGCCGATGCCGTCCATCTCGATGGCGTTCCAGGTGATCTCACCGTCGCCCTCGGAGAAGTGGAAGTCCCCCGTGGAGAACAGCGCACCCTCCACGAACACGGGGAAGTACACCCGCGACCCGCGAGAGAGGTTCTTGATGTCGAGGTTGCCGCCGTTCTCCCGGGGCGGCACGGTCCGCGCGGCGGTGGCGGCGACGCGTTCCCACTCCGCCCCCTCCAGCGTGCGCAGGACGGCGGTGGACGTCGCCGTGCTTCGGGGGCCGGCCAGTCCCTGGTCGATGAGGGGATCCTCGCGCTCGTTCCAGATGCGCAGCAGATCGTGCGACGGGGCCACGC
Source organism: Sphaerisporangium krabiense (assembly GCF_014200435.1). Classification (NCBI taxonomy): domain Bacteria; kingdom Bacillati; phylum Actinomycetota; class Actinomycetes; order Streptosporangiales; family Streptosporangiaceae; genus Sphaerisporangium; species Sphaerisporangium krabiense. The sequence goes on along the minus strand of NZ_JACHBR010000001.1, from coordinate 1,240,587 downwards.
CGATGACGCCGGGGTGGCTGATGGCCGGGATCTCCACACCGGGGATCTGGCGGCTGGTGGCGAACAGCCCGTGCAGGTCCCAGACGGTCTTGTAGCCCCGGGGGAACCAGGAGGCGAGTGGGCCGCCCATGCCCGGCAGGATGTTGGAGTAGCCGATGCCGGAGAGGGGCTGGACGTCGAGCACGTCCACCACCAGCAGGTCGCCCGGCTCGGCGCCGTCGACCTTGACCGGGCCGGCGATGGGGTGGGTGCGGGTCAGGTCGAAGTCACGGATGTCCTGCTCGTCGTCGACGTCCTTGAGCTGGTAGTCGTCGTAGCCGGGGGCCTCGAGGATCACCTCGTCGCCGGGGCCGAGCTCGTGCAGCGGCGGGATGTCGGGATGCCACCGGTTGTGCCCGAGCTCCTTCTGCTCCGCCAGCGGTACTCCGACCTCGCAGCGGTAGTGCGGTACACCGAGATCGCGATCACGGAAGCGGGAGACACCCGAGCGGGTGAAGTCCACACCAGACAACGTGTCCTCCAAGGATCGAAGGGTGTGTGGTGCGGACGACATTAGTTCCATATGAAAATATGTCAAGTGGTTCTATCTCGGTGGGCCTGGACGACCGGGGGGCCGCGCACCGCAGAATCCTGAGTTGTCAGATACGACCTAGCCCCCGGCGAGCCGATCGAGGAGCATGCGCAACTGCGCCGCCTCCGCGGCGTCCAACCTTCGCAAGGACGCGGCCAGGGCGTCGGCGACACGTGAGGCGAGCTCGCGGTGCACCTCGGCGCCGCGCTCACTCAGCCGTACGAGCACACGGCGCCGGTCGGTGTGGTCGAGATTGCGATAGATGTACGCCCGGTCGACCAGCCGGTCGACCGCCCGGGTGAGCGTGGGACCCGTGATGACGGCCGCGGCGGCGATCTCGCTCATCGCCAGTCCCTCCGTCGTCGCCAGCACGTCCAGCACCCGCCACTGGTCGAGCGTGAGTCCTGTCCCGGCGAGCGCTTGCCCGGTTTCGGTGTTGAGCCGCGCGGCGACGCGGTTGAGGGCGAGGGGCAGGACCCGGGACGCAACCTCGTCGTGCTCGGTCCGCATTTGCGGGCACCTCCTTGAAGGATCGTTCGTTCATAGTGATACTTCCAGATGGAGATTTCATTGTCTCGACAGCCACATGGAGGTGGTGTCGTGGCGAGGCGCTACCAGATCGGCCTGGTCATCCCGCTGCGGGGACCGGGCGGCATCTTCGGCCCGTCCTGTGAAGCGGTGGCCGATCTCGCGGCGGCCTACCTCAACGACAACGGCGGCATCCTCGGCAGGGAGGTCGCGATCGAGGTCGTCGACGCGAGCGGACCGCCGGCAGAGCTCCGCGGGAACATCGCCCGGCTGCTCGACGCGGGACGGATCGACGCGGTCACCGGGTGGCACATCTCGCCTGTCCGGGAGCACCTGTCCTCCGTCGTCGCCGACCGGGTTCCCTACGTCTACACATCGCTGTACGAGGGGGGCGAATCACGCCGCGGCATCTACTGCTCCGGAGAGACCCCCGGACTTCAGGTGGGTCCGGCGCTGCGCTGGCTGCGACAGAACCTGGGGCTGAGGCGCTGGGCGATCATCGGCTCCGACTACGTCTGGCCCAGGCGCACGGCGCGCGTGGTGCGCGAATACTGTCTGCCGCTGGGATTCGACCTCGTCGAGGAGATCTACGTTCCGTACGGCACCCCGAGCTTCGCGTCCACGCTGCCGCGACTGGAGAACAGCGGCGCCGAGGGCGTCCTCATGCTCATGGTCGGCAGTGACGCGGTGAAGTTCAACCGGGCCTTCGCCCGGCGCGGCCTGCACGAGCGCATGGTGCGCTTCGCTCCGCTCATGGAGGAGAACATGCTCCTCGCCAGCGGGGCGGCCGCCACCGGCAACCTTTTCGTCGCGGCCGGCTACTTCAAATCCCTCGCCACCGCCGACGCGCTCGACCTCATGTCGGCCTACGTGCGGCGCTTCGGATCCGGCGCCCCGCCGCTGAACAACGCGGCGGAGTCCTGTTACGAGGGCATCATGACCCTGGCCGCGTTGAGCGAGCGGGCCCGGTCGGCGGAGGTGGGAGACATCGTCCGGCACTCCGCGGGCGTCGGCTACGAGGGGCCGCGCGGCACGATGACGATCTCCGGCGGGCACGCTCGCCAGACCGTCTACCTGGCCGCGGCGGGCGGCTACGAGTTCGACGTCATCGACGCGCTCGACCCGATGGTCTGACCATCCCGTTCGAGCCCCAGGTCGGGGCCGAAGACCTCGTAGTGGACGCGGGAGGCGGGCACTCCGCGCCGGAGCAGTTGCGTGCGCACCGAGCGCATGAACGGGACCGGCCCGCAGAGGTAGGCCCGGGTGTCGTGGGGGATCTCGATGTCCGACAGGTCGGCGAGACCGACGCGCTCGGCGGGCCACGGTCCCTCGGGGTGCTCGTACCACACGTGGGTGACCGCGTGCGGGATCTTCTCGGTCAGTCGGCCGAGGTCGGCGCGGAACGGGTGGGTGCGTTCCGAGCGGTCGGCGTGGACCACGGTCACCGGGCGCGTGGCGCCGGACGCGGCCAGGTGGGCGAGCATGCTGATCATCGGAGTGCAGCCGATGCCGGCCGAGGCGAGCAGCAGGGGGCTGTCGGTGTCGTCGAGCACCACGTCCCCGAACGGCGCGCTCACCGTGAGCAGGTCGTTCTCGCGGACGTTGGCGTGCAGCCAGTTCGACACCTCGCCCGCGGGGTCGCCGGTCACGCGCTTCACCGAGATCCACCGGTCGGCGCCGCCGGGCGCGCAGGACAGGCTGTACTGCCGGATCTGGCGGGCCCCGTCGGGCAGTTCGACCTGCACCGAGACGTACTGGCCCGGCCGGAACGGCGGGACCGGGCCGCCGTCGGCGGGGCGCAGCGCGAAGGTCGCCACGTCGGGGGTCTCCTCGGTCCGGCCCACCACCTCCCAGGGCCGCCAGACATCCCCTCCGGTCACTCCGGCCCGCGCGTACAGGCGCGCTTCGAGGGCGATCAGGGCGCCGGCCATCAGCCAGTACACCTCGTCCCATGCGGCGGCGACCTCCTCGGTGACGGCGTCGCCGAGCACGTCGGCGATGGCGGCGAACAGGTGCCGGCGCACGATCGGGTACTGGTCGGGGGTGACGCCCAGGGAGGCGTGCTTGTGGGCGATGCGGGCGAGCATCTCGTCGGGGCGCCGGTCGGGGTGTTCGACCAGCATCGAGGCGAAGGTGGCGATGGAGCGCGCCAGCGCGCGGCTCTGGGCGGCGTTGGCCTGGTTGCCGCGGTTGAACAGGTCGCGGAGGAGTTCGGGGTGCGCGGTGAATATCCGGTGATAGAAGACGGGCGTGATCTGCTCGATGTGCTCGGCCACGACGGGAAGGGTGGCGCGGACGACGGCTGCGGACTGCTCGGTCAACATCGCGACTCCTTAATATGCATCTGAGATTCGTATTTTACGGCGGAGGGCCACCGGGTCCCTCGGCGGGTCCGGCTATCTGCGGGCGGGCATGAGCAGGTTCACCAGCCCCGGCCTCGCCGGGTCGCCGACGAGGTCCTGGATGGTCAGCGGGTCGAGGCTGGCGTAGAAGGCCTCCTGTGCGTCGCGCAGCGCGGCACGCAGGCGACACGCCGCGCGCAACGGGCAGGGGGGCGAGTCCTCACAGCCCACCACCTCGCCGGAACCTTCGAGCTCGCGCACCAGGCGGCCGACCGAGGCCCGCCGTCCGGCGCTCGTGATCTCAAGGCCGCCGCCCCGCCCGCGCCTGGCCTCCACGACCCCCAGGTGCTGAAGCCTGCTCACCACCTTGGCGACGTGGGTGTACGGGGCGGCCACCGACTCCGCCACCTCTCGCGACGTGGGCGCCACCGCCGTGTCGACGACGGCCAGGCGCATGGTGACGCGCAACGCCAGATCGGTGAACTTCGTCAACCGCATGCCATGACGCTATCAAACTGGAATTTAGGATGCTTATTCTGGGATGCCCTCAAGCGAAACGCCCTCCACGGACGGATCCGTGGAGGGCGTCGCCGCTTCTCGGGCGCGGGTCAGCTCACGACCCAGGTGTCCCCGCCGCGCAGCAGGTCCGCCAGGTCGCCGGCACCGCGCTGCTCGGTGGCGTGCTCGAGCTGCTCGGCCATCAGCGTGTCGTACGCCGGGCGGTCGACCGAGCGGAAGACGCCGATCGGCACGTGCTCGAACGCCGGCTCGTCCAGCCGGGACAGCGCGAACGCCACCGACGGGTCCGGGGCGTGCGCGTCGTGTACCAGGATCTCGCCCTCGGGGACCGAGGCGCGGTCCACGACCTCGATGCCGCCGCCGGGCCCGCGGCGCACGGCCTTGGACGCCGAGACGATCGGCTGCCCGTGCTCCAGCCGCAGCGTGATGTCGTCACGCAGCCCCGGGTCCTTGAGCTGGTCGAACGCGCCATCGTTGTAGATGTTGCAGTTCTGGTAGATCTCGACCAGGCTCGCGCCCCGGTGGGAGGCCGCCTCGCGCAGCACCGACTGCAGGTGCTTGCGGTCGGAGTCGATCGTGCGGGCCACGAAGCTCGCCTCGGCGCCGAGCGCCAGCGAGATCGGGTTGAACGGCTTGTCCAGCGACCCCATCGGCGTCGACTTGGTGATCTTGCCGACCTCGGAGGTCGGGGAGTACTGGCCCTTGGTCAGCCCGTAGATCCTGTTGTTGAACAGCAGGATGTTCAGGTTGACGTTGCGGCGCAGCGCGTGGATCAGGTGGTTGCCGCCGATCGACAGGGCGTCGCCGTCCCCGGTGATCACCCAGACCGACAGGTCGGGGCGCGAGGCGGCCAGGCCGGTGGCGATGGCCGGGGCCCTGCCGTGGATCGAGTGGAAACCGTAGGTGTTGAGGTAGTACGGGAAGCGCGAGGAGCAGCCGATCCCGGAGATGAAGACGATGTTCTCGCGCCGCAGCCCGAGCTCCGGCAGGAAGGACTGCACGGCGGCCAGGATGGCGTAGTCGCCGCACCCCGGGCACCAGCGGACCTCCTGGTCGCTCTTGAAGTCCTTCAGCGTCTGCTTCTCGGTCGTCCTCGGGATGAGCGCGAGCCCGCTGCGCCCCTCGGGGGCCTTGATGTGCCCGTTGGTCGCGATATCACTCACTGTCGATCACGTCCTGGATCACTCCGGCCAGCTCCTCGGCCTTGAAGGGAAGACCACGTACACGGTTGTAACTGATGACGTCCACCAGGAATTTCGCCCGCAGCAACAACGCGAGCTGGCCGAGGTTGATCTCGGGCAGCAGCACCTTGTCGTACGAGCGCAGCACCTCGCCGGTGTTGGACGGCAGCGGGTTGAGGTGGCGGATGTGGGTCTGGGCGACCTTGCCGCCGGCCTTGCGCACCCGCCGCACCGCCGCGGCGATCGGCCCGTAGGTGGAGCCCCAGCCGAGGACCAGCACCCGCGCGTCGCCGTCGGGGTCGTCGACCTCCAGCGGCGGGATGTCCTGCGCGATGCCCTCGATCTTCGCCTGACGGAGCCGGACCATGCGGTCGTGGTTGTTGGGGTCGTAGGAGATGTTGCCCGTGCCGTCGGCCTTCTCGATGCCGCCGATGCGGTGTTCGAGGCCCGGCGTGCCCGGGACGGCCCACGGGCGGGCCAGGGTCTCCGGGTCGCGGCGGAACGGCAGGTAGGTCTCGCCGTCGTCGCCGTTCGGCGTCACGGTGAACTCGACCGAGATGTCCGGCAGCTCGTCGATCTCGGGCAGCCGCCACGGCTCGGAGCCGTTGGCCAGGTAGCCGTCGGACAGCAGCATGACCGGCGTGCGGTACTTCACCGCGATGCGGGCGGCCTCGACCGCCGCGTGGAAGCAGTCCGAGGGCGTGGACGGCGCGACGATCGGCACGGGCGACTCGCCGTTGCGGCCGAACATGGCCATGAGCAGGTCGGTCTGCTCGGTCTTGGTCGGCATGCCCGTGGACGGGCCGGCGCGCTGGACGTCCACCACCAGGAGCGGCAGCTCGGTGGCGACGGCCAGGCCCACCGTCTCGGCCTTCAGCGCCACGCCGGGCCCCGAGGTGGTGGTCACGCCGAGCGCGCCGCCGAACGCCGCGCCGAGCGCGGCGCCCACGCCCGCGATCTCGTCCTCCGCCTGGAAGGTGCGGATGCCGAACCGCTTGTGCTTGGACAGCTCGTGCAGGATGTCGGACGCCGGCGTGATCGGGTAGGACCCGAGGAACAGCGGCAGCTTGGCCTGCACGGCGGCGGCGATGAGGCCGTACGCCAGGGCCTGGTTGCCCGAGATGTTGCGGTACAGGCCCGGCGCCAGGCGGGCGGGCTTGATCTCGTAGGACACCGAGAACGACTCGGTGGTCTCGCCGTAGTTCCAGCCGGCCTGGAAGGCGGCGATGTTGGCCTTGGCGATCTCGGGCATCTTGGCGAACTTGGCCTCGAGGAACTTGACCGTCGCCTCGGTCGGCCGGTGGTACAGCCAGGACAGCAGGCCGAGCGCGAACATGTTCTTCGCCCGCTCGGCGTCCTTCTTGGAGATGTCGAAGCCTTCGAGGGCCTTGACCGTCAGCGAGGTCAGCGGCACGGCGTGCACGCGCCACTCGCCGAGCGACCCGTCCTCGACGGGGCTGGCGGCGTAGCCGACCTTCTGCAGGTTGCGCTTGGTGAACTCGTCGGTGTTGACGATGATGTCGGCGCCCCGGGGCAGGTCGCCCAGGTTGGCCTTCAGCGCGGCCGGGTTCATCGCGACCAGGACGTTGGGGGCGTCGCCGGGCGTGAGGATGTCGTGGTCGGCGAAGTGCAGCTGGAAGCTGGACACCCCGGGGAGCGTGCCGGCGGGGGCGCGGATCTCGGCGGGGAAGTTGGGAAGGGTGGACAGGTCGTTCCCGAACTGCGCGGTCTCCGCCGTGAAGCGATCACCGGTCAGCTGCATGCCGTCGCCGGAGTCTCCCGCGAAGCGGATGATCACGCGGTCGAGTTGCTGAACCTGCTTGGTCACAGCTCGGTCCTCCTCGACGCGTCTGGGCGCCGTCGCTCGTGGCACGTATACATTTCCATGCTAGATCCCTTGGGGCTGCGCGGGCTTCTTTACGCATGCGCGTCGGACAGCGGTCGGCCCGTGTCCGTGCCGTCCCTGTGACGCGCCGGTGTCGGCCGGGCCGGAGGGCCCGCCCTGATGGAACGGTGGGGGAGCCGGTGGCGCGGGGCGCGCGCCGTACCGGTTGCGGCTCAGGTCGGTACGCGGCGGGTGACCACCGCAGGGGGGTCCGGGAAGCCGGAGAGCCCTGGTGGCCACGCGAGCAAGGATCGCCCGGAAAGCCCGGGCAGCCTGGAAAGCACGGTCACGACCGGAAACCGCCCTCGGTACACAGCCCTGCCGCGAGCCGGCACAGGTCGACGTGCAGCCGGGAGTAGAGCGCGTTTCGGGTCACGGTCACCAACTATATGTCTTCGTCCATGGTCGCTCCGAGGGTGGTGGGAGTGTGCTGGGTCACGCCGGGGCCGCACGGGGTCGCTCCGGAGTGGAAGTGGGGTGGACTTCGTCGGTCGTTCCCGAGCACTTCGTGCGGTCGTCGCGGATACCCGTCATCCCTGGCCGGCGTGCGTTCGCGGCCCGCGGTCGCGGACCTGGCCCTGCGCCATGGCTCCCGGCCCGTACGGTGCCGGGAAGGTCACGAAAGTGTGGCCCCGAGATCCCCGGCGCGGCCGGGGATCTCGGGTGCGGGCGCCATGACGTCCGGTTGAGCACGCGAAGTAGGGATTTACCGGTGTTTTGTGTGACCAGGGATCGGCTTTTGACCGCGACGGGTAGCGTCGAGGTGACGGAAAGCGACGCGTGCCCTCGCCTTCGCCGCCGCGCGGGATTCTTCGCGGACGGCCGCCCGCCGCCGGGCTACGATCACATCCGAGGCCGCCGGCCACGCCACGAGGCGCCTGCCGCCGAGGCCGCCAGGTAGGAGGCCGTGTGGACGGATATTTCGGTTCCTACGCGCTCGTCGCGGTCCTGTTCGCGATCGGCGCCGCCGTCTTCGCCGGAGCGCTGCTCGCCAACCGCCTCGTGAGCCCGAGCCGCCCCACCGCCGAGAAGCTCCTGACCTACGAGTGCGGCGTCGACCCGGTCGGCGAGGGGTGGGCGCAGTCGCAGATCCGCTACTACGTCTTCACCTACCTCTACGTCGTGTTCGCCGTGGACGCGGTCTTCCTGTTCCCCTGGGCGACCGTCTTCGCCGCGCCCGGCTTCGGCATGACCACGCTGGTCGAGATGTTCGTCTTCCTGGCGTTCATCGCCCTCGGCATCCTGTACGCCTGGCGCAAGCGCGTCCTCGCCTGGACGTGACCCGCACCCGAGACAGAGGGGAGAATGCCTGACATGGCCGCCCGAGATCTCCCGATGCCGACGGTCGGGCCGGTGTCCCGGCTCGCGCCCAAGCCCATGCGCTTCATCCTCAACTGGGGCAGGCGCTACTCGCTCTGGGTGTTCAACTTCGGGCTCGCCTGCTGCGCCATCGAGTTCATCGCCACCTCGATGAGCCGCCACGACTTCATCCGCTTCGGCGTCATCCCGTTCGCCAACGGCCCCCGGCAGGCCGACCTCATGATCGTGTCGGGCACCGTCACCGACAAGATGGCCCCGGCCGTCAAGCGTCTCTACGAGCAGATGCCCGACCCCAAGTACGTCATCTCGTTCGGCGCCTGCTCCAACTGCGGCGGCCCCTACTGGGACTCCTACTGCGTCACCAAGGGAGTGGACCAGATCATCCCGGTCGACGTCTACGTCCCCGGCTGCCCGCCCCGTCCCGAGGCCCTGCTGTACGGGATCATGAAGCTGCAGGAGCGCATCGCGGCCGAGTCGCTCGGCGAGCGCTACACCGACGAGGACCCCGCCCAGGCGACGCACGGCTCCCCGGCCCCGGGGGACGTGAGCTCATGAGGGCCGCCGTCGAGGAGCGCTACGGCGCGCGCGCCGAGGTCTCGGAGTCCTTCGGCGAGACCACCGTCGACGTCGCGCCCGCCGACTGGCTCGACCTGCTGACCTTCGCCCGCGACGGGCTCGGCTGCGCGTTCTTCGACTGGCTGACCGGCGTGGACGACCCGCCCGGCGCGTTCCTGGTCGTCGCCCACCTCTTCGACCCCGTCCGGCACGTCCACCTGCTGGCCCGCACCCGCGTGCCGCGTGAGGCGCCCGTCCTGGCCAGCGCGACCGGCGTCTACCGCGGCGCCGACTGGCACGAGCGCGAGACGTTCGAGATGTTCGGCGTGATCTTCGAGGGGCACCCGAACCTGCGGCCCCTGCTGCTGCCCGACGGCTTCGAGGGGCACCCGCTGCGCAAGGAGTTCGTGCTCGCCTCGCGCGTGGCCAAGCCGTGGCCGGGGGCCAAGGAGCCCGGCGAGTCCGGGCAGGGCTCGCCCAGCCGCCGCAAGACCCTCCCGCCCGGCGTGCCGGCCGGCTGGGGGCCGCAGGCGGCCGCCTCGCCCGCGCCCACGCGCGGCCCGCGCGCCGTCCACCGCCGCGACGCCCCCGGGCCCGAGGACGGGAAGGACGCCGATGGCTGAGGTGCTCGACGTCGCGGTGCGGCTCCTGGTGATCGTCATCGCGTTCCTGGTGCTGCCGCTGATCGTCGGGCAGACCGAGCACAAGGCGATGGCCCACATGCAGTCCCGCCTCGGCCCCATGTACGCGGGCGGCTTCCACGGCTGGGCGCAGCTCATCGCCGACGGCGTGAAGTTCGTCCAGAAGGAGGACGTCATCCCGGCGGCGGCCGACCGCCGGGTGTTCGCGCTCGCCCCGGCCGTCGCGCTGGTGCCCTACCTCATCGTCATGATCGTCATCCCGGTGGGCCCCGGGCTGTACGGGGCCGACCTGGACGCCGGCCTGTTCTTCGTGCTCGCCGTGATGGGCGTCGGCGTGCTCGGCGCGATCATGGCCGGGTGGTCGTCGGCCAACAAGTACTCGGCGCTCGGCGGCATGCGGGCGGCGGCGCAGCTCATGTCGTACGAGCTGCCGCTGGTGCTCGCGGCCGCGTCGGTGGCCATGGCGGCCGGCACGTTGTCGCTGCCGGGCATCGTCGAGGCGTGGCGGTGGTGGTGGCTGCCCTGGCAGGCCGTCGGCGCGGTGGTCTTCTTCGTCGCGGGCCTCGCCGAGCTGCGCAGGCCGCCGTTCGACATGCCGATCGCCGACTCCGAGATCATCATGGGCCCGATGACCGAGTACACCGGCATCCGTTTCGCCCTGTTCATGCTGGCCGAGTACGTCGGCATCGTCGTGCTGTCGGCGCTCACGGCCGTGCTGTTCCTCGGCGGGTGGCAGGGGCCGCTGCTGCCGGGCCCGGTCTGGACGCTGCTCAAGGTCTTCGCGCTGGCGTTCGTGGTGATCTGGGTGCGCGTCAGCTTCCCGCGGCTGCGCGCCGACCAGCTCCAGAAGCTGGCCTGGGCGGGCCTGGTGCCGCTCGCGCTGTTCCAGCTCGCGCTCACGGGCGTGGTGAAGGTGCTCGCCGGCTAGCGGCCCAGCATCGCGCCGCCGTTGACGTGCAGGATCTGCCCGGTCAGGTAACCGGCCTCGGGCGAGGCGAGGTACTTGATCGTGGCCGCGATCTCGGCCGGGGCGCCCGGCCGCCCCACCAGGGTCTGCGCCACGCGCGACTGGACGAACTCCGGCGTCGCGCGCCCGCCGAAGAACTCGGTGTCCTCGACGTACCCCGGGGCCACGGCGTTGACCGTGACGCCGTCGGCGCCGAGGCGCTGGGCCAGCTCGTAGGTGTAGGCGTGCAGCGCGGCCTTGGCGCCGCCGTAGGACCCGGGGCCGCGCAGCGCGGCGATCGAGGACAGGTGGACGATCCGCCCGCCCGGCCGCCGCAGGTAGGGCAGCAGGCCCTCGGTGAGCAGCACGGCGGTGATGACGTTCGCCTCGAAGTTGGCCCGGTAGCCGTCCGCGACCCCGGCGGGCGTGCCGTCGTCGCCCCAGGCCACGTTGCCGCCCGCGTTGGTGACGACGACGTCGACCGGGCCGTGCAGGGCGACGGCCTCCACGGCGGCCTGCGCCTGCCCGGCGTCGGTCAGGTCGGCGGTGGCGAACGTCACCAGGTCGGCGCCGTGGGCGGTGTTCAGCTTGGCGGCGGCCTCCTTGAGCACCGCGGCGCGCCTGCCGATGATGATCACCTGGTCGCCGTCCGCGGCGAAGGCGGCGGCCGTCGCCAGGCCGATGCCGGTGCCTCCGCCGGACACCACTACCCGTCGCGCCATGCCAAGGCCCCTTTCTCTGGACACCGGATCATTCTTACCGTCTTGCGGGGAATCGTCACATCACTTCCCGGCCATCCGCGTCCGGGCCCCGGGACGAGGCCCGGACATCGACGGGGTCGAAGCGTCACACGAAGGTCGGCAGCGGGCCGCCGTGGAAGGCCACCGCGTCGCCGAACGCGGCCAGGACGTCCGGCTCGCCGCCGCCCGCCAGGTCCGCGTAGGCGCGGTGCAGGTTGAGCACCAGCCGCTCCGCGTCCGCCCAGGCGGCGAACTCCCCGAGGTCGCACGCCCGCGCGGCCTCCAGCGGCGTGCGGCCCTCGGCGCGGCCCCGCTCGGCGGTCTCCAGCACCAGCCGGTAGTAGCGGTCGTGCGCGGCCAGGACCTCCGGCAGCGCGGCGGCGTCCAGCACCGGGCCGTGACCGGGGACGACGTGCTCGGGCTCGAAGGCGGCCACCCAGTCCAGCGACCGCAGCGCCCCGGGCACCGAGCCCATGAGCACGAGCGGGGTGAGCCCGTGGAAGACGAGGTCGCCGGTGAACAGCACGCGCTCCTCCGGCAGCCAGGCCACGACGTCGCCCGGCGTGTGCGCGGCGAACCCGGGGTGCCGCAGCTCCACGCGGCGCTCGCCCACGTGGACGGTCAGCTCCCCGCGCATCGCGATGTCCGGGACGCGGCGGGTCACCGCGCCCCAGTCGGGCACGGGGCTCCAGATCGGCGGGCAGCCGTCGATGATCGGGTCGGTGCGCAGCGCCTCCCGCATCGCCGCGTGCCCGATGATCACGGTGGAGGCGGGCAGCAGGCTGTTGCCGTAGGTGTGGTCGCCGTGCTGGTGGGTGTTGACGGCCAGGCGTATCGGCGCGTCGGCGGTGGTCTCGCGCACGGCGGCGAGGAAGCGGCGGGTGCGCGGCTCGGTGGCGCAGGTGTCGACCACCAGCGCCTCGCCGCCGCCGGTCACCAGGCCCGCGTTGTTGAGCCACCAGGAGCCGTCCGGCTGGGTCCACGCGAGCACGCCGGGCACGATCTCGCGCAGGCCGGGAGCGTCCGGCTCCGGCCGTGTGCGGGGGTGAGAGGTCACCCTCCCACTATGCCCGGGTCCGGCCCGCGCCCGGTGCGATGCTCGGCCACGCGGGCGAGGAACGCCGCCGCGTCACGAGGGTCGGGGAAGGCGTGGTGGACGAACCGGGTGAGGTCCGCCTCGGCGACGTGCGGCGTCCACGACCCCGGCGGGGACCCGGCGGGCGGCCGCGCCTCGTTGCCCGGGCCGGGCGCGGCGAGGTCGGGCAGGTAGCGGTCGGCGGTGAAGGCCAGCGCCGCGCGCACCCCGTCGGGCAGCGCGGCCCCCGGGCGGCGGTCGCCGAACTCCGAGGCCGCCCTGACGATCGTGACCACCGACCAGGCCGACTCCTTGGCGTCCTCGGTGACGCCCCGGCCCGCGGAGACGGCGGCGGTGAGGAAGTCGCCCACCGGGCCGCCGAGGTCGGGCCCCTCCCCGGGGGCGCGCCAGCCGTCGTCGACGAGCATGGCCGCGTACGAGGGCCCGGTCACCGGGCAGCCGAGCACGTGCCGCGCGGCCTGCCCGTTCTCGCTCGCCCGGCCGAGGACCGCGACGACGGGGTCGAACTCGGCGCGCCGCCGCGCCAGCCGCGCGGCGTTGTCCTCGGTGGGCTCGGGCAGGGGCACGTCGAGGGCGCCCGCGGCCCGGGCGTCGAGGACGGCGCGGACCATCTCGGCCAGAAACCGGGAGTCCCAGGCGTTGCCGCGGGGGCCGTACTTGAACAGCATGGCCACCGACCACAGGTCGTCGTGGCCGATGATCGCGGCGCGGGTCTCGTCGGACATCAGCGGGCGGCGGTCCTTGCCGGTGCCCTTGCGCATCTGGGTGGCCGAGGCCAGCGACGCGCCGAGCGCCCGCAGGATGCCCGCGCTCTCCGCGCTGAACATCGCCGCGCCCGCGCGCCTGGCCAGCGAGCGGGCCGCGCGCAGCGCCAGCGGGCACGCTCCGGCCCAGAACGCCCCGAGGTAGGAGCCGTCGTTGAGGTGGCGTACGAGGCTCTCGCGCACCGGGTGCGTCCGCGTGTCCGCGCGCTCGGGGCCGGCGGCGAGGGCCGCGTCGAGCGTCGCGGCGTCGTGCCCGGCCTGGTGGGCGCTGTGCCCGCTGGCCGTCCAGTCCAGCTCGACGGTGGCCCCCGCGGCGGGGGCGTGGTGCGGCGGGGCGTCCGCGCCGCCGGCCGCGCGCGCCGCGAGGTCGAAGGCGCGGGTCGTGCGTGCCTCCATGTCACGGGCGTCGTTGAGCGCCTCGTCCAGCAGCCGGGGCAGCGCGGTGTAGTCCAGGCCGCTGCCCCATTTCTGCATCTTCTGCTGCATCGCGGGCCCGTACCGGGCCAGCACGGCGTGCAGCCGCTGGAGCCGTACGGCCAGCTCCCGGAGGTTGGCGGGGTCGACGCCTACGAATTCGCCCATGTCATTCGTCATTTCCTCCGGTCTAGGAGGCGAGCATGCGGCGCTCGGCCTCGGAAAGGCGCGCGATGAGATGGGGCTGTTCGGCGAGAACCGCGTAGAGCAGCTCGGTGAGCTGGGCCTTTCTGTGGTTCCAGCCTTCGGCCCACTGGTCGGCCGCTCCGCCGCGCCAGGTGTGGTCGCCGAACATCGGGGGGACGGCGCCGAGCGCGCGCAGGATGTCGTGCACCACCTGGGTGGCCGCCGCCATGTCCGCCTGGCACTGCGCTGCCTCCGACGCTGCCATGCGAACTCCTCCCCGCGGCGTGATGGGGCTCCGCCCGATGCCGCCTAAACCTAAGTGAAGCGAGCGTCGCCCCACCAGGCCTCCCGATTCTGGAAATTGAAATTACCAATCCACCGCATGTGTCGTCATTAGTCCAGGTTTCGGCCATAGGCAAAGACATGGGATATGTGCCGTTGAAAATGCACATATCCCAGACGGGAGCGGGCGGCTCCCGCGTCAGTGGACGATCGCGAGCATCACGTCGGAGGCGGACGGCCGGTTCTCCGGACGCTTGTCCAGGCAGGTCCCGACCACCTTGGCCAGCGAGTCCGGCAGCGCCGACAGGTCCGGCTGCACGGTGAAGATGCGGTTCAGCACGGCCGCGATGTTGTCCTCGCCGAAGGCCGGGCGCCCGGTCGCCGCGAACACCATCGTGGCCGCCCAGCTGAACACGTCCGACTCCGGGCCGACGCGCTCGCCCGCCACCTGCTCGGGCGACATGTAGGCGGGCGTGCCGAGCACGCCGCTGGAGGTCGCCGTCGCGTTGTCCAGCACGCGGGCGATGCCGAAGTCCACCACCCGTGGCCCGTCCGCGCCGATCAGCACGTTGCTCGGCTTGAAGTCCCGGTGGACGATGCCCGCCTTGTGGATCGCGGCCAGCGCGCCCGACGTCCCGAGCGCCAGCCGCACCAGCCCGTCGTGGCCGCGCGGTCCCTGCTCGCGGACGAGCTGCTCCAGCGAGGAACCCTCGACGTACTCGCTCACGATGAACGGCCGCTCGCCCGCCACGCCCGCGTCGATCACGCGCGCGGTGGAGAACGGCGCGACGCGCCGGGCCGCCTCGACCTCGCGCAGGAACCGCTGCCGGGCCCCCGCCTCGGCGGCGAGGCGGGCGTGCAGCACCTTGATGGCCACCCGCGACCCCTCCGGCGTCTCGCCCAGGTAGACCGACCCCTGGCCGCCCTGCCCCAGGCTGCCGACCAGCCGGTAGCGCCCGATGTGGTCGGGCTCGCCCGCCGGGAGCGGCCCCACGGCCTGGGCCGGGGGCGTCGAGACGTGCAGCGGCGACGGCGTGCGGCGCACGGCGTCGGCCGGCGTGGTGACGTGGTCGCGCACGGGCGGGTTGGTGGCCACCGCGGGCGGCACCGGGTACGGCGGCTGCGGCGGGTGGTGGCGCAGCCGCGAGCCGGGGACGGGCGGCGCGGCCGGCGGGCGGAGGCCGTACGGGGACGGCACGGGCGGAAGCGGCGTCGTGGGCGGGACGGGGGTGCCCGGGTACGGCGCCGGGGTGTAGCCGGACGGCCGGTAGGCGGGCGGGGCGGCGAAGTGGACCGCCGTCCGCGGCGCGAACACCATCGAGCGGATCGCCAGGGAGTGGATGACCCCGCCGATCCAGTTCGTGAACAGCCCGCCCACCACGATCACGGCCGCCCACCCCGGGTACTCGGGCGAGCTGTCGAATGCGACGATGACCAGCACCATCAGGAACAGGCCGAGGAAGTAGAACATGGCCGCGACGGCCAGCATCGGGGCGCGCCTGCGGTAGGCCGCGTACCCGATGGTGAACGGCGTCGCCAGGCCGCAGGTGAACAACGGAGCCAGGGCCCAGAGGATGCTGATCGCGAGGGTGGACTGTGAGGGCCTTGCTGGCTGCATATCGCGAAGAATACGGAGATGGCGGGCGGCGCGCAGGCTTTGGGGGCACGGTTATCCAGCCGATACCCCGCCCGCGCGGGCCGCTCGGGAGCCCGGCCGGACCCGCCGGGACCCCGTGCGGGCCGCTCAGGGAAGGTAGATCGTCAGCTCGACCAGGTCGGCGGTGAGGCGCGGCGGCAGGTCCAGCGCGATCGAGACGTCCTCGGCCGAGACGAACCCGCCCACCTCCACCCGGGCCTCCACGACCCGCCGCGCGAGCTGGGCGTTCATGCCCGGCAGCCCCGCGATCACCTCGGCCGGCGCGTGGTTGACGTCCACGAGCCCGCCGTCGTCGTAGGTGCGCGGCAGGTCGGGACGGCCGATGCGCAGCTCGCGGGCCAGCGCCGGGTCGTTCTCCGCCAGCTCGCGGGCCTGCTGCCGGAGCTGGCGGCGCTGCTGCGCGGCGGCGATCGCGTAGTCGTTCGGCGTCTCGGAGGAGGTGAAGACCCGCTTGCGGATGATCAACGAGTGGACGAAGCCGCCGATCCAGCTCGCGCCGGACCCGAGCATGCCCAGCAGTTCCATCGAGTTGGAGCCGTCGCTCGCCACCGCCGCCACGAACGCCACCATGCCGAGCCCGTACAGCGCGGCGCTGATCCCGAGCATGGTGCTGCGCAGTTTGGCCGCCGCCCACCCGATCGTGAACGGCGTCGCGGCGCCGCAGGTCAGTATCGGGGCCAGTGCCCACACGATGCTCGCCGCCGTGTCGCTCTTCGGCGGCGGCGGCGGGAAGGGCGGCTGGGCGCCGTGGGGGACGTGGTACGGGCCGGCGGGGGAGGGCGGCGCGGTGTAGGGGGCCAGGGGCGGGCCCGGCGGGGGATACGACGGGGGCACGTACGGCCCGGCGCCCGGCGAGGCGTACGGCGGGCGGGGCCGCGACTCGGGGGAGGGCCGCCGGGGAGGCGTGCGCCGCTGCGTGCGGTCGGGGTCGCCGGACGACGTGCGGGCGCCCTCGGCGCCGGACCGGGGGCCGTGCTTGAGGCGCGGCGACTCGCCCGGCGCGTCCCGCGGAGGGTCGCGGCGCGGCTCGGGGGCGCGTCCCGGCAGGGGGCGGCCGGTCTGGCGGGGCCGTGGCGCGGTCGGGCCGTTCGGATCACCGGAGTCGTGGGGCGGGGTTTCCCTCGGCCCCGATCCCGTGCCCCCGTGGCCGTTGGTCGGGTGCATAACGCGAACAATACGGCTTCGCAGGGACGTCTCGCATCGGCCACAAGGACCACCCGTCCTGTCCGGCTAGTCCCCCAAAATCGTGATGATTGTGGAAAACGTGGAGCGGACCGGCGGCCCCGCATTCACGCGGACGCGCTCGTGCGCCATGATGTTGAACCGTGGCCGGGATACCAGGAGAAGGGTTGGCGAAGGGGCTTGCCGTCACCCTGCGCCACATGCTGGGCAAGTCGGTCACCCAGCAATACCCCGAGGTACGGCCCGATCTCCCCGCGCGCAGCCGGGGGGTGATCGCCCTGGTCGAGGAGAACTGCACCGTCTGCATGCTCTGCGCCCGGGAATGCCCGGACTGGTGCATCTACATCGACTCCCACAAGGAGACCACCCCCGCGCCCGAGGGGGGACGCCCCCGCGCGCACAACGTCCTCGACCGCTTCGCGATCGACTTCTCGCTGTGCATGTACTGCGGCATCTGCATCGAGGTCTGCCCCTTCGACGCCCTGTTCTGGTCGCCGGAGTTCGAGTACGCCGAGTACGACATCCGCGACCTGCTCCACGAGAAGGACAGGCTCGGCGAATGGGTGCAGACCATCCCGATCCCCCCGGCGCACGACCCCAACGCCGAGCCGCCCAAGGAGATCGCCGCCGCCGCGCGCCCCGCCCCCGGCCGTCCCTCCCCGGCGGCCCCCGCGCGCCCCGCGCCCACCGGACGCGAGACCCCTCAGACCCGTGAGACCTCGGCCAGGTCCGAGGCCACGGCACGTGCCGCCGTCCGCGCCATCCGCCCCCCGGGCGCGCTCCCGAAGAAGCCCTCACCCGAGGGGCCGCGCGAGAGAGCGGAGAAGGAGCCTCCGGAGCCGTCCGGGCCGGCGGAGGGGCCGTGACACCCGCGCTGTGGCCTCCCACGGCGCAGGAGATCGTGTTCCTGCTGCTCGGAGTGGTCACCGCCGCCTCCGCCCTGCTCGTCGTCACCACCCGCCAGATCGTCCACGCCGCGCTGTGGCTGGTGGTCTCCTTCGGCGCCCTCGCCGGCTGCTACCTCGTGCTCACCGCCGAGTTCGTCGCCTGGGTGCAGGTCCTCATCTACGTCGGCGCCGTCATCGTGCTGCTGCTCTTCGGCATCATGCTCACCCGCGCCCCCATCGGCCCGTCCCCCGACCTGGACTCCGGCAACAGGCCGGCGGCCGTCGTCGTCGCCGTGGCCACCGCGGCCGTGCTCGTCACCACCGTGATCGACGGCTTCCGCACCGCCTACGCCCCGCTCGAACCCGGCAGGGGCGCCGCCGAGCCGCTCGGCCGGAGCCTCTTCAGGAACTGGGTGCTGCCCTTCGAGGCCCTGTCGGTGCTGCTGCTCGCCGCGCTGATCGGGGCCATCGTGCTCTCCCGCACCGACATCGGCGGAAAGGACTGACGTGCACGTCGTCTACCCCGCCGTGCTGGCCGCGCTGCTGTTCTCCATCGGCGTGTACGGCGTGCTGGCCCGGCGCAACACCATCCTGGTCCTGATGTCCGTCGAGCTGATGCTGAACGCGGTCAACCTCAACCTGGTCGCGTTCGACGTCTGGCTCAGGGACGCCCTCCACGGGGGCCAGGTGCTGACGCTGTTCGTCATCGTGATCGCCGCCGCCGAACTGGGCGTCGGCCTGGCGATCGTCCTCGCCGTCTTCCGCAACCGGCGCACGGTCGCCCTCGACCAGGTCCACGACCTCGCCGAGCCCGGCGCCGACCGGGAGGCCGAGGCCGCGCACGCCAGGGACGGCGCGTCGTGATCGCCCCGGGCGCCTGGACCCCGGTCGCCGTCGTCCTCCTGCCCTTCCTCGCCGCCGCGGCCGGGCTGCTCCTCACCCGCCGCCCGTGGCGCGCCACGCCGCCCGGCGCGGTGGACCGTCACGCCTACTGGCGCGCCTCGCTCATCGCGACACTGCCCACGGCGATCTCCATGGTCCTGGCCGTCTGGCTGTTCGCCTACGTCTGGCACTACGCCCCGCCCGCCGTCACCCCGCCCGGCGCCTCCGCCTGGAACGACCGGACGTGCGTGATCACCGCCACCCTGCCGTTCACCGTCGACACCGGCGGCATCCCCATCACGGTGGGCCTGCGCGTGGACCCGCTCGCCGCGCTCCTCGCCGTCCTGGTCACCGTGGTCGCCCTCGCCGTGCAGATCTACTCGGTCGGGTACATGCGCGACGAGCCGCGCTACCCGTCCTACAGCGCGTTCATCAGCCTCTTCACCAGCGCCATGCTGCTGGTCGTCCACGCCGGGGACCTGCTGATCCTCTACGTGGGCTGGGAGGTCATGGGCCTGTGCTCCTACCTGCTGATCGGCCACTGGTGGGAGGACCGCGCCAACTCCCGCGCGGCCGTCAAGGCGTTCCTCGTCACCCGCCTCGGCGACGTGGGCTTCCTCTTCGGCCTGTTCACGCTCGGCGTCGCCGCCGGGAGCTTCCGCGTCGACGAGGTGATCGCCCGCGCGCCGTACCTCCCGACGCCCGTGCTGGTCGCCGCCACCATGCTCATCCTGCTCGGCGTGGCGGGAAAGAGCGCCCAGGCCCCCCTGCACACCTGGCTGCCCGACGCCATGGCCGGTCCCACGCCGATCAGCGCGCTCATCCACGCCGCCACCATGGTCGCCGCCGGAATCTTCGTCGTCGCCCGGCTCTTCCCGGCGTTCCTGCCCGCCCGGCCCACGCTCGACCTGCTGGCCGTCATCGCCTCCCTCGGCATGCTGGGCGCCGCCCTCGCCGCCCTCGCCCAGGACGACCTGAAACGCGTCCTCGCCTACTCGACGATCAGCCAGCTCGCCTACATGGCCGGGGGCCTGGCCGCCGGGTCCGACCTCACGGCGATCTTCCACCTGGTCACGCACGGCGCGTTCAAGGCGCTGCTGTTCCTGTGCGCGGGCGCGGTGATCCACGCCGTCGGCTCCAACCTGATGAGCGACATGGGCGGCCTGCGCCGCTCCATGACGATCACCTTCCCCGCCATGACCATCGGCCTGGCTGCCCTCGCCGGGCTGCCGCCCACCAGCGGCTTCTTCAGCAAGGACGCCGTGCTCGCCGCCATCGAGCACTCCACCGGCGGCCACGTCCTCACCGACGCGGCCGCCTGGCTGCTGTACGGCTGCGCGCTGCTCACCGTCGCCGTGACCGGCGCGTACGCCACCAGGCTCTGGCTGCGCACGTTCTTCGGCGCGAGCCGCGTCCACAACGTCGGCCTGCCCGAGCCGGAGCCCGGCGTCGCGCACGTCTACGACGGCCGCGAGGCCCCGCCGTCCATGCTGCTGCCCATCGGCGCGCTCGCCGTCCCCGCGCTGCTGCTCGGCTTCGGGGGTACGGAGCTGCTGGAGTGGCCGTCGGCGGTCACCAGCGTCCTCGTCGCCCTGCTCGGCGCGGGCGTCGTCTACGCGGCCTGGCGCGCCGACCCCGCCGCCGACCCGGCCCGCGTCCTCGGCCCCCTGCGGGCCCCGTGCGAGGCGGCCTTCCACGTCGACGCCGTCTACCGCCGGCTGTTCGTCACCCCCGTGCTGTGGCTGGCCGGCGTCGTCGCCCGCGCGGACGACACCGTCGTGGACGGCGCGGTGCGCGGGTCCGGCAGGCTCACGCTCGCCGCCTCCGGCGCGCTGCGCCGCGTCCAGACCGGCAACGCCCAGCTCTACCTCACGGGCGTCCTCACCGGCGTGCTGATCCTCGTGGTCGCGGCGGTGGTGCTGGGATGAGCGTTCTGCCGGTGGTCCTCCTCGCCGTTCCGCTCGCCGGCGCGGCCGTGCTGCTGCTCACCCGCGCCGCGCCCCGCTGGTACGGCGCGGTGGTCTCGGGCGTGACGCTGGCCGTGGCCGTGGTGGTGGCCGCGGGCTTCGACGCCGGCAGGGCCGGGGACGTGCAGTTCGCGATCGACCGTCCCTGGATCCCCGGGCTCGGCCTGCGCTTCCACCTCGGCGTGGACGGGGTGTCGCTGCCGCTGGTGGTGATGACGGCGCTGCTGACGTTCCTGTGCTTCCTCTACCTGACCCGCCACCGTCCCGAGGGGGGACGCCACCGCGCGCTGGTGTTCACGCTGCTGGTGCTCGAAGTCGGCATGATCGGCACTTTCCTGGCGCTGGACCTGCTGCTGTTCTTCGTGTTCTTCGAGATCGTCCTGGTCCCGATGTACTTCGTGATCGCGGTCTGGGGCGGCGCGGGGCGCAGGGCCGCGGCGGTGAAGTTCATCCTCTACACCCTGCTCGGCTCGGCCGTCCTCCTGCTCGGCCTGCTGCTGATCTGGGCGCACACCGGCACCCTGGACATGGTCCGGCTGGCCGAGGCCCACGGGGCGGGCCTGTCGCGCGGCGTCCAGGTGCTCGCGTTCCTCGCGGTCGCGCTGGGGTTCGCGGTCAAGGCGCCGATGTGGCCGCTGCACACCTGGCTCCCCGCCGCGCACACCGAGGCGCCGACGGTCGGGTCGGTGCTGCTCGCGGGCGTCCTGCTCAAGATGGGCACCTACGGGCTCGCACGGATCGCCGTCCCGGTCCTGCCCGAGGGGGCCGCCGCCGTGGCGCCGTTCCTCGGCGCGTTCGCCGTGGCGGGCATCGTGTACGGGTCGCTGGCCTGCCTGGCGCAGCGCGACCTCAAGCGCATGATCGCGTACTCGTCGGTGGGGCACATGGGGTTCGTCCTGCTGGGGCTGGCGACGCTCACGCCCGTCGGGATGAACGCCGCTTTGTTCGGAAATATCGCCCATGGTGTGATCACGGGGCTGCTGTTCTTCCTCGCCGGCGCCGTCAAGGAGCGGTACGGGACCACCGAGATGTCCCGGCTCGGCAGCGGCATGCTCGCCCGCCTGCCGTACCTCGCCTCGCTGCTCACCTTCGCCGCCATCGCCTCGCTCGGCGTGCCCGGCCTGGCCGGGTTCTGGGGCGAGATGCTCGCGCTGCTCGGCGCCTTCCGGCCCGCCCCCGGGCAGTCACGCCCGCTGTTCCTCGCCTTCATGGCCGTCGGCGGCCTCGGCGGCGTGCTCACGGCGGCCTACTTCCTCCTCATGCTCTCCCGCCTGACCCACGGCCCGCCCCGCGAGCCCCTGCCCGCCCTCGCCTACCCCGGCGGCGGCCCCGCGGCCGAAGAACCGCTGGTCGTCACGGCCGAGATACCGGAGGAACCCCGCGTCCGCACCCCGCCCGACGTGTCACGCCCCGGAAGCGTCCAGCCGGTGGAGGGGGCCGAGCCCGTCGAGCCCGTCGCGACCGGCACCGCCGTGGCCGAGGAGCGCGAGGCCCGGCTCGCCGCCGCGGGAGAGGGCCCCGTGCCCCCCGGCCCGGCCGCCGGCCCCGGCCGTCCGGGCGACGTGACCCCGTACGAGCTGGCCTCCTGGATCCCGCTGGTGGTCCTCACGCTCGCCCTCGGCCTCTGGCCCAAGCTGCTCCTCTCCCTCACCGACCCCGCCGTCCAGGCGTTCCTGGGGGCACGATGATCCAGTCCATCGACTACGCGGCCGTCGCGCCCCCGCTGATCCTGGCGCTGCTGGCCGGGGCGGTGCTGCTGCTGGACGTCTTCCTCCCGCGCACGCCCGCCACCCGTACGGCCCTCGGTCTCGTCACGCTCGCCGGCGTCCTCGGCGCGCTGGCCGCCGTCGCCGTCCAGGCCGCGCGGGGCGACCGGCTCGCCACGTTCTGCGTGCCCGCCGAGCCCTCGGGCCTCCCCGCCTCGTGCTCGTACGTCGCCGACGGTCTCACGCAGGTCTTCGCCGCCATCGTCCTCGCCACGGCCGTGGTCATCGTGCTGCTCTCGATGACCCAGCTCGCCGGCGCGGCCATCCCGGCGGGGGAGTGGTACTTCCTGCTGCTGTGCGCGCTGACCGGCGCCGTCACGCTGCCCGCGTCCCGCGACCTGGTCATGCTGGTCGTCGCGCTGGAACTGGTGTCCCTGCCCGTGTTCGCGCTCACCGCGCTCAAGCGGTACGACGCGCGGGCGTCGGAGGCGGCGCTGAAGCTGTTCCTCGTCTCGGTCACCTCCACGGCGGTCATGCTGTTCGGCGTCTCGCTGATCTACGGCCTGACCGCGTCCGTGCACCTCGACCGCATCGCCGCCCGCCTCGCCGCGCCCCCGGCGGCCGTCCCCGCCGGGGTGATCACGGTCGCGGTCGTGCTCGTCCTGGCCGGGTTCGCCTTCAAGATCGCCGCGGTTCCCTTCCACTTCTGGGCCGGCGACGTCTACCAGGGCGCGCCCGTCCCGGTCGCCGCGTTCCTCTCGGTCATCTCCAAGGCCGCCGGGTTCGCCGGGCTCATCCTGGTCCTGACGATCGCGCTCGCGGGCCAGGCGGCCCTCTGGGGGCCCGTCGTGGCCGTCCTGGCGGCGCTCACCATGACCGCGGGCAACCTGCTCGCCCTGCGGCAGCGGCACGCCGTACGGCTGCTCGCCTGGTCCTCGGTCGCCCAGTCCGGCTACATCCTCGCCGCGCTGGCCGTGGCCGCGAAGACGTCCGCGGCGGCGTCCACCGCCTACCTCGCCATCTACGCGGCGATGAACGCCGGCGCGTTCGCCGTCGTGATGACCACCGGCGGGCGCGACGAGCTGGAGGACTACCGGGGGCTGGCCTTCCGCCGGCCCGCCGCCGCGGTCGCGCTCGGCTTCTTCCTGATCTGCCTGGCCGGCCTGCCCCCGGGCCTGTCCGGGCTCTTCGCCAAGATCGTGGTGTTCCGCGAGATCGTCCAGGGCGGCCTCGGATGGCTCGCCGTGGTCATGGCGGTCAACACCGTGATCGGGCTCTACTACTACATCGCCTGGACCGCCCGCCTCTTCACCCCGGCCCCCGGCGCGCGACCCGCGGGAGGCGTCGCCGTCCGTCCGGTGACGATCGCCGTCGCCGCCGCGCTGCTCGTCTCCGTGGCCTTCTCCGTGGCGCCGCAACTCGTGCTCTCCGCCGTCGGCTGACCCCTCGGCGGCCGGTGCCGTACGCCGCCCGGCGCGCCGTGGGAATACCGGACCGGCCCGGCGGCGCTTGTCGCGATCGTGCGCTCCCCCATGGATTTGAGCCGCCACGCCCGGTCGGCGGGAACGTTCGGGCAGGCCACAAGCGTTGCCAGGGATGAGCGCAACATCCGGAAGGGGGAAGCGTGCACCACAACGGCCTGCGAACCGCCGTTCTCCTCGGTGCCCTGTCCGCGTTGATCCTGGTGGGGGGCGCGTGGCTGGGGGGCGGTCGTGGTGTGCAACTCGCCGTCGTCGTCGCGTTGGCCGCCAACGGAGTCGCGTACTTCTTCTCCGACCGCATCGCCCTGTCCGCCATGCGCGCCCGGCCCGTCAGCGAGGTCGAACAGCCCACTCTGTACCGCATCGTCCGGGAGCTGTCGACGGACGCCCGCCAGCCCATGCCGCGCCTCTACGTCTCGCCCACCATGCAGCCGAACGCCTTCGCCACCGGCCGCTCCCCGCGCAGGGCGTCCGTCTGCGTCACCTACGGGCTGCTGCGGCTGTTGAACGAGCGCGAGCTGCGCGGGGTGATCGCGCACGAGCTGTCGCACGTCTACAACCGCGACATCCTGATCTCCTCGGTCGCCGCCGCCCTCGCCACGATGATCACCTACTGCAGCTACATCGCCGTGTTCTTCGGCGGCTCGGACGACGACGACGGCGGGCCGGGCTTCTTCGGCGCGCTGCTGATGATGATCCTCGGCCCGGTCGCCGCCGGCATGATCCAGATGGCGATCTCGCGGTCCCGCGAGTTCCAGGCCGACGAGTCCGGCGCCCTGCTCACCGGCGACCCGCTCGGCCTCGCCTCGGCGCTGCGCAAGATCGAGATGGGCGCCCGGCAGCTGCCGCTGCCGGAGGAGAGCCGCCTCACCTCGGCGTCCCACCTCATGATCGCCAACCCGTTCCGCGGCGCCGGGGTCGGCCGCCTGTTCGCGACCCACCCCTCGACCGCCGCCCGCGTCGCCCGCCTCGAACGCCTCGCCGGCTACCCGCGCTGACCGGCCCGTGCGGGCCGCCGTCAGGAGCGCTGCGTCACGGGGTCCGTCTCCTCGGCGCTCAGGGCGGGGAGGCCGTCGACGCTCTCGCGGTTGTTCCTCGCCCGGTAGGCGCGCTTCTGCTGGACGTCCTTGCGTTCCGCCCATTCGTCCAGCAGCGTGCGGTCCTTGTCGAAGGTCATGAACGGCACGCTGAACCCGCACGAGTCGGAAATGCGATCACATTCCACGACGATGATCGACCGGACGCCGGGATGCGGGCCGAACAGCGTGAGCAGCTCGGCGAAGTCCGCGTCCCCCGGCGTCACGACCCGCCCCCGGCCGTACAGCCGCAGGATGTTCGGCGGGTCGGAGAACGCCGCGAACATGAGGGTGACCCGCCCGTTGTCCCGGACGTGGGCGATCGTCTCCACGCCGCTGCCGTCCAGATCCAGGTAGGCGACCGTGGTGTCGTCCAGGACGGCGAACGTGTCGGCGTACCCCTTGGGCGAGACGTTCACGTGCCCGCCGTGCTCGGGCGCCGTCGCCACGAAGAAGACCGGCTGGCGAGCCATGAACTCGCGCAGCCGGTCGTTCAGTCGTTCATGCACCTTCCCCATGTGCCCCTCCTAGTCCCTTTCCTGGGACTTTACGGCGGGGGCCGGTGCGAGGTCATTCCCCGGGAAGCCACCAGGTCCATACGTGGGACGGGCCCTTGAAGGAATCGATCTTCCGCAGACCGCCCGTCGCCGGATCCACGGCGCTGGCCGTGATGCGGGAGATCATCCCGCCCTCCTGTGCCCTCAGGTGCCAGAGCGTCAGCTTGCCCGCGCCGTCCCAGAAGATCTGGTACGGCGAGTCCTGCGCCGGGATCGGCAGATCGACGGCCGGAGACACCGCGTCGGTCGACAGGTCGTACTGCCGCAGGCGCGGCCGCCCCTTCGACGGCACGATCACCACCGCGACCGTCACGCCGTCGTCCGCCAGCGCGACCGGCGCGTTGTTCGACACCACCTGCGGCACCTCGCGGCTCTCCGCCTGCGCGCCCTCGGTGTCGTACACCGCGAACTCGGTGGTGTTGTCGCCGGTCTGGCGCGACACGAGAATGCGGCGGCCGTCCGGGCTGAAGCCGTGGACGGCGTCCGAACCCGGGATGCGCGCCACGTGGCCGTCGGCCAGGTCGACGACGAGCGTGGGGAACCGATCGCCCTCGTCGAGGTAGTCCAGCACCACCACGCCGCCGTCCGGCGACAGCGCCGCGTGGACGTCGTCCATGCCGATCCCCTTCGGAACCCGCGCCGTCGCTCCCGGCAGGCCGTGCGCCCGGCCGCCCTTGGCCTCCCTCCAGACCAGCTTGCGGTCGGACTTACGGAAGTACAGGATCCGCGTCCCGTCCGCGCTCACCGCGAACGGCGCGCTGCCCTCCTTGTCCGCCTTCCCGTTCGCCTTGACCGGAAAGACCGTCGCGTCCCGCACCGCGAGGGTCTTCCCGCTCCGCATCACCAACTTCCAGTCCCCGCAAGGGACCTCGTACTTCCCCTTGGCACAACTCCCCAGCCACGCGTAACGAACGGTCCCCGCCGCCCCCCGCGTCCGAGCAGCCGCCCGAGCCCCCCTGCCGGACGCCTCCGCCCCCGCCGAGGACCGGGCCTCCGCCTCCGCCGAGGACCGCGCACCCGCCGTGCCCTCGGCTGCGGCCCTGGCCGTCGTAGCGGCGGAGGCATGCCTGACCTCCGACACACTCGCACTCGCCCCCGGAGCCGTTCCCACGACCACACCCGCCACCATCACAACGGCCCCGGCGACGACCCCAACCCTGCGCACCTTCTCCATGGCGCAATCCTTTCGACATCCCCAATAGATGCCGCCACACCACAAAAGGTTGCGCCCGATCCCAACGCCCCCGCCCGCTGAGACGCGCAAGAGCCGGCTCGCCCCCATCACGAGAAGAAGCCGGGACGACCGCCTCGACTCACGAGAAGACGGGACGACCGCCCCGACCAAGGTCGCGCTAGGTCCCCACCACTGCGGCCTTTGAGACGCCGAACAGCCGGCTCGCCCCCATCACGAGAAGAGGAGGGGATGGCCGCCTCGCACAAGGCCGCGGCCGGTCCCCACCACCCCACCCCCAGACACCGAACAGCCGGTTCCACACCATCACGAAGAAAAGCCGGGATGGCCGCCCTCGAACACGGCCAGGCCCACGCCGGACCAGCCCCGAGACACCTCAGCGACCGACTACTCCGCTGAGCACGTCCCGCCCCCATCCTCACGGTGATGCCCGACCCGGCCCTGACGCGACCCGTCCTACCGGCCTGACGGTGACCCGTCCTGCCCGCCGTGCCGACCCGTGCTACAGGTCCTGACGGTGACCCGTCCTGCCCGCCGTGCAGACCCGCCCTACCGGTCCTGACGGTGACCCGTCCTACCCGCCGTGCAGAACCGTCCTACCGGTTACCGGTAGTTGGTGAACTGCAGGGCGATGTCCAGGTCCTTGCCCTTCAGGAGCGCGATCACTTCCTGCAGCTCGTCCTTCTTCTTGGAGCTGACCCGGAGCTCGTCCCCCTGGATCTGCGCCTTGATGCCCTTCGGCCCCTCATCCCGAATGATCTTCGAGATCTTCTTGGCGTGCTCCTGGTCGATGCCTTCCTTGAGACCGACGGTCAGGTGATACTCCTTGCCGGACAACTTCGGCTCCCCGGCATCCAAGATCTTCAGCGACAGGCCACGCTTGATGATCTTCTCCTTGAACACGTCAAGGACCGCGTTCGCCCGCTCCTCGCTGTTCGCCTTGATCGTGATGTCCTGCCCCGACCACGCGATCCCGGCCCCCGTGCCCTTGAAGTCGAAGCGGTGCCCGACCTCCTTGACCGTCTGGTTCAGCGCGTTGTCGACCTCCTGCCGGTCGATCTTGCTCACCACGTCGAAACTGCTGTCGGCCATCGGTTAGGTGTCCTCTCTCGTCCCCCCGACCCTAGCGACACTCACCCCGTCTCGTGTGGATCAGGCCAGGGACAAACCGGTGTCACAGGCACCTCTGAAGTCCGCTATTCTTCTACCTGTCACCGCGAGAGCGGCCGACACGGCAGGTTGCCCGAGTGGCCAAAGGGAGCGGTCTGTAAAACCGTCGGCTCAGCCTACCCAGGTTCGAACCCTGGACCTGCCACCACAAGCAGAAACGGCCCCTGACCAGCGTGAACGCGGTCAGGGGCCGTTCTTGTCGTGTTCGGCTGACGCTGGCTCTCTACGGCCCTCCGCGTCGTATCCGCGTCGCTGTCAGTTGGCCTCCTGTGGCGGCTTCAGGGCGGCGCTGATGAGCTTCCGGGCGGTGGCGTCCTGTCCCAGGACGCACTTCGCGTAGATCCGCAGAAGCACGTTCACGCTGTGCCCTGCCCACTCGGCGACCTGGAGCCCTGGGACGCCGGCGTTGAGCCACGTGGACACGGCCGCGGGCCGCAGGGTGTAGGGCACATCCATGAGCAGTGGGGCGGCTTCATCGGCCGTGAACGCCTGCTCTCTGGCCGGGCGCGCTGTAGCTCTCGCTGAGGGCCGAAAGGAACCCAGGGAAGGTGATTGGTAGCACACGGGGAATGCCTTGCTCGGTCTTGACGATGCTCGTAGCCGGTGGTCATCTGAAGGTGTTGCTTCCCGAATGTGAGGAGTCACCCACAATGAGGATTCGCCGATTGAATTCCGCTGTACTCGCCGTGGCGCTGGGCGCCGGTATCCTGGCTACTACCGGATCCGCCTTCGCCGCCACCCAGACCGGCGCGGCCGTGGCCGCCGCGGGCTGGCCGGCACAGGACTGGTATCTGCAGGGTCCCTACCAGACCAAGGCCGCTTGTAAACTCGCCTTCGATGATGCTGTGCAGAACGGTCAATACACCTCGCTTCTCGGCTGCCACTGGTACCGCGGAGGTAGCGTTAATCCGGCGGGCTACTACTACGAGGTGTACATCCCCTGATCGACAGGCGGTCGGCTCAGCCTGCCCAGGTTCGAACCTGGACCTGCCACCAGCAGAACTCTAGCTCAGAGGCCCTCCGGGGCCTCTTCTGGTTTCCGGCCCCATGCAGCCGGGCACGGCCGAAAGCAGCCGTGCGTCACTGCTCCCGGAATATACGCGGAATGGAACAAGGGCCGTTTGTCCATGTCGCACACCATGATCCGGACCTCTCACGGAAGGCGTCCCGTCCAGGCAACGGCGATGTGTCCTGGACATCGCGTTGACCTCCGGCCAGGACACATCGAGCGTCAGGCACATGATGTCCCGGTCCCCCCAACTCGACGAACGCGGCCATCGACGTAAGAAGAACTTCCCCTCGCCGGTAGGCCTGTGGTTGCCGAGGTGGGTGGCGGAACGTTCTTGACTCGCATCGTCCAGCGCGTATCTTCTGCTTAGGAAAGTTTCTTAATGGACGCGCCATTTACCTTCGGAGCCGGAGGAAGCGCACATGAGAATGAACCGGACCGCAGCCGTGTCCGCCCTCGCCCTGCTCACCGCCTCGCTGCTTGTGGGCTCCGCATCCCCCGCCCACGCCATCCAGACGGGCTGCACCACTTGGCAGGAGGGGTACGTCGCCTACAGCCAGTGCACGGGCGGCACAGGCAGGCAGGCGGTTTACGTGAGCGGCGTGCACGTGAACCCTTGGGTGGGAGGGGTCGCTATGTCCGGTCCACTGGTGGGGGTGGGCGAGATCTCGTCGGTCAACTGCCCGTGCTACGTGCGGTACCGATACACCGTGTTCGCCGACTGACGCGACGCCGAGCGGCGTGACGACGCCCCCGCTTCCAGTACGGAGGACGGGGGCGCCGTACTCCTGGCAACGTCGAAGGGTCCTGGAGATCATCCAGGACCCTTCGTATCTCATCCGGCGCGTGTCCGGGGGCAAGCGCGTCCACGATCCGCTTGTTGACGATTCTGAATGTCTGTCGCGCGTCGTCCGACCATGGTGGATCATGGCCGACGTGAGCAAAGAGCCCTTCTTACGGTCGCGGCCTGGTCGGTTCGCCCTTGCCGTCGTGTCGGCTGTCGGCCTTGTCGCTGAGGCCGGTTGCGCGATCAGCGTGGCAGAGGCGTCTGGCGCCGCGACTCCCAAGATCACTAGTGTTCCGGTTCCGGTGTCGGTCTCTGCGCCTCGCATCGTGGCGAACGGTGGCGCCGGTGGATCCAGCTCGGGTGATGGCAAGGGCGGGGGTGACCTTGACCTCACGATAGGCATCACGAACGAGGGCAAGGAAGCCGTCACGATCGTCGGGTTCGGGCGGAGTGGACCGGGGATGAAGCTTCTCCTGCCGGCGCGGCGCGGCCCCTACGTGCTGCTTCCCGGTGAGGAGATGGGGTTGCAGGTGAAGTACCGGGTAACCGACTGCAAGGCCGTTCCCCGTACGGAGTGGCCCATCCCGGTCCGGGTGCTGAGATCGGGAGGCGAGCAGGCCGTCTACCTGAAGTCATCAGGCGAAACGCCATGGCACTGGCAGTACATCGGCTTCTGCAAACGGCCCAAGTAGCACTCGGCCCCAGGCGTTCCCATCCCAGCCGAGACCCTTCGGGGACTCCTCCGAGATGGGGCGATGCGGTGCAGACTGGGTAGATGGCTCAGATCAAGGTTTATGGTCGGCGCGACATTTGGGCGGGGCAGCAGGGGAGGATCTCCGATCTGTTGCAGGAGTGTCTGGGGGCGGCGTGGAGGCTGCCGTCGGAGAAGCGGTTTCATCGCTTCTTGCTGCTCGATCCCGAGGACATGATCTGCCCGCAGCGCAGTGATCGGTATCTGATCATCGAGGTGCTGTGCTTCACGGGGCGTTCCGACGAGGCCAAGCGTGAGCTGATCCGTACCGTGTACGAGCGGCTGGCGGCGGGGCTCGAGCTGTCCGTCGATGACATCGAGCTCACCATTGTCGAGATGCCGAAAGCCAACTGGGGAATCCGGGGGGTTCCGGCGGATGAGCTGTCGCTCAGCTATCCCGTCAATCTGTGAAAGGCCCCACCGGGCACGGGTAGGTGAGACCTTGCCGGTGGGTGGTACGGCCGAGCCGTGCCCGGTGGGAAGCCGTACCCTGTATGACCTGCGCTGTTGAGGCCGGTACGGCTGGTACGGCGTAGCGGATCTTGCGGTGGGGCGAGGGCTTGCCCGTATGCTGGGGGTCCAGACGTTTCGTCGATGGTTCGGGCGCGCCGCTGAAAGCGTCCTTTTCAGTCGCGTTTTCATTGTGCGGAGGCCGTCCGCAGGTTGTGGTGAGCCGGCCCGCTGTGCGGGTTCGCACGACCAAGGAACTGCGTGCTGAGCGGCGGCGGCGGCCGCCTCGGTGTCTCGGGCATCTGATCGCCGCGCCGCTGTGGCCGCTGTACGGGGTGAACCTGGGCACGCTGCTGCGTACCTGTGACGCCGTCGGCGCGTGCCTGGCCGTGCCTCGGCTGCCGTGGGTGCGGGAGGCGCTCGACCGGGGGAACACGCTGCGGCAGTCGTCGTGTGTCCACTGGGTGCGTGAGCCGCTGGACTGGCTTGGCGGGCAGCGGGAGGACGGGGTGTCCGTCCTTGGGGTCGAGCTGGCCGAGGACGCGATCCGGCTGGCGGACCTGCCGATGGCCCGCCGGCCGACCGTCGCCGTGCTCGGGCACGAGCGGGACGGTATCCCGCCCGAGGCGCTCGACCTGCTCGACGGTGTGGTGGAGATTCCCATGATCGGCGTGGGGGACAGTCTCAACGTGGCGGTCGCGGGCTCGCTGGTGCTCTACAAACTCGCGGGCTTCGCCTGAGGCCCGAATACAGGGGCCCGGAGACGGACGACGAAAGGACGCCATGAACTCGGCCGGGATCCGCCGTCGCCGGCGGTCCCTGCGCGGAGATGTCCCGCGACCGTGATTCCGGCTTCGCGGTCAGGGTTTTCTGGCGACGCCGCCCGCGCAGGCCACCTCGGGCGGCTCGCTCAGTTCGGGGTGGTTGGGGCGCCACTTGGTGACCGGGACGACGCCCGGCTCCAGGAGCGTCAGGCCGTCGAAGTAGCGGGCGATCGTCTCCGGGCTGCGCGCGGTGTAGGGGACCACGCCGGGTCGCGCGTTGTGGTTGCGGAGGGCCTGGACGTAGGCCGGGTCGGTGTCGGCGCCGTCGTACAGGGCCAGGTAGCTGCCCGGCGGGAGGGCGGCCATGAGCCGGGTCACGATCGACCGCGCCTCGTCGTCGTCGCCGACCAGGCCGAGGATGCCCATCAGCATGAGCGCGGTGGGCCGGCCGAGGTCGAGGGTCTTGGCCGCGGCCTCCAGGATCACCTCCGGCTCGCGCACGTCCGCCTCGATGTAGTCGGTGACGCCCTCGGGGGTGCTGGTCAGCAGCGCGTGCGCGTGCACCAGCACCAGCGGGTCGTTGTCCACGTAGACGATCCGCGACTCCGGCGCGACCCGCTGGGCCACCTCGTGCGTGTTGTCGACGGTGGGCAGGCCGGTGCCGATGTCCAGGAACTGGCGGATGCCCGCCTCTCCGGCCAGGTACCGCACGACCCGGGTGAGCATGTACCGGGAGTGCAGCGCGACGTCCGCCATGCCGGGG
Organism: Sphaerisporangium krabiense; assembly: GCF_014200435.1. Lineage (NCBI taxonomy): Bacteria > Bacillati > Actinomycetota > Actinomycetes > Streptosporangiales > Streptosporangiaceae > Sphaerisporangium > Sphaerisporangium krabiense. The sequence goes on along the minus strand of NZ_JACHBR010000001.1, from coordinate 1,208,336 downwards.
AACACCTCACGGACCCGGTCCCCGGCCTGCCGGTCCACCGGGTAGTTGTCCTTGCCTCCCAGCAGGTAGTTCCAGACCCGCGCCGAGTGCGGCACGGAGGTGTCGATGCGCGCTCTGCTCGAAGGCTGTTTCCGCGCGTCACCGGAATCGTTTTGATGGGATAAGCGTCCGGCCGGCTCGTCCGCCATGGTGGTTCTCCCGCGCTGTGCTGGCTTGGCTTTTGTGATTATGCCTGGCCATATCGTCGTTAGGAATGACCCGCGGCCCCCGGACGTGCCAGATCGGCTCGGAGAGGCTCGTCACCGGCGCTTGCGCGGTGACGGGCCTCTCGTGCCGTGGTCGTGGGGTCAGTTCGAGTCGAGGGCGAGGGCGATGTCGGTGATGGCCAGGGGGAAGGGGTCGCCTATGCGGGTGGCGGCGCCGGTGGTCAGGTCCACCGCGTTGAGGGTCGCGTCGCCGTTCGGGAGGACGAGGGTGGCGTAGGCGGAGTTGGAGACGGTCTTGCCGTTGCTCAGGTCGCTGTAGATGTCGAGGCCCGCGTTGGAGCCGACGGACGTGCCGAGCGCGCCGGTGGGGGCCAGCAGGCCGCTGTTGGCGGGGGACTGGATGACGACCTGGCCGGTCGTGGTGTTGATGTCGAACAGGGTGGTCGCGGTGGCGCTGTTGAGGTCGTTGTTGGTGTAGGCGGCGGCGGACACGCCGGTGACGGCGGGGGCGCAGGAGTCGGTGCTCAAGGGGGTGTCCGGCACCGTCGTGTTGTCGTTGAGGTTGTGCCGCAGGTTCTGGCCGGTGTCGCTGATCACGCGCAACCGGTCGGCGGCGGGGTTGAAGTCGACGCCGAAGTTCGTGCCTTGCAGCGCGACGCCGAGCTGGGAGACCTTTGTGACGACCACCGGGTCCTGGGCGCCGGTCGGGAGCGAGATCGTGTAGACGCCGCCGCGGTTCCCGACGGCGTAGAACTTGCCGTCCTGGACGCGGAAGTCGATGCCGATCGCGGCGGTGTCGTTGACGAGCCCGCTGATCCGCCTGACCCAGTTGAGCTCCTCCGGCTTGTCGGTCGTGAACTCGGCCATGACCTTGCCGTCACTGGTGATCCCGAACGCCCGCAGTGAGGCGGCAGAGGCCGAATGGCGGCTCGCCGCCGAACCGGCTCCCGCGGGCCCGATGGCGAGCGCCGTCGCGGCGGTCAGCGCGATGAGCGCGGCGATTCCTCTTCTGATTCTTACCTGCATCGATTCCTCCCCTGTCGAAAGTGTCGGCGAGTGTGGCCGACGGCTCTCGTCATCGCGATATGCCGGCGCCGTCAGCGGCAACAACTTTGCCGGGGGACAGAGGAACTGTCGTCGTGACATGTGTGGAATCGTCCGGCCGCGATCAAGGTCGGATTGTCATTTCTCGCAATCGCGGTGGCGATGGAACGCGCCTTGGAGTAACGGCCGCCGGGACACCGATTTCGGCTTTGAATTTTCGCTTTGGGTCTGGATGTTTGCTCGATAATGGCTGGCAGGGCCGTTGGCGACATAGTGTCGGACCCCTCATTGGATTCGATGATCGTCCGTACGGCTCACATACTGAACGTCGTGCCGTGGCGGGTTACCATGAGGCGCGCTCAGCGTGTTCGGACGATTTGGCAAGGCCTGAGGGTCATTCGGTCGGCGCGGTGTGTGCGATGCCGCCCGCACAAAGAGGGAAGAATCGGTATGGGCGACCTTTTACGCACGTTGATGAAACGTTGCGACGCCAACGCGCGAGCCGAAGTGAGCGTGTATATGCGTGAGCTGCCGGAGTACCGCAAGGAAGGCGCGGACCCGCAGGCATACGCCGAGACGCTGGACTACGCCGTCTGGTTCCGCCGTCGCACGATCGAGTGCGTCAGCGAAGACAGGCAGCTCGACGCGGACGACCTTTCCCTCATCGGGAGCATCGGTCAGCAGCGTGCGCGCGGTGGCTTCTCCGTCCACACGGTACGGCGTGTGCTGACGCTGCACGCCGACCTGATGCTCCGCGAGTGCTACGACGCGGTCGAAGGGCACGACGTGCAGGAGCTCTTGCGCTTGACCGCGTGGTGCGGCGCCCAGGGCATGCGCGGCTGCGCCGCCTACCTCCAGGCGTACATGGACGAGCAGCACCTGCGCCTTTCGGTGGCGACCCGGGTGCGCACGCTCACGCACCTGCTGCTCACCGGCGACGCCATCGCCGCCAGCCTCGCGCGCGGCCTGGGCGTCCCCCTGCACGACCGCTACCTGGTGGTCGTCGTCAGGATGCCGGGCGGTCCGTTCGGCCGCGCCGAGACCGCGCACGACGATCTCATCGCGCGCGTGTACGGCGACCATCTCGTGCCGCTGTCCTGGCAGGGACCGAACGAGTTGCTCGTCCTGGTGCCGCACCATGGCCCGGCGTCCTCGTCCCCGGTGTCGTCGTCACCGCCGGTGTCGCACGGCGACCGGCTCATGAGGCTGGTCCGCGACATCGTGGAACGGCTGGACAGGCCCTGCGCGGTGGGCACGGCCGCCGGACCGGTGAACGCCTTGGACAGGACGGCGGAGCTGGCGCGGCGCGTTGCGCACGTCGCACCGGTGGAGACCACACCGCGAACCCTTTCCGGCGTCGCCGACGTGTTCGCCGAACTCGGCGCCGCGCAACTCCCCGAGGTCGACCAGTGGTTGCGTGAGATCGCTCGCCGCCTGGCGAGCGGCCCCGACCTGGTGAGGACATTGGACGCCTACTACCGCGCCGACATGAACCGGCTCACCGCCGCGGCCGCCCTGCACATCCATCCACGGACACTGGACTATCGCCTGCGTCGCGTACGCGACCTGACCAACGTGGACCCCAGTTCGGTACGCGGAGTGCGGATACTGAGCACCACCGTCGCCCGGGTATCGGCCGGCGCCTGGACCTGAGCCGGCCGCCGGTGGCGCCCGCGCTCCTAACGCCCGTCGTCCGATGCGTCGCCCGCCCGGCCGAGGAACCGGAGGAGGGCGGGGGCTATGGCCTCGGGGGTGGGGCCGTGGCCCTGGCCGTGGAGGATCTGGCGGGTGGCGGTGGGGAGGGCGGCGGCCACCGCGTCGGCGCACTCGGGGAGGCCGGGGAAGGTTCGGTCGCCTGAGTAGACGATCGCCGGGACGGTGATCGAGGACCAGCGGGCGGCCCAGTCGGGGTCGGTGTTGACGTCGTTGGTCGCCGTGAGGTCGTAGAGCAGGGTGGGGGCGACCGCCACCATGTCGGCCCAGCCGGATGAATTCGCCATGCCGGTGACGACCTCGGACGGGACGCCGATGACCGTCGTCATGTTGTAGCGCATCGCTTCGTCGTTCCTGCCGTCCGCCAGCAAGGAGCGCAGCGCGGTCAGGTGCTCGGAGAGGTCGGCGCCGGCGAAGAACGGCGGCTCGTACAGCGCCAGGGCGGTGACGCCGATGCCGGCGTCCGCGGCGGCCAGGGCCACGGTGGCGCCGGAGGAACTGCTGTAGAGGGTGGCGGCGCCCCCGGCCGCCTTGATCAGGGCGGCGAGGTCCTCGACCTCGCGGTCCAGCGCCCACGGCGAGGTGTCGCCGGAGCGGCCGCGTCCGCGGCGGTCGTAGTCGACGGCGGTGAAGCCCTCGTCCGCGAGCAGACGCGCGGTCTGCCGGGTGCCGAGGTCGATGGCGCGGTACTGGGTCGCTCCGCCGATGAAGATGACGGCGGGCCCGTCGCCGTAGAGGTCGTAGTCGATGACCGTGCCGTCCTGCGAGGTCACTGTGCTCATGGTCCTGCCTCGAATCGTGAAGACGGTTGTACTGATCCGTGCGGTATGGGGGGCGGGGCACGGCTCGTCCTGGCTCCGGTCCGCGGTGCCGGTCGCGGGTGACCGGATCACCCGGGCGGGGCGAGGGCGGTGCGCCTGCCGCCGCCGCCCACACTATGGGCCGGGAGCGACGGTTTCGGACCGTGCCACCTACACCGAGCCGGGCGGGGACCGCGACGGGCCAGGGCGCGGCCCCGCCTCTCTATACGCCGAGGGTTCGGCGGCTGTTTGTCGGGACCACTCACGCGGCGACTGAGGTGTGGAGCGGGCGGGGTCGAGTATCGCTACTCAGGCGCGTGAGAGGAGGGCAGTGCAGACTCCTCCTCCGTTGACGCCGAAGACGCTGTTCGCCGCCACTTCAGCTTTTCGGTTCTCGGAATCGGGCACGGTCATGGCGCGCAGGGCGCCAAGGCGGGGGAGGGGGTGGAGGCAGGGGAGCCGAAGAAAAGGGCGGCACAGTCGATCAGGAAGGTGGGGTTCTCCTCGGGGATCCAGTGGCCGGAGTCGGGGGCCACGACCTCGCGGACGTCTTCGGCGACATGGCGGAACGACTCGGCGACCTGGGTGCCGAAGACGTGCTGCGCCCCCATCGCGAGGACCGGCATGGCCAGCCTCCTGGACGCGTTGGCCTGGTTGTCGGCGGCGTTGGCGGCGAACGCCCGGTAGTACTCGTAGGCGGCGCTGCGGGTGGCGGGGTCGGCGTAGGCGCGGAAGTACTCGCGCCGGTCGATGGCCGCGGGACGGTGTGCCCCGTCGAAGAGGCCGCCGAGGTAGGCCTCGACGTCGTCCCGGGTGGAGACGATCCGCTCGGGAAGCGGCTTGGGGGAGGAGTTGAAGCGGAAGTGCCAGCTCAGACGGTAGGCGTCCTCAAGGCCGAAGCCGTTGAGCGGTAGTTCGAGCACGGCGAGCCGGCTGACCTCGGAGGGGAAGTCGCGGGCGTAGGGGTAGGCGACGAGGGCGCCGTCGTCGTGGGCGAGGATCTTCACCCGCGGGAAGCCGAGCCGGTGGACGGCCTGGCGGATCCGGCGCGCGGTGGTGGCCGCGTCGAAGCCGCCGGGCGGGACGGTGGAGCCGCCGAGGCCGGGCAGGTCGAACGCGATGACGGTGTGCGTGCGGGCGAGGGCGGGCATCACCTTGCGCCATTCCCACCAGGTCTGCGGCCAGCCGTGCAGCAGGACGAGCGCGGGCCCTGAGCCGCCGCGGACGTAGTGCAGGACGCCGCCGTCCACGGGCACCCGGCCGTGCGTGAAGGACGGGTGGAACCTCGCCCGGCCCACTGGCGGCTCCGCGGCGCCGGGGCGGGGCCCGCCCGCGGCGGCGCCGGCGGCCGTGACGAACACCAGCAGGGCCGCGGCGATGATCGCGCCGAGAACGTTCCATCCGAGGCCGGCGACGCGGCGGGCCCGCGTTCGCGCCGCCATGGCGATGAGGGCCGACCCTCTGTTGAGCTGCACCTTCGACTCCCTCCGACGAGCGGGGACGGCGACACGCTAACGGCGGGCCGTACCGGTGGCCGGGGGCGTTGGGGTGGGGTCTGGTGAGGCTGGGGTGCCCCCTGTCGCCGCTGGGGTGCCGGTTGCCGAAGTGACCCGATGTGGCTGGTGGATCGGGGCGCCGCGCCTCCGCGGGGCCGCAGGGGCCACGCCGTGGAGGGCCGATCTGGCGTCCGCCCAGCACAAGATCGATTAGGCCGTCCCGTCCGCACGGAAATCAGAAGCCATATGTCCAGGTCAAGCCCCATGTGGCGACGCAACTGTTAAGAAAGTTGCCTAGAACAACTGTTAAGAAACTTGACAAAAGAACCCGCTGATCCAACGATTGGGTACGCGGATCCGCAGCACGCCCCATCTTGAAGCACGCATCGGCGACGCCGCGCGCCGGCCGATGCGCCACCCCCCAGATGGCCGGGACGTACGACCCCGGCCTGACTTCGCGTGTGGGAGTCTCCATGCAACTGCGCGTAATGCTGCGCATGGCGCTGGCGGTCATCACGACCGCCGCCGCGGCGCTCGGATTCGCCGTCGTGGGCGGCGCGCCCGCCCAGGCGGCGGCCGGAATACCCGCTCACGTCTTCGCCCCCTACTTCGAGGCATGGACCGGGGAAGACCCGGCCACCCTGTCCCAGCAGTCCGGGGCCAAATACCTCACCATGGCATTCCTCCAGGCCGCGACCAAGGGGTCGTGTACGGCCTACTGGAACGGCGACACCGAGATGCCGATCTCGCAGTCCACGTTCGGCGCGTCCATCAACACGATGCGCGCGGCGGGCGGCGACGTCATCGCCTCCTTCGGCGGCTACACGGCGACCAACACCGGCACCGAGATCGCCGACAGCTGCACGAACGTCAACAGCATCGCCTCGGTCTTCCAGAGCATCATCACCACGTACGGAATTACGCGGATCGACCTGGACATCGAGGACAACTCGCTGAACAACAGCGCCGGCATCGACCGCCGCAACAAGGCGATCAAGCTGACCGAGGACTGGGCCGCCGCCAACGGCAAGACGATCCAGTTCTCGTACACGCTGCCGACGACCACCAGCGGTCTGGCCTCCAGCGGTCTGGCCGTCCTGCGCAACGCCGTGACCAACGGCGCCAGGATCGACGTGGTCAACATCATGACGTTCGACTACTACGACAACGCCTCCCACCAGATGGCGAACGACACCAAGAGCTCCGCTCAGGGGCTGTTCAACCAGCTCAAGAACCTGTACCCCAGCAAGTCGGACACCGAGCTGTGGGGCATGATCGGCGTCACCGAGATGATCGGCATCGACGACTTCGGCGCCGCGGAGACCTTCTACACCACCGACGCCGCTCCCGTCCTGGACTGGGCGAAGAGCAAGGGCATCGCGATGATCTCGTTCTGGGCGCTCCAGCGGGACAACGGCGGCTGCCCGGGCACCGGCGGCTCCGACAGCTGCTCCGGCATCGCCCAGAGCACCTGGTTCTTCAGCCAGGCATTCGCGCCGTTCACCAGCGGTGGCACCCCGTCGAACGACTTCTCGGTCTCGGTCTCCCCCTCCAGCGGGTCCGTGCAGCCGGGCGGCACCGCGACGGCGACCGTGAACACCGCGGTCACCAGCGGGTCCGCGCAGACGGTCAACCTCACCGCGACGGGCGCTCCCGCCGGGGTGACCGCGACGCTCACGCCGGCCTCGGTGACGGCGGGCGCCTCCTCGTCGCTGAAGCTGGTGACGACCTCGTCGGCGACGCCGGGCACCTACCCGATCACCGTCAAGGGCACCGGGGCCTCCGGCAGCCACGACACGACCTTCAACCTCACGATCACCGGCACGCCGGGCAGTGACTTCTCGGTCGCGGTCAGCCCCGCGTCCGGCTCGGTCACGGCCGGCTCCACCGCGACGGCGACCGTGAACACCGCGGTCACCAGCGGTTCGGCGCAGACCGTCACGCTCGCCGCGACGGGTGCTCCCGCCGGGGTGACCGCGACGCTCACGCCGAGCTCGGTGACGGCGGGCGCGACCTCGTCGCTGAAGCTGGTCACCGCCGCGACGACCGCGCCGGGCACCTACCAGATCACCGTCACCGGCACGGCGCCCTCGGGCAGCCACAGCGCCACCTACGCGCTCACCGTGACCGCGGCGCCGGGCGGCGGCATCACCAACGGCGACTTCGAGTCCGGGGCCCTGAGCCCGTGGAACTGCCAGAACGGCAGCGCGGTGGTCGGCTCGCCGGCCCACGGAGGCACGCACGCCCTGCAGGTCGCGGCGTCCTCCAGCAGCACGGGCGAGTGCACCCAGACGCTGACGCTGACGCCGAACCACAGCTACACGCTGAAGGGCTGGGTGCAGGGCAGCTTCGCCTTCATCTCGGTCTCGGGCGGCGCCAGCGCCTCCACGTGGGGCTCGTCCGGCGGCTGGAGCCAGCTCAGCCTGCCCTTCACCACCGGTTCCAACGGATCGGTGACGCTGTCGGTGCACGGCTGGTACGGCCAGGGCAACGTCTACGCCGACGACTTCACCCTGACCGGGTGATCACGGCCTGACGGCACAGGGGCCGCCGCGACCCACCAGGGCGCGGCGGCCCTTTTCCGTGCTCGCATCCGGTCCGTGGGGGAGGTCAGGTGAGGGCGGACGCCGTCTGCCCGGCGATGACGCGCCCGTGCCGCTCGGCGGACTCGTGCCCGGCGCGCAGCGACTCCTTGGCGAGCGGGCGCAGCGGCGCCATCGAGTCGTGGACCTCGGCGAGCGTCAGCTCGACCTCGCTCACGTGCAGGTCCATGCGCATCAGGTCGCCGAACATGCGGCGGTACCAGGGGGTGGCGTGGTCCCAGCCGGCGCGGGGGGTGCCCTCGCCGTAGCCGCCGCCGCGGGTGATCACCAGCGCGGTGGGGCGGCCGGCCAGCAGCGGCTCGGTGCCGGGGGCGAAGCGCGGGTCGGTGAAGAGCAGGTCCAGCCAGGTCTTGACGTGCTGGGAGACGCCGTAGTTGTAGAGGGGGACGGCCAGGACGTAGGCGTCGGCCTGGGCCATCTCGTCCGCCAGTTCGGCCGCGAGCGCGATGGCGTCGCGCTGGGCGTCGGTGCGCA